>CAVXXV010000005.1:0-726683 GCA_963765755.1 uncultured Acidobacteriota bacterium | reverse complement strand
TGCAGTACCCGCAGTAGCACGTTCCGCCCGCGATCTGCGTCCAGTCGAACTAGGAGCTGTTGATCCCAGTTTTCGCCTGCGCACGTATCCGTCCCTCCATCAACCCAGTGAAGTACGGATTGTTAGGGCAGCCCCGAGGTTTCGAACTCGCTGGTCGTTTCCTGACCGTAGGGGGCATAGCGATAATGGGGAAGCTGCCGTCAGGCCGAACCGTGATCCACGTCGTCGGGTCTTCTGCTGGCTTGGGACCAGGTAGTCCTCGTACTCGTTCCACTTTTCACGCCAGAATTGCAGCATCCGGATCTGATCTTTCTGCGGGGCGTCTTTGTTAGACGCCGAACGCCCGTGGATCGAACTCGTCAGATATCGGAGGACGATGAAGCCTTTGTCGTGCAAGGCGCCATTGGTCGCCTTCGCTTGCTCCATCCCCCGATTGAATTCTTCGCGAGTCACATCTTCGAAGCTGGGGGCTCCGCTCCCAAATGTGACGGTCATCTTGTTCGTCTTCAGGAATTCCAGGTCGGCTTTCTGGCCCAGTCGCCGATGACCCCAGTCAGTGTCAGGCTTCCAGGTTCCAGGCTTCTCCTGTGCGAATGTGACGCAACGCCGTAACTATAAGAAGTGCGTATCTGACTAGAAGCCTCGATCTCATACCGCCTCCTTCGGTTCATTTCGTGGCCGCAGACCGCGCCGGTTCGCGAGACAAAGCTCACGATCGATCAGACTTGCTGGAAGACAGTGATGCGCTGCGGACTCGCTCAACACTCATTCCGAGAAATAGAGAATTAGTTCTGATTCTTTCGTGAAACCGGGAGCTCCAACTCATAAGTCTGGCCGATGTTTCTAATCTTCAAATCAAGATCACCCAGTGTCGCCCGACGCAACTTTTGACCAGATCGCAAACCAACCTGCGGCGCCTCCGAACCTGACGCGCCGAGGCGCAAGACCAGCGTGCCCGGATTTTCTTTTACTGCGAGGATTGGCAGATTTGAACATGTTAGACGAAATGCGGAGGCGGATACCTTTACGAGCTCAATGCGACAGTCCGATCGCACGAACCCTTTGATGTGACCATTACCATCGTCCCACTCCTGCCAGTCGGCATTCAGTACGACCGCCCCCGGCAATGCAACGGCGAATCTGGCCTTGGCCTTCGCCCTTACTTTGAAGGCCAAACCCGCCGGAGTCGGCACAGCCTCGGTCAACAACTTCGAAACGTAAGCCAGATAAGGTGCGGTCGTCGATTGGGCACCCAGCTTGATCGTGATGGTGTGCTTCTTTTCGGGTGCGAGACTTGGCAGAATCAACAGCCGGTCATCAAAGGCAGGATGCAGGCGTCCATCGATCAGAACCGACTGGATGAACTTCCGCGTGTTCTCAACACGGATCCCCATGCCACCCAGGGAGTCCGCTGTGTCGTCACGGCGAAGACTGGAGAGATCGAGCGTCATCTCGATAGCGTCGTCCGATGCTTTCCACGAGTAATTCCATTGCGCCATCGCACGCAGTTTGTGTGCGAGTTCCTGCGGTTCGGGACAATAGACTGGGAGCGTGGCAAACTTCGTTTTCATTGCCTCGTAGAACGGGAAGTTATTCTCATTAGTGATGCGCTTGTCCTTGCCCTCATGGACGAGTGCCGACGAGATTGAGTGTCATGCCACATCTCGTTGAAGATCACTCCACGACCGACGTTTTGAACATGTGGTCGAAGATGGCTTCTTCGTTGGCAGTAATCTGAGCCGTCGTATAGCTCCACGTCGGGTCATAGAACCACTGGTAGTCAGGATGGGGGGAATTCTCCAGCACGACGAAGTCCTTGTTCGCACCGGTAAACCAGGTCATGTTGCCAAAACCCAGTGGCACGCTTTGCTCGAGGCCATGGGTCATGTAGAACGAGAAGCGCCCAGCGACTTCACCGTAGTCCTCCATTGGGATCGTGTCGCCGGGATTGATCATGGACTGAATCTTGCGAATCGGGAAACCCTGCGCCGCATGTTCTGCTCAATTTCCTCGACCGACCCGTCGAGTTCCTCGCGCCAGCGATCCGGAGTCATTTTGCGATCGATTTCGTGGAATTTGCTATGAGTTCCAATCTCCCCTCCGAGATCCTCGAGACGCTTGCCCAGCGGCGCCAATTTGTCCCAACCCGCCTTCTTCACGAAACTGGATACCCAGGTGTACAGGGGCACAACTCCGGTCTCTTCCGAAACGTCGGTAAGAAACTTGAGCGTTTTGAGTTGGTAGTTGAGGTCGCCGCTGTTGTCTCCATCGAATCGCACAACCGCCGTCAGGTTGGCATTGGAAATCTGCGGAGCAGGAAACGGGACATCCACATCACCATAGGAAGCCCATTGAACGGCGCGGATCATCGCGGCCCAGAGGTCGTTCGCATACATGACTTGCGGCGGGTCATTGCGAAAAAACGTTCCTGCGCCTGCCGAGGTTCCAAAGTCACTCACGAGAACAACGCGGCTACTCCCCACTGTTGCGCAGGAAAGATAAGGAAAACTGTGCTGGCCATCGGTCGAGACAAGTAATACCGATCCGCCCGATCTCGGCTGCAGCACATTCGTGGCGGACGCGAGCATCGGCGTCAGGAACTGCGACACTTCGAATCCACGCGTCACATAATGATCATTTGAAGTGACTCGAATCCGGTACTCGGTCCCGCCCAGTAGTCCTTTGTATTCCAGACCGAGCAGATCATCGAGAGCGCGATGATCGCGCTCTCTCTCGTTCTCGTCTTTGGTTGCGAGTGGCCCGTCGAGCACCACGCTGTGGTTGCCCCTAAGATAAGTGCGCAAGCGAAGAACGATCTGTGAATACGTCGCCTCATCCACCAGGGTGGCTTGGGCAAACACGAGCGTGGAGTACTTCGACAGTTCCTGATCGCCGGGCATTTCCTCCACAAAGAGTGTGTCGTAAGGAATGCCCGCCAGCGTGGCGATTCCGACCCAGCCATGCCCGGCGAGTTGGCTCGTTTCCCACGCGTGGTGGTAGCTGGTTTTGCTCAGAAAGACGGCTAACCGGGGCTGCGTGAACGACGCGGTCGAAGCAAACGCCATTCCGTACAGGAGCAACAGGAGTGCACCGAACCGTAGCTTCTTCATCGCCGCTCCCAGGGCAAGGAGTTGCCCGCTCAGCACTTCACTTTGGCCTCACTTCCAAAAGCAGATGTTTGTCGAACTCAACTTTCAGGTGGGCATCGTGTCCCGATACTGTTCCAAGCTTCGTTCCGTTGACGTAGTCAACGACGTCATAGGTTCGGCCTTCCAGACCGCGGAGTTCAACGGGGCCCTTCCAATGCCTAGCATAAAAGGCGTAGTACAGAGTCTGCTGCTTGCGGATGACGTGCGTCTCCGGCACATCAAAACCAATATCGTAAAGTTGTCCCAGATATTGGCCTTGCGAGAGCATCTTTTCGCGATAGATGCGAAGCCAGGTTTCGAACTCCTTCTCACGCAGCGGTGTCAAATCAGACTTGCTTCGCTTCTCCGCCAGCGCGGGAAGGACAAACTGCGTTCCGACCACGCCGCCCACACCAATCGTGGAAGCAAAGTCGTCTCCGCCATCGCTCAGTTCGACGTGATCGCCGAAGTACGGGATCGAGTCTCCCATCAGGGCTTTCAACGTTTTTGCCTTGGAGCGGACCTGGAACGAACTCCGGGGGTCGGAGGCGACCGACATATTGAAATGCGGCATGGTGAAAAAGGAATACGCGGTGCCGCAAGGGCAGAACTCCACCAACGACCCGGGCTTCATCTTTTGGGCGGTTTCGTAGATCTCGCGGAAGAAGTCCGGCAAGGCCTCAACAGATCCCTCCGGCCGTTCGTGATGGTGAGCGGGGTTGTAGCATGCCGGAACACCGTTCATATGCTGCCCGTCCAGCTTCAGTCCGTCGAAACCCCAATCCAGTAAGATCTTCCGCACCAGAGCCTGGTGGTACTCCACCACCCGGTGGTCCGCCGGACAGAGGTAGTAAGAGTTCCACCAGGAAATCTTCTGTTTAGAACCATCGCGATTCTTTAACTCGTAGTCGGGATGAGCCTTCAGCAGTTCAGAGTTCGGTACAGCGCTGAGCGGAGACCACCAGAGCTGCGCGCGAAAACCCTCCTGGTGGATTCGGTCAACCAGAGCCTTCATATCTGCGTCGCCACGCGGGAATTTCTTTGGATCGAGTGCCCAATCGCCCACATTGTTCTGCCATCCATCGTCGAGTGTCACCCAGAGGAATCCTAAGCGCTTGACCGTCGGCAGCGTGTCGAGCAGCTGCTTGGGCTGCATGGTTCGCCCGTATCCCCACGCGCACCAGATCGGACCGAAGGCGCTGTCTGGCGGGGCGGGTGCCTGAAAGCCTCGTTTCATCATGAACCGCCGGTAGTCAGCCAAGGCACGGAAGTAATCTCCTTGATGGACGGCCACAAAAGTACGGAATGTATTGAGACTCTCTCCCGGAACCAGCGTGCTGGCGTGCCGATATTTCACGGCGACATGGGCATGACCAGAATCCGGCATGGACACAGGGAGCGAAACCAGCCTTGGCCGCAGTTCGACGTGTCCCACTGCGAGGCCAACATCCCGCCGCCAGACGTCAACGATCGGCGTGCCGCCGCCGTAGTCGCTGGCGTTCATACCGAGAAAGTTTTCCTGTCGGAATTTGTCATGCAACGGCACGAGCCAGTTTGGACGCTTCTCATAAGAACCGCTCTGGTAGGACCAGAAAGCTGGCATGCGGCTAATGCGCTGCGCGTTCAGCGTGTAGGCATTGTTGGTCCAGCCTTTGACAGCGAGCTTGCTCTCACCAGTGTTCGTGTAACGGACATCAAAGAAGGCCATCGCGGGGAATTCATCGTAGATGATGACGGAGACTTCCTTGGTGAGTGCTCCGGCTTTCCCCACTACGATGAGGCGTTCTCCCCCTCCGAAAGCATCGCTAATCCGCTCGTTTTTTTGTGAGACTAGTGAAAACTCGCTCCACACCTTATCGGCGATTGTTACTCTCTCACTAGCCACAAATGGCCCGATCGTCGTCTGGTTGCCGTCAAAGAGGGCGACCACGCGGCTGTGCAGATAGCGATCGAATTCAATCCTCAGGTGTTCTCCTTGAATCCGAGGCGTGTTCGTGGAGACATCGGCAGCGCTAGCGCTTAACCAGGATGCGCACACGATGGCGAGAGCAGCCGTCGTCACCCAACGACTTGAGATCCTCGCAGCTTGCACAACGTCTTTGCCAGTCCAAGACACAGAACACCTTTCTCGTCTGCCACGGGCAACGTTAACCACGCTGTTTTACTCGGCACGCGTCAGCGTATACGCGCAGGACTCGGCGAATGTGATACGCAATCAGCCGTTCGGGAGCAGCTTGCAGTTCTCCCCTCCGGATTGCTTCGTATTCCAGGGGCAGGTACTGGCTAACGAGGGTAAGAGGAATCGGTTTCTCACGAAGATTATCGAGTAGTCGAGTGATCTCTTCCTGGACCGAAGGCCCGTTCCAATAGTATCGGCAGCGATCACTGTAGCCGTATATGAGGTCGAGGCGCACCTCTCCCTCATCGCCGTGATAGTACGATCGCCAGTAACCGGGATCGCGCAACATTGCGGCTTCCAAAGTTTCACGCACGCGTGAGATGGGACGCTCCGACCGGATTGCGTGAAGTTCCCGTTCAATAGCACTCAGGGCCAACACTGCTTCCCGGAAGGCAAAGGTTAGCCATGGACCAACCTTCAAGATCGCGAAATGGTCCTCGACCATCCGGGCTAAGGCTTGGGGAGACTGGTAATCGGTGGAATGCGCTTCAAAGACGATCCCTGAGTACTTTGACAGTGCAGCAGACAACGACTGTGCTTTGCCGCGATCGTACTCAAAGATTGACTTCGATCCGAAATCTACTCCCGGTTGAACAACTAAGGCGATCACCCTTTCCCATGCGGACGACAGACCCAGTTCTTCAAACGCCAACCGGAACGCGTCTAGGGTTCGATCAGCATCTTCGGTCTTTGTTACCACAGGGGAATGTGCGTCGACAGATTCCCCACCAGGCGCGGGAACCTCGGTTCCGATCACATAAACAAGTTGCGGAGAGCCGGACGGCAATTCCCGATATGCTTTCTCTGCAGCCTGGCACAAGACAGCGGCCCTGTGGGCAATGGTTTGCTCCGTGAGGCTTCCCTTCTCGTCGTCGCCGCAAGGCATGCTCGCGTCGAGATGGATCTTTTTGTATCCCGCAACCACACAATCGTGCACCAGTTCACCAGCTTTTCTCAGTGCGGAAGCCGATGCTTCCTGCCGCCACGGGAATGGACCCGTGTGATCTCCGCCGAGCAAGATTCGCTCGGCTGGTAGTCCGGCATTTCTTGCCGCGGAATGGGCGAACTTCGCAAAGTCACCAGGTGTCAGGCCGGTATAACCGCCGAACTGGTTGACCTGGCTTGAAGTCGACTCCACCAGCAGCATCGAACCATCTTCTAACGATTGCTGGACGGCAGCTTCAATCACCGCTGGATGAGCGGAGCATACTGCGAATATGCCACCTTGCCTTGACTGGCGATTGCTACGCAAAACGTCCCGTAGCCGGGCCGTCGAATCCTCGCGTTTCTGGTTCGGGCTCAACTTCTGCGGCCTACTGGAGATGCTCTCATTACATCCGGCCATACAAGGGAGGAAAACGTAACAAATCGTAATATAACGAAAGCACTGAAAAGTCAAGGGCTTCTAGAGGGTGTGGCTACCTTCAGGTTTGCCGGACACTCGTTCAGCATCGTCAGAACTGTCCGAGGCGTCGCGATTGCTAAAGACTTCCTCTTCCCTGATCGGCTCCAAGAGTCTCTCGTCGCCTTCGAGAACGTAAGTGCAATGGGGAACAGCTGTGTTGCACACTCCCACAAATCCTGACGTGAATCTCCACTTCGTAGTCCGACGTGGCACGGAAATTCACCAGGTGGTAGACGCCGTTGCGATTACCGCCATGGGATTAAGGTCGAGTGATCGAGCAGGAGATTGGAGGCTGGCGCGTGAATGATGGGGGCACGATGCGGAGCCCTATCTTAAAAGTGAGATGTCACTCAGTACGCGGGACGGTTCTACCTTAGAGTGTCGGTCGAGACCTGCTCTGCATCTTGACTCCTAGAATGTGATCTTGAAGAAGGCTTGTCCTCGCCGGGGCGTGTTGCCCTGGCAAGCCGCGCCTGCGGAAACGATTCCAAAATTGAAATTCGTGTTGCTGGGGTCGAGTCCCGGTACGTCATAGGGGCTGGTGTCCATTTGATTGCCCCCGCAGACTCTCATTCGGTTGAGAACATTGTCGAACTCGACTCGCAACTCAGCCTTAACTCTCTCGCCCAGGAAGAATCGCTTGCTGAGTCCCAGCGTTTCGTTGCTGTTGAAAGGATTTCGCAGGCCGGAATAAAACGGAACGGCATTGCCGATTCTCCACGCGCCCGGGAACTGAAACTTGTTCACGTTGAAGACTGGCAAACCCTTGTAGTAGTTGTCCCAGTTCACATTGAAACACTCAAAACCCCTCAATGAGCGTTATGGCCTGATTTCGACACATTCGGGCTTTATGCGTGAATGGGGATACCAAAAATCCAGAATCTCGGTTTTGATGGTACTTCGAGTCCCGATTCGGACTCTCGTTGTTCCAGCAGGGCCTCTTTCCCGCAGGCGCCGCGGCCACGCGAACTGAGCGATCGAGACATACTGCCAGGGCTCGGACTGCCGAAGAAACCTTTGCTTATGCTAGGCCTTAGCGTCCGATCTGGGTTCCTATGACCTCCCCGGAGACGATGATTTCGACGCGGCGGTTCTTCTGACGACCGTCGGCCGTGCCGTTGTCGGCCACTGGGTTGCTCGAACCAAGGCCCTGCACCGACAACGAACTGGCATCCAGTCCCTGGTTGACAAGGTAGTCCCGCACGCTCTTGGCTCGCTGCTCGGACAAGGCCTGGTTGACTTCGGCGCTCCCGCTATTGTCGGTATGACCCTCGATAGTCAAGCGCAGGGAGGGGAAGGTCAGCAGGACGCCGTAGAGCTTAGCCAATGCCTCTCGCCCTTCGGGTCGAAGATCGGACTTGCCAGTAACGAACAACACGTCACCCATATTGACGATCAACCCGCGGGGCGTGTCGCTTGTGGGCAGGATGCGATTAAAATGCTCGAGCACGCGGGCGCGGAAGGCCTGCTTCTGCCGATCGGCCTCTTCCATGGCCTTTTTCTGGGCTTCAGCCGCGGCTAGTTCCGCATCCGCTTTCCGCTTGGCCTCTGCCGCTTTCTCCCTCACCTCCCTCTTGCACTCCTCGCATTCGGCCTCTTCCATGGCCTTCCTCCGCGCCTCAGCCGCGGCTAGTTCCGCATCCGCTTTCCGCTTGGCCTCGGCGGCTTCCTTTGCCCCTCCTTCCCCGAACGTGTACGCGATACCGAAGCCGAGACGCACTCGGTTCTGTCCCGTATCGGCGAAGTTAGTGTGAAGAAAGTCGACCTTAAAGCGACCCATCCAATGGGACGCGAGCCGATAATCGGCTCCGCCACCAACCATCCATGAAAAAGCGTTGTCCGAGGCTGACTGGCTGACATTCGTCGCCGGGTTGTCGAGGCTCGAGTTTAGATGGGAAACACCGAACTGTGCCTCCGCGAAGGGCCACAGGCGTGGGAGGAATGTTTTCTTGTTCTTGAGCAAACCTGGGAAGGAGATGCGCGGGCCGCCGAGGAAGTCTTGCAAGTGACTCTTCGAAATGATCAGTCCTGTCTGAGTCAGTTCGAATACCCCGAGATGCGAGCTGTCCCATGCACTGTCATAGTCAAAGGCCACCGAAACCCTGCGCATGACCCTTACTGCAGCGCCAACATTCAACCCATCGGTACCGTTATCACCTGAAATGTGGGCATACCCACCGCTAACTTCCAGGCTCTGAGCAGCTGCAAGCAAGGGCGATGCAAGTAGCAATGCTAAGAACACGGATAGACTCTTCATAGTCTCCCTCTCGATAAGGTTCCATCGGGCAGAACTTCCGGACAGGAAAAAAACAAACTGCTTTCTTGTTGCTCAGCCGGCCCAAGTTAGCAGGCTAGACTACTTAATTGAGCGCCGAAATTGGCAGAATTAACAGTTTGTCAGACGCTATGCGTGAAAGCACCGCCAGTTTGCTAACGGGGTTGGGGCAGTTGGCGTAATATCGCAATTACACTCATTGCCCCATGGAGGACCACTTTTGGCGGGCCGCTAACCTTTGCGCGTGAAGCGGAGTAGCAGGGCAACGGCGATTCCGAGCGGAACCGCTGCCAGAATCAGAGCGGGCATCGTAACGAGTCCCATCAGGAGAAAACCTACGGCAACAATAATCCCGGCAAACTCTGCGTTGGCTCGCATCATTCGCCACGGGCCGGGGTGCTTTGGTGTGTCGTGATTCTTCATTCCCTTTGATTTCTCTCGATCCCTCTCGACCCATTGTCTTTCGTCAAACGCCGGGATGCGGCATCACTGTCGCAACAGCCGACATTGTTATGGAATCATCTCACCAGCAACGGGCTTGGTGGGGGATAAGCTGGACGCCGGTGGAGATTTGCCCCTGGGCAACCAGCCAGAATTCCCTGGGCCCTGCAGAGAAAGGGTAGTTCTCAGAGCCGTTCCGCGATTTTCTTGATTGCAGCACACGACCGCTGCAGGGACGCGGTAGAATGCTAGGATCTTTCCCGTCACTTTTGTCCCGCTCAGGACGCGTAATTCTTCCGTCTACTTGTTGGTTAGAAATTTGGTTAGAAAGAGGAGTGTCGCATGACTCCGGAAACGCAAACTTCTGAATCTCCGTACTGCGTGAAGATCGAGACCGCCACGGGCAAGTCCGCTACTGTCCCCATTGCCGTCTTGACACCGAAGCAATTGGAAGCCTTCCTTCAGATTGAGTTCAAGAGGTTGGCGCAAGAAGCAGGCGCAAAGGGCGCTCGTGTTCATGTGGAGCGCGCGGTGGCCGCTGATTATGAGCAGGTCATCCGGGAGGTTACGGCATGCCTGCGCTCACCCACGGCAAACGTGGCATGAAGCCCGAACACCTCAATTGCTTTGGAGAACCTGAACAAGTCATCCAAGTGCCATCTGCAAGGCTGTGGGGTGGGTATTCCGCAATTCCTCAGGCTTCTCGGGTTTTTCCCCTATGGCGCGAACCCTAGCCGGCACCCGATCATCCACTTGGTATATATTCGTCCACCTCCAAGGAGGACCCGATGCAAGCAATCACGGGAATATTTTCGTCCCAAGCGCAAGCGGAGCGAGCAGTCACCACGCTGAAGTCTCAAGGTATCCCGTCTGACAAGATCACCTTACTTACTTCTGGGGCGCACGATCAGGCGCGGCCCGCGTCGGTTCCGACCGACGCCGCCGAGCAACCCGGAATCGGAAAAGCCATTGGAGCCGTGGTGGGCGCGGCTACTGGTTTGTCCGGAGCAATGCTGGTCGCAATTGTGCCCGGCGTTGGTCCGGTCACGGCCTTGGGCTTGTTGGGGGCGGCCGTGTTGACCGCCGCAGGAGCCGGCGTGGGCGCGGTCGCGGGAGAAACACTCGACAATTCCCTCAGCCAGGGAGTTCCAGAGGATGAACTGTTTGTGTACGAAGACGCGCTGCGCAAGGGGCACAGCGTGGTCATCGTGCTGGCGGACAACAACGACTCCGCTTCGCAGTCACGAAAAACACTTGAGTCATCCGGCGCGGAAGCCGTCGATGCGGCGCGGGAACAGTGGTGGATCGGTTTGCGCAGCGCGGAGCAGGAGCATTACTCGGAATCCGGAAGGCACTTCAACGACGACGAAAAGTTCTACCGGCTGGGTTTCGAATCGGCTCTCCATGCGCGCACGCGCTGCATGGAGTTTGACCAGGTCTCTGCGGAAATGGCCAACCGGGTCGAAGAACTCGAGCGCCAGTATCCCGGCGTGAACGTCGAGGAACCCTTCACACGCGGCTACCAGCGAGGGCGGGAATACTACCAGCAACTGTGCGACGAAAAGAAGGCTGCCTGAGGTCGCTGCGATTGTCGGGATGAACTGGTGAGCTACAGGGCGGCTGACATGCTGGTGCCGGCCGCCGCAAACACATCCGCCGCTTCTTTCTCGGCGATGGGCGTAAAGACTCGCACAACCTCAGCGTCAAACTGCGTGCCGCTTGCCTTCAGCAGGCGCGCCACCGCCTCTTCGTGAGGCAGGCCTTTGCGGTAACAACGGTTTGAAACCATCGCATCGTAAGCATCAATCACAGAAATAATTCGCGAGACGAGCGGAATGTCCTGGCCTTTCAGTCCCGCGGGATAGCCCGTCCCGTCCACGCTTTCGTGATGGTGCAGGGCGTAGAGGCTGGCTTCCTCGAGTCCGGGAAACAGTCGCAGGATCGACCAGCTGTATTCGGGATGGCGATTGATGATGGCCCGTTCCTCAGCGGTAAGCGGACCGTTCTTCTTCAGGATGGCGTCCGGCACGCCGACCTTTCCGATGTCGTGCAGCAGGGCTGCGACTTCCACCTGATAGGACCGGTTCTCGGGAATGTTCATCTCACGCGCAACCCGAAGCGCCCACTCCGCCAGACGCGTGCTGTGCACTCCGGTGCTGATGTCTTTCAGGTCCAGGAGCTGGTTGAAGGCGCAGATCACGGAGTTCCGAAGGCCGAGTTGTTGCTCCTCGAGTTCCTTCACCCGGAGCAGCAGCTCGGACACCTCGAATCCCGAATTGGTGATCGTCACCATGCGTTTTTAAATGCTTTTCCCGTAGCGCGCCGTTCTCAGTGAAGAACAAGCCGGCACGCGAGCACGGACTGGTAAGAGTCAAGCCGGCCGAATCCCATGTCGACGTCGCCGATATAGTCCGCCGCGGCCAGACCCAATGGAATGGTCGCACTGTGCGTGCAGCCGCCGTTGGTGCCCAGCATCAGGGCGGCCGTTCCAGCAGTAAGTGGGGTGCTGAACGAAGTTCCCCATCCTGCGGCGTAGGTGCCCCATGGGTAAGTGGTCACGACGCCCTCACCAGGAGCGGCAATCCAAACGGGGGGTGCTCCATAATTCGTGAAGGTCGACTGAATATCGTTGTTGGAGGTCGACGCGACGTTGACCACTCCCGGCAATCCGCCAGGGTAAACAACCTTGCGCTGACCATCGTTTCCGGCCGAGGCGACGGAGACGACTCCCTTGCTGTTGGCGTATTTAATGGCGCGCGCCAGTTCGGGTGAATAGGTCGAGTAATCAAAACTCATATTCATCACCTTGGCGCCGTGCGCGACTGCGTAGTAGATGGCGCGCAGCACATCGGAATCGTAACCGGTACCATCCGAATGAAATGCCTTCAGGGGCAAAATCTGGGCCTGCGGCGCGACCAGGTGCACAAGGCCGGCCGTCATGGTTCCGTGTCCGAAGGCGGAATACTGGGTTCCGTCCAGAACCGCGACCGTGCGCTGGTCCAGTACGGCGACGGTCCGCTGATTCACTTCGCCAATCGATCCCGAACTCGTGTCGGGTGAGGCATTCACGTCCACGCGTTCGGAGCCGCCGCTGACGTTGCGGGTAAAGTCGTAACCGGTCAGCAGCACACTCTTCAGCACTGGATGCGTTGGGTCCACACCGGTGTCAATCACCGCGACAATCACTCCCGCTCCGGCGGCATTGAAGCTGGAATGCGCCTGGTTCATTCGGATCAACTGCGCGGCCGGCTGCGTCACATAGCCGTGCCACACGGTCGTGCCGTAGTAAGAAACAGGCTGCTTGTCGGTCAGGTACGCGGGCGTCGAGTCCGCATAAGCCTGCTGCGTGTTCACCTGCTGATCGATTTCTACGGAAAGAATGCTCGTCTGCAGGCTTAACTTCAGCAGGCTCGTGACCGGGTTCAGGATGGGAGGAAAAGTCACCAGGAACAACTGCCCGTCAGGATCGCCCAACCCCGTGACCACTTTGCAGCCGGTCAGAAGGCAGCTCAGATTGATGCCCGGCAGGCCGAGTGAATCGCGCACAATCACGCGAGTCTGTGCTTGCGCCGCCGGCGCGCCCAGAGAGATCAGCATCAGCACCAGGCAACCCAGCACTCCCAGTCGCTTGCCGCCGAATTGTGATTTCAGGTCTTTCATTTGTTCCAATTCCCCTCTGATAACGGGCTTTTCAGTTGGGGGAATGACGGCAAGTCTAAAATGGGAATTCACCAGCCGCTACTTACGCCCGTAATCCGTACTAGTAACCAAGCCTTTGTTATTGGGGTAATCCCGCATTAATCGAGATTTCCCAATGCAATCCGCAGAGTCCTCCGGCCCATCGTGACGACCGACATGCGAAGCTGCTCCTGCGGCTCAAATTCAAACTGAAATTCTCCGTATTCGTTGGTTTCGGTTCTCGTGACCATGCGCCCTTCGTGGGTGCACAAAAGGATCGCGGCATTGTTCAGCCAGCACAGCGGCGCTTCCTTGTCGAGTACCTGCCCGCACGCGGAGACCGTATTGCCCTGCTGCTTACGCTCGAAACGTAAATCCACGGTCAGGCCCTCGGCTTCATAGATCACTTGCCGGGTTGCGGCCCGCGCTGCGCGGAGTCCCGCAGCCAATGGCTGGATTGCGCTGTCGAATACGATTCCCGCAAATGTCTGTGACCCCACCCAAAAACCATTTCTGGCCGCGAACTCAGCTTTCACCAAATGCACCAAGTCGGCTGGCGGCGTGCAATCTCGCTCGCCGGCGGCAAGTCCGGCAATCCGCTTCCAGAAATCCAGGGCGGTGTGGCAGCCTTCACAACCAGTTGCAAGATGTTGATCGACGCGCTGTTTCGTTCCCAACAAGGCTGTTCCTCGCACGAAGTCAACCCAGTTTTGTTCCGAAAAATGCTCCATCTCACCCTCGGCTTGTACTGCAGCTACCCTGTCGCAATGGATTTCTGCTATTCACGAATAAGAGACCGCGGCACGGTGAAAAAATATAGGTCTGGCGAAATAAAGTTCAAGCGGGCTACCCCTTTCCTATCAAGGAGAAAGGTGCCCAGTAATAAGGATGGGGGTAACTCTTGCGCAGTTCCTGCATGGTTGCCTGCATGGCCGACGCAATGGAAATTCCGGTCTGCAGTCGCGTGTGAAGTCCAACCATGAAGTCTTTCGTGCTGGCGTCATGGACATCCCACAAACTCAGAACCAGGGACTGAGCGCCGGCCTGGAGAAGGCCGCGCACCAGACCCATCAGTTCGTCACCGGGAGTGACCACATTCAAACCAGTCGCACAACCACTCAACACAACGAGTTCGGCCGGCAACTGCAGGTACGAGATGTCGTACAGGCTTAGGTGCGAATTTCCCAGACGGATCGACGAGAACATCGGATTGTCCTGCCGGAAGTATCCATGGGTGGCGATGTGCACCACGCGGCTGTTGCGGCCATGAGTCCGCAGCACTTCCTCTGTCGCCGCGTCGCCAAGAAAGAGCTTGGCATTCGGCAATATCGAGCTCAACTCCTCGACTTCGGCCCGGATGGAGGGTGCTTGCGCATCCGGAATGCCAAGAATCAAGGAATCCGTGGCTGCCGTGTTTGTCTTGGTTTGGCAAACCGCGTAAACACTCGCGCTGGGCGCATACGAGACCGTGTGCTGGTCGATGACATAGGACGTCCCGTTGTGCAGGGCGTGAAATGGCACGTAATGCAACAATCCGTGGGGAACAAAAACCAGGTGTCGTGATTCCAGAAACTGCTGGATGGGAGCGAGCAACTCCTGATACAGACTCTTCAGATGAGCTTCAGTAGAGAGGCGCAGAGGATCAAGGAACGACTCGATATAGTTTGAATGCAGGCGGAACTTTGACATTTGGAGCTGAAGCAACTGCAACAGTTTCTGAATCCTCGTCCGCAGCGTCACGGGAACTATGTGAATCTTCTCCCGCGTCAAGACGCATGCAATAGTTCGATCCTGAATGCGAAAGTACTCCACCAGGGCGGTGTCGGCGGGTAAAGCAGCACGAATCGCCTCGAGCGGCATGCTGGAAGCAACTTGAAGGCCGGCTTCTTGCGCCTCGGTGACAGTCGCCTCTTTCAAAGCCTTAACGAGATCCGCTTCCCTGGCGCGCGCTTGCTGCTCCAGTTGCTTGATGCGGTCTTGCGAGCGTTCCTCGGGGCGCAACTGCTCCCGCTCAATCAGGTTGTAGTACCAGTTCAATTCCTCGCGGGCGGTTCGTATGGATCGCACCAGTTCGCTCTGTCCGGCATCCGCTGCCGCCGAAACGTGCACCGATTGCCGCAGCAAGTCCATCAGGGCCCGCGACTTTGCCTCCTCTATGTACGAGAACGCCTCCTCGAGTCCGTCCTGACGACGCAAACAGAGGTCCACCAGATTTTCATAGACTTCAAGCTTGTTTTCAAAAAATGCGATCTTCAATTCCTCACCGCGCAGTTTGCCGCGCAGTTGTTCCACCGCCTCGCGGGCTCGCCGGTACGCTTGATAGGCCTGCTGAGGTCTTTCGCTGACTCGATCGATCTCCCCAGCCAGAAACTCCGCTTGATAAAGCAACAGTGGAGAGTCGATGTGCTCCAATCGCGCGCGAGCAGCCCTGCAGTGCCGGTCCGCGAGATTCAAATCGTTCACACGGAGTGCAATTCGCGCCAGGAGCAACTCGGCCAGTACCGCTTTCCCCGGCATGGGCGATTTCTCGAAGAATTCGAGTGCCGCCGCGCAGAGACGCTGCGCTTCGAACAAGCGCCCCTCGTTGAACAACACCAGGGCTTCATACAAGTCGATGAGTGAGGACCACACCTGGTTCTGGTCGCGCACAAACATCAATTTCGCTTGTGCAAAGAGCTTCACGCCCTCGAACGCCTGGCCGGTCCGGCTTGCGGCAATTGCCGTAAAGGCAAGCGCCTTCGCACCCTCGTAGCCAAAACCCAGTGAATTGAATGCTTCGTGAGCCGCTCGCCCCAGTTCTCCGGCTTCGGTACTCAGGTTCAGTTCAAGATAGATTTCCGACAAATCGAGATTGCATAGCGCTTGCTGATAGGTGTCGTCTGCCTTCTTCGCACTGACAGCGGCGTCCCGCAGCATCTGGATCGCGCGGCCCAACTCTCCGCGCAGGAAATACAGGTACGCGATGTTGTAATCCGCGTACGCGACCAGGATTGGCATGCCCTTTTGCTCGCAGTGCTGGCGTGCCATCCGGTGTAATTCGAGAGACTTGGGAAAATCGTTGAGGCTGATATAGCAGAGGGACAGATTGCTCAGCACTGCCGCCAGCCCTTCCGCATCGTCGTGCTTCAAGAGTTCGTCATAGGCGCGCTGGTAAAACTCCACGGCTTCGCTGAAGCGGTCCAGGCGGTGGTAGACATTCCCGATATTGATTTCGAGGCGCGCCAGGCGGCGCGTGTTCCCTTGGCGCTCGAATATCTTGCGCGCCCGCTCCCCACACGCGAGGGCATCGTTGTAACGTCCAAGCAGCAGCAAAGGCTGGATTGAGCCGCTCAGGGTTCGCGCGAGTTCCGCGTCGTCTCCGACCTGCGCGAATAGGTTGATGGCGCGCTCGTGCAACTGAATGGCTTCCGCGTGGTGATCCAGTGCGTACAATGCGTTGGCTTTGGCGCGCAGGCTCCGAGCCAGGGACGGAGCATCTGCCAGAATGTCTGCCACCTCGATGGCGGCATCGGCTAACCGATTCGCACGATGGGTATCGACCCGGACTTCCTGCCAGACTCGCTCTGTCAGGACGCGTACGACTTCATCCCATGCTACGTGTGGATGTTGCGCGACCAGGTGCCTTCGGCCGGTGACATCGTCGAGCGCGAGCAACTGCTCGATGAGCGCATCCGAATCTTGTTGGCGCGCGGCTTGAACGCTCATCAGAAGCCCTTTTTCTCGAGGTTTTTCCGCATGCGGGCGAGGCACCGGCTTCGGATAAATCCAATCGACCCAGTCGCCAGGCCCAATTCCTTCGCGACCTCTTCATAAGGCCGAATCGGCGTTTCGAAGAACAGCATACGGATCATCCGCGCACAGCGGACGGGCATCTCGAAAATTGCTTCCCGCAAGGTTTGCTCTTGCTGGAACTGGATCAACGATCCTTCGGCGGGCCGCTCGGGAGCAGGTGGTTCCGGAGCGTTCGGATCGAGACTATCTTCGCGACCGCTGGTGCGGCGATAGCGCAAGCACTCGTGATAGCAGGTCTGCATCAGCCACTTGGGCAGTGCGCGCGGTTCTCGCAACTGAGGAAGCTTCGAAAGCAGGTCTACGCACACTAGTTGGAAGATATCGTTCGCTTCCTGGTGCATTCCCAAGCGAATCGGAATTGAATAGATGAGATTCTTGTACCTATCGATGAGCGCCGACCATGCGTCGGAGTCATCGGCCAGGCAGCGCTCGATCAACTCCTCGTCCGTTGGAACGGGAGCGCGCTGCAACTGCCTTTTGCTGCCGTTCCCGTCATTGCGCTCCTGCATTCTCCACCGAAATGCGGATGTAGAGTTCGTCAGCGTTCCACAAGGTGTAGGGATCCAGTACTGCTGGATGGAAATTGCCCACTCGCGGATTGGCGACTGCGAGGATGTTGGGCGTAGCCAGAAAAACGAAAGGGAGTTGCTCGGCGATCAACTGCTGCACCCGATCGTAAAGTTGCTTTCGTTTCCCATAGTCAAGAGTAACCATCTGCTGTTGCATCAATCCATCGACTTCCTTCTCCCAGGCGGTTGCCGGTTGGGTCTCGTGCAGATGCCATAGATGCGATGTGCCGGTACTCGTCCACACATTCATCTCGGGATTCGGATCGGCGTCGCCGCCGCCCAGCGCCATGATTGCGGCTTCATAGTCGAATGTCTGAAAGACCCGGTCCATCAGAGCGCGGAACTCCAGCGGGACCACGTGAACCTGCATTCCCAGGTGGCTCAAGTCGTCTTGCAGCAGCGTCGCCATCTTCATGCGCTGCGTATTCGAAGAGCTGGTGATGATCGAGAACTCGACGGGCGTTCCGGACGGATCCATGAGCTGCCCAGTTTTGTTCCAGGAGAATCCGGCCGACTGCAGCAATTGGCGGGCGGTGGCCATCGACGCCTTGGGATGCGAGATCGAGGTGTTTGCCCACAGCTGTTACCGGGGCCAACGTTTCCCCAAAGGCCCGCTCCGCGTGTTCCATACACCAGCCGGACAATCGCGTCCCGATCGATCGCCGCGGAAATCGCCTGCCGGAACTTCAACTCGCGAAACCATGCCTGTTTGCGAGCGATGGAGTCGAGCTTCTTGGAACCCAGGTCGTTCTGGTTGAAGACCACGAAGTTGTATTCCAGGCCAGGTCCCATGTCGGCGAGCTGGGCGTGCTTGCGGTCGTGTTCCCGATTGAGGAGGTTGTAGTTATCCGAACTGAGCCGGCTGATCATGTCGGTCTCGCCCGCCTCAAAGCGCATGACCTGCGCGTCTTCGGTGCCGACAAAAAGGAAAGTGAGTTCATCCAGGTATGGCAGCTGCTTGTTATGGCTGTCGAGCTTCCAGTAGTAAGGGTTGCGTTCCAGCACCACGCGCTCGCCGGCCGCATATTGCTTGAGCCGGAAGGGCCCTAATCCCGCGATCTCGCCGGGCGCCGCGCTCAGCGACCACGCCTGCACAAACTTCCCGTCCCGGTAGGGTTTCTCCAGAAGATGCCTGGGTAGCATGGCAAGGCCGTCGAAGAGCCTCTCGGCGGCGGCATAGGGCCGAGGCAGTGTGAACCGCACGGTGTATGCATCCAGCTTGGTGACCGCCATGGGCTTGCCATCGATGAATAGCAGGTCACGCTGAGGCGAATCGACGTTTTCGTCCGTGTAAACGGCGAAAGAGAACACGACATCATCAGCGTCGAACGGATGCCCGTCGGAAAAACGGATGCCCTTGCGGAGTTGCAGGGTGAAGGTGCGACCGTCTGGCGATGCCTTCCAGGATTTCGCCAGCGCAGGCTGAGTCTGCTGCGAAGAACGATTGATCTCGATCAAGTCCGCCATGAGGCGGCCGGTAATCTCGCGGGAAACGGCGTCAGTCGCAATGACCGGATTGAATGTCTTAGGCTCGGCGCGGCCTCCAACTAAGAGCCGTCCGCCATATTGCCCGAGACGTCGGCTGCACGCAGCAGTTCCTCTCCTGGATTCGGCTTTTCAGGCGTGGGACCTGCCGCAAACGACAGGGCAGCGAGCAGGCACACGAGTAGGGCTAGGCGAGAAATATCTTTCATAGACCCCTATCCCCACAGAACTCAAATTCCAGGTTTAGCGAAATTCTAACCGGGAGTGCAGGGTATCGGCGAGGCGGGCGTAGATTACGGAGGTAATTACGAGGGCGGCTACCGGCGCCAGCAACCACGCATAGGACATCAACACACTGTACTGTTGAAGGGCGCTGAGCATGTTGCCCCAACTGGCAACAGGCTCACTGACGCCAAGCCCAAGGAACGAGAGCACGACTTCCGCCGCGATGTAGCGCGGAACGAGCAGCGCGGCCTGGGTCAGCAAAAGTCCCGTCACCTGAGGCAGGATGTGCCGCAGGATGACGTGCAGGTCGGACGCGCCGAAAGCGCGCGCCGCCAGGACATAGCCCTGGGAGCGGGCACTTAACACCACGCCGCGCACCAATCGCGCAGGCCTCGCCCAGCCAATCACGCCGATGACGCAGGTCAATACAAGGAACGTTCGGGCAGGGCTCAAATGCAACGGCAGAAACGCCCGAACGCCCAGCAAGAAGTAAAGCCAAGGCAAGGATAGGAACAATTCGGTGGTGGCCATCATGGACTCATCTGTCCAGGATCCGTAATAGCCCGCCACGATGCCCAGCGCAGCCCCGACCAGGAGGGTGATCAGGGTGGCCACAATACCGGACGCCACCGAGACCTGCCCTCCATACAAAACGCGGGAGAATTCATCCCTGCCAAATCCATCGGTACCAAACAGCGAGATCCGTCCGGGGTCGTCGACACCGAACAGGTGCCAGTGGGTTTCGAAGATTCCGAACAGCCGGACGGCAGGGCCGCGCGCCGGAACGTGAATTGGGAAAGCCTGACCTTTGTCCTCCACGAAGCCATCGGCTGCCATGGTCCAGCGGTATACGAAGGGACGAAGATGCCATCCCGCATCGTCGCGAAAATGGATGCGTGTCGGCGGTGCGTAAGGCAATTCGCGATCCTGTGCCGCTGGATCACTGGGCGCGAGAAATCCCGCAAAGAGAAGAGCCAAGTGGAGACCAGCGGCGGCCACGATCAGCATGGCGGTCCTAGCGCGCATCGAGGGCCCCCGTGCGAATACGCGGATCGAAAGCAAGGAGCATCACATCCGCAATGAGATTTCCGGCTGCCAGGAATAGCGCCGACAACATGATGCCGCCGATCACCAGATAGAAATCGCGCGACAAGGTTGCTTCCAGGATCAGGGGACCCAGGCCCGGCCATCCGCAGACCACTTCAATGAGGAGAGAACCGCTGAGGAGTCCACCCAGCGAAAATCCGAAAAGCGAGATGGCCGGACTGGCAGCCGCCGCCAGCACGCTTCGGAACAGCAGACGCGCCTGGCCGATTCCAAAGCCGCGCGCGGCCTGCACGAACGGCATCTCCAGTGTCTCGAGGACGCTCGCGCGCACATGCCGCACGATGATTGCACTCTCCACGAGTGTGAGGATGAATACAGGAAGAAGCAGATGCCTGATGAAATCCTGCGCTTTGCCGTAGGTTGAGAGGTCATCGCGGTTCGCCGAACCCATCCCGCCCACCGGGAGAAGTCGCCAATGAACGACGATCGCCAGGAGTCCTACGGCAAGAACTACTTCCGGAATGGAAACGATGAAGGAACTTCCAGCGCCCACGAGCTTATCCAGCCATTTGCCGTGGCGCGCTGCCACCCAAACGCCCAGCGGCACCGAGACCAGCCAGGTCAGAATCAATCCAACGGAAGTCAGGACTAATGTGTTCCCGGCCCTGCTGCGCAGCAGCGGCCCCACCGGGGCGTTGTAGGCAATCGAATATCCGAAGTCGGCCCGCGCCGCCGATCTCACCCATCGTCCGTACCGAACCACGAGCGGCTGATTGAGTCCATAGCGTGATTGCAGCGAAGCGATTGTGTCTGGGGAGATCTGCGGGTTGAGACGCATCTCGTCGAAGAAACTTCCCGGAGCCATTTCGCTGAATAGAAAACAAAGGACGGAGACGCCCGCCAGCATCACAAGGGCCCGGAATAGCCTGCGTCCCAGATATTTCACACCGATGCTCCGTTGGCGAGAGCGAAGTTCGACTCCATGGCCCTGGTCGACAGCAGCAGCCTCTTGGTTTCATCGGACTGCGGGTTGTTAATCAGGTTGCGCGCGATTCCCTGTTCGACGATCCGGCCGTGCGCCATCACGGCAATCGCATCGGCCATGCCCGCCACCAGGCCCAGGTCATGAGAAATCAGCAGGTAGCTCAAGGCGTGCGCGGCCTGCAGATCCATCAGCAGATTGGCAATCTGCGCCTGGGTAGGCAAGTCGAGGCCCGAGAATGCTTCATCGAGAACCAAGAGCTTCGGTTGCGTTGTGAGCGCGCGCGCAATCGCCAATCGCTGGCGCTGGCCTCCGCTGAAGTCCATCACCGAACGGTCGAGCCACGCGGGAGAAAGCGCGACTTGTTTTACGACGGCCTCAGCGATCGCTCTGCGCTCGGAGCGGCTCCGGCCCTGGATGCGCAGGGGTTCCTCCACGGCCTCCGCCGCCGAAAATCTCGGATTCAGCGAAGTGACTGCGTCCTGGAAAATCATCTGGATATCCATTCGAATGGGGAGCAGTTCCCGCCTGCTGAGTTGTGCGATATCGCGGCCCGCGAACCAGATCTCGCCGGAGTCCGGCTGCTCGAGGCGTGTTACGCACCGGGCTACGGTCGACTTTCCGGACCCCGAGGAGCCCACCAGCGCTAGAGTTTGTCCCGGCTGAATCTCGAACTCGACGTCACTTACTGCTGCAATGGGTATACGCCTGCGCCATCGACCGCCCGCGATGTAGTTCTTTGATAACTCTCGTACACGGAGCAGCGGTTGGGCGTTGTTCTGGCTGGTCGTCAAGCTATTCGCCATATTTGAAGCAGGCCACCGATCTGGAAGGCTCCGGATTCACTTCCTGCGGAACACGCACAGTGCACACCGCCATGCGCTCAGAACAGTGTGGTTCGAAAGGGCACCCATCTGCGGGCCGCTCGGCATCCAGACGGGGGCCGCCGATCGTGAGAAAGTGTTTACGCGAATTCACGGCCACCACTGCCGAGCGCGCGAGACGAAGCAGGTCTTGCGTGTAGGGATGAAGCGGCCGCGAAAGAACCTCCCAACGGGAGCCGACCTCCACTACAGATCCGGCATACATCAAGGCAATACGGTTCGAGAGTGCACTCACAAAACCCACGTCATGGCTGATCAGAAGGATGGCCATTTTGTGCTTCTGATGCAGACGCGAAAACAGGCCGGCGATGTCGGTGCGCAGGGAGGCGTCGAGCTTGCTGGTCGGCTCGTCGGCAATCAGCAGCGCTGGGTGGCAAGCAATTACCTGCGCCAGAACAATGCGTTGGCGCTGCCCGCCGCTGAGCTGGTGAGGATATGCTCCCGCAAGCTGATCGGGATTATCGAAGCCCACTTCCCGCAGCAACTCGTTGACTTGTTCCCTGCGTTCCTGGCGGTTCAGAGGTAGATGGGCCCGCAGCACCTCCGCGATCTGCGTACCAACCGTCATCACAGGGTTGAGCGCCAAGGCAGGCTCCTGTGGAGCAAGTGAAATCCTGGCTCCGCGAATCGGTTGGAATTTCGCTTCTGGCAGGCTCAGAAGACTGGCACCGTCGAACAAAACCTCGCCCTCGATTTTCGCTGAACGGGGTAGTAAACCGAGGATTGCGTTCGCCAGCGTGCTCTTGCCGCAACCGGACTCGCCCAGGATGCCCACGATTTCCCCGGAGTTAACAGTCAGGCTCACGCCGTCAAGCGCGTGTACGCTCTCGCCCTTGTCTTGTGAGAACGTCACGTTCAGCGCCTTAATTTCAAGCAGACTATTCCCGGTGCCCAGCAATCTTGATTCACCCCAGTTACCAAGTGTTACCTAACTCTGGAAGCGGAACAATCGGCGAAGGTATCGGGACCTTCGGAACGGAGGCTATGGAGACACCAGGTCAAACTAAGCCTGGGCAACTCGTCTCGATCGAGTTTCGCGACTTCTCTGCCACATTTATTGGCACGCGCCTGAGAATACGGCCGCGTCGTTTCGCCGAACGACAGGAGCCACTAAGAGTCAGTCACGTAATCATGGAGCGTTCGTATCGCCAGGGCAGGCGGCCCCGTTGCGGGCCCATTCCTTTATGCTCTCCAGGAAGTCAGCTTTTGATGTCGGAACCGGAGTGCGGCCTTCTCCTGGGTCCCAGCCCCAAAGCACAAGAGGAGTGTTCATGTGTTCAACGATCTCATCCACGGTCCGATAGCCGTTTTGTTTCGGATCTTTGAACATCTCACACAATTGGCGATCCGTAAGTCCTTCCCAGATCATTGGCATCGCAGGTGACGGCAAATGCCAACCGGGCGCTCCCGGGGGGACACGCAATCCTTCAAGATTGTGATCCTGGTGACAACCGCTGCATTTTGCGGCGGCGATCCCATTTCCATCGCTACCGCGACGCACGTTCATGGTGTGAGGATGTCCATCGTCTCCCTGTCGCGGAAAATCTCCGTGGGAATGACAATTCATACAGCGTGGATGATGCAGCACTGGCACTATAGATTCGAACGCACGAACTGCGGCAGCAGCATCACGCTGCTCCGCGGCGCTGGAAGCGACCATGCCCGCGCTGCGTTCCTTGGCCGATGCAACCATTCGAGTTGACACAAAGAACGCCAGGCTGAATGTGATCACTACAGCGGTTAGGAAATAGACATGCTTCCGAAGATTCATTTTCGATCCCCTGGGTAGGCACCTCCACTCACGAGTTCTCGCTCGCAAGGGCCGCTTTCATGCGCTCGGCAGTGAATGGCACTTCCCGCAGGCGAACGCCAGTTGCATCAAAGATCGCGTTTCCGAGCGCAGCGGCAACGACCGTGATGGCGGTTTCCCCCGCCCCGGTTGCAGGCACACCCGTACGGCTCATAAGGACGATGTCGATCTTTGGTACTTCGAATCCGAGATAAAGGCTGTTGTAGGTTTCCCAATCTATCGAGGTAACCTGCTTGTCATCCCAAGTCACCTCCTCCATCAGTGCACGGCTCATACCCTGGAGAATGCCACCCTCGGTCTGATTTCGCAGGCCATCAGGATTTGAAATCGGCCCACAATCCACGGCCACAGTGAATTTTTTGGGTTTAACCTTCCCGCTTTCCAGATCGACTTCCACGTCAGCGATCAACGCTGCGTACCCATTGTCACCTTCGTATGCGACACATGCAATTCCACGCCCAGCCGCAATCCCGGTTTGAGGACGATTGTGCTTTGGTGAGGGTCGGTTCTCCCACTTGGCAGCCTCGGCCGCGGACTTCAGGACGGCGATGATCCGTTCGTCCCGGAGATGTTTCAACCTCGCCTCCAGCGGATCCGATTTCGTGCTCGCACTGATCTCGTCCATGAAAGACTCGTGGGCAAAGGTGTTCTGTATTCGTCGCGGCGAGCGCAGGGGGCCGGTAAAAAATGGGGAGACAACTGTATGCGACAAAACGCGCTCGCTCCGGATGGTTCCCGCACCATTACATTTACCGCGGACGCAGCCCGTAACATATGAAGGCACGGCGTTGCCTCCATTGTGCAGTTCTTCTGTTGGCTCAGTGGAAGCCATAGGGGTTACCCGTTCAGGCGTATATCCGACTAAGAAGCCGGTAATTACATTCCCAGGTTGATCGTAACCGGGCCGGTTGCCTCGCGAAGCCATCCAGCTTTCGCACTCCCACGCCACGATGTTTCCGTTTTGATCGATGCCGGCACGCTGGTCGATGACGAACGCAGAACCGAAGTTTTCCCACGCCATCTCATCTTGACGCGATAGCTGGACTCGGACCGGTCTACCAACCGCATGCGACAATAGCGCCGCATCGAACGAAACGGTATCAGCACCGTTGAGCCCGTAGCAGCCAGATCCTCGAACGTAGATGACGCGCACACTATCGACGGGAAATTCCAGCAACTTGGCCACAATGCTGCGGGTCGGATAGGCCGATTGAGTCGCGGACCACACGGTTGCCTGCTTGGGCTTGACGTCTGCTACAGCGCACGATGCGCCGATGGAACCGTGCATTTGAAATGGATAGGCATAGGTCGCGCGCACCACGGTATGCGCTGCCCCAATCTGCTGTTCGACATCTTTCGAATCGACGATCAAACTGTCACGAGACTGTTGCTTGCGCATGCGGTCGTAAAATGCCTTCTGGGGCGGCAAGCCTGCGCCGGGATTCCACTTGATCCTCAGATGCCGCGCAGCTTGCACAGCTTGCCATTGTTTCTCGGCAACCACTCCAACGAAGTTCTTGCGCGTGACCACCTTCACAACTCCGGGGATGTTCTGCACTGAACTCTCGTCCACGCCGGCGACGGTCGCGCCGACCTCGGGCGGACGCACAACCCGGCCGTGAAGCATCCCCGGAACGCGCACGTTATGCACAAATTCAAACTGGCCCGTCATCAACGCAGGGCGGTCGAGGGAAGAGACCGGCTTGCCCAGAATCGTCCACTGCGAAGGCAGTCGACGCTTGGCCGTTGAGCTCAATGGAATGTTGAATCGCCTGCTTCCGATCAGTTCCCCATAGCCAATGTGGCTTCCCGACTTCGCAGCGATGACTCCTTCAGCAACCGTGAGTGCATCCAGCGGCTGCCGCAAGTTCTGGGCCGCCATCTTCATGAGTGCCTCTCGGGCTGTGGCTGCGGCCTGAGCGAGATTGTCGGTGTTGAAGTTGGTGGGCGTCGACTGGCTTCCGGAAGTTGTCCCCTGATCCGGTGAAACCGAGGTGTCGCACTGAACCAGTTTTACGCGGGCGATGGGCACACACAGTTCTTCTGCCACCAATTGAGTCTGAGCGGTGAACATACCTTGTCCAAAGTCGCACTTCCCCGTGTAGGCCGTGACTGTGCCGTCAGCACTGACTGCGATCCATGAATCAAGTTTCGTGGGATCAATATGCGAGCGATGCGTGTCGAACGGACCCTGCCCAAAAGCCAATGGCCCGGACACTGCTCCTGCACTGAAACTCACAATCAGGGCGCCAGAGCTTTGCAGGAATTCACGACGGGAGATACTCATGATTTCCTCGCATCGGCATATTTTCGAATCGCTCGCAGCATGCGAACGTGAACGAAACACCGGCACAGCACGCCCCCCAGGGCTTGGCTGATTTCCTCGTCGGACGCGCCGGGTTTCTCTTCCAGTAAGGCCTTCGCCGTTAAGATCACGCCGCTCAGGCAGAAGCCGCATTGAGCGGCCCCTTCGTCGATGAAGGCCTGCTGAATCGGGTGCGGTTTCTCAGGCGTGCCAATCCCCTCAAGGGTTGTCACCTCGTCTTTTCCCACGGCGCTCAGAGGCATCACACAGGAGCGCACCACCTGGCCGCGCACCATCACCGCGCAGGCTCCGCACTGGGCCATTCCACAGCCGAACTTCGGACCTCTCAGCCCAAGTTCATCTGCCAATACGAAGAGTAGCGGTGTCGTGGGGTCGAGTTCCAGCGTATGCAGCTTGCCATTTACTTTGAGGGAAATCGCGCTCATGGCAAATCCTCGCGCGGACTTGGATGCTTCGACTCTACGTCGAAGTTGGATGTCCGTTTTGTCGACTCTTCCAGGCTAGCATCTCGAATTATTTTGCCGGCATCACCGGGAGCACAAGCGCGGATGGGTGTTGTGCGTCGTGCAGAATCGAGTTGGTGGCGGAGACGAAGTTTCGCGCAAATTTGATGTCTTCGCCAGTATTGAAATTACGATCGAAACGCGGGAAATTGCTGCTGGAAATCTCCAGGCGCAATGAATGGCCGCGGAGAAAGACGTTGCTGGTTGCCCAGAGGTCGACGGTAATCTTGTAAATCTGCCCTGGGTTTATCAAGCTGACATGCTCCCTGGAGGCGGCATAGCGCATGCGAAGAATGCCTTCGGTGAGATCCTGCGCGAACCCGTCAGGACTTACATCGACCAGCTTCGCCGTGAAGTCGGTATCCACGGCCGAGGATTTTATAAACAGATCGGCAGTAACTGGGCCGGTCACTTCCAAGTCGCTCGCCAGCGGCCCGGTCGAATAGACCAGCACGTCATCGCGATTTTCAACTGATCGCTGGTCGCGCGGACCAGGTTCCATGTGCTCGCCATCGCAGCAAAGCGGACCTCCGACGGTGGGCACGGGATTCGCGGGGTTGTAGAGGTAGGCGTCGGCGGGTTCGGCTTTCGGCGCAGATGTCGAAAGCGAACCGTCCCCGCGGAGCGAATTCGCCTTGCCTCCCGAATGCAGGAAATATTTCGTGCGCTGCGCTTGCGGGGGAGGCCAATCATCTTCCTGCCGGTATTCATTCGCGCCCATAACAAAAACTTTCACCGGTTTGTCAGTAGCGAATTCGTTCTTCATGTTCTTGAAGAGGAAGTCGTACCAATCGAGAATCACGTCGGTGTAGGCGTTCTCGGTAGCATGAGGCCCGAAGTCGACATCGCCGATACTGCGCCCGAAACCGGCGTGTCCGCCAATTTCGATAAGCAGATGCTGCTGGGTTCTTGCCGCCTCGGTGGCACCGTGAGCTTTGACGCCCATGTAGTTATTCAGAGTGCCGCCGTTAAAGATGTCATACCAGCCGCCGACTTGCAGCATGGGAACGGCAATGCTTGAAAAATGCTCCTCGATGGACCACTGCTTCCAGTAGTCGTCATAGTCGGGATGGGCCAACCAGTCCAGGTAGTAGGGAGCGATGAAAGCCGTGAGCCTCTCGTCAGCGGGCAATTGGCCGAAATTGAAGACTGGGTAGTTGGCGAGCGGAAGTGTGGGGGCGCCGACAAGCGCGTTCGTGTTTTCTCCGATCAGGCGCTGAAGCGTATTCTGCGCCAGCTGAGACGTCCAGTTTTGATCGAACCATTGCTCGAACGCGCCCCCCTGGTAGGTCCAGTTGTCGTGGTAATTGCTGGCCGTCACGTTCGGCGCGATGGCTGCCAGATGCGGCGGCCGCGCAATGGCCGCAAGCATTTGCGTTGCGCCCACGTAGGAAGCGCCCATCATGCCAACCTTTCCATCGGAGTAAGGGAGCGCGGCAGCCCATTCGACGGAGTCATAACCGTCGGCTTGATCGTGTCTGAACGGATACCACTCGCCTTCCGACGTATAGCGGCCGCGCACGTCCTGAAGAATGACCACGTAGCCTCGCCGCACCATCTTGAAAACCGGTGCGACCGCCCAGTTCACACTCTTGTCGTAGGGCGTACGCATCAGAATCACCGGAAACTTGCCGGGAGAACTGGGCCGATAGATGTCAGCGTAGAGCGTCACACCGTCACGCGTCTTCATCGGCACATCGTGCTGAACAACAATGTCGCTGGCGCTCGATGCTGCTGCGACCTGCGCGCCAAGTGGCTCCGG
Organism: uncultured Acidobacteriota bacterium; assembly: GCA_963765755.1. GTDB lineage: Bacteria > Acidobacteriota > Terriglobia > Terriglobales > Acidobacteriaceae > Gp1-AA133. Next base: position 698,192 of record CAVXXV010000005.1, on the reverse strand, counting down.
AAACTGGATCAACGATGCCGCGAAGAAGAATCCGAACAGTGAGAACCAAAGCGCACGACTTCGTTTCATGCTTATAGTCTCCTGCTGCGACGGACCAGGAAACGCCCACGCAGGCGGCCAGCACAACTATTTTCCATTTCGCGCTCCGACGTAGCTGCGCTCGGCTTGACCGAAGGCGTCACGAACCTCCGTGAGACGATTGAGCGGGTTCACCGCAATCCAACTCACTGCACCCACCAGACACAAGGCCGATGCCACCAGAAAAGAAGCTGTCCAGCCGTAGCGTGCGGCAATCCACGGGGTGAGCGAACCGGTCACAGCACCTCCGATTTGACCGCCCATATTCATGAATCCTGACACCGAACCGGCCGAACCCCCCGCAATATCTGCGGTCACCGACCAGAAGGAACTTTGCGCCAAATAAAGCGCCCCCGCGCCACCGGCGAGCACGATGCTGGCGACGCGAGCTCCCTGCACCTGCGAACCAAAAGCAATGAAAATGCCTGCCACTGCCATCGCAAATGCTGCCAGGAAACAGCGACCCAGACGCGGTCCACGCCACTTCGTGAGCCGGTCGTTGATGATTCCTCCCACCAGACAGCAGACCAGCATCGCCAGGAAAGGCAGCATGGAATAAAAGCCGCTGGCCTTCAGATCAAGTCCGCGGACTTTCGAAAGGTAACGATAAAACCAACTGAAGAAAATCCACGCAACGTATCCATAGCAGAAGTAGCTGACGCTGAGCGCCCACACCTCGCGGCTACGTACGACTCTCGTCCACGGCACGAGAGCCCTACTAGCGGCCTCTGCTTGCGGAGACGGTTCGTTCGTCCCCATCGATATCCGCAAGCCGGATTCAATCGCAGCGAGCTCCGAGGGAGACACCTGCGGATGTTGCTCGGGAGTGTCGCGAGCTGCGATGAACCAGACGGCACCAGCCAGAAGTCCTACGGCCGCGCATACCCAGAACGACGAGCGCCAACCGTAATGCAGCATGAAATAAGTAATGAGAGGTGGCGTAAGGCCGGCGCCAGCGCCGACTCCAGCAAAAATCCAGCCGTTGGCGATGCCTCGCTCGCGCACGGGAATCCAACGCGCGACGAATTGATTGGCCGCGGGATAAATTACCGCTTCCCCGGCACCGAGCAAAAATCGAACCGCAACGAATAGCAAGAGGGCGTAGGGGACATTAGCGGGGACCAGAGCCGTCAAGGCTGTGAACACGCCCCACCACACAACGCCGCCGGTCAGTACCCGTCGCGGACCGAACCGATCTGCAAGATGGCCACCCAGCGTCTGAAACAGAGCGTATCCGGCTACCAGTGCGCTGAAAACTTTTCCGAGTTGAACATCGGTCAAATGATACGCATCGACAATCGCGCCGCCCGCGATGGAAATGTTCACCCGGTCGAGATACGACACGGCACTGAGCACAAACAGCCAGAAGACCAGAAACCACCGGACGTGCGTTGTCTTTTCCGGCTTCACTGGAAATCCCCCGGTGCCGATGCGATAGCTTGAATGCTTCTCGATGCGCAATTGAGCCGCCGGCTGTCGTGTGATAACGTCGCCATCGGTTTTTGAGCGACCCTGAATCGTCGGACCTTGGATCGAACCGCATGACGAAAATGAAAACATTTTATATAGCGACTCTTCTGGGCATACTCACCGCAACGACACCCGGGGACTCTCAACTTGACCTTTTCTCCAGAGAACAGCGGATTGCATTCACCGCGGAGTGGCACGGCGACCGATTTCCGGACGGGCGTCCCAATGTGCCGGATTCCGTGTTGGCGCGCCTGAAAGATGTCACCGCTGATGAGGCGTGGGACGTCCTGCAGGGCGCGGGGTTTCACAACCAGTTTGAAGGCGGCTGGAGAGTGATCAATCCCGGGCAACGATTGGTTGGTCGAGTGGTGACGGCTGTCTTCATGCCTCACCGACCAGACGTGGATTCGGTGATTCGAGCCAACGGGAAAAAAGAGAATCGCATCGGCGACGAAAATTCCTGGATCATCGACATTCTGAAGCCCAGTGACGTCCTGGTGGTCGACCTGTTCGGAAAGATCCGTTACGGCACCATCATCGGAGACAATCTGGCGACCGCAATCTATTCGAAGAGCCATAACGGCTTGATCGTGAATGGAGCGGTCCGCGACGTGACCGGCATTCAGCAGATCGCCGGATTCCAGATTTACACGCGCGGCGTCGATCCCTCCGCTCTCGAAAATGTCATGTTGACCGGGATCAATGTCCCGATTCGCATTGGCGACACGACGGTCATGCCTGGAGACATTGCTATCGGCGATCCCGAGGGCGTCACGTTTGTTCCTCCGCAACTGGCCGAGAAACTTGCCGATGAAACCGAGATGGATCACCTGGTCGACGAATGGGGACCCATGATGCTGCGCGAAGGCAAGTACACCCCGGGACAAATCGACGCAAAATGGACGCCTAAGATGATCGAAGAATTCAACGTCTGGCTGGAAAAGAAAGGCTCGAGACTTCGCATGCCGACGCGCTAGCAAGTCGATGGTCCTGCATGCTGCCCGTCTTTTCGGAAAAGCATCCGTGCCAACGTTTTTGCCGGCAAACTGTGGTCCCATCTAGGCAGAGTGCTCTCGCAGAACGCGCGCCAGTTGTTCCGCAACGATCTTGTCTTCGCCCGGTTGCAACATGAACGAGCACATGGTCAATCCCGGCCTGCCCTCTCCACCGCCAATCACGATAGAAGGCTTGCCACTCCTTAAAGATTTTGAGACTTGTTGTGGAGTGAGGGAGATTTTGTTATCCCATGAAATCTGCATGTGAGGCACGTGGTTGGCGATATCCGGAGTGAAGAATGACGTACTTACTCCTGGGATTTTCGTCAGTTCGGCAGAAATTCTGCCCAGCTGATCTTGCCACTCTTTTGCCAACGCATCGTGGTCTTCCCGGAGATAGATCTCCAGGGCTTTGACCATGCCAATGATCTCTTCTTTGCCAACTTTCTGGCTGCGGCCCAGCGTATCCTCGTGCGGGCTGTTGTTTAGCAGAGCGTAAGCAACCAGGTCCTTGCGTCCGACCAGCAACCCGGCGCACTGCGGACCCCGCATCGCCTTCCCACCGCTGAAGGTGACGAGATCGTATCCCATGTTCGTGTAATCCCAGAGATGGGAAACCGGAGGTGTGTCGGCCGCCGCATCGTTCATGCAAGGAAGGTTGTACTGCTTGGCAAGTTTGGCCCACTCGTCAACTTTGATTTGACCAGCGCCGTTGGCAAAGTTCGTGAAGTGCATCATCGCTGTGCGATCGCTGACGGCATGCCGCAGTTGATCGCGGGTTTCAATCTCAACCAGCTTGATACCCGTGGACCGCAACTGGTGATCGAAGGGGTTGCGATGCGATTTCTGAATAATAACTTCGGACTTCATGCCGGCCAAGTCGGGAAGTTGGCGGATCAAAGCTTCGTTATCGCCAGTGAGAATCCCCGCCAGGCCTGACTGAATGGCAGCTGCGGCCCCGGAGGTTACGAGTGCCGTGTAGCCATCGGGAAGTTTCAACATTTCTGCGATCCGTTTGCCGGCCGCGACTTCGAGATCCGGAATACTCACGAAATGACGGCCCGCCATGGCCATCACCGCTTCCAGTTCCGGCCGGAGAATGGAGCCGCCCAGCACCGTCATCGTTCCCTCGCAGTTGATCACGGTGGGAACGCCGAGTTCATCGTAGGGATTGCCAGTCTGCCCAAATCCGCTGACGTCGGCGTTCCCGCCAGCCGGGGTTGAGAAAAGTTTGCGAGGCGCCAGGACAGACGCGGCGACGGCGGCTGCCGCGCCGAGAAATCCGCGCCGATTCCACTCCGAACTGAGTTTCATAGCTGGCCCCTTGTCCCCTTATTTGTGCGCGACGGCCGCGATGCAATTGATTTCCACCAGCGAATCTCCCGGCAAAGCGGCCACTGCAACCGTCGTGCGCGCCGGCCCGCCATGAGGAAAGTAAGTCGCGAACACCTTGTGCATTCCATCCCAATGTTCGATCTTCACAAGGAAGACATTCGCCTGAAGGACCGTATCCATCGTTCCGCCGCCGATCTCTACGTGCTTCTTCACCTTATCCATGACTATGGTGGTGTGCGATTCGATGGTCCAATCTTTCTGATCTCGGGTATCGTGTGCGCCCTGTCCCGACACGTAGATCAACCCATTGTGGACAATCACTGGCATGATGACGTCTTTTTCGCCACCAGGTTTGCCTTCGCTGTTCAGCTTGCGGATGGGAGTCGCATCTTGCGCACCAGAAGTTTGGGCCATGCTGCTGACTGACGCAGTAGCGGTGATCCCTAAGGCTGAGAGGACGGAGGTAAGCCGGGAGGCGAACATTCTGCGAGTAAGAGTGAGATTCATATGACTGCTCCTTTCGTTAAGACTTCGGGCCTGACATCATAAACCCAAGAACTGAAAAACGGCATTTCCCCGCTAATGAAACCGTTAAATATGCGGTAAAAGCCTGTTTTTCCAGCTTCGCAATCTTCGACTACAGACGGCCGAATTTCTTCACGGCGGCGACGATCGATTTCAGCTGTTCGATCACCGCATACATGGAGTGTTCCTTATAGTCCATCTGCTGTGCCAGGCTGAGCACCGGCTGCGCCTGCGCTTTGGGCACCACGGCCACGCCATCGCTATCGGCCACCACAATATCGCCCGGATTGACGGAAACCCCGTTGCACACCAGTGGAATTTGCGCGCCTGCAAAACGATAGTGATGGACCGAGGTCGACGGGACAATGCCCGTGGCGAAGACCGGGAAGCCGATCTTGCGCAGATACGCCACATCTCGAACCCCGCCATCAATGACCGCGCCGGAGTAGCCTCGTGCGGCCATCGCGGTGCCCATCAACCCGCCCATGCCGGCAATGTCTTCTCCGTCCTCTACTACCATCACGTAGACAGAATCGATCGATCCCTGATCGATGGCTTCCAGCATCCCGGTGAGAGCCTCCGGATCCTTGTTGCCTTCGTCCTTTTTGAGCTGAACGGTCCGCGCGAAACCCGCGAACTTGGCTGTGAAGATCGGCTGCATGCGGTGGCTCATGTACATCCGTTTGCCGGTGATCTGTTCGAGCGCATCCGAGACGGATGCGACTTCGACGCGGCGAAATTCTGCAATCAGCTCTCCGTCCGACAAAGAAGCTGCGGAACTGGATTGTGCACGAAGAAACCCAACCTCGCGGCTGGCAACCAGCATCATTGCCAATGCCACGAAAACAAATGCCAGCCTGCGGACGTTTCCATGAAATTTGTTCATTCCCTACTCCTGGTTGTATACATGTCCGCGGACTCTAACACCGTTGGTACCCCGGTTGGAAGGTTCATCATCACCTCAAAGGAGATCAAGACAATGCAATCGAAAACTCTGCGGCTGTTTACGGTGGTTCTGGGATTGTCGTTCATGATGGCGGCCGCAAGCCAGCTTAGCCGCGCTCAGGAACACAAGGCCATCAATTTATCGACTGCCAAAGGCCTTCCGTTCAGCGATGGCATCGTCGCCGGCAACACACTGTACGTCGCAGGCCAGGAAGGAACGGATGAGGCAGGCAAGCTGGCGGCCGGGGGCATTGGCCCGGAAACCAAAGCGGCGCTCGACAACATCACAAAGGTGCTGAAAGCGGCAGGCTACGAACTGAAAGACGTCGTCTCGGTCACCGTATATTTGGCCGATATCCACGATTTTCCAGAAATGAACAAGGTATACAAGACAGTTCTTCCGGACCCAAAACCAGCGCGCGCGACCATTCAGGCAGCTGCTTTGGTCAACGATGCCAGGGTTGAGATTGCGGCGATCGCGGTAAAGCAGAAATGAAACCGTGATCGTTCGGGTAAGCAGGTTCGCGGCGGGGAAAAGGGGCTCCGGGAAATAACCCTTGCGTCTGAACGTGCGACTTCTGTAGCCTCTTGTTCACTCGCCGTCGCCTCATGATCTCAGGTCACAAATTTTCTTTTCTATTCCTTCGTCTCTCACTCGTGTTGTACGCGGGGGCGTTTCACTGTCCGCAAACGCTCGCTCAACAACACGATTTCTGGGGTGAAGATTCGAAAGGGGCACCAACGCCGGGCCAACACGCCTTCAACACCAACTGCGCTGGTTGCCACGGGTTAGATGGCCGTGGCAGCGACAAGGGCCCCAATATCGCGGCTAGCGGGAATGTGCGGCATCTTTCTGACGCTCGAGTATCCAGGATTATTTCCGATGGAATTCCTGGAACCGGTATGCCGGCCTTCCACAGCTTCAGTCAGCAGCAAACACGAGCCATCGTCAGGTACATCCGTCTCCTCGAAGGGAGGCTTGAGGCGCGTACCCTTCCCGGCAACCCGACGCGTGGCAAAGAAGTTTTTTTCGGCAAAGGCGAATGCTCGACTTGCCACGCAATGTCGGGCGAAGGCGGATTTGCTGGTCGGGATCTTTCAACCTATGGATCTGATTTGCCGGCCAAAGCAATTCGTGACGAGATCGTCAAGTCCAACCGGGTAGAACCGGCCGGCTACCGCTCGGCTGCGCTTGTTACCAAGGACGGCAATCGCGTGGAAGGGGTTATTCGCAATGAAGACAACTTCTCCGTGCAGTTCCAGACCAAGGATGGCGGCTTCCACTTTTTCGAAAAACCCAACCTGCGGACCGTGGAGCACCTTGAGCGATCGTTGATGCCGACCGACTACGGTGAACGGCTGAGCCCTTCCGAACTTAACGACCTCGTGAGTTATCTGATGAACTCCGGGTCTACGACGACCAAGGCGACGCAAGATCCCTCCAAGACAGAGGACTCCACTGAATGAAAGCCAGGCGCGTAATTCTGTTGCCATTGATGATGGTGCTTGTCTCGCTCCTTACAGCGTCTGCCCAAGAGACACGCACTTTTGGGCTGGAGGCGCTTTCTCCCAAGTTTTGGGATCTGATGGATCGCGGAGCCAAGCTCGAGAAGGTCGCAACCGGCTTCGGCTTTACGGAAGGCCCCATGTGGGATCCCGCCGGATTTCTCTACGTCAGCGACGAAACCATCAACAAGATCTTCCGCGTGTATCCCGATGGCAAAAAAGAGGAAGTCATCGCATTAGGCGATCCGGACGGCAACACCTTCGATCGCCAGCATCGCTTAATCGATTGTGCAAGCGTGCTGCGAGCGATTATTCATGTCACTCCCGATGGGAAGTACAAGATCCTTGCGGACCATTACGAAGGGAAAAAACTCAATAGCCCGAACGACGTAATCATCGGACCCGACGGCGCCATCTACTTCACCGATCCGACGCTCGATCTCGTGAAAGGGGAGAAGCAGGAGATTCCATTTCAAGGCGTGTACCGGCTGGATGAAAGTGGCAGCCTGCGCCTGCTGACCAAGGACTTGACGCAACCGAATGGACTAGCCTTTTCCCCGGATGGCAAGCACTTCTACGTCGATGACGACGAAAGCAGAGACATCCACGTGTATGACGTTGCGCCCGACATGACCCTGGGCAACGGGCGTATTTTCGGCAAGGAGCCGGGCGGAAAAGACGACGGCGTTCCCGACGGCATCAAGGTGGACAAAAACGGCAACCTGTTCGTCACCGGCCCCAAAGGCATTTGGATCTGGGATGCGAAGGGCAATCACCTGGGAACGATCGTCATGCCTGAACAGCCGGCCAACTTGACGTGGGGCGACAAGGATTACCGCACGCTTTACATCACGGCAACCACTTCGGTGTATCGACTCGAAACCAAGACGCAGGGCTTTTTGCCCTATCTGGAACGCTGAGGGGACAGAATCTGCGCGTCAGTGAGGAAGCGCAAAACTGAACACATCGCTTCCCGCAGAAATCGCCACGTACTGGACCCCATCCACTGCATAGCTCATCGGGGAGGCATGCATGTTCTGGCCGGTATTGAAATGCCAGAGCACCCGGCCGGTGGCTGCTTCCACTGCTTCCAAGGAACCGCCATCATCCCCAAAGAAAACCAGTCCACCAGCGGTCGTCATCGTCCCCGCCCAGGAGTCCCCGCGGCCTACCTGCGGGTATCGCCATGCGGGCTTTCCATCCGCGACCGAAAGCGCGAGCAAGGTTTTCTGGAAGTGCTCTCCGGAGGGAACCTTTGTGCCCGTATTGTAGTAAGTCTCACCCTTGGTGAACTTCCTGGGACTTGCGAAGTACATATTGCAACCCTCAAGGGCCATCACATAGAAGAGGCCCGTAGTGGGATTGTAAGAAGGCGAGAACCAATTCGTAGCGCCGACCACGCCCGGGCAAATGTAGGTGCCCTGGGCCGTGGGTGTTCGGCCTGAAAGGATGGGCCTTCCCGAAGCATCAATGCCCTTTGCCCAGTTCAGCTTCTCGACGAAGGAAGTCGCGCGTAAAAACTTTCCGTTCGTCCGGTCGAGAACATAGAAAAAACCGTTTCGGTCGGCCTGCACCAGCAACCGACGGGCGACACCGTTCTCTTCGGTGTCCACCAGCACAGGGGTTTCGTTAGCGTCGTAGTCGTACAAGTCGTGGGGCGTGAACTGGAAGTACCACTTCAGTTTGCCGGTCTGGGCATCGATCGCCAACACGCAGGCGGTGTAAAGGTCATCGCCCGGCCGCGAGTCTCCAACAAAATCGGGCGCCGCGTTACTCGTGGTCCAGTACAGCGTATCGAGTTCCGGATCGTAGGTCCCGGGCATCCAGGTTGTGCCGCCTCCATGCAGATAAGAATCACCCGGCCAACTCGAAGACCCGAACTCTCCGGGCGCGGGAATCGTCCACAAGCGCCACTTCATTTTTCCATTCCGCGCATCGTACGCCGCCACAAATCCGCGCACGCCGGAGTCGCCTCCGGAAGTGCCCACGATGATTTCGTCTTTCACCACCAGCGGAGCGCTGGTAGCACCATAATGCTTGGTCTTATCAGCGTATTGAACATCCCACAGCAAGCTACCCGAACGTGCGTCGAGGCAGAGCAAATGGGCGTCGTCGGTTTCCGAATACACAAAATGCTCCCATACAGCCACACCGCGGCTCTTGTGAGCGGCGGCATCATCCAGGAGGCCCGAGCTCACAGGGCGTTGGTAATGCCACACGCTTCGTCCCGTGCGTGCGTCGATCGCGAAGACATCGTTCGCGGAAGTCAAGTACATGATCCCCCGAACGACCACGGGCGTCGCCTCCAGCATTTGCGAGTTGCCTGGATGGAACACCCATGCCGCGCGGAGCTGCGCGACATTGGAGACGTTCATCTCCTGCAGGCTGCTGAACCGCCGTCCACTGTAGTCTCCGTTGTACGAGGTCCAATCCGCGCCCACCGGCTGCGCCAGCAGATCGTCTGCGCTCACACGGAGATTGATCGATGCCGGAGGCTTCCCTTCCTGCCCCGTCATGGGCACGCTTATGCAGATCGCAACCAGCAAGCTACGAATAAATGGGCCGGCCCGCCATTGCATATCAGTGATTCTCCCCGGTGCGCACGCGCACCTCTTGAAGAGAACCGCGGTCCAGTCCCTTTTCGTCTTCCAGGTGCAGTGAGACTCGTGCAGGCTTTCCGGCAGGCGAAATTTCGGTTTCGAGCGTAACTGGTTCGGCCGGATTCACGTCCACGACTGGCACAGTTCCGAGACTCCGTCCATGTTCATCGTAGAAGCGCGCGACTAAATGTCCGGAGAAGAACAGGCCAAAGGATCCGGAAAGCTTGACCTTTCCAGTCTCCAGAACCGTTGCTTGAAGTGGTTGAATCACGATCCCCGCGTCGGTCGCGCCATGGAATTCGCTTCCAGCTCGAGTGGGGAACCACTCCGTATCGAGGTTGCAGGCTTCCCCAGGACGCAGTCGGCACATCGGACTGTTGATCTCAGCCTCGAGGTAATAAGGGCCGGCTTCGGAGTCCCCACTCATGGACGGGATTCCATCCCTGCTCAACTTCATTTCCGGACCGTTGGTCCAGAAAATGACGGAGGCTTTGCCCGGGTACGGTTTGTTCTCTTGGTACTGGAAGCGTTCGACCATCGCATAACGGCTGGCGCCATCCACCACCGCCAGCCAGCCTTCTGTTGAGTCGAGCCACAACTCGGCAGCCATGTGCACGTAATGCACGGCGAAGAGGCCGTCATCTCTCACGGAAACTGCAGAATTCTCGGCGGGGCCGAAGCGCACGTGATACCGATTGAGATAACTACTCGATCGGTTTGCCGCCGTAAACGTCCAGAAATCATGGTTGAAGCGCGCCGGATCGCTCGCCCCCGACGCAGACGCATCACGCGCCCCGGTGTCGTATTGCGAAACCGACTGCATCGACCACTCCAACGTATGTCCGCTTACATTTTTCATGGACGCATGGAAGCGAATGCGGGGAGAGTCGGCGTCCACATGGATCGTACGCTGAAACTGGATTCCAGTATGGGGATCCGCGGGGCCTGTGAGCTCGATCTCGCAAGCTTGCCCTTCCGAAAGCTTTCGAAAGGAAAATGCCCCATCATCCAACAAATCAGAGTTCCCTACCCAATGTTGTTCGTCGTCATTCCCCTCGGGCAGGAGCCATAGCTTATCGCCGCCGTAGTTGAACCATTCTTTTTCAGTAGGCGGGTAGTATTTGCCCGCAAACTTGGGATTGACGAACAGGTAAGGATGCCCCGCGAAACTAACCTGAATGACACGCCCCCCATTCTGGGGGAGGACGATCAACTGGACCCACTGATTCGAGAGCTGTTCCGCATGCCACCCCTTGTAGTCGACGGCTTCGACGCGGCACTCTATACCCTTTGCCGCTTTTGCCGAAGCGCCAGTCTGGGCAAGAAGCTGCGTTATTCCGGTCGTGGTTAGGAGAAGAACCAGGGAGAGACATCGCACCCGGTACCCCGCAGGATGATGCAGTGTCATGGACCGTCCTTAGCTAATGTTGGTAGCGGTCGAGGGTACCATGCACGCCGAAATCCTCAAACGGTTTGGAATTGAAAACGAAAGAAAACCCAATAAACCGAAAGCTTTCGATTTGCGGGCAGCCGATTCTGTGGTATACCACTTTCGCAAATGCACAAGGGTTGAAATCACCGCGCAAGTTTTCAGAGGAGGCGTCTGTGCGCATCCGAAGTTCCAGCCGGCGGTCTTTCGTGAAGTTCCTGGCGGCTGCGCCGCTGCTAAGCCAGATTGCAGCGCGCGATCTCTACGCGCAAGCCGCCGCGGCCGTTGGCAAGGACCCGCGGCAGAATGTCTACAGCCGGCTTGGGGTTAAGACCGTCATCAATTGCCGGGGCACCTGGACCTATCTGAGTGGATCCCTTGAATTCCCCGAGGTTCGCCAGGCACAGGTGGAAGCGGCGCAACACTTCGTCAACGTGCTGGAGCTGCAGCGCGCCGTCGGCAAGCGTCTGTCGGAGCTGACCGGCGCCGAGTCTGGCATCATCACCTCCGGGGCTGCGGGCGCGATGGCCGCGGCAACTGCCGGATGCATGGCCGGGACCGACGACAAGAACATCTGGCAACTTCCCGATACCACGGGCCTAAAGCATGAAGTGATCATGGTGGGAGGCCGGAGCGCCTTCGATAGCGCGATCCGCCTGACCGGCGCCAAGTTGGTCCTCACTTACTCGCCGGAAGAACTCACCAATGCCATCAACGAAAACACGGCGATGATCTATACCACCGACCTGGGTGAAAAGCTGCAGCGAAACCTGGCGATCGCCAAAGACCACAAGATCCCGATGCTGCTCGATGACGCCGCCGGCATCCCCCCCGCCGACAACGCCAAGCTCTATGCCCGGATGGGTCTTGATCTTTACTGCTTCTCCGGCGGAAAGGGACTTTGCGGGCCTCAATGCAGCGGCCTGCTGCTGGGCCGAAAGGATCTGATCGAAGCCGCGCTCCTTAACTGCAGTCCGCGAGAAGGCGCTGTGTGCCGCCCGATGAAAGTCGGCAAAGAAGAAATCATCGGCTGCCTGACCGCGCTCGAAACGTGGCTGAAGCTGGATGACAAGAAACTTTATGCCGAATGGAATGCTCGTGTGGATCGCATCCGGAAGCTGGTCGATACCGTCCCCGGCGTGAAGACCGAAATCTACATTCCCGATGATGGAAACCGCTATCCCACTCTGAAAGTGTCGTGGGACCAACAGGCGTGGAAATTCAGTATTCCCGATTGCGTGGAACAACTGCGAGGGGAAGATCCAATCATTGAAGTGGTCGGCATCGACAACCCGAGCCTGGTGAAGGCAGTTCGCGAAGGCAATCCGACGCGAAAAGAGCGCAGGATTCCCGACCACATGGAAATAGTTTCCATGACCATCAAGCCGGGCGAAGAAATGATCGTGGGCCAACGACTACGCGCGATTCTGGGCGCCGCTCAAAAAAAGGCCGCCGCGTAGGCCAAGGGGGACTGCTTGAGAACCATGCATGCGAAGACGCGCTGGCAATGGCTGTCCACTGGATGCCTGCTTTCGTCAACGCTTATGGCGCAGCAGCCAGCCCCTCCCTCCGCACCCTCGAAAGCCGCTACGAATCGTTTCTACTCCCCGGCCGTCGATGCCGGAGACTACGTCTACATCTCAGGACAAGGACCTCGCCAGCCGGGTGGCGCTTCCCCCGCGACTTTTAGCGCGCAGGTACGCCAGGCGCTTGATAACGTCAAAGCGGTCGTCGAATCAACCGGCTTAACGATGGAGCATGTCGTCTATACCCAGGTCTATCTGGAGGACATCACCAAGTACGACGAGATGAATACGGTCTTCGCGGAATATTTTCCGAAGACACCGCCCGCCCGCGCTGTCCTGGGCGTTGCCCGCGTGCCTGACTCGCCGATTCAAATCAACGCCGTCGTTGTGCGCGATTTAACGGACCGGCGAGCAGTCTCTCCACCCAACTATCGTGGAGACAAGACTGCATCGCCCGGCATTCTTACTCATGATCGCCTCTTCGTTTCGAGCATGGAGGGCAGAGATCCCGTCAGCGGCAAGGTTCCAGAGGATCCGGCGGCACAGGTGGATCTGGCGCTGGACGGAGTGGAAGCAGTGACGAAGGCGGCAGGCCTCGAGCTCAGCTACATGGTTTTCGTGAATCCCTACCTGACGTCGGCCATTCCGACGCGCGTGATGAATGAGCGCTACGCCCGACGCTTTGAGTTCGGCAACACTCCGGCCCGTGCCACGATCGAGGTCTCAAGCCTCCCCAATGGCGCTCATATCGAGTACACGGGCGTTGCTGTACGTGACCTCCAGCAACGGAAAGCGGTTCGTCCCAAGAACATGCCGCCCAGCCCCACCGCCAGCCCCTGTGTCTTTGCCGGCGATACTTTGTATTGCTCAGCCAAGAGCGGCTTTATCCCAGGACCGCATGGGGGGGTCTATGCCTCGACCACTCCCCATCAAGTGCGGCAGACCATGCGCAACCTTCTCGATAATCTTGAAGAAGCGGAGATGAATTTCGACCAGGTCGTCTCCAGCAACGTCTACCTGGACAATCTCTCGGACCTCTCTGCCTTCAATGAGGTGTACGCGCAGTATTTTGGCCCTTCGCCGCCGGCTCGAAGCACCATTCAGCAGATCGCGCCGGCAGACCGCAAAGAGGACAAGGAAGGGCACTACCCCGACCTCGAGCAGGTATCGCTCATCGCGGTCAGCAAAAAACATTAGAAAATTTGGGACGGCATTCCCGTGAGACAGCTCGTGACAGGCATGTATTAGCGGGAGGCACGCCGCCTTACGTCCCGGTCAACCGACACTTCAGACCGACTCGTTCGCCTTTGCCGTGATCTGGTTGCGAACGTCCCATAGCTCTTTGTAGAAGAGATGCTCCATCCGTTGATGCAGGACCTCGACGGGAGTTCCCATGGTGCCGATCACTCCTCCCCCGATAATGCGCTGCGCCAGTTTCAAATGATGAAAACGGAATATGTGCATGCGTTCGTCGAAATCCAGCATCCGTTCGGCCACGTCGTGGAGACCGAAGAACTCCGTGTGACGACGATAAATGTCATCGACTGTCAGGTGGCTCTTTTGCAGTTGCTGATCAAAGGCTTGGCCGAGACGCGGCCCAATATGCAGCAGAGCGAGAAATCCCGGAGAGTCCAGGCCACTGCCATGCCCCAGTCCCCCGCGAATGATGTGGTAGTCGTAGGGAGTGATGGTTTCCAGGATGTGGAGCATGGAGATGGGGTACTCCAATTCCGTGTTAGCACGACGGATTAGCCGGGCCGCATTCAGAAAATCCGCTTGAGTGACGCACTGCAGAGCACGTTCCAGTTCAAAGGCGGCGCCTTTCATCAGGAGTTCGGAGGCCTGATGGACAACCTGGAATGTCATCTCATCCGGGTGAAGCAGGGCTTCCGTTTTCTTCTGCAAGGCAAGGAGTTCGTCGGTGCGCAAGTAGCGCTCATAGTCGGAGGCTCCTTGACCGGGAAGGATGGGTTTACGCAGTTCTTCGGTTTTATTCATGCCAGGTTCGAGTTCCTTTGGCGCCACATGGGTCCCCGGGAAATCGTATCACTGGCGAGCCGTTCAGGGGTTCGTCCGGCCTCCGGCGCATGGACAACTCCCGCGCCGGAGCAATAAACTCTTAGGGGTTCGCTGCCTGCTGCGAATCCACAACTTCCCATGAAACTCGTTACTTTTGAGAATTCCGTTCGGCAGTCGCGCATCGGCGCCTTGACCGGTAATGACCAGATCGTCGACCTCAATTCCGCGTACGGTCTCTACCTGCGCGACGTTCAGGATGAAGGGGCTTATTCGAGATTGGCGGATGCCATGGTGCCCGCCGATATGCGCGCGCTGTTCGAGGGCGGCGACACCGGTCTCGAGGCTGCTCGGACCGCTCTCGAGTATGCACTGAGCCTGCGCAACGGCGCGTCTGGTGTGCGCGGCGAGCCTGTTTTCTACGGCCTCGCCGATCTCCATCTGAGGGCCCCGATCATTCCCAAGAAGTTCTTCCATACCGCGGGAAATTTCCGGGAGCATCACGAGGAGGCGACCAAGGCGGGCTTCTCGCATCCGGTGATGCCATGGATTGTTTTCTTCCAGAATGTGGACGCCATCATTGGCCACGACGAGCCGGTGATTTACCCCGAACACCTGACGCAAGAATTGGACTACGAATTGGAACTCGCGGTGGTGTTGAAGAAGGGCGGCAAGCACTTCACTCCAGAGAATGCCCGAAGCCACATCGGCGGATACGTGATCTTTAATGACATCACTGCGCGCGACATCCAGCGACGCGAGATGAAGTCGGGCGTTTTCAGCTTCTGCAAGGGTATCGACACATTTTGTCCGCTGGGGCCATGGATCGTAACCGCCGACGAAATTCCCGATCCGCATAACCTGGCCATGGAGTTGCGCGTCAACGGCGAATCACGGCAGCGGTCGCATTCCGGAAAAATGTCGGTGAAGATTCCCGAGATTTTGTCGCATTACTCGCCCATGGGCTACAGCGCCGGAGATGTCGTTTCAACCGGGACGGTGTCGGGCGTGGCGGCGTTCAGTGGTGATCCCAAGGCATGGTATTTAAAGCCTGGAGACGTGATGGAGTGCGAGATTGAGAAAATCGGCATTCTGCGCAATCGGGTTATTTCCTGGCAGGAAGCTTACGGGCATAAGCCGGAAACAATGGCAACGCAGGAGAGCCTAAGGTAAGAGACTTCCGTATGGACGCGCCAATCAAAGAGCAGATCTGGGTCAGCGAACTCAACGCGCGCACGGAAATTCGCTCCGCGTTCCCGAAGAGTCCTGTCCGTTTCTATGACACGACGTTGCGGGACGGGGAGCAGACCGTCGGGGTCGTGCTATCGCCGCAACAGAAGTTGGAAATCGCGCGGCACCTGGATGCACTGGGGGTGAGTCGGATCGAAGCAGGCTTCCCACGTGTTTCCGCGGAAGATTGCGAAGCCATTCAACTCATGCAGGCAGCGGGCTTGAAGGCGGAACTTTGGGGGTTCTCCCGCGCTGTCAAGGCCGACGTCGAAGAACTCATTCGGTTGGGTCTGCGCTTTTCTGTAATCGAAGCACCCACCAGCGACATCAAGCTGAAAGCCTACGGCATCACACGGGACGAGGTTCTTCGGCGTGTTTCGGAAGCCATCTCGTTCGCGAAGCAGAATGCGATTAGCGTAGCCTTCTTTGCGGTGGATGGCACGCGCACGGACCTCGGCTTCCTGCGGAGGATTTACACGGCGGCGCTCGAAGCAGGTGCGGCTGAAATCGTCGTGGTCGATACCATTGGCGCGTGTGGTCCGGAGGCCGTGGAGTTCCTGGTTCGGCAGACTCGGGAGTGGGTCGGACCGCAGGTTCCAATCCATTTCCACGGGCATAACGATTTTGGAATGGCCACAGCCTGCGCGGTGGCCGCGGTGCGGGGCGGTGCCTCGTGGATTCAAGGCACTATTAATGGAATGGGAGAGCGCGCTGGCAACGCGGACATTTGCGAAATCGCGCTGGCGCTTCGCTGCCTCTACGATGTGCCGGTTGTTTTAGACCTGACGAAAGTTCGAGAGGTCTCCGAGGTCGTGCAGAAGGCGGGCGGCTACGCGCTGGAAGCGTGGAAGCCCCTGGTAGGTCAGAATCTCTTTATGCGCGAGAGCGGCGCGGTGGCGAGCCAGTTCCACATTCCGGAGGCAATCGAGCCGTATTCATCGGAACTCGTAAGCGCGGAGCGCCACATCGTGCTTGGCAAGAAGAGCGGTCTGGACAGCATCGATCTCAAGGCGAAAGAACTAGGTCTTGCGTTCCCGCAGGATCAGCGCGCGACCATCCTGGCCGCGGTGAAGAAACGGGCAATCGCCAAGCGGGGCTTGCTAAGCGACGACGAGTTCCGCCAGATCATCGACGAACAGGCCGGCGCCTTGAAGCGCTAACTACTTCCTGAAGTGCGGGAGCACCGCTTCGCCAAACAATTTTGCCTGCCCAGTGCGGTCGTCCCCCCAGATCTCCAACATGATGTGAGTACACCCGGCATCGCGGTACTCCTCAAGGCGTGCAATGCACTCCTCCGGCGTACCGGCGATCGCGCACACTTTTCGTAGTATTTCGTCGGTGACGGCATTGGCGGCTGCCTTGCGGCCGCCCTTTTCCATCGCATCGGCAACGGGTTGAAGTTCCTCAAACGTCAAGCCGGCGCTTTGCAGCAACACATCTGCGGAGCCCTTGATGTTCTGCACTTTGTTCGCGAGATACATGGCCGCCTGTTCGCGGGCTCCCTGCTTGCCTTTCACCGAATCACGTCCAATGCTGCCTACAATCACCGATCCCAAGATCAGCTTGGCTGGGTCCTTGCCTGCCTTGCGCGCGCCTTCCTCCATATTCTTGCGGGAATACCGCACGAAGGCAGGAGTTGTGATGCTTGCGGTCAGCAGACCATCGCCGATGGACCCTGCCATTCTCTGCAGGACGGGACCGGTGCCCGCTACATAGATCGGTGGGATGCCACGCGGCGTCTGTGCATCGGACTTCAGCGGGGGCACACTTGCCTGAAACACTTTCCCTTCATATTGAAATGTGCCGCCCTCGAGGACGCCCTTCACAATCTCAATACTCTCGCGCATGACCGTGGCAGGCCCCACCTTCTCGCCTTCGCCTTCTCCGATCTCCTTCATGAAAATCTTCGACGCTCCGAGTCCCAGCATGAAGCGATCCCCCGCCAGGTCCTGCATGACGCGCGCTTCCATGCCAATCTGCACCGGATGGCGCGTGTAGGGAGAGATGATTCCCCAGCCCAATTGAATACGGCTCGTCGCCGCCGCGATCACCGCGAGTACTGCAGTGGAGGAGCGCGCTTCGAATCCATGTTTACGCCACCAGGGATAGGCCTCGGCGATCCAGAAGGCGTCGAATCCCGCCTGCTCGCAGGCCGTAGCCATGGCGACCGTCTCGCGTACCGGTTCCATACTGAGTTGCAGAACGCCGATGTTGAAAGGGATGGTCATAGTGGTGCGATGGACTCCTCGATGATTACGAAGATTGCCGGATCAGTTTGGAGCGGTCCAGGAGTGTTCCAGTCCCTTGACCAGTTCCCAGAGGGCACGATTGAGAGGTGTAGGGACTCCAGCCTCTTCGCCCCACTTCACAATCGCTCCATTCATGAAATCGACTTCGGTCTGACGTTTGGCAAGAACATCCTGCAGCATGCTGGCTCGGTGTTTGCCGGGCGCGCTGGCGCCTTTCTGGACCATCTGGCGAGGATCGCCATGCAACACGATCTTGAGAGCTCTGGCGACCGCTTCGCCTTCCGCGATCAGGTCTTCGAACAGTTTGCCGGTCGGTGAGAATCGAGTCGCGGCCCCATGATGAAGCAGCGTCAATGCACCCACAGGGTTGGTCGAAGCATTAAAGATGAGTTTGGTCCACTGGGCTCCGCGCGCGTCGGGCAACCCCACCGTATTCATGCCGGCGCGCGTCAACAATCCCGCCAGTTCTTCGACTCGGCTCATCGGTGTGTGAGTGGGCTCGAATGGGCCGATCCATGTGTCGCCTTTGATGTCGTAACCAATGTGTCCGGGCGCAATCGGATGGCCCGCGGGGAAAGTCGTGCCGCGAATCACATACTTCACGTGTTCCGCGAGAATTTCTTCGTTCCCGACTCCGTTCTGAACGGAGCAAAGAGCCGAGGTGTCGCCAAATGCGTGAGCCGTTTGCTCAATTGCGCTCCTGGTATGGATCGCTTTGGTGGCAACGATGCCGTAATCACAGCGTGGCAATTCCTTGGGATCACTGGTCGCATGAAGACTGGCGGTAAAATCCGCGGCGCCTGAGATTCTCAAGCCATGTTTGCGTATCGCGTCGGTGTGTTCTTTCCAGACGTCGTACGCCCACACCTCGACCTCGCCGCCCTTGGCCAAGTGGGCGGCAAACAAACTGCCTACTGCTCCGCAACCCACGATGCAAATCTTCATCCGAAAGGACCTTATCCGCTCTTCGCCTGAGTTTTCCCTAGGTCGCGATTGCCGGCGTCTCCTGACCCGCAAAGAATTGCCACGGGACGTTCGCGAGGCACTCACCCTCGGTCTTGCCGATGCGGTATGTGTCTTGCGTATACAGACAGACTTTGCCGTCGCGATCAACTACCTGTGGGTGAAGGGACAAAATCATGTTCTCCTCGAGAGGAACCTCGCTTTTGGCGCCAATCGCGGGATATTCGAGCATGGTGGTACCGATGGAGTGTCCGGAGAGGTGTCCGAGCGCGAAACCGTGCTTCGAGAAGGTCTCCGCCACCACTCGGTGAACATTGCTGGCGAGTTCGCCCGCGCGCATTTGCTTGCGCGCAGCCTCAAGAGCGAGCGGATACGCATCGGCCATCTTTTGGGTCACCGCGCTGGGCTTCGCTCGCAGCAAGGGACGCGAAAACTCAACCCAATATCCGCCAGCGCCCGTTATTTCGAGCGAGTAGAGCAGCAGGTCGTCCGCTTGGACGACTCGCTTTCCGGGAACTTTAAAAAACGCTTCTGCCTCACCATGAGCACCGGATAAGAGGATGTTCATCATGCGGGGCCCCGCGCCGCGAGCGAAAAACCGTTCCACGGCAGGGGCCATGATCTGAGCCTCGGTTTTTCCGGGAGCGTAGGCGGCGACCAGAGCCCAGAATCCCTCGAGGATGATGTCCATGGCATCGCGCACTTCGGCGAGTTCCTCCTCGCTCTTGACCGCGCGCGCCATATCGAATTCGGTGTCGAATGGGATCAGTTCCAGCGATCCGCTCGCAAGCTCCCGGTAGTCACGCACGGCCATTACAAAATTGAGGCCGTACACGCCCAGCCGCTTCCAATGCTTTTCAGCGGCAATATCCCGGATCCACTGGCCCGGAACTTCCGGCCACACATGATCCTTCACCCACGGCTTTGCCTTGTCGCCGATCCAGCGGGCTTCCCGCGGAAACACCAGCGTGGGTTCACCCACTAGCGGGAAAAGAACGTACACATATCGGTGCACGATCTCAAATCCCGACATATAAAAAACGGCGCCTTCGAATCCTGCGTACTGGTTCCCGCACACCAACAGTGCGTCCAGTCCCGCCTTCTCCATGTTGGCGCGGACATTCTTGTACCGCCGTTCAATTTCTTTCTGGCTTGGCAAGTGTGACCTCAGGGCGAATTGGCCCACTATGAGTCGACTCCGCATAGCTCCGCGGCCGTCAATGCGTAAATTTTCGTGATATCCACCAGGGTCTGGATCATTACCTTCTCCCCTTCTTTATCGCGTGGGCCGCTGGAAGGACCGTAGTTCACAGTTTCCACACCATAGCGGCTGAGCACACTCGCATCCGAGCACCAGGTGACGACCTCTCTTTCCGGAGGCTTGCCCATGATGCGCTCATGATTCGCGTCAATGGCCCGGATCATCTCGTGACCCTCATCGATTCGAGCACCTGGCACCGACACATAAGTTTCAAACTCGAGTCCGAAATCCGGATGCTGCTTTTCGAGGTCCAGGAAAAGCTGCTGCACCTCGCGGCGCGCTTCGCTCATGGGAATGGTGGGCGGAACGCGTACGTCGAGAAACAGATCCGTCTTCTCAGGAGTGCGGCTAGCACGCCATGCATGCCCGCCACGAATTCCGCCCAGATTCACGATCGCCTTCTTGCCTCCATAGGAAGCCTTGCGTTCCCACATCGTGATCCACTTCAAAATCGGCTCCATGAGCCCGTGCATTCGCCGAATGGAGTTCATCTCTTCCCTACCCTCGCAGAATGCCGTGTGCACGTAGATGCCGGTGCAGGAGATCCGCACCCACATCGAGCCGAAGTGCTCGAGCACGACGTGCATGTCAGTGGGCTCGCCCAGAATGCACATGTCGGGGAGGATTCCGTGGTTCACCAGGTAATGCGTCCCGAAGCCATACCCGCGATATTCTTTTCCCTTAAACTCGCCCCATTGCGTTTTTTCAATCTCGCCCGCCACCGCCGCGATGATGACATCGCCCTTCAATCGCACCCCGGCCCGCTGCAATGCCCTCACGGCATGCGTGTAGCAGACAAGGGCGCCCTTCATGTTGTAGATTCCGAGCCCGTAGAGAAATCCGTTCTTGACGACAGCATTCGGCTTGTATCCGAGGCCTGTGAGAAAATCTTCGCGCCCAGTGTTCGATGTGTCCATGTGGCCGTTGAACATGAGGTTTCTGCCGCCACCGGTTCCGATCCAACGGCCGACGACGTTAGCGCGCTGTTCCTCGACCTCCTGCCACGTGACATGCAAACCGAGCTGCTGCAGGGCATTTTGCATGTACTGCGCCATCTGCAGTTCTTCACCCGTGGGGCTGGGAATATTGATCACGTCGCGCGACATGGCAACGATCTCGTCTTCCTTCACCTGCGCCAGAATCTTCTCCACCAGGTCTGGGTTCAGATTCGTCTTGCGGGCTTTCGTCGGTGTCGACAATGTTTTTGCTGAATCCTCTCCCTAGTGCCGATACGCCAGACGAAAATCGTCGGGATCGGAACAAAGTTTCTCGCTGCCGCTTTCGGTGATCAGAAAATTGTCTTCAAGCCGGAGTCCGCCGCCACCCGGCCAGTAAATACCCGGCTCGATCGCCAGGACCATTCCCTTCTTGATCGTCCCGGTTCCAGCCTGGTGAGCAAACGGCGGTTCGTGCGCCCGAGCACCGACGCCGTGGCAGATGGCATGGGAAGGCTGGCCGGGATACCCGCCTTCCGTGATTCGCGCGCGGACCAGACGGTCCAGTTCCGGGAAACTCGCTCCATCCTTTGCAAACTTCACTGCTTCGTTGAATACGCTCAGCAAAAGGTCGAGCAGTTTCTCATAAGGAGCGGTTAGAGTTCCCGGGCATGCATTCTTGGTGAGGTCCGTCCAGTAGCCATCCACACATACCCAGATTTCGAAGAGGGTGGGCTCATTCTCCTGTATGGGGCGGTCGCCGGTTGCGGTGAAAGTCGCAATTCCTTTCCCGGACCAGACCAGCGTGAAGGCCCGTGCCATCTCGACTTTGCCTTTGTACCCCACCCCAAGCCCGTGCACGAAACCTTCGTACATGCCGCCGACTTCACTTTCCTTCATGCCCGGCCTCATGTGTTCGCGGGTATAGTCCATCGCCAAGGCTGCGAGTTCGTTGGCCAGACGCATGCGCTCGATTTCCTGCGGCGTCTTGATCGCACGGGCTTCGCTCAGCAAGGGCGTCGCGTCCACAACTTGACCAGAAACCTTGCGAAAGGCGTCGAAGAAGAACTGCGTGGGAGTAGTGGGCTCGCCCACCATTCGATCGGCACTCTGCGTTCCCATGTTGAGTTCAACCGCCACCTTGTCGGTGAGGCCACGCTGCTTCAACGTTTCCAGAGCAAGGTCGAGGGATCGGAACGGGGCGGGCCGCGGGTCGCGTTCGTCGTAACCTTTGAAGAGTTTGAGATCCTCGGTCCACGAGTTCCGCTGTGCGTCCGCGAGTTGGGGTTCGAGAACGATCAGTGTTGGTTCCCCTTCTTGCGGGAAAACCACGGCGTCGTAACCCTTCATGCACCAATAGTTGGTGAGATACAGGACATTGTCGGGCGCGCGAACGACCAAGGCGCTGACGTCCTGACCTTTCATCAGGGCGCGCACCCGGTTCAGCTTCGACTCATCCTTGGGCCAGGACATGATCTTCTTCCTCGAAGCGCATTATCAGCCGCCTCGAATCAATGTGTACCCGCTCCTTCATGAGCGGCCACGGGCCGGTTCTCATCCTTGAAAGTCCAGGCCGCTTCCTTTCCCTTGATGAGCCGGTAGACCGCCGTATGCAACGGAGCTCTGACATGCGCGCGTTCAGCCTCACGCGCGATGGCGCCACTCAAAAAATCCACCTCGGTCGCCGACTGCTGCCGCACATCCGATAGCATCGATGGTGGATGGTTCGTCATCGCGCCAATCTTGTTCATCGCCCACGGATCTTCGTGGAGCACGATTCCCGCTGCGGCAGCGACGCTCTTACCTTCCTCAATCAGCGCATGGAGCAAGTGGCCCAGGTCCGAGAACTCGGCCTCCGCCGCAAAATGCGGCGAGTGCGGAAGGCCCGTCAACGCCGACACGCCATTTACCGACGCATTGAAAATCAACTTCGACCATTGTGCAGGCCGCGCATCGCGAAGTGCTTCTGCTTTGAGACCGCCTTGCACCATGAGCTCCACCGCCTCCTCGACCACGGTAAACGGCGTGTTCCGCGGCTCAAAGGGTCCAAGCCAGGTCGCGGTGTTCAGTTCGTACTGGACATGCGTATCTGTGTGCCGGGTTCCGCTCATGAAGGTCGTTCCACGGATGACGTGCCCACGGGTGTGCTCCGCAATGATTTCCTCGCTGCCCAAACCATTCTGGGCTGAAATCAATACTCCCCGGTCAAATCGCTTCCCGGCTCCGACGACAGACTCCTTCACCTGTGTCGCCTTGGTAGCGACAATCCCGAGATCGAAGTCCGGCAACTCACCAGGATCGTCGGTTGCACGCAGCCTTACGGAAAAATTGTGCGTACCCGAAACCCGGAGGCCATCGCGATTCAAAGCCTCAGCCTGCTCCTTCCGTCGCACCAGCACCCAAACTTGAGACACACGGGCCAAGTGGGCAGCGTAGAGACCCCCAATCGCGCCGCAGCCGATAATGCAAACTCGCTTCATGCGCTCGCGCTAGGCTCGCCGCTCCACCTTCACCAGGTCAGCCACCTTGCCGACCTCGCCATTAAGGGCGCGGAATAAGCTGTCCGGGTTATTGAACGAATCTTCGATGAACACTCCTTTATCGAACAGCGCATCCTGCAGCGCTGCAGAAATCGTGTGGATGGGCGCCGCGCCGCCTTCCCCCATGCCTTTCGCGCCGCTGTAGCTGTGGGGCGACGGCGTCTCGATATGCCCATACTTCACGTTTGGCATGTTCATCGCCGTGATGGGAATGTAATCGCTGAAGGTGCTGGTCAGCATGTTCCCCACGGCGTCGTATACACAGTTCTCGAGCAAGGCCGCGCCAATCCCGTGCGCCGTCGCACCATACACCTGGCCCTCCACGATCGGCGGATTGATGACCGTGCCGCAATCGTCCACCGCCACGTAGTCAAGAATCCTCGGAATGAACGTCTCCGGATCGATCTCAACCACAGCGATGTGCAACTGCGAGGCATAGGTCATGGTGAGATTGCCGTATTTCTTCTTCGTGTCAGGCACCTTGAAGGGCGCACGCCAGATATAGCGGCAATTCAGGGTGACCTCGTAGAGTTCAGGCGACAGGACTGCGCTGTTGACGTTCACAATGTTCGCCAGTCCCCAGTAATTGATGGACTTCCCATTGGATTTCGAGCGAAGTTCCGGCCCCTGCGCACCGATGCCAAACTCGATGTCCTCGGGCTTGCTCTCAAGCACGAAGGCTCCGAGGCGTCCCATCTCTGCTTTCAATTTCTGCGCTGCACCATGTACAGCGGACAAGCCCGAGACCGCGAACTGGCTGGCATACGTGCCGGAGAATCCTGTGTGCACATTGCGCTCCGTGTCAAACCCCGTTCGCACGGTGACAAGATCCGGGCTGATGTTGAGCACATCGGCAACCACCTGTGCCGCGGTCGTTTCGTGGCCCTGACCCTGCGGGCAAGATCCGACCGCCACCACCACTTCGCCGTAGATATCGAGTTTGCAGTTCGCCCCTTGCGAGTTGCCGGAAAAAGGAGCGCCCGGATTCACGATCTGGGACTGGCCGAAGTTGTTGGTCCCGGAATCGAGCGTCGTGCCTATGCCGATTCCAACCATGCGACCTTCTTTACGCGCCTCCTCTTGCTTCTTCCTCCAGCTATCCCAACCGATCAACTTCTTGCCGACCTCGAGCATCTTCGGATAGTCGCCCGAGTCGTAGATGCAGCCATTCGGAGTGGTGTATGGAAATTCTTCCGGGCGGATGTAGTTGCGGAGCCTCATCTCGTCAGTCGGAATTCCCAGTTCGTGCGCGCAGATATCGACCACGCGCTCAAGAAACCAGAGATGCTGCATGCGTGAGTAACCACGATTCGGGCCGACCGGGCACTTATTGGTCACGGCCTGGCTGAAGTCAATGCGCGCGTTCTTGAATCGATAGACGCCCGGAAAAACCTGCGACCAGATCACGCACCCCAGTGGTTCATACCGCGGATAAGCTCCGCAATCATCGATATGGCGGGATGTAATCGCAGTAATTACCCCGTTCTTATCGAGAGCCACACGGGTGTCGCGGAAGGTTCGCTCGTTACCGTGTGCGCTCGAGGTCATGTGTTCTGACCGCGTCTCGACCCATTTGATCGGCCGGCCACCTGCTTTTTTCGAAGCGAGCGCGCATACGGACATCTGCGGATAGCTCGTGATCTTGATCCCGAAGCTGCCGCCAATATCGAATGTCTGCACACGAATGCGATCGATGTGCACGCCGAGGTGCGCCGCCAGAAACTGGATGGCAAATGACGGAAACGAGTTATTGCACCAGTAGTAGATGCGTTCGTCTTTCGGATCCCACTGTCCGATGACAACATTATTTTCCAGCGGGGTGCTCGAAAATCGGTGGAAGTGCATGCGGTCGATTGCGACCACCGATGCAGCTTCCCTAAAGGCCTTGTCCACGTCGCCGTATTCGAACACGCCGTTCCAGACCTTGTTCGTGCCGGCGTCCTCGTGCAGGATGCTGGCATCGGTGAGGGCCTGCTGGGCGTCGACCACTGGGTCAAGCGCGTCATACTCTACCTGCACGGCTTCGGCGCCGTCGTCGGCAATTCCCGGAGACACGGCCACGACCGCGACTACGGGCTCGCCCTGGTAGCGGACTTTCGACACCGCCATCGGAAAATCGCGAATCTTGCCCCCGGCGTCGGGAGCGATCTCGATGAAGGGCTGCGTCTGGGAAGCGATCTCCGCGCCGGTGAGGGTGCAAATGACACCGGGAATTTTGTCGGCTTCAGCAGTGTCGACGCTGACAATCTTGGCGTGCGCATACGGCGAGCGTACGAAGCGCAGGTAGAGCATATCGCGCAGTTTGATGTCGTCGGCAAACTTGCCCAGCCCCCGCAACAGACGCTCTTCTTCCTTCCGGGGCACCGCCTTGCCGACCCACTTCTTGCCGTGACTGCTCACAATGTGCCCCCACTTGCCGCATGCAGCGCAGCCTGCAGGCCATCGATCAACTTCTGCACCTGCTTCTTGCCCAGTGGCTCCAGCAATCCGCCTGCCACAGAAGTTAAGCGTCCAAAGACCTGCGCCTCACCCTCCCAAACAACTTTGGTGCCTTCTCCGGCGACCGCCAGGTCGAAGGCGGCAACCATCGTTACGTTGCCCCCGGCCACGCTGCCTTGTCCTTTATATTGCGCTCGCTTGGGACGGTCCGACTCCGACAAATGCATCTTCACGTCCGCGATTCCTTTGATGTACGAAATACCCACGTTCACTTTGACGGTGAAGTGCTCGGCATCCTCCACCGACACGCCTCGAAACTCCGGCAACAGCGGGGCGAACTTGTTTGGATCGGTGAGGAAGTCATAGACCTCTTCCGGGGTGCGTCGCACATCAAACGCGCCGGCAAACTTGATGGCCACTTCTTATGCTCCCTTCATGTTCTGCCCAGCCAGACGAATGGCCTTGAAGATGTTCTGATAGCCGGTACAACGACAGGTGTTCCCGGCGATGGCCTTACGGATTTCTGTTTCGCTCGGCTCGTGATTCGTGCTGACCAGCTGGTAGGTCGACAGCATCAACCCGGGCGTGCAGTAGCCGCACTGGAGTCCGTAGGAGTCGCCAAAGGCTTTCTGGATCGGATGCAGCGTGCCGTCCTTTTCCAGTCCCTCCACTGTCAGGATCTCGGCTCCGTCCGCCTGTACGGCAAACATCGTGCACGATTTTACGACCGCACCATTCATCAGTACGGTGCAGGCTCCGCAGTAGGTGGTGTCACAACCCACGTGCGTGCCCGTAAGGTTGAACTCCTCGCGAAGAAGTTCCACGAGCAGAAGCCGCGGCTCGACGCTGGCCGAATACGGCTTGCCATTTACCTTCAGTTGAATCGCGACCTTGCCGAACGTCTCAGGCATAGATGTGACTGACCTCGACTCGCTCGCCGCGTGCGCGGCGCAGCGCCACCGCGATCGCGCGCTTTACCAGCGCTGCGGCCAACGTTCGTTTATATTCTGCCGAGCCGCGCATGTCGGGCTGCGGGTCGACCGCTGTGCGCACGGCCTCCATCGCGGCGCCGATTGCTTCGTCGTCGACCTTGCTGCCTCGTAAAGCGTCCTCGGCTGCAGTAGCTTTCACGGGAACCAGTCCGACACAGCCTAGAACGATTGCTGCATCCTTGCAGGTGTCGCCTTCCATCGATAATTGAACGGCCGCGCTGGCCGTGGGATACACGGGCGCAGAGCGCTTGAACGCCAAATAAGCTCCCCCGCTCCCCTTCTCCGGAGTTTTCACCACGACCTCGCGTACCAGTTCGTCATGCTCAAGGACGGTGGTATAGGCATCGCTGATGAAATTCATCAGCGGTACCGTGCGCTCGCCTCGCGGGCCCAGACAGTGGATTTCGGTTTTCTGGGTGAGAAGAACTACGGCCCAGTCTCCGCTGGGATCGGCTTCCGCCAGGGAACCGCCGATGGTACCTCGATTGCGGATCTGCACGTCCGCAATACCTGCGGCGCAGTCATGAAGAATCGGTGCCCGAGCAGCCGTGATGGAATTTTCGATCTCAGCGTGTCGAGTGAGAGCCCCAAAATGCAGCGCCCCGCCCTCTTCCTTGATATAGGAGGCGTCAGGCACGAAGTTCAAGTCGACCAGGTGACTGGGATTCGCGAAGCGCAGCTTCATCAGCGGAATCAGGCTCTGACCACCGGCGAGCAGCTTGGCATCGTCTCCCAACTGAGAGAGCATGTTTGCCGCATCCGTCAGAGACGCAGCTCGGTGATAGTGAAAGGGTCGAGGGTACATCCTTGCTCCAGGTATTTCAGTGTTGCTCGGTCGATTCCCTCAGGGTCCAACTTATCCGGCTACGCTGAGTTCGCTGAACGCGCGAATCCCCATACTATCGCTCCCAGCGCGATCGTGACGGTTGCCGACCCAACAATCGCCAGCGCGGACGGCAAACTTCCACCGCGGCTGACGGTTTGCAGAATCACGCCCAATGGGAACACGAACGATCCCGACACCAACGCCGCTGCGATCACGGTTCGACTCCGCTGGCTGAACGCGACGCTGTCAAAGACCACTCCCAGCACCATCAGCAACATTGCCAGTCCGATCCAGTGGGAGTGAATGTCCACCTGCCGCACGTAGTCGTATTTGGTCGTGGCATAGCTGTTGAGAGCGTTGTGCGCCTCCGTCGGATTTCGTTCGGCTGCGTGCACAAATGCCTGCGCCAGAGATCCGCCCATCCGATCCAGTGTCTGGTGCTCCACGAATACGGCGTAGTGCAGTCCGTAAAGCATGCCCAGCAACGACAGGACTAGACCTCCAATCAGAAGGACTTTGCGGCCCGTACTCACATTGCGACTCCCGAACCGGCATCCAGGCGGCCACTGTAGCGGAGAACTCCCACCAGCATTCCGATCAAGGCGACGATCACCAGCAAGCCCCCGACATCGGCGATTCCTCCAGCCACGAGCCCCAGGTTCAATTCGAGCAGCACGAACACCGGAAGGATGACCGATCCGGCGAGCAGCACAATCACCCAGCGCCTTTTCCAGCGATCACTTAGGCCGACATAGGGCTGCACGAATGACAAGAGCATCGCCAGTAGCCCAAACTCAATGATGTGCGAATGGGCAGCGATCTTGACCGCTCGGTCAGCCGCCAGCGATCCATAGCTGGCGACCTCGACCACGGTACCACCGTTTCCGCCGGCCGCCGCGTCCAGCATATTCTTAAGGATTTCCGTCTCGCGAGCTTCGTGCCGGTAGAGATCCACACCCGCATACCACGCCCCATAGGCGAAGCCGAGAAGAATCAGGAGTGCTCCTCCACTCATCAGGGTTCGCCGTTCCCACGTACGATCGGTGGGCAGGGCGGCTTCTTCCCCGCTGCCGGCCCGCTGAAGAAACTTCCAGATCCCGTAAGCCTCCGCGATGAGGACGAAAATCAACAGCGCTCCAGCTGAATCAGCGAGCACGCTTGCCCAGCCGATCACCGCGAACGGACTGTAGGCCATGCCCACGTAGTGAATCAGAAAAATCCCTACTGGCAGGCACAATCCGCCGAGGACGAAAAGCCCTGCCAATAGCTTCCTACGTCTCGGGGGAAGCGCGACGTAAGGTTGGACTAGAGCCAGGAGCAGCGCGAGATAGCCGGCATCGGTCATGTGGACGTGCGCATCTACTTTTGTGCCGCGATCCTCGAGCAAGCCTCCGACTCGCTGAAAAATTTCCTTGACGGCCAGCGGATTCCCGGCACGCGCCGCCTCGGATGCAGCCAGCAGCGCCTGACCAGTCTGTCCACCATTCTGATGCAGAACAAAAACGGCAAAAATGTCACCAAAGAACATGCCGCCCGCAACCAGAGCAATGCCGCCAAAGATCAAAAGCCGCCGCGCGCTCATCGGTGCAAACGTCTCAGCGATGCTGGTCGACAGTACTGGGGTGGACATTGGTGTAAGTTTGCGGTATCCCGATCCAGTTTTCAGTCTGCGGCTACATCTTTGCGTGAACTGCGAAACGCGGGAATCACTCGTTGCGCAAACAATTGCTGAGTCTTGATGCTCTTCCAGTTTTCAAGTCCGCCAAAGTTGGAGACGATGGCCAGTTCCCCAATTCCGCCCTTGGCCTGCAAGTTCGCGACTTGCTGGACCACCTTTTCCGGTGTTCCTATGAAGGCGATCTCCTGATCTACGATTTCGTCGTAGGTCAGCTTCGTCAATGACTCCAAGGCTCCACTCGCGTAAAAACCGTAACCCTTGGCGCGAAGCTCTTTCTTCTTCTCTTCATCCTGCAGTGAGTCCACGGGGGAGGCATTGAATGCCAGAAAATTCAGCAGAGCCTGTTCCACCTCGCGTCGGATCGCCCTTTCGTCGTCGTCGAGATAAACCGGCCGGATATAGACGATGTCCGGAGGGTGCCCGTGTTCTGCGCATACCTTCTTATAGATGTTCAGCGGCGCCTCGAGCACTTTCCAGGGCAGGAGCGGCGGAACGAAAATGCCCCAACCCTTTTCGCCAGCCATCTGGTAGGTGATGTCGCTTGTGCCTCCCGTATAGAACTTGGGATGCGGCTTCTGCAACGGCCTGGGCACGACGCTGACGTCTTTCACCTTGTAGTACTCGCCGTGGTAAGAGAACATGTCTTTCGTAAAAGCAAGTTCCAGGATGTCGATGGCTTCGTTGTATCGCGGACGGCTTTCCTCCAGAGGCAAAGCCGAGGGGCCAAAGAGCCACGCATGTCCCCGCCCCAAGCCGCATTCCAGCCGGCCATTGGTGAGGATGTCGGTCTCGGCAATCATTCCCGCCAACCGCATCGGGTTTTCCAGCGGCAGCGTATGCAACGCGGTTCGAAAGCGAATCCGGCGGGTTCGCTGCGCGGCTGCAGCGAACATCGCCAGCGGATTCGCGGAAATGGAAAACTTCTGAAAGAAGTGATGATCGATGACGGAATAGACGTCGAAGCCCGCGTCATCGGCGTGCTCGATCTGCCGCATGATCTCCCAGATCATGTCGTAGTGCGACTTGCCCGGCGGTGTCTGGATTTCGCAGTAGATACCAAATCGCATGGTCGTCATCCAGTTTGCTTGCGTCCTCGCCCTTCTAGCTTCTCTACCAGGTCAGCTTCAGTGCCAACTGGATCTGGCGCGGGTTAAAAAGGGAACGCGGCGTGCCATAGTACTGATTGGGCGACCCCTCTTTGAAAAGAGGTCCGGCCGGGCAATAGGTCGGACCTCCAGCCGGACAGAAGTCGGAGGCTCCGTAGGCTGTATTGTAGTAATTGACATTCAGAGTGTTCAGCAGATTGAACCCTTCAGCCATCGCCTGCAGATTTACTCCCTCGTGCAACGCAAATGTTCGTGACAGCCGTAGATCGACGCTTTGGAAGGTATCTCCGCGGAAGGTGTCGCGACCTTCGATGCCAACGCGGTCATTGTTCCCAAAGATGTCACCGTTCGAATCAAACCCGGCAAATTTAGTGAAGTAGTGAGGCGTCTGCAGAGACACGATCATCCCCAATTGCCAGTCGTTCATCAGGGCGTTCATATGGGTCGGGCCCGCCAGAGTTGCATTGCCAACGAACCGATGCGCGACGTGATCGGCGGATAGGGCGCGCTCTCTATCAAAGGAGGTCGAATCCTGTGGGATAAGGACAAAACTCGGGTTGGGTCCATTGTCGATCCCCTTGGACCACGTATAGCTCAAACCCCAGCCCACATGCTTGGTCATCCGTTTGTTGAATGTAACGAGCAGGCCGTCCCATTGGGAGTCCCACTTGGAGTCTGCCTCGAAATCCACGGCGAACCCCAGAAAGCCTGCAGGCACAGCGCAGCCGGTGAAGACCGCGCAACGCACGCCCGGAGCGATCACCGGCGGTGTGCACGGAAAATTCGCACAGTACAAGTTCTTCATCCCGGTGCCGCCGCGGGAATCATGGAACAACATTTGGCCGCTGGGATCCGGCTGGTTGACGTTGTAGAAACTCCCCAGGTGTATTCCACGCACGTGCAATCCGGTTATGTCTAAAACTGTGTCCTTGAAAGGTTGGAGCTCAATCCCCAAACTCGCCTGAGCGCCATAGGCCGGCTTGTGGTCCTTGGCAAAGCGGACAATGACTGCGTCTAAAGCCGGCAACGGATAAGCAGCCTGGGTCACGGCTGGACCCACCATGGCCGCGAGCGCTCCTGCCATCGTCACCGGATCGGCACCAAAGGCCGATAGGCGCGTTTTCGCGTTCAGGTCATCTTGTTTATCTTCCCGGCCAGGAAATTTCCCGATGGTCCCGCCACAGGACGGGATCTGACACATCAACAGCGGAGAAGGAATTACTCCGTGAAAAAGCCCTGCACCCCCGCGAATTACGACAGAGTGGCTACCCGGAATTGCATATGAAAAACCCGCGCGAGGATCAAAATTCTTTAGCGGATTATTGAGAGCTGCGCTGGGCCAGGTTTCGCCCTGCCAACGCAGTCCGTAGTTAAGCGTCAGACTGCCGGTTGCGCGCCACTTGTCTTGGATGAAGAGCCCTTCGTACGTATGTCCTAGAGTGCCTTTGGCTTGGTTGCGAACTGCTTGGGAAACGGCTGTTCCCTGATATACCGAGGTGTCGAACGTCGGCTCATTGAAACCAGAGGCTGCGTCAAACCGCTCGAAGAAAATCACGAACGGGTGTGGGACGTGGAGAAAGTCATTTGGCCCGCCCGTGAACGCGTCGATGCTGCCGAAATCCGCCTCAAACGGGTAGAACAACGGGAACGACTCAGTCGTGTTTACATGGTTGAAGTCTCCTCCAAAGGTCAACGTGTGCTGGCCGAAGGTTTTTGTCACACTATCCACAATCTCGAAGCGCCCTTCCGTGTACAGATCGGGATTCCCGCGGTTCACCCCCATCGTGAATACGTTTGAAACTTCCAAGTGCGGTTGCGTGCTCACTGTAGGGAAGTCGAAGTTCCGGTGGGCATATTGGACGCGGAGGTCGTTGACCAGGGAGGACGAGAAAACCGAAGTCAGGCTTCCTACCAGGGACTGATCGCGGAAGGTATTGTTCTTGAAGCCTGAAGGCAGGTCGAATCCGTCATTGAGCGGAGACAGATTGGTCCCCCGCTGATCATTAAAGAAGTAGCGCGCCGAGAGTACTTCCCGCTCGTTGAACGAATGGTCGACACGGAAAAGCATATTGTCGTAATTGATCGTGCGGTTCACACGCAGATTCTCAGCCGGCAGGCCGAAGATGTTTACTTTCGTATTGTTGATGTCGGTCAGATTGGTCAGCACCGCCGAGTTGTAGAACGGTGACTCGACATGTCGCTGCCCCTCGTAGTTGCCGAAGAAGAAAGTCTTGTCCTTCTGAATCGGTCCGCCCAGTGTGCCGCCAAACTGGTTCTGGCGGAGCTTGTTGAACCCGGCCGCCAGTGCATTCTTGGCATCCATCGCATCATTGCGGAAATATTCGTAGGCTGATCCGTGCAGGCGATTGGACCCGCTCTTG
Organism: uncultured Acidobacteriota bacterium; assembly: GCA_963765755.1. Lineage (GTDB taxonomy): Bacteria > Acidobacteriota > Terriglobia > Terriglobales > Acidobacteriaceae > Gp1-AA133. Next base: position 665,167 of record CAVXXV010000005.1, on the reverse strand, counting down.
GTGATGATGTTCACGATCCCACCCACCGCCCGCCCAAATTGCGCGCTGTAATCGCTGTTGATCACGCGGAATTCCTGCACCGCCTCCTGCGAAGGCGTGGTCTTCTGAATCCCGGAGGCGGTGGACATGTTGTCTGCGCCGTCGATGGCCACAAAGTTGTAATGGATGTTCTGTCCGGCAAAGGAAAGCTTGGTCACGGGCTCGATAATCACGTCAGTGCTACCCGAAGTGGTGTCTCCGATAGTCACGCCCGGCGCCAGCAAGGCGAAGTCGATAAATTGCCGGCCATTCACCGGCAGATTCTCGATCTTCTGTTCATCAATCACCGAACTAACCATGGTGCGGGTGGGCTCGGCCAGTTCCCCGATATCCTGCACTTCGACTTGCGCAATTACCTGACCGGGAGAGAGCGAGAAATCCAGGCTGCCGGCCGCGCCGATATCGAGGTGAATTTTCTTCGCCGACTTCTGGAACCCAGTCTTCTCCGCCGTCACCGTGTAGTCCCCGGGCGGCAGCAGGGGAACCTGATAATCCCCGACTGCATTGGCGGCTGTTGTGCGACTGAGCCCGGTCGCTGCATTCACGGCTGTAACCGTTGCCTGGGAAATGGCAGCACCGCTGGAGTCATAGACGCGCCCCTGCACAGTCACCGTCACAACCTGCGACGCGACCGGAAGAGAAGCCATCAAGAGCATGACGGTGCAAACTGCCTGGGTTAACGCGCTTGCATAAGGCTTCCTGGTGAGTGGACTGCGGTTCGACTCCATCGTCGTCTCCTTCGTCGTGAACTCGAGAAAGGTTCTGTTCAGCCGGTCTTCGCTCTTGACGTCGGCGCCCCCACTGGTCTCGCCAGTTGGTGGTTGTCCATCACAGTCGACAAACGCAACTCTGAGTCATCGAGGTGCTGGACCAGGATCTTGGCGCATTCCTTCAACTTTCCAGCGGTCAACAACTGGTACAGCTTTCGGTGAACTGGAATCAGGATTCCAGGATGGTCATGGCGCTGGTCGACCAACACCATTCCCACTCGCAACTCTGCAATGGTTTTCTGATAGAAGGACTCCAGCCGCTTGTTTCCCAGAAAGCGGATCAGCAGGCTGTGAAAGTGCAGGTCGTGGGTAACTGCGCTAACCCAGTCGCGTGCCTCGACCGCCTCTTCATACTTTTCCAGTGCGACTAGCAACTCACGGAGCAGTTCAGGCGCGGGCGTCTTGGCGGCATGGATGGCAGAGATCTCAAGCACCCGGCGGACGTGGTAGATCTCCTGCACATCCCGAAGTGACAGCTGCGCAACCGCAATTCCCCGATGGATGCTGCGCTTCAGCAGGCCCTCGAGCGACAAAATACGCATCGCCTCCCGCATCGTATTCCGCGACACCCCAAGCGATTCGGCAAGCGGAATTTCCTGAAGAGATGTACCTGGACGCAGTTCACCATTCAGGACTCTTTGCCTGAGAATGCCGGCCACCTGGTCGGCAACACTGGTGCGGTGAATTTGTGAACGCTCCATCGATGCGGAAGGAAAAATGGTGCGTCATCTTGGCTCCAAATGTTCAATCTGTCAAGTGTTGAACAATTCAACAGACCCGATTTAAAAATTCGTTTCGGGGCTGATTTGAGCTGCTCTACTGAAGATTGGAACTTGGATACCAATGACACGCGCGCTTGGCGAGTGTGGTGAATGACCGAGACCGCAGGAGTGAATCTCGCGACGGCAGCCGCACCGTCTGCGCTTGCGTGCCGAACAGCAGTGCGGGTTGCCATCGCTGAGAATGCCGAGCCTCGCCGGACTAGCCGTCGCGCTTCCGAAAGGCAGCTTCGCCCGCGTCCGACACCTCGACCCACTTCGGGTCGGGCGGGGCGTCGGGGACGTAACTGTCGTGCCAGTTCCACCACTTGTACGGTCGGCTCTGCGGGTAACCCTCCGGCGAGTCCTCCCAGGTCTCCTGACGCCCGAGCGCCGTCATGTCGAGGTAACTCCAAGTGGTACCCATCGCCTCGTCGCCGCGGCCATTGATGAAGTAGGTGCGAAAAACGCGCTCGCCGTCGCGGATGAACGCGTTGTGGCCGTGCCATTCATCCACGCCGAAGTCGACGTCGAAGCTGTCAGTGATGGTGTACCAGGGCATGTCCCAGCCCATCCGCGTCTTCACGCGCGCGATGTCGGCCTGCGGCGCACGCGAGGCATACACGAGGGTTGTGTCGCGCGCATTCAGGTGGGCGAGATGCGCGACCTGGTCGGCACCCAGGGAACAGCCCATGCAAGCATGCTCTGGCCAACCGTGCACGCCGGTCTCGAGGAAGGCGCGGTAGATGATCAGCTGACGGCGCCCCTCGAACAGATCGAGAAGACCGACCTTGCCCGTGGGCCCAGCGAAGCTGTACTGCTTCTCCACGGCCGTCCACGGCATGCGTCGACGCTGGGCGGCCATTGCGTCACGCGCGCGGGTCAGTTCCTTCTCCTTGATGAGCAGTTGCTGGCGCGCGGCCTCCCACTCCTGCGGGGATACGATCGGGGGTGTCTTCATTGCACTCTTGTTAGTGGACATCTTGACTGCTCCTTTCATTCGAGGTCGGAATGTTTTCTGTTGAACTGCCCTTTTTGCGGGACACTTTCAAGGCCAGCGTTGCCAGCCCTCCGGTAGAGACAGCGCCGGCAACGATTAGTCCCATGGTCGAAATACAGAATGGACACATCTTTGTTCCCCTTTCAGTATGAGGCGCTAAAGTCATAGATGAACTGGCGCGCCTGTTTGTCGCTACGCCGCGTGAGTTCCTTCTCCATCTTGAGCAGTTCGACCCACGTTTTCAGCGATTGGTCGCGCGTTCCAGTCATGTGAGTTGCCATTGTCTTTCCTTGTTTTGTCGAATGTTTTGTTCATTGCTGATGACCCGGTCGTTGCCGGCCATGCGCTATATTTAGCGCGGAGTGTGGAACGAGTGGGAGTGACAAGTGTGGCGGGATTTCGATGGACTCGCTGATCACGGCGGCAGCACGCGCGCTCGCCGCGGGTGATCCTCTCGGGGCCCTCAAGAGAGTCGCGCTTCGCGACGATGCGCCGGCCCTCGCACTTCGCGGCATCGCGATGGCGCAGCTTGGCGATTACTCGCGCGCGAAAGAACTCCTGCAAAGAGCTTCGCGCGCATTCAGTCCGAAAGAAGCCGTGGCGCGCGCGAGGTGCATCGTCGCCAAAGCCGAGATCGCTCTCGCCTCGCGCGACCTGAGCTGGCCTGCGAAATCGCTCGACGCGGCGCGGGCGACGCTCGAAGTCCACGGTGACCTTTTGAACGCTGCATTCGCTCGCTATCTCGAGGTGCGGCGCTTACTGCTGATCGGGCGCCTGGACGAGGCCGAGGTTATGCTCGCCGAGCTAGACCCCACGCCGTTCCCACCTGCATTCAGGGCGGCACACGAGCTCGTCGTTGCAGGGATCGCAATGCGGCGCCTCCGAACGAAAGCCGCCCGCGCTGCGCTGGTCCGCGCCAAGCACGCCGCGCAACGTGCGCGTATCCCTGCGCTCTCGGCGGAGGTTGAGAGTGCATGCCGCGTTCTGAATACACCGGCGGCTCGCCTGGTTGCGCATGGCGAGGAGCGACTTCTTTTGCTCGAAGACGTCGAAGCGTTGCTGGCATCGAACGCGCTGGTCGTGGACGCATGCCGCCACGTCGTGCGCGACGCGCGCACGGTCGTTTCGCTCGCCACCCGTCCCGTATTGTTCGCGCTCGCCCGCGCGCTGGCGGAGGCCTGGCCCGGAGATGTGCCGAGGGACCTGCTCCTGGCGCGGGCATTCGGAGCAAGGTTCAGCGATGAATCGCATCGCGCGCGGTTGCGCGTGGAAATCGGGCGTCTCCGTCGGATGCTTCGGCCGCTCGCCACCATTGACGCGACGAAGCGAGGCTTTGCGCTTGCACCGCGCGGAGCTCGCGAGGTCGCCGTCCTAGCGCGGCCCGTCGACGAGGAGAATGCGGCCGTGCTCGCCTTCCTTGTCGACGGTGAGTCGTGGTCAAGTTCGGCCCTGGCACTTGCACTGGGGACGAGCCAGCGCACCGTGCAGCGGGCACTTGACGCACTCGCGACTGCAGGCAAGGTGCAGTCGTTTGGTCGAGCGCGAGCCCGTCGCTGGATCACTCCGCCTGTGCCGGGATTCACGACGATTTTGTTACTCCCCACTCCACTGCCGGGCGACTAGGATGGACGTATGAACCGATCAGCCGCCGAAATCGTTCGCGAGTACGGCCCCTTTCCGGGCGCTGAAAGGGTGAATGGAGTCACCTATGACGGGCAGCAAGTCTGGTTTGCTTCCGGGGACAAACTGAATGCCTTCGATCCGTCGAGCGGAAAGATGCTGCGCTCGATCGAGGTTGCGGCGCATGCAGGCACAGCATTCGACGGCCGGCACTTGTTTCAGATCGCCGAGGATCGCATCCAGAAGATCGATCCGAAAACCGGCCGCGTGCTCGCCACAATCCCGGCACCTGGCGGCGGGGGTGACTCGGGGCTGGCGTGGGCCGAAGGCATGCTCTGGGTAGGGCATTATCGAAACCGGAAGATCTATCAAGTCAATCCCGACACAGGGGAAATCCTTCGCACCATCGAGTCCAACCGCTTCGTCACCGGGGTCACCTGGGTCGATGGAGAACTGTGGCACGCCACGTGGGAAGGTAACGAAAGTGATTTGAGGCGGGTCGATCCAAAAACCGGAGAGGTTCTTGAGAGCCTCGATATGCCGCCCGGAGCGGGCGTGTCGGGGCTCGAGTCCGATGGGCGCGATCGGTTCTTCTGCGGTGGAGGAAAAAGTGGAAAGGTCAGGGCGGTCCGCCGGCCTCGGCGAGGGGCCGCAAAGCGCAGGGGATCTAAAATCCGCGCCGACTCCACGGACAAGTAATCGGACCGATTCAGTTCGGTTTCAAACCGGGATTTCGCAAGCTTCGTGTGACCCAGAACCGCTCAAACATGCATGGAGAGATGCTTTAGCACGTCTGCCAAGGCATGCATCCGAATCGAGTCCGCCTCGCTCTTCGCCGTTGCGGCACTCTTTTCCAAAGAAGGTGCCATACCCATTAGCTTCGCCGTTTTGCTCTTGTTCATCTGCGAACTCTCCGCGCTTTGCAGGGCCTTCCGCAACTTTGCGAGTTGGCCTGCAGGCAATGCTTGCGATCGCGTTAACTGATCCAGGTATGCTTTGGCCACAACGATCTGTGCAGGCCAATCGATTCTCTGCTGGTTCTGCACATTTTGCTCAGCAAACCGAACCGTCTTTGCTGCATCGATTTCATTCTGTGTTAGAAACTTCGTCGGTGTCAGTTCAAACACGTCCAAGCCACGCGCTATCTCTGAACCGTAAATGTAACCGTTGTACCAATAAGCAGACCAATCACCTCCAAGCACAAGCACCTTCGGATCGATCGGCCCGCGATCGAAATAAGCGATCTCAAAAGGCTTCGTCGGGTCAGTGAAGTCCATCACGGAGATCCCGCCCTGGTACCAAGCCTGCACTTCGATATCTCGGCCAGGAACCGGTACCAGAGAGCCGTTGTGCGCAACGCAGTTTTCTGAATCGCCTTGTGCCGCCGGCAACTTGTAGTAACTGGCGAAACTCAGCTTATCGCCTTTCAGACGGAAGATAGCATCTGCACCCCATTTGTTTGGGTCGTTTGCACGGCAGCGCGCCCCCAAACCTCCTCCCCACTCATCCGTGAACAGAACCTTACTCCCATCGTTTGAAAACGAAGCTGAATGCCAGTAGGAATAGTTCGGATCATTCACAGCGTCCAGCCGCTTGGGATGTACCGGGTCTTTGATATCGAGAAGGATGCCGTTGCCGGAACACGCGCCCGCCGCCATCCCGATTGCGGAGTACACCGTAATGTCGTGGCACTGATCCGTATCAGAGGGCTTCTCCGGACCTTTCTTGCCATGGGTGCCGCCATTGGTCAGCCCATTGAGGGCGCCGGTCCTCGGATCGATAAACAGCCGTGGGTTGGCCACCACCTTCGCCTCTTGTGGCGCGGCCAACGGGACTTTGATCACATCGATGCGAAACAAAGACGTATTCGGGTCCTTGTCCGCTTTTTCACGTGAGCAACCCGCCAGTTCCTCTGGTTGACGCACGAATGACGTACCGGAAACGTAGATGTATACGTTCTCCATGTCGTTCGGATCGATCACCAGCGTATGAGTGTGCGAGCCTCGGCACGTCTGCACCGCGGCTACCTGTTTTGGATTCTTGACATCCGAAATGTCGAAGATTCTCACGCCCCGGAAACGATCTTTTTGCGCGGTCGGTATAGGGCGCTCTTTTTTCTTATCCTTGTCCTTGTCTTTGTCTTCGTCTGGGGGGGGAGGAGGGTCTGGCGGAAATCCTTCCACGCTACAATCCAAGCGTCCGTTCGGCATTTCCACCGACATGAACATCAGATTCTTATAGACCGATACATCCCCTTGCCCGCCCGGACATACCATCGAAGTCAGCAATTGTGTGTTCGCGGGGTTGGAAATGTCATAGATACTGACGCCGTAGAAATTCCCCATAAACAGGTGGTTGCCTTCGAAAGCGAGATCGGAGTTGGCGAAAGCAAGTTGCGCAATTAACAGATGCGCCGTCTTGGGAATTTTCCGATTGTTTTGCATGCCGAGGACCCCAACCATTTTCTCCACCCTGGGATCGTTGGGATCCGCCGTCCCTAGTTGGAACGCATCGGGCTTGTTGAGCAATAAGAGATGCTTGATGCCCAGCGAAGCTTCGCCAGCTTCATACAGTCCCGGCGCCAGTTTCGCGCGCGGATCATTCACATCTGATCCGCCCATTCCCGGCGGGAGCGGTGGCGAGGGCTCCGGCATGAATATGTTCTCATCTTCATTCTCAGGCTCTTGCTGCGACGGCGCATTCGCGGACGCCGGTGCTTGGACCTGTGGGGGAACTGGGGGTTGATTTGCTTGTGCCTGGAGTCGATTGATACCGAAACAAACGGTCAGCAGAATCCCTGCCGCAGAAAGCACAAGACGGGTGGCACGATTCATCTCTTCTCCTCAGGTATCTTTTTCAACATCGTTTCCATAATCCGGATCTCGGCCCGTTGCGTATTGTCTGCATCGGTTGCGAAATCAAACAACTCGGCGTCCTGCCCAGCACCCGCAGTGGAGAATAGATTCTCTACCATTGTCAAAGCGCCATTGTGATGCTGAATCATTCCCGACAAAAACAAGTGGTCAAACTGGCTGCCCCTTGCCTTTCCTAGTGCTTCCATCTGATCATGGGTAAGCATCCCGGCCATGCGCGGCATCGTGGCCGGCGACATGTTCATTCCCCGCATTGCCGGAATTGCCCTCGGATTGGACTCGCCGCGAACCGCCAGCCAACGTTTCATAAACTGTATTTCGTCGGACTGAGAGCTGCGAATGCGCGCACCCAGCGAACGCAAACTCGTGTTCGCAGTATGCGATGGGATCATTTCGGCCATCTCCACCGCTTGGGTATGGTGCAGGATCATGCCTTGCATGAATTCCACGTCTGCTGCAGACCGAGGCGGCAGGCTTGCCCTGGTAGAGGGTGGTAGTGTTTTGGTGGGCATCCCCGGCGCACCTGGTTGTACGACGACGGGCTTTGTCGAAGCAGCCTGCTGAGAGCGCGCAACCGAAGGGAGCAAAGTCAAAGAACACAACACTACGGCCAAGGCAATGCTTCGCCTGGCAATCCTTCGTGAGAAGCCGAATTCCCGCTCGCGGGGAGAGCGCAACTGTCTACAGAGTGTAGAGTGGGAATCGTTCATCAGGCAGAGCACGGAATATTGCCACAAAACGCTGGATTGTACAAAACTATCGGAGACTTTAGTGGCGGTACCGAGTTCATTAATGAGTGCGCCGCGCAAAGCAGGATTCGGGGTAAGAACTTAACATTGCGTGCGCGACTTGCATGAAGCAGTAATAGAGACACCCAGGAGCACTCCATGACATCAGACGTAAATCGCCGCGATTTCCTGAAGCTCGCTGCTGGGGCCGGTGCCGCCCTGGCGATGCCAACTCCAGCCCACCCGGCTGTCTCCCCCAAAATGATTGGCATTCAAGTGGGAGCAGTTTCGTTTGTCGATGAAGGCACTGAAAGAGTCCTTGATGTGCTTCAGGAGCGTGCCCGCGTCAACACACTTTTTCTGGCAGTATTCACCTACGGTCGTGGAATCGCTGGGAGGCAAATCCCGGGCCAGCCGCTGCCCGATCATGGCAAACAGGAGTACGATCTCAACTTTCACGGCGGGAACTTCGCCACGCCTCATCCCCAGTACTACAAAAATACAATTCTCAAGGACACTCGTGCGCCCGACCATGGCACGCTGGACATCTTGGCGGAAGTACTCCCAGCGGCCAGGAAACGCGGCATGAAAGTCATTTGCTGGCTGGAGGACGTGTTTCGCACCGACTTGCCGAACATCGACAAACTGCAGGAGCGGGATCTGTATGGCCGGAATGCCGAAACGCTGTGTGTAAACAATCCGGAGTACCGGAATTTCCTGACCGGTCTGGTTGAGGACTATACGCGTTCCTACGATATCGACGGAATCATGTGGGGATCCGAACGACAAGGAGCTCTTTGCGACAGTTTAGGCGCCACTCATGACATGCCCCCAGTCGATCCGGGAAACGTGACCTGCTTCTGCGAATTCTGTCAGCGCAAAGCAAAAGAACTTGGCATCAATGTGGAGCGCGCGCGCCAGGGCTTTCTCGAGTTGGAAAAGTTCGTTCGCTCCGCGCGGAGCGGCAAACGCCCCGTGGATGGTTACTACGTTCAATTCTGGCGGCTCCTATTGCGCTATCCCGAACTGGTCGCCTGGGAGATGCTCTGGACCGACAGCCTCCGCGAGACCTATGCCGCGATCTATCAAACGGTAAAGACAGCCAAGCAAACCGTGCCCGTGGGTTGGCACATCTGGCACAACAACTCCTTTAACCCGATCTACCGCGCGGAACAAGACCTTCATGAGCTGTCGGCGTATTCAGACTTCATCAAGGTCGTGATGTACAACAACTGCGGTGGCGAGCGCATGGCGCTATATGCCGACAATATCGGCCAAACGCTTTATGCCGATCTCTCGAAACAGGGCATCATCAATTTCAATTACGCGCTGATGGGATTCAAGGAGGGCAGCTACGATCAGATTCCTCACACAGGGCTTTCAGCTGACTACGTCTACCGCGAGACCAAACGCGCGCTGGAGGGAGTCGTCGGCACGAAAACGTTGATTTGGCCGGGCATTGATATCGATATTCCGACCGAGCCCAACAACAGCAAATGCACTCCTCGCAGCGTCAAGGAAGCAGTCTTGGCGGCTTTCCGCGCCGGCGCGCCAGGCGTAATTTTATCTCGCAAATATTCCGAGATGCGGCTTGCCGACCTCAGCGGTGCCGGAGACGCAGTCCGCGAACTGAAAGTGTCTGCTTGAGAAATCAATAGCCATCGACTTGCTTGTTCATTCTGTCGCGGATTGTGCGTAGTGGAATGCGCCGAAGGCGCCGATCTCAAAGCAATATCCTTATTTCTTAACCCTAGCCATCTCGTAATGGACCTTTTTCACATCCCCGTTCTCCTGCCCGATGCCTTCGTCCAAGGCAAGCTTCACGACACAGTCATCGGCTCCCATCCAGATCGTGCCCTTCTCAAAACTGCCTCGGCCGAAGAGCACCTCGAACTTTCCTTTATCTGACGAATTGACGCTTGTGGTGTCTATGGAATATTTCGTGGTGCTGTAGTTGTTCACCGCATCCGCGCCTTGATTGATAAGCGCGGCAGTGCCATTGAGGGAATTGAGTCTCGAGGACATCGCGGTGATGTTCAGGCCCGAAAGGTCCAGCACAGCCCTGTCCCAGCTAGTCTCGTCCGAACGCGCGCCGTGGTACGAATGAGAACCAGACTTGTCTTTGATCGTGATGGCGATGTCTTGGGCCGTGATGTCCGCTTCCTTGTCCACTGAGGTGGATGCATCGGTGTAAACATAGGAATAATGGAATGATCCCGGCGGATTGTTAATGCGGTCGCCAACACACATCACATCAATGTGGGTGCCGGCATTGTTCACGGCTGCTGCCGCGCCTACTTCCCGTCCGCCTGATGAAACCGGACTGGAATTGCACGCGGAGGCAGTGATCAGCGCGAAAGCAATCCAGGGATACACCCACAACTCCCGAAACCATCGTCTTGTTCGCTCCATGTTCCGCTCCTTCGTCGCCTCTTGGAATCGACAGCTCTCCTTATTTCTTGATCATCGCCTCTTCGTAGTGCGTCTTCCCGGCCAGACTGCCATCCTTCGAATGCAGTTCCTCGTCCAGAACGATGCGAACCGGACATCCCTGAGCCGTCACCCACACGGATCCTTTCTCAAAGCCATTGGGGCCCAAAATGCTCTTATAGAGTGCCTGTTCCGTCGCAGTGCCGCGCGCAGTGTCGATTGAATACTTGACGGCGTTATAGCTGTTCACGCCTTTTTCCGGACCCTCGTTGACCACTGCCGAGGTGTTGCGCACCGTCGCAAAGAGGCTGGCCATTCGCCCAATGGCCATTAGATTGGACGAGACTTCCCGGGGCGTGCCGTGGAACTGTTGGGGCGTGGGCAGCGAACTGTTCGAGAAGCTGCCGTTGATCTGTTGCGGCGTAACGTCCGCTTGCTCTTCCCACGGGTTGTCGGATTCGGCTTTGAATGAGTAGTGGAAAGATTCTGGCGGATTCTGAATGTGGTCGACGACGCAGTTGAGATCAATGTCCGGACCGACGCTGTTCTTTGCTGCGCCAATAATCTTTTGCGCTGATGCAGACCCCGGATCCACCGTTTTTGATGGGGCGGAGTTACAGCCCCAAATCGAAATAAGCGCCAGCACCAGGACACAATGTCTCATCGAAGTCTCTCCATACCTGAGCAAGCTCATCGATGTTCTCCTCTACTCCAGGAATTCGAGGTCTGAAATGTCCAATTGCATCGAACCTAAGACCGTTCGTGCGCGAACATCGCCGCAGTTAAGAGCGGCCCCTTCCGCGAACCGTACCGCTGTCCTGCCTAAGCAAAGACCGACCTCCAACTACCTTTGCCCGGTAGCAATTTCCACACGACGATTCAGCGCCCTGCCATTCGTGCTGGCGTTATCCGCGACCGGACGGCTCGCCCCAAAACCCTGGGGAGCGAGACGACTCGCATCCACACCGTGCGCCTTCAACCATGCAATCACCGAGGCGGCACGATTCTGCGAGAGCGTGTGGTTGTGCTCGCCGTTTCCCTGATTGTCGGTGTGCCCGGCGATAATCCAATGCGATCCCGGATGGTTGTTAATAACCCCAAGGACGGCTTCGAGCGCCGGCGTGCTGTCCGGTCTGAGCTTGGCGGAATCGCTGTCGAAATGAATTCCGTAAACGGCAGCCGATCCGGTTTGCGCGATCGTCTTCTCAAGTGCAGACGTGCCTTCTTCATGATGGTGCAGCTGTATTTCGGCGTGTCCACTCTGCCCGGCCACAACATCCGCGGCTGCCGAGTTGGCATCGTAGCCCGGTGCTACCGCCGTGGCGACGACCAGCCCCGCAGGCAACCCGCTTAACTCGCAATTTCCACTTGCATCCGTTGAGGCAGATTGAAGTGCAGCGGTTACCGCCGCCCCGGCAATGGGCGTGTTCTTGTCCCAGTCCTTGACCGTAACTGCGACTGAAACCAGGTACTGGAATTTGCGCGGATTCACGAGAATGCGGACGAAATCAACTGCGTACCCATCTTGCGCGTGGGTGGTGGGATCATCAATCAAGAGTTTCACGGTGCCGGATTGCAGCAAGGGGAAATATTCCGGCAGCAGATTGACCGAGATCAGCTTCCCGATAGGTCCGGTCTGCTCGAGTGCGTTAAGCACCTGCTCGAGGCTTGGGATGCGAGTGCCATTCAAGCTCGCTTGGAAATGCGAGTGGAAGGATGGCGCCTGGAAATCATCGACGAAAATCTGGAAGAGCACCGCATCGATCTTGCCCGGAAGAGCGCCTACCGGGAGCACGATGGGCTGCGGCATGGAATCCTGGCGGCTTTTGCAGGAAGAGGCATTGGCAGATTCTTGACAGGGACGCAGAACGCTGCTGGTGTAGCCGTCACCGGCAAATGGATGCTCAGCGTAGTCAGCCGCAGTCACGACCGAACCCAACAGAATTCGATCCGTGCCGTCGGGCGACCCTGGTTTCGGCGCCACCGGGAAGGGGTGCGCAGGAGTGGACTTTCCGGAGAACGGATCGAAGTTCTTAGGCCAGCCGAAGCCCAGATTGTTGATGTCTCCCGTGCGCACCACCAGGTCTGCCTCTGGGCCGCCCTCTGTTCGCTCATAGCGCGCAGCCCAGTCGTGGGATGGATCTCCGTTTGATGCAACGGGCGCGACCGGACTCCCCAAGTCTGCTGGCGCGCTGTCTGCAGAGGCGGGCGCCGCAGAATTCGCTGGCGTTGTAGAGGGAACAGGCGCGGAAATCGCGGGAGCGGAATGCTTCTCAGTTGTACGGCTTCCTCCAGGCTCATCCGTAGCCTTCCCAGGATTCTTTCGTTGGTGCGTGGCCTCGATTCTTTGTGCCTCGTTCTTCGCGCGATACGCGATGTAGACGCAACTTCCCATAGCCGCCATAAGAATGACCATGATCAAAGCGGCAACAATCAAGGCCACTTTGATGAGTTTGCCGGCCGGCGCCGCTGCCGGTGCAACCCGCGAACTGACCATGGAAGAACTTGGTCCGGAGTTCCGCTTAGTCCCGCAGACGAAGCAAAACGACTGCCCTTCAGCAAGGGCGGCTCCGCATTGGCTGCAAACAACTGGCATGTGGCTTTTCTCCGAGGCCGTTCACTGGCGCCTATGGCCATTTCGTCCCAGGTCGACGACGAGATGACTGAATTGTCTATTCCCCAACCTGCCTGGCTGCTATTGGTCCGATCACTGGAATCTGAAACTCACGTCCCTTGTAAGCCGAATAAATCAAGAACAGCCAGAACACGAACAGCCCCAGGGAAATGACAAATGCGACCGGAACGAGCGCCAACACCAACCAACCACTGACGCCCGCGATCATCCTGACCACAAAACTGAACGTAATCCTGTAAACGATGTAGGCTGCACTTAGAAGAATCGACTGCATCGCGTGGAACCTCACGAATCGATCGTGTTTATATGGCTCGAGCGCGAGAAAAATGATCCCCGTGATCAGGCCGAGGAGGTACGCGAGCGCGCCAGCCACATTCGACGTCAATCCGGACGCGGGAGCGGATTGCGTGGCCGCAATCGCCGCCGGCTGTGGCGCGGAAGCCATCGGCGCCACTGGACCGCCTGACGATATTGATCTTCCACAGTTTCCGCAGAAACCTGCGTGCTGAGGTAGTGCTGCGCCGCAATTTGGACAGAATCCCATGTCAATCTCTCCTTTGCCCTCGTACCAAAGTTCACCTTATTTATCTCCACAGGCATTGATGTCGGGTTCACGCGTGACGAACTCCTTCTTGGCGAACACGATTTCTTTGTCGACTCCCTTGATGCCAAGCAGATAGGTATCTGCGCCGCCTTTGAACTCAAGCAGAAGACGCGTGAGTTTGCAGGGAACCATTGCAAGGGATCCCGCAGCTGTCATCGTTCCGACCGCCACCGTCTGGACTGACGCCGATGCTTCCGTCTTGAAGCTGGGGTCGATCTTCTTTTTTGCCCATTTCCCGGCTGCGGTTTTGGCCAGGAAGTCAGCCATGGCATCGGCCATCTGCGACGGAAAAGCTTCCTGCAGCACATCAATGGCAGATCCGGGACCAAGGCTCAGGGTGATTTTCGGAGCAGCCATTCCAATCAGGATGGCGTGCGGCGCCAGCGATGCGGTTGTGATGTGCTCGAACTTCCCGGTACCGTCAATGGAACCACTCGCTTGAGAGTTGCCACCTTTTATTTGGAAGCCTTCATCACCACTGTAAGTAATACGAAAAGATCCGCTGGCCCCTTCTTTCTTTGCGCCGAACCCCGGTTTGAGGATGAGGTTCGCGTTAATGGTGAGCATGAAGGGAATGCCACCAATCGGCATCGGTATTTTCGCGAGCGGCGGCAGTTTGATATTGGGCTTGTCAATACCGGCAACATCACCCTCTCCCCGCGTTGCGGCATACTCTACATTTGTCTCTCCATTCAGCCCCTTGGCGACGTAGGAGAAGTTGTCGAGACTCCCCGGAGAAACTTGAATATCCGCTGAGCTCAGAAAGTCCTGCAGGTGTCCTTTTGAAGACACCATCACGCTCATGCCCTGGTAGCTGCGGGACACCTTGAGAGCGATCTCAAGCCGGTTTGAACCCGGCGTTACGCTCATCGTCGTGTCCCACCCGTCAACTTTTCCCGAGTAGGAAAGCTGTGCGCCCGCGGCGTACACGGTGGTCGGTGGTATCCACCATGCAAGGGATTCCGGGGTTATGGACGGCTGCGATTCGCTGGCCTGTGCGAACAAAGAAGCGAATTGGATGGGCGCATCCCACTTCAAGTGCCCTTGCTGAATGAAATCGGGCAACGACGCATAGTCGGTGCCGACGATGATGAGCTTGTCTTTTCTGGCTATCGCCAGAACTTTCTGCACGGCAATGTTTTCGAGGAACAGATTCTGACCTTCATGAAGGTTCTGGATGCGCTGGTCGGAATCGTCAAACACGAAGATGTTTCCATCAGAGCCGACACTCTTCAGAACGCGCCGGGAGGTTGCCTCGTCAATGCGTATGGTGTTGCTGGTCAGGGTAAAATCGGCAATCGTCCCTGGTAGTTCCCGAAGGTCACGGAACGGCCGGGCAGCCGGGATGCCAGACGCCGTTGGCGGCGGCGCGCTCTTCTTGGAACAGGCGACCAGCGCCGCGAGTACGAGGAGACAGCAGAAAAGTATTGGTTTCATAGTTGCCTTGCTCCACGAGCATCCTGCATGCAGGGTTTCTGCACTGCTATTCCGCCTCGTCCGAAATCTGGAACGTCCAGAGTGCATCGAACATCAGCCCGTCACCTTGCGCTCGCGCCACATCGCCGCCAGAAAACTTTTTGTCTTTCGAAATCGGGCGCAACACGACCCCGTATTCGCCCGGTTGCAACTCCGAACCCGGCGACACCTTGTACTTCCCTGCTTCCAGTTTTTCCGCGCGCGTTGACACCCGCTCTTCGAGGAAATGCGAGTACATCTGCCAGTCGGCGGCGGGACTGGACTGCAGATCCGCCTTACCTTGTGTCGCACCGACAATTCGGCAAGTGTTCTGCGCTGGCGTGAGTTTTACGATGGCGGGTTCGTAGTCATCAGCCTTGATTCCTATTGCCCGAGAAAAATCCACGACAAAATTGGGCGAGATGGTTTGCAGAACGTTCGTTGACGTGGGACTTGGAACTCCCCACACGTAGGTGACCGTCGGGGTACGATGCGACAGAACACTACTAAAGACGCCGCCGGCCTGCTGCACCGCTGAATTGCCGACTGCGGAATTCACGTGGGAAGCGACGCCGTATGCGGCGGTGTTGATACCGCTTTGCATCGCTTGCGTGACGGCAGAATCGGCAGCCAAACTTTTCATCGAGGATGGTTTTGTCTTGGTTTCGGCCAGTTGCGTTTTCTCCAGAGGAAGCTCCCGCGCCGCGCCACCATTTGTGAGATAGAGCCTCGGCATGTGCGATTTGGCGGCTGGAATTGCGACGGACGCGTCCGCCGTCGATTCAGCGCTTGGCTTGGGCGAAGAAGCGAGTGCCGCACCTTTGTTCGACGCCGCGATCATTGCGTTCAGTTCGTTTTCCGTCACGCCTGCTTTTTGCAGGTGGATCAGCTCAGTTGTGGAGGTATTGAATTGCGACGGACGCGCCTGGATCGCCGAAACCACAACCGTCTCGGGCAGTTTGTTCTTGACCATGGTGACAACGTCGTCATTGGTCATCGGCTTTTGCGATTGCTGCGCTGCCGCGAAGGTCTGAACCAGCACAAACACAAACGCTACACAGATCACTATTCGTTTCCGCATTCGAACCCTCACTTCCCTTTGCGTTCGCGATTCTGATGTCGTCCCAACGTGTGCTTTAACGGTCCCGCCCGTCAGTTGATGGCATGAGTTGGGATGGTGATTTCGCGGGATTTCTCCCCGCTCCAGTCCGAGCTGAAGCGATGAAATCCGTATTGGGCAATCGTGTGATACGTCGATCCGACCCACGCGGCAGCCTGCATCGAACTCATGTTCCAGTTGTCGCCGCCCGACCCGCCGGTGAATGTGTCGGAGAGCGAAATGCTCTTAATCTGGTCTATGGTTACGGACCGGCTCAGGAGGATTTCCGCACCTTTCGTACTTCCATCCGGCCACCTATCGCCGTGATTGACATTCGGCTCGGATTGGGTCGTGCCGTCGGCGAAATGGATCGTGATATTCAGATTGTCCTTCCCGCCCCGGAGGTCGTCATTCCCGGTCCAGAAGGTGAACGAAAGCTTGCTGACTAGATTTCCCGACGGGCATGCGACTCCGGGTTGCGCATTGACGTCGAGCGTTGGATAGCTGCCTGTAAACCTGTGGAAGCCGAAGGAAGCAATAGGCACATTGATTGCTTTTCCGCGCCCGAATGCCTGGAACGCTGCCATGTCCCAGTTGTCTTCACTCTTGATCCCTTCCATTGCGTAGATCGGTGCAAGAGCTGTACCAGCCGGCGTGGCGGTCGCTCCCATTGCTCCTGCGGAAGGAGGGGTGTATCCGGCTTGCGCTGAGTGGACCAAACGAATCAGCTTGATCAGGTTGGGTGCGACGGGCTGCTGCAATGGAACATCAACAACATTCTGGCTGTTGTTTGCCCAATTCGCGCCATGATTCACATTGTTAGCAACCTGCATGCTGCCGTCCGCAAGATGCACCTCGACGTTCAGGTTGTTCTGTCCGCCGCGAAGATCGTCGTTCGCCGTCCGGAAAATGAGTTGTAGTTCGCTGATGGCGCATCCTCCGCTCACGGTGGTGATGCGTTGAGGAGCGAGGGAACCCCTTGCGTCCGCAGTTACGGTCCCGGCGGCAAGCGTGGTCCTCGGTGGCAGCGGCTGCGGATTCAGTTCCACTTTGCCCGCGGGCGTGGTTGTGCCAGGCGCGAGTAGTGTTGGTTGCTTATTTCCTGGCCCGCTTCCGCTCATCGGCTGCAATTGATTTGGCGATGCTGCACCTGCGAGCATCCCCTGCTGAGGTGAGTTGGAAAGCATTCCCCTTTGCGAATCGGAACTGACAGGTGCCATTCCTCCGTTGCCGTTAAGGCCGAGCGGCGGACGCGGTGCCGTGTGCATCACAAAATTCACGTCGTAGGCCATGTTCTGGCAGGACCCCCACTGTGCGAGCAGGTCGGGCAAAGTCGGGTTCGTAATACGCGGGAGCATGTTGCATTGCGCGTTGATGATCTTGATCGGTCCGACAATCGCGAACTGGGGCACGGCAACGGGTGAAAACGCGCCCGGTTGAGTGACCGTGAGCTTGACCTGCAGATCGGGACCGACAGGCACATGGTCATACCCGTACGTACAAACGTCGTAGGCATTGACCTTGCCTCCCGCCAGGAACTCTTTCACCTGCCCCAAATATTTAAAGTTGTTCGTAAGTGTTGCTAATGGCGTGTAGGCGACCAAAGGACCGCCGGAAGTGCTCCCCACGGCCACCGTGACTGCCAATCCGCTGCAACTGCCGGCAGGGACGTGGGAGAAATGGCTCACATCCCAGTACACAAAGCCCTCGATGGTGCCCGCAGTGCTCTCGGGATGGTCTCCCCCAGGCGGTCGGTGCGAAGCTGGGGAGACGATGATGCGGTTCGGCACAGGTGCCGTTTGTGACACCCGTTGTGCCGACGCGGGCATATTCATCAGGATTGCGAGCAGGCAGACCCCACTGAGCGGCGTTCGCATTTCCATTCCACCTCCGGAACTGCCGCATGAATACGCTGGGGTTGGTCGCTGGTCAAAAGAAACGCAAATTAAACGAAGCTGACACACTAACTGTCGTGGCCTGAATGGTTTGTGATGATCGGTGACACGGAGAAATGCGCCAATAAGGAGGAAAGTTAAGTCTTCTGCAGTGTCATTCGACGGAGGAAGTACCCTTCAAGGACTTGCCGTGACTTTTCCTGCGGGGAATTTTCCGGCGAGGGTTGCTCACACGGACTGGGATGTCCGGCACTAAATAGGCTTCAAGGACTTAGCGCCCTGAATGATTCGCAGCGACGGGCGTGCCGCTGGACGCAGCACCCTCGGCCTGGCGGGCGAGGAGCTCAAGACCATGCTCGTGGGTTTCTGAGGCGAGCACTTTGAGACGTTTGCGGCCCGCAGAAGAATTGATTTTCAGCTCCAATTCCCCGAGCGCAAGACGCGCCTCGCATTCCAGCTTGTAGTACCCCAGCCGATTGGCGGTGGTGATTGCCGACTGGAGGCGCCGAAGCGCCGCCGCTGGATCTGCCTTCCCATTTTCTGCGCTCGCCATTTCGACACGCGCCAGCTGAATCGCTGCAAGGAGTTTCAATGCAGGGTCTGAGCTAGTCAGGCTGAGTTGGTCCCCTCGCTGGGCGGCTTGGCGAGCTTCGTCGAGCTTTCCCTGCCTCAATAATGCCCGGCTCAACAGCGTGTAAGCGCTGCTCGAATCGGGATCGCTCTTCTCTTTGTCGAATTCCGCAATTGCAATGCGAAGTAAGCCTTCGGCCTGCTCCGGATGGTTTTCTTCAATAGCGAGATGCGCGAG
Source organism: uncultured Acidobacteriota bacterium (assembly GCA_963765755.1). Classification (GTDB taxonomy): domain Bacteria; phylum Acidobacteriota; class Terriglobia; order Terriglobales; family Acidobacteriaceae; genus Gp1-AA133. The sequence goes on along the minus strand of CAVXXV010000005.1, from coordinate 646,453 downwards.
TTCTTCCTGAGTTTCGGCCGAGTTGACCGAGGCTCCGATCTTTTGTGCAATCGCCAGCGCCTGCTCGAATTGAGATCGCGCGCCGGACAAGTCACCTTGCGCCTCTAGAACTTCACCGAGGTCAAGCATTGCGGCAGTGAGGTATTGATACGTTCCTTGAGTTGCCTGGTAACCATCAACGGCCTGCTGCGCAAACCGGCGGGCATCCTGAACACGGCCGCGGCTCAGGTCCAGGTTCGCAAGCCGGGATAAGAGATAAGGTTGGCTGCTATCGACCGAGCTAGCAATTCGCAGCGCCTCCTGGTAGAGCTTATCCGCCCCGGCCAGATTACCGCGAAGATAAAGGATGTCCGCTATATTCCCCGCCGCAGTAATCTGATTATTGACGTCCCCAGCCTGCTCGAATTCGACTTTCGCGGCCCGGTACAAGTGCTCCGCTCGATCCAGGTTGCCCCTATTTTCGAACGCGATCGCCATGTTGTTGAAGACGGCGCCGGCCTTGTTGTGCTCTCCAAGTCCTTCCAGCAGGTTCAGCGCACGCTCGTAAGTTTCAATCGCCTGCTGGTACTTTCCCAACGTGCCTAATGTGTCGCCGATGTTGCGCAGCGCATCGGCGGCAGCTGACTTGTTCCCGGCAGCTAGAAAGACGTTGTAAGCGTCTTCGCAGGCAGACAGGGCTTGATCAGGATGCTCGCTGTAGTTCAAGATCGTGCACTCTTCTTTCCTCGCCAGCCCGTAGATCAGCTTTTGTCCCCGATCGGTTGCTTTGCGAATTGCGCTTCGCACCAAGGCTAGCTCCGCCGGAATGTTGGACTTCATCGCACGCTTTTCCGCCAAATCAATGCGCGGGTCATCCGACGAAGGAGGAGGTAGCTTTCGGAGCTGACGGATTACTTCCATGGCCTGACTGCCGTGACTCGACAAACTTTGTGCCGCCACCAGTCGTAATCCGTAATCAAGGTTGTCGGGAAACAACTCGAACAGCGCATGATAGACGGAGGCAGCCTGTTCCTGCCGGCCCAGGCTCTCGTAATATTCCCCTTCGACCAAGAGTCGCTGAGCACGGGGCAAGTCGGTGGAAAGGTCGAGAGCTTTCTTGGCTTCCTCCCGGCGCTTTTGCTCGTACCCGAGTTGCGCCCAGGCGCGGGCCAGCATTGCATGCACCGTTGAGAACTTGGGATCGGCTTCGGCGGCTTGTTCGAGAAGATCCTTGGCAGCCAGCACGTCAAACTGCCGCAGTTTGGCGACTCCAAGGGCGTAGAACTTTGCCGCTTCTGGGTCCAACGGCAGCGCGGCAAGCACACCGGCTTCGTCGAAGCTTTGCAACGGCTCGACGCCAAGGCGACTCCGCAGTTGTGCCCCAGTGTGCGAAATCACGCGGAACAAATCCTGCGTGCTGCCGACCTCAGCGGTTTCCGTAAGTATCTCGCCTGTCTTACCATCCTGCATCCGTACATCGAGTCGCAATTGTCCAGGGTCAGTTGTGCTGATCACCAGGTATGAGCCCAGCACCAGCACATCGCTGTTCAAAGCGCCACCAATACGAGCGCTTGTGCCGCGATCCAGCGTGTCGGTTGCGGGCCAAGGCGCAGACAAGCGGAGGTTTGCGACATCTTCACCAGAGACGAGCCGTAGCTTTTCGCCGCCTGCCAGCTCGGTGCTTAACATCTCGGAAAGCGCCGTGGCCAACCAAGCGTCTTCGGCGCGACCCGACAAATTGTGGAACCCAAGCACCGCAACCGATTTGTGAATGTGTACGGGCGTGTTCTGGGATGAGAACTCTGCGTGTGTCAGCCATCTCGGGGAGCTGTAGTGCCAAGCAAGGAGGCTGCCGACGGCGATCACGAGGAGCGCAAGCACAGATCCTGCATATATAAGGTGGCGGGGCCATTGCGGTCTTCGACCCAGCCAAGCGAGCGCCGTGTCAGACACTTTTTCCGGTGGTTGGGGCGTTATTGCAGGTATCCGCGGTGCGGCAATTTCAGGGACCGGCGCTGGATCCTTTTCTGAGGGTTCCTCGATAATAGAGACGGGCGCAATAAACCGGTAGCCGCGCCTCGGAATCGTCTCAATGAAGCGCGGGTTCTCGGGATCATCGTCAATCGCCCCACGCAGCCTCTTCAGGATGACGTTCAGGCTCCCGTCAAAATCAACGTAAGTGCCTTCCGGCCAAAGCCTTTGCCGCAATTCATCCCGAGTGACAACTTCTCCCGGCCGCTCAAGGAGCAGGAGAAGAAGACGGAAGGGTTGTTCCTGGATTTTGACCTTTGTGCCGCTACGGCTTAGCGCACCATCGGCAGGGTTCGCTTCGAACACGCCGAAGCGAAATCGAACATCAGGCGAAGCCGCGCTCCGTTGACCCGTCCCCACAAAAGTGGCTGAAATTCTAGCATCGCTCCCAAAGCGTGTCAGCAGGTTTCGTAAGCACTTCATTGCGAGTGCTTTGTCGTGTCAGGGGGATTTAACCCGCATTTCCTTTGAACTTTCTTTTTTCGAGACGCATTCTTCCCGGCGTGGCACGCGAAACCCGCAAGCACACAGGCGGGATGCGAGCCTCGGAAATCGCCTCAGGAGGCCAAGAATGACGTCGATTACAAAAAGACTCGTTGTCGTTGCCAGTATGCTCGCGGTAGCTGGTTGTTCACTTCCTCTTTCTCGGGCGCAGACTCAGAAGTCGGCAAAGGAAATGCAGGCGTCTGCCGATTCACAATCTGCCGCCAAGTTGCAGCCCCTGAATGTCAAACCCGGTCTTTGGGAGAGCACGCGAACGATCAAGAGGGCGGGCGAGATGGCTATCCCGGCTGAAATGCTGAACCGACTGACGCCCGCACAGCGCGCCAGGATGGAGGAGAGAATGAAGGCAAACTCGGCCGCACACACAAACACAACAACAGAAAAACACTGCGTCACCAAAGAGGACATGGAAAAAGACAGATTGAAGCTCGCCGAAGCAAAGGAATGCACCACGACCGTTCTCAATTCTACGACTACCACCGTGAAGGCAAAATTGGTGTGCGACCAAGAAGGTATGCACGCAACGGGGACCCTTGAGCTAGTAGCGGCTGATCCCGAACACATGAATGGCTCGTACCAGTCGGCGGTTAACGGTGATGGTCACACGATGAACGTAGAGGGTACATGGACCTCCAAGTGGCTGGGTTCCAGCTGCGGCGATGTGAGATAGGCGTTGAGTTTGCTATCAGGGGCACCCCCAACACGCTGCAGGCTGAAGGCATAAGACGCAACGACCACGCAAACCGGCTTCCTCACTAAAAGGACAGCGGGGGTAGAGTGGTTTGACACTCTCGCCCCCGCTATTTTCATATCGCGATCACTTACTTGAAGGGTCTACGGAACATTACCCCCCGCAAAGTTGTCTACCCTTGCGTTCGTGGCTGACAGCAGGAAGCCGATTTGGCCGCCGCTGGACCAGAGAGTGTTGCTGGGAAGCGTAACACTGCCCAGATAGGTTGTAGTCGTTCCCGACGTCTTCCAGACGTAGACCACGCCATTCTGGTCCGCCATCGCCGTCATCGTGTCTCCATTCGCGAACGAACCGCTGAGAGTCCCGATGGTTGAGGTGGACAAGTTAATGAACGTCGACACCGTCACCGTGCCGCCAGAGTACTGCACCTCGATTGCGTTCGGCCGGATGCCGAGCAGGTTCGCTCCGCTTACCTTGAGGAGCAGAGTCTCGGTGCCAGTTGGGGCACTGGCGAATGTGAATGCTGCCGCCTGGCGATTGCCGAAGGTGGTGGGATTCCATTCGGCTGGCCCTGCGCCGCAACCTCCGCCCGCACCGCAAACTGCCTGATTGGAGTTAATCCGCAGATTCGCGGTACCGAACAGAACCAACTGGGTCCAGTTCGATCCAAGATTGTTTGCGTTGTTGCGGTTGAAGTTGTCAAGCACACTCAGTGTCGGGAACGTCGGCGGTGTACCTCCTCCGCTTCCTGCACAGGCGCCGCTGGTTCCGGCGACATCCACTGCACCGACGTCGACGCAAGGATTGCCGGCAGTCTTCCTCGGGTTGCCAAAGAAATCCGTCGACGGTGCCGCATTGTACGTGGATGCCGTTGACGGTATGTAGTCGATCGCGGGCGATCCGGGGCCAGTGTGTAGTCCCCCAGGATTGTTCCTGATGCTTCGATCCTTGTGGTCTCGGTGGTCAATTTTGACCAGTTCCTCGCTTCCCTTTCGTCAGATACTAGGGGAAGCTAAATCGCTCCCATAGATGAGCTCAACTGGTCTTAGGCCAAAATGGTGATGGCCTACTTCGAGCTCATGTACACCTCATCGCGGCTTTTCAACTAAACCAGGTGTAAATGTCACTACCAAATACTGGGCTTCCCAAGGCAACGTTAACTATCGTCGGGTCGCAGTACCTGGCCGGGCCCGGAGTGGTGCCCGTTCGTCCGAGAATACAGCCGAAGCCATCCCTGCCAAGCCGAATTGCCGTCATTGGGAACTACCTGCCTCGCCAGTGTGGGATTGCGACGTTTACCACGGATCTCTGCAGCGCGGTCGCTGCGGAGTACGGAACGGCTCGATTGCTGGCGCTGCCCGTAAACGACATTGAACAAGGGTACGACTATCCAGCGCGGGTTCGATGGTCACTCGACCAGAACAACGTCTCGTCCTATGAAGAAGCCGCTCGCTTCCTGAACTTCAACAATATCGACATGGTTTGCCTGCAGCACGAGTACGGCATTTTCGGCGGCCCTGCCGGAAGTCATATCTTGCATCTCTTACGTGGTTTGAAGATGCCAGTCGTGACCACTTTGCATACCGTCCTTCGCGAGCCCAATCCAGACCAGTTGATGGTCATGGAACAAATTGGCGAGCTTTCCGACCGGCTGATTGTGATGAGCCAGCTCTCCTCTCAATTCCTGCAGGAAATCTTCAAGGTTCCCGGCAGCAAGATCGATATGGTTCCCCATGGAGTTCCGGATCTTCCGTTCCTCGATCCCAACTTCTACAAGGACCGGTTCGGTGTGGAGGGAAAAGCCGTTCTTCTCACCTTCGGCCTGCTATCTCCGAACAAGGGAATCGAGAACGTAATCGAAGCGCTGCCGCAGATCCTCTCAAAGCACAAGAACGTCGTTTACATCGTCGCGGGCGCGACCCACCCACATATCCTTCGGCGTGAGGGAGACAAGTATCGAGAGCACTTGCAGGCTCTGGCGAAAAAAGTAGGAGTGGAGTCCAGTGTGCTCTTCCACAATCGCTTCGTCAGTCCCGAGGAGATGATGGAATTTATCGGGGCTGCAGACATTTACATAACCCCTTACCGTCACGAAGCGCAGGTCGTTTCGGGGACGCTTGCTTACGCCTTGGGCGCGGGCAAGGCAATCATCTCGACGCCCTACTGGCATGCGATCGAATTGCTGGACGATCGGCGGGGAGCACTCGTTCCGTTCCAGAACCCGGGGGCGATTGCTCAGAAATCGATTGAATTGCTCGATACTCCCGCCTTACGCCACTCCATGCGCAAGCGCGGCTACTTGTTTGCGCGGGAGATGGTCTGGAAAAGAGTTGCCCAAGGATACATGGAGAGCTTTTCCCGCGTTCGCAGCGATCGATTGCAGACTCCCCGCGTCCAATTCTCGGCTCGCGCTACGCCCAAGTCTCTGAACCTGCTGCCGGTGCTGAAGTTGAATCATCTCCATCGGCTCACCGACGACGTCGGGATGTTTCAACATTCGATCTTCACCATCCCGAATTATGGGGAGGGTTACACCACCGACGACAATGCCCGGGCTCTCATTTTCACAGCGTCTCTTTCGCGAACGATGAGCGAGAAGCTGGGCGATCGCAAGTCCACCGCTGCCGCGTCCTCTCTCGAGGCGTCTTCCCGATATTTGTCCTTCCTTGAACATGCGTACAATCCCGTAAATGGACGATTTAAGAACTTTCTCACTTTTGATCGGCGCTGGAACGAAACCGAAGGCTCAGAAGACTGTCACGGACGCGCACTCTGGGCGCTGGGGACTGTGTTGGGACGGTCGGTCGATGAGGGATTGCGCAGCGCGGCGGGACGGTTATTCGAGTTCTCGCTTCCAGCGGCACTCGAGTTCCGCAGCCCGCGCGCCTGGGCCTACGCGTTGATTGGAATTCAGGAATACCTCAACTGCTATTCCGGCGACCGGGACGCACAAAAGGTTCGGTCTGTCCTCAGTCGACGCTTGCTCGAAATGTACGAAGCCGTCCGAACTCCGGAGTGGCACTGGTTCGAGGACGTCCTTGCCTATGGAAATGCACGGCTGCCGCAAGCCATGTTGCTGGCGGGGGCGGCATGCTCGGATGATCGAATGATCTCTGTCGGTCTCGAGGCTCTGGACTGGCTGCTGACCCAACAGCGATGTGAAAACCACGGCCACTTTGTGCCGATCGGATCACAAGGCTTTTATCGCCGCGGCGATGAAAAAGCACGTTTTGATCAACAGCCGATTGAAGCCGCGGGCGCCGTTTCTGCGTGCCTACAAGCGTACCGCGTCACCGGAGCTATGCACTGGCGAGACGAGGCCTGGTTGGCCTTCAACTGGTTCCTCGGCTCTAACGATCTGCAGCTTCCTCTTTATGATCCCGTAACCGGCGGTTGCCGGGACGGGCTGCATCCCGACCGCGCGAATGAGAACCAGGGCGCGGAATCAACTCTGTCGTTCTTGATGGCACTTTTAGAAATGCGCTCCCTGAACGAGTCTAAACAAGTGGAAATCCCGTCGTGACCAGCCCCGTCCACAAACCTATGACCGTTCTGAGCACCCAGTATGAGCCACTCCTTCTCCGTCACCCCGCTAACCCGATTCTGTCCAGTAAAGACTGGCCATACTCCATCAATAGTGTGTTCAATGCAGGTGTGACGTTACTGGCGGATGGTTCTACTCTCCTGCTCTGCCGCGTGGAAGACCGACGGGGTTTGTCGCATCTTTGCGCCGCGCGCTCTAAGAACGGCGTCGACGGATGGGAAATCGATAAAGAACCAACGCTGATGCCCAGCCCGAAAGAGTATCCCGAAGAAATTTGGGGATCGAAGACCCTCGCATCACATTCGTGCCCGAACTGCAGCAATACGTAGTGACCTACACTTCGTATTCGCGTGGTGGCCCGGGCGTCTCTTTGGCTCTGACGAAAGACTTCCGAACCTTCGAGCGCTACGGCCTCATCATGTCGCCCGATGACAAAGATACTGCGCTACTGCCGCGGAGAATCGATGGATACTGGGCGCTTATTCATCGTCCAATGACGACACTGGGTTCACACATGTGGATTTCCTATTCTCCTGATCTGCGACATTGGGGTCGACACAGACTCATGCTGGAAGCGCGTCGAGGCGCCTGGTGGGACGCAAACAAGATTGGCTTGTCGCCGCCACCGATCGAGACTTCCAGAGGTTGGCTCGTAATTTACCACGGAGTGCGACACACACCTTCGGGCTGCCTGTATCGACTCGGACTGGCCCTCTTCGAGCTTGAGAAACCTGAGAAGTGTTTACTGCGAGGAGATTCGTGGATCTTTGGACCCGAAGCCGAGTACGAACTCCACGGCGACGTTGACGATGTTGTGTTTCCTTGCGGCTACACGATGAATCCCGATGGCGACACGATCAATATTTACTCCGGAGCGGCAGACTGCTCAATCGCGCTAGCGCGGGCGAGTGTGCGCTCGCTGCTGGATTGGCTGGATATCAACGGAAGTTGCGAACGAAGGCAACGAGCTGAGGATAAGTGAGACTTCTGCTTTGGATTTTCCAGTTCGCTTTCGGGTGTCACCATCACAAGCTGAGTAGTATCGTTACCATCAAAAAACGAACGTACCAGGTCTGCCTCGAATGCGGCCAGGAGTTTCCATATTCCTGGGAGCTGATGCACTCGGTTCGACCAGATGTTCCGGTGGCTCATACCCCGCTGAACGGCGTGAGGCACGCCGACGTCACGATACGCTGAATCTGGTTTCGTATCACACCACAATCTTGAAGTCTCCAGATGAGCTATCTTGCTCAGACGCCGATTCCGACACCTGTCATTCTAAATTTACCTGAGTGTGTAAACGGGATACGACAGCCGATTCGTAGCTCTCATTCTTAGGTCGCTGTGGGCTCTGCTCCCAGCCGAAATCGAAGGCGAAGCGACCACATCCAGCATATTCGGCAGTCTCCATCCGTGTGTACGTCGCGGAATCTACGGCGAACACGAATCGACCTGAAATAGCTTGTGAATTTCGAAATCAGGGCAATTCCTCCAGGCGAATGAGGGACGTTAGCCCGCGAAAAGGAAAGGTAAACAAATGCCTCTAATTCAAATATTGGAAGTTCTCATCGTGGTGGGAGTCCTGCTATGGCTGGTGAATCGCTTCATTCCCATGCAGGGATCTATCAAGTCCATTCTGAATGGCGTCGTGGTCATTGCAGTCGTCCTATGGCTGCTGAACGTTTTCGGGCTGTTTCATTCTCTGGCCCGCATCCACGTTGGTACCTAAAGGTCCGCTTTAAGGAAACGCTATCAAGCAAGTTGCACTACGAATACACAATCGAACCCCGTAATAGGGCAGGAATCTGCCTCTAGGAGATGCAGTGAAGAACAGTCTTTTGTTAGTGGCCGGAATTACTTTCAGTTTGAGTGCGTTTGCACAAACCAATTCTCAAACTAACCTGACTATCGAGCCCATGGCCCACACGCCGACATTTCGGGTGACTGTGGTTAGCCGCAGCGTAAAAGCCGTGAACTACAAGCACCGGGGCGGCGCCACAAAGCTGGATTTCGCAGGTACCGACCTGATGCCTGGGGCCAATGGCCAAGCCAAGGTGGAAAGCAAGAAAGGCTACATCGAAATCGAAGTGGAATTTGGCAACCTGCAAAACCCCACGACGTTCGGCAATGAGTACCTGACCTACATCCTCTGGGCAATTTCGCCCGAAGGCCGGGCAGTCAACCTCGGGGAAGTCCTGGTGGGTAGCAACCACCGCAGCAAGCTGGACGTGACCACGGACCTGCAGGCATTCGCACTGGTTGTTACGGCAGAGCCCTACTATGCGGTTCGGCAGCCGAGCAATGTGGTCGTCCTCGAAAACGTAGTCCGCGAAGACACCAAAGGGACTACAGAGGCGATGGACACAAAGTATGAACTTCTGGAACGGGGTGGCTATATTCCCACCGGCTACAAATTCGATCCGGTGGTTCTAAATACTAAGCTCCCGCTGGAGTTCTTTGAAGCGCGCAACGCGTTGCGCATCGCGCAGTCTGAGGGAGCTGAGACTTATGCCAACGACAGCTACCAGCACGCGGTCCAACTCATGGACAAAACCGATCAATACGCCACCCGCAGCCACATCGACAAAAAGCCTCTGATCGCGTCTGCGCGCGAGGCAGTCCAGACCGCTGAAGATGCTCGCGCCATCGCGGTCAAGAAGATCGAGCAGGAGCGTCTGGAGAACGAACGACAGGCTGCCGCGAACGCGCAGGCACAGACCCAGGCACAAGCCGACGATGCTACCCGCCGTGCGCAGCAGGCCCAGTCTGACCAGGCCCGGGCAGAGTTAGCCAGGGCTCAGGCGGAGTCAGACGCTGCAAGGGCTCGCACTGATACCGCGGATGCACAGTCTGCGGCAGCAAAAGCCAGGGCTGATATGGCAGATAGCCAGGCTGCTTCGGCAAGCGCACTTTCTGCGGCACAGGCTGACGCAGACCAATCCCGGCTGGCGGCGCAGCAGTCCCAGTTGACGGCGCAACAGGCGGAAGCCGACAAAGCAACCATGCGCACGCGCTTGTCCGAGCAGTTGAATAAGATCCTGCAAACTCGCGATAGTGCGCGGGGCTTGATCGTCAGTATGTCCGATGTGCTATTCGACACGGGAAAGTACTCGTTGAAGCCCGGCGCACGCGAGAAGTTGGCGAAGGTGGCCGGCATTCTCCTGGCCTACCCCGGACTCAACATCGAAGTTGGCGGTTACACCGACAATGTCGGCGGGGATGCAATGAACCAAACACTGTCTGAGAACCGGGCAGTCTCGGTGCGCGACTACCTGGTGCAACAGGGCGTAGCGACTAATTCAGTCAGTTCGAAGGGCTTTGGCAACACTTTGCCGGTGGCATCCAACGAGAACTCCTCCGGTCGGCAACAGAACCGAAGAGTGGAACTTCTCGTGTCGGGCGAAGCCATTGGCAACCCCGTTAACCCGACGACTGGAACTCTGCGCTAATGCGAACGTTCGCAGTCGAGTTATTGGAGGCAGTAGTTATGAAAGTTATGAACATTACGAGCATCGCCGTTCTGTCCTTGCTTCTCGGAATTGCGGCTCCTGTTTACGCACAGCACGAGCAACAGGATGAAAAGCAAGACCATTCCGAGCAACAACAGAGCAAGCCCGAACAAGCGAGACCGCAGCAGCACGCTCAGGAGCAGAAGCATTCGGATCAGAACAAGCAGCAACAGCATGCTCAGCAACAACCCCAGCAGAACAAGCAACAGCATGCCCAGCAACAGCATGCTCAGCAACAATCCCAGCAGAACAAGCAGCAGCAACAGCATGCCCAACAACAGCAGCGGCAGGGGCAGAACCAGCAAGCGCAGCAACAGCGAGGCAATGAGCAGCCCCGGCGCACCCAGCAACAGCAGCATGTCGAGCAGGCGGCCTGGCAAGAGCATCGCGCACGAAGCTGGCAGTCAGATCACCGCAACTGGCAGCAGCGAGGCGGGTACAACGGCTATCGCATTCCGGACGACCGCTATCGAGGATATTTTGGCCCGGACCACGGCTTCCGCATTTACGGACTGCCGTTCCTGGTCGTTGGCGGGTATCCACGCTTCCAGTACGAGGGTTATTGGTTTAGCGCTGTTGACCCATGGCCGGAGTACTGGTCGAATGACTGGTACGACACCGACGTTGTTTACGTGACCTACATCGACAACGGCTATTACATGTTCAACCGCAGGTATCCCAATGTCGGAATCGCGGTCAGCATCTCGATGTAGCCGGCGATCAAACCTTGAGCCGCTGCCTTTGTTGCGGGGACACCCGGAACTGAGGCGGCGGCATAGTTTTGCGTTGGATCGCCACATGGAGGAGAAAAGTATGCTTTGGACTATCTTCGTGGTTCTGGGAATCTTGTGGCTTCTAGGTTTCAGCCTTCACATAGGCGGAGGTCTGATCCATCTGCTACTCGTCGTAGCGCTAGTTGTCCTGGTTTTTAACCTGCTGAGCGGACGCCGAAGCGCAGTGTAGGCGAGGTGCAACAGAAAAGAAGTTCGTGGCAACTCGGGTACTTTTGCCCAAAACCAAAATACCAATCAACTGGGAAGCAGGAGACTCCGCTTCCCAGCTTTGCTCAACGACGTAGTTCTCCGGCGTTTGGAAGTTTTCGCATGGCTCCATCCGGCGCACGCTCCCCGGGCACGCTGAAGTGCAGCTTCCAACGACCGCGCGTGCCGGTTTCTTCGGCGCGGCCCTGATCCCTCAAGACTCCCAGAGCCTCCAAGATGGTCTGGGTGGTTTCTCTTAACCGCATCGCCAATTCCCCAACGCTCAAGAGAACCGAATCAGAGCCACTGTGCTCCTGTCTCATGCGTCCGAATTCGCGGATTGCGGTGGCGAGCTCTTCCATTTCTTGCCGACCGTATGGTTGCTCAACCGGGGCGTGTCCAAAGATTCTTGCTTTCCACTGTCCGATGCTTTGTCGGAATTGGGTGAGGTTCACATTTCCTCGGGGGGTGAAAGCTCCGTCTCAGCCTGCGAGCGTGGGGCGATGGGCGCGCGTGGAGGTTGTTCTGCGCGGCCTGCCCAGACCCAGGCGGTTGAAGGGCCTCCCCGCTGCTGCTTTGCGGGCTATGTGCTGCTGCTCCCATTCGATGCTCAGTACGAAATGTATCGTGGCCACCAGGAAATGTTGCCCATCGGACTTGACCACGAAGGCGTCGACGGACTTCAAAGCGTCCTCGGGTAGTTCCAAAGTGTCACAGACCATCACGATGGGTATTTGTGGCTTCACTTGCTTGATTTCGGAGGCCACGACAGCACCGTCCAGCAAGCCGAGGTGGTACTCGATCACGACCGCATCGACCGCTTGCGACATTAACAGGCGCAAACCTTCATGACCGCAGGTTGCAGTGACCAGCCGGTATCCCTTCTCCTCCAAGTGCAGGAGTTGACCGGGATCGCGGTGTATGCACAGTAGTGTGCTCTGAGTTGCCATTCTGTCTACTTATTTAAGCGACAGTAGCGGCGCAGGTCTGTTCTGAATTGCTCAATTCAAGATTTTCCTGAGGAATTGGAAAATGAGCCATTATGCACAGTCCACAGTATTCCGTATGCGACCAAGTCATCGACTTCGCGTGTCAGAGCAAAAATCGCTGTTGGAGCCACAGATGTGGGTTGCCGTGCCAGGAGTTCGACTGGATCAGGAAAATCTATTCGTCTTACGCTTATGAATCAGCGTCGCTATCGAAACCCTCTGGAACACCGGTCAAACTAAGCGGTCCTCGGTGTGGAATGGGAAGATGAGTGGTTCGCCGAAGGCGGTCCAGTACTTCATCTTTTACGGCTTCCCCAAAGATCGCGAACACAGCCCGCTTCATTCCAGCAAAGTTCCCGCGCCAAAATTCCGATTCACGACTGGCGCCGTGCTTCTGGTGTTCTTCATGAAAAGTCTGCAGGAACCAGACCAACTGCTGAGTGAGGCGATCTACAGTCTCGGCGTTGGCAAAGCTCAGATTCGAGACCATGGCCACCCCTCGAAAGGCTTGCAAAGGGACATTCAATCGCCATGACCCCTATTCAGCATAGTCAAGGCTGCCGTTCATATCTGTTCAATTCGGCTCAGTTTTGCTGAGATCCTCAGCAATCTCAGCCCCAGCCGTCTCCCTGGTGAGCTATGTTGCTCAGACTCGCGAGCAGTACACCTGTCAGTATTTGAACTTGAGTCGGCTTTGCTATCGCCGTGAAGTTTTCTGGTGAACACAGCAAAAGGGAGACACATATGCTCGGAACCATTCTGATCGTACTGTTGGTTTTGGCACTGCTCGGTGCATTGCCCCGGTGGAGTCATAGCCAGAATTGGGGATACTACCCGACCGGCGGAGTAGGACTGGTTCTCTTGGTGGTCGTGGTCCTTCTGCTGCTTGGCCGTATTTGAACATCGTGAACAAGAGTTGGTCACGGCTTTCTGTTCGCGCGTTGGTCGTATTCCTCATCGTCTTGATGTGCGCGGACAACTCGTTGGCATACTCCGTCCTGACGCATGAGGAAATCGTCGATCTGCTGTGGACGGACGACATTCGTCCCCTCCTGCTGAAGCGATTCCCGAACCTCTCCGAAGACCAGCTCAAGGAAGCGCATGCTTTTGCCTACGGAGGCGCCGTCATCCAGGATCTTGGCTACTACCCCTTCGGCAGCACCGAATTCAGCAGCCTCGTGCACTACGTCCGCAGCGGTGATTTCGTGCGTGAGTTGCTGCTTGAAAGTGAGGATGTCTACGAGTACGCCTTCGCCTTGGGCGCATTGTCGCACTACGCGGCAGACATCGCGGGGCACCCGGCGGTCAACCAGGCCGTCGCCATCGAGTATCCGAAGCTTCGGGCGAAATTCGGCAAGTCCGTCCGGTACGCGCAGGACAAGACGGCACACTTGAAGACAGAGTTTGGGTTTGACACTTTGCAGGTCGCTAAGAATCGCTACGCCTCCGAGCAGTACCACGACTTCATCGGGTTCCAAGTGTCCAAGTCCCTGCTGGAGCGGGCATTTCCCATCGTTTATGGCGTAGAGCTAAAAGACGTGCTTCCCCACGAGGACCTTGCGGTCGGGTCGTATCGCTTCTCGGTCGGCCGACTGATTCCCCGGATGACCCAAGTCGCGCTCCAAACCCACAAGAAGGCCCTGATGCGTGAGACGCCCAATTTCGCGAAACAGAAGTTTCTGTATCGCCTTTCGCGCTCCGATTACGAAAAAGCCTGGGGGAAGGATTACGTGAAACCGGGCGTTGGCACGCGGATCCTGTCCACGTTATTGCGATACATGCCAAGAATTGGTCCCTTCAAGGGACTAGGCTTCAACAATCCGACTCCGCAAACAGAAGACCTCTACATCAAGAGCATCAACGCCACTGTCGATCAGTACCGGGCCTTTCTCGTTCAAGTACGCACGAACTCTCTGATACTCGTCAACTGCGATTTCGATTCTGGCCAACCCACGAAAGCAGCTGAATACTCTCTCACCGACGAGACCTATGCCAAGTTGCTGGCTCGACTCTCCGATCGGAAGTTCGACAAAACGTCGCCGGAACTCCGCGCCAATATTCTCGCTTTCTACTCTGACCTCTCCGCCGCAATCGAGACGAAGAAGGACAATGTTCACTGGCAAAGCGTTCTGAAATCACTGGATCAGCTGAAAGCGGCGCCTCCAGATGCGATTGTCGCGGGCGACGTCACGCTGCGTCCCGCACTCGTGCCAACGACGGAGCCTGCGCGCACGGAACCGAAGGCAATTGTCATTGGCTTCGTCGGCGGGTTCATCAGCCACAACAACCTTGCACACAGTGAAGTCCAGCTCGCGGACCGGCTGCGAAAGGCTTACCCCACGGGTGTAGATGTTGAGACCTTTGAGAGCTACCACGGAGGGAAGGCCCGAGAGAAGGTCCTGGATCTTTTAGACACGAACCACGACGGACTCCTCACATCCGGCGAGAAGCAGAATGCCCGCATCATCATTTACGGACACAGCTGGGGCGGATCGGAAGCCATTGCTCTTGCCCGAGACCTCGAGCGAGATGGCATCCCAGTACAGCTCACCATTCAAGTGGACAGCATCTCCAAGATTCACAAAGATGATGCACTGATCCCGGCGAATGTAGCCCAAGCGGTCAACTTCTACCAGCTGAAAGGGCTTCTTCATGGACAGGCGGAGATTCGCGCCGCCGACCCAACGCGGACGAATATTCTCGGAAATTTCCGATTCGATAACAAAGCGAGTTCATATAACTGTGGTGGATATCCTTGGTATGACCGCTTGTTCGTGAAACCTCACACCCAAATCGAGTGTGATCCGAAAGTGTGGAAACAAGCCGAGTCTCTGATCCGGTCGGATCTGCCGACAACAGCGGTTGAAGCTTCACAGTAGTGGTCCATGACCTGGATTGACGATCGAAACGGTCTCCCAGTAACTCACCAGCCGCACCCTGAGTGGCTGACAGTTCTTTGGCGGTAGACGAAGGGGCATTTATGGCAGACAAACAATGGACTGTGAAAGACTTAATCGAAGCCTTAAAGAAGTTCCCAGCAGAGGCGAAGGTTTACTACGAGATGGGTCCCAACGGCCCGGGAGCGGTTGGGAAGGCACAATACGTCAGGGCTTGGGGAGAGGGTGACGAGTTGGGAGTGCTTCTCGATCGTTAGGGTGGCGCAATTGTTGGTCGTTCGCTCCAGCATCTTCGGCCGGATACACAATGCCCCGCACGCGCTGCCATAACTCCACCATCGGTTCTATCAGTAGCTCATACATCAGGGTTCTCACTGGGTGAACCACTATTTCAACCCTCCGATCGAGGACATCGTTACCGACTACTCGTATCCGGGCTCATCTGCAAGAACCTCTGTGTCAGTTATCCAGCCGGACCGGGCCGGGTAAGGTGGTCCCGGTCGGCTGAACCTTCCTTGGAGAGGCCATACCGGCAGATCTACTTCTTTTCTTCTTTTGCTTCTGCAAGAGGAGAGGACTTCAGATGGGCTGACTTAACCTGAAAGAGCGAGAAAGACAGCACGTCTCTTCTGTCATCATCGCTCAAAGCCCAAATCCTAAGCGATCAGAATTGCTCACTTCTGTACGCTTGGCCGGGCAAGTTGCTTAAAACTCGGCCGATTACGCGACATTGTTCGTGCAATATGAGCAATCGGGCACAGTATCGTCCGCCCTCGCGTGTCATGGTTGAGTATCCGTAACGTGAGGGCTTTTTGCTCGTCCGGAGTTTTTGGCCCGAGTTAAGCCGTCCCGAAGCATCAGGCGAAAGCCGGCAGGAATCAATGGCACCAACCCCGCTTCCGTTCGGCATTCGCGTCCGCAGACGGCTTGCCGCTATCACTCGATGGCTTAGAAAAGTGCCGACGACCCTTGCAGAGAATCGCCCCCAAGTCCGCTTGCAAAGGATGTGCCCGTTTTGCGGCTTAATAACGCGATGCGACAAGACGTGCTGCCTGGAGTGTGGCAAATCTCTCAAGCCAGCTTGAGTTCAAAACGTTAAGAGAAAGGAAAACGATGAGAAAACAATACCTTCATCTTTCGGCTTATGTTTGTAAGCAGTGCAATGGTCCCGCCGTGACCGGGTCGCTGGCTGTCCGCGAGAATGAGATCTCCAAAGAAACCGAGATACGCATGCTGGGCGAGGTCTGTCTATCCTGTGGCCACACCCAACATCACGAAGGGAATGCCGACTTTGCCCGGCACTTTCCCCCAACTGAATGGCAAGCAGACGTTGTTCCGCAACCGATCGTTGCACCCCAAGACGAACCGGTCGAACTGGAACCGGCTACACGCGGATAAATTCAGGACAGATTCACTTACCCGTTCGCGTTCGACTTCCTGAGATTGCGTCGATGCGCTCTTTTTTTCCACAGCTTATTGGCCAGTCGATTTACCGCGAGCTTATTGTCCGACTTCGAAGACCCTTTCGTTTTTGTCTCCTCGATCTTCTCTTGTAACTCAGCCATTCAGTTTCTTTTGTTGAGTCTAATTGTGGTCCGTGATTTTGCCGGGCAGCGTCACACTTGCTCGACTCGTCTTGACGTAGCGCGCTTCCCGGCGCGAAGTTGATCTGATCTGGCCGCAAGTACTGCGTCTCCAGGTAGCGTTCGATTTGATCACCTTTGCGGCACCGGGGGGATGAGTCGGCCGATTTCGCTCGGACGAAAAGCCAACACGAGTTCACCACCGCATTGCAGGCACTGCCGTATAGCCATAGCCTTTGTTGTTACCACAAGCTGGTGTCCGTTATCCGATCACAATCGCACAGTGCTCTGCCTTGGGACCGAGAACAATGTCTGAAGAATGCGCACACAGAAACCTGGAGAAGTTCGCTCTGCAACGAAGGGGCTAGGCAGGAATTTTGATTGAGCCGAAAAATCAGGCGCTGTTTAGCGCCCCGAGATCAGTCGTGCAACACTATATTCAGCAACGAACTGTGAACCTGTAGCCCGCCTTCCACTCCCCCCGCGTAGTCAATGAAGCCCATTTTTCGGAACCGGTTCATAAAGAAACTCACGCGGGAACGAGTCGTGCCCACCATCTCGGCAAGAGTTTCCTGACTGATCTTTGGCACTACAGTCTCGGGCACTCCTTCCTTGCCAAAATGAGCGAGCATCAGAAGGACGCGGGCCAATCTTTTTTCGCTGGAATTGAACAGTTGGTCAACCAGATCCTCTTCATAACGAATATTGCGTGCCAGCAGATACGACACAAACATGTCGGACAGGGCCTGCTCGTCTTGAAGAGCATGCATCATCGCTTTCTTCTCAATCCGCAGGAGTTGGCAGTCTGTCATGGCCGCCGCCGATCCCATTCGCAGAGCCTGCCCCGCCAACGAGCCCTCGCCGAAGAAATCTTGCTGGCTCAAGATGCCAATCGTAGCTTCCTTCCCGGTCTTCGAAACGACGGTCAGGCGCACCTTCCCCTTTTGAATATAGAAGATAGAGTCGGCCACATCCCCCTGGGTAAAAATTCTCTTCTTCCGCTCGACCGCAAAGCTTTTTCGGCCTTGGCTAATTGTGGCGAGGAACCGGTCGGGGTCGAACGCCCGATTTTTCTCGGTTGCGGAAGGGGAAGTCATTTCCCACCGATTATAGTCCTGCAGATGAGAACCGCCTGCTTATCAAGCGTACCGTTCTTCCCTGTGGGATCAACCACTTGCTCACGGAATTGTCGATGTGAGCCATTCTGCACAGTTTTTCAATTTCTTGTCATTTATGTACACCTGCAATTGCCATGCCCGGCCCACATCAACCCCACTTTGAAGTGAAGTGCCGGAGCAGTTCCCAGGCCGACCAGACGCTTCAGCACGACGCCGCGGACCTCATCTCGGGGGTAAGTGGCGAGGACGTCGCCATCTAGGTAGCTAATGCCACGAATGCGGGCATTCCGCCGCCGGCGCCACCAAAGCCAGCGCCTGCTAACGTCCAGTCCCTGTTCCAGTACAGCATCAAGTCGGCGAGTTGGAAGAGTTCGGCTGGCTGCGTCACTGGGTTTTCGAGAGCGATGGTCAAGTTGTTGCCGTCGTCTCCCGCGCCATGAGAGGAAACGATGGCGGCCCCGATCTTTGCGGTGCGTTGGGATCGAGCGACCAGGATGGAATCAATCCCCAGCGCATCATTGTCGCCTGCCGAACCAGAGGGTTCGCTCCTTGCCGGATCAACGGGACTGACTGGGTAGGTGCGATGTTATAGCGAGGCTCCCAGTCAAGTTTCGTCAAAATCCGTGTCGAACTGTTCCGCAAGAATTTCCTTGCGCCGGGAAAGCCGATAGCGTCCGCACATGAGACTTCAATTTTAACCCTACGGACTCTAGTAACCGTTTGGATCGTCGCCAGTTCTAAGACGATTGCTTCCTCCAGCCGATAAACGACTCAGGTCACTTCTCTAGCGGACCTTGGAAGTCAGCGGACTTGTCGGAAGACCGTGGCCCTGTGTACGGGGGCAGGAGCGTTGTAATGGGGAAAAGCAGGAAGCGAAATTCGGGAGACGGGCACGGCCCCTCCGAAGACCGGCCGCTGGAGCCTTTGCGGCTCGGGCATGACTGTAGTTACAAGAAGGAACTGCGGCGGCTGCAGATCGAGCTAGTCAAGTTGCAGGAATGGGTGCGGCACAAGGGCTTGAAGGTGGTCGTCCTCTTTGAAGGCCGGGATGCGGCCGGCAAGGGCGGCGCCATCAAGAGGTTTACGGAGAGTCTTAACCCTCGGATTTGCAGGGTCGTGGCCCTGAGCACGCCCACCGAAAGAGAAAAGACGCAGTGGTATTTCCAACGATATGTGGCGCATCTGCCGGGAGCGGGCGAAATCGTTCTGTTTGATCGGAGTTGGTACAACCGGGCAGGAGTCGAGCGGGTCATGGGATTTTGCAGTGAGGCAGAGTACCTCGAGTTTCTGCACAGCTGTCCCGAGTTCGAGCGGATGCTGGTTCGGTCCGGCATCATCCTGGTGAAGTATTGGTTTTCCGTCAGCGATGAAGAACAGGAACGCCGCTTCCAGGAGCGCATGCACGACGTCACCAAGCGCTGGAAACTTAGCGCGATGGATCTGGAATCGAGACGGCGTTGGGTCGAGTATTCCCGCGCCAAGGACGAGATGTTCGCTTACACGGACATCAAGCAGGCTCCTTGGTACGTGGTGAATGCGGAGAACAAGAAGAAAGCTCGCCTCAACGTAATCCGGCACCTGTTGAACCTGATTCCCTACGAGGATCTCACCCCCAAACCTTTGAAGCTGCCTCCCCTCGATAAGACCAAGTACGTTCGGCCGCCGATTCAGGACCAGACCTTTGTTCCGGAGAAGTACCGCTGAGCTTGGGGAATTGGGGAAGAGGTCGAAAACATGCCTAACGATTTATTCCGATTGTTTCCGGTCGAGGGGACGAAGATTCTGCTGGTGCTGTTTCTCTCTTTCCTGATTGGCCTGGAGAGAGAGGAACGCAAGTCGAATCTCGAACGCTATTCCTTCGGAGGCGTCCGCACTTTCCCCTTGATTGGATTGATCGGCCACGGTATGGCGTTGCTCTCGGGTGGGCAGTTGATTCCTGTGGCGCTGGGCTTCGCGGTGGTGGGCGCGCTCCTGGTGGTTCCTACACGCACAAGCTTTCCACCGAGAACCCTTCGGGCGTCACCAGTGAAATCTCCGCGCTCGGGACTTACTTACTTGGGGCCCTGGTCTACCACGACCAACTTTGGATTGCGACCACCATCACCGTGATCAGCATGTTCCTCCTGGTCCTCAAGAGCACCCTGGAAGGTCTGACCAAGCGAGTCCCTCCGGAAGAGATCTTCACCTTCACAAAGTTTCTGCTACTGACGGCCGTGGTCCTGCCGGTTTTACCGCGTGCGCGGTTTACACAGTTCGAGATCAATCCATTCAAGACCTGGCTGGTGGTGGTCGCGGTGAGCACGGTCTCCTACGGCAGTTACCTGCTGCTCAAGGTGACGCATGGAAGAAACGGCGTGTTGCTGTCGGCACTGCTGGGTGGTGCGTACTCCTCCACGGTTACGACCATCGCGTTGGCGCGGCGGTCCGGCACGGCGCGGCAGCCGCATTTATTTGCTGGAGGAACATTGATTGCCTCCGGGATGATGTATCTGCGCCTGGCTCTGCTGTTGGCGCTTTTCAATCATGGACTTCTGCTGGTGCTGGGTCTTCCTTTTCTCTGCCTGGCCATTTCGGCACTCCTGGCCGGCTGGATCTGGTCGCATATCCCCGATCCCTCTTCCCACGAACAAGCTCGTGAACTTGAACCTGGAAATCCTCTTGAACTGCGGGCGGCTCTGCTGTTCGCAGGCCTTTTTGTCGCGATGGTGGTCGTTACGCACCTGGCAATCGTTTATCTGGGCCACCAGGGTGTGTATGCCTTGGGCGGTATCATGGGCTTGGCGGATGTCGATCCCTTCATCATGGGAATTGCGCAATCCTCCGGGCATGACGTGCCTGTGATCGTGGGCGCAGCCGGTATCGTAATCGCAGCAGCAAGCAACAACGTAGCCAAGGGATGCTACGCCTATGGCTTTTCCGACCGAAAGACCGGCCTGCAGAGCCTCTGCCTGCTCGCGGGCCTGGCTCTGGCAGGGACGCTGCCGCCGGTATGGCTACTAAGATAGCTAATTCCCCATCTATGAATTCCTGATAACTAGAGACTGTCCTTCCAGAATGGCTGCCGTTCTAGAATGGGAGTAGCCTCCGCATGGAGTCGTGCTTTCGCTTTGACATTTATCCATATTTCTGCAACTATCGAAATATGGCAACGGCGGCTGCAAAGCAAAAGTCGGAAAAGGTGGCCCAATACGCCGACATGTTCTCGGCCATGGGGACCGAAGCACGCCTTCGGATCATGCAACTGCTGCTATCCGCACATCCCGAGGGACTGGTCGTCGGCGAGATCCAGGACGAACTCGACATTCCCCACTCGACCCTTTCCCACCATCTCGACAAGCTGAAAAGTGAAGGTCTGGTTCACGTACAGCGCGAGAGCACCTTCTTGCGCTACACCGCGAACACCGAAGCGCTTCAGGAGTTGTTGCAGTTTCTATATGCCGAGTGCTGCACGCGCAACAAGGCGGTTCACCCCCGAGACATCGTTCAGATCGCAAGAGCGAAATAGGAGAGAAGCCATGCCGGACACGCGAACGCCAACCGAAATGAAAGAGATCGTCCGAGAAAAGTACGGGCAGGCCGCGCTGCGCGTGAAGAAAGGGGGCAGCACTTGTTGCGGGGCGACTCCCGCCAGCGATTCCTGCTGCGACCCGATCACCACGAACCTCTACGATGCGGCGCAGGTTGGTCAACTCCCAGACGAAGCCGTGCTCGCTTCTCTAGGATGTGGAAACCCAACTGCGCTCGCCAAACTTGAGCCTGGGGAGGTGGTCCTCGATCTCGGCTCCGGTGGCGGGATCGACGTGCTGCTATCTGCGCGCCGTGTGGGGACGACCGGCAAGGCATATGGACTTG
Organism: uncultured Acidobacteriota bacterium; assembly: GCA_963765755.1. GTDB lineage: Bacteria > Acidobacteriota > Terriglobia > Terriglobales > Acidobacteriaceae > Gp1-AA133. The sequence continues at coordinate 624,776 of CAVXXV010000005.1, read as the reverse complement.
ATATGACGGACGAGATGCTGGCCCTCGCCAATGAAAACAAAAGCAAGTCGGGCCTCACCAACGTCGAATTCTTGAAAGGGGAAATCGAAAACATTCCCCTGCCCGACAACTCCGTCGATGTCGTCATTTCAAATTGCGTCATCAACCTGTCCGCCGACAAGGACCGCGTCCTGCGCGAAGCTTTTCGAGTGTTGAAACCTGGCGGACGACTGGCAGTGTCAGACGTGGTCACGCGCGGCGAGATCGCACCCGAAATCCGGCAAAGCATTCTGCTCTGGGTTGGCTGTATCGCAGGAGCACTCGATGAAGATGAATACCGCGCAAAGTTGAGCGCGGCCGGGTTCGAGCAGGTCGAACTCGAGCCCACGCGCATTTACCGGGTGGACGATGCCCGGGAATTTCTCCTGGCCCAAGGTCTGGATGTAGACGCTCTCGCCCGCTCGGTGGACGAGAAATTCATGAGCGCCTTCGTACGAGGCGTGAAGCCAACACTTGCTAAGCCGTGTTGTGGACCAACCTGCTGCAACTAGCCTTGACGGAGACGCCGCTGTGAATGCGCACTACAACGTGCTGTTTCTTTGTACGGGCAACTCCGCACGATCCATCATGGCTGAAGGCATTTTGAACTCTAAAGGAAAGCCCAGCTTTACAGCCTACAGTGCGGGGAGCCATCCAACCGGCATCGTTCGACCGGAGGCGCTGCGGCAACTCGAAATCGCGAAAATTCCCACCTACGGACTGCGCAGCAAGGGTTGGGACGAATTCTCGAAAGCAGACGCTCCAGCACTCGATTTTGTTTTCACAGTTTGTGACAACGCAGCCAACGAAGTTTGCCCTGTGTGGCCAGGCCAACCCATGACTGCCCACTGGGGAGTTCCCGACCCGGCTGCCGTTCGCGGGAACATCGCCGAGATCGAGCGCGCGTTCCGGAATGCGTATTTGTTGCTCGATCGACGTATCAGTCTATTTCTTTCACTTCCCCTTACGACCCTTGACCGGCTGGCTCTAAAGAAGGCACTGGATGATGTTGGATTACAGTGAGGCACAAAAGCGAAACATGGGGGACCCGTTGACTCGGTCGGGAGCAGAGATGAAGACAACAGGCCGACTCAGCTTCCTGGATCGTTATCTTACCCTCTGGATTTTCACCGCGATGGCTTTCGGAGTCACCCTGGGATGGCTGGTTCCAGGAGTCGTGCCATTTCTGAGTCGCTTCAGTGTTGGCACGACTTCGATTCCGATCGCGGTCGGACTGATGGTGATGATGTACCCGCCCTTCACCAAAGTGCATTACGAAGAATTGCATGAAGTCTTTCGAAACACCCGGATACTCGGCCTATCCCTGCTTCAGAACTGGGTGATCGGACCGATCCTCATGTTTGTTTTAGCCGTGACTTTTCTGCGAGGCTACCCCGAATACATGGCCGGTGTGATCATGATCGGGCTTGCCCGCTGCATCGCGATGGTCATCGTGTGGAACGAACTCGCCCGAGGCGATACCGAATACGCTGCCGGGCTAGTAGCCTTCAACTCGGTATTTCAGGTGCTGTCTTATTCACTCTATGCCTGGCTCTTTATCACCGTACTGCCGGCGCGACTTGGCCTTCAGAGTGCTGTCGTTCACGTCTCGATGGCAGCGATTGCAGGAAGCGTTTTCATCTATCTGGGTGTTCCGTTCCTTGCCGGGCTAGCGACCCGCTCACTACTGTTGCGAATTAAAGGACGCGGCTGGTATGAGGCTAACTTCGTTCCTCGGGTCAGTCCTCTTACTTTGATCGCGCTGTTATTCACTGTGGTGGTGATGTTCTCCCTCAAGGGCGAGTACATGGTTCGGTTACCATTCGACGTTCTTCGCGTCGCACTCCCACTCCTGATCTATTTCGTCGCAATGTTCCTGGTCTCTTTCTATATGGGGCAGAAACTGGGAGCCGATTACTCCAAAACGGCCACCCTTGCGTTCACGGCCGCCTCGAATAATTTCGAACTCGCCATAGCCGTGGCCGTGTCAGTGTTCGGGATCAACTCCGGAGCGGCATTTGCAGCGGTGATCGGACCGCTGGTCGAAGTCCCGGTCATGATTGTGCTGGTGAATGTGGCGCTTTACTTTCAGCGCCAGTACTTTGTGAGCGCTTAGTAGTACAGCCTTGACGGATCTCGTCTCGAAAGCCTGCCCGCTCCGACCCATCAGTCCGTTGCCTTCCGCCGCGGGTTAAGGAATAATCCAAAGTCCCATCGACAGACGACTCACCAGACTCGAGCGAAAGGTCTCACTCACCCGCTGCCACCCATCACAACATCTCGCCTCTCCTATATCGACTGGATGCGCGGACTGGCCTGCGTGCTCATGTTTCAGACCCATTGCTACGATGCTTGGCTCTCGCCCGAGGCGCGCAAAACGACCTTCTTCATGTATTCGCAACTCGGCGGAACGCTCCCTGCCCCGCTTTTTTTGTTTCTTGCCGGAATCTCATTTGCGCTGGTGACCCACAAGCTCATCCAGAAAGGCGTCGGTACGGGACAGATCGCGAAAGCCACCATCCGGCGCGGCGCGGAGATTTTCGCGCTTGGGCTTCTGTTCCGACTGCAGGAATACTTGATCGCATGGGGATGGGCGCCGTGGAGCGATTTGTTTCGCGTCGACATTCTGAACACGATCGGCGTCTCCATGATGCTGATGGGAATCCTGTGCTGGATTGTGCTCGCGCTGCGGGGCTCGGGCAATCTAACGTTGCGACTCACGACTGCCGCAGCCGGAACCGCCATGGCGATCGCCCTTCTAACGCCTCCGTTTTGGACCACGTGGAGGCCAGATTGGCTGCCTTGGCCGATCGAGTCGTATATCAATGGCGTCCACAACCTGGGTGCGCCGCAAGCTTGGCTGTTCCCGATTTTTCCCTGGACTGCCTTCGCTTTTGCCGGGCTGGCAATGGGATTCGCGTTGCAGAGTGCGTGGACACAACTTCACGAGGGCCACGCCTTCGCGTACGCGGGACTCGCGGGCATCGTACTCATTGTCGGATCTCGCTGGCTGGACGCGCGCCCGCAGTCGCTCTATTCCAAATACGATTACTGGCATACGAGCCCGAATTTCTTTCTGCTGCGCCTGGGATTGCTGCTGATCATCTTGTCGGCCAGCTATGCCTGGTGCCGCTGGGGTGCGGCTCAGTGGGGATTCAGTCCTTTGATCCAACTGGGGCAGACTTCCCTGCTGGTTTATTGGGTACACATTGAATTTGTATACGGGCGAGTTTCCATTCTGCCGAAACACGCGCAGAGCATATTCGGAGCATCGGTTGGCCTGTTAATCATCTTTCTGATGATGCTGGCTCTTTCCATTGCGCGGACGCGAATGAAAAGGCAGGGTGCGGATGCATGGAAACTCTTCCGAAAGCCTGTAACCGCTAGTTAGGTTGCCTGCTAAACGTCCGCGACGATCCAGTTGCGCCGCTCGAGAAATGTCGGCGGCTCATACGTCTTTCCGCGTGCCAGGCGTCGCTCCTCGCGTCGAGCAGTCCAGGCTAGCAAAGGACCCCCGACATGCGCGGCCATCCGCGCCGTGTTTCCAAACTCGCGCTGCACTTCCCGCCGCAACCCTCGGATTTCGTTGCTGACACGTTGATTGACTTTTTGGAACCGCTTCTCCATAGCCCAGAGCGCGGCGCTGTAAGCGGTCCGCAACTTCACCGATTCGCGAGCAAAGCGTTCCCGCACCCGTGCGTCGGGAGAATTCTTGTAGCGCAACCAACCTTGCAACATGGTTCGGCACATACGGTAGAGGCTGGGCCCGTTTTGCTCGAAGTCATGCTGGAATGCCCAGTCGAGAAAACGTTTCGAATCCGCGCGCGAAATGGCGGCATGGCGAAAGTTAAACCGGTCCTGGCCATGAATGTCAGCCAGGTTCACGTCCGACAGCATCCTTCCCCGCTCTGACATCTGCTTGAACAGGGGCGTTCCGGGCACAGGTGTATACAGCATGAACTGATGGAAATCGGTGCCGTGGCTGATGGCGTACTCGATTTCTTGCCGGATGTTGTCATCCGTGTGATGCTCCAGTCCGATGATGGTCGAGCCCTGCACGCGGATACCGTGCTCGCGCAGTTCGCGCGTGAGTTCCCGAGTGTCTGTGCCCTGCAGCTTCGTGTAAGAGGAGAGCGGGGACTCGAGCCCCATCCACAGCCAGGACACTCCCAGTTCGACCAGTTCCTCCATGGTGTATTTACGGATCGCATTGGCGGAGGCGAACACGGCGAGTCCCCAGCTTTTCCCCGCTTTTTTCATGCAGTGCAAGAGTTGCATCGCGCGTTCGCGATGCAGGAGGAAATTTTCGTCCATGATGAAGAACGTTTGTACTTTGAGGGACGCCTCGAGTCGACTCATTACTTCGAAAAGCTCTTCGCCGGTCTCGAAGAAATTAATGAACTTGCCCTTGCCTCCGAAGAAAGAAGATGTCGTGCAGAAATTGCATCCCATCGGACAACCGACCGAGGGAATCACGGTGGCCGCAGTTGCACCCTCCCGATCCGGCAAGCGGACGCCTAGAATGCGCGTCTCAAAGCCCGAAATAATTTCGGGGTGGCGGATCGGTGCATCAGGGTCCTCCCCAAAGTATCCGCGCATCCAGCGAATGCCTTCGCCGCGCACGATGTGGTCGGCGTCGAGCATGTGTTCAACGCCCGGAATTGCGCTGACGTGTCCACCCACCACGATTTTCGAATGCGGCGACAGCCTGCGCACCATGCGGCACATCTCGGCAGCTTTGCCGACGTTCACGATGATGGAGGAAATCCCCACGACATCGTATTGCTGAGAAACCAATTCGCGAGCGAATGATTCGCGGGTGGGAAAATCGAGCACCGTGCAGGGGCTGGAGATATTCGCCTGGATCATCATGATGCCCCACGAGCGATGAAACATGCGCAATGAGAACGCGCCCTGCGCGCGCGTGACCTGGTTGTGATAAAGCTCCATCGGATTGATTGAGCGGCTCCCAAACTCATCGTCCTGCGCATAAGGTCCAAAAACGGAGGTCAGAAGCACACGCGCGCGCCGGCCCTGAGGATGGGATTCCATTATTTTCTTGTCTCCTGAAAGTTCAGCCTAGGACGTTAAGGGCTTCGTGTATGTGAGGAATGACCGAAAATACAAAACTATTACAGAGTGGAGAGGCGAGAGGATAACTGGGTAATGGCGCTGGTAACCAGTTTTAGCGCGATTCCCCACTGCTGGCGAGCCTTGGCTTCGTCTTCTCCGAAGCCGAACAGGTAAAAGGTCACGTAGTAACCCTCGCGAATCCCGTCCGGCCCATGGTAGAAGCAACGCCTCAACATGAGTTCGGCGGAGTCGGGAATCTCGGGAACGCGTTGCAACAAGCCGACGATCTGCTTCAGGAACGTCTCGTGCTGTTCAAACGAAAAGCGGGCCGCTTCTTCCGAGAACAACAGGTCGACATAGCATCCGAATTTCCAGGGGAGGTGAAAGATCTCTTCTTCAGGATGGATGTCGGTAGTCGACCAGGTGTCACACTTCGCGCTCTCCAAAATGGAAGATTGCGAGTTCACTGCGATCAGGAAGTCGCGCAATTCTGGCACACGGGTAGCTTCCTGGATTTTTCCGAGAGCGCGTGGATCGCGCTTCAGATCGTAGTAGCGAGCTTCGCCTCCGGGCGCCTCCCAAGGGAATTCGAGAGTTTCGTCGTCCCGGCCGAGTTCGACGGCGAAGTCAACCTGCATAAGTAACAAAGCAAACCAGGACATCGAAGCGGTGACATTGCGTCCGCGCAAGCGGCCGAGGGACGCGCGCCCCCGGCCCAGACTGCTCGATTAAGACTATCGCGGTTCTGTTCAGCAAAATACAGTAAGTTCTACTTCGCAGGTGCCGGCGCGGGCGCGGGTTGCTGCGCCGGGGTACCGAAATTCACCTTGGGAACTTCTCGCGAGCCTTCGGCCGCTTTGAAATAGGCATCGTTCGGCTTGAAGCCGGCCCATCCGGCAAACAGGCTCGCCGGGAACCGCTGCACGTAGGTGTTGTAGTCCTGCAGCGTGTCGTTGTAGCGCTTGCGCTCGACCGAGATACGGTTTTCTGTGCCCGCCAACTCATCCTGCAGACGCATGAAATTCTCGTTCGACTTCAATTGCGGGTAGTTCTCCACCAGCACGAGCAGGCGGCCAATCGCACCATCCAGTTGATTATTGGCGGCGATCTTTTCCTGCGGCGACCCTGCGCCCAACAGCGCAGAGCGGGCTTTGGCAATGTCCCCGAACACAGTTTGTTCCTGCTTGGCGTATCCCTTGACGGTTTCCACGAGGTTCGGGATGAGGTCGGCGCGGCGCTGGAGCACGATGTCGACCTGCGACCACGCGGCCTTGACCGCTTCGTTCTTGGTGACGAGCGTGTTGCGCACGCCGATGTACTGGCCAAAGACGACCAGCGCGATCAGCGCCAGGATGATCACTACAATCAGGCCTTTACCCATGTTCCTCTCCTCAAAACAAAGTCTGGGAAAACAGATCGAAACTCAACGTCCAGGGGAATCCAACATTCTATCGACTGCGCTCGTGACTTGCTCAACCGCCGACAAATAACGCGCCGCTACGTCTCCCACCCGGAATTGCTTCGGGTCCGCACGGTGCTCGCGAATGTCGAGCAGATCCTCGAAGGCGCTGACATCGAAGGAGAGCGAGGCGGCCAGTTCTTTCACCGACTGGCGTTTTGTGACGGGCGCTGGTTGGCCCTGCGCGATGAGTGCGTGACGGAATAGAGTTGCAAATGCCGGGACCGAATGCAACAACAGATGCCAGGTGCGTTTTTCGTCGCTCGCATCCACCAGCAACCGCTGGCGCAGCAGGATGAGCTTCTCGCGCAATTCATATTCCAGTTGAGCGCGGTGCTGGGTCATCGGAATCTGCAGGTCAGCCACCAGGTCGGGACCGAACAGCACTCGGTGCTGGCGCTTCATGTCCGTGAGTTCAATGGAAAATACATCCGCCGAACGCTCCAGTTCGTCCCTCGTGATCAGCATGGGAGCGGGACGCCGCTGCTGCGTCCAGCTTTCAACCACCGGAGCGAGGGCAATGAGCCTGGAAAACGAAGTGTCTTTCAGAATGGCGAGCAGATTGATATTGGAATAGTCGGTCTCGTACTCGCCCGACGCGGCGGAACCATACAGAATGATGCTCTCGAGGTTCGTCCCCGCAGCTTCCTGAAGCCTGGTGACGAACTCGCTGATCTGTTTTTCCGGAACTGCGTTCTCAAGAGCCATAAAGTCCCTCGGATTTCACCAGCTGCCTCCCGCGCCGCCGCCCCCGGTACTGCCTCCACCAAAACCGCCGAAACCACCCCCGCCGCCGAAACCACCCCCGCCGCCATAGCCGCCCCGATAACTGCCACCTCCGCCACCGCCGCCAAACAAGAACATGTAGAAAAGGAGGCGACGCAGCGGGGGAACCGCCAAAACAATGATGATCACGATGATAATCGCAATAATCTTGCCGGGTGATAATTCCGGCTGATGGGGAGGAGAGGTAAGTGGTTCGATGCGACGAGGCTGAGACGTCGTGATTTCAACCCCGGCATCCTTGGCAATGACGTCAACGATCCGCGAGGTCAGCAGGCTAACCGCGCCGTCATAGTCGCCGTTCTTCAAATAGGGAACAGCTTCTCGCCCGAAGCCGCCCACTTTGCCGTCTGGGAGGATCGGTTCCAGTCCGTAGCCTACGTTGATGTAGTATTTGCGATCCTGAACTGCAAGCACGATCAGAACGCCGCGATCTTTCCCTTTCTGGCCAATTCCCCACTTCTGATAGAGGTCAACAGAATAGTTGAAGATGTCTTCGCCATCGGTGGACTTAATCGTGACTACCACCACCGATGCCTGCGCCTTGTCGAGTACCTGGCGGCACATCTCCTTGAGTTGGGTCGTGGTCGCCGGACTCAGAACGCTGGCGAAGTCGTTAACACAATCGGTGGGCTTCAGCGAAGAAACGGGTTCGGCGCAAGCCAATGCGGCCAGCGTCACGACTGCCAGTACGATCGTGACGAAATGAACGCACTTGCGCATCGCGCAAAATTGTACAGGAATGTAGCGAGCGCCGAGTTGCGAGCAGCGAAGTTACGGGGATGTAGTAAGCCTCGTTGCGTGAGCAGATGAGTTCAGAATCTCTGCAGGAACTCCACGACTTGCCGTTCGGCCCAGCGGCCGTCGTAACCGTTCGCGTCAGCAATGAACGAGCAATGGCCGCCATCTTCAGCTTCCACGAAAGTCAGATTGCGGTTGGCGGCAATTTTCTTGCGGGTCTCGGGGATCAGGCGCACGAAAGGGTCGTTGGCGGCGTGAATGATCAAGCCCGGCACACTGATGCGACCCACGACATTAGAGGCCGCCGCTCGCGCGTAGTAATCGACCGCGCCCTCAAAGCCACAATAATACGCCGTGATCTTGTCGTCAAACTCACGCAGGGTGCGAAGCCCGCGGAGCCGAACCACATCGAACTGCCCCGGAAACAACTTTGCCTTGTCGCGAAAGCGCCGGCGCAGCTTGTGCATGAAGTAAGCTTCGTAAATCCGGTTGCCGGGGAGATGAAGAGCATCGGCAGAAGCGGCTAGATCCATCGCCGGACATACAGCGACCACCGCGCGAAATTCGGGGGGAGCGTCTCTCCCCCATTCGCCGGCGGTTTTCAAAACCAGGTTCCCACCCATCGAGAAGCCGACCAGGGCGAAGCGGGAGATACCGTTGTCCACCATATTGCGGGCAACAGCAGCAATGTCGCCCGAAAGGCTGGAGTTGTAGAGCGTCGGCGCCAAGTGCTCCGTACCGCCGCAATTCCGCTGGTTCACGCGGATTACGTTCATGCCGGCCGCGAGACCCTTCTGCGCGATCCCGATGACATAACCGGAATCGCTGGAGCCTTCCAGCCCATGAACCACGATGATGGTTAGAGCCTTACGCCGATCTTCCTGCCAGTGACAGTGGCAGAGAATTTTCACCCCGGGCGCAACTTCGATGTAACGCTCCTCGGGTTCCGGCAGGCGCGAACTGCGAAACAGAAAAAATCCGGCCAAGGTTTGCAGATGCCCGCCGCGAAACAGCCTGCGCGCTTTGAAGGCGGTGCGTTCTTTGTCGATTTGCGTCTTCCCCACAGATTGATTTTAAATAGCGAAGCCGGTATTTTGCGCAGCTTAATCGTGGAGTTCTAGGCCATGCCGATCTTTGAGTACGTTTGCCAGGAATGCGAACACGGGTTCGAAGCGCTGGTTTACGGAGACGAAAAGGCACAATGCCCAAAATGCCAGAGCCGGAACCTGGCTCCGCAGCTTTCGACCTTCTCCGTTTCTACGAAAACTGGACCCTCGAGCCTGCCGCGAACGGCTCCCTGCGGTTCTTGCGGAGATCCGGGCGGACCCGGCGCATGCAGCCGCCGCGATTTCAACTGAGAAGATTACAGGTCTCAAAGCCAGATGTTTGCGCGATGCATTCAGGTCTGGCTTCGATGTACAATTCAACTCCCGTCGAAGCACCCGTTCTTTAGACCCCGCTCTGAAACTAGCGACAATGGTCCGCTTCCTTCCATCATCGGAGGCTGATCCACAAATTTTTGTGCCTAGGAGAATTCGATATGAGACTGAGGCGATGTTCCCAGTCGCTGGGGTTAGTTACCCTCGCCGCTTCGCTGACACCGAGCCTTTCTGCACAGATGAACTATCCTGGCCAGTCGCCGCAGCGGCCGATGCCCAATGTAACGTGCGAATCCAAGAATAATCGACGCAATTATTGCGCAGCGGATACTCGCGGCGGAGTCACGCTCGACCGCCAACTCAGCTCCACGCAATGCGTGCAAGGCCGCACCTGGGGCTTCGACGCCCGTGGAATCTGGGTGGAAGGCGGATGCCGCGGTCAGTTTCGGATCAACGCCTATAACGGTATACCGAACTGGGGGAATCCTGGTTACGGACACCGCCCGCCGCGTCCGGGGGGGCCGACTTGGGGTAACAATGCGGGAGCCTGCTTCTACAAGGAGATCAATTATGCAGGCGAGTACTTCTGCATGCGGCGCGGAGAAAGCTATCCCAATCTACCGCCGGGCTACAACGACCGCATATCGTCGATTAAGTTGATGCACAACGCCGAGGTCACGCTCTACAACGATTCCAACTTTGGGGGAAGGCGCGGGAGCACTCGACGGGACGTGCCCAACCTCAAGGCATGGCGGACGCAAGACGACCCCTCGCGCACATGGAACGACCGGGTTTCGGCGATCCAAGTGCGTTAGCGATCAATTTCCCAAATTCCTAAGGCGGAGGCTCGCTACGGCGAGCCTCCCGTTTTTGAAAAACTCCGATGCAGCGACTGCAGATCCCTGCATTTCTAGAATTTCAGCACCAGGCCAGCCGAGTACCGAAAATGATTCTGACTCTGTCCCGCAATCCGAGTCTGCAGGAAATCGGCTTGTCCCAACCGCACACCCACGTGCTTGGTCACTCCGACATCCAATCCCCCGCCAGCGGCCCAGGTAAAGTCCGTTTCTGATCCGCTCAGACCAACTGCACTCAAGCTGGTGCGTCCACCGCCAAACAAAGCGTGCCCAAAGGGTGTAATCCGCGATGAATTGGGGAAGCGAACCGAGGGTCCAAACATAAACGTGTACAACCTTGCAGTAACCCCGGAAGGCGTGCCGTAGTTTCCACTGAAGTCCGCAGTGATGCCCAGGTTCCGCGTGAAATAGCCACTAGCGGCTGTATTCCATCCTTGAAGAGTAAAACCATCCACCCCAGAAATGCCCGTGCTGGCGTGAAGATACTGGTACCCTCCAAAGAACTCTCCTGCCTTAGCTTCTTGCTCCTGGCTGAATGCCATTAAAGAGCAAAGTGAAATCATTGCACACACCACAATCAGCTTGCGTAGCATTTAGGCTCCTTTTATGAAAGTTATGACGGTCGTTCTCGCCCCGAGCAGGCACCTTATGTGGTGCAGACGGGACACAATAATCATAGGGAGCGGCCCGGGAAGGCCGCGTGATTGCGATCACATTTGCGCGTGAGAAAGTTGCTCGAAAGAGCGCTCCCCTTGGTCACCAGTGCAGGGGGCTTGGCGGTAGAAGAAAGGGCGGCCAAAGCCGCCCTTTCAAACCCTAAGTTGAAGTCTGTCGTTCCTGAGCGATCTAGGTCCCTTCCGACCACCCAGCCAGGTACTCTTCTTGCTCCGGCGTGAGCCGGTCGATCTTGATGCCCATCGACTCCAATTTCAGCTTCGCTACTCGCTTATCCAGCTCCACGGGGACTGTATAAACCGCTTTCTCCAGCTTGGAGTAGTTCTTGACCATGTGCTCGACCGACAACGCCTGGTCGGCAAAGCTCATATCCATAACTGACGGAGGATGGCCTTCGGCTGCAGCCAGGTTGATGAGGCGGCCTTCACCCAGCAGATTGATCTTGCGGCCGTCTTTCATCGAATACTCTTCGACGAAGTTACGCGTCGTGCGCTTCGACGAAGCCATTTTCTCAAGCGTTGGGATATCTATCTCGACGTTGAAATGGCCCGAATTCGCAATAATGGCGCCGTTTTTCATGACCTCGAAATGCTCTTTCGCGAGCACATTCTTATTGCCCGTCACGGTGCAGAACACGTCTCCCATGCGGGCAGCTTCGTTCATCGACATCACGCGGAACCCGTCCATCACCGCTTCCAGCGCCTTGGTGGGATCGACTTCGGTGATGATGACTTCAGCGCCGGCTCCCCGTGCGCGGCTGGCAAGGCCACGACCGCACCATCCATAGCCGGCAACCACGAACTTCGACCCGGCCAGCAGGAAGTTGGTCGCGCGGATGATGCCGTCGATCGTCGACTGTCCGGTACCATAGCGGTTGTCGAAGAGATGTTTCGTATCCGCATCGTTGACCGCAATGATGGGATATCGCAGCACGCCCTCTTTCGCCATCGCGCGCAGGCGAATCACGCCCGTCGTCGTCTCTTCCGTGCCACCGATTACCCCCTCGAGCACGTCAGTGCGCTTGGTGTGGAGCACGCTTACCAGGTCCGCGCCATCGTCCATCGTGATCTGCGGACGGTGATCGATAGCCGCAATAATGTGCTGGTAATACGTGTCGTTGTCTTCTCCCTTAATGGCGTATACGGGCACGTTGTAGTCGCGCACCAGGCTGGCCGCGACGTCATCCTGGGTCGAGAGCGGATTCGACGCGCACAAAACCACATCCGCCCCGCCATCGCGCAGGCAGATCGCCAAGTTCGCAGTCTCGGCCGTAACGTGCAAGCAGGCAGAAATGCGGATACCCTTCAGGGGCTGATTCTTGATGAATTCCTTGCGGATGATCTGTAGCACATTCATGGACTGGTTTGCCCAGTCGATGCGCTTTTTGCCCATGTCGGCAAGATCAAGATTCTTAACGTCGCAGTTCACTTGCGTCGGTGTCGTTGACATACCTCTCCTGATTCATGAATGCGTTGAAGTTCTAGGATTTCTGGCTTCGTGCTTGCTGTTCAGAATACACGAAATGCCGGCACGGATTGCTGGTGCACACGCCCTGGGGAGTTACCAGAGGACGTCGCCAAACGTCCTCCGTCCTTCTGGGGAAAACTACCGTTTGGCCGTCTGCAGGGCTGGTTCTCGTAGTCCTGCTTCGCTGGCCAGCTTCGCCGCTTTATCCGTGGCTTCCCAGGTGAAGTCTTTGTCACTTCGCCCAAAGTGCCCATAGGCAGCCGTCTTGCGATAGATCGGACGCCGCAGGTTGAGCGACTCAATGATGCCCTTGGGAGTCAACTGGAAATTTGCCCGCACCAGATCAGGGATGATGGCCGGGTCGACCTTCTCAGTCCCGAAGGTCTCTACCAGGACGCTGACCGGCTCCGCGACGCCAATCGCATATGCCAGCTGAACCTCGCACTTGTCGGCGAGTCCGGCGGCAACAATATTTTTCGCAATATGGCGGGCCATGTAGGCAGCCGAGCGGTCAACCTTGGTCGGATCTTTTCCGCTGAACGCTCCGCCACCGTGTCGTCCCATGCCGCCGTAGGTGTCGACAATGATCTTGCGCCCGGTCAGGCCCGTGTCGCCCATCGGCCCGCCAATCACGAAACGGCCCGTGGGATTGATATGGTACTTCGTGTCGGCATCCAGCAGGTTGCTCGGGATCACTGCCTGAATGACATGCTTCAGGATTTCCGCACGCAGCTGATCATTGCCGACGGTTTCAGCATGCTGCGTGGAAATGACGACAGCATCGACGCGGATCGGCTTGCCGTTCTTGTCATATTCAACTGTAACTTGGGATTTGCCGTCAGGCCTGAGGTAGGGGCAGGTACCATTCTTGCGAACTTCGGTGAGGCGTTGCGTGAGCCTGTGCGCCAGCAGGATGGGTGTGGGCATCAGTTCCGGATTCTCATTCACCGCGAAGCCGAACATCATTCCCTGATCGCCCGCGCCTCCCGTATCGACGCCCATGGCAATGTCGCCCGATTGCTTGTTGATGCTCGAAATCACGGCGCAGGTATTGCAATCGAAGCCGTAAAGTGCGTTGTCGTATCCGATGGACTGCACCACGCCGCGTACCAGCGACTGGAAGTCAACGTACGCCTTGGTGGTAATTTCCCCGGCGATCACGACCAGCCCGGTAGCCGTCAGAGTTTCGCAAGCGACGCGGCTAGTGGAATCTTCAGCCAGGCAGGCGTCGAGAATGGCATCGGAAATCTGGTCCGCGATCTTGTCGGGATGTCCTTCCGTCACAGATTCCGAAGTAAACAAATAACGGTTTTTGGATGGCAAAATTCTTGTCTCCTTGCGCTCAACAGGGCGCTCGAGGTGGCGGGAAAATCAGGGCGCTGAGTCCATCTTTCCGCGCGTTAGCCCAGTGTTTTCAGGTCTCTAAAAAGCTATCAGAGAAAGGATAGCCGAGGCAACGACTTTGGCCCCGGCTGGCAGATCGTCAACCGAGAGGTCATATACCGGCTCCGGATGGCGCTGACAAGCACCGAATGGCAAGCAGAAACACCGTTCGGCCTCCGAAAAATCTGTTTGCCTTTTGCGGTTTGAAACTCCCAACTTCAGAGGATACGGTAAAGAGTCAGTGTGCGGTTGTGTCCTTGAAAGGGCACGCCTTTAGGCGTGCGTAAGTGCCGCAAAATCAATGCGGCTTCAGCCGCTGAGGTTCGCTCTCGATTGTGCGACGGACCTCTTCCGTACCTCTTTAGCGTGAAGTTATTGCAGGAACGGGTGGTTTCGGAGTCGTAGGTTGCAGGCCGTCGCTGTGGAAGGTCAGGGTCCGCACTGTGCCGTATTCCCCCAGGCGCGGCAGCTTATGTCCATTGAAGAAAACGTCCAAGGCACCGGCGTTGCCGACCTTGACGATCACCTCCCGCTTTGCCTGGATGGATTTTTCCTGCGGAGCCAATAGCGTAGCTTCAACCGGAGGCTGGCCGTCGACGCTGATCGACACCCAGCACTCGTCCGAGTCGTCGTTTCCTTTCAACAAAACAGTGAACGCGCCGGGCACCACCTCTGGAGATGAAGCGGCCCCGTGGAGGGCGGCTTGCGCCATTGGCTCAGGCTGGGATCCGGTCTTCTCCGTGCTCGGGATTGGTGTAGTGGGAGCATGGTTGCCATCGGTAGGAGTTGTCGGTATCTGCCGTGGCGCGCCGGTACCAGAGCTCGACGCTGCAGGAGTTGCTGGCACCTCTGTCGCTGGAGTCGCGGCGCTGCGGTCCTCACCACGTGTGCGATGGTAGTAGCTCCAGGTTGCAAATGCCAAGGCCGCCAGCAAAAGGACAAGAGCCAGCAGACCCCACGGAATTTCTGCGCCTCGCTCCGGCTCCCGCGTCTCGAGAATCGGTTTGCTGGGACGCTCAGCGGCCGGTTGCGGCCTGGGAACAGCCGTCGCATCCGGTGGCATGGAGCGTTGCTGGTTTTCGCCCAACGCCTCCATGTAATCGTTAATGGTCTGTTGCTCGTCGAGGCCCAAGTGGCGGGCATAGGCGCGCACGAATCCCTTGTTGAAGATGCCGCCAGGAAGCTGATCAAATTTTTCTTCTTCCAGGGCACGAAGCATGCGGGTCCCGATCTTGGTGCTGAGAGCGATGTCATCGAGCGAGACGCTTCGTTGTTCACGCTCTTTTTTCAGCCTGTCACCGAAAGATCCCATAGAGGCTCTCCCCAAGACCGGCATCGGGATAGCACGAAATACTATCCGTATGTTAAGCGGACGGGAAGAGGCTTGCCAGCATTTGGCGTGGCCGGAACCGCAGACGTAAAGCCTCTTTCGGGGCGATCCCCCGCCAAGCCCCTTGCCGTACGTGGCTTTGCGGGTACGGGGGGTTACTTAAGATCGTTGCCCGTCCTTCCAAGCGCCGCATATAATTTGAGCAATTCTGCCCTGAAAATTAGAAGGATTTTTGCATGCCTGAGGCCACCGGCGCCGACCGAAGACGGCAAAGCCAAGAGCTGAACATCTTCCATGATGTGGCCAAGGCCCTAACCTCGTCTTTGGATCTGGATTCCATTCTGCAAACGATCATGGAAAAAATGGCGGAATACTTCCGTCCTGATACCTGGTCCTTGCTGATGGTGGACGAGGAGCACAACGAACTCTATTTCGCGATCGCCGTTGGCGACGCGGCCGAGGCCCTGAAGGACGTCCGCCTGAAAGTGGGTGAAGGCATTGCCGGCTGGGTAGCCAAGAACGGAGAGCAACTGATCGTCCCTGACGTCTACACCGATGCCCGCTTCGCCAAGCGCATCGACAAGGTGACCCAATGGGAGACGCGGTCGATCATCTGCATTCCGCTGAACTCGAAGCACCGCGTGCTGGGCGTCATCCAGTTGGTCAATGTCGACATGAAGGGTTTCGGCGACCAGGAAATTTTCTTCCTGCAGGCCTTGTGCGATTACGCGGCCATCGCGATCGAGAACTCGCGCGCCGTGGAGAAGATCCAGGAACTCACAATCACCGACGACTGCACCGGTCTCTACAACGCCCGCCATCTTTATAAGACGCTGGAGACCGAAGTCTACCGTTCATCCCGCTTCGGCTACGAATTCAGCGTCCTGTTCATCGATCTCGATCACTTCAAGCAGGTGAACGACACGCACGGTCATTTAATCGGCAGCAAGTTGCTCGCGGAGATCGGATATCTCGTGAAAGCTCAGCTGCGCTTGATCGACTACGCTTTCCGCTACGGCGGCGACGAATTTGTAGTGCTGCTGCCGCAAACGGGCAAAGATCAGGCGCTGACAGTCGCCAAGCGTCTTCGCGATGCGCTGCGCGTTAGTGCTTTCTGCAAGGAAGAGGGCCTGAACCTGAACATCCGCGCTTCTATCGGCCTGGCAACTTACCCGCACGACGCCAAGTCCCCGCACGATGTCATCCGCCAGGCCGACGAAATGATGTACCTGGTAAAGAACACCAGTCGCGACAATATTGGAATAGCGCAGCGCGGTGTGATGAAGTAGTTCTCAGTTCCCAGTCCTCAGTTGTCAGTTTGGAGGTCTTTGCTCCCGGTCAGAGCGACAGATCTCAGTTTCGAGCGAAAATAATTTGTCATCCTGAGCGTTGCGAAGGACCTGCTCTTCTTCGCTCGCAGCAGGACGTTCGGTCATGATAAGGCCCTACTCCTTCTTCCTTTTCTGCAGTTCAATTGCCCGATCAGGATCGGATTGCATTGCGGAAGGATCCTGCTTGAAAGCGATCGAGTTCGCCGGGGCATTCGGATTCACTCCGAAATCCCAAACGTAGAGATTCATTCCTTCTTTTCCAAGCATCTCGACGACTGCATACTCTCCACTGGGCAGGTCTTCGGCTGGAGTGACCTTGACCCAGCCGCCATTGATGGGCTGCGAGGTGGTAGCCACGAACTTAGCGTCCTGACTGATCTTTCCGTAGACGGCCACCTTGATTTCGCCAACCACGCGCTTATCGCCCTTGGCTTCCAGTCGGATGATGCGGAACCGATCCCCCGAAACAGGAGCTTGATCCTTCTTGGCCTGCTCGTCGTCTTTCTTCGGCGGCGCGCTGGCATCCGCGTCGTCCTGGCCACGGTCGATGTTAATGTACAAAGCCGGCACGGAAACATGGGCTTGCACAGGCGCATGTTTGCCGGGGAGTTCGACAGTCTGTTTGTTGCTGGCGATCGGGTTCACCGCCGACCGTAGAATGTTGCTCTTCATGTTCTTGTTGACGGCGCCCCCGCGTTGATCAATCGGGACCAGTTCGGGGCGGCTTTCGTAGTTGTCGAGCAGGAAGACTCCGCCCTCTTCAGGAAGCTGTAATCCAGGCGCCACGTGCGGAGATAGCGCCTCTTCCGATGCCCGGTCCGCTTCCAGTTCCTTGTCGAGTGCGGCGGCCTCCGGAGTCGGTGCGCCGGCCGCGCGATCCTTCTCGTACTTTTCAGTGGCGGGCCAATCCACCATGGACTTCGGCAGCTCTTCCCACTCGCCACGCTCGGCGCTCACATAACGCACGCGCTCTCCCTTGATTTCGTATTTCGTGACCGACTGGTAGGAGCCGTCCTTGAGGTAGAGGCGTTTGGCGAGATCCTGCGCCTGCACCAGACAGGGCACGAGCAGCAACAGGGTCCCTATCGCCAGCCAGGTTAAGCGGTTACAAAAAACACGGTGCATGGGATTCACCCAACTCGTGAGATGCAGGCGCAAATTCAGCAGATGCTCAGTCCGAGAGCTTCCAGAATTCTCCCACAAGTCCAACCTCGCGAAACACGGTTTCGGCTTCGGCGGCCGACTTTGGTTGCCAATCCGGGTTCAGGCGATCGCTATACCAGAGTTGCGCCAACTTCCATCCTTGTGCCAGGGACAGAGTGCCTCCGCGAGGGCAATCCCATTGCTGACACCAGCGGTCTACATGCTGTTCCGACCGGAACAGAAGCATGGTTCGTCAGGTAAAGACGACGTCCTTGTACCAGTGCCTGGCGGGAACGGCAAAGTGAATGACTCCGTCGCCCGAGTGGATCTTTCCCCCTCGTATTTCGACCGGCATGTCGAAGTTGCAGCACCCGCAGGCCGCCCCAATGCGCGCGTCCTTCTTCATCATGGCCGGGATGCCGAGCGCATCCCAGATGCAATTGCCAAACCACGATTTGCGTCCCACGGTGACGGGGAAGCCAGTGGGAATACAGGAAAACGGCGCCGCCCGCCACAACTCGCCATTCTCCTGCATCATGAAAGCGTGACTTCCACTCAGGCGGGAGAGGCTCGCACGAACGTTTCTTGTGGAAATGGGCAGGCCGCTCGCAATCTCCGCGATGGTCGGACACTTTTGGTGACTGAGCAGCTGGCGATAAACGAATAGCCGAACACGGCTGTCGAGATCGCCGGAAGTTTTCGCTGACGAGGCCATATAGATGACGAGTTTTGCCTAACCTGTATTGTGCAGCCCCGCGGCGATGCCATTCATGGTAGCGCCTATGGCATAGTCGAGAGACTTGTCCGGATCCCCGCTCCGTTTCCGGCGCAGCAGGTCGACCTGGATCAGGCTCATTGGATCGACATAAGGATTGCGCAGGCGGATCGAGCGAAAGAGAACCGGGTTCTTTTCCAACAGATCATTCTGTTCCGCGATCGACAGGATGACGCTGCGCGTGCGAACGAATTCCTTGAGCAGCACGCCGTAGACGCGATCGCGGATCCCCGTGTCCTCCACCAGTTCCGCATAAAGCCGCGCGATCGACATATCGGCCTTGGCCATCGCGATCTCGACATTGCGCACCAGGCTCGAGAACAACGGGAAGTTTTTCGTCATCTCCCGCAGGAGCCTGGCATTCGCGGGCGAAGCTTTTGTAAAACGCTCCAGCGCGTACCCCACGCCGAACCACGCCGGAACCGCGTGCCGGCTTTGCATCCAGCCAAACACCCACGGGATGGCGCGCAAATCCTCCAGCCGGCGGCTCTGCGAACGCCGCGCCGGACGCGACCCGATGCGTGCATGCTCCAATTCATTCACGGGCGTTGCCTGCTCGAAGTATTCGAGAACGTCGGAGTCCTCGGCAATTCGCTCGCGATAGTAGCGATATGCCTCCTCGGAGATGGTCTCCATCGCCGCATCCCAGCGCGTGGCCTCCTGCGGGGAAGGCTGGTTGGGACTGACCACCGCCTCCAAGCAAGCAGCAATCATGATTTCCAGATTCCACTCCGCCAGCACCGCGTCGGAATATTTCCAGGTCAGGACTTCGCCCTGTTCGGTGACGCGAATTTCCCCTGAAAAATCTCCGGGCGGCTGAGCAAGAATCGCGGCATGCGTCGGGCCGCCTCCACGCCCCACCGTTCCGCCGCGCCCATGAAACAAGTGCAGGTTGACGCAATGCTCGCGCGCCGCCTGATGCAGGTCGCGCTGCGCTTTGTGCAGTTCCCAAGTGCTGGTCAGCATGCCTCCGTCTTTGTTCGAATCGGAGTAGCCCAGCATGACCTCATGCGCCCGCCCCCACGACTCGAGCAAAGGCTGGTAATCTCCTGACTGCCAGAGGCGTTTCATCACCGCCGCCGAGTCGCGCAGCGAGGCAATCGATTCAAACAGCGGCACCGGACGAAGTCCCGGATCGCGGCCTTCCGCCTTGCACGACACGCCGCACACCTCCGCCAGCCGAACGACATTGAGAACGTCTTCCTCCGACTGGGTGTCGCTCACAATGAAGTTACGAATCGCTTCCGGGGACTGGGTCTTCTTCAATTCGGCGATGGCGCGAAACGTTTCGAGCACGTCCGCAGACGACGCGGGCAGATCGTGGGCTTTCTCCTGCGGGACTACGGCAGACGCGAGGTCCGATACGGCACGGGAAAGCACCCGGGCATGCTGCCGGATGTCGAGCATATGCAGATGGAAGCCGAAGGTCCGCACTTTTCGCAGGAGCGGATCGATGAGTAGTTCTACCAGGCGCTCGCCCCGATTGGGACACAGGCTCTCGCGCACCAGCCGGAGATCATCCTCGAATTCGGCAGCGCTACCGTAAGCAAAGGCATGGTCAGAGGAATCACGGCTGAAGCGCAGGCGCGCCCCAACGAAATCCAGGAAGTGCCGGTAAAGTTCGACCTCGGTAATCTGCTTCCACCGCGAGTGCTCTTCGCCCAAAGTGTTCTCGTAAGTCTGCACCCGCTGCATCAGCCGCTCCGACGCACCAATCCGGCGCAGTGACATGCTGAGCTGGCTAATGAGCCGCGTGATCTCCGCGACGTAGTGATCAATGATGAGGTGGCGCGCGATCCGCACCGCATCGCGCGTGCTCTGCCCCGTGACATAGGGATTCCCGTCGCGATCGCCTCCAATCCAAGAGCCAAAATGCAAGAGTTCCGGAAGCTTCACGTCCCCGGGCTTAGCGCCGTAGAGGTCCGCGAGAGACTGCTCCAACTCCGCATACAGCCGAGGCACAGTCTCGAACAAGACCATCGGGAAGTGGTCGAGGCCCATGTGAATCTCGTCGCGCACCGTCGGTTTCTTGAGGCGGACTTCGTCGGTCTGCCAAAGCGCGGTGATTTCCTGCAGGATCTGGGCTTCGTATTCGAGCGCATCTGCCTGCGACAGCAGGACGTGATCAAGCCTTTCCAGCAGACGGGCGATGCGCCGCCGTTTGAGGCGAATGGTGTGCCGCGTAATCTCGGTGGGATGTGCCGTAAAGACTGGCGTCACGCAAACCTTTTGAAGCGCTCCGAGGATGTCGTGCAGCGGCGTGCCCCCAGCCTTCAACCGAAACAACGTTCCGCGAAACGATCCCTCGATCGGCGCGCGTCCCGACTGCAGCCGCGCCGCTCGCCGCCGGCGCTTGCGATGATTGGTTTCCGCAAGGTTTGTGAGTTCGAAATAGACGGCGAACGCTTTGGTCACGCGGTAAGCATCTTCAACCGACAATCCGCGAACCACCTCGCGGGCCTGCGCCATGAGCCCCGACTCAAACTGTTCTGTTCCCGCCGCGGGTTGCTCGCGCTGCTGGATCAGCAGCCGACGCAGCCGCTCCACGGTCTCGAAGAACGCTTCCCCTTCCTGCTCGACCAGCACGCGTCCCAACAGAATTCCCAGCGAGCGTACATCGCGCCGCAATGGGAGCTCTTTGGCAGGGTCGGAGGTGTCGGCAGTAAGTTCGGCGAGCCGCGTGCGCGGATCGTCCTCACTCCACAGGGAAGGGTCGGCCATGTTCTATTCTAGCGAATCGCCCGCTTTGATTGGTCGATCCACGTCGCGACCAGCGACGGCGCGTCGATTGTTCCCCCGCGGAGGTCGTGCTAAGGTTTCCGGCCATGTTCAGAATGACCTGTTTGGTTGCGCTCATCCTTGGAGCAATTGCCAACTCCGGTGCCGCCGATAAAGCAACCTTGCAAGACCGCCGCCATCGGGCCGCGACGACCTTTCATGATGGCATTCTGCTCATCCACGCGAACTCTCGCATGGACATCGCGGCCGACGGCTTTCGGCAGGATCCGTACTTCTACTACCTGACCGGAGAAGAGAATCTTGTTAGTGCCGTGCTCGTTATCGAAGGAAAATCCGGCGAGTCATGGCTATTCGTGCCCTCCAAACCACCGTTCGCGAAGTATGGAGTCAAGCCTCCCCTCACGGTGGGCGTGGACGCCGCGCGCCAGTCCGGCATCGATCACCTGGTGGACTGGACAGAACTGGATTCCTTTCTTGCAGCCCGTAACACGTCCTCAGCCCCCCTCTATTACGCCAAGGACGGACTGGCCGACTTCGAAGAGATGCCTGCCAACCTTCTTAGCCCGAAAGCTTCCGGCGCGCCCCTCTGGCTCCAGCTGATTCTCGCGAAATGGCCTTCTCTCACGAGCAAGGATGTTACCGACGCTCTCACGAATCTGATGGCCGTACAGGATGCAGACGAAATCGCCTCCGTCAGGGCCGTTGCGAAGAGCACAGTGGCGGCCATTACGACAGGCATGCGAGCCATTCGCCCAGGCGTTTCCCAGCGCATTGTCGAGTCGGCGGTCGAAAGCGCCTGCTGGGCTAATGGCGCGCACGGATCGAACTTCTGGCCCTGGGTAATGTCTGGCGAGAACGCGGTCTTTCCCAAGCCTCTCGCTTCGCTAGCTGCCTATGATCATCTGGACCGCGAGATGCATTCCGGAGAGCTCGTTCGTCTGGACGTGGGCTGCGAATACCAACACTATCTGGGCGACCTGGGACGCACCGTGCCGGTCTCCGGCCGCTACACCGACGACCAGCGCGAAATCTGGAACATCTTTGTAGCCGCCTACCGCAAGGCAGTCACAAAATTGCGCGCTGGCGTGAAGGTCAACGATGTTTACGAAGCATGGAGCCAGGAACTGCTGAATCATCGCAGCTCCGCCAGGAGCGCGCTCGCGCAACATGCCATCGATTCCTGGTCAAAACGCGAGAATGTTCCGTTCTGGCAGATCCACACGTCGAACGTGCTGGCCGGATGGCCTCCCGACCCATTGCCCGCCGGCACCACCATTAACTTCGAACCGATCGCATCGGTCGACGGTCAAGGCTTCTTCCTCGAGGACATGTACATCATCGGGAAGGACGGAGCCGAATTGCTGACTCCCGGCGTACCCTACACGGCTGAGGAGATCGAAGCGGTCATGAGGTGAGATGGGCCGTTAACTTTACTCGAATCGTCGGGCTTCGCTGTCACGTGGGAAAAGCAGTTCCTTCGCTTCGCTCAGGATGACAATTTGGGAAGAGGAACTTAGAAGAAGAAGAAGAAGAGGAACTTATCGGAGTGTTGGTCACAGCTTTTCGCTCTCGGCCTGTTCTGACCGCCTGTCCTTACAGTCTCTTCTTACGGTCTGTTCTTGCGGTCTCTTCGGGATGGTTGTCATCCTGAGCGAAGCGAAGGACCTGTTTCCCCGGGCTGCACCACCGCGCTCCGCGTTCTAGCGAAGGTCAAACCCGGGGCCACCGCCCCGATTTTCCACATTCCCTTCTCCCGAATTCTCTGCCATAATTGTTCGTGCACCCCAGCCTGCACAATTTTCCAACCCAAAATAAAGTGAGGAAGCGATGTCGGCAAAGTACATCTTTGTGACGGGCGGAGTTGTGTCTTCTTTAGGTAAGGGCCTGGCCGCGGCTTCAATCGGTTGTCTGCTCGAAAGCCGCGGGCTCAAGGTCAACCTGATGAAGTTTGACCCCTACCTTAACGTTGATCCCGGCACCATGTCCCCCTTCCAGCACGGCGAAGTCTTCGTCACCGACGACGGCGCCGAAACCGACCTCGACCTCGGACACTACGAGCGCTTCACTCACGCCAAGCTTTCTCGCGACAATAACTGGACCACCGGTCGCATCTACGAACAGATCATCGCCAAGGAACGCCGCGGCGACTACCTCGGCAAGACCGTCCAGGTCATTCCCCACGTCACCAACGAAATCAAGAGCGCGATGAAGAAAGTCGCGCAGGACGTGGACGTCGCCATCGTCGAGATCGGCGGCACTGTTGGCGATATCGAATCCCTGCCCTTCATGGAAGCCATCCGCCAGATGCGCCAGGAACTGGGCCGCGAGCACACGCTCTTCGTTCACGTCACGCTGGTACCGTTTATCGCAGCCGCGCAGGAACTGAAAACCAAGCCGACGCAGCACTCCGTGAAGGAACTGCTCAGCATCGGAATTCAGCCCGACATCCTGCTCTGCCGCACCGACCGCTTCCTCGCCAAAGACATCAAGTCGAAAATCGCCTTGTTCTGCAACGTCGAGGAAGAGGCCGTCATCACAGCAAAAGATGTCGCGTCGATTTATGAAGTCCCGCTGGTATTCGCGCAGGAAAATGTCGACACCCTCGCTTTGAAATACCTGCACATAGAAGCCAAAGACCGGGAGTTGTCGAAGTGGGAAGACATCGTGCATCGCGTCTACAACCCCAAGGCGGACGTCACCATTGGCATCGTCGGCAAGTACGTAGAATACGAAGACTCCTACAAGTCACTGAAAGAAGCGCTCGTGCACGGAGCGCTGGCCCACAACCTCAAGCTGCAGGTGAACTGGATTGAGGCCGAAGGCCTTGAGGCCATGGATGCCAACAGCGAGGCCCAGTTGGAAGACTACGATGGCATCCTGGTTCCGGGTGGGTTCGGCAAGCGCGGGATCGAAGGCATGCTGGTAGCGATCCGGTACGCGCGCGAGAAAAAAGTCCCCTACTTCGGCATCTGCCTTGGCATGCAGACCGCTTGCGTGGAGTTTGCCCGCAACGTCTGCGGGCTGGCGGACGCGAATTCCAGCGAGTTCAATCCTGCTACTCCGCACCGTGTCATTTACAAACTGCGCGAGTTGCGGGGCGTCGAGGAACTGGGTGGCACGATGCGACTGGGGGCGTGGCCGTGCAAGATTGAGCCCGGAACCCTCGCCCACCAGGTTTACGGGCAGAGCGAGATCAGCGAACGTCACCGTCACCGATACGAGTTCAACCGCGAATACGAGAACACGCTGGTTGCCGGCGGACTGCGCATTTCCGGATCCACGCCCGATGGAACGTACGTTGAGATGGTCGAGATTCCAGACCATCCCTATTTCATCGGCTGCCAGTTCCATCCGGAATTCAAGTCGAAACCGCTCGAGCCGCATCCCTTGTTCAAGGCCTTCATCGGCGCGTCGTACGAGCACGGCCTGCGTCGTCGCTCCGAAAAAGCCGCAGCCGAGGTCGAGATGTTTCACCGGCCGGAGAAGGTGGGAAGGCGGTAAGGGCAGTTTCAAGTTTCGGGTTTCTAGTTTCGAATTGAAACCCAAAACCAGTCACCACAGAGGACACTGAGCGACACAGAGGACTTCCTCCGTGTTCCTCAGTGCCCTCTGTGGTTTAAGCTTTTGACTTGATGGCAATCTCCTTCCAATTCGATAACGTCCGCATCGGCGCCGGAAATCTCTTCCTCATCGCTGGCCCCTGCGTCATCG
Source organism: uncultured Acidobacteriota bacterium (assembly GCA_963765755.1). Taxonomy (GTDB): domain Bacteria; phylum Acidobacteriota; class Terriglobia; order Terriglobales; family Acidobacteriaceae; genus Gp1-AA133. The sequence goes on along the minus strand of CAVXXV010000005.1, from coordinate 599,912 downwards.
AAAGCGAAGACCACGCCATCCGAATGGCCGAGATCATCAAGGGCGTCACGCGCTCGCTGAACCTCCCGTTCATCTTCAAGGCCTCCTACGACAAGGCCAACCGCACGTCGCTCAAAAGTTTTCGTGGCCCCGGCCTCAAGGAAGGCCTGCGCATTCTGAAAAAAGTAAAGCAGGAAGTAAAAGTTCCGATCCTCACCGACGTCCACGAAGCCGGGGACGTCTCCACCGTCGCCGAGGTCGCCGACATTCTGCAGATCCCCGCTTTCCTCTGCCGTCAAACCGATCTCATCGTCGCCGCCGCGCTCAGCGAACGAGTGGTCAACATCAAGAAAGGCCAGTTCGTTTCCCCGTGGGACATGAAGCACGCGGTCGAAAAGTGCCATGCGTCGGGAAACAAGCGAGTCTTCGTTACCGAGCGCGGGTCCAGCTTTGGCTACAACAACCTGGTCGTCGACATGCGCTCGCTCGCCATCATGCGGAAATTCGCACCGGTGGTCTTCGACGCGACCCACTCTGTGCAACTGCCCTCGGCCTCACGCGGAGACGACAACGGCAACGCCACCAGCGGCGGCCAGCCGGAATTTATCCCTGTGCTCGCGCGCGCGGCCGTGGCCGCCGGCGTGGACGGCATTTTCATGGAAGTACACGACAACCCCAAGGAAGCCAAGTCTGATGGACCCAACGCGCTCGACTCCCGCAAACTGCGAGGCGTGCTGAAAGAATTGCTGGTGGTGCAGAAGAGTCTGGCAAAAGTTCATACCACTCCGTAGAAAAAAATCTGGGGAAATCCACCGTCGAAGAACGCACAAGCCGCGAAGCGGCGACATAGCAATAGCCCAGGGCGCAAGCCCTGGGAAGGCAGGAAACGAGTACGAGGCCCGGAGGGACGGCACCGACGCGCAGCGGGTCCGAACCCGCAACCCAGCGCATTGATGGGTCTAGCTACTGCGTCCTCCCTGCCCGAAACATCGAGAAACCCACGTAGAAGACTCCCGAATCAATCCCCGGGTTCAAATGCGCCTGGTAATTGTTCGAGAGATGGTGATACTTCCACCCGACGGTGAATGAGCGGCCGGGACGCGAAAAAAACTGCACTCCAAAGCCTACTGAGATCGTGTAGTTGAATTGCGACGCCCCCAGGATCGGCACCTGGCGATCGAAGTAGAGGAAGCCCAGGCTGCCGTTCACCAGCGGTTCCACTTTTTTCGATCCGAAGTTTGCCTGAAACCCAATTGGACTTACACCCGTCCCATAGATGGCCCCTCCCGGATTCGTGACCACCTTCCCATCCACCACGTACCGCTGTGTCGGTTGGAACTCGAACGCCATCGGCACTACATCTGCCGTGTATTTCAATGTAACCGGGCGAGTCGCCACCAGCGTTCTCGCATACTGCAGATTCACCAGGAGCAGTTCGCGGTCTTTGGACGTTCCCCTCAACACAAAAGAAAATGGCGAATACCCGCCCCATACGCCAAATTCGTTGGTCCCATGTTCCAGGCAGGACTGGTGAGTAGCTGCCGCAGGGCGCCGTGAAGTTCCGCCGTCGCTGTTCTCCACTTGGGCCAGGCTGCAGCAACACGCAAAAAGGAGAATCAGTATGAGTCCAAAGAACTCTCGCGCCGGGCGCTGGACACCGATCAAGGCTGACATGCAGAGTTCTTCGTGACCCGTCAGATTACAGCATCAGAGAGGTCGTTCGCTCAGCGGAGCAGGATCCGCTTTGAAACTACGATGAGTGCTGAATCTGTTAACATCCACTCTCATCTTACCCGTAGGCAATGCATGTCCTAGCTGCCATCGTCGGCCTTCTCATCATTCTCAGCGTCCTGCTGGACGCGTTTGAAACCATTGTCCTCCCCCGCAAAGTCCAGCGCGCGTTCCGCCTGACTTCCTGGTTTTACCGCCACACCTGGATCCCCTGGGTGCGCTTGTCCCGGTTTATCCGTAGAAACAGCTGGCGGGAGAGCTTTCTCGGATACTTCGGACCGTTTTCCCTCATTCTGCTGCTGGTGTTCTGGGCGATTGGACTCATCTTCGGCTTCGCACTCCTGCAGTTCGGCACGGGCGAGCACGTCCGCCTGGGAAGCGAAACCATCTCCTTCGGCATTCTGCTTTATCACAGCGGTGAGACCTTCTTCACCCTGGGCTACGGAGACATTACGCCCGTCACTCCGCTGGCCCGCACCTTCGCGGTCATGGAAGCGGGCATGGGCTTCGCGTTTCTGGGCGTGGTGGTCGGCTACCTGCCGGTCGTCTATTCGTCGTTCTCGAATCGCGAGGTGGAAATCTCGCTGCTCGATTCGCGAGCGGGCTCGCCGCCGTCCTCCGGAGAACTGCTGGCGCGGCTCGGTTGTTGTCCTGACCCGGTGGTGCTCGACAATATCTTTCGCGACTGGGAACGCTGGTCCGCAGACCTGCTGGCCAGCCATATCTCCTATCCGGTCCTGTGCTTTTTCCGATCCCAGCACAGCAACCAGTCGTGGCTCGCAGCACTCACGACCATGCTTGACGTCACATCGCTGGTCTTGGCCGGAATTGACGGCATCGCGAAAGAACAAGCCAAGCTGACCTTCGCCATGGCTCGTCATGCGGCGGTGGATCTCGCCCAGGTGGTCAACGCGGCCTATGATCCTCATGCGCCCGACCGCCTGCCTCCCGAACAGCTCGAAAAACTGCGCAGGACTCTCGTTGCCGCCGGAATGCGCCCCAAGCAGGACGACGAAGCCGACAAGAAACTCCTGAAAATGCGGTCGCTTTACGAGCCCTACTGCGATGCTCTCGCCCGCCGCCTGTTGCTCACGATCCCACCATGGATGCGCGATGAGAAGAGGAAAGACAACTGGCAGGGCGGCCCGTGGGATCGCGCAATTCTTGCGAAGGGCCTCGGCGAAGGAGTACATGTGGTCGACGACCACTTCTAATCGAATTCAACGCCTTCTTTCCGAATTGTCATCCTGAGCGCAGCGAAGGACCTGCTTTTGCGTGCGGTGCCGCGAAATTAGACCTTTAACAAAGTGCCTCTCAGGCACAACCACCGCTTCGAATGCATGCCCGCAATGCAGTTTGATAACATCCTCCTTCCCATGAAGCACACCGGCGAAAACGTGGTCCGGATCGAAGCCGAGGCCCTGCGCGCCCTGGCCGACCGCATCGGCGGCCCCATGGCAGACGAGTTCAATCGCGCCCTCGAATTAATGGACGCCTGCCGCGGGCGCGTCGTCGTCACCGGCATGGGCAAGAGCGGCATCATCGCCCGCAAGATCGCGGCCACCCTCAGTTCGATCGGAACGCCCGCACTCTTCATGCACCCGGTGGATGCGATTCACGGCGATCTCGGCATGGTTGTGCGCGGGGACGTTGTGCTGGCTTTGTCAGCCAGCGGCGAAACGGAAGAAATCCTGCGCCTGCTGGCCACCATCAAACGCCTGCAAGTTCCCCTCATCAGCATGACTGGCGATCTGATTTGCGCTCCCGCGAATGCGAACCGGCGCGTAAACAAACTGTCCACTCTGGCCGAGGCCGCTGAGATCGCTCTCGATTGTTCTGTCGACAAGGAAGCATGCTCGCTAGGCCTTGCCCCTACTGCCTCGACAACGACTATGCTCGCGCTCGGCGATGCGCTGGCGGTCGCCTTGTCGGAAAAAAAAGGGTTTAAGGAAGAAGACTTCGCCAATCTTCATCCCGGGGGAAAGCTCGGCAAAAAGCTGGCGCGAGTCGAATCGCTCATGCACTCCGGCGACGCCATCCCGCGCGTGGCTGCGACCACGCGCATGTCCGACGTGATCTACGAGATGTCGCGCAAGAAACTGGGCATGACGACCGTCGTCGAAGGCGGCAAACTCCTGGGCGTGATCAGCGACGGAGACCTACGCCGCCTGCTCGAGCGCCGCGGCAAAGACGTGCTGGACCTAACCGCCAGCGAATGCATGACGGGCGAACCGAAAACGATTTCGTCTCATGAATTCGCGGCCACCGCGCTGGCCCTCATGGAAGAAAAGAAAATCACGTCCCTGGTAGCAATCGACGAGCATCAAAATGTAATGGGAGTCGTTCACCTCCATGACCTGTGGGGAACCGAAATGCTATAGGGGCTGTGGGAATTGTGGAATCGGAAGATTGAGGAATTGAGAGATTGGTAATTGGTAATTGGCAATTGGGTAATTGAACAATTAAGAAGTTGGGGGACGGCAGTAGCGTATATCCCCGCCCAAGCCGCGAAGCGGCGGCATAGCTTAGCCCAGGGCGTAAGCCCTGGGTAGGCTCAGCAACCCGAGCAAGTCCCGTAGGGACGGCACCCACGCAGCGGACAAAAGCCCGCAAGCGTTAAACGCTGACGAATCCGGAGGTTCCCATGTACCACTACGATCCATCTACTGCCCTTGAAGAACTCCGCGAAGACGCGACTCTACCGAACCCGGTGCACCTGCGCGACATGATCCTGCGTAGGCGCCTGAAGCCCGAGGAATCGCTCGAACTCAACCGCCTGTTCACCGAGTATCAAAAGTTTTTTGGGGAAACGCAGAAGCTGGGCAAGCAGATTTTGGGAGAACTGGCACAGAAGTGAAAACGTTCGTGCTGATGGTCAACGCCAGGTGGACTCAATTCTCCCGTGCATCGTTTCCCGTTGGGCACCCAAGGCCAAGTCGGGCGCTCAACCAGCGTAATCAAGGCTTTTTCGACAATCGAAGCAAATCCTACTTGGAATCAATCATCTGGATTTCGACGCTTTCGCCGCGAACATGAAAATGAGCAACATGTCCCCAAGTTGTGTTTAGTTCGGACTCAACAATCTGGCCTATCGCCGTCGGAATCGGCCTTTGACCGTAGAAACTGTAATCCTTCTCAGCTACCGTTTTCTTGAGCCAAAACAGAAATACAGCGCCATCGCGTGATCGGACAAAGATCATAGACATGTAACCACCGACGTGCAGTTGTGACACATCCATCAGAAGAAAGGCACCCTTTCTCTCGATGGCTCCGCACCCGGGAAACTTATGTGCTCTCGTTAGGCATCATAATCGCCATCGAGGATGTTTTTCAGCGAAGATAAGAGAACGGGCTGCTTCAAGATCCCGTTGCTGCACGGATATGTACCAACGTACTTCGCTAGCTCACGGGTGTTCGCGATCCGCGAAGGGTGGGATTGCGATTCGGTAGTTTCTGTGGCGAGCAAACTACCAACGACAATAGGCAGAAGGGCAAGCCATCTCACACGACGAATTTACGCCGAAAGGAGCCCGATCTCCAATGCCACTGCGGAAAACCGGCGATTACACTTATTGACAACGCAAACCCCTATCACAGCAAACGGGCTCACCTCAATGTTGCGCGCGAGTAGAGGCGTGCTGGAATTTGTTGGCTGCTACAATAACCAATTCCTCTCTCAAGGAATGCCCTAACTATGCATCGTTGGTCCGAACTCTTTATCCCGACTCTGCGCGAAGCCCCGGCCGATGCCGAGGTCGCCAGCCACAAGTTCCTTGTCCGTGCCGGCTACATCCGCCAGCTTGCCGCCGGTATCTATTCCTATCTCTTCATGGGAAATCGCTCGTTCAACAAGATCATGAACATCGTGCGCCACGAAATGGACACGATCGGCCAGGAGTTCTTCCTGCCTGCCATCCACCCGCGCGAACTCTGGGAGGCCAGCGGGCGCTGGGCCGTGATGGGCGACAATATGTTTCGGCTCAAAGACCGCAAAGGCGCCGAACTCGCACTGGGCATGACCCATGAAGAAGTCATGACCGACATCGCGCGCAAAGAATTGCGCAGCTACAAGCAGCTTCCCCAAATCTGGTACCAGATACAGACCAAGTTCCGCGACGAGCCCCGGCCCAGGTCCGGGCTGCTGCGCGTCCGCCAGTTCATCATGAAGGACTCGTACTCCTTCGACATCGACGCCGCCGGCCTCGACGTTTCTTACAAGAAGCACTACGACGTCTACTGCCGTATCTTCGACCGCTGCGGCCTCAAGTACATGGTGGTCGAAGCCCACTCCGGCGCCATGGGCGGATCGCTATCGCACGAGTTCATGGTGCGCACGCCCGCGGGCGAAGACCTCATCGTCAGCTGCGAGAAGTGCAACTACGCCGCAAATATGGAGAAGGCCACCTCGAAGCTCGAACTGGTCGAAGACCTGAAGCCGGAGGGCGACGGCAAGCCGCTGCTCGTCCACACGCCCGGCCAGAAAACCATCGAAGACGTTGCGCGCTTCCTGGGCGTTTCTCCAAAGAACAAGATGAAGACGCTCGCCCTGATGGCGACCGAAACCGACGCCAAGACGCGCAAGACGAAACTGCGGCCAGTGATCCTGATGATGCGCGGCGATCACCAGATGAACGAGGCGAAGCTTTCAAGCGCGGTTGGCGGACGCGAAACGCGTCCCATGACAGAAGAGGAGATTCAGGCGCTCTTTCACTCACCCGCCGGCTTCCTCGGTCCGGTCGGCCTCGAGCCGGCCAAGGGTTTCGATGACTCCGACCAGCCGATCCTCATTGTCGACGAAGCGCTCAAGGGCCGGAAGAATCTCATCGCCGGCGCCAATAAGGAGGACTACCACCTCAAGAACGTCACGCCCGAAGAAAACTTCCACCCGACCGCCCACGCCGACCTGCGCAGCGTCACTGCCGGAGAAGCGTGCCCGAACTGCGGCGCGCTCCTGCGCATCGACGCCGCCGTCGAAATTGGACACATCTTCAAGCTCGGCTACAAGTATTCCGAGTCGATGGGCGCCCGCGTGCTTGACCGCAACGGTAAAGAAGTCATGCCCATCATGGGTTGCTACGGCATCGGGATCGAACGCATCCTGACCGCGGTCGTCGAGCAGAACAACGACGACAACGGATTCTGGCTCTCTCCCCAAGTCGCGCCCTTCGAAGTCGTAGTCGTTCCCACCAACGTCTCCGACGACAAGATCCGAACCACGGCCGAAGACATCGCTCGGAGACTGGAAGCCGCCGGATACGACGTGTTACTGGACGACAGGGACGAACGGCCAGGGGTGAAGTTCAAGGACGCTGACCTGGTAGGCATACCCTTTCGTGTCAACGTAGGGAAGAAGGTTACCGAAGGTACTGTGGAAGTCGTTCAACGCTCGACTCGCCAAATGCAGGATGCTAGCATCGGCGCAATAACGGAATATTTTGTGAATTTGCTGGGGCCTGCGCGCTGAAGCTTTTCGTCTTCGGTGGCCGGGCCGCAGACGGAAAGCATTATGAGTACGATCAAACTGATTCTGGTGTTTGGCCTCTTGGGAGCTGCTTTCTATGTCGGCGTGGAAGTAATTCCGCCGTACTTCGCCAACTATGAGTTCCAGGACTCCCTCGAAACCGAAGCCCGCATGGGCACTTACAGCGTCAAGGGCGACGACGTGATTCGTGACGCGGTCTTCAAGCGCGCACAGGAACTGGAACTTCCCATCACCAAGGATCAGATCAAGGTGCAACGTACCGGCGCGCCCGGAAGCGGCTCTGTGTTTATTGAAACGCAGTACTCGATACACATTGATTTGCCGGGTTATCCCATGGATCTCAATTTCCATCCGCAAAGCAAGAACCAGGCAGCCTTCTAAATTAGCCACTCCTCGATCTCACGCTTGTGCGCACGACTCAATTCGTGCCCGCCCTCGGCTTTGCCCGACATAACGTTACCTGCATGGTTACTAAGTGTCCGAGACAAGCGTAATGTTGTGGGCCGCTTCGCCCTCGCCTAGTATCCCTGCAGAGCCGCCAGCCGCACGCTTGCAGCTTGGGCAGGGTGCGCACGGTTCCCCCGATCCCGGATCCAGTGAGTTCTCCGAAGGTGGACGCGAGGGCACGAAAAGATTCGCCTCGCCGCCGTTCTTCGGCAGGAGAGTTGAATGAAATACGCGATTCGAATTTTTTCCATGCTGGTGGTGGCAGCGGCCTTCCTGGCCTTGGCAGCTTGCGGACAAAAGACAAACTGCAACGGCATCAGTTTCGGCTCCGGGGGCGGCGGCGGTTCTTCGAGCGGAGGGGGAGTCAGCAGCGGAGGCTCGGTGTGTGGACCCGGCTCTAACGGTGGTGGCGGCGGCGCCACCAGTGACTACTTCTTTTATCACGGCAGCAATGGAGCGAACAATGCCATCAATACTGCCGCTCTCACCGCGACCACGTTTCAGGTGCTGCCTGGCATTTCCACGAACGTGGGCCAGTCAGTCGTAGGCAGCATGGTAATCGTGAACAAGAAGTTTCTCTACCTGCCTGATCAGAACGGCTCCGGCGGCATCATGGGCTTTTCGATTAACCATTCTTCGGGCGCTCTCACCGCGATTGCCGGCAGTCCTTTCTCCGTTTCCCCCACGCAGGTCACCACCTTGGCGGCCGACCCCGACGCAAACGGCGGACGGTTTCTGTTTGCGGCCGACTTCACATCGGGCGACTTGCTGGTGTTCATTATCGACTCTGCCACTGGAGCCTTGACCGCAGTCACGGGCTCGCCCTTTCCCAACCCCGGTTTTGAGGCCAATAGCCTGACCGTGGACGGCACCGGAAACTACTTGTACGCAACCGCGGGCACGACGACCGGAGCAGTCGACGGATTTCTCGTTGACCAGACCACTGGAGCGCTCTCGGCCGTTGCAGGAAACCCCTTCTTCCTTTTTGCAAGTCAAATTCAGGTCGACAATACCGGCACGTTCGTGCTCAGCGTGGATGGTGGCAGCAGCCAGATCGATGTCGTGCCCATTCAAGCGGGCACCGGCACTCTGCTTACGGGCTCGACGACTTCGTATGCCACGGTCAATCCAGTCGACGGAATCGCGATCCATCCGACCGGCAATTTTGTCTACGCGTTTGGCGGCAAGGTTCCGTTGGAGGGCTTCCAGTTCGCGGGCGGAGTTCTGACTGAACTTACGGGCTCGCCCTTCACCGCCTTCGGGTTCCTGGCCGATTGTAAGTTCGACCAGAATGGCACCGCGCTATTTGGAATCAAATTGCCTTCCAGTGTGGTGGGCGTGCGAATCGTCAATCCTCAAACCGGGGATGTAACCGCACCGATTCCGGATCTGGGTGTACAGGCGAGTCCGTATTTCGCCGCCACCAACTAAATGTTATTGGCATCAGGCCAGTCACCCGCCTGCCCAAAGGCAGCGGGTGACTGAGTCTTTCGAGTGACCAGCAAATTCCCGGTTCCCGGGTTAGAATAAATTCATATTCCCGTCCCGTGACTGTTCGGTTGGAACGAGCAGAATCGTGCTCTGGCTCGGGAGGCAGGCTGTCGCACCCGTTGCCACGCGGACTGAAATCGGCGCCGCGTAGTCGTGGTGACTCCGCCCTTGTAACGTGGCTATCAAACTCAAGATCCCGAAAACTACCGGACCCGCGGGAAAGGGCAGCGTACTGTTGCCCCGTGACCCGGTCGTCCGCGCCGTTCTGATTGTCTTTTTGACGCTCGCCCTGCTGGTGGTGGGGACGTTCTCGTATTTCTACGTCAAATACGATCGGGTCATCGTCAAGCGGTTCAGCAGTCCGGTCTTCAGCAACTCGGCTCGCATCTATGCCACTCCGAAAGTCGTTCGTCCAGGACAGGCTTTCCCGGCGCGCTCGATTGCGGCCGAACTGAAGCATGCCGGGTACTCGGAGAAGAACGAGCAGTCTCCGATGGGAAGCTATCGCCTGCTGACGAACGGCATCGAGATCACGCCCGGGCCTGAGTCGTATCACAGCCCCGATCCGGCGCGCATCGTCATGAAAGATGGGAAGGTAGCCAGCATCAGCGGCCGCGGCAGCGACCTGGCCGCCTACGAACTCGAGCCGCAGCTGGTCACGGCATTGTTTGACGCTGAGCAGCGCTCCAAGCGGCAGTTGGTCAAGTACGACGACATTCCGAAGGTGATGGTCGACGCGGTTCTGGCCATCGAGGACCGCCGGTTCTTCCAACATGGCGGCGTCAATTTTCTTCGCCTGGCCCAAGCGTTCTGGGTCGACGTCACGCGGCAGCGCCACGAGCAGGGCGGTTCGACGATCACCATGCAGCTTTCACGCGCGTTTTTTCTGACGCCGGAAAAGACCGTGAAGCGCAAGCTGTCGGAGATCATGATCGCGCTCGAACTCGAACAGAAGTTCAGCAAGCAGCAGATCTTCGAGTTTTACGCCAACCGAGTTGACCTTGGCCAGCGCGGATCGTTCACCATCAGCGGCTTCGCCGAGGCCTCCAAGTCGTACTTCAACAAGGACCTGAAAGACATCACGCTGCCCGAGGCGGCGCTGCTGGCGGGACTGATCCAGGCCCCCAGTTTTCTCTCGCCGTATCGCCATCCAGAACGGGCGCTCGAGCGCCGCAATACCGTGCTTGATGCGATGGCCGACACGCACGCCATTACCAGGGCCGACGCCGAAAAGGCTAAGGCGACGCCTCTCAAGTTAGCGCCCCCCAACGTCGAAGCCAGCGACGCCCCCTACTTCATCGACCTGGTGCGCGATACCTTGGTCAACAAGTTCAGCGAACACGAGTTGAACGATCAGGCTTACCGCATCTACACGACGCTGGATCCAGACTTGCAAAGGGCGGCTGCCCTGTCCGTAGAAGAGGGCATCAAGCTGGTCGACGCGCAGATCACAAAGATGCGCACCAAGAAAGTCAAAGTGGGCAAAGGGAAATACGAAACCCACGTTGCCCCTGGACCGCAAGCGCAAGTCGCGATGATCGCTCTTGATCCGCGCACCGGAGCCGTACTGGCGCTTGTCGGCGGTCGTAACTACGGCTTCAGCCAGCTGAATCACGCCGTCGCCAAGCGTCCGACCGGATCCATTTTCAAGCCATTCGTGTATGCCGCCGCCATGAATACTGCGCTCGATGGCGCGACCAACGTGCTCACTCCCGCGTCTCTGGTCGATGATGCGGCGACGACGTTTGCGTACGGCGATCAGATCTACGAGCCGCGCAACTACAAAGAGGAGTACCACGGTCCGGTTACGCTGCGCTACGCGCTGGCAATGTCTTTGAACAACGCCACCGTGAAGGTCGCGGAAGAAGTCGGCTACGACAAAGTTGCGGAGCTCGCCAAGAACGCGGGCATCACTTCGGTGAAAGCAACACCCGCCATGGCCTTAGGCGCCTATGACGCGACCCCGCTGGAAATGGCAAGCGCCTACACTTCTTTCTCCAACGAAGGTGTTCGAATTTCGCCCATCATGGTCAGCTCTGTGCGCAACGCCAAGGGAGACGTGATGCAGGACTTCACTCCCGAGAAACGCCAGGTGATGGACCCGCGGGTTGCATTCGTGATGACCGACATGATGCAAGGTGTGGTGAACTTCGGTCTCGGATATTCGGCGGTCCGAGGTCGAGGGTTCCAATTGCCTGCCGCGGGAAAGACGGGTAGCTCGCACGACGGCTGGTTCGCCGGCTATACCAGTAACCTGCTGTGCATTGTGTGGGTTGGGTACGACGACTATAGCGACCTACACCTGAGCGGCGCCCAGACGGCCGCTCCGATCTGGACCGAGTTCATGAAAAAGGCCAGCGCGCTGACCCAGTATTCCGACATGCGAGGCTTCAGCCAGCCCTCGGGCGTGGTCGATGTGCAACTCGACAAGTCCACCAACCGGCTCGCAACTCCTTCTTGTCCAGAAACTTACACGGCCGCCTTCGTGGCGGGCACCGAGCCGCGCGAGACCTGCGATCAGACCAACGGGGTTGGCGGCTTCTTTTCGCATCTGTTGGGACTTGGCGACAAACCCCTGCCGCCTCCGCCCAACGGCGCCCAGGCCAGCAACGAGAGCCAGACAGGTTCGGACGCGGACAAAAAGAAAAAGGGATTTTTCGGCAAAATTGTGGGTATCTTTAAGGAAGACAAATCGTCGTCGCAACCGTCCAAACCACCGGACGCAAACGGAAAAGATCCCCACTAGCGGACGACAGCAGTCGGCCGGGACTCGCGGGTCCGAGTTCCACTGGCAAAGTATAGGAGGTCGGTCATGCCTCGCCGTCGAATCTGCATCCTCTCCATCCTGTTGCTAGCCCTCCTTGCGCTGGTCGGATCGGTCTTCGCTACCGAGCCGCCACCCGCGGATCAGGTGCAAGTCACCACGCCGGTGCTGCGCAGCATCGATCCCCCGCCCCAGAATGCGACGGCCGACATGCTCGAGGAGCGCGCGGATGCGCTGCGCGCAGAGAAGTTGTACCTCGACGCGCTGGACTACTATCGCGCGGCGCTGGCCAAGAAACCGCGCACGGCGACCATCTATAACAAGATTGGGATCGTCGAGTTGCTCATGCAGCGCTGGCCGGAAGCCAAGAAGAACTTCGAGAACGCCATCCGCTCGGACCGGCAATATTCCGACGCCTACAACAACCTGGGCGTGATTTTCTACATAAACAAGAAGTACGGCAAAGCCATCGACCGCTACAACAAGGCGATCAACCTCAAACAGGACATGGCCTCGTATTACAGCAACCTGGGTGCGGCCCTGTTCTCCAAGAAAGAGTTTGAGAAGTCGGCTGCAGCGTACGGCCAGGCTTTGGCGCTCGATCCGGATGTGTTCGAGCGAACCTCGAAGACTGGTGTAGCCGCGCAGATGGCAAAGCCGGAGGACCGGGCGCACTACGACTATGTCGTCGCCAAGATCTACGCGAAGATGGGAGCCCCGGAACGTTCGATCGAATATCTCCGCCGCGCTATGGAAGAGGGATACAAGGGGATTAACAGCGTCTACAAAGACGCGGAATTCGCCGGCGTGCGCAAAGATCCGCGCTTCAATGAGCTGATGGCCGCGCGGCCGCCCGCCATTACTGACTAAAAAATACTGCCAGTTTTTCGTGGAAATGCGGCAAGGTAAAGTTTTGTAAAACCTGACACAGAGCGGCTTTCGGCGGGTTAAATTGTCTGCATTGACTCCTGAAAACAACAGGGTGAGTAAGGAGAAACGGTAAACCCACTGATTGCCGACCCGAGCACGCCCCAAGCAGGTGGTCAGTGGGTTTTTTTGTTTTAGCTTCTGGATTCTGGCCGCTGGCTTCTAGCGCTTTAGTTTCCCCCTTCAATAGTCTTCCCGTAAAATTTTGCGACGCCCGTCTGGCCAAGGGGTATGGCGCGCGTGTTGGCTCCGGACCCGGTTCAGGCAATCTTGCTGCCCCCCAATCGAACCGGTCGCATTAACTAAAAGATAATTTTTGCGTCAGGATGAGTTATAGGGCGCACGCACCGGGTCGGATGACCCTGACCATCTCCCCGGCCCGGAAGTGCTGCCTGCGGGTTCCTAAACGCTCGGAAGGGGCATTCTACAACCGAATGATGGGGTGTTTTTCGTCGCCTAAAAAGGCTTCTACGCACTTTCAATGACTTAGCTCAAAGTGAATCATAATGAGACGATCGGAAGACCGATGGTGACTTCCCCAGTTTGCCGGATATCGCCAAGGGCATCTCGCTAAGCGCTCTTCTTCGGGCTGCGCTCGCAAATGTATTCGCTGACCACTCGCTTCCAACTGCCTTGCGCTTTCAGGATGAACTCGATTGCATCGCGGGCTGCGCCGTCCCCGCCACCGTGCTCAGTCACTATATGCGCTTCCGCCTTCACTTCCCGCCGCGCATTCGCCACCGCAATCGCCAGTCCACAATTGCGCATTACCGGAAGATCGATTACGTCATCGCCTACGAACGCGGCTTCCGAGGCTTTTAAATTTTCTTTCTGCAAGATTGATTCAAAACACGTGAGCTTGTCTTGAATTCCCTGGTAGACCAGTTCCAGTTTAAGATCGCGCGCGCGCAGCGCGACCGTTTCCGAGATGCGCTTGGTGATCAGTCCGCTCTTTATTCCGCCCAGACGGGCAAGCGAGAATGCTGTTCCATCGTGAGCGTTGAAACCTTTGGCCTCGATCATGTTCTGGCTGTGCAGGCCAAAGCCGCCCATGCCGCCGTGCTGCGCAGACTGGGCCTGGGTCGCCTGGGACGTGCCCGCAGGAGCGGGGAAGATCCAGATCTTTCCGTCGGTTAGAACCCCGTCGACATCGAATAGGATGAGCTTGATTTTTTTGGCGCGAGCCTTCGCGGAAGCTTTGGTAGGCATCGCCGGGAATTCTAGCATCCTGAAATTCCAGTTGGTTTGCCGCAAAATTATCTTCGGGCGAACAATTTACGAAAGTCGCAAACCCCGATAAAATAGAAGGAATGTCCCTCCTGGTTCCCCAGTCGCTGGCGTGGGCCCATCCGCTGCTGCAGGAATGGTTCGTCCAGCGCTTCGGAACGCCCACCGAACCGCAAGAGCAGGGGTGGCCGCACATCCTTGAGGGACGCACCACACTCATCTCGGCTCCCACCGGATCCGGCAAAACTCTCGCCGCGTTTCTTGCCTGCATCGACCGGCTCATCCGCAAGGCGCTCGCCGGCGAACTCGAAGACCGGACCGAAGTTCTGTATGTCTCTCCGTTGAAGGCGCTCGGCAACGACATCCAGAAGAACCTGGAGATTCCTCTGGGCGAAATTCTGCAGATGGCGGGCGAGCGCGGTCTGCTGATGCCTGAGATTCGGACCGCGGTGCGCACGGGCGACACGCTGGCGCACGAGCGGCGCGCCATGTTGAAGCGGCCGCCGCACATTCTGGTGACCACTCCGGAATCACTCTACATTCTGCTGACCGCAGAGAAGAGCCGCGCCATCCTGCGCGATGTCGAAACGGTGATCGTCGACGAAATTCACGCCGTCGCGGATGACAAGCGGGGAGCGCATCTCACCATCTCACTCGAACGGCTGGAAGCACTGACCCACAAGCCGGCCGCCCGAATTGGGCTCTCGGCCACGCAGAAGCCGATCGAGACCGTTGCCCATTTCCTGACCGGCAGCGGGCGGCCCGATCCTGTCATCGTCAACATCGGCCACAAGCGCACGCTCGACCTGGGCGTGGAAGTGCCGCCCAGCCCGCTCGGTCCCGTCGCCTCGAACGAGATGTGGGACGAGATCTATACGCGCGTGATTGAACTGGTCGAACAACATCGTTCGACGCTGGTCTTCGTCAACACGCGGCGCATGGCCGAGCGCATGGCGCATCAACTGGGGGAGCGCATCGGCGAAGACAATGTAGCCGCGCATCACGGGAGCCTGTCGCGCAAACTTCGGCTGGCCGCGGAAAAGAAATTGAAGGACGGCCAGATCAAGGTTCTGGTCGCGACCGCCTCGCTTGAACTCGGTATCGATATCGGGACAGTCGATCTGGTGATCCAGATCAACTCTCCGCGTTCGATTGCCGTCGCTCTGCAGCGAGTAGGACGGTCGGGTCACTGGCGCGGCGCCGTTCCCAAGGGCCGCCTGTTCTGCACGACCCGCGACGACCTGCTGGAGTGTGCGGCGCTGGTGCGTGCCATCCGGCATGGCGACCTCGACCGCCTGATTATTCCTGACTGCCCGCTGGACGTGCTGGCGCAACAGATTGTCGCCGCATGTGCTGCTGGGGAATGGGGCGAGGTGGAGTTATACAACCTTCTCCGCCGCGCCTATCCCTACCGCGAGCTTTCGCTCGAGACCTACCATGGAATTCTGGAGATGCTGTCGGAGGGGATTGCCGCCCGGCGAGGACGCTACGGGGCGTACTTGCATCGGGACCAAGTGAATGGGAAGCTGCGCGCGCGCCGAGGCAGCCGGATTGCCGCCATCACCAGCGGCGGAGCCATTCCCGACAATGCGCTGTTCACCGTGGTGGCTGAGCCGGAAGGCATTGTCGTCGGCACGCTCGATGAAGACTTCGCGGTGGAAAGCAACAAGGGCGATGTGATGTTGCTGGGCAACACGTCGTGGATGATCCGGCGCGTCGAAGCCAACTCAGGCCGTGTGCTCGTGCAGGATGCTCACGGTGCACCTCCCAGTGTTCCCTTCTGGCGAGGAGAAGCTCCGGCCCGCACGGAAGAGCTCTCGTTGCACATTGCAGCGCTGCGGCAGCATGTAAGCGATGTGCTTGCGGATACGCCCCCAATAGGCGTGCCGCAGAACAATCCGAAGGTTGCGGCTGCCGTCGCCTGGCTGGAACAGGAATGCGGGCTGGATGATTCGGCGGCCGAGCAAACCGTTGAATATATCCTGCAGGGCCGCGCGGTGCTGGGAGCGGTTCCGACCCAGGACACGATCATTGCCGAGCGCTTCTTTGACGAAGGCGGCGGCATGCAACTGGTAATTCACGCTCCCTTTGGCGGAAGGATCAACAAGGCGTGGGGACTTGCGCTGCGCAAACGCTTCTGCCGCAGCTTCAATTTCGAGCTGCAGGCGGCGGCAACGGACAATGGGCTGAACATCGCCCTCGCCGAGCAGCACAGCTTCCCGCTCGCCGATGTATTTCAGTTTCTGCAGGCCGACACCGTGCAGCCGATCCTCGAGCAGGCTTCCCTGCCGTCTCCAATCTTTGCAACACGCTGGCGCTGGGACGCTTCGCGCGCGCTGGCGTTGCTTCGTTTTCAGAACGGTAAGAAGGTGCCGCCGCAGATCCAGCGTATCCGCTCCGACGATTTGCTGGCTTCGGTGTTCCCGGACGTGGCAGCCTGCCAGGAAAACATCGAAGGCGATATTCAGATTCCGGACCATCCGCTGGTGCATGAAGTGATGAAAGACGTGCTCACCGAGGCGATGGATATCGATGGGCTGCGGAAATTGCTTTCCGGGATCGCCGACGGCAGGATTCGGTGCATTGCGGTGGATACACCGGTACCCTCGCAGTTCTCGCACGAGATTCTTAATGCGAACCCCTATGCCTACCTCGATGACGCGCCGCTGGAGGAACGGCGTGCGCGTGCGGTCGAGATGCGGCGCGTTCTGCCGGAATCTGTGCTGGAGGAGGTCGGCAAGCTGGAGCCGGCCGCGATCGCACAGGTGCAGGACGAAGCCTGGCCCGATGTGCGCGATGCCGACGAACTGCACGATGTCTTACATACCCTGGTCGCGTTCCCGGAGGATTGCCCCGGTCCTTCGACAATCGTGGAGCAGGGCGGCCTGGCCGCGGTGAGCGTGAACTCCACCGATCCGTGGCGGCGTTTCTTCGAGCAACTGGTGCTGCAGGGGCGCGCGGGGGTGGCTACGGTCGCAGCGGCCGAGACACCTGCGGCAGCATCACGGCGCTACTGGGTGGCTGCGGAGAAAGTGAAATGCTTCTCCCTGCTCTTTCCGTCGGCACAATTCGAACCGGCGATGCCTGAAGTCCCCGGCGCGCCGCCGAGTCACGACGACGCAATGCTCTCTCTGGTGACTGGCTGGATGTCGCACCTTGGCCCGACCAGCGCTTCGCGGATGAGAAACACGCTGGTCGTGCCGGCGAGTGAAATCGAAAAAGCCCTGCTCCGCATGGAAGCCAGCGGTTCGGTTCTGCGCGGCAAGTTCACCGATCCGAAGGTGGAAGAGATCGAATGGTGCGATCGCCGCCTACTGGCCCGCATTCATCGCCTCACGGTTGCGACCCTTCGCAAGCAGATCGAGCCTGTCACGCAGGCGCAGTTCATGCGCTGGCTGTTGCGGTGGCAGCATATCGCGCCCGGAACGGAAGTGGTCGGGGAACGCGGAACGCTGGAGGTGCTGCGCCAGTTGCAAGGATTCGAAATGCCGGCGAACGCGTGGGAGCGCCACGTTCTGGCCCGGCGTATTGCTGATTACGATCCGAAATGGCTCGACCAGCTTTGCTTAACGGGCGCGGTAGGCTGGGGACGGCTGTCTCCGCATCCGGCCACACTCGAGGATTCAGCCGAAGGCAAGCGGCGTGTGATTCCGACCAGCGTCGCGCCGATTACATTCTTCATCCGCGAGGAAGCGGACTGGATGACGCCAAAGCATCCGGGCGCGGATCAGCCGGAAGCACGCGGCCTGAGCCAGGGGGCGCGGCAGGTGCTCGACTTCCTGCGGCAGCGCGGCGCGTCGTTCTTTGCCGACATCGTGCGCGGTACGGGCAATCTGAAAGCGGAAGTGGAAACTGCATTGTGGGAATTGGTGGCCGGCGGGCTGATCACCGCCGACGGTTTCGATAACTTGCGATCGCTAATCGATCCCAAGCGGCGCGCCGGGCAAGGCAACGGCCGCACCGCCCGTCCGCGGCACAGCACAGGACGCTGGGCGCTGCTGCACGCCGGCGATGCAATCGAGAAGACACGCTCTCTTGAGTCTGCATGCTGGATGCTGCTGAAACGCTACGGAATTGTCTTCCGCGACGTAATCGCGCGCGAGGCCAACCTGCCCACGTGGCGCGAACTCCTGATTGCTTTCCGGAGGCTTGAAGATCGCGGAGAGATTCGCGGCGGCCGTTTTGTGGACGGTTTCCTGGGAGAACAGTTCGCGCTTCCGGTCGCGGTGGAGTCGGTTCGAGCCATGCGGAAACTGCCCGCGGCCAATGAAACCATCACCATCTCCGCAGCCGACCCTCTCAACCTGGTAGGAATTCTTGTTCCCGGGGAGCGCGTGCCGTCCATTTCAGGAAAAACTGTGACGTTCCGCGATGGAGTGGCTGAGATGGCGCCATCGCCCGCTACCATCAAAGACATCGCGGCTACCGCCTGATCGGATCAAGCGATGTTCTTGCCGCCCGTCGATCCGCTGTTGAAGACTGTTTTCGGAGAAAAAGTTACCTACCTCAGGATGCACTTCTGGTACTCACAAAGGTCGCGCAGCACTGTTCTTTAGAGGAAACCACCTAACACGCCGGGGCGGGATTTTCGCGCGAGCACCTAGGCCTTCGCTGACGAATCGCTTTCTGAAACATTTGTGAAGACAGATTGGTGCCGAGGGGCGCTGTTTGGACCAATCATTGGTACCCAGGCGGTGGAATGGCAGGTTCCTTGCATCCATAACGGCAATCGCAAAACAAATGCCACGTCCGGTTGTTACAGCAGCCGGCTTTCTGCATGTCACCTTTGTACGATTCTCATATGCCAACCATCACATTTCGGGTTTTGAGACTGGGGGGGAAGGACGGATGTTTTGTTGTTGAACAAAAAGCTAAAGCTGGACTTAGGAATCCTTATGGCGGTAGATCGATTTACGACCGGAGCGACTGCCCACCATCTCCGCGGACTCGCAAATGCCTATGTGGTCGCCTGTGAGAATGGCCAGCCGACGAGAGCAGAAGAGTACCGCAACCATCTGCTCCGTGAGCTTGGGCGGTGCGCGCTTGTCCGGCGTGCGAGGACTAGCGAAGCATAGATTGAGGTTCACGCCAAGACTGCTTCGTTGTTCAAGAATCCCATTGCGCTCGTTGACCCAGCGAGTCGGGATGCCGAAGAGCTTTAGTTTTGAATCACCGTCAGCTTGGGACCGCTGCGGCGGGTGGCCTGAGGCCCATTCTCTGCAGCAATCTGGTGTAGCGAGGATGTGCAGACAGACCATGGAACCTCCACTGTCTTAGGAGATCGCAAAGCGCCGGATCGCCGCGATCGTATGCCTGCTCCAGACGGTCCAATGCGGCTTCCTGATCTTCAAGCCCAGCGTAGATCATCGCGGGGAAAACGGGAGAGAGATACCGGTCCTGCGAAGCCGTCGTCAACTCACGAAGTAGCTGTTTCGCTTCGCTTTGGTTGCCAGCCTGCGCAAGCGCATACCCAAGCTCGGCCTTCGCACGAGTGCTTCTGGGGAGGTTCTTCACCACAAGCCTGTACTCGGAAATCGCGCGCGCGTAGTCTCCACGCCGCTCATCCACATCGCCGATGCCCACATGAGCGTATTCCAGAGAACTGTCCAACTCTAAAGCCTTATGGAACTCGATCAGGGCACGTTGGTTGTCGCCAAGACGGAATAGCGTTTGCCCCAGCGCGGCGATCATGATGGGAGTGATCGGCTCGAGTTCCCGCGCGCGCTGCCGTGGTTCCAGCGCGTCCTGGAACCGACCGAGACATTCCAGCAGCATGGCATGCCAATGGTGAGCGAGGGGCAAGTTGGGATTCAATGCAAGCGCGCGCTGAAACTCTTTTTCTCCTTCTGACCAGTTCCACTCATAAAATGCGACGACTGCGCCAAGTGCGACGTGTGCTTCCGGCAAATTCGGATCTAGAGAAACGGCTCGGGTAGCGGCAGCACGCATTTTCGAGTGGACTTCTTCGGGGGTGCCGTAACCTCCGTATCCAAAAGGGCAAAGCGCCGCCGCCAGTCCCGCATGCGCGAGGGCGTAATTGTCATCGAGGGCAACTGCCTGCTCGAAGTAGGAAACAGCCTTCCGGAGCCCCTCTTCGTTGCGTTTGTTCCAGAAGAAGACCCCCTTCATGTACAGCTCATAGGCCTCTAGGTTCGCGGTATCGTGTTTGCGCAAGCTTTCTTTTTCGAGGCTCGAAAGGGGCACGGCCAGCGCATCGAACACGCGCTCGGAGACCATGTCCTGGACCTGGAAGACATCAGTGAATCTGGCGTCGTAGCTGTCTGACCAGAGGCTGGCGCCATCGCGCACGCGCAGAAGGCGGATGGAAACGCGCAAGCGGTCTCCAAGGTGTTGAATATTGCCTTCCAGGACAGAACCGACCTGCAAAGCGCGGCCCGCAGCCAAAGAGTCAGTGTCAGGCGAGGTGTATTTCCTGATGGCACTCGTGGGACGCACGATGAGACGACCAGATCTGCTCAACTTAGTAATCAGGGCGTCGGCCATTCCGAGTTCCAGGTACTCGTCTCCAGCGCCGCTGCTTAGCGGCTTGAATGGAAGAACAGCGATCGTTTGGGGCGACTCCGCAGTGCCAGTCCGGCGAATGTAATAACCAACGGCAAGCACGACCATCAGTAGAGCCGCGAAGACCAGGACCAAACCTGGTCGCAAGCGAAACCTGTGTGCCGGTTGGGCTGGAGTTGGCGAGGGTACGGCTTCGACGGCAGGAGCTTCCTGCGAACCATGGACGTCACCGGTCTCCGGGAGCGGAGCCTCGCTGATTGAGGCCATGAACCGGTATCCCCGGCCGGTAATGGTTTGCACAAAGCGCGGCCTCTCCGAGTCATCTTTCAGCACCTGACGAATTTTTCGTACCGCGGCATTGATGCTGTTATCGGTGTCAAGAAAAACATCCTTGCCCCAGACTCTCTCGATAATCTGGTCCCGAGTAACAAGCTGCCCTCGCTCCTCGATTAAGAGGAGAAGCACCTCCATCGGGATGCGCTCCAGCTTGAGGACCCGGCCTCCGCGGCGGAGTTCGTAGTTACGCAGGTCGAGCTGAAAATCCTCGCCGAAGCGAAGTTGGTCGGCCGTTTTGACTGGGTGAGAAGCCATCGTCCACGCCAAATAATATGGTCGCAATTCTACATCGGTCGTTTCATTCCTCAAGAACGCGCAATTTATCAGCGACTTACGAGTTCATACCGCTTAAGCCGTTCTTCAGCCGTTCGCCATTGCGACCCGGAAACGTTGGCCACAGCATGCACGTGTCGATTGACTGAGCCATTGGACACTCGACAAAAGGAGGAAAATGAACACACGAATTACAGCTCTCTTCCGCAGATCCGCGACGAACATCCTGCGTATGGTGATCTTCGGCAGCCTCATCGTGACAGCTTCCCTGATCGCAGCCGCTGATGCCCCGATCGTTCACGCCAATCATGCCGTCCCGGCCAAGCTGGTCCAGTTGGTTCGCGAGTCTACTCACCAGTTTATTGACGTGAACGCTGCCACCGCAGCCGGTTACGGACCCTTTCTGGGCTGCGTCAGCGGTCCAGAACACGGGGCGATGGGCATTCACTACGTCAACCTCAGTCTGTATGGGGACGGAGAGATCGATGTCGCACACCCTGAAGCGTTGATCTACGAACCGGCAGGTGATCGGCGTCGACTCGTCGGGGTCGAGTTTCTGGTGGACGCAACAACGTGGCTAGCCGGCCACAACAACACTCCACCAGTGCTCGAAGGACAAGTGTTCCAGTTCGTCCCTAGTCCAAACCGGTACAACCTGCCGGCATTCTTCGAACTGCACGTCTGGGCATGGCGAGACAATCCCAAGGGTGCGTTTGTGGATTGGAACAACGAGGTGAGCTGCGAAGGTCAGTAGGAGAGATGGCGGCCTTCGGCCCCGACTGTGGGGCCCCAGGCCGTCAGACTTCGGAAGCGAATTGCATTCAGCGTCGGGCAAGTATTCTTTCGTCGCTGGAAATTCCACCGGAACCCTCACTGCACAAGTTGACACCTCGCTGATTTCAAACACCGAGTCCCGGAATTATGCCTCTGTGATACTCTTCCCCGATTCCGAAACGTGGAGGAGCAAATGAATGCCGCCACTACAGTCGATCGTGTCGCCAGTGTTGATCTTGAGTACATCTGTTCTTACTGGGCAACACTCGCTTTCCCGAAGTAGTTGGACCCGTAGCGGAAGGGATTCGAGTAAATTTCTACGTTACGGACGGCGAAATCTCGGGCCCGAGGATGCGAGGCCGGCTGAGGACAGTTGGCGGCGATTGGCTCTTGCTTCGTACCGACGGCGTTGGCTTGCTGGACGTTCGCGCCACCATGGAACTGAACGATGGCGCCTTGGTATACACGACGTACGGCGGCGTCGTGGATTTTAGGACCGGACGGCTACAACCAATTTCTGAAAGGAATCCTGCCACCTCGCCCCGAGTTGCGCATCGTGCCGCGGTATCATACGAGCCATCCGGACTACTTGTGGCTGAACCGCTTGCAGTGCGTGGGTGTCGGCGTGTTTGATGTCGCGCAGTCGAGGGTGAGCTACGACATCTACGCCATGCGATAGAGAGGGCAAAGAAGATCCGGGTCTCAGTTCCCGAGCTTCCGATTCACAGACTGGAGAATATTCCCGACCACAGATATGGCACTCGCTCCGTGGCGATCCACTGTCTTCTCACATGCGCTCATGGTTCTGATGCTCTGCGGAGGGCTTTGTCCTGCCCGTGCGCAGTCGACTGCACCTGTCCTGGTGGCCCCCGCAACTCTCATTAGCCCTTTGTTGCAGCAGGATGGAACAGCTGTTTTCCGTCTCGCCATGCCGAATGCCGCCAAGGTAGAACTCAATCTCGAAGGCATGAAGGCCCCGTTGCCTATGACGAAAGCGCCCGACGGGGCGTGGAGCGTCACGGTGCCAAAACTGGCTCCTCAGTATTACAGCTATAGCTTCCACGTGGACGGAACCGATGTCCTTGATCCACGCAACCCGACGTTCACGACAGGTTTTTTCGAAAAAGAGAATACTTTCCTGGTTCCCGGTAACCCTCCGATGCCGTGGGAAGCGGCAAACGTTCCGCACGGGGTGGTGCATCATCACTACTACAGGTCGAACATTGTCGGGATCGACAGCGAATACTACGTTTACACGCCGCCCAATTTCGATCCTGGTAACAAGCAGAAATATCCAGTGCTCTATCTGCTTCACGGATACAGTGACGATCCCAGCGCGTGGACGGCGATGGCCAAGGCCAACGTGATCCTCGACAACCTGATTGCCCAGGGAAAGGCCAAGCCGATGATCGTCGTGATGCCCCTCGGCTACGGAACAACGGAGATGATTGCCCGGGGATGGAGTAGCTGGAAAGATCCGGAATTGATTCGACGTAATTACCGGAGATTTTCAGACGCACTTTTTCAGGAACTCATGCCCCTTGTGAAGCACCAATATCCGCTCTCGGATAGACGCGAAGACCATGCGGTCGCCGGCCTTTCTATGGGTGGCGCCGAAAGCCTGCTCGTGGGTCTCAATCATATCGACGACTTTGCCTATGTAGGAGGGTTCAGTTCCGCGCAGTTGGGAGAAAGCGACTTCGGTTCAGCGTTTCCAAGCATAACAACCCAATCCGCGCCGGGCATCAATGTCAAATTGCGACTGCTCTGGATTGCTTGCGGAACTGAAGATGAACTGCTTGATCGAAATCAGAAACTCATTGCGTGGTTGAAGGGGAAAGGTCTGCAACCGACTGCCGTCCAGACACTAGGCATGCATACATGGCTGGTATGGCGCGATAACCTGACAAACTTCGCGCCCCTGCTGTTCCGATGAGAAGAGAATCGGAAATCAACAGGATCTGGCCACCCGTATAACGAAATATGCAAAAGAAAAAAGGGAATCTCGGCCACCGGCGAGGGGGTCCCTCCGGTTCCTCGATTCCCGCTCCTGCCTAGCCGAAAATGCTTAAGCGCTTCCCCCGTCGCTTTGCCAGGCCAGTCGTCGCCCAATCACGATGCACGCGTGAGGCCAAGTTTGGGATCATCGGCCAAGGGCGATGGTTGCCGCCCGTAAACGTCTGCACAACAATGACTTGTATATATTTTCGATAACGTGAAGCGCTTCCGACGGATTCTTCACTTATTATGAAAGCCCTATCCGATCGGATAGGCGACTATCCTCTCGGATAGTTCGGGCATCTGTTGGGCGATCTGCGATGGCAATCGATGCAATCCGGAACACGGCGAGCAGTGCGAAGAGCCGAAGCAATCCCCGGCTGGTCGCGATTGCCGGACCCTTGCGCGATTCGGTGTTCGCGCTTCCGGACTCGGATCTGTCGCTAGGCCGCGACGCCTCGAACGGCTTGCCGATCAGCGATCCTTCCGTTTCAAGACGGCATTGCCTGATCCGCCGCGATGAGGCCAGCTTTAAGGTTCGGGATCTGGATAGCCGCAACGGCACGCTGGTGAACGGCGAGCCAGTGAAGGATCACTGGCTGCACCATCTGGATGAAATCGCCGTGGGCGATTCGGTTTTTCGGTTTCTCATCGAAGACGATCCCGAGAAAGGGTCCGGGGCAAGTCGCGCCGTCGAGTTCGACGATGCGGGCGCGACTCACGCTGCTGCCGAGATCCGGCCCGAGGATGTTCTCTACCTTCAGCCCGACAAGATTCTCAGCGAACTGCCGGCCACGTCGCGGCTGGCCCGCAATCTGAGCGCGCTGCTGAAGATCAGCCGTGTCGTGCACTCCATTCGCGATCTGGACGAATTGCAGGCGCAGGTGCTTGATCTGATTTTCGAAGTTGCCCCTGCCGAGAGAGGGGCAATCCTGCTCGACGGCACCAGTGGCGCGTTCAACTCGGTTTTCGGCCGCAATCGCGACGCGAGAAACGAGAAGCCCGTACGGGTCAGCGGCACAATCGCACACCGCGTGCTCGAACAAGGACTGGCGATTCTGGGTTCTGACGTTCCGGGCACCGGCCTGGCAACGGTGGAAAGCCTGATCGCGCTGCAGGTGCGTTCCCTGCTGTGTGTGCCCCTGAGCATTTATCAGCGGACGATCGGTTGTATTTATCTGGACACCATCAACGTCGCGGACCGGTTCAACGAAGATCATTTGCAACTGGTCACGGCGATCGCGGGAATTTCCGCCGTAGCGCTCGAGAATGCCCGCCGGCTGCAATGGCTGGAGCAGGAGAACCAGCGGCTGACGACTGAGATCACGCTTGACCGTACGCTGGTGGGTGAGAGCCCCCGAATGAAAGATGTGTTTCAGTTCCTGGCGCGCGTCGCGCCGACCGATGCGACCGTGCTGATTGGCGGCGAGAGCGGAACCGGAAAAGAATTGGCGGCGCGCGCCGTTCACCGCAAGAGTCCCCGCGCCAGCAAGCCGTTCGTCGCGATCAACTGTGCAGCCATACCTGAAAACCTGCTGGAGAGCGAACTGTTTGGGTATGAGCGGGGCGCATTCACGGGCGCGGTCGCTCAGAAGAAAGGCCGCCTGGAGATGGCCGACGGGGGCGTGCTGTTTCTGGACGAGATCGGAGAACTGGCGCCAGCGCTGCAGGTGAAGCTGCTGCGTGTCTTGCAGGAACGCGAGTTTGAACGCGTAGGCGGCAACCGGCCGATCCACGTGGACATCCGGCTGCTCGCAGCCACCAATCGCGATCTGGCAGAGGCGTCCCGTAAAGGAGAGTTCCGGCAGGATTTGTATTTCCGGCTGAACGTGGTCAGCCTGACTATGCCGCCGCTGCGCGAGCACAAGGAAGACATCCCGATGCTGGTCAGCTTCCTGGTGGAGAAGCACTGCAACAAATGCGGTGCGAAGCCGAAGCCGCTCTCGCGGCAAGCTCTGGCTTGCCTGCAAAACTACGACTGGCCCGGAAATGTGCGGGAACTGGAAAACGTGATTGAACGCGCGCTGGTGCTGGGCACGTCGGAAGACATCTTGCCGGAGGATCTGCCGGAGAATTTACTGGAGCGCGATCCGGCACCGGGCGTGGGCGAGGCGAAGTATCACGGCGCCGTCAAGGAGCTGAAGAAAAGGCTTATCCAGAATGCACTGGAAGAGGCCCGCGGCAGCATTACGGAAGCAGCCAAGGCTCTCGGCGTTCATCCCAATTACTTGCACCGGTTGATACGCAATCTGGATTTGAAAGAGTCGAGCAAGGCGAGCGGCGTGCGCGGACCGGGTTCGAAGGGACCGAGCGCCCGGCTGTAGATTATTATTTGGTCGCCGATTTCTGGTTGGTTTCGGGCAAGGGCAGTCTCAGGAGAACAGCGGGACTAACGTACACTCCCTGCCAGCGCACCGCCAGGTGCAGATGCGGGCCGGTGGCGCGGCCGGTGGCGCCACTTAGGCCGATTTCGGTTCCCCGTTCGACGCGGTCTCCTTCTTTCGTTTTGAGTTCCGAAAGATGCAGATAAAGGCTGAGCAGGCCCTGGCCGTGGTCAATCACCACGCAATTTCCTTCGAAGTAAAGCGAGCGCGCAAGAAGGACAGTGCCGGAATTGATCGCCATCACCGGAGTACCGGGGCCGACGCGGTAGTCGAGGCCCTGATGAACGCTCTTGGTCACGCCATTGAAGACGCGGCGCGTGCCGAAGATGTCGGAACTGGGCGCGTTGACCGGCGCTGAGAAGGGCCCCGACCATTCTCGGGCGGGCGTGATCTTGCTGAAGGCTTCCTTCTTCACGTCCTGAGCCTGCTTGATTTCGACTTGTTGCTCTGGGTTGGGCTCGGTGAATTGCTTCGAAACCTTCAGCTCGATAGTCGGATACTTCTCGAGACCGACGGATAAATTCTGTTCAAAATGAAGATGCTTGCCGGCCGTGGTGACGGCCTCGACTTTAAGAGGATAGCGGCCGGGCTTGGTCTCGAGACTCACGCCGGCCAGAACAAACCAATTCTTTCCGCCGATGTGGTCGAAGGTGAGGTCGTGCCCCAGCCAGGTTCCGGTCATGGATTCGAGCGGTGCCGAAGGAGTGACTTGCAAGAAAATCGGCACACCGTTTACCAACTTGGGTGGCGTGACCTGGATGGACCATTGGGCTGGCTTTTTTGATGCGCCAACTTGCTGGGCCACCATCGGACTGGCGGTCGCGCCGAGACATATCGTTAGAATGGCGACGGAACGCCAAGTATGGGACATCAACGCCATCTTCAGAAGCGTAGCACTTGTAGGCGGCTGGCGAGACGCACACTCGTTCCTAGTCTTGTTCCGCCTCAGGAAGTGAAATTGAAAGGTAAAGGTTAGCGGTCGTCTTTCTACAGTGCATTCTGTTCGCGATCGCCCATCGAAATAAGGCCGTAATGTAATCTTAGACGGGGGCATAGTTCGTGGACCTGGTCGGCTTTTGTACTCTAGCGCACGTAAGTCCGCGAACCTGCGGTCGTGATTCTGCCCAGCCCGTTACGGAAGGGTAGTTGACCTCGCCGTCGCTCGTGCTCCATATTGGATCGGGATGGACGCTGAAAAGACCATTGCCGAAATCGAATTGCTGGAGCGCATCTTCGCGGCGCGGGATCCTCGACCGATGAGCGTGAGCGATCTTGCAGCCGCAAATCGCAGACACGACGAGATGCTCGCGCATAGCCCCTGGTTTCGGCTTTGGCAGCGGTACGGAATTTGTTGTCGCTCCGAGTCCCCGGTGCTGCGACCGGGAGACAGAGAGAGCTAGACCTCCGCGCGGATTCTGCTATCAATCCCGCAAAGCATCTCCCCGTCGGCTGCAGTCACGCCCCATACCACGATCGAAGGTAGACATAGACTGCAAGCAATTTGGGGATCTCAGTGAAAAGGCTGGAAATTTGGTGGACCTGGTCGGGTTCGAACCGACGACCTCTTCCATGCCATGGAAGCGCGCTCCCAACTGCGCCACAGGCCCACTCTGCGCGACGACCGCCGCGTTACGGTTGGTGCCAACCATTTTATACTCCTGCGTCTCTTAACGGTAGTCAATCGTGCGGCTTCGACGGATTTTGAGAATATTGGGAAAATGAGTATTCTGAACGAAGTGCACTTCACAATGACGCTGAATCTTACTCGCACCCCTCTTCTAGCTTCGCTGCTTATCGGGGCAACGTGTCTCACGGCACAGATCACGCCCGCCCCAGTGCCCTATGCCTCGGTGAGCGAACTGAACTCGATCCTCGGGCCGCTCGAGCAGGCTTCGCAGGCTACTCAGGCCGACCTGACCAAGTTGCGGATTGATAAATGGAAGATGGATTCCAACTACAAGAAACAGGTTCTGAGCAACACTGACTCGGTGAAGCGAAACCTGCAAAATGCGCTTCCGGAGATCGTGACGCAATTGCGCAGTTCTCCCGAGGATCTGACGGCGACCTTCAAGCTCTACCGGAATCTCGACGCGCTTTACGATGTGCTTGGCAATATCACCGAATCAGCCGGAGCGTTTGGGTCGAAGGATGAATTCCAGTCTCTCTCGAACGACTTGAATGCCATGGAGCGAAACCGCCGGTCGCTGGGAGAGCGGTTGGAGACCCTGAGCGCTTCGAAGGAATCGGAACTGGCCCAGTTGCGCACGCAGATCAAGGCTCTGCAGGCCGCGCCGCCCCCGCCTCCCAAAAAGATTGTGGTCGATGACAACGAACCGAAGAAGCCGGCCGCCAAGAAGAAAGTTCCACGGCCCCCCAAGCCCACCACTGCCCAGCCGAGCACGCCGCCAGGGCAACCGGCCACGCCCCCTCCGTCGTAGTAACAAAGTACTGACAGATGTCCACTAGGTGCCGATTTCCAGCGGGCGGGGGCGCCCGCTCCACACCACAAATCACTAAAAACAGGCTGCTTACAATCCTGGAACTCCTGACAGTTGCTTGGGGTCTATGTAAGTGGGAGTCGTTTCGGCTTTTGACTGGGGAGTGGAGGGTGCGGCGAATCCGATTTCCGTCTGATTTGCGGCGCGAAAATCCTATAATACGAGGTGCGCCGTGAGAGTCATGGCGGGAGTAGCCACCTTGGGTGATTTAGCAAGTGCGATGGGGGCCCGGGACTTGGACGGGGCCATCGTCGCGGAATTGAAGGCTGGATCCGAGGATGCCTACGCCTGGCTCATCGGCGAGTTCCACCAGCCCATCTACTCGCTGGTGTACCGCATCCTCACCGACCCCTCCGATGCGGCGGATACGACGCAGGAAGTATTCCTGAAAGTCTTCCGCGGGATGAAGCATTTCAACGGACAATCCAGCCTGAAAACCTGGATCTACCGGATCGCGGTGCACGAGGCGTCGAACCGGCGGCGCTGGTGGTTCCGGCACAAGGCCAAAGAGACATCAATGGAGCCCCTCGACAACACGTCCGAGTCAGGATCCGTAAGGGACGCGCTCATCGACGAGAGGGATTCCCCTTTCGATAGCGCCGCGCATGAAGAAGTCCGGGCGCGCGTGGAAATGGAATTGAGAAAAGTTCCAGAGCCGTATCGCAGCACAGTGATCCTGCGGGATCTGGAAGAGATGTCCTATGAAGAAATCGCGGAAGTGCTCGACATCTCCCTGGGTACCGTGAAGTCACGTTTAACCCGCGGGCGGGAAGCGCTCCGGCGCCGGCTGGCGGGATACGTTCGTGAAGTTGGTCCGGAATTGGGATTGGAGATTCCGGAAGAGGAATCGAAGTCAATCTGTGAAATGCCGAATAACGCAGAAGGACTTGAGGTGTCGTCATGAAGTGCGCCGAGGCGAAGTTGATGTTCTCGCCGTACCTTGACGGAGCTTTGTCGGGAGCCGAAATGCAGGCCTTGTGCGTGCACTTCGGAAGATGTTCGAGCTGTCACCGGGAGTATGCGCTGCTCCGTCAAACACAAGAATTGCTGGCTAAGGTAGGCCGCCGCAAGGCTCCTTCCGATTTGGCATTGAAGCTTCGACTGGCCATCTCTCGCGAAGCTGCTACAGCCAAACGGCCGCCCTTCCAGGGGCTGCTGGTCCGACTGGAAAACCTGATGCACGCCTTCATGGTTCCCGCTACCGCGGGCACTCTGGCCGCAGTGGCCATTTTCGGCTTCGTGATGGGGCTGACCTTGCCGGAACTGCAGGCGCGCAACGCGAACGATGTGCCGTTGATGTTGTATAGCGGCCCTGAACTGCAGGAATCGTCGTTTGCAGCGACCTTGAGTTCAGTGAATGAAGATTCGCTGGTCATCGAGGCCTACGTAGACGCGAATGGGCGCATCCAGGACTACCGGATTATTTCCGATCCGGACGGTTCCCAGAAGCTGCTGCCGGAGGTGAAGAGGATGCTGATCTTCACGACTTTCCGTCCGGCAATGTCGATGGGACGGCCGACTCCGGGGCGGGCGGTGTTGTCGTTTTCGAAAATCAGCGTGCGTGGATAGACCCCCAGCGATCTTGATCGTTTTCGCTGGGGTGTTCGTGTGTTTGCCGGGCCTTAGGCGCGTTTGACCCTCCGCGCCGAACCCCTTAAACTATCGTTGCATCTCCTACAGCTTACCGCCCGGTTGGAGGTTTTCCTGGGTTCCCGGTTGCGACATTCGAAAATAGCCGCCCTCTTGGCTTTGCTTTCGCCGTTGTGTCTGGCGCAGAACGCGCCTAAGGTCACACTCGACACGAGCGAAACTCTGTTCACGATCCTGGGGGCGATGAACACGTGTGGCTATTCGCAGGAGCTAAACACGTCGGATCCGGTCCGGAAGCAGATCCGCAACGAAATCTCGCGAGCCACTCACGATTCCGACGAGGCGCTAGAAGCCACCAACCTGATGTGCCAGTACTACCACGAGCATATTCGGCCAGACACAACGCGCGATCTGGCGCAGTATATTTCGCTGGCACTGTACCTGGGTGACCCGCCGAATTTTCTTCCCAAGGTAAAAGAGGCCGAACTGCCGCCGGATGCCGCCAACGTGGTGGGGTTTGCGAGGCTTGCCTCGATCGTTTACGAGAAGGCCGGATTTCATGCCATCTGGCAGAAGCACCGCGATGCGTATACCCGGATGACGGAGCGGTACCACGAACCGCTTTCAAAGACGCTGTTCGACACCGAGATCTATCTCAAGCTGCCGTCTTCCGGATATCTGGGCCGCGGTTTTGCTGTCTATCTGGAGCCTCTGGGCGCGCCCAGTCAAGTGAATGCCCGCAACTACGGCAGCGACTACTATGTCGTGATTTCCCCGTCCGGCTCAGAACTGAAGATGGATCAGATCCGGCACACGTACCTGCATTATCTTCTCGATCCGTTGTCCCTGAAGTATCCGACGTCAATGAAGCGTCTGGAGCCGTTGCTCGCATCAGTCAAGGGCGCGCCGATGGAAGAGTCGTTCAAAATTGACACGTCGCTGCTTGTGACCGAATGCCTGGTGCGGGCGGTTGAAATCCGGATGCAGGGTACAAGCAAGACTCCTGAGGCATTACGCGCCGATGCCATCGAAAAATCGATGGAACAGGGTTTTATTCTGACGCGCTATTTTTATGATTCGCTGGCGCAGTTTGAAAAGGATCCGGAAGGCATTCGCAACGCGTATATTGACTTGCTCAACGCGGTCGACGTAAAGAAGGAAGAGAAGCGTGCCGCAGACACACATTTTGCAGCCGAAGCCGTTCCCGACGTGCTGCATTTCGCGCGACCCAAGGATCAGCATCTTCTGCTGCTCGCCGAAAAGCGACTTATGGGCGGAGACTTGAAGGCCGCTCAGGACCTGGCGGAGCAGTCGTTGCATGACGGTCACGAAGATGCGGGGCGAGCTCTCTTCATCCTGGCGCAGATCGCCACAGCAAAACGGGACATGGCGGGAGCTACCGGATATTTCGAGCAGGCATTGAAAGTAGCGCAAGAGCCGAAAGTGATCGCCTGGTCGCATATCTACCTGGGCAGAATCTTCGATCTGCAGGAACGACGAGAGAACGCCCTGGACGAATATCACGCTGCGTTGACTGCCGGGGCCGCATTGCCGGAAGTGAAGGCGGCAGCGGAGCGTGGTTTACAGAAGCCGTACGAACCACCCGCGAGCGGTCAGCAGCAGGACAAGAATTGAGCACTTCGATTCTCCCCAGCGAGAGTCGGCCACCCAAGGAGAGAGCATGAAGCGAGTAGCGATGATCGGAGCTGTGCTGACGGTTGCGACGTGGAGTTTCGCGCAGGCCAATAACAAACCTGCAGCGCAACCGGCCGCGCAAACCGGAACGCAGACTCCAGCCCCCGCACTGGGAAAACGTCCACCGCAGGCGAAGACTCAGCCCGAGTATGAAGCCTACAAAACCGCCATCGCGTTGACGGATGCTGCCGCGGCCGAGAAGGCAGCCGATGATTTCGCCGCGAAGTTTCCAGACAGTGAACTGCGGGTCATGCTTTTCAAGTCGGCGATGCGCGCCAGCCAGCGTGCCGGCAACTCCGACAAGATCATTGAACTGGGCCGGAAGGGTCTCGCGCTCGATGGCGACGATCCGGAGCTTCTAGTGACGGTGGCCAGTGAACTGGCGGAAAAGACGCGCGACACCGATCTCGACAAAGATCAGCGACTGGACGAGGCCATGAAGATGGCGCAGAAGTCGCTACAGACGGTCGACACCGACATCTCAATTCCGCCAAACACGCCCCAGGAACAGGTTGACGCATACAAAGGCCAACTGCGCTCTTTTGCCTACTCGATCATTGGTACGCTGGAGTTCAAGAAGGACAACTTTACGGCCGCGGAAACGGATCTGCGCAAGTCGGTGGATGCTTTCCCGTCGCAGCCTGATCCGGTTGTGGTGTTGCGGCTTGCCATTTCGCTGGACCGCCAGGGCAAGTATCCCGAAGCGCTAAAAGAAGCGAACCATGCCGTGGAATTGACGCAGGAAGCCACCAGTGCGGGCAAGCTGGCGCGCCAGGAGCGCGACCGCCTGAACCAACTGGTGGGAGGGAATGCGGCAGCACCCAAACCAGCCGCCTCCGATCAGCCGAAGAACTGACGGATTCAGTAAGACTTGTGGGGCAGGAGAATTTTGGATAGTCTTGCCCGCCCCGAATCTGCATGAAAGTCAAAGAAATCGCGGCGCTAGAAAATTTGTTGGGGTATCACTTCCAGCGCCCGGAACTTCTCGACCAGGCTCTCACTCACAGTTCCCAAGCACGGGAACTCGAGGCATTGCAGCCGGTAAAAACCGGCGTTCGTCCCGGAGATAACGAACAGCTTGAGTTTCTCGGGGATGCGGTGCTCGCGCTCGTGACCGGGGAAGAACTCTTTCGCCGCTTTCCAACTTTCCGGGAAGGCGAACTTTCGAAATTACGCGCTCACCTGGTAAGCGAACGGCATCTCATTCAAGTTGCGCAGAACCTGAGCCTGGGAAATTACCTGCGGCTGGGCCGGGGAGAAGAAAAGAGCGGAGGTCGAAGCAAGACGGCCCTGCTGGTGGACGCATTTGAAGCCGTGCTGGCTGCCCTGTATCTGGACGGGGGCCTGGAAACAGCGCGGGCGTTCATTCTGAAAACCGTGATCGCGCCCGAACTGGAACGCATGAATCCGGCCAGCGGGGGTGTGCCGGTCATGGATTTCAAGTCGGCATTGCAGGAAAATCTGCAGGCTACCGGACGACAGGCATCCTACGTACTCGTGAAGGAAGTGGGACCGGAGCATAGCAAGACGTTTACGGTCGAAGTCAGGCTATCCGCGCCGGGGCAGACAAAAGTTGAGTTCGTTGGGCGCGCCGAGGGCACCACGAAGAAGAAAGCGGAACAGGACGCGGCCCGGCAGGTGCTCGAGTATCTGGCCGCATTTCCGGGCGCCGCTGAAGGCAAGGTCGTTCAGAAGCAGTCGACGCCGCCTACCCAATGATGACGTCTTCCAAGTCGGCTCACGAAAACACGGACTGGTTAACTTCCACGCAGTCGCTGCTGGCCACGGTCGTGATTGCTGTGTTCGTCATCACCTACATCGTACAAGCGTTTCAGATCCCGTCGGTCTCGATGGAGAACACACTGCTCATCGGCGATTACCTGCTAGTGGACAAGCTCTGCTACGGTGGGAGCGGGAACCTGTTCATTCCGTATCGTCCGATCCGCCGAGGCGACATCATCGTCTTCCACTATCCTGTCAACCCGTCGCAACATTTCGTCAAAAGAGTCATCGGCGTGCCCGGCGACCGCATTCATCTGGTGAACAAGCGGGTTTTTGTGAATGGGGTACCACTGCCCGAACCCTACGTACGTTATTTCAAGCCGGAGCGGAACTTCTTTCGGGATGATTTTCCCCGTCTCGACGTGCTGGACCCAGGCATCAATGCAGACTGGTGGGTGCAGATGCCGAAACTTGTGGAAGACGGACAATTGATCGTGCCGGAGGATCATTATTTTGCGATGGGTGACAACCGCGACGACAGTTCGGATAGCCGCTACTGGGGTTTCGTGCCAAGGGAGAACATCGTGGGGCGGCCCTTGCTGATCTACTGGTCGATTCGCGACCTGGATAGCGACTTGCCAATCCCCGCATCAGTGGGTGATAGACTCTATCATTTCGCATACGCGGTGACTCATTTCTTCCAGATCACGCGCTGGGACCGCACTTTTCGCGTCGTTAGCTGACGCAGTCAACGTCACTTTTGGATCCAAAAACTAGACATGGCTAAGAAAGACAATCCTCCAGCAGAGAAACAGAGCGAAACTACCGTCGAGTTTCTTGCCTCCCTGGCCGCAGTGCTGGTCACGGGGCTTTTCATTATCACGTTCATCCTTCAGGCCTTTGAGATCCCTTCCAGTTCGATGGAAGACACCCTCCTCATTGGCGACCACGTTTTCGTAAACCGCGAGCAGTTCGCCCCGAAGACAAACTGGATGGGGCCGCTGCTTCCCTATCGCGATATCAAGCGAGGCGACATTGTCGTGTTTCTGTCCCCCGCAGAACCGGGACTCTATGTTGTGAAAAGGATCATGGGAGTCCCCGGGGACCGGCTTCACCTGCGCGATGGAGCGGTATACCGCAACGGCGAAAAGCTGACCGAGACTTACGTGATGCACAAGGGACCGCTTTTCTACGATCCTTATCGCGATAACTTCCCGGCCGTGCCTCCGTCGGACGCTTATAACGTCTCTCCGGATTGGCAACTGCAGATGCGTTCGCATATTGAGGGCGATGACATCGTGGTCCCGGCGGATAGCTACTTTGGCATGGGCGATAACCGCGACGTGAGCCTGGACAGCCGCTACTGGGGATTCATTCCGAAAGAGAATGTTATTGGCCGGCCCATGTTTGTGTACTGGTCGTTTAATACTCCTGCGGACCAATATCGACATACTGATTTCAGCGAGCGCATCGGATTTCTGGTCCACGTTGCGATCCACTTCTTTGACCAGACGCGGTGGCGCCGCACATTCCGGTTGGTTCAGTGACGCTCAAAGCCAAACGACGTTGGCTGGTCACGGCCGTGGCCGTGATCCTTGCCTTGTTCCTCATAAGGCCAGGGGCAACGCGCCTCAAGACGCGGATCGCGTCTTCGATTGGAATGACGGTGCAGCGACGCGTGGAAATCAGCAATGTGCACGTTCACCTGCTTCCAGCCCCGGGTTTTGATCTGGATGGTTTTGTGGTCTATGACGATCCGGCATTTGGGGCCGAGCCGGTCTTGCGCGCCCAGGAAGTGACTGCCCTGCTCCGACTGAGCTCACTGCTGCGCGGGCGAATGGAGATCTCAAGACTCAGCCTGAGCGAGCCGAGTCTGAACCTGGTTCGCCGCGATGACGGGCGCTGGAACATTGAAAACTTCCTCGAGCGTACGGCCCAGATTGCCGCGGCACCTACGGGCAAGGCCGCATCAGAACGACGCCCGGCTTTCCCTTACATTGAAGCGGATCGCGGGCGGATTAACTTCAAAGACGGGCCGGAGAAGAAACCGTTCGCCATCACCGACGCGAAGTATGCTTTCTGGCAGGACTCCGAGAATAGCTGGGGCATGCGCTTGCGCGGCCAGCCGGTGCGCTCCGATATGAATCTGAGCGACACGGGTGTCGTGAAAGTGAGTGGAGAATGGCAGCGGGCACATTCACTTTATGAGACGCCGGTTCAGTTCAGCATGCAGTGGGACGGCGGGCAACTCGGGCAACTCAGCAAGTTTCTTTCGGGAGAAGACCGGGGATGGCGGGGGACGGTTCGCGCGACTGTAGAATTTTCTGGGACGCCCTCGAATCTGCTGGTGCGCGCCGACGGCGTGCTGCAGGACTTCCGCCGGTACGACATCGCGGGAACGTCGCCGCTCGACCTCAAGACGCACTGTGAAGCGCACTACGAAGTCGCGGAACGCAGCCTGCGAGAGCTTGCCTGTCTGAGCCCGGTAGGGGATGGCTCCCTTTCCGTCACGGGGGAAGCGTCGAACTTCCTGGGGCCGCGACGGTATGCGATCCACGTGATCGCGGCCCGAATTCCTCTGCAGAGTGTTCTGACAGTGGCTCGCCGGGCCAAGAAAGATTTGCCAAATGACTTGCGAGCCGCAGGCACGATGGACGCAACCTTCGACGCGCGTTCGAATGAGGCAGGACAACCTGTTTTCGAGGGCGGCGGCCGGACCAGCGATTTCCGCCTGGTCTCCGAGAGCAGCAAGACGGATTTGTCGCTCGATGTGATTCCTTTCTCGCTCGTATCGGGTCTGCAACACGCAGGGAAAAAGGTGCCCGCGCGTGCGGATGTTCTGGCGCTGCACGCGCCCGATAAACCATATTTATCTCTCGGGCCGGTCCCCGTGAAATTGGGCCGTCCTTTGCCCACAGTGATTCAGGGTTGGGTCATACGCAGCGGCTACAACATCTCCGTGAGGGGCGATGCCGACGTTCGGCGACTCATACAGGTGGCTCGGGTGGCGGGTATCCCGGCGATCCGGCCTTCCGCCACCGGCGCAACCAAGGTGGATTTACAGGTGGCCGGCGTATGGTCAGGCTTTCCGAGTCCAGGAATCACCGGGACAGCAGAAATTCATGCTGTGCAGGCTGAGATCCGCGGGATCAATGGGCCGCTGGAAGTATCTTCCGCACGAATCGCTCTGAGCGATTCGGAAACGCGAGTCGATGGCATATCGGCTTCCGTTGCGGGCACTCGCTGGTCCGGTTCCCTTTCGCTGCCCCGGCATTGTCCGGCACCCTGCAGTTTGAAGTTTGATCTGCATGCGGATGAGATTTCCTCCGATCAATGGAATGATCTGTTGAATCCCAATCCTCCCGAGCGTCCGTGGTACAGGTTCTCGTCGAGATCATCTACCGATGGACCATCTTTTCTCGTCGATATTCGAGCAACCGGAACGGTAGCGGCCGATCGGGTTGTGATTCGAACTCTGCAGGCGGCGCGAGTGACCGCAAAGGCGGAGTTGGAGCGCGGACAACTTCGGCTGTCGGACCTCCGTGCCGACGTTTTCGGCGGCAAGCATCGCGGCGAGTGGCGGTTGGATTTCACGGCGAAACCTCCGATTTATTCTGGTTCGGGAACCATTGATTCGGCCGCGTTGAATCAAGTCGCCGAAACCATGGACGAACCCTGGATCACGGGCACGGCGAGTGCCAAGTATCAGGTCGAGTTGGCGGGCTTCTCGACCGCCGAACTGATAGATTCCGCGAAGGGCGACCTCCATTTCAACATGCGTGACGGAATCTTCCCGCATGTTCTGGTGTCTTCTGCGCCTTTGCAGGTTCGCCGTTTCAACGGGACCATCACGATTCGGAGGGGTCAGATCGAACTGGAGCAAGCTGCTCTCGAATCGCCGACCACCAATTACTCGGTCACGGGGAAAGCGTCCGATAACCGGAAACTGGATTTCAAGCTGGTGCCGGAAGGATCCGCCGGACTGACGGTTACCGGGACACTTGCCGAACCTCGCGTCACCGCGATTCGCCGGCCCGAAACGCAAACTGCCCTGAAGCGCTGATCGCTCGCCTCGAGTATTGACTCTTCAAATTGCGGGCTGGAACTACCCGCCTCGTTCGAAGGTTTCTGTCATAATCGACCTCCTAAGGTCATGAAAATCACCTTCGCCATGCTGCGCGATCGATTGGAGCGGCGAGGCCTCTGGCCACACACACGTGTGGCATGGGGCGCGTGGTATACGCTGGGGCTGGCACTGGCGCTATTTCTTCTGCAGAAGCTGGCAGCGGCATTTAGAGTTTCGTCGGGCGCGATACTGGGAGGCTGGGTAAGTTTCCTTAGCTTCATCTCCATCTTCTTTTTCGCGATCCTGGCATTCCGCTTTCTGAAGGCCAAGATTCTGTGGCGGCTGCGGAACCGGCTGATCGTCACATACATTTTCATTGGCGTGGTGCCGACACTGCTGCTAATTGGCATGACGTTCGTAACTCTCTATCTACTGGCCGGTCAGTTCGCCAACTTCGTGGTGATCTCTGAGATCCACCTGCAGATGGAGCACGTGGAATCGGTGAACTCGGCGATTGCAAACGAATTAGCGGTGCGACTGGATCGTGGCGAGTCGCCCACGGTTGCACTGCTCGAGAGCCTGCGCAAGACGGATGTGATCTGGAGGCATCGCGACGTTTGTGCATGGTACGGAGCTAAGCCGCTCCCGGTGTGCGGCGATGCAAAAAGCGGTACTCCGTTCCCGCAGCCCTTGTTTGTGAAAGGGCCATTAAACGAGATTGTCCGGGACCGCGGAAGTTTGTTCCTGCGAGCTGCGACGGTGCTGCCGGTCCGCGGTGAAAAGCTCACCGTAGTTTCCAGCGAGGCTCTGGATGAGCCGTTGATGCAGGAGATCGCGAAAGACCTGGGCGAGATCACGCTATATTCCGGCGGCTTCCAGTTGCAGAACGGATCGTCATCGGAAGACAATCCCTCGGCGAAAACGAACCAGCCGGGTGCACAAATCAGCGTTCGCGACGACAAGAATGGCAGCGACTCCGACCCGGCGGGGACTCCTCGAGCACTCTTCACCGCCGGGACCGTGCCCAATGCCGCCAACATGTTCGACCATCAAATTACGTTTGGAACGCCGGTGCCGGTCATTGACTGGAAAAGCGGGATTCGGGAGCAAGACTCGCCGGGCGTCCGGGTGCAAACGCGCCCATCGGTCCTGTACAGCCGACTTTTTGCGGCCCTGGGAAATTTCGCCAAGGGCGTGGAAGCGATTCTCCTCGTCATCGCGATCGTGTTGGCGATCATCGAATTGCTGGCGCTTGTCATTGGCACAAGCCTGAGCCGTTCTATCACGGGTGCGGTGGCACAGCTGTACAAAGCTACGCAGCACATTGATCGCGGAGATTTCAGCCACCGCATTCCAGTGAAATCGACTGATCAACTCGCGCAGCTGGCACTTTCGTTCAACACCATGACTGCTTCGATTGAAAAGCTCATCATCGAGCAAAAAGAAAAGCAGCGCATGGAGAATGAACTGGTGATCGCGCAGGAAGTGCAGGCGCAGTTGTTTCCACGCGAAATTTCACAGCTCAAATCGCTCGAAGTGCACGGATTTTGCCGTCCCGCGCGCACGGTGAGTGGCGATTACTACGACTTCCTGACCGTGAGCGGGGACAGACTGATCCTGGCCGCGGGCGACGTAAGCGGGAAAGGCATTTCGGCGGCGCTGCTGATGGCGACGATTCACTCCGCCGTC
The DNA here is from genome assembly GCA_963765755.1 of uncultured Acidobacteriota bacterium. GTDB lineage: Bacteria > Acidobacteriota > Terriglobia > Terriglobales > Acidobacteriaceae > Gp1-AA133. The sequence goes on along the minus strand of CAVXXV010000005.1, from coordinate 560,317 downwards.
CGGGCCTATAGCATCGAGGGAATTCCGATTCTTCGTGCTCCGGTCGCAGTAGGAGCCGGGCGGGGACTCGCGATGACGGTGGAGTCCCGCTTCGAGGGCGCGGAGGTATCCCCCGGTGCGCTGCTGGCTTTACTCAACCATCAACTCTACGAGAGCACCCCTCAAGAAAAATACGCGACCCTTTTCCTGGCCAACTACGACGGCCATTCCAGAAAACTTACTTACAGTAATGGCGGACATCTCCCGCCGATCATTATTGGGGAAGATGGCTCGCTGCGACGGCTCGACCAGGGGGGCACCGTGGTTGGCCTGTTCGACAACCTCACGTTCGACGAAGGTCAGGTGCAGCTCAAGCCGGGAGACATCTTCATCGCCTACAGCGACGGCATCACCGAACCGGAAAATGATTTTGGAGAGTTCGGGGAGCAGAGGCTGATGGACGTAATCCGGCAGAATCGCGATTTGCCACTGGACGACATCACCAGCCTCGTGACTGCGGCGGTAGATGATTGGATCGGTGACAACGAGCAGCCGGATGACATCACCCTGGTGCTGGCGCGGGCGCGCTAACGGAAAAGTCTAAAGCTGGGCGGGAGGGCGGTTTCGAACCACCATCTCCGGGATGGTCTCCCGGCGCATCACCGAAGCTATGTTACCCCCGCGTGCCATACATCCGACGCCACGGAAACACTATACCGGTGGATAGATCCCTGCACTGATAAAGGATCGCGCCAGACCGGACCAACAAGCCGGCAAGTACCCGAGGATGAAGTGACAAGGGCGGCACCGCCGAGGCGTTCAAACTAATTGACGCCATCTGGTGCTATCAACGGAGCGACCGAGTGGGAACAAAGGCCCCTTTTGTACCTTTGACATATTGCGGCTTCCCGCCGAAGTAGTACTATCTCAGAGTTCTTTATAGCGAACCTGTCAAACCCGGGCTTTCGATCCTTCTTCGTCCACTGGCGGTTGTGAGGTACCTCACTCCCCCGTGTGGCTCGAGTCACTGCCGCAAACCTCGGTACAAAGTCTAATCGGGTACGGGTTGGCCTTCCGTTCGCCCCCCAAGGATCCCCAAGGTCCTGTCGAGGTAGGAAAATCATGACCGATCATCGCGACCACTTGAAGTGCCCGCTGTGCGAGGGGCAAGGAGAAGTTCGCCGCTCCCAGCTGGTCGAGTTCTTTTCGGATCCGGAACTTAAGAGCAAAATCGACGGCTACTTGAGCGTTGTCGTGCCCCCACAGGAAGACCCTGAATTGGTGTGCGCAACGGCGCGCGAGCCGCGCAATTTTCAGAAGGACGTTCACAGCTGGAATCCCCAGCTTCCGATGTGGCGGAGGAGTCCGAAAGAATGATTTTCATCAAGTAATGGACGTGGCCGGCAAGAGTTTTCGCCGGGCAAGGTTCAAAGGTGTAGAGTTACCGACCGCAGCCCTTATACATCAAGGAGGTTTACCGATATGAGTGCAGGCACGCTGACGCCGTCCGAAACCCGAGTCTCGGGCGATTACATTGAACAAGTCATGGCTCAGGTGAAGGCCAAGAATCCGGCCGAGCCCGAGTTCCACCAGGCTGTCCAGGAAGTATTCGATTCACTGAGGCTCGTGCTTCAACGGCATCCCGAATATCGGGACGCGCGCATCCTCGAACGCGTTGTCGAACCAGAGCGCGTTCTGATGTTCCGGGTTCCGTGGTTCGATGACCAGAACAAGATCCAGGTTAATCGCGGGTTCCGCATTGAGATGAACAGCGCCATCGGACCCTACAAGGGCGGGCTGCGTTTCCATCCCTCAGTGACGCTGGGCATCCTGAAATTCCTGGCGTTTGAACAGGTGTTCAAGAATTCCCTGACCACGCTCCCCATGGGCGGCGGCAAGGGTGGATCGGATTTCGATCCGAAAGGCAAGAGCGACAACGAAGTCATGCGTTTCTGCCAGAGCTTCATGACGGAACTGCAGCGCCACATTGGTCCGGACACGGATGTTCCGGCCGGCGACATTGGCGTGGGCGGCCGGGAAATCGGCTTCCTGTTCGGACAGTACAAGCGGCTGCGGAATGAATTCACGGGCGTCCTGACGGGCAAGGGCCTGAACTGGGGCGGCTCGTTGATTCGTCCGGAAGCCACTGGTTACGGCTGCGTGTATTTCGCGGCCGAGATGCTGAAGACCCGCAAGGACACGCTGGAAGGCAAGCTGTGCCTGGTTTCGGGCAGCGGCAACGTCTCCCAGTACACGATTGAGAAGCTGTTGGATCTGGGCGCGAAGCCAATGACCGTGTCGGATTCGAATGGCGTGATTTGCGATCCGGACGGCATTGATCGCGAGAAGCTCGCTTACATCATGGAACTGAAGAACGTGCGCCGCGGCCGCATCCGCGAGTACGCCGACAAGTTCAAGAAGGCGCTCTTCATGGCGACCGACATCAAGTCGGATCACAACCCGCTCTGGAACATCAAGGCGGATTGCGCGTTCCCCAGCGCCACGCAGAACGAGATCAATGCGAAGGACGCGGCCAACCTGCTGAAGAACGGCATCAAGGTCGTTGCTGAAGGCGCCAATATGCCGAGCACGCTCGAAGCGACCAAGCTGTTCCTGGAGAACAAGATTCTCTATGGTCCGGCGAAGGCCGCGAATGCCGGCGGCGTTGCCACGTCCGGTTTGGAGATGTCGCAGAACAGCGCCCGGTTGAGCTGGACGCGCGCGGAAGTCGATGATCGGCTGCATAAGATCATGATCGCGATCCATGACAACTGCTTCCGGACTGCCGAGAAGTATGGCACGCCCGGGAACCTAGTCAACGGCGCGAACATCGGCGGCTTCCTGAAGGTGGCCGATTCGATGATCGACCAAGGGCTCGTTTAAGCTGAACTGAGTAGGATGTCAGGCGGGGTGGACGAACTCCTCCCCGCCTGTTTTCATATGGGCGCACGCCTGGATCCCGCCATGGTCACGAAACCGGCGCTTGACGCTACGATGGATGCGCAACGGCTCTTTGAGGGCTTCGAGAACCTCATGCCGTTTCGTGTGCGCGACATTGTGCTCGTTTCGAGTCTCTACGATTCTTTCATCCTGAAAGAAGATGGCCGGCTCAACGAACTGCTGATCGGCGAGTCGCTGGAACTCAACCTCCAGCAGATTCCCAGCATCACGCAGGTGTCCACCGGATCGGAGGCCTTGGCGCTCGTCCGATCGCAGCCCCGTTTCAATCTGGTAGTGACGAATCTTGAAGTCGGCGACATGGACGCGGCCCGATTGGCGCGCGAGATCCGACAGGCCGGCTTGGACATACCGATCGTCGTCCTGGCCTACGACTATCGGGAGCTGAAGAACTTCGTTGCGCGCAATCCTCGGAGCGAAATCGAACGCGTATTCCTGTGGCAGGGGAATGTGCGGATGCTCATCGCGATCGTGAAGCATGTCGAGGACAAGCGCAATGCGGCCCCCGACACGGCTGCGATCGGAGTTCCTGTCATCCTGGTGGTGGAAGACAACATCCGGTATTACTCGTCGTTTCTGCCTGTGATTTACACGGAGATGATTTCGCAGTCGCGGAGAGTGATTCAAGAAGGGATCAACGTCGCGCACAAATTGCTGCGGATGCGAGCGCGGCCAAAGATTTTGCTGGCTTCGAGCTACGAAGAAGCCGAAGAACTGGCCATGCGGTATAAGGATTACCTGCTGGGCGTGGTGTCCGACATAGAATTTCCGCGATGTGGTCAACTCAGCGCGGAGGCTGGCTTTGAACTGGCGTACTTGATTCGCGGAGCTGTACCCGACGTGCCTATCGTCCTGCAATCCAGCCGCACGCAGTTTCGCGAACGGGCAAACGCGGAGAGACTATCGTTTCTGCGAAAACGGTCCCCTACGTTGATGGCGGATCTTCATGACGTGCTGATGGGGGAGTTTGGTTTCGGGGATTTCGTTTTTCGGCTACCGGATTTTTCCGAGGTAGGACGAGCGAGTGATCTCAGCGCCCTCGAGACCATGCTGCAGGAAGTTCCGGCGGAGAGCGTCGCTTACCACGCGCAGCGTAATCATTTTTCACACTGGCTGATGGCCCGCACGGAATTTGCCCTGGCACAGAAACTCCGACCGCGCAAAGTTTCCGACTTCCAGAGTACCGAGCATCTCCGCAACGATCTGATTGCGTCGATTGCGGACTACCGCAGCGAACAAAGTGAAGTTCTCATTGCAGATTTCAGCCCCGCTGCGCTGGGTCCGACGGACGCTTTCTTTCTGCGCATAGGAGTTGGCTCTCTGGGCGGGAAAGCGCGCGGCCTGGCTTTCATGCGGCATCTGCTGCGCAGGCACCGGTTCTCGCGGCTTTTCCCTGACGTACGGGTGAGCGTACCGCCAGCGGTTGTCCTGGCGACTGACGTCTTCGACCACTTTCTCAGTGAGAACGATCTGGCCGACTTTGCCCTGAATTGCCCGGATGATACCGCGATTGAAAGGCGCTTTCTGGAAGCATCGCTTCCGGCATCGGTACGCAACAGTCTGCTGGAATTTCTTTCGGAGGTTCGGTATCCGCTGGCGGTGCGCTCCTCGAGCCTGCTGGAGGATTCGCAATATCAGCCTTTCACGGGCGTGTACGAAACCTTCATGCTGGGGAACCAGCATCCGGATCTTTCGGTGCGACTCGACCGGCTGATGGAAGCGATCAAGCGGGTCTACGCTTCCACTTTCAGCCAGCATGCGAAGGCATATGTGCGGGCCACGCCGTATCGGCTGGAAGAAGAAAAAATGGCGGTGATCCTGCAACGGGTCGTGGGCGCTCCGCACGATACGCGTTTCTATCCTGATTTTTCAGGCGTCGCGCGCTCTTACAACTTCTATCCAGTGCCACCAATGAATTTTCACGACGGAATAGCGGCGGTGGCGCTCGGGCTCGGGCGCGCGGTGGTAGATGGTGGCAAGTGCCTGACCTTCTGCCCACGCTATCCTCGCCACATTCTGCAGTTCTCATCGGTGGAAGACATTTTGAATAATTCTCAATCTCATTTCTGGGCGCTGGAATTGAACCATGCGCAGGGAGTCGAGGAGGATCAGAATTCTGGGATGCGCGAAGTCCGATTCGGCCTCGATGCAGCCGAGAAGGATGGGACGCTGTACTCAGTAGGATCGACCTATTCCGCAGACAATCACGTGGTCTATGACGGGGTCAGCCGTTCTGGGACGCGTGTGGTAAGTTTTGCGCCGGTGTTGAAGCACGATGTTTTTCCGCTGGCGGCCCTGTTGGAACAGCTTACCAAGATGGGGGAAGACGCTTTTGGGAGGCCGGTGGAAATTGAGTTTGCAGCGCAGCTTCCGCAAAAAAGCGGCGATCCAGCGGATTTCGGTTTCCTGCAGGTACGGCCGCTGGTCCTATCTCGCGAGGGTGAAGAGCTGCGATTAGACGAAGTGGATCCTGCGCGGCTGGTCTGCCAGAGTTCGAAAGTCTTGGGGAATGGACGCATTCCCGATTTGCGGGATGTGGTAGTGGTCGACTTTCACCGGTTCGAGAGGGCACGCAGCAAGGAAGTCGCCTGCGGCGTTGCTCACTTCAATGCAAAATTGAATGCCGAGGGCCGGCCCTATTTACTGATCGGAGTGGGCCGGTGGGGAAGCACCGAGCCGTGGCTCGGGATTCCGGTCGAGTGGGACGAGATTTCCGGGGCGAGGGTGATTGTCGAGGCTGGGTTCAGGGACTTTCGCGTTACCCCGTCACAGGGCAGCCATTTTTTTCAGAACCTCACCGCTTTTCAGGTCGGGTATTTCACCGTAAATCCGGATGCCGGGGAGGGGTTCGTGGATTGGCAGTGGCTCAACGAAACTGCCTCGGTGGAAGAGGATGGATGCGTTCGGCATCTCCGGTTTGACGCTTCGCTGGATGTGGTAATGAACGGGCGGACTAGCCAGGGGCTGATTTTCAAACCTGAGATTCCCACGTAGGGGCATGTCAGTCTGACTATCCATCACATAACAATTAGGTTATAAAGTTCTTGATTGTACGGTAAAACACCGTACAATTTAACAAGAAAGGTGGCCAGATCTACGCATGGGTGTGATGGACAGAGAGCAACGGAAAGAGCGCCTCGAGGCCCGTTTGACTTCGGTGCAGAAAAGGCACATCGAGCAGGCAGCGCAAATTAGAGGCACGTCGGTATCCGATTTCGTGATCCTGAGCGCGGATGAAGCCGCAATACGCACTATTCGCGAGCAGGAAGTGCTTGTCTTGAACGAACGTGCCCGGCACGTTTTTGCGGAGGCTCTTTTGAACCCTCCAACCCCAGGCAGGAAATTGCTTGCTGCAGCCAGACGCTACAAAAAGCATGCTGAAGCCGGCGAACGCGTTGCGGGACGAAGTACGGATGGTCAGAGGGTGTTGGTCGGGGCCATGAGGTATCTAGCCCAATCCGACTCGGTTGGAAATCGGAGCGCCATTGAACTGCTCTCAGATCATGTCCGCACTAGTTTCCCCTTTGGCCCTCCCTGGTAAATCAGGTTCACGCCCCTTTTGGCTTACGAACATAAACCGCCGGACGCGCTCAGAGTCGAGCCGCTCAGCAAACTCCACGATCGAGCGGCTTTTTCCTGCGGCGTCGAAGCTCTTGACAGATATCTCCGCTTGCAGGCAAGGCAGGACGTCGCAAAACACGTTGCTGTTTGTTTTGTGCTGACACCGGAAGGCACGACGGTCGCTGGATACTATACGCTTTCCCAATATTCCGTCGATCTGGTCGAGCTACCGGTGGAGATGGCCAACAAGCTTCCGAAGTATCCCGAAGTACCGGCTACCCTCCTGGGACGTCTTGCCGTAAGTCAAGACTTTAAAGGACAAAAACTAGGAGAATTCCTGCTCATGGACGCCCTCTACCGTTGCTGGCGGCAAAGCTTGTTGCTAGCATCTGCCGCTGTCATCGTAGATGCCAAGAATGAGTCTGCTGAGCGATTCTATAAACATTTCGAGTTTATCTCGTTGCCCGGAACGTCGAGCCGGCTCTTTCTACCAATGGGAACGATTGAGAAATTGTTTCTCGACAGGTGATCGACTCGTTTCCTAGTTACCGCTCCACGCGTGCCTGATTCCGTGAACCAGTAAGCAACAGGCCCACCGACCAGCGGTTGATCATTAAGCGTTATGTGCGGCACCTAAGGCTATACGTAGTCGTCTGCCGGTGTCTGGCCATGCGTGCTCTTTGACGTGATGTGGCTCGCAGTTCCTCGTGATGTACATCACAGCCGCCTCTGATATGGGTCCCCCACAATCGTTGTGAGTACATACGGGGTGCCTGTGTTCAAGATCCTTCATGCAGCCTTTATTGCGCCTGGAATCAAGCGTTTTGTCATTGAGGCTCCACGCATTGCGCGCAAGCATCGGCCGGGACAGTTCGTGATCCTGCGCCTTTATGAGGCGGGCGAACGCATTCCGCTGACTATTGAGCGGTCCGATGCCGAGCGCGGCACGATTAACATCTGCGTGCAGTCGGCGGGGAAAACCACCCACCTGCTCAACTCTTTCGAGACCGGCGACCACATCCTGGACGTGGTTGGCCCGTTGGGCAAGCCTTCGGAGATTGAAAAATTCGGTACGGTCGTGGTAATGGGCGGGGGCGTCGGAACTGCGATGGCTTATCCCACCGCCGCGGCGATGAAGAAGGCCGGAAACCGTGTGATCTCAATTGTGGGGGCGCGGAACAAGGAACTTGTCATCCTGGAAAAAGAGATGGCAGAGGTCAGCGACACGCTGTTGATCACCACCGATGACGGCAGCTACGCAGAGAAGGGATTCGTCACCGACAAGCTTCGGCAACTGATCAAGTTCGGCACGCGCATCGACCTCGTGCTTGCTGTCGGACCGATTCCGATGATGAAGGCGGTTGCGGACGTCACCCGCGATGCCCACATCCGCACCATCGTGAGCCTGAACCCCATCATGATTGACGGCACGGGCATGTGCGGCGGCTGCCGCGTGCTGGTCGACAGCAAGAGCGAGTTCGCTTGCGTCGATGGCCCGGAATTCGACGCGCACCGCGTGAACTTCGACGTGCTGGTGCAGCGCAACGCGATGTATCGCGAGGCCGAGCGCAAGTCGATGGCCGCGTTCCAAAACGAGGTTGAGGCCAAGCGAGATTCGGTACGGAAAGAACTCGACGAGCTTTGTGCATTGAGTGGAGGCCAGCGATGACGCCGCCGGTAAAAACACCGTCCCTGAATCCGCTCCCCCTCAAAGAGCGTATGAAAGTGCCGCGCCAGCACATGCCCGAGCAAGTCGCGCAGATCCGGGCCACGAACTTCACCGAAGTCAACCTCGGATACTCGACGGAACTGGCTCGGCAGGAAGCCTTGCGGTGCCTGGAATGCGCGAAGCCGGCCTGCACCGATAAATGCCCGGTGGGCGTGAAGGTACGGGAATTCGTGCAACTGATCGTGGCAGGCGACTTTCTAGGCGCCGCCGCAAAAATTCGCGAAGACAACGTACTGCCGGCCATCACCGGACGCGTCTGCCCGCAGGAAGATCATTGCGAGGGCGGGTGCCTGATGGGCAAGAAGGTTCAGTCGCTCGGCATCGGATATCTCGAGCGCTTCGTTGCCGACTATGAACAGCAGCACCTCGACGTGAAGAACATCAAGCGGGCACGGTCGACCGGGAAGAAAGTTGCAATCGTTGGAAGCGGACCATCTGGGCTCACCGCGGCGGGCGATCTGGTACAGCGAGGACACCAGGTGCAGGTTTTCGAGGCGCTGCACGAAGTCGGAGGGGTCCTGGTCTACGGCATTCCGGAATTCCGTTTGCCAAAAAAGATTATTCGCGAGCAGGTCGACTACATGCGGGCGATGGGCGTCGAATTCGAGACTGATGTTGTGGTCGGACGCACGGTGACGATCGATGAACTGATGCAGGAAGAGGGTTACGACGCAGTGTTCATCGGGACCGGCGCGGGGTTGCCGCAATTCATGGGGATTCCGGGCGAGCACCTGAACGGGGTCTACTCCGCCAACGAATTCCTGACGCGGATCAACTTGATGCACGCTTACGAATTTCCACGCTATGACGAGCCAATGATCGATCTGGCCGGGAAGAACGTTGCCGTGATCGGCGGCGGGAACACCGCGCTCGACTCGATTCGATCGGCACTCCGACTGGGCGCTGGCAAGGCATTCGTGCTATATCGTCGCAGCGAGACCGAGATGCCGGCTCGCGCCGAGGAAGTGAAGCATGCCAAGCAGGAAGGAATCGATTTCCAGGTGCTGACGGCGCCGGTGGAATTCCTCTCTGACGACAAGGGATGGCTGCGGGCTGCACGTTGCGTGCGCATGGAGTTGGGCGAGCCTGACGCCTCAGGCCGCCGTCGGCCGGTTCCAGTGCCGGGATCGGAGTTCGAATTGCCCCTGTCCGTGGCCGTGATGGCCATCGGCACCAGCGCAAACCCGATCGTACAGAGTACAACCCCGGGTCTGGAGACCAACAAGCGCGGCTATATCACGGCCAATGCTGATACACAGCGAACATCGCGCAAGGGCGTGTTTGCGGGCGGAGACATTGTGACGGGCAGCGCAACCGTGATCCTGGCCATGGGAGCCGGGCGGCGGGCTGCACAGTCGATTCACGAATATCTGACGACCGGAGCCTGGTGAGATATTTCCCGGCACCGCGAACGGTGCCAATGAAAACGAGGTCCACGATGCGCAACCAATTGTCATTTTCCACCTTCGATCCAATCTTCTCCGATGCTCCCAGCCTGTGCGAAATCTGTGAAGCGAAGCCCTCCGTTTTTCAATTCGAAAACGACTGCTCCGAGGGGAAGGTTGGATGTCGTCCCGTAAAAGGATTCTGTTGCGCGGTCTGTGCTACGCAACTGCTCAAGCAGTTGGAGCAGACGGAGGCGATCACGTGGGCCGAGGAAGAAGCTTCGGTGGGGAAAGAGGGCGGCGACGTCGCTGAGTTTCATACTCGCCGTCTGGCAACGTTTGGAGGGTGCAGCCGGAGCTGAGTGGTTCGATTTGAAGGCGAAGAGCCTCGGGGAAAAAAGGCGGGCAGCTTGCGCTGTCCGCCTTTCCATCAGGAGGTCTTGATCTTCACTCTGTTCGACTCTGTTCGGATGTATGGCGCTGTCTCTCCAAGCACTAGATCACCTTAGGTCGTAACGATAGTCCGCTGAGAGTTTGCCGTGACGGTTGCTACTCGATCACACCTTGTCTCACTGCATGAATGAAATCAGTGTAGGCGGGGACGAAGCCGGCGTGCCTCATGTCGGAGGCAATCTGGCCGCGATGATAGGCAGAGTGCATGAAAACGTGCGTCAAGATATCGCGGACCAGGCTCTGGTAAGCCTCTCCCTTGCTGTTCGTATAAGCAACGGAGCGATCAAGGATTTCGCTGCCTCCGGCCAAGAGATGTCTCCAACTCTTTGCCAGGGAACGCGCGTGCTCACTGCACTGGTCAGGCGTGAGATCGGGCCACACGGGCACGGGAGCTGGCTTTTGCCGGACGCGCGAAAGCCAGACGTGTTCCGCGCCGATGATGTGCGCCATCAACTTGAGAGGCCTTTCCAGTGGCTGGCTGCCGCCGTGCAATACTGAAATTACTTCGAGATTGGCCCACTCGTCATAGCCTGCCAAGTATCGGTAGTATTCCTGAAGATCCATCGACCCGCTTAACTCCGCTACTTCCTGGAAATCTTCCATCGCTCACTTGCATCGACCGAGGAGCTCCGTGTCACTTCCCCTTTTGACCTTTGGCGATGCTTTTAACCTGTTGCAGGTGGTTCAGATCGTGGCCGGCGTACAGTTGCACAATGTGACCGATCGTCTCTTTGCCCCGCTCGGAATGCATTCCATGGTTCTGCCACAGTTTGCGCGGCACTCGCTTCAGGAGAGAAAGATTGCCTTCTCGCAGAACACGGAAAGTCTTTAGAGACTGGCGGGGATCCTGGTCTTCGTAACGGAACGTCGTCGCCCAGACGTCCTGATCGAAGCCCTGGACGGGCGTGCCGTTGCTGCCCAAGATCAGTCTCATACGCCAACCCGCGACCACTTCCGTATCGGCAAGGTGCGCGATGATTTCGGCGATCGACCACTTGCCGGGGGCGGGCCTCTTCCGCATCTGTTTGTTGCTGAGATGCTTGATCGTCTTCTCCAACTTTCTGGGAGTGCTCTTCTGGATTTTCAGCGGATCGTGGCCATCGATGTGGCCGAGGATTCGCTTCACGTACTGTTCTGCCGTTTCTTTCATGAATCGCATGGTCCTTTCGGTAGTCTCAAGCAGCTTGGCTAAAGTGTTTTTATCGGAAGACGTTCTCGATTTTCTCTGATCTCAACCGAAAATTATACCTACGCTCGGGATCGCCGTTGTCATCAGGATGTACTAGCAGCAGCTAAAGCCGGCGTCGTACGAAACGTTTCTACAACACGGCTGGAGCCGCGCCCGTTCGAAGGAATTCCCGGGTACTTATAGTCTCGAGAACTATCCGTTAGGGAAACGGCAGTTTTAACCATTTATTCATACAATCTCATTACAATATCTATTCACAATCGCGGGGGCTTCCCACCGTACAAGGCGCCGCAATGGCTCAGAAAACAACTCGCCCTCGAAAAGCAGGTCCTGAACTTCCCAGCGAGAAAACTGCACAGAAGAAGAAAGATGGGAAACTTGCCCGCACCAGGGCAGACAGCACGCAAGCAGACTTGATGCGAATGGCCTTGAAGGCCTGCCTCATTGCGCGCGATGCGACTTTCAACGTTCAGGACCTGTTGACGAATTCTTCCCGCATGGCATTCCTTGCCATACGAGACTGCGAAAAAGAGCTCGACCAGATCGAGCGGCAGATTGATGAGCAACTACCCGGGGCCATCACGCGCGTGAACGAAACAAAAGCGCGGCAACTGCTGGCTTGTCTAAAGTGCATTACCGACCTCGAGCGCATCGGCGATCTGGTGATGGGCGTCGCGCAGCGCGTGCAGGCGCGGAGCGGTCAGCTTCCTGCGGGCGACGTACGCCATCTCATCCAGATGTCAGTGATCTTGCACGACATGCTGGAGGACATTCATCGCGGATTCATTTCGCTCGATGTGGAGACGGCCCGCAAGGTGCTGCATATGGACGCGGAACTCGATAAGATCTGTCACTCCATGTTTCAGCGATACCTGGCGGATAACACCCGTCAAAAAGACTCCCTCGGATTCGACGTTCTGCTCATGGCGCAAGCGCTGGAACGGTCCGGCGATCACGCCAAGAATCTTGCGGAAGAGTTGTACAGCCTGATTGAAGGGCACACGCTGCGTCATCTGCCCAAACGCGTTGTGTCCACTTAGGCGCGCGCGACACTTCCCCTACATTACGCCACCGCCCTCTTTGTATCGCTACATCGCAAATTCACGAATCGTTAACACTCACGAAACACTTACGCAACATTTCCCTCCTACAGTTAAACGGGATGTGGTTTTCCAGGGATAAAAATCTCGATGGCCCCCTGGGCGACGCGCGATCGAACTAATGACGGCCAGTGGAGAACAGTTCGGTCCAGTGGCAAGCCCTCGCGGACGCATCTTCGTGGTCGAAGACGAGGAAGACATCGCCCTGCTGGTCCGCCACAATCTGGAAGCAGCGGGCTATGATGTTCAGACTTTTACGAGTGGCGGCACAGTTCTGACAGAAGCGCGGCGGGAACAGCCTTCTTTATTTCTGCTGGACGTAATGCTGCCCGGCATGAACGGCTTTGATCTCTGCCGCCAGATCCGCTCGACGCCAGACTTGGCCCGCACACCAGTGATCTTTTTGACCGCGAAAAGCGAGGAAACGGACCGGGTTAAAGGGCTGGAACTGGGTGGAGACGACTACATCACAAAGCCCTTCAGCCCGCGGGAACTAATCGCCCGCGTGCGCACCGTACTTCGCAGCCAGCACGAAATGGTCCGTCCGAATGAAGTGCTGAAGGTGGGAGATCTTGAAATTGATGCGTCGTCGATGACGGTGCGGGTCGAGGGGCGCACGGTTTTGACTACGGTCCGCGAATTTCGCCTGCTCGAATATTTTGCAATCCATCGCGGGCGAGTCTTCACGCGAGATCAGTTGCTCGATTCTGTCTGGAAAGAAACGGCATTTGTGACACCGCGTTCGGTGGATGTTTACGTGCGCCGCTTGCGGGAGAAGATTGAAACAGACCCCCGGCACCCGCGCTACCTCAAGACGCTGCGGGGCATCGGATACCGGCTGGAGAGCCCTAAGTAGGCTGGATTGGCGCGGCGGAAATCCGCCGGATACCGGGCTCCGGTAAGCCTGGAGCGCAAGCGCCTTTGTTATAATTTAGCTCGCCTCCAGTGGCGCTATCGTCTAGGGGTTAGGACGGAAGATTCTCAATCTTCAAACCCGGGTTCGATTCCCGGTAGCGCTACCATAATCTTGCGCGGAACCAAATTCCGCGAGCTCATACCCAAAGAACGAACAGGATTAGGTCAATAGCTCCATCCCAGTACTCCACGCACTGAAGGAAGAAAACCCTCTGCGGGCCGAGCTTCAGCACGTGGGCCCCCGTTTCGCGACTCATTCATCTAAATCCATGCAGATGGAATCGCACCCTTTATTTCCTGTATTTTCTTCCCCCTCTTGACAACTCCGCGATGGGGTAGCAAAATCTTTAGGCGAATAAAAAGCGAAAGTATATCGCGCTATTTTCTTCGGGAAAGGCAGCTTAAGCGCTTCAGCGTTCTTGAGGATCCTCATGGCTTCCCCGCTTTTACAGGTTGAATTCGATCGGCTGGATGGTGGAATCAAACCAAAGTCTGCATCTCTTTTGAGAGAACTCTCGCGGAAATCTCCGGGAATTACCTCGGCTTCCCATTTGGAGATACGACCTGCACCGGAGACTGCTTCGAGCGGCATCGGGGAAATTGATGCCATCACCGGCGGGCTGCCTCGCGGCTGCCTCACGGAAGTCAGTGGGCCCGACTGTTCGGGACGCACCAGCCTGATGCTTTCCGCCTTAAGTGCGGCTACCCGGCGGGAAGAGATCTGTGCGCTGATCGACGTAAGCGACGCGTTCGATCCTTATTCTGCAGCGGGGGCCGGCTTGGACCTCGAAAGGTTTTTGTGGATTCGCTGCGGAGCTTGTCCCCCGACCTCGGCTTTGTCGCGCAAGCGCCGGCCCGCTTCGAGTTTTGAGGAGTGGGAACGGATGCGCATGGAAGATCCCGTCGAACAAGCTCTGCGCGCCGCGGATTTGCTGTTGCAGAGCAGCGGCTTTGGCATGGTGGCGGTTGACCTTGCCGGAGTGCCGTTGAAGGTGGCGCGCCGCATTCCGCTGACCACGTGGTTCCGGTTTCGCCGCGCCGTGGAGAACACTCCTACGGTATTGCTGGTCATCGGGACGGAGCCTTGCACGCAATCGTGTGCGTCGCTGGGGTTAAAGCTGGGCGCACAGGAGAATTCCAGTTCTCAGTTCCCTGTTCTCAGTTCTCAGTGTTTAGTTTTTCATGAGTCGTCTTCGTTTGTCCGAAATGGAATTCTTTCCGAGGAAAATTGTTCCGTGGAAGAGCGCCCTGCGCATGCCGAACTGTTGACTGGATTAGAAATTCGCGCGGAGGTCGTGCGCTCCAGGGCGGAACGCAAGCCGGCGCAGTCTGCAGGGGCGTTCTCGACGCAGACTGTGTGGACAGCGTGAGGCGAGGGTGGATGAGAGTTCAGGCTTGCCTGGAATCATGCGTCGACCTCAGCGGCTAAAGCCGCGTTGCATTGTGCGGCTTTTCCGCACGGCTGAAGCTGTCCAGTTCCCGAGACCTGAACATTTGTATAACTCGTGAAGCGTTCTTCATGGTTAATGATTAATGCTGAGAGCTGATGGCTGACAGCTGAGAGCTGCCAACCGATTTCGACAACACTTTTTGTTAATGACGGACGATGACGACTGATTCTTCGCTAACAACTAACGAGCGACGGTTCCATGCCTTTTGCTTGCATTTTCGTCCCGGATTTTCCCGCCGAGGCAATTGTTCGCGCGGAACCTGAACTGCGCGCGCAGGCAGTGGCCGTACTTGAAGGCAAGCCACCCCTGCAGAAAGTTTTCGCTGTCAACGAAAAGGCTCGACGCGCCGGGATCGAGCCTGGCATGACAAAAATTCAGATCGAAGCCTTCACGGAAATCGTGCTGCGCCCGCGCTCTACCCTGCAGGAGACAGCGGCGCACGCGGCCCTGCTCGACTGTGCGCAATCGTTCTCGCCGCGGGTTGAAGATACTGCGCCCGATACCGTGATTCTGGATCTCGCAGGGCTCGAGTCTTTGTTCGGGTCCTTTCCCAAAATTGCGCATGATATTGCCCGACGCGCTTCCGACCTTGGTCTTGAGGCGAATGTTGCCACCGCGTTTAATCCCGACACAGCACGCTTCGCCGCGCGCGGCTTCTCAGGGGTCACCGTAATTGCGGAGGGCAAGGAAGCGGAACGCATGGGCAATCTGCCCTTGGAGGTTTTGTTCCCCGAACTCACGTTGCCCGATCCCTCCGAAGAAGCAGTTCGCCTGCTCGAGACATTTGATTTGTGGGGCGTGCGAAATTTCCGCGCCCTGTGCGCGCTTCCCGAGGTTGCGCTCAGCGAACGGCTTGGGCAACACGGCATCCAGCTGCAGCGACTGGCAAGCGGTGTGATTTCGCGCACACTGGTTCCCGTGGATCCGCCGCTGATTTTTGAAGAAGCCATGGAGTTGGACCACCCGTTGGTTCTGTTGGAGCCGCTCGCATTTCTGCTCGCGCATTTGCTCGACCAGCTTTGTGCGCGCCTGGCCGCGCGGGCTCTGGCTGCGCAGGAACTTCGGCTGGAACTGAAACTCGATAACGGCTTTCACTTTGTGGAGGACGTGCTTTGTGGGGATGTCGATCCGGACTCCAACAATCCTTCGGGTTCTCAGCAAAACGCAGAGGTCCTTCGCTTCGCTCAGGATGACAACCCCGGGACGCTTGGAGCGGTCACTGCCGAGGCCCGCTCCCAACACACTACTCGAAACCTGAAACCCGAAACTCGAAACTCCACGTTCACTCGCACAATCGAACTCCCGATCCCTATGCTCGATGCCAAGGTTTTCCTCAAACTTCTGCAGCTTGATCTCAAGGCCCATCCTCCGGGCGCTCCGATTTTGAAAGTGCATCTTTCCGCCACGCCGGCGCAGCCTCGCAGCACGCAGGGCGGGCTCTTTCTGCCACCCACACCTGAGCCGGAAAAACTTGAACTCACGCTGGCGCGCATTGCCGGCATGGTCGGGGAAGGCAAGGTAGGGGCGCTGCAACTGCTCGACTCTCACCGCCCGGATGCGTTCCGTATGCAACGGTTCGTGCCTACCGAACCAAACGGACAGAAGGAAAAGCTGGAGAGCGCTGCTTCGCGTGCGCCCATTACCGCACTACGCGTGTTCCGGCCGCCTTTGCGCGCCACGATTGCATTGCGCGATGGCAAACCCGCGCATGTCTTGTGCCCGAAACGCAAAGAAGTTGGTGGTGACATTTTATGGATGGCTGGACCCTGGCGGACTTCGGGGGACTGGTGGGAACAAGACGGCTGGGCGCGGGATGAATGGGATATCGCAATCGCGCCTGTCGTTGGTCGTCGAACTCAGGGCGCCGGCAGTTCCTTATGTCTTTACCGGCTGGTACACGATCTGCTGAGCGGGAAGTGGTTTTTGGAGGGGACGTATGACTGAAGGGCAGCTTTCAGCTTTCAGCTCTCAGTTTTCAGCTCTGGCTTCGAGCTTCGAGCGAATTTAGTTCGGAGGATGCATGATCAATTCTGAATTTTTATTTTTCTCTGTGGCTCTGTGCCTCTGTGGTGAATTCGTTTTTCGAGACTGAAGAATTGTACGTGGAATTCCACGCTCGGTCCGCTTTCAGCTTCCTCGAGGGGTCTACTTTGCCCGAGGATCTGATCTCGGTGTGCGCCGGCTATGGCATGCCCGCCATGGCGTTGCTTGATCGCGATGGTCTTTATGGATCTCCTCGCTTTTACCTTGCGGCGCAGAAAGCAAAGCTTGAAGCACATATCGGGGCAGAAGTGAGCTGTGAAGCTTTCGTATTGAAAAGCGAAAACCTTTCACCACAGAGGCACAGAGACACAGAGAAAACCAAAATAGAAAGACCGGAGAGAACATTCGCAGAAACACACAATCCTTTAAAGACTTGTCATTCTAAGCGTAGCGAAGAACCTGCTTTTCTGCCGCGTACTGCACTGCCCGCGACCGATCCGCAATCTGAAATCAAAAATCTGAAATCCTCTGGCGACTTCCGACTTCCCCTTCTCGTTTCTTCCCGCACCGGCTACCAGAATCTTTGTCAGCTCATCACCCGCATGAAACTTCGCGCGCAACGAAAAGAGGAGGGCGCTGTCCTTGAGCACGAACTGGAACAGCATGCCAGCGGTATCGTCTGCCTGACGGGCGGCGATGAGGGGCCGCTTGCTGCCGCATTAAAAAAAGGAGGACCTGCCGAAGCGCGGCGCGTGGTGGACCGGCTCACTGGCATCTTCGGACGCAACAATGTTTACGTCGAACTGCAGCGCCACCTGCATCGCGAGGAAGAAGCACGGAACCGCGTTGCCATTGAGATCGCGCGCGATCTGCACCTTCCTTTGCTCGCCACGAACGGCGTCTGCTATGCCACCACGCACGATCGTCCGCTCTGCGACGTCTTCACCGCCATCCGCCACCATCGCACACTAATGACGGCTGGCCGCCTGCTGGGACGCAATTCTGAGCGGCATCTGAAGACGTCTGAAGAAATGGCGCAGTTGTTCGCCGATCTGCCCGAAGCCATCACGAATACGGTTGAGCTTTCCGGCCGCCTCGAGTTCAAACTGAGCGATCTGGGATATGAGTTTCCGCGTTATCCCGTACCTGAAGGCGAGACCATGATGTCGTTTTTGCGGCAACGCACTGACGAAGGCGCCCGTTGGCGCTACGGAGTTTCGCTGTCGGGCGAGCGCGTCCCACAAAACGGTTTTCACAATCGAGACTTGCAATTGCGCGCCCGGCGCCAGATCGAACGCGAACTCCACCTCATCGAGAAGCTCGATCTTGCGGGCTATTTTCTTATCGTGTGGGACATCGTGCGCTTCTGCCGCGAGCAGAACATTCTTGCCCAGGGACGCGGATCAGCCGCGAACAGCGCGGTCTGCTACTCACTGGGCATCACGGCCGTCGATCCGGTCGGCATGGAATTACTCTTCGAGCGTTTCCTCTCCGAAGAGCGTGGAGAGTGGCCTGACATCGACATCGATCTGCCTTCGGGTGATCAGCGCGAACGTGTCATCCAGCACATTTATCAGCTTTACGGCCAGCGCGGCGCGGCCATGACCGCCAACGTGATCACGTATCGCAACCGCATGGCGGCGCGGGAAATGGGCAAGGCCATGGGGTTTGATCCGGAAACGCTCAATAAAATTTCTGCCGCTGTCGCCACCTGGGAATACAAGGATGCCAACGACGCGCTCGATCGCCGGTTCCACGACGCCGGCCTCGATCTGAATCATCCGCGCCTGCGAAAATACTTTGAGTTGTGCACCGCCGTGCAGGATCTGCCGCGCCACCTCGGCCAGCATTCAGGCGGCATGGTCATCTGCCAGGGCCAACTCGATTCTGTCGTCCCGCTCGAACCCGCCTCCATGCCCGGCCGCGTGGTGGTGCAGTGGGATAAGGAAGATTGCGCCGACATGGGCATCATCAAGGTTGATTTGCTTGGCCTTGGCATGATGGCCGTGCTCGAAGACTCGATCAAAATCATCCGCAACGACTATCACGAAGAAGTCGATCTCGCGCATCTGCCGCCCGATGATCCTGACGTTTACTCCACTTTGCAGAAAGCCGACACCGTCGGCATGTTTCAGATCGAAAGCCGGGCGCAGATGTCGTGTCTGCCGCGCCTGCGCCCGCAAAAGTTCTACGACATCGTGGTGCAGGTCGCCATCATTCGCCCGGGCCCGATTGTCGGGCAGATGGTGAATCCATTCCTGCAGAGACGCCAGGGACGTGAAGCGATCACTTACCCGCATCCTTCGCTTGAGCCTGTGCTGGCGCGCACTCTGGGAGTCCCGCTGTTTCAGGAACAACTACTGCGCATTGCGATGATCAGCGCGAATTTCACGGGAGGCGAAGCGGAAGAACTGCGCCGCGCCATGGGATTCAAGCGCTCGCAAGCGCGCATGAAAGAAATCGAGGCCCGCCTGCGCGCAGGCATGACTCGCAACGGCATCGCGCAGGAAGCGCAGGAACAGATCATTCTCTCGATCACTTCGTTTGCGCTTTATGGTTTTCCGGAATCCCACGCTGCCAGCTTTGCCCTGATCGCTTATGCCAGCGCGTGGTTGAAGTGCCACTACCTTGGCGCTTTCACTGCGGCCTTGCTGAACAATCAGCCCATGGGTTTCTACCATCCGGCCACGATCGTGAAAGACGCGCAACTCCATGGCTTGAAAATTCTGCCCATTGATGTGACAAAGTCGGATTGGTTGTGCACGATGGAAGCAGCCGCCAGTCGTCGGTCGTTAGTCGCCAGCGACCCATCTATTCGCTATCAGCGATCAACTGTCAGTCTAGATTTGAAAGGAACCGGCTTTAACCGGTCCGAAATTCCTCCTTTTGAGGAGACGGCTTTAGCCGCTGAAGTCGACTCGGCAGCCTTTGCTCGAAAGCCCGCGGTCACGCTCGTCAACCGCTTCATCTCTGGACAGGGCTTCGATCCTTCCGCAGAGACATCCACAGAAATCCCATGGAACGAAATCGGCGCCTACACGCGCTCAAACTTCATCCCCGCAGCCCAGCGACCCAGCCAAGCGCCCCCTCTCTCTTGTTCAATCTCCACCACTAAAACTTGTCATTCTGATTCAATCCCTACTACCCATACTTGTCATTCTGAGCGAAGCGAAGAATCTGCTTCTCTGCCGCGAATGGCACCGCCCTCAACCAATCTTCAATCTGATATCACAAATCGAAAATCTCCGATCCTCGCTCTCCGCCTGGGCCTCAAATATGTTCGCGGGCTGCGCGAAGCGGCGGCGCAGGCTCTGGTGCGCGAACGCAGTCTTGCTCCTTTCCAGTCTATCCACGACATGACTCGCCGCGTTCCCGAATTGCGCAAAGACGAACTCACGACGCTGGCGGAAATCGGAGCGTTGAATTCAATTGGGAATTCACCACAGAATTCACCACAGAGACACAGAGACACAGAGGAAAACAAAGATAGGGGAAAAAACGAAAGCACAAGCGCAGAAACACGGAATCAAATAAATTCCGTTTCTCTGTCATTCTGTGGCAAGAAATCCGTTGACTCGAAACTCGACACTCACGTCTCGAAACCCGAAACTCGAAACTCGAAACTCGCTCGCAGCCCGGCATTCGCAACTGGCGACTCTCAGTTTCACCGTCGCGACGCGCTGTGGCAGGTGGAAAAGGCAGTTCGCCGGTCCGGACCGCTCCTGGAAGAGTTCCCAGAACCCGATGCTCCTTCCCCGCTCCATCAAATGACCAACGAAGAGCGCCTGATCGCCGACTTCCATGGCACCGGTATGACCGTCGGGCCGCATCCGATGGCTTATCGTCGTGCCGAAATGCAGGCACTCGGCATTCATCCCGCCTCCAGTCTGAAGTCCATACCCAGCGGCCGCCGCCTCCGGATCGGAGGATGCGTGATCGCGCGCCAGCGGCCCGGAACCGCAAAAGGGTTCGTATTCCTCAGCCTGGAAGATGAAACCGGGATTGCCAACGCCATCGTGAATCCCGATCTGATTCAGGAGAACCGCATCCTTCTGGTCTCCAGTCGCTTCCTCATGGTGGAGGGCATCTTGCAGAATCAAGACAATGTAATTTCGGTTAAGGCCGAACGTGTACTGCCGCTCGATGTGACCCATGCCGAAACCAGTTCTCATGATTTCCACTGACGACCGTTTAGGTGTAGAAAAACTCCTCTCTTGCAGCACAAGATCACAAATTTTATTCTTCTTTAACGTCCGATCCACTGCCCGAAGGTTTATAGTTAGAACATCACCTGCACTGAACCAAACATTCATTGTTCGAAACTGGCGAACGTGTACATATGTGGCTCATTCATCAGTTCGACTCACTACTTAATTTAGGAATTTGCAAGGAGTATCCGATCATGGCAAAAGTAAAGACCCCTCGCCCTACTGAAAAAACCAACGGTGCACCGGTTGCACCGCCCATCAGCGCCTCTCCGGCGGAAACCTTCTCGGAGATTCGCGAAGTCCGGAGAACTGCGCCGGATGCGCGCAAAAACATTGTGCCCATCAATCTGGACGAAGAAATCCGTAAACGCGCCTATGAATTGTGGGAGGAGAACGGTCGCGCCTCCGGGCGCGATGACGAGTACTGGCTCTCCGCCGAGCGTGAAGTGCTCGGCCGTTACACCGCACAGCGTCAGCAATCGGCATAAAGGATTGCGGGCTGCGAAATTAGCCTCCGGCCCTTGGTACTAATTCGCGCTTCGTGAATTCCAGCGGAACGGGCGTTTCTTCACCGCCGCCTGGAAACACGGAGCGCTAACCTTTTCTGCCGGGAACTTTCCTGGCCGGAACTGCCTTTACGAACTGGCTAGTAGACATCCAGATCTACTTGGACGGCCCCCTAAGTGGTACTTCCGACACTTGTTACGGTGGAAAGGGGCGGCCAAGATAAGAATCACGCCGAGTTCGATACCGACGGACGGGGCCGACTTTTTGTCGAATTCGGCTGCCTTGGCCATTCCCGGGGTGTATGTAAAATCTTGAACACAAAGAACCTCCAGCAACACGTTCAGGTTGCTCTGGTCGCGTGTTTCTGAAAAAATGAAAGCGGGACTCCCCCTCCATGTCACAAGTGACTTCTATGGCACTGCCGCAAATTGGTAGTTTTGCGCTCCTGTTAGCGCTGGGTCTCGCTGGCTATTCTTTTGTTGTCGGGGCATTTGCTCTCATCAATAAAGGCCCTGGTTCGGAGCGACTGGGGGAAACCGCACGCCGCGCTGGTATTGCAGCATTCGGCACGGTCCTGCTTGCCTCCGTGGTGCTCGTTACCGCCGCCTTCACCGACAACTTCTCCGTCGCTTACATTTTCCACCACAGCAACAAAGACCTTCCCGGTCCTTATAAGTTTGCGGTGCTGTGGTCCGGGCAGGAAGGCTCTCTGCTGTTCTGGTCGTTGTTGTTGGCGGCATACGGCTTTGTCCTGCGCCTGCGTTACAAGACGGACCCGCGTCTGTTTGCCTACGCTTCGGTCGTAATCGCAGCCGTGCAGGTTTTCTTCCTGCTGCTTCTGAATATTGCCGCTCACCCCTTTGCCATTCTGGAAGGACAGATACCGCCTGACGGCAGTGGTCTGAATCCACTTTTGCAGTATCCGGAGATGGTGATCCATCCGCCCATGCTGTATCTGGGGTACGTCGGATTCACGGTTCCCTTCGCGTTCGCGATGGGCGCCCTGATCATGCGCTATCCCGGCGAGAAGTGGATTCACATCACCCGCCGGTGGACGATGGTGACGTGGGGGTTCCTGACGGTCGGGATCTTCCTGGGCGCACACTGGGCGTATTCAGTGCTGGGCTGGGGCGGTTACTGGGGGTGGGACCCCGTCGAAAATGCCTCGCTGATGCCGTGGCTTACCGGCACTGCTTTTTTGCACTCAGTCATGATGCAGGAAAAGCGCGGCATGCTGAAGACATGGAACATGTGGCTGGTCTTCTCGACGTTTTGGCTCGCGATTTTGGGAACGTTCCTCACACGAAGCGGAATTATCAGTTCGGTCCATGCCTTCGCGCAGTCGTCGATCGGACCCTGGTTTTTCTGGTTCCTGGTTGTTTCGCTCGCGACCTTCGCCGGCTTCTACGTGGCGAACAAATCGCACCTTCGCAGTGAGCACAAGCTCGAATCGATCATCTCTCGCGAATCGAGTTTCCTGTTCAACAACCTGCTGTTTGTCGTGGCCTGCTTCGTGGTGCTCTGGGGAACGTGGTTCCCGAAGATTTCGGAGTTAGTGCAAGGAAACAAGGTCACGGTGGGGGCACCTTTCTATAACAATGTTGCCGTTCCGGTGGCTTTGTTTCTCCTCCTGCTAACCGCTCTCGGCCCGCTCCTCGCGTGGCGGAAGACATCCTTTGAGAGCCTGAAGCGCAATTTCAGGTGGCCGGCGGCGGGGGCTCTAGCGATCGGCGTGCTGATGATGATTCTGGGCGTTCGGCCATGGAAAGACATCGCGTATTTCTACTCGCTGATGGCGGCCATGCTAGCGGCGCTGGTCATCTTTACGGTGATCTCCGAGTTTGTTCGCGGGGGTCGCGTGATCTCGCGGCACACGGGCTTTGGGCTTTTCGGATCCATGATGCATCTCTGGCACCGCAATACGCGCCGCTACGGCGGATACATCGTGCATTTCGGTGTCGCGGTGGTGATCATCGGCATTCTGGGTACGCCGTTCAATCGCGAAGTCGAAAAAGAGATGGGCTTTGGCGACAAGATGAACCTGGGCCCCTACACCCTGGTCTGCCAGTCCTACACGCAGGATGACAATCCCAACTTCAGCAACGAGTGGGCGATCATGAACGTGTTCAAGGGCAACGAGCAGATCACCACCATGTATCCGGAGCGGCGCCTCTACAAGGCAAGTTCCCAGCCGCAGACCATTCCGCGGATTTATCCAACCTACGCGCAGGATCTGTTCCTGGTGAACGACCTTTACGTGGTCTATGAAGGCCGGAACGAAGACACAGGCCGTCCGATCATCAAGGCGCATTTGAATCCCATGGTGCCCTGGATCTGGACGGGACTGATCATCATGATCTTCGGAACGATTACGGCGCTGATACCGAATGCGGCGCCCTTGCCGGCAAGAGTACCTGTGCGGGTTCAAACTGCTCCTGCGGTAGGAGCGGGAGACTGATGCTTCCAGGAAAAAGGTCGTCTGTGCGTCGTGGGGTCCAACTTTTGTTGGTCGTCGCGGCCCTGTTCACGTTCATGGGCGTCGGCGATGAGGATGCCCGCTTTCGTGATCTTGGCCATCATTTGATGTGCGTTTGCGGCTGCAGCCAGATTTTGCTGGAATGTAACCACGTGGGTTGCACGTACTCGGATCGCATGCGGGGAGAGTTGGCCGCAGCGCTGGACCGCGGCGACAATGATGAACTGGCACTGCAGTCCTTCATACAAAAGTACGGCACCACGGTGGTGGCTGCGCCCAGTACCAAGGGCTTCGGCCGGGTCGCATGGATCATGCCTTTTGTTGCCCTGATCGCCGGCATGGCGACGGTCATTTTGGTGGTGCGCTCCTGGAAGAATCGTCCGACCCCGGCCCTTGCTGACGGTGTTCAACCCGTAAAGGGCGCTGAGTTAGAGCGTTTCCGAGATCAAGCCGACAAGGAGACCGACCTGTGACCGTCATTTTGATTTGTGCCCTGGTCACCCTGGGCTCGCTTGTCTACGTCTTCTACATACCCGGAGAGATATTCACCGGCCCGATCAAGACCAGACTGGTCTATCTTCGTGAGCGTAAGGAAGCGGTCTACGATAATCTGCGGGACCTGAATTTCGAGTACAAGGCCGGCAAGTTTCCGGATTCCGACTATCAGGAAATGAAGACCTCGTTGGAAGACGAAGCCGCCGCAATCCTGGCGGAAATCGCCCGCTTGGAACAGGCCGCCGCCACATCACTGGCCGACAGGAAAGGAGCGAGGGTTTGAACCTCTCTCTCAAATCAGCTGCATTGATACTACCTTTGATATTCGCCGCACACGTGTCTGCCGAGACTCTTACCGGCACGGTGAACAATGGAACCACGGGCAAGCCTGGCGCCGGCGACGATGTCGTGCTCATCAAGCTGGCGAATGGCATGGAGGAAGCTGCCCGGACGAAGGCCGATGCCAAAGGAAATTTCAAGTTCACTTACGACGACGTGGGGCCGCACCTCATCCGCGCGATTCATCAAGGCGTTACCTACCACCGTATGGCCCCTCCGGGAACGACTTCGGTCGCGATCGATGTGTTTGACGTGGGCAAGAAAGTGGAGGGCCTCTCGGTCACGGCGGACGTCATGCGTTTTCAGGTCGAAAACGGTGAACTGGAAGTGGTGCGTCTGTTTGCGGTCAACAACGAGTCGAAGCCGCCAAAGACGCAGATGAACGACCACAACTTCGAGTTCAATCTGCCCGAAGGCGCAAAAGTAGTGCAGAGCATGGCGAAGACGGCGAATGGAAACCCGCTGAACTCAGCCCCCGTACCGCAATCCGAGAAGGGCCGTTATGCGTTTATCTTCCCGTTGCGACCGGGAGAAACCCAGTTCCAAGTGCAGTACACCGTGCCGTATTCGGGATCGGCGAGCATTGATCCCAAGTCTTTGTATGGCATGCAGCACTTCGTCGTGATGATTCCGAAGTCGATGCAATTCGAGCCCGGGCCCGGCGCGCATTTTGATTCCATGAACGATCCGCAGCAGACCGATGCGACCGTGCAGGTCGCGACCGAGACCAAGCCCGGCCAACCGCTAAGCTTCAAAATCTCCGGAACCGGTGTGCTGGCATCGAACACCGCTCCGGAAGGAAGCACCAACGGTGGGGCTATGGGTGGGAATCCGAACGAAGGAAACTCTCGCATTAATAGTGGGCCTGGAGGTGGCATGGGGCCTCCGATAGACGCTCCCGACCCGCTGCAGAAGTACCGCTGGTGGATTATCGGAGGATTCGTCCTCGCACTGGTTGGAGGAGCGTTCTACGTGACCAGCCGGCAGCGCACCGCAATCACCGCGAGTGCGGCGGGATCTGAATTCGAGATTCCGGAGAGTGCCCCGGCCGTTCGCGCGTATCGGCCAAATCCAGCCGCAGTGTCGCGCCCGACTCCTGCGGCGACAGCGCCTCCCGCTCCGGCCAGACCTTCGATGCTGCTCGAAGCGCTAAAAGAAGAACTGTTCCAGCTCGAGATCGAGCATAAGACAGGCAAGATTACACAGCAGGAGTACGAAAAAGCCAAAGCCGCGCTCGACGGCACACTGGAGCGGGCCATTAAACGCGAAACACAGAAGGTCTGAAGCTGCAATCGCGGTGACGCTTTACGAACGTAGATTCATCCCAGAGCCAGATAGGAACCGAGAAATCGCCGGGTTTCTCGGTGTCTGGTTTTCAACACGAAGCGGGCGATGCCTCTGAACGCTTTACTTCCCCATCTTTAACTTGCGGTTTCACGCTTGCTAATCCCTTCGCAGTGCGCAATGCTATTCCCGCCACAAGATTATTGATTCCATTGCGCTTACAGGCTTACAAGCGGTTGCGCTGGCATGCAGTGGCTCGTGCCAGCATCGCGGCAACTTTTGCGACATCCAATCAGCAACAGGGATAACACTATGGGAAATACTTTTAAGACCGCTTTCCTTCTCACTGGCCTGACGTTGTTGTTGATGGGAATCGGCAGCTACTTCGGTGGTCAACGAGGAATGCTCACCGCCTTGATGATTGCGGGCGTGATGAACTTCGTCTCCTACTTCTTTTCCGACAAGATTGCGCTGGCCACATATCGCGCGCAAGCCGTGACACGGGAGCAACTACCGCGGGTTTACCAGGTCGTCGAGCGGCTAACGCAGAAGGCCGGCCTGCCCATGCCGAAGATCTACGTTATTCCCGCGGAGTCTCCGAATGCTTTTGCGACTGGTCGGAACCCGCATCATGCTTCGGTGGCGGTAACGCAGGGCATCCTGAATCTGTTGAATGACGAGGAACTGGAAGGCGTGCTGGCCCATGAACTGGGGCACGTCAACAATCGCGACATCCTGATCAGTTCGATCGCGGCCACCCTGGCGGGCGCCATCACCTATGCGTCGCGCTTTGCCATGTTCTTCGGCGGAGGGGACCGCGAAGAGCGACGCGGCGGCGGACTGGCTGCGCTGGCCATGATGATTCTGGCGCCTTTGGCAGCCATGTTAATTCAACTGGCTGTGTCGCGCTCGCGCGAGTACCAGGCGGACGAAACTGGAGCTCATCTGACCGGGAATCCTTATGCGTTGGCAAGTGCGCTCAGCAAACTCGACGCCTATTCGAAGCGGCTTCCGATGCAAGCCAGCCCGTCGACGGCCCATCTGTTTATTGTGCAGCCGTTGCTTGGGGTGAATGTGGGAAGCTTATTCTCAACGCACCCGCCGATTGCGAAACGCATCGAGCGGCTCACGGGGCGGCCGTCTGATTTCCGGCAGGCGGGCTAAAATCCAAGAATGATTCAACCACAGAGGACACGGAAGAGCACAAAGGGTCTCTGCTGTCCTTGCGTTTTGAGATCACATCCCGGCGAACACTCAGCGCAAGAACTCTCCTCACCGTCGTTCTCAGCTACAAGGGCCAAGGCCAGAGGGTAGCGTTAGCAAGCTGACTTTGGTAACAGCTTTTGCTGCGTCTCGCATAGTAGAATCGCCTTTCGCATGTCTCCCGAAACTGCCACTGCCGCTACGCATCGCGCAGCACAACTGGAATCCACTCTTCGCAAGGTGATTCGCGGCAAGGATGATGTCATCCGCCTGGCTCTGGTTTCCATTTTTGCCCGCGGCCATCTTTTAATTGAAGGCGTTCCGGGAGTCGGCAAGACAACGCTTGGCCAAGCGCTGGCGCGTGCGCTGGACTGCAGCTTTCAGCGTGTGCAATTTACGAGCGACATGCTGCCTTCCGACGTGCTGGGCATCTCGATGTACTCGGCCATCGAACAACAGTTCGAATTCAAGCGCGGCCCGGTATTCACCAATATTCTGCTGGCTGACGAGATCAACCGTACGACGCCGAAGACGCAGTCGGCGCTGCTCGAGGCCATGAACGACGGCCAGGTCACCATCGACGTGCATTCTTATCCACTTCCTCAGCCGTTCCTGGTTCTCGCCACGCAGAATCCCGTCGAGCACCACGGCACGTACCCGCTGCCGGAATCGCAGCTCGACCGTTTCCTGATGCGGGTGCATATGGGATATCCGGATGCCGATGCGGAACGGGAAATCCTGCGGTCGGCCGCGGGCGCTGCGCAGCTCGATACATTGAAGCCTGTTTTGACTGGGGCAGACGTTCTCGAGATGCAGGACGCTGTCGGCAAAGTGCGCGTGGATGATTCGTTGGTCACCTACGCGCTGGCGATTGTTCGCAAGACTCGCGAATCAGAATTCCTGTCTCTCGGCGTTTCCCCGCGCGGATCGCAAATGCTCTATCGCGCCGCACAGGCCATGGCCTTCCTGGAAGGCCGCACCTACTGCATTCCAGAAGACGTCAAACCCCTGGTGGTTCCCGTCTTCGCGCACCGTGTGGTGGTCAGCGGTTCCTACTCTTCTACGCTTAAGAAGTCCGATCAAGCCGAGCAGGTGATGCGCGAGATTGCTGAGAGCGTGGCCGTGCCGGTGTAGTCGCCAGTCTTCAGTCGCTAGTCGTCCGCAATGTGGCGTCGGGGAGAGGCAGTGGTGGGCAGCGCCCAGTTACGTTACCCTTCTTTCAGTTCCCCAGTCCAAAACGTTTGTCATCCTGAGCGAAGCGAAGGATCTGCTGCGGGTGCTGAGCGTGGTGAAATTGTCCATGCTAACTTTGCTTGCTGCTTGGCGCTTATAATTCCCGGTCATGACTTTTCTCCGCTTCCTTATGTTTCTGTCTCTCACCGTTTGGGTCGGTGGGATTATCTTTCTTTCTTTCGTGGAGGCTCCCACGGCATTCCACGTTCTGCCGTCGCGCCACATGGCGGGCACGGTCGTGGGACACTCACTCGGCATTCTGCACTGGATGGGCCTTTTCGCGGGAGTCCTGTTTCTGGGCAGTTCGATGTTGCTTTCCAGCCTCACGACGGGTTCGGCGCAGCCTTTTGCCGCGAGGCATGTTCTGATTTGCCTGATGCTGCTGCTGACAGTTGTCTCGCAATTCGGCATTTCTCCGAAGATGGCTACGCTGCGCGCCCAGTTCGGGGACATCGACAGTGTACCCGCGACCGATCCTGGCCGCATGCAGTTTGACGCGTTGCACGTCTGGTCGGTGCGGTTGGAAGTCGTAGTACTCCTTCTCGGTTTGGCCGCTGTGTATCTAACGGCGAGGCCGACCCCTTGACATACCCTCGATTGCTATTCGCAAACGCCTGACTCGTGTGCGCCCAAAACCTTTCACTACAAAGTGCGTAGGTACCGCGAAATTCGCCGAGAAAGGACCCGCACTTGGGTCCCGCGACTTGCATCGTTTATTCTGTGGTGTTTGCGATCTCCCCGCCGCTGCGCTGGACGCTGAGTGCTGACGGCTGAAAGTTAATTTCATGAAATCTGGCATCATCGGCCTACCCCAGGTAGGCAAGACATCGCTGTTCCGCATGTTGACCAAGGCGGTTCTCTCGGCTCATGCCCTGGCAAATCCTCGCGAAGCACATCTGGGCGTCGCCAAGGTTCCCGACGACCGGCTCGATAAGTTGGCCGCTCTCTACAACCCCAAGAAGCTGACCCACGCGTCGATCGAGTATGTGGACGTGGGGGCGGTGGGCCAGGAGGCTTTGAAAGAGACTGCCTATATCGGCCATCTACGGCAGGTCGATGCGCTGGTCCACGTGCTGCGCGCTTTTGAAGACGACGCAATCGCGCACGTCGGCCCTATCGATCCGTTGCGGGACATCAAGAACGTGGAATTCGATCTCATGGTCAGCGATCTCGGCCAGATCGAAAAGCGGCTCGAGCGGCTGGTTAAGGATCTCAAGAAGATGCGGTCGCCCGAACTTGAGAAGGAAAACGAGTTGCTCATCAAGGCGAAGGCACATCTCGAGACCGAGAAACCTTTGCGTGAAATGGAAATGACGCCCGAAGACAAAAAGCGCATTCGCGGATTCATGTTCCTCAGCGAGAAACCGATTCTGTACGTGCTGAATGTGAGCGAGACCCAGGAACTGGGGAAGGCTCTGGAAAATGCAGTCGCGAAATACAATCTGACCGAAGTTTCCTCCCGACCGAGCGCCGGGGCGACAGCGGTCTGCGCAAAGGTGGAAGCCGAGCTTGCCGAGATGAGCGACGAAGACGCGGCTGAATTCCTATCCAGTTACGGGCTGACCGAAAGCGGCCTGGTACGACTCATTCGCCAGACTTACCATCTGCTCGGCCTGATCTCATTCCTGACGGCGGGCGAAGATGAGTGTCGCGCCTGGACAATTCCGGTTCACACGCGGGCCGTGGAAGCAGCAGGCGCCATTCACTCTGACCTGGAAAAACACTTCATCCGAGCCGAGACCATTCGCTGGGATCAGTTGCTGGAAGCTGGCTCTGAGGCGAACGCCCGCGCCAAAGGCCTGCTCCGGCTCGAAGGAAAAGATTACATCGTGCAGGATGGGGATGTGATGCATATCCGCCACAGCGGGTGAGGGAGGCAGTCCTCAGTTCTTGGTTCTTGGTTCTCAGTTCTCGGTTCTCGGTCGTTAGCCGAGAGAGCGACGGACTCTACCCCGCAGTTCTAAGCGTTTGATTTCACGGACGCCAACAGGCCGTTCAGGATTCGGCCTAGTTCTGCGATCGATTCCAGGAGCAGCGCTCTGCGGTCAGCTGAGATAGGACAAATTTCGCGCGATTTCCACCTGCGTCTCAACTTCGACCAATGAGCCTCGCGCCGTGCAGAGAAATCTGAAGAATTCCTTTGGAGAAAAGCGGGCTTGCCCTTCAGCGATGTTGCTGGGGACGGAAACGGCCGCCCGACGAAGTTGGTTCGTAAGTCCATATCTTTCCTCGATCGGAAATGCTTTCGTTTCCTATAGATTTCGGTGACAAGTTTCATCGCCTTTTGCCAGGCAATGAGTTCGCGATAAGATTGGCCCATAACCTTCTCGCTCGAGATCCCTCATTCTGGCAAGTGCCGAGAAAATAAATCTGTGACAACTGAACATTAATGCAACCAAATGGAGAGCCACCATTAACTGAGAACTGAGAACTGAGAACTGAGAACTGAGAACTGAGAACTGAGAACTGAGAACTGAGAACTGAGAACTGAGAACTGAGAACTGAGAACTGTTCTCCTTTCTCTCTGCTATCATCGCCCGACCCCATGAGCCCCATCCCCACTGCAATCCTGCTTGGCCTCACGGCGGCTGCAGCCAATGTTTTTGGCGGCGCCATCATTGTGCAGCGGAATTGGGAGCGGCGTTACCTGAAGTATTTCGTTGCGCTGGGCGCGGGGTTCATGTTGTCGACGGCGATTGTCGAAGTGGTGCCCACCAGCCTTCAATTGGGCGGACGGTACGCTGCATTTCTGATTCTGCTCGGCTACTTGATCATTCACTTCTTCGAGCACACCGTGACCCCCCACTTCCATTTTGGCGAAGAGACGCATGAGGATGAATTCCTGCGTCCCCACAAGAGCTTCTCAGTATTGGTTGGTTTACTGATTCACACATTCTTCGACGGCATCGCCATCGCTGCCGGATTTCTGGTCTCTCCCTGGCTGGGATGGATCATTTTCCTCGCCGTGTTCCTGCACAAGATTCCGGAGGGCTTCACTGTGGCCTCGGTTATGCTCGCGGGCGGCCGAAGCCGGAGCTTTGCCTGGGGCGCGTCGGTTTTGCTGGGCGCCGCCACGCTTGCCGGTGTTTTGACGATGGCCGTTTTGCGCCATCAGGTGAACGAGGGCTTGCCGCTGGCGGCGGGGGTGACGATTTATGTGGCTGCGTCGGATCTGATTCCCGAGGTTAACAAAGAGCCGGGCGTTCGGATGGCTCTGGTGGTCTTTTTAGGAGTGGCTTGCTTATTCGTGCTGGATTACTTCTTTCGTGCGCATTAAAGGTAGGTCACAGATCATCGATTCGCATTTGAAGGCGCCGATACTCGCTGCCGAAAAGCAGGTCCTTCGCTTCGCTCAGGATGACAACCTATTAGGACCACCGCCCCTGTCACCTGTGACCTGTCGCCTGCGACTGTCACCCGTCACCTGCGACCTGTCCCCTGATCTTCCTACTCCACCTGGTGCTTTGCCGTATATCCGTCGCGCGCGTAAATCTGGAATTTGACGTCCTTGCCCTTCTGGTCTTTCACTTTGAGCGGGCCGCCGTCGGGAGCCACCAGTTCCACTTTCAGCTTGCGGTAGCTTCCATCCAGTTTGGGATTGGTCGGGTGGTAAGCGATGGTGTACTGGTTGCGGATGTCGCTGCCGATGTCGTGGAAAATTTCCGGCAGTTCTCCGTCAAACCTTGGGAAGTACGCCCGGCCGCCGGTCATATGCGCGAAGGTATTCATCTGGTTGTCGGCCTGCAGCCAGTCGGTCGTGATCAGGCCGCCGCCCGTGCCCATTCTGGCTTCCATCATTTCGCGCAACGCGCGGCCAATGCTCACAGCGTAGATCGTGACGTTTTGGGTGGTCTTCAGTTTCTTCAGTATCTGATCAAGGTTCAGCTTGCTAAACGTATCTTTTCCGGTGGAAACTAGGACGATGTACTTGCGGCCTTCGAGATTCTCGATGCGGTCGATGGTGTCATACAGCGCATCGAACAGGTTGCGCTCCGAGAAGCCGGGGATGCGTAGCGTGTTCAGGGCCCCCAGTACCGCGCGCTTGTCTTGCGTGAAGTCGGTGAGGATCTGCGGCCTCATGTCGTAGGAGACGACCGCGATCCAGTCCTCGGGTTTCAACGTGGCTGCAAAGTTGTATGAAGCGTTCAGCGCCTCGTACATGTAGTTGTAGTTTGTCGAGGCATACTCCACCAGCAGCACGGCGGTGATCGGCGCTGTAGACTGGTTGAAGTTCGAGATCGTCTGCGGCGCACCGTCTTCGAAGATCTTGAAATTGTCTTTCTTCAGGTTGGGAATAAACTGCCCATCTTTGGTGGTCACCAGCACGTCGAGGTTCACCAGCGGAACATCGACCTTGATGGAGTAGTCCGGCATCCCTTCGATCTTCTTCGGCTTCTCCGGCGCAGGGGGCGGCGGAGGCTCGTCCTTCTTTTTCGGGATCGCGTACGGGCCTACGTCTCCGCCCGGGCCGCCGGCACCGGCAGGGGCATCTTGCTTGTTGGGATTCTGCGAGGTGGGGGCTGTGGGCTGCTGCGGGCTGTCTTGTGCCTGGGCTCCGAAGGCGCCACAGCCAAAAACCAGTAGGGCCATTGTTAACAGCAATTTACGATGGGAACCGTTGTACATAAGATCCTCAGCAGGGGTCCTGCCCTCTGGCACGAAAGTAACATTTAATCGCGAAATTCTTGATGTTACTATAGACGCACAGCTTCGCGATTGGGATGTTTTGCTAGGTCCTGAGGTTCACCTGCTCCCGGCAACTACTCGCTATCGTTCGGAGTCTAATGTTACGTGAGGGGCCGTTTGTTGGCAGGCTCTTCGGGGCAAAGGTAATGAGACAAGTTGTTCGCCCGCTTGCAACTATTTTCCTACTCTTCACCATTTGTGCGTCGGCCGCTGAAAAACCCACCGGTCAGTCTGCGAAAATCGCAACTATCCCAGTCAGCCAGATCCACATCGGCATGCGCGGCGTCGCGTATACGGTATTCCAGGGCGTGAAGCCCGAACCCATGGACGTTGAAGTGTTAGGCGTCCTGAAAAACATGAACGGTCCCAAGGGGGACATTATCCTCGTCCGCTTGCACGGCGAGAAGGCGGAGTATACGGGCGTAGTCGCCGGCATGAGCGGCAGTCCGGTTTACTTCGATGGCAAGCTTGCCGGCGCGCTGGCATTCCGTATCGGCGAATTTTCAAAAGAACCGATCGCCGGCGTGACTCCAATCGCCGACATGCTCGAGATCAACGCGTTCGACAAGAGTCCTGGCAACTCGTCGAACACAACGCGCGCGAGTTTGCCGACCACTCTTACCAAGACTTCCGGGCCAGGAGAACCATCGACCTTGCCCGTGCAGAATGTGGCGAACTATCTGAAGCCAATCGACACGCCTCTTGTGTTCAATGGCTTCAGCGAAGAAGCCGTCAAGCTGTTCGCTCCGCAGTTTGCAACCAGCGGAATTGTGCCCGTCATGGGCGCTGGTTCATCCAGTGACCAGAAGCAACCGGAACCGCTCGAGGCCGGATCGGCCGTGAGCGCCGTTCTGGTGCGTGGCGACATGGACATTGCTGCGACCTGTACGGTGACCTACATCGATTCGGAGCGTTTGTTGGCTTGTGGCCATCCCCTGCTGCAGTTTGGTAAGGTGGACTTGCCGATGACGAAGGCAAATGTGCTTGCCACCCTGCCCTCGCCTCTGAATGCTTTCAAGATCGTAAACACGACGGAGCCTGTGGGCGCCTTCGTACAGGATCGGCACACGGGAATTATGGGTTTGCTGAACAAGGAACCCGAAATGATCCCGGTCACGCTTACCATCCGTAGTGGCGAGGTGAAGAAAGAGATCCACTACGAAGTCCTGAACAATGCCAAGCTGAGCCCGGTGGCCATGATGGCCACGGTGTTCAACGCGCTCCATGGCATCAACGATTATGGCGAGGAGACGACCTATCGGCTCAAGGGCATGATCAGCGTCAAGGGATATCCGGACGTGACGCTGCAGAACATGTTCGCGCCGACCGATACCGGACAGCCCGCTGCGTTTCTGGCTGCCCTCTCATTGGGCGACCGCTTTGGGCGCATTTATGACAACCCATTTGACGTTCCTGCCGTCAAGGCCGTCAAGCTGGATTTCGACCTGGTGAAGGAACGTCGCCAGGCGCGTCTGGAAAGTGCTCGCACGGACTTGAGCGAGGCACGCCCGGGCGATGAAATCACAGTGGAAACCGTGCTCGCTCCATATCGCGGCGAACGCATCGTACTGCAGATTCCGATCAAGATTCCGACGTCCGCATCGAAAGGCCCCCTGCGCATACTGGTCAGCGATGGAGACACGCTGGATCGGATGCGTCGCGGTATGCCGATGATGGCGCGGAAACTCGATCTGGCGTCCACGATCGCACTGCTCAACAAAGAGCATTCGAACAACCGAGTGTACGTCTCGCTGTTAGAGGCAGACCCGGAAGCGATGGTGGCGGACAAAGTCATGCCTGCCCTGCCACTGTCCGTCATGAACGTGATGGATGGAATGCGCGGCACGCAGGAGATGGTGGTGCTGGGCGAGTCCTCTGTGAATGAGGTGGCGACTCCGCCGCTCGACTTTGCCGTCGGAGGAGCACAGCTGTTAACCATTACGATTAAGTAAATATTGGTCACGGGCCTCTTCCCGGGGCCCGTGAGCTTCTTCGATCCCGTCCAAGGAACCGTGTTACCCTGAAATTTCCCGCGCCACAATCACACAACGAGGTGTAAGACTTGCAGATCCATCCGCGGAAGTTTGTCGTTCTCTTTGCGCTTTTTGTCACGCACATCGCCTTCGGCGAAGGGACCCGGACCTGGGAACAATCTAAATTTGAAGATCTTACGAAGGGCACAGCCACAGGAGTAGCCATCCGCAGCAACGGCAGCCTGGAACTGGCGCCTGCTTTCAAGTCTTTGTACACCGCCCCTTCCACCTACATCTGGTCCATCGCTTCCGACAGTGCTGGGAATATTTACGCGGCCTCCGGAGCTCCTGCGAGGGTTTACCGCATCACGCCTGATGGGCAGGCGACTACGATCTTCGAGCCGACCGAACTGCAGGTGCAGGCCTTGGTGGTTGATAAAAATGGCGCTGTCTACGCAGGGACGGCTCCGGATGGGAAGGTCTATAAGATCGAGCACAAGGGCGGAGCGAGCAGCGAGTCTGCTAAGACTCCCGACAAGTCCAAGGGTCAGGTAGACCCAAACTGGAATTCTTCGGTCTACTTCGATCCGGGGACGAAGTACATCTGGGATCTCACGTTTGACAATGCGGGAGACCTGTTTGTCGCGACGGGAGATCGTGGCGAAATTTTCAAAGTCACCCCCAAAGGAGAACATACCGTCTTTTTCAAGAGCGACGAGGCCCACATTCGCGTGCTGGCGGTCGATCCGAAGGGAAATCTGATCGCTGGCTCGGATGGCAGCGGGCTGGTTTATCGAATCTCTCCTGCGGGTGAAGCGTTCGTGCTGTACAGCGCGCCGAAGAAGGAAATCACAGCTCTTGCCATCGATGAGGCAGGAAATATCTTTGCGTCGGGCGTGGGCGAAAAGCGGCCGGGACAGAATGCTCCCGGCTTCGGGCCTTCGATTACGCCGGTTACCACACCGACCCCTTCCATGAGCGGAGCACCTCCGGGATTGGTTCTCACGCCTACGCAACCCTCCATGTCGACGATGGTGAATTTTCCCGCGCCGGGGGCTGGGGCTTCGGGCGGATCTGAAATTTATCGCCTGGCCCCGGACGGTTCGCCAACGCGTATGTGGGGTTCGCGAGAAGACATCGTCTACGCGCTGGCATTTGATGCACAGGGCCGGCTCCTGGCCGGGACCGGAAACCGCGGCCATATCTTCGCGATGAAGAGTGAGGATGACTTCAGCGACCTGTTGAAGGCCGGGTCGTCCCAGGTCACGGCGTTTGCCAAGGCTCCAGCCGGAGGGTTGTATGCCGCGGGCAGCAATCTGGGAAAGATTTTTGTGTTGGGCCCGGCTCCGCAGTCGGAAGGGACCTATGAAAGTGATGTCTTTGACGCCAAGATTTTTTCACGTTGGGGACGCGCCGAATTCCGTGGAGCCGGCAACGTGGAACTATTCGCGCGCAGCGGCAACGTCGATAATCCGGATCGCAACTGGAGTCCGTGGAACAAAGTCGACACGCTGAAAGACGGGGAGACTGGCATTCCCTCCGCCCGGTTTGTGCAGTGGAAAGCCGTGCTTCATTCGGGGAATCCTGCACCGCGTGTGGAGAGCGTGATCCTCAACTACCTTTCCAAAAATATTGCCCCTGATATCGATGATGTGGGCGTGCAGGTCGGTACCCGCTATCAACCTCCTCCCAAGCCGCTCGGCCCCACGACCGATTTCAGCGGAGGCGGGAGCGGCACGAATACCGGCCAGCCCCGTTTCGAACCTCCGATTCCGACCACCCATGACCGCGACTCGATTGGCGTGAAGTGGGTTGCTCATGACGACAACGACGATCAACTGACCTACTCGCTCTATTACCGTGGATATGGCGAAAGCCGGTGGCTGCTGTTGAAAGACGATCTCACCGACAAGTTCTACTCTTTCGACGCGAGCCTTCTTCCTGACGGCGTCTATACCTTCAAGGTCGTTGCTTCGGACGCGCCCTCGCACTCTCCGGGCGATGCGTTAACGGCCGAAAAGGAGAGCTCTCGCGTCGAAGTCGACACCACTCCGCCCCATATCGATAATCTGACTGCGGCGCTTGAGGTCGACCAGGTTCATGTAACTTTCCGCGCCGCTGATGGCTTTTCGCCGATCAAGCGCGCCGAGTACTCGATCGA
Source organism: uncultured Acidobacteriota bacterium (assembly GCA_963765755.1). GTDB lineage: Bacteria > Acidobacteriota > Terriglobia > Terriglobales > Acidobacteriaceae > Gp1-AA133. The sequence continues at coordinate 523,049 of CAVXXV010000005.1, read as the reverse complement.
CGCGAATGACTGGCAATACATCGAACCGGTTGGCGAGATTGCCGACTCGAAAACCGAAAACTACGATTTTAAAGTTCCAATCAATGCCGAAGCCAGCCCAGCATCTTCACCCACAAAAGCAAAGAAGGGCGAGCTTGCTCCCGCGGAGCATGTCGTCGTTGTACGTGTCTACGATCGTTTCGAAAACATGAGCGCCGCGAAGATGGTGATTCGGGCAAAGTAGCGGGAAAAGTCTTTGGGCTGAGCGGGCTTTACTCCGCTCAGCCATCCGCAAGTTCGCGCCGAATGATCTGGATGCGGTCGGCCTGGCGCAATTCCGGGAAAAGCCACGCCCACAACCCAATCACGATCAGGGTTCCCACCCCTCCCAAGACGACGGCGGGGATGGTCCCAAACCAGTGGGCCGTCAGGCCCGACTCAAATTCTCCCAGTTCGTTCGACGCCCCGATAAACAGCATATCGACAGCGTTGACGCGCCCGCGCATTTCGTCCGGAGTGGCAAACTGCACTAGCGTCGCCCGAATGATGACGCTGACCATGTCTGTAGCTCCGACCAGCAGGAGCGCGATCATTGAGAGCATCAAGCTTCGGGAAATTCCGAACAAGATAGTGAAGACCCCAAACCCGGCGACGCACCACAGCATGATGGCGCCAGCGCGTCGCTGGATTGGGCGTTTCGCCAGGAAGATTGCCATCATGGCAGCGCCCACCCCGGGGGCGCTGCGCAATAGGCCTAATCCCCATGGGCCGGTCTTCAGAATTTCGCTTGCATAGACGGGGAGCAACGCCACCGCTCCGCCCAGCAACACAGCAAACATGTCGAGCGAGATGGAGCCGAGAACGACCTTTTCCCGCCAAACGTAACGAAAGCCTGCCATGACGGTGTGCAGGCTCATCTCCTGTGCGGGACGAACCTGGCTCTTGGAAGTGATGCGCAACGTCGCCAACAGGGCAATCACGCCGGATAGTGAGGCTGTACCATAGACGATACTGGGCCCTTGCGTAGCCGCATACAGCACGCCGCCGATCGCAGGACCCAGGATAGTGGCCGCCTGGAAGGTACTCGCGTTCCACGCCACCGCCTTCGAAAAGAACTCCATCGGCACCAATTGTGGCAGCAAGGCGCGGCTGGCCGGCCAGTTGAAACAGCGCACCACTCCCAGAAAAAGAAGCACTGCGTAGACGAAGTGCACGGAGCGGATGCCCCGCAAGGTCGCAAAAAGAAGTAATCCGGAACAGACGATGAAGCCGAAATAGCAGATGTTGAGGAGTCGCTTGCGGTCATGGCGATCCGCCGCGTGTCCGGCTACCAGAAAAAGAAAAACTCCGGGCAGAAATTGCGCCAGCCCGACTAAACCAAGGTCCAGAGGACGGCGCGTGATTTCGTATACCTGCCATCCCACCGCCACCGACTGCATCTCGAGCGCGCCCACAATGAAGAAGCGCGCAATCTGGTAGAGCGTGAGATCGGGATAGGCAAATACCCCCGACGGTTCAGGCAGTGTTTCGGATTCCCCCATGTGTCTCTACTCTGCCACAAAAAGCCCAACCTTGGCGGTAGCTTCTAACCTCAACCGGTTTACGCTTCCCTGCGGCTGTAATGCTCGCACAAAAATCCGAAGTGATCGTGATCACAGACGCTTGCAATCGAGCTCTCTATCGTGACAGCAGGTTCGTCTATTGCAGGAAAGGCATCGTTAATGGTTACGCTAGCCTCGCCAACTTCCGTACGTGAGCTGAACTCCGCTCTTGCCCAGAGGACCATGACGGCTCCAGAAGCGGCCGCCCTGATTCGTTCTGGCGACCAGGTGGGGATGAGCGGATTTACCGGTTCGGGATATCCCAAGGCCGTTCCGATTGAGTTAGCGCGTCGCATTGCGGAAGCACACTTGCATGGGGAGAAATTCCAGGTCAGCGTATTTACCGGCGCCTCCACCGGACCTGAACTCGACGGAGCACTCACCATGGCGGGAGGCATTCACCTGCGCCTCCCTTACCAGTCAGATCCAGAAACCCGCAAACGCATCAATGCCGGCGAGATGGATTACATGGACATCCACCTCAGCCACGTGGCCCAGTTTGTGGAGTATGGATTCCTGGGGCGCTCTCATCGAAGTTGCTGCGGTGCTCGAAGACGGCCGTCTTCTGCCCAGTTCGTCGATCGGAAACAACAAGACGTGGGTAGATCAGGCGGAGCGCATCATTCTCGAAGTCAATTCCTGGCAACCCGCGGCGCTGGAGGGCATGCACGATATTTATTACGGACTGCAGCCTCCTCCCAATCGCGGGCCGATTCCCCTCGTCAGTCCTGGTCAGCGCATCGGATCTCCGTATCTGGAGATACCCGCGGAGAAAGTAGTCGCCATCGTGTTGACGGACACACCCGATCGCAACAGCCCCTTCAAAGCGCCGGATGAGGCTTCGCACCGCATTGCCGGGCACATCCTGGAATTTCTGAGTTGGGAAGTGCAGAAGGGCCGGATGCCGGAAAATCTGCTGCCTCTCCAATCTGGCGTGGGGAACATCGCGAATGCGGTCCTGTTCGGTCTTGAGGAAGGTAACTTCGAAGGTCTGACCTCTTACACGGAAGTGATTCAGGACGGAATGATTCGCCTCTTGAAATCGGGCAAACTCACCTGCGCATCCGCAACAGCATTCTCCCTCAGCCCAGAAACGTTAACGGAAGTGAATGCGAACATGGCGAGTTATCGCGACCGTATCGTTCTGCGGCCGCAGGAAATCTCGAACCATCCGGAAATTATTCGCCGACTGGGCGTCATCGCAATGAACGGAATGATCGAAGCAGACATCTACGGCAACGTCAATTCCACGCATGTCATGGGATCCCGCATCCAGAACGGGATTGGCGGCTCCGGCGACTTTGCCCGCAACGGCTATCTCTCGATCTTCATGGCTCCTTCGACTGCCCAGAAGGGGACGATCTCGACCATCGTTCCGATGGTGTCGCATGTGGATCATACCGAGCATGACGTGCAGGTCATCGTCACCGAACACGGGCTGGCGGATTTGCGCGGGCTTTCACCCCGACAACGTGCCCGCTTGATCATCGAGAAGTGCTCGAGCCCGGACTACAAGCCGCTACTTTTGGACTATTTCAATCGAGCAGAGCGGCTGTCGTACGGGAAGCACACGCCACATCTGCCGGCTGAGTCGTTGGGCTGGCACAGCCGGTACTTGCGCAGCGGACATATGCGGCCGCGGGACGAGAATTAGGGCGCAACGGCGTTGGCGTGGCGTAACAACGATCTAGAATGAGTCGTGCTGCACACGTTGCGTCTCGTCGGCTGGCTCGTTTGCACGGCCTATTCCACCGTCCCCGCTTATTGGCTGATGATTCATCCGCTTGCAAGCCGCTGGCGCATGCAAGCGCAGTCTCCCTATCGTGTGCTGCTTCCGGTCTGTGCCGTCATTCTCAGCGGCGTACTGCGGATCACGGCGCCCTGGCGCCGGGTCACCTTATATGAAAACAAATGGGCGTGGATTGCAGCCGCAATTCTCTTCGCAATCGGGATTTGGTTCTATAAGGCCGGCAGCGCGAACTTCAGCTTGAAACAACTGCAAGGAACTCCTGAAGTCAGCTCGGAACACGGAGAGCAGATCCTTGTGACTACTGGCATTCGTGCTTACGTGCGCCATCCTATTTATCTTGCCCACCTCTGCGAAATGTTCGCCTGGAGTGTGGGCACGGGGCTGGTCGTTTGCTACGGCCTGGCCGCGCTCAGCATCTTCACAGGCGCGATAATGATCCGTTCTGAAGATTTGGAACTCGAGGCACGCTTCGGCGAATCCTACCGCGAGTATCGCAGGAAGGTACCCGCGATCATTCCAGCACTCACGCGCTGGTAGAAAGCGAACCTCAGCGGCTGAAACCGAGATAGGGGCGGTCTTCTTGGCCCGACTGAAGTCGGGCCCTTCCCGAGTGAGTTATGGGGCTGCCCGAGGCTCACACGCATTGTCCCTTCTGCAACCCGCGGGCCAGCCTAAGAGTCACGCGCGTGTCTTCCCGTCTATAATCCGCTTGGGCTGATGGTTGATGGCTGACGGCTGTTTCTGATGCGCTTCGAACTCTTCGTTGCAACTCGGTATCTTCGCGCCAAGCGCCGGCAGGCGTTCATCGGCGTGATCACCGCGATCTCCATCCTGGGGGTAGCGGCGGGTGTAGCTTCGCTGATCGTCGCGCTTGCTATCAACAACGGGTTTCGGCAGGACTTGCAGCAACGTCTGCTCGGTTCGACCTCCCACGTCAGCTTGTTGCGCGTGCAAAGCGACGGCATCAAGGATTGGCCCGCGCTGCTCGAACGTCTCAGTCATCAGCAGCACGTGGTGGCGGCCGCCCCGGCAATCTATGAACAGGTGCTTATCTCAAGAGGACCGCGCGCGCGGGGGGCCGTGCTCAAGGGAATGATTCCCGCTTACGAACGCAAAGTAAGCGATCTGCTCAGCACCGTCAAAGTGGGATCGGCCGAGGCTCTGGAAGAAGCGGCGGCTGCGACACCGGGGAATGCGGCGGATGCCACTGCCCCAAAATCAACATCCGCGGGCGAGGGCGCCCGGGCTGCACCAGCGGATTCAATAGCTGATGTGCAGGCGCGGGTGGCGGCGATGCCTCCGATTGTTCTTGGCAAAGATATGGCGGACGAGCTTGGCGCCAGCGTCGGCTCCGTCGTTCTGGTCACCAGCCCGCAGGGCGAACTCACGCCTTTTGGAATGGTTCCGAAGTACAACCGGTTTCGAGTGGTTGGAATATTCAGTTCCGGGTTCTTCGACTACGACACCACTTGGGCATTCACTCGCTTGTCGGATGCGCAGCGCCTGTTCGGGCTGGGCGACCTTATTTCGGTGATCCAGTTCAAGGTGGACGACATCTACCAGGCCGACAACATCGCGAAGGAACTCGAGCTGGCCGCTGGATCAGGTTTCATGGCGACCAGTTGGATGGAGCAGAATCGGGCTCTTTTCCGGGCCTTACGTCTGGAACGCCTGGTCACCTTCATTACCATTGGCCTCATCGTTTTCGTGGCCGCGCTCAATATTCTCATTTCGCTCACCATGATGGTCATGGAGAAGACCAAGGACATAGCCGTTCTTCTTTCCATGGGCACACGCAAGTCGCAAATACGGCGGTTGTTTGTTGCACAGGGATTGCTCATCGGACTGATTGGCACTTCGATCGGACTGGTTCTCGGCTATGGGTTGTCGTGGGCCGGCGCCCACTACCATCTCATTTCACTGGCGCCCGAGGTGTATTCCATCGACTACGTACCTTTCGCGCCCCGGGCGCTCGATGGCCTTCTGGTGGCATTGGTAGCGGTTGGCATCTCGTTTATCGCCACCATGTATCCTTCCTGGTCAGCAGCCCGCATTCTGCCCGCCGAGGCGCTCCGTTACGAGTAGTGCGCCCTACAGTACCCACGGGCCCAAAATCCTGTAAAACCTCCCTTGTTTTGCACCCTTGCCTGCACAAACTTTCACCCTGTGACCATCGTCACATTGCGCTGTGCGAGAACAGGTATAGATTTGCGGCATACAGCTTTCCATTTTTGGGAATCTGCCACCCCGGCGAGCCTCATGTTCTAATGACATCAGGCAACCCGGAAGCATCTAAAATCCGGCCTTGGCGATTCCGGCTGGATAACGGGTTGCAACTGCTCTCTGTATCGAAGGGGTTGCCGGTTGCATCTAATTCCGCAGGACCCGATGTTGCGGGTCGAGAGATTGAAGAAGGTCTTTCGCTCAGGCGATGCGGACCTTGTGCTCTTTGAGAATTTGTCGTTCGCAGTTCGCAAGGGAGAGATGCTCGCCATCGTGGGCGAATCAGGAGCCGGCAAGAGTACCTTATTGCACATCCTAGGCGCTCTTGAAGGTGCCTCCGAAGGTAACGTATACTGCGCCAACTTGCAGCTGAATTCGCTGGCGGATGATGCCGCGGCGGATTTTCGCAATCGTGAAATCGGGTTCGTATGGCAGTTCCATTACCTGCTTCCCGAGTTCACAGCCCTGGAGAACGCGGCCATGCCGTTGTTGCTCCGCGGGCAACCTTGGACAGCCGTGCAGGCTGAAGCAACGCGTTGGTTGCGGGAAGTTGGGCTTGAGGCACGTGGGCATCATCGATCAGGAGAGCTTTCGGGCGGAGAACAGCAGCGTGTGGCTTTGGCGCGCGCACTCATCACTCAGCCAAAGCTACTTCTCGCGGATGAGCCTACCGGCGACTTGGACAGCCGCACCGCTGAGTCGATTTTTGAATTGATTGCCCGGCTACATCGCGACTACCAGCTCACCTCTCTGATTGCGACTCACAATCTTGCCTTCGCGCGCCGGTGCCATCGGGTCGTTCGTTTGCATCATGGACACATTGAGGAAGTCATACCGGAATCATTGCCAGCATGAACGCAGATTTTTATAGTCACGGGGCGTAACGCAAGGATGGATTGGAACACGATGTCAGTGGGACGAACAGGGCGAACGTCTATAGCACGAGAGTGCCATTAGTGCACTCGCCCAAAGAAAAACGTTTCAGGGGCTTGGGTTTGGTGGCCTCTTGATTGCATAATGCTGTTAGGGCCACGAGTTTTCGTGGGAGTTTTAGTCGCAAGTTCTGACTCCCGTGCAAACTCAAGGGGGAAGGGGCTATATGTTCGAACGTTACACGGAGAAAGCCAGGCGCGTCATTTTTTTCGCGCGGTACGAGGCCAGCCAGTTCGGCTCTCCTTACATAGAGACCGAGCATTTATTGCTGGGATTGTTGCGCGAGGACAAGGCCCTGACCAACCGCTTCCTGCGCTCCCATGCCTCGGTTGAATCGATCCGTAAACAGATTGAAGGACATACCACGATCCGCGAGAAGGTTTCGACCTCCGTCGACCTGCCTCTGAGCAACGAGTGCAAGCGCGTGCTGGCCTACGCAGCCGAGGAAGCCGAGCGACTGTCTCACAAGCACATCGGTACTGAGCATCTGTTATTGGGTCTGCTGCGGGAAGAAAAATGCTTTGCTGCGGAAATTTTGCACGAACGTGGCCTGCGTCTGCCGACCATTCGCGAGGAACTTGCGCGCACCAGCCAGGAGAAAGCGCAGCCTCAGCGGCAGCGTGAGTCTTCCCTGCTTGCCGAGTTTTCGCGCGATCTGACCCAGGCGGCCATGGACAGCCAACTGGATCCGCTGGTGGGCCGCGAAGGCGAAGTGGATCGCGTCATCCAGATTCTATGCCGCCGCACCAAGAACAATCCGGTGCTGATCGGCGAACCGGGCGTGGGCAAGACCGCCATTGTGGAAGGCCTGGCGCAGCGCATCGCCGACGGTGAAGTTCCATCGTTCCTGGCCGACAAGCGCATCCTGGCTCTCGATCTATCGTTGATCGTGGCTGGCACCAAGTACCGAGGACAATTCGAAGAGCGTCTCAAGACCATCATGAAAGAACTGATGGAGTCTCAGAATTCCATCATTTTCATCGACGAGTTGCATACGCTGGTTGGAGCAGGCTCTGCAGAAGGTTCGCTTGATGCCGCCAACATCCTGAAGCCGGCATTGTCGCGTGGCGAGATTCAGTGCATTGGCGCCACGACGCCAGGTGAGTATCGCAAGTCTATCGAAAAGGATCGATCCCTCGAGCGACGTTTCCAGGCGGTCAAAGTTCCACCGCCGAACGAAGCAGACGCGACCAAAATTCTGTTCGGGATCAAGGACCGTTACGAGAAGTTCCACGCCGTCACCTATACCGACGACGCCATCAACTTCTCCGTATCACACTCGAACCGGTACATCCCGGACCGCTTCCTGCCCGACAAGGCGATCGACCTCATAGACGAGGCAGGCGCGCGCGTAAAGCTGCGCCAGACTTCGCTCCCCGAGGAGATCACCGAAGTCCAGAAGCGAATCAAGTTCATCGTTCACCGCATGGAGAACGCCATCGCGAACCACGAGTTCGAGAAGGCGCGCTTCTACTCGGACGAGGAACGCAAAGAGCGCGAGAACCTGCGCGCTCTTCGCGAAAAATATCATCTCGACGAATCTTCCACCGGCGTTGTCGGCCGCGAGGACATCGAGGACGTCGTTTCCCGTTGGACCGGCGTACCCATCATGTCGATCAAGGAAGAGGAGTCCGCGAAGCTGCTGCGCATTGAAGAAGAGTTGCACAAGCGCATCATCTCGCAGGACAAGTCGATTGTGGCCCTGGCACGCGCCATCCGCCGCAGCCGCGCCGGTCTCAAGAGCCCGAACCGTCCGATCGGCTCGTTCCTGTTCCTCGGCCCGACGGGCGTCGGCAAGACCGAAGTCGCCCGCACCTTGGCGCAGTTCATGTTCGGTAGCGAAAAGTCGCTAGTACGCTTCGACATGTCGGAGTTCATGGAAAAGCACTCGGTCTCAAAGCTGATCGGCTCGCCTCCGGGATACGTGGGCTACGAAGAGGGCGGCCAGCTGACTGAGCGCGTGAAGCGCGCGCCCTACTCGGTTGTGCTGCTCGACGAAATCGAGAAGGCGCACCCGGATGTCTTCAACATCCTGTTGCAGGTATTTGAAGACGGCCAGTTGAGCGATGGCCTGGGCAACACGGTCGACTTCAAGAACACGATCATCATCATGACGTCGAACATCGGGGCTCGGCACTTGCAGCGCCGCGAAGGATTGGGTTTCCAGTCGTCGAAAGAAGAGATGATTTCAGAGAAGGTCGAAGACCTCGTGAAAAACGAAGTCAAACGCACCTTCAACCCGGAGTTCCTGAACCGCCTGGACGAGATCATCCTGTTCACCGCCTTGAGCGAGCAGGACCTGATCCAAATTCTGGAGCTCATGGTCAGCCAGCTGAACCAGAACCTGGCGCAGCGTTCGATCACAGTAACGGTGGCCGACGAAGCGAAGCGTTGGATCCTGAACCAGACGTTGACTGATCGCAGCTACGGTGCGCGTCCATTGCGCCGCGCGTTGCAGAAGTACATCGAGGATCCGCTCTCGGAAGCACTGATCCAGGGCACGATCACCATGCGCCCTGCGTTCATCGAAGTCTTCCTCGACGGCGACAAGCTGTACTATCGCCCGGTCGACTCCGAGAAAGCGGAAGGGGTCCTGCTGTACGAGAACTAGCTAGAAGCTGTCAGCTTTCAGCTGCCAGCTATCAGAGAAATCGGCCGCCGGCGAAAGCTGGCGGCTTTTGTTTTTTTTAGCTTCATGACGCAACCTTCCTGATTTTTGGCCTGCAGGGCAACCACCCCAGCGTACTTTCTCTGCGACCTTCCCCAGCGAACTTGAATCTAGGCAATGGTTACCTGCAATCGTCACAACCGTATTAGGGTCGAAGGCAGTGCGCCGTCGGGACTGCCGGCAGGATGCCGGCACTACATTTCTTGGGAAGGAGCACTATGGAGAAGGTCAATATCGCACAGAAGTTCTCGCAAATTCCGGAGCCCTGGAAGCCGCGCATCGCCGGCGAACTCAACGGCCAGATGGTGAAGCTGGGCAAGTTTCAGGGCCCGTTTGTATGGCACCACCACGAGAAGGAAGACGAGTTCTTCCTGGTCGTCAAGGGTCGTTTCCGTATGGAACTGCGTGACCGCGATATTTGGATTGAAGAGGGTGAATTTCTGATCGTGCCGCGCGGCGTAGAACATCGCCCGGTGGCGGAGGAAGAGGCCTGGGTACTTCTCTTCGAGCCGGCCTCAACCCTGAACACCGGAAATGTGCAGAACGAACTCACCTTGCCCGAACTGGAACGCGCCTGAGTCTTATACAGGCTGCAGACGCACTTTCCCAAACTCAACCGAGGGAGACTCAACATGACGATCGGCACGGCAGCCCTTGACCTGAAGCTCGCAAACATCGAGGAAGCTGCGACCGTCATCAATCCGGTCTTCCTCAACAGCCCGCAGTTCGTCGACGAACAACTTAGTGCTGGGCTCGGGAAGCGGACAATCGTCAAGGTCGAGACCGCGAACCCTATTCGCAGCTTCAAAGGCCGAGGCGCAGACTTCATGCTGCGTAACTTCGACGTCAAACAGAAGGCGGTCTGCGCCTCGGCGGGCAATTTCGGACAGGCCATCGCCTACGCTGGACGGAGCCGCGGGATCGCGGTCGAGGTGTACGTTCCGACCGATGCCAATCCGCTGAAGATCGCGCGCATGCGTTCGTTCGGCGCCAAGGTCATCGCGAGTGGATCCGACTTCGACGATGCCAAACAGCATGCCCGACGACACGTCGCTCAGCACTCCGACTGCGTTTTCGTGGAGGACGGGCAGGATCCGGCCATCGCCGAGGGCGCAGGAACGATCGGCATTGAGCTTTTGAAAGCCGGCACGATCGATGCCGTGATCGTGCCTCTCGGGGATGGAGCATTGATCAGTGGCATCGGACGGTGGGTGAAAGAACACTCGCCTCGCACAAAAATCGTGGGCGTCTGCGCTGAAGGTGCAGCTGCGATGGAGGCTAGCTGGCGAGCGGGCCACGCCGTTTCGATCGATACCGCCGATACCTTCGCCGATGGGATCGCGGTGCGCGTGCCCGTCGCCGACTCGGTCACGCGCGTCAACTCCCTGGTCGATGACATCGTGCTGGTTAGCGACTCGCAAATGCTCGACGCCATGCGCCTCGCAGTTTCTACGCTGGGTCTTCTGCTCGAACCATCAGGAGCCGCTGGCCTGGCTGCCATTCGCGCCCACAAAATCGCCGGCGATCAAATCGCCACCGTTTTGACGGGAAGCAACATTCATCCCGACCTGGTCGCCAAGCTGTTCGCGTAACTGACATCCTGTTAGCAGTCGCCCATCGCACTCGCGGTTACCGATAGGCCAGCCAGAATCACAAGCCTTTATATACCAGCAAGTTAGCGGCCTCAACCTCCTCAGAAAGTGCGGTAACGTATTCCCGCCTTGGTACATCGTCTTCGGTGACTTTTGAAAAACGCTGTCGGGCTGCAAGATAGGTCGGGTACAAGAAATCCGCCTCTGGTTCTATCCACCTTCCCCCACAGAGTGCTGCGAACACAAAATCTTATGTCCGAGCACGATCAAAATCTCGAGGCGGATCCGGCGGGCGAGAGTTGGACATGGCTCGTGAGCACGGCCGCAGCGGTTTTCCTGCTGGTTTCGACGGGGCTGCTACTGCACTTCTACGCTCCCTCCCCAAACAACGACCTTCAGGATCAGGTGCGGATGCTGAACCAGCAAGTGCAATTGCTCAAGCAAGAGCAGGCCATGCCGGTCGTGGTCTTGAATCGGTATCGTAATTCTATTTGCTATGTGTTCGGCGTTTACCAGGTGGGATTTGCCAACCAGCCGGCGCGGCTGCGCGCCCGGGTCTCGGGCACCGGCTTCATCGTAGCTAACGGACTTATGGCGACCAATCGGCACGTCTCGGAACCATGGTACGGCGATCCAGAAGCAGATGCGCTGATCCGGCGCGGAGCAGTACCAACTCTCGAGAAACTGGTCGCGTTTTTCCCAGGGTCTCCAACTGCGTTTGAACTCACACCAACGGTAGTCTCAGCGCACAGCGATCTGGCTATCCTGCACGTTGAGTTTTCGCAGGCCACTCACAATCTGGAACCGTTGCCTTTGGCACGACAAGCAACGCCTCCCGGGGAACTCGTCACCGTCATTGGATACCCGATGGGCGTCGCTGGTATGGTGGCAAAGTCGCCGACCGAAGTGTACGAGCGCCTTGCCTATCGTCACGACGACATTGGCGCCGCCAGCGAACTCGCGGCGCTGTCCCTGATTCGCCCGTCGGCCACCGTCGGCCACCTGGGGGACGTTGTGGGCGACAAGCTGATCTATGACGCGCCTACTGCCCACGGCGGTAGCGGCGGCCCGGTCTTTAACTCCGAGGGCCAGGTTATCGGCATCAACTCGGCCTACATCGACGGCTTCTCCGGCGGCACTCTCGGCATTTCGGTGGACTCACTCCGCCCCCTGATCGAAGCCGCCCAGAAGAGTGTTCCTGCCAGTGATTTACACGTTGCAGCCGCACGGAATCTTAAGTAGAAATCAGGTAGTCACCGAATTGCATTTGGTGTGATTGACGATACCACCCCATCCTCAAAAGCCTAGCCAACGTGGCTATTGCTTCGCGAATCTTAGCCATCGTTCAGGGCCGACCGGCTGATCTCCGCTTCCCAGGTCCAATCTTCATACGCGTACCGTTAGAACCTCGAGATCCTTGCATGGCCCTCCGCAAAGCCGTTACCAACGCTGGACCTGCCGAGCGTAATTCCGTCTTGTGATGCAGGGACAGCTGTCGCAATACCTTCTCACCCTTGAGCGTAAGGGATAGCAAGACCTCCCGCCGATCTTCGCCGCCCCGCGTCCTCCGGATGTACCCCGCGGCCACCAATCGATTCACAAGTTCGACCCCACTGTGGTGCTGAATCTGCAAACGCTCCGCCAGTTCTCCGATGGTGGGCCGACTCTTGGCGGGCAGCCCTTTCAAGGCGAGCATCAATTGGTGCTGTCTGGGTTCCAGACCCGCGCCACGGGCCGCCTGCTCGCTGAATGAAAGAAAGCGGCGTATCTGGTAACGCAGTTCGGCCAGCGCTTCGTAGTCGGACAGGGTGAGTATTTCCATGCGCGGATTATATCGCGGCAAGACCCAATGCCCATTCCAGCAGACGTCCCTCCGTGCAGGCCTTTTCGCACTCGTTTACAATCCTCAGTTCTCGATTTTCAGGTGATGGGAGAAGCGCCTTGATCCCACGTTATACGCGCCCCAATATGGGACGCATCTGGAGCGAAGACAATCGTTTTCGCAACTGGCTAGCTGTTGAATTGGCTGCGACCGAGACCCTCGCCGAAGCAGGCCTGGTCCCGAAAGAAGCGGCGAAAGCCATTCGCGAGCGCGCAAATTTTAAGCTCGAACGCATCCAGGAAATAGAGGCTGAGGTCCGGCATGATGTGATTGCTTTCACTACAGCGGTCGCCGAGATCGTCGGCCCTCACGCGCGCTGGTTCCACTACGGGCTGACCTCGAACGATGTGGTCGACACCGCGCAGGCGCTGCTCATCGGTCAAGCATCGAACATCATCGCCGACGATCTCAATCGCCTCGCGGAGGTGCTGAAACGCCGTGCCTGGGAGTTCAAGGACACTCCGCAGATCGGGCGCACCCATGGAGTCCACGCGGAACCGATCACGTTTGGCTTCAAGCTGGCCAACTGGTATTCGGAAACGCAGCGCAACATCTTCCGCTTTCAGGAAGCCGCGGAAGGCCTGCGGGTGGGAAAATTCTCAGGCGCCGTCGGGACATTTGCACACCTGTCTCCTGAATTGGAAGAGAAAATCTGTGCCCGACTGGGCCTAAGAGCCGCTGACATCTCCTCGCAGGTCATTCAGCGCGATCGCCACGCGCATTACCTTGCCACGCTGGCGGTCATCGCCTCCACGCTCGACAAGATTGCCACCGAGATCCGCCACCTGCAGCGCACGGAAGTCCGCGAGGCGGAAGAGTTCTTCAGCGAAAAGCAAAAAGGCTCTTCGGCCATGCCGCATAAGCGGAACCCGGTCACTTGCGAACAGATCAGTGGACTGGCGCGTGTAGTCCGCTCGAATGCTCAGGCTGCGTTTGAGAACGTGCCTCTCTGGCACGAGCGCGACATCTCTCATTCGTCCGTCGAGCGCGTTATTCTGCCTGATTCGACTACGCTGGTGGACTACCTGCTGGGAAAGACCACTAATCTCATCGACACCATGTTCGTTTACCCGGAGAGAATGAAAGCGAACCTGGAGAGCACGCGCGGACTGGTGTTCAGTGGCCAGCTCCTGCTCGATCTGGTCGAGCATGGCGTGTCGCGCGAAGATGCTTACCGCATGGTGCAACAACATGCCATGCGCGCGTGGAAGGAAGATTTGAATTTCCGTGAACTGGTCCTGCATGACAAGAACATCACCAGCCGCGTTCCCGCACGACAACTGGAAAATGCTTTCGATCTGAAACGACAACTACGCAACATCGACAAAATCTTTGCGCGTGTCTTCAGGCACCCCAACGAGAAGCCGCAAGCCAAGAAGAAGTTGTCAAAGAAACGCGGCTGACGTCACCAGCCAGGAAGAACCTCAGGAACGGACCGGCGCCTTCTCGCATCCCATTGCAATCCAATAAACATAGCGCCTTCAACGATTTACAGGAGCTTCTCGGTTCAACCCGATTTCGGGCATCCCGAGGTGCACCATCGACATCCAATAATTAACCAAACAGTTAGTTAATTGAGGATGGAGATAAAAAAGATCATGAATACCAAGAGCATTCTTTCATCGTTCCTGATGGTGGGTTTGCTGAGTGCCAGTTTATTTGCGCAAGCGTCGAGCGCCGGGCGCAACGATGCCACCATCCAAACCAGCGTCATGCAGAAACTGGACAACAATCAGAAGTTTCACGACGTCAAGTCGGCTGTGGAAGACGGCATCGTGACCCTGACGGGTACGGTTGACCTCTACCAGGACAAACTGGACGCGGCCAAGACGGCCAAGAAGCAGAAGAACGTGCAAGGGGTCCGCAACCTGATTGAAGTCGCGGGACCCATCGTCACCGATGCGCAGTTGCACGAGCAACTGGCGAAGAAGCTGTACTACGACCGCGTCGGTTGGTACGACAGCGCGTTCAACTATTACACGCTGAGCGTAAAGGATGGTGTTGCCACGATCGGCGGCCAGACGTACAACGACGTAGGCCGCGACTCGGCGCTGGCCATTGCGTATCGCATGCCGGGCGTGAAGGACGTTGTCAACGAGATCAAAGTTTCGCCGGTCTCTATGTTTGATGACAACCTGCGTCGCCAGGCCGTGCGCGCCTTGTATGGCAACTCGGCGTTAGGCAAGTATGCAATTGATCCTGCCCGTCCGATCCGCATCATCATCGACGGTGGTCACGTGAGTCTTTACGGCGAGGTGATCAGCGCGATGGATAAGCAGATTGCGGGCATGCGCGTAGGCCAGGTCCCCGGCGTATTCAGCGTCGAGAACAACCTGGTGGTCGACAAGAATTCCAAGCTGTAAGGATCCACTCTCCTCAAGGCACGGCGTATAGCCGTGCCTCTTTTTTTTGAGCTGCGAGCTATGGGCTTCGAGCTAGCGCCCTACCTCGGAACGTCTCGCCAATGAGCTAGCAACCCAGGATGCGTGGGTCCGACCCGGCAAACTATCCGGAGCCCAGTGGCACGCGGGCGCCCTGCTCGAGGCTCAGCACGGATGCCTCGGCACTGAAAGACTAGAGCCGGTTGATCAATGAGGCCACGTATCCGGCTCCGAACCCGTTATCGATGTTCACCACGCTGACGTTGGAAGCGCACGAGTTCATCATTCCCAGCAACGCAGCGATACCCTTGAATGACGCGCCATAACCGACGCTTGTCGGCACAGCGATCACCGGCACGCCCACCAGGCCGCCCACGACGCTAGGAAGGGCCCCTTCCATTCCCGCGCAGACGACGATCACCCGGGCTTTCAGGAGTCGCTCGCGATTCGCCAGCAAACGGTGCACGCCGGCGACACCCACGTCGTAAAGGTGCTGCACCTCGTTTCCCATTAACTCCGCCGTGACCACCGCCTCCTCGGCCACGGCAATATCACTGGTCCCCGCAGAAACCACGGTGATCACTCCCTTGCCATAGGTCTTGCGATCGCGCTCCAGCACAATCGCGCGAGCCAGTTCCCGGTACTCCGCTCCGCGAACTTTCTTCCTGACCGCCGCGAACTGCTTCGCATCCGCCCTTGTGGCCAGCACGTTCCCGCCGGCTTTCGCGAGTTTGCTGAAGATTGCCGCCACCTGCGCCGGAGTTTTTCTTTCGCCAAAGATCACCTCCGGCATCCCGACGCGCAGAGCGCGATGGTGATCGACCTTGGCAAATCCTAGATCTTCAAAAGGCAAATGGCGCAAGCGCGCCACGGCGTCGTCAGGAGAGAGTTTACCCCGCCGCACTTCTTCGAATAACTTGCGGATAGATTCAGCGTTCAAAAGCCCACTCGAGAGAGAGCCTCATACCGACTGAATTCTAGATTAGCATCGCCGGGCTTGCGGGAACCGGGAGCCTGAGGTGCAACGCGCTTAAACCGGCGTGAATACTCAGCAAGTTACGAGGCGACCAGCGCATCCGGCCTTTGTTCTCTCTGGGCCAGAGGCCGCGCATATTCACCTTGCCGCGCCCGCTTCAGAGTTCGCACCTCGATCGCTTTTGCAACGTACTCCGCGTCTCTGCCCACTCCGATCAGGGTGGCCGACGACATCGCATACAAGAAGTGCAATCCGACAAAGTACATGCCTGGAACACGATGAACCACTCCGCGCTCGTGCATGGGCTTGCCGTCCTCTCCAAAAACCGGGAGATCAACCCACGAGAAGCCGGGGTCGTAGCCTGTGCACCAGAGTACGTTCGCAACATCCAGGGTGCGACCGTCGGCCAAAAGGGGAATTCCGTTTCGCACTCCCACCACGCGCGCAACGCGTTCGATCCCTGCATTGATTAGATCTTTCGGTTTGACGCGCACCAAAGGAGTCGTCTGGTTCAGCAGCTTCGGTCGAGCATTTCTGCCGATCGGGGTGGCCAGCGACAAAATGTGATGACCGATAAATCGCACCGCCCGGAACAGGATGAACCGCCCAAAAAAGGGTTCGATCTGGAACGGAACGTGTCCTGATTCTTTGCCAGACATCCACGTCGGATGAGTCTTCGCAACCTCCATCGCGATGTCGGCTGCGGAGTTCCCCGCACCCACCACCAGCGTGTTTCCCGGACGCAACTGCGAGGGATTACGGTAGTGGTGCGAATGAACCTGCACAATGCTTGCATCGAGATCCTGGGCGAATGCTGGAATCCGAGGTACTTGGTAATTCGCCATAGCCACCACGACCTGGTCTGCTTCGAATCGTTGGTTGCGGGTTTCCACCAGAAATCGCTCCCCTGATTTCGAAACTCGATCCACTTTGATTCCGGTCTGCACCGGAAGACGAAAGTGTGCGGCATACGCCTCAAGGTAGTCAGCTAAATCGTCTTTGGTCGGAAAAGCGTTGCCACCCGCAGGAAAAGGGAGTCCGGGAAGTCCGGCGTATCGCGCAGGAGTGAACAAACGCAGCGAGTCCCAGCGATTGCGCCACGCGTCTCCGATCCGCTGGTTCGCGTCCAGAATGCGATATGACAAGTTTCGCCGAGCCAGTTGGTATCCCATGGCGAGCCCAGCCTGTCCGCCGCCGATCACAAGGGTCGAGACTCTTTCAACATCGCGATATTCGTTCATCGTTCCACCTCAATGTCGAATGCTAAGAGATCGGTCACAAGCTCGGCATCGGCCAAACTACCCAACCTCCAGATTTTTGCGGATGGGTAATTCTATGTAGGACAACACTACAACAATTGATGTTGATACGCGTAAGCCGTGGCCGCCGCTCGCGACGATATGTCCAGCTTGTTGAAGATGTTGCTCAGGTGGCGCGCCACGGTCTTCTCGCTGATTTTCAACTTCATGGCGATCTGGCGATTCGTGATTCCGGACGCCACCAATTTCAAGACTTCGATTTCGCGGAGCGTCAGTGGGCCGGCCTGATTCTGGGATTCATGATTCGCGGGCGAATCCACAAGTGCCAAGTCGGTCGCAGCGCCCAGCTTTCGGAACACCTCTCGTGCCGCTGCCAGTTCGTGCACCGCGGATTCGTTGTTGCCCTGGCTCTGGTAAGCCCGAGCCAGTAAAACCTGCGCCCGGGCTGCTTCGTAAGGAGTCTCGAGGTGATGGAAGTAGGCCAGCGCCTGACGCAGCGCAACTACCGCTGGCTGTACCTCCCGCTCCGCGAGCAGAACCGCTCCGTGAACGCACGCCGCAACTCCCTTCAGAAACTCCGCATCGATCCGCGCCGCAATCTCCAGTAACTCATTGGCGGCGATGCGGGCAGCGGCCACGTGGTTCGCGGCCAGAGCAATCTCGGCTTGCGCGCTGAGTGCCTCGCCTCGCTTGCCAGGCTCCACGACCACATCGATAACGTGCCCAATGGCAGATTGGGCGGCCTTCACTTCCCCGCGCGTCAGGTGTAACAGCGCCATACCGGGCGTTGGCACACGTTCCCACCGGGCGGCCGCGCGATAGGCCTGTTCCGCCTCGTCAAACTCCCCGAGCAAACGATGCATTTCGGCCTTGCGATAAAATGCCGCGCCCACCGCGGGCTTCGGCGCCGGCTGTGACAACCGTTCGCACGCGCATCGGGCTTCGAGCAGCGCTTCCGCCCACGCACCGCGCAACTGCATGATTTCGGCGCGGCGGATCAGGCAATGCCCGCGGTACGGCACCAGATCGGGTTGAGAACTACACCACTGTTCCAGCGCCGCCGTCCATTCCTGCGCTCGACGCAGGTCGTAGATCTCTCCACAGGCATCGAGCACGCTGCAGTAGATTCCTCCTGCAACAATCGGGGAAACCTCTCCGGCCATCACAGCGACCATCGCCTCGTCGAGTAAGGCGACACCGCGCGCGATTTCGCCGCGCCGCACCAGCACACGCCCCTGTCCCTGCAGACCGAGGGAGGCCAGGTCACGGTCAGCAAATCGAAGTCCGATGGAAGCGACCTCGACGAAAGCAGCATGAGCGGCGGCAAAATCACGGCGCTGCACCGACTCCATTCCCAGCGGCAGCAAAAGGTACCCTTTTTCCACGCAATCCAGTTCAGATTCCAGCAAACGACGGGCTCGCGAGAGCCATCCGCTCGCTTGCGCATTGTCTTCCCTGAGCTGGGCGACGAAACTTAGCCAGGCCGCGCAGCGGGCCGCCGGGCGTATTTCTCCGCGGCTCAGAAAGCCTTGATGGGCTCTCGCCAGGGCCTCCCCGCTCTCAGCTTCCTTTCCCATCAAGTGGGCAGCCATCGAAAGAAGCTGCAGATCTTCGGGGTCTAAAGGAGCCTGCTGATCCGCTTCTGAGAGCTGAACAAAAGCCGCACCCCAAGCCTGTTTCCGCGCCGACATGCGGCCCCGGTCGAGCGCTTGCGCCCTTGGAAACGAGTTTTCGACAGCCAGACTGTTCATACGAGGAAGGGGATTTTTAAGTCTAGCATTCTCGAGAACACAGACATTTTCGGCAGCCCCGGTTCGAACTTCCAACCTTCTTTGGGCGACTGAAAACCAATACGAAGTGAGTGCAACTAGAATGACGAAATTCAGTTGTTGGGCGATGCAAAAAATCCGCCGTAAGAGTTGGCGGAAACAGTGCTAGTGTGCTGCGAGATTGTCTCCAACAACAGGCTCGGAGTTAAGACCGCAAACTTCTCTTGCTGCCTTCCGCAGTGTGCCGCTTTCGGCGAACCCCGCGCAACCTTTGCACGAGCGTGAAGTAGAGCTCCCGCGCAGTACCGGGCTCGTCCACATGGGTTAGGAACAGCCCTCGTACAAAGGCCGGAGGAACACGCCCTTCCAGGTAGCCATCGTAAAGGTCGCATCCCAGAAGGTATCCAAGCTGGCTCGTGATGTATTCAAACTTGGCACCACTGCTCCGGATGCCTTCGTCGAGCGATCCGCGCACCTGTTCGCACTGTTTCGCATCGACTTCCAGCAACCGGTGTAGCAGCAGGAAATCAATCGCCCGCATTGCCTCGGCAAATCCAAATCCCGTTTGACGCTCGATGTCCTCGCGAGTCTGCTCGCCCAAGTCGCGCAAGTCCGATTCCCGCACGCTTGCGCGGGAAGGATAGAGCACGCGCGAACCGAAGTAGGCGAGCGCGTTCTCCAGCACCCGCCCGTAGAAAAAGTCCGCGGGTTGGTCGGCTGCCTCTTCACGCGCCGTGACGCGCGCCGGCAATCCCCGGCAAGCATGATGCAGGAAGCGAGACGCTTCCTCTGACGCGTGCAGCATCTGAAAATCGTGCATGTAGAATGCATTCACCTGCGGCAGGTAAGCGCAGCCGCGATCTTCCACCCGCTGCAGCATGGCTTCGCGCTCTTCGTCGCTCACCCCTTTCCGGGAGAGCAGTCGCCGCAACAATCCGTCCGAGGAGCGGTAGTAAACCTCAGGCAGCAGGTCCACGAGAAACTTGGGCTGGGTTGTGTTGTGCGGCGAATAGCGATTGATGCCTAGAAAGCGCACCAACCCGTCGATCAGGTTATAAACGGTGGGACCCAGGTCCGGCTGGTCCGACTCTTCCCTTCTCCATCGGTCCAGACAGAGACGGTAGTTCTCATATTTCTCGAGTGGAGTTGCATTGAACACGCAGATTACATCGTCGGCAACCTTTACCGCTTCTACCCGATCATGCAATTCTCCGGCCGCCCGCCAGTAAAGAGCATCCACATTCTGCAGGACAGTCAGCATCCGGTCTTGCGGAAGCAACGTGCGCACTTCGCGTGGCAGATGGTCCGGTGCCAGGTGCGATTCCCCGAACAAAACGACAAGGACAACGTCCGGATGTCGTTGCCGGATCTCGGCCAGCTTCTCGGCAGCGTGCCGGTCACGCGCCCCGATCTTGCGCAGATCCTCGCGAGGCATGCAATCGAGTCCGTAGATTGCGTCGGCATGGTCGCGCGCGGTGACGAGAAGCTCGTAGAACGGCTCCCAGTCGTAACCCCAGTCCAGTTGAAAGCGCATCCGCTCGCGAAGTTCATTTTCGTCAATCTCGCGCCGCCACCATTCATCGACGATGTGCTGATCGCGGGCAAAGATCGTTTCGACTCCCAACACGACCGGGCGATCGCCGATCATCGCGCGCTGTTCGAGCAGAGAGCTGGCAAAACGCTGGCACGCCGGGAGGGCATGGTAATCTCCGATAAGCACTAGGTCCGCAGGCTGCATCGCTTCCTGCACCTGTGCCCCGGTCAGCACCGACTCGTAGGTGCGGTATGCCGCGCTGAAATCCTTCAAATACTTCCGGCGCCCATTGTGATCGTTGGCGCGGATCTCGCGCTCTACGCCCTCCAGCGCGTGCCGCTGTGCCGCCGAGCGCCGCAATCGCAAATGGGAAGCTGTTGCCATGTCGTTCAGGAGGCGCGATTCTCACGCCCATCCTTGACTTCTTCTCCGTGGCATCCCTATGCTCGAAGGCCCAAGGAGCCTGCTTGCCCGCGCATGAACCTCAAAACCTGACCGTCGCCACCACCGGCGCGAGCGGCTCAATCTTTTTGAAGCAATTCCTGCTCGCCCTCGAGCGCGACGCCCGCGTCAAGACCGTGAACTTCATCGCTTCCGACAGCGCTTTGCGAGTGCTGGCAGAAGAACTCGCACTTCGGGGCCGCCACAATCTGGTCGGCCAGATTCTGGGGAAGGCCTCCCGCAAAGTTCGACTGCAATCCAATGCCGACATCGGGGCTAACGTGGCTAGCGGCTCCTACCCTAGCGATGGGATGGTAGTTATCCCCTGCAGTGTTGGTACGCTGGCCCGCATCGCCAACGGCATGGCCTCGCAACTCATCGAGCGCGCCGCCGATGTAACTCTCAAAGAACGAAGGCCTCTCGTGCTCTGCGTCCGCGAGACGCCTCTCAATAAGGTCCACATCCGGAACATGTACAGAGCCGCGGATGCAGGGGCTACGGTCTTCCCGCTCATTCCCACCTTCTACAACCGGCCTACCGGCCTCGAGGCCATGGCCCGCGAGTTCGCCTACCGGGTCCTGGCTCATATCGGCCTTCCTCAATTGGATGCATACCGCTGGAAGGCTTGATTTATCAATAGCTTAGCAAGGCAGCAATGTTTCCCTGAGGGGAGATTTCCAGTGTAGGGAGCAGGAAGGTCAATCGCCAGATAGCCGGGGGACATGTCCTACGGGGTACAGGCGCGAGCCATAAGTAAGCTCTGTTGAGCACCGTTACGACAAATCATAAGCTGATCTCGGGCTACTGAGCCACCACCGCGCTTCGAATCTCAAATTCAATTTTCGGCGGATGCAACAAGGTGTTGTGAATGAGACAACGATGCACCGCAAGTTCGATGCCTTTCTGTTGCGTTTCGTTTAATCCCACCGGCACATCAATCTCAATCCGGAAGTTGTCCACCCGGGCCGGATGTTTTGCTTTCTCTGCCACGATGCGCACCCGCGTGCCCTCGGTAGCCAGCTGATGTTGGCGCAAGTAGTCCGCGGCGTAATAGGCGGCGCAGGATCCGAGAGATGCCAGCAAAAGCTCCGGCGGCGTCATCCCCTCGTCGAACCCTCCACTCTCCCGCGGTTGATCGGACACGATCGTGTGCTCCCGCGCCTTGATTTCGAATTGCAACGCTCCCAAGTGTTCGACTCGAACTTCCATGATGACCTCCGTATGAACTCAACCCGCGAGCTCGGCGTCTACTCTCTCGCGCACCAGCGCCCGCGCCCGATGCAGGCGCGACTTCATCGCCGCCAGCGACATACCGAGCCTCGCGGCAACTTCTTCACCTGGCAACTCCTCCAGATCGCGCAACTCGTACACCTCGCGAAAGCCCGGCGGAAGCGAGCGAATCGCGCGATCCAGGTGATCCTTCATCCGCCCGCTCTGAAGCTGCTCTTCCGGCGATGGACGATCGGTCGCGATCTCGCGCCCTTCCTGCTCCAGCTCCGAGAGTTGCAGAAGCGGCGCAAAGGCCGCCTTCTCTTTCAGCTGCCAGCAAACACGCCGCGCGATCTGCGCCAGCCACGCCTGAAATGCGCTCGGCGCACGCAACTGATCCATGTGCCGATACGCCTTCAACAAGGCGTCAATCAGCACGTCTTCAGCGTCTTCACGGTTGCCGCAGGCGCGAATCATCTGGCGGTACACTGCGTCTTTGTGCGCGGCTGCCAGGCGCTCAAACTTCTCCACTTCCCGTGGTTCGTTCACCACCAAAATGCTAGCCGCAACAGCTCGGGCGATCTGTGCCGCACGTCACGTCTCCGTGGCGTGGTCCATTCCAGGGCATCTTGCTGAGCAATAAGGCCATAGGACAGAAGTCCGTCAGTCCGGCGATTGTCAGGCCCAATCCAATCAACCCGGCCAGGTATACCCATCGGGTACTCACCAGGATTCCTAGCACTGCTCCGGTCAGCACCAACAGTCCGGCGCCAAGTCGCACCTGACGCTCGAGGGACCAGCGGGTATTGCTGTTGACGACCAGAGGCAATCCGGCTTTGCGCCATGCGTCTGTGCCACCCTCAAGCACTTTCGCCTCCGGACGACACGGCTCGAGCAGTGCGGCCGCCAGGCGTGCCCGCTGCCCACTCTTGCAAATCAGAATGATGGGGAGTTTTGCGTCCAGATCGTCGACACGCGACTCGATCTGTTCGAGCGGCATGTGCATCGCGCCCGGAATGTGTCCGGTGGCAAATTCCGATGCGGAACGCACGTCAACCAAAAGTCCCGTACGCCCCTCGGCGAGGAAACGTTGCATGCCAGGGATGGTTAGAATCTCAGTCACTTGCGTATTTCTCCTTCATAAGGGAAGAGCGGGCGTTTCCAGAAAAGGATTCACCACTCAAAACCAATTACCCTGACGCTTGGCCATAGTCCGGACGGCTGCAAGTTTCGACCTTCGGTAACACCCCGAATCGTCCTCGCCCCTTTCCTCGCCGCGCCGGATGGTATCTTTGTCATGCCACAAGCCCACATCCATGGACGTTCTCAACGCCCTCTTCGAGCAGCACTTTCACCATCCCGCCACTCGTGTCGTACAGCTGCAGGGCGAGTTGGGCGGTTCCGGACGCAAAATCATCCGCCTGTCTGATGGGAAGCAAAGCGCGATTGGAATTCTGCACGGCGTCCGCGAAGAGAACGCGGCATTTCTGGCGTTCAGCCGCCATTTCCGTCGCCACGGCCTGCCAGTGCCAGAGATTTATGGGGAAAGCCTTGACCAGGGCGCCTATCTGGAGCAGGACCTCGGAAATACCACGCTTTTCGATTTTCTCTCGAGCAATCGCCCCGGGGAGGTCATCGCTTCTTCGGTTGTGGAGGCCTACCGTAAGGTTGTCGCGGCGCTGCCACGATTTCAGATCGATGCAGGGCGTGACATCGACTACAGCGTTTGCTATCCGCGCGGCCGCTTCGATCGTCAGTCGATCGCGTGGGACCTGAACTATTTCAAGTACTACTTCCTGCGACTAGCGGGGATCCAGTTCAGCGAACAGGCGCTTGAAGACGACTTCGATCGCCTCACCGAACTTCTGTTGAGCGCGCCGCAAGACTATTTCCTTTACCGCGATTTCCAATCGCGCAACGTGATGCTCGTGAATGGCCAGCCCTACTTTGTCGACTACCAGGGCGGGCGCAAGGGAGCATTGCAATACGACATCGCTTCCCTGCTGTACGACGCGAAGGCAGACCTGCCTCCGGAAATCCGGCAGCAGTTGCTCGACTACTATCTCGAACAACTCGGCAGTCACATCCATCTTGATCGCGATGCCTTCCTGCGCTACTACTACGGATTCGTGTATGTCCGCATCATGCAGGCGCTGGGCGCCTACGGATTCCGCGGCTTTTATGAGCGGAAGCCACACTTTCTGCAGAGTGTGCCGTACGCGCTGAAGAACCTGCGCTGGCTGCTCCACAACGTCAAACTGCCGGTGGAACTGCCCACGCTTCTAGGCGCTTTCAACAGCATGCTGGCGTCGGAAAAACTGCAAAGCATCTCCTCCAGCGCGGACAACCTCACGGTGCGGGTCTTCAGCTTTTCCTTCCACCGCGGCTGGCCCAAAGACGAGACCGGCAATGGCGGTGGCTTTGTGTTCGATGGACGCAGTCTTCCCAACCCCGGTCGTCTGGAGCAATTTAAGCCGCTCACCGGACGCGATGCTCCCGTCATCGAGTACCTGAATCAGCAGGAAAGCGTGCACCAATTCTTCGCCAGTGCGCTCTCGCTGGTCGACGCCAGCATCCAGGAATACCAGCGTCGCGGGTTCAAGCACCTGATGGTTTCCTTCGGCTGCACCGGAGGCCAGCACCGCTCCGTCTATCTCGCCGAACAGTTGGCCAAGCGTCTGCGCGATCGCAATGGCGTCGAAGTTGAACTGCGCCACCGGGAATTGGAGAGCAGACCGGAATGAAGGCCATGATCCTGGCCGCCGGCCTCGGCACGCGCCTCCGCCCGCTCACCAACGATCGCCCCAAAGCGCTGGTCGAAATCAATGGCCGCACCCTGCTCGAACTCACACTGACCCGCCTGCGCAGCTTCGGCATCCACAATGTGATCGTCAATGTCCACCACTTCGCCGATATGCTTGTGGACTACCTGAAGGCCCATGACAACTTCGGGATGACGCTCGCCGTCTCCCGAGAGGATGTTCTGCTCGACACTGGCGGTGGTCTCAAAAAAGCCGCGCCCTTTTTTCTAAATGATCTGCGTTCCGCCGACGAACCCTTCGTCCTGCACAACGTCGATGTGCTCACAACGATCGATCTCGGACGCATGGTCGCATCCCACCAGGAGAATCGAGCCCTGGCTACGCTCGCCGTTCAGGATCGCGCCACGTCCCGCTATTTGCTGTTCGACCAATCTCATGAGCTGTGCGGACGCCAGGCCGGAACCGGCGGCGCACTGGAACTAGTCCGTCCAGCGCAGATGTTTGATGCCTTCGCGTTTTCCGGAATTCACGTCATCTCGACGCGCATCTTCGACAAGCTCAGTGAAAAAGGCGTGTTTTCGATTATTACGTCGTACCTGCGCCTGGCCGCACAAGCAGAAAAAATTCAATGCTTCCGCGCCGACGAATATTACTGGCGGGATTTAGGTCGTGTTGACAGCCTCTTCCAGGCCGCCGAAGACTTGAAGCAGAATTCAGAGCTGCAACAGGACTGCGACACACGGGATTGATTTATCGGATCTGGAACCCTCGCGACCATCACCGCTCTCCCTTCCAGGTGCGTGGCGATTAGCGCCCCTTCTATTGACTCCCCCGGCACACACTTTTGTGCCGGTTGACGCGCCCGCCCTTTCCGTACTAGTCTGCGATTACACCGGAAAGGAGGTGGTCTGATGACAAGTTCAGATGGCAGTAGTAGAGGGTGCAAAAGACCAGGTGAGGTGGCTGCGACTTAGAGCGGTCGCTCTGAGCGGGGCGTTCCGCAGGCGCCGTAAGGTTCCCGCGGGATGCTACAGCCCGCACACTACCGGTGAGTTAGGGTTCCGATCCGCCCAGTTGCAGGTCGAACTGGGACCCGGAGTTGCCGAAGAGGCCACGTAGAGTGACCACCTCTTGGTCAATCCCAACAGTACCACCGGCGGCCCGCGTGCCTAACGTGCGCGGGCCGTTTTATGTTTAAAGGCCTTTCACCACAGAGGCACACAGGAAACTATTGCGGGGATACCTCTGTGACTCCCTGACTCTGCGGTGAAAGATTCTCTCGCCCGATTTCGACCTCGCCCCTCCGCCGCCAGAAGTAAATCGCGAACGCCACGGCCACGATTGGCAGCACAGCTCCGAATTCGTCGATGAACCACGCCGTCTTCCCGCGATCCGCAGTCAGCGGCGTGAAGATTCCCTGCACATACAGATTGTGGCTGGCATGTAGGATCGCTCCTGTCCACAGACTTCCGGACTTCAGCCGCACCCACGCAAACACAACCGCAATCGCGACCACCATCACCGTGAAGCAGGTCAGCCCGTACCAGCTCGGAGTGCCGTTGTTGTAGTCGCCCCAGATCAGACCCGGATAGTGCCAGCTCGCCCACACGATCCCGCTGATCAATGACGTGACGGTGAAACTGAAAGTCTTCGACAGTTCCGGCACAAAGAATCCGCGCCAGCCGATCTCTTCGCCTAGCGCACGCGCCGTCGAGCCCACCAGCCCGAACGTCCCTGTCAGGAGAACGTAAATCAGTGTGGAGACACCCGGTGAAGTCCGCAGCCCCATCCGAGCCACAAGACTATTCATGAACTCGTGATTCGGAAATCCGCCAAGCCCTGAAAGCCAAACGATGGCGTAGGCGATCCCGGCATAGAGAATCGGAACATACCAGCTCATAGCGGCGTAATGGGCGCTCGGCCATTTCCATCCCAGGTCGGCGAAGCGCCGCCCGTTCAGCCGCAACGTCGCTAAGCCCGCCAGCGCCGGACACCACATGATCCCCGTGACGTACAGCCCGCCGCCTCCACCCACCGTGTGGGCGCGCAGCATGAGGGAATAGAAGATCGAACTGAACAGAAACACGAAGAGAACGTACATCACCACCTGACTTCGCGATTTCCGACTCACTGCCATATGCGCTTCTCCCGATTGCAGACTACCGCTTTTAGCGGTGACGCGGCATCGCTAGTGCGCCATAAACTCTGTGTGGCGCCGCTCTTCCGCTTCCTCTATGCTTGCTTCTCCTTTTGGGTCCATTCCGACGCGCCCAAAAATCCCATGCCCACTGATCTTCGACAGCGCAGTGTTTGGGCTCGTCTTCCGATTGCCGCCGGCAACGCGATTCAACTCACGGGACTCGTCGGTGGTGCGCTCCTGCTCTTGGCAGCTACGCGATCTGCCATCAGATCCGTTGCTATCGCTGAAACACTGACCGCATTGTTGTTGATCTACCTAAGCTGCCATGCAATCGCGCACTGGTTCGTGGGTCGCGTCGTCGGCATTCGTTTCCGGTTCTACACGCTAGGCGGTGCGGGCGATCCTCAGAGCTGGCCACCGGGCCTGCGCTGGCTCATGGAGCACGCACCCTTTTTCGGCGTGCAGACTGACAAGGTTGCGATGGAGACTGCCAAGCCTCTCGCCAAGGCTGTTATGTGGTCGGCTGGTGTAACTTCTTCGGCGCTCCTTCCCACGCTGACGGCATTGTGGGCTTGGCAATCGAGAATTCCTCACGGCAAAGCTTTGTTCATATTCATGCTGATCTGGAGCACCGGCACTGTCCTCGGCAACATCTTTCGACCGACCGGAGACTTCTTCAAAGCGCGCAGGGCCATCAAATCCGGTTCGCCCGCGGTCTAAACGGACGCTACCGTAGTCTGGCCTTCTCAAATCCCTTGAGAATCACTTCTTCGGTCTCGCGCGCCAATTCCAGTGCCGCCAGTTCTTCACGCCGGAACCACCCTGCCTCCTCCGCGTCATCTCCAGCCAACAATTCTCCCGCAACCCTACTGCACAGGAAATCGATCAGCACGTAGTGATATCGCATCTTCCCCTGCTCATCCGGGACGACGCGCTCGAACACTCCCAGCAATTCGCCCGGTTCGACCCTCAGCCCGGTCTCCTCGAACACCTCCCGCACGGCAGCCGTGCGCAACGTTTCCCCGACCTCCAGCACGCCCCCCGGAATCGACCATCTGCCCTGTAAGGGCGCGTGTCCGCGCTTCACCAGCGCAACCCGATCTCCCTCGATGATGATCGCCCCCACACCCACCAGCGGCGTCTCTGGATATTCACGTTTCATAAGCAGGTGTCAGGTCTCAGGTGTCAGGGTTCAGGAAGACCAAGTCTGCTATCAAGCGTTCACAATGATCAATCCGGCGTCGCGACCCCTTGAAACCCTGAAGCGTTGAAACTCTGAAACTTAATTCTCGAAGCTCAGTACTCTACTCCATAGCGGCCGACCCGCATCCCCGATTACAATGTTCGGCCATGGCTCTTGAGGAATATCAGCGTAAACGGCGTTTTGATGAGACGCCCGAGCCGCCCGCCAAGCTCGAAAAGAAATCCAGCCATCGCTTCGTCGTGCAGAAGCACCGGGCGACCCGCCTGCACTACGACTTCCGCCTCGAGCTCGACGGCGTATTGAAGTCCTGGGCCGTGCCCAAGGGCCCGTCTCTCGACCCCGCAGACAAACGGCTAGCCATGCAGGTCGAGGATCATCCTGTCTCTTATTTCGATTTCGAGGGCAACATCCCCGCCGACAATTACGGCGCCGGCTCAGTGATGGTTTGGGACGTTGGCACATGGCAGCCGCTTTCTTCCGTGCCTGTCGACGGCAAGTACGCACCCACGACCGACCAGGAGGCCCGCGCCATGCTCGCCAAGGGCGATCTGAAATTTCGTCTTAAAGGCGAGCGCCTGAATGGCGACTTCGCCCTCGTCAAAATGAAGGGCCGCCGACCCGGGAGCAAGGGCAACGAGTGGCTCATGATCAAGAAGCACGATGAGCACGAGGCTGAGGATTACGACATCGATCGCTATGACAGTTCGGTCCTCACCAAGCGCAGCATGGACGAGATCGGGGGAGATGAAGCGTCTGCCGAATGGCGCAGCCGTCCTTCCGGCGGTGGTGGCCGAGTGAAAGCCGCCTGGCTCGCGGACGCGATCAAGAAGTTCGATCAGAAAAAAGCCGCAGAGAAGAAAACTACTACCCCCGTCACGACCGCTAAAAAGAAGGCTAGTGCCAAGTCCTCCAAGGGAAAGCCCACTGAGATTCGCTCCGCTGGTGCGGAAAAAAAAACGACAGGCCCAAAGCGCAAGTCGGCGTAGCCGCCCACTCATCGACTGGACGAGCAGCAACGAAATCAGGCAAGCGTAGGGAATCGCCACCTTCCCAGACGAACGACGTCGAACCCTCCGAATCCTCCCACGAAACGATATTCCCAGTGGACCAGAGCATTTCTCCGCGCACTCGGCGGCAGTTCTCCGCGCCCTCCGCGTTTCAAGGTTCCCTCAAAACTCTCCCCGGGGCCCGAACCGCCCCAATGCCAACTGCGATTTATCCCATGCTCGCGACTTCAATCGAGACCCCATTCGACAGCCCCGAGTGGTTCTTCGAAATCAAATGGGACGGCTATCGTGCCATCGCCTTTCTGGAGAAAGGCAACGTGCGCCTGGTGTCGCGCAACCAGAACGACCTCACTGGCCAGTACTCTGACCTGCGCGACATGGCGCAGTTCGTCGAAGCGAAGGCCGCCATCCTGGACGGTGAAATCATCGCACTCGACGAAGAGGGCCGCTCCTCGTTTAGCCTGATGCAGCAACGCACCGGCTTTCGCGATCGCCATCGCCGGGTCGCTCCCCGCCGCGAAATCTCCGTTTTGTACTATGCTTTTGACCTGCTTTATCTGGACGGCTTCGACTTGCGTCGCGTCCAACTCCAAGACCGCAAAGCAGTGCTCGCGTCCCTGTTAACGAAGGCCAATGACACGATTCGCTACTCGGAGCATTTCGTGGGCGAAGGCAAAGCGCTGTTCGAAGCCGCCCGCCAGCAAGGCTTTGAGGGCATCCTCGCCAAACAGCGCGATTGTCCTTACGAAGAGCGCCGCAGCCGCAACTGGCTCAAGATCAAAATCCGGCATCGCCTCGAGTGTGTCATCGGCGGCTACACCGACCCGGAAGGAAGCCGGCAACATTTCGGCTCCATCGTTTTAGGACTCTACGACACGACAGGCAACCTCATCCATGTCGGCCAGGCCGGCAGTGGCTTCGATCAAAAGACTCTCGCGGCCATGTGGAAAGTCCTGCACAAACTCGAGACGAAAGAAAATCCATTTCATGGTTCGGTCGACGCCCTCCGCAGAACACACTGGACCAAACCGGAACTGGTCGCTGAGATTGAATTTTCAGAATGGACGCACATCACGAACGAAGGTGGAAAGAAGCTACGGGCGCCGGTATTTTTGGGATTGCGCGAGGACAAGGATCCGAAGGAGTGTACGTTTGAACAGGAGAGGTGACGAAATAGTTCTCAGTTCTCGGTGCTCATTTTACCGGTTCTCGGTTCACTTCTCCGATTTTCAGATCCGGTCTTTCGGCTAACGCAACTTGGCGGCGAAACGGGCGAACTAATTCAAGCCGCGGTGCTTATCGAAGCGAGCAGACCGTTGAGAATTCTACCCAGTTCGGCTGTCTGTCTTCGTAAGCTCGAGCTTTCGTCACGTCCCAAGAAACCGAGGTTCGTCGCAATCTCAATTTGAGTCTCAATTTCAACCAGTGAACCGCGAGCGTTGCTGAGGAATCGGCGAAACTCTCTTGCTGAAAACCGGGCTTGGCCTTCAGCAATATTGCTGGGTACAGACACCGCTGCCCTTCTAAGCTGGCTCGTGAGCCGGTACCGCTCCTCAACAGGGAACGTTTTTGTTTCACGATAAATGGCCGTTACAAGCCGCATAGCCTTTTGCCACGCAACAAGATCGCGATAGGACTGTCCCATAGAGTCCCTCTCTCACCAGAGTGTGACACTCCTCGCATTCCTCGGATGTGACGATTGAACGTGTGGCAGGCAACCAAGCCGAAAGCTGTGGAGAACCGAGAACCGAGAACCGAGAACCGAGAACCGAGAACCGAGAACCGAGAACCGAGAACCTGAGAACTGAGGACCGAGAACTGAGAACCGAGAACTGAGGACCGAGTAGAACCGAGAACTGAGAACCGAGAACTGAGAACTGCTACTTAATATCCTTCACGGCCAGCATAGTCCCGTAATCCTTCCCCGAGGGCTCCACGGCGCGCGCAATGATGGCGGTGAAACCATCCCGATACTCGGGATATTTGGCCACCAGCGCTCGAATAGCTGCCTGATTGTCCTGGTAGGTCTGCGCGGTATTTGCAACGCTCGGGCACTGATATTTTGCCACCAAGTCGATGTCGTTCTCGATGCCCACCGGAAAGATGCTGGTAAATCGATACGTCCTGCCTCCCGCAGAAACGTCCATCGGGTTTTCGGGTGAAGGAACATCTCCTACCTGGACGGCTTGCGATTCATCGTACAGTTTGTCGGTCTCCATCGTACTCATGAACGGCACGGGCACCATCAATTCACGTGCCTTCATGAAATACAGCCAAGCATTGTGGTTCTGCCCCTTGCTCTTGAATTGCCGTGCCCGATCCCGAAACCAAGCACCGTCATGCCCACCGGCTTGCGAAGGCCGCGCATAGTAGCCGCCCAGTTTCCAGTCCGAACCCGCTTTCTGGAGCACGAGCGAGAGGGTAGCAGGCGTCTTGCCGGCAATATCCATGATCACGATGCCGTACTCCCCAGGTGGCAGGTTCGGGATCACGAAAACGGCGCTGCTCCCCGTCTGTCCACCCTTGCCGAAAACACCGCACAGGAACTCCGCGCGTGCGATGGGTTCCTTCCCCTCCGCCTGCAAAAGAAACAGCGGACGCAGCTTTGCCTGCACTCCAGTGAAATTCGCCTGATTGTCTCGGACCGCCGCTTCCACGCCGCCAAAATCCGAGGCCAGCGAGGGAATCGCATTTTGCCGGATGGCCGCCGTGTCGCCCTTCGTTGTCCAGTCAAAATACTGCCGGCCAGCGTTCTCCAGGGAGGTCTTGGTGGCGGCGTCTATCTCGTCGGACGTAAGGCAACTCTGACCGAAAGCCTCGCCCGCCAGGAGTGCCATTCCGATCGCCACCAACGCCAGCTTTCGCATGCAAGAAAAGCGACTCAGACCGTTCCCCT
Source organism: uncultured Acidobacteriota bacterium (assembly GCA_963765755.1). Taxonomy (GTDB): domain Bacteria; phylum Acidobacteriota; class Terriglobia; order Terriglobales; family Acidobacteriaceae; genus Gp1-AA133. The sequence goes on along the minus strand of CAVXXV010000005.1, from coordinate 490,843 downwards.
TCATATGCATAGTTTTCGGGCCCTTTGGGCGATTTCACGCAATATGGGCAACTTATTCGCTTCCGCGCGACTCGTCAAGGAGTGACCAAGGTGTGATGCGGTCGCTCGGTCGTGCGCTGGCACGGTGTTATAATTTTGCTACTAGTTCGAAGGGGTGTGGCACCTCGGCAACCCACGGTTGCCTACTTGGAATCGAAGGATTCATGACAGGCTTTTCGCTGAAATTCGCATCGATTTCGATGACAGCGTGCCTGTGTGTTTTTGGATTCACTTTCCCCGCGGCCGCCCAGAAGGGTGGCATTCGCAAAAAGACGACCAAGAAGCCGCAGAAACAGGTGCAACCCGTTCCTGCCCTGCCCGCCTACACGCCTGCTCCGCTGGAGCCCCTGCCCCTTGAGCAAGTGCCGGCCGTCGCACCTCGCGTGCACTTTTCTGGCGGGGAGTTGACCATCGTCGCTCACAACTCGACTCTTTCCGACGTGTTGAAGGAAGTCCGCGAGCAGACGGGCGCGGAATTCGAAATTCCACCGAATGCGAATGAGCGTGTGGTTGCTGATCTGGGTCCAGGGCCGGCCCGCTCCGTGCTCGCCGACCTGCTGAACGGAACCCACTTCAACTATGTCATGGTGGGTTCAACGACGGATCCGACCGCGATCCAGAGCATCATTCTCACCCCAAGAACTGGGGGCCCGGACACGACGACCACGGCAGCCAACCGCCCTGGAATGCCGCAACGCGGCTTTGCTCAGCCGCCAATCATGAGCGCGACTCCGGCTGAGGTCGCGCCGGCCAACGACAACGACTCAGCTGATGACGCGGATACAACCGACGACCAGGCGGCTGATCAGCAGGGTGACCAGAGCCCACAAAACGGCGGCCAGCCGACAACCCCTAAAACTCCCGAACAGCTTCTTCAGGAGCTGCAGCGTCAGCAGCAACAAAGCCAGCAGCAACAGAATCCGCAGTCCGGCCAACCGGGTCAGCCCGGGCAGCCTGGACAGCCCCCGCAGGGCATCCTCCCCAACCAGCCGCCCACCGCCACGCCACCCCCTGCCAAGCCCGAGTAGACCTCGCACAGGAACTGCCGCGGAAACCGAGTCATCCTCGCTCCTTGGCGGAACGAACTTCCACAACGGAGTCAGACAGGCACGGGTGGGATTTAACGCTGGTGGTGGAGAACTGCTGCCCCGAGATGAACGCGCAGAGAGTGCGGCTTTAAGGATTATGACTTGGAAAAGTGGCTAGTCGCCGCTGGCGTGCGTTTGGGTGGGGATCAGACTCGGAGCCGAAGGCTCGTGGGTGCGCGGTCCGAATGTGTCGAGAATTCCGTTCACAACCCAGCTCGCCGCCAGTACGCCCACACCTACTGCGGCTACCACCGTCGAGAAAAGAACTAATGTCGCCAGCAACGCGTTCAAGGGCCCGCCTTAAGTTTCTTTCGTTCGCCTTCTTCCAGGTACTTAGGGCCGCCCCGCCCCAACTTCGCCGCGGCTTTTCTTCACTTTAGCCGCGTTGACGCTGGTTGCTGTTGACCGATAAGATACCTGTGTAGAAGTGCGCATCCCCACTTTCCAACAATTCTGATCACTCGTCCACATTACGAAGGGACAACGGGAAATTACTGTCGGTTCTGATGGCTATCACCAAGATTTCGGTCCGGGGGGCGCGCCAGCATAACCTCAAAAATATCGATGTAGAGATTCCGCGAAACACCCTTACGGTGATTACCGGCCTCAGCGGTTCGGGCAAATCTTCCCTCGCCTTTGACACGATCTATGCCGAGGGACAGCGTCGCTATGTCGAGACGCTCTCCGCCTATGCCCGCCAATTCCTTGATCAGATGGAACGTCCGGACGTTGACGCCATCGACGGCCTGAGCCCGGCCATCTCGATCGAGCAGAAAACCACCAGCCGCAGTCCCCGATCGACCGTGGGTACCATTACCGAAATCTATGATTACCTTCGTCTTCTCTACGCCTCGATCGGCGTCCCGCACTGCCCCAAATGCGGTCGTCCTATCGCCCGACAGTCCGCTGAGCAGATTGTCCAACGGGTCATGTCCTTGACCCCGGAAGACCGCGTCATGGTCATGGCCCCCATTGTCCGGGGGCGCAAGGGCGAGTTCAAAAAAGAGATAGAGAAACTTGTCCAGCACGGCTTCACGCGCGCTCGCGTTGACGGCGAGCTGATCAACCTGGAGGACGAAATCTCGCTGGATAAGCGCAAAAACCACACCATCGAAGTCGTCATCGATCGCCTGCTCGTAAAACCAGGCATCGAGCACCGCCTCGAGATGTCAGTCGGGCTCGCCATGAAACTGGCCGGTGGCTTGGTGCAGGTGGCCGTGGTGGGTGGAGAAGAGACTCTGTATTCCTCGCGTCTCGCTTGCCCGGATTGCGGCATCAACGTTCCGCAACTCGAACCGCGTTCGTTCTCGTTCAACAGCGCCTACGGAGCCTGTCCCGAATGCCACGGCCTCGGCAGTAAATACGATTTCGATCCCGCTAAGATCATCGTCGACTGGTCCAAACCTCTACTCGATGGCGGACTTGGTCCCGGCTCCGGATCACAGAACCTGCAACACATGTTGCAACTCGCAGCCGCCGCACATGGCTTCGAACTCAGTACGCCCTTCGAAAAGTTTCCGGAGAAGATCCAAAACCTGCTGCTCCACGGAGAAGCCGGCAAAGGGGGCAAGACAGGCTTCAAAGGCATCCTCGGCTACCTGAAGCAGAGTCTCGAGGAATCGAGTTCTGACAGCTATCGCGAGTGGCTGCTCGACTTCATGTCGGCCACCCAGTGCTCAGCTTGTCATGGCAAGCGCCTTCGTCCAGAAAGTCTTGCAGTAAAAGTCAACGGCATGTCGATCGCCGATTTTACCGGACTCTCCGTCGCGCGCTCGCTCGAAGTCGCCGAAAAGATTCAGCTCAAGGGACGTGAAGAACTCATTGCCGGCCGCATCATGCACGAGATTGTCGAGCGCCTGCAGTTCCTCAACGCCGTCGGCCTCGGCTACATTTCCCTCTCTCGCTCGGCCGCCACGCTCTCGGGCGGAGAAGGCCAGCGCATTCGACTCGCGACACAAATCGGATCGAAATTGCGCGGGGTTCTCTACGTGCTCGACGAGCCTTCTATCGGCCTGCATCATCGCGATAACGATCGCCTGTTAGCCGCGCTCGAAGATCTGCGCAACCTCGGCAATACGGTACTGGTCGTGGAGCACGACGAAGAAACCATCCGCCGCGCCGACTACGTCATCGACCTCGGTCCCGGCGCCGGGCGACACGGCGGCAGCCTGGTCGCTCAAGGCACTCCCGAGGACATCATGAAGGCGCCCGACTCGCTCACGGGCGCGTACATCTCAGGCAAACTGCAGATCGAGATGCGGCCCGAGCGCCGCCACACCAACGGGCATGCAATCTCGATCCTCGGAGCTCGCGAGAATAATCTTAAGAATCTCGACGTCACCTTTCCCCTCGGCCTCATGACAGTGGTCACGGGCGTTTCCGGCTCGGGCAAGTCAACTCTCGTCAACGACATCCTTTACCGTGCGCTCGCCCGTCAGCTTTACCGCTCGCGTGAGGAACCCGGCCTGCACAAATCGATTTCCGGCGCCGAGGCCATCGACAAGGTCATTCGTATCGACCAGTCGCCAATCGGCCGCACTCCGCGTTCGAATCCCGCGACCTACACCGGCGTATTCGCGCAGATTCGCGATCTGTATGCCATGCTGCCGGAATCGCGTGAGCGAGGCTACAAGCCCGGCCGATTTTCGTTTAACGTCTCTGGCGGACGCTGCGAGGCCTGCCAGGGCGAGGGCCAGCGTCGCATCGAAATGAATTTTTTGCCCGATGTGTACGTTGTATGCGAGGTTTGCAACGGGCGCCGCTACAACCACGAGACCTTGTCGGTGAAGTACAAGGGCTACTCCATTGCCGACCTGCTCGAGACTCCAGTATCGGACGCGCTGCCGACTCTCGAGAACATTCCGCAGGTGCGGCAGAAGCTGCAGACCCTGGTCGACGTGGGCCTCGGCTACGTGCACCTCGGCCAGTCCGCGGTCACGCTCTCGGGCGGCGAAGCGCAGCGCATCAAACTTGCTCGCGAACTCTCCAAGCGCCAGACCGGCAAGACACTCTACCTGCTCGACGAACCCACCACTGGCTTGCACTTCGATGATGTTAAGAAGTTGCTCGACGTGCTACATCGGCTCACCGACCTGGGGAACACGGTCATTATCATCGAGCACAATCTCGATGTGATCCGTAACGCCGACTGGCTCATCGATCTCGGTCCCGAAGGCGGCGAAGACGGCGGCCGCGTCGTTGCACAGGGAACTCCCGAGCAAGTCGCCCGCGTCAAGAAGTCGTACACCGGCCAGGCCCTCGTCCACTTTTTCAACGGCAATGGGAACAGGCGCAAAGCCTGATTCACCAGCCAGAAGCGAAAAAACTGCGGAATTCGCGGTTTCCCCGGTATAGTGTTCGCAGTCATCGGGGCTCATTCTCTTGGGGGAGAGATGAATGGCAACTGCAACTGCAACCGCGCCACTTGAGCGCAGCGTTTGGCTGCGCCCGAAGTATCTGGTCTTTGCTTTCGTAGGCCTGATGGTGGCTTACGTTCTCAATCACAATGAGGGCTTTCTCATCCACGCCAACGCCCCTGTGTGGCAGCACTATCAGCCTTTCAAGTGGTGGCTGTTGCCTCACGGCATTGCCGGAGCGTGCGCTCTTCTGCTTGGCCCCATGCAATTTTCCGATCGCCTGCGGAAGAAGTATGCGAAATTCCACCGCGTAGTGGGCCGCTTTTACATTGCCGGCGTATTCGTGGCGGGGCCGCTCGGCTTCTACATCCAGTTCTTCCAGGAACGATCAGGCGCAACGCGATCCTTCAGCATCGCGGGTGCGGTGGACGCCACGCTCTGGATGACAACTACAGCAATCGCACTTCTGTTCATTCTCCGCGGCAATGTGAACCTGCACCGCCAGTGGATGACTCGGAGTTTCGCGGTGGCTATCGTCTTTCTCGAGGTGCGGGTCATCGGAGGCGTGACCGGGTGGGATCAGCTAGGACCGGGAGCCATCGAGACGATCGTCTGGGTCTGCCTGGCGTTCGCCGTACTGTCCGCTGACATTGTTCTGCAGTGGCAGGAACTCCACCGCTCGCGAGCAGTTCTTCCCAAGTCGAAACTAGCCGCCCGTGTGGAAGCCCCAGCGATCACAGCGTGACGCCACCTCTTCCGTGGAGAGACTGGGAGCCTGCCCCGGCCGCCCTGCGCGAGCGCGACGCCGGCGACCGGTTCTATAGCGATTGCAGAAAAGCCAGCACAGCCTTCTGTTCCGCAGGCTTCAGTTTCAAAAATTCCTTCGTGACTTTTTCCGACTCCCCTCCATGCCGCCGGATCGCGTCCTCGACTTGAACAGACAACCCGTCATGCATCAGCCGCGAGCGCAACCGTAATCCCCAAAGAGGCGCCGTTCTGATTTTGTTCCGCGCACACAGCGTGTCACGAAGCAGCTTGGGATTCTTCTCTCCTTCCGCCACCGCGTCCTGATAGCTCTCGCTGCACTCCTCTTCATTGATTGTGGCCGATTCCTTCCCTTCCACCGACCTCTCCTCGCGCAGGCGTTTTTCGACGCGTTCACGACCGAAGTGCTCAATCAGCGCAACGGAGATACCGTCTCCGGTACCTACATCGTGCAGTAGAAAATCACTGTAAGGATGAATCGTGCGATTCTCGACCGCCTCCGGATGCAGCCCCGGACCGCCTGCAATCGCCGGACTCTTGCCGGTCACAATCGTGACCACATGGCAGACCGCACAACCGATCCGACTGAATACCTCGGCTCCGTGTTTCACATCCGCCGTCTCGGCTGCAGTCGCGTCTCGTGCCGGCGCCTTGAGAGAACGCATAAAGCTGGCAAAGCGGTCGATGTCCTCCAGATTGTTATCGCCTGGATCCGGCAGGCTGTTGGGCTCGGTGACCTTGCTCGGATCTTGATTTGGGATCGTGGTCGCGACCGGAGGATTGCAGGTCGTGGTCACTTCGGCTTTCTGCAGACGGCTGGTGATTCCCATCTCGTTCAGGTAAGCATCGGCCGCAAAGGCCAGCAGGCTCGCATGTTGGTCCTTCCATCCAAAACGTCCGATGCGGTCTTTTCCCTCGACTTCCGGAACCGGCACCTTCACAGCTTGCCCGCAGATCTTCCGGTGCGTGGATCTGCACTGTTGCCTGCGGATCTTCAGCAGCGTTTCGTCCGAAATGGCCTCCACATACCCGTCTCCGAGAATGTTGGTAGTCAGTCGGAACGTCCGTATCGTCTCGCTATCCGGTACGCGTTCCTGGATCTCAGGGCAAATGGCGCGGTCATTGACCAGGGTTCGATCCCGAACAATTCCCGCTCCGTGGTTGATGGGAATCTGTGGATTCAAAAAGAGGCCGTGTGCGTCAAGGTGGCCAACACGCAACTCGGCGACTTGGCTGGCCGCGCCGCTGACCGGAGTTTGGTGACATTCCCGGCACGATTGCGCGTTGTACAGCGGCCCCAATCCGTCCGGAGCGATGCTTTCTATCTCGTCGAAGAATTTTTGGTCGGCTAGCCGCCGGTCGGAATCAGAGAAACCGTTGCTTTGGTTGTCAAACCCGGTGGGCGCCTCGGGCGCTGGTGCTGGAGTCTGTCCGCGGGAATGAACTGCTAAACCACACAGCACCGCTGCCACGAGAACGAACAACAGCGTCGTCAACTTCATCGAACGCTCCTCTTCCGCGGCCAGAGGCTTTCGACCAAAATATGGGCCTCGGGTGCGCCCGTCAATCATTTCTCTGCGGATGAGCAATCCAAGGTACGAGTCCCTCTTCCTACTACCGCCCTCAACGCTGTTCAAATCCCGCGCAAGGGCACTGCAAAACTCAAGAATGGCCTCCTTCAAGAATTTCTTCGCGCCCTTAGCGGCTCTTCCTAGCGTTCTTTGCGGTTAGAAGCCGTTCCCGAGGCCAATGCATGTTCCCCGGGTCAAGTGCCGCTCGAAGTGAAAACTCCTGGCAACGCCATCAGATCCGAGGCTCCTTTCTCGTGTACATTGAATGAAGACAGCATCTTTCAAACCCGTGTCCGCTCCGCACAACCCGATCTCAGAACCCGCGGCGCCCACAGAAGAGCAACTTCCCACTTCCGCTAGCGTCACATCGAAGGCACCCGATGAGAACCCTCCCTGGAGTTTCTGGGAGGTCATCGCGCTTGCCGTCATCACGGTCGTGGCCATGGTCGTCTGCGTCCTCGGTACGGCCTATTTCGTGCATCGCCGCTTCTCGCCTGCAACGCCGTGGATTGAATCGCTGAAGCGGCCCGAGGTGATCGTCGGCGGCCAGTTGCTGGCTTATTTCCTCATTTTGCTCCTTATGTACCGGATGGTTTCTGCGCAGACCGGAGGCAATGTCCTGCAAGCGATCCGTTGGAACTGGCCGCGGAACTGGGGCGCTTATCTACTGGCTGGAATTGTCCTCGAACTGTGTCTCGTTCCCTTCGCATACCTGCTGCCTATGCCCAAGCACGCCCCCATCGACGATTTCTTTCGCACCGCCCGCGATGCCTACGTCCTGTCGCTCTTCGGAGTGCTGTTCGCTCCTTTGTTCGAAGAGCTTTTCTTTCGAGGCTTTTTCTACCCGGCACTGGCGCGCCGCCTGGGCATGATCCCGTCGATCCTCACCACCGCCCTTGCGTTCGCCTCGATCCACGCCTCGCAACTCAAGTACTCATGGGGGCCAGTCCTGGTAATTTTCCTTGTCGGAGTCGCGCTCACAACTGTGCGAGCGATCAAGAAATCCCTCGCCGCCACTGTCCTCATGCACATGGCCTACAACGGCACGATCTTCATCGCCGCCTACATCGCCACAAGCGGCTTCCGCCACATGGAAAAGCTTAATCAGTAGATACAAGCTGCGGGTCCGAACGACATCGGCTACGAGCAATTCAACCCTCAACCGCTGCAGAAGGAACGTGAACTGCGAACTGAGAACTACCCCCACGCTCCGCGTGTTATCTTTACTTTTCACCATGCCAGCCCCCCGTCAGGAACTGCTTCGCCTCCTCGCCCATAAGTCCTTCAAACTGGGCGACTTTAGGCTTTCTTCCGGCGGGACCAGCGACTACTACATCGACTGCCGCTCGACTACGCTCGACGCGCGCGGATCGCAGCTGACCGGCCAGGTTTTCCTTGACGAAATCCGCAAGCGCGGCTGGCAACCGCAGGCTATCGGTGGACTGACCATGGGTGCCGACCCGATCGTGGTCGCAGTCTCGGTGACCAGTGGCGAGTTGAATGGCTTTCTGGTGCGCAAGGCCGAGAAGCAACACGGCACCGGACAGCGCATTGAAGGCTTCCGGCAAAAGGGCGCCAAAGTCGTCATCGTCGACGATGTCTGCACAACCGGAGCATCTACCGTACAGGCCATCGAAGCCGCCCGGGAATACGGGTTCGAAGTTGTCGGCGTGATGTGCCTGGTAGAACGCGAGGAAGCCGGCGGCCGTCCCAGCGTTGAAAAGGCCGCGTCTCCTGCCCCGTTTGTCACGATCTTCACTGCGACCGACGTGCGCAAAGAACACGTGCTGCAGACGGACGAGACCAATGAATTCGCAGCCATCAGCACGACGTGCGAACTCTGCGGCCAGCCCGCGGTCACGTACCACCCGCGCAGCCGCTGCAAGGAACATAAAATCTAGTTGCAAGTTTCGAGTTCACACCCTCGACTGGGACAGAAAACCTCAGCCGACAAAGAAAACAATTAGCATTCTCAGTGTTCCTCCATGTCCTCTGTGGTAAGAAACTTGGAACATGAACTGAGAAGTAGATATCGCCAACGACCAACGACCGCTTTATGATCCAAACCCTCGAATGGACTGACAAAGGCGTTCGCTTCCTCGATCAGACGAAGCTGCCCACCGAAGAAACCTACGTCACGGCGACGACCTACCAGCAAGTCGCGGACGTCATTCGCAACATGGTGGTGCGCGGAGCTCCGGCGATTGGCGTTGCCGCTGCGATGGGCATTGCCCTGGGTGTACAGAACTCCAAGGCAGAAACAGTCGGAGACCTGAAAAAAGAATTTGACCAGATCTGCAAGGCAATCGGTGAAACCCGACCGACCGCCGTCAACCTCTTCTGGGCCATTCGTCGTATGCAGGACAAATTCGAGATCCTGCGCATCCGCCCCATGCCGCAGATCAAGCAGGCAATTGTCGAAGAAGCTCAACGTATGCACGCCGAGGACATCGCCGCCAATCAGGCCATGGGACGCCACGGAGCAACGCTCATGCCGTCCAGCGGCGGAGTGCTCACCCATTGCAACGCAGGGGCGCTCGCCACCGCCGGATACGGGACTGCTCTTGGCGTCATTCGCGCCGCGGTCGAGCAGGGCAAGAAGATTCACGTTTATGCTGATGAAACACGCCCATTTCTGCAGGGCTCGCGCCTCACTGCGTGGGAGTTGATGAAGGACGGCATTCCAACGACCGTGATTTCCGACAACATGGCCGGTGCCATGATGAAGCAGGGCAAAATCGCCGCCATCGTCGTGGGCGCGGACCGCATCGCCGCCAACGGCGACGTCGCCAACAAAATTGGCACGTACACGGTCGCGGTGCTGGCCAGGGAGCACGGCATCCCGTTCTACGTCGCCGCTCCGATTTCCACCGTCGACCTCGCCACCGCAGATGGCAGCGGCATCCCCATCGAGCAGCGCAACTCGAGGGAAGTCACCCATATTGCCGGCAGGCAGATGGTGCCCGACGGCGTAGAGGTGGAAAACCCCGCATTTGACGTAACTCCCGCGAAGTATGTTGCCGCCATCATCACGGAGCGCGGCATTGCAAAAGCGCCGTACGAAGCTTCTCTGCGCAAGCTGGCCGACGCGAAATAGCTGGAGTGAAATAACCTGGCTGGTTGCGGAGAAAGCCGGTTCTGTATCAGGGCGCCGCTTTAGCGACGCCAAAGACCGCTTTGCTTTGAACGGCCCTTTAGGGGCTGAGGAACGCAGCCTCCTGATTTCCGCCACGGCGGTGAATACACGTTGGCCGCGAAACTTTGCCACTCGCTCAGGAATGCTCCGATGAAACACCTTCACAAAATTTCGCCCCTCCTGCTGTTGCTTTTGCTCTCGTCTGTCTGTTCTCTCGCACAAATTGACTACGATCGCCACGTTGCTTTCGACAACAGCATCACGGCCGACTCGTTCTACTACAGTCACGGATCAGCTGTGGCCCCCAGCGAATTGGAACTAGCTCACGACAAATTCCCCATCGAGCAGAACCATTTCGTTACCCCGCCTAATTCACTGCGGTTAAAGTGGCGCTCGCGCACGGGCGGCGGCTGGACGATGGAACTCCAGCTCCACACCCGCTACGGCATGCCCGAATTCTCCGGCGGCAATCTCTACGCATGGTGCTATTCGGAAGAAGGACTCTCCGCTGCCGCCTCTCCCAGGATTTATCTGGCCGACTCGAAGAACGAAGGAACTCCATCCATCAACTTCCTCAGTGCGCAACAAAGAGTTCCGCCGAAGAAGTGGACGCGCATCCGCCTGCCATTCGATTCTTTCCACGGTCTGGTCAACGATACGAAGGAACCTGCCTTTGACCCGCACAAACTCTCACGCATCGCCTTCGTGCAAGGCCTCGACGATGGCGAGCCTCACACGCTCTACCTCGACGACATCGAAATTGGCGACGACCCACCCCAAGGCTCCCATGCTCCCGCCGCGCCGAGCGGCTTGGCTGCGAAGGGCTATGACCGTCACATTGACCTCAGCTGGACCCCGGTCACAGATGCACTGCTGCAGTACTACAAGATCTATCGCTCCTCGGAAGGCAAGCCCTTCGCCGCGATCGGGATTCAGCGCGGAGACCGGGCCCGCTACGAAGACTTCCTGGGCGCCAGCGGCAAATCGGCATCCTACAAAATCACAGCGGTCGACGTGAGTGGCAACGAGTCGCCCGCCTCCTCAACCGTACAGGCTTCCACCCGCGAATTCACCGACGATGAACTCCTGACCATGGTGCAGGAAGCCTGCTTCCGCTACTACTGGGAAGCCGGGCACCCCAATGCCGGCATGGCCATTGAGATTCTTCCCGGCGACAAGAATCTCATCGCACTCGGATCGTCGGGTTTCGGCATCATGGCCCTGATAGTCGGGATCGACCGCGGATTCATCACCCGCGAGCAGGGCACCGAGCGCATGCTGAGGATTGTCCGCTTCCTCGCCAAGGCCGACCGCTTTCACGGCGTGTGGCCGCACTTCCTCGACGGCCGCACCGGCAAGGTAATTCCTTACTTCGGTCCCTACGACGACGGCGGCGATTTGGTCGAAACTGCATTCCTCATGCAGGGACTGCTCGCGGCCCGCCAGTATTTCAATCACGACGATTCCGGCGCGCGCGAGATTCGCGACACCGTCACAAATTTCTGGAAGACAATCGAATGGGACTGGTACCGGCAGGGTCCTGATCCCAATTTTCTTTACTGGCACTGGTCGCCGGATCATGGCTTCTACATCCACCATCCGCTGATCGGTTGGAATGAAACCATGATCATCTACCTGCTCGCTATCGCCTCGCCCACGCACGCGGTTCCGGCAAGCATGTTCCACACTGGCTTCGCCAGCCAGGCCGATCTCGCCGTCCAGTACCGCCAGGGCTGGGGACGCACCACGCAGGGGGATCACTACACCAATGGCAACACCTATCACGGCCGCAAGCTCGATGTCGGTGTTGGCAGCGGAGGCGAACTGTTCTTCACTCATTACTCCTTCCTCGGATTCGATCCGCGGGGCAAGCGCGACCGCTACACCAACTACTTCCACAATAACCGCACCATAGCGCTCATTGCGCACGACTATGCGATAGAGAACCCACGCAAATTCGAGGGCTACGGCGACGACGCATGGGGCCGCTCGGCGGGCGTCAACGCGGAAGGCGGACGATCCCTTCCCGTCGACGATAACGGCACCATCACCTGCACCGCCGCGCTGGCCTCGTTCCCCTACACGCCCGAAGAATCCATGAAGGCGCTAAAGCATTTCTACCGCGATCTGGGCGCCCAACTCTGGGGCATCTACGGATTTCGCGATGGCTTCAACCAGGCGCAGAATTGGTTTGAGGATGTGAATATGGGTTTGAATCAGGCCCCCATCGTGGTCATGATCGAAAACTACCGCACCGGCCTGGTCTGGAAGCAATTCATGGCGAATCCAGAGATCCAGCCGGCACTCGACGCGATAGGATTTGTGAAAGACCCCACCGGAGACAAAAATGCCGCCGACCATGCAAAGTAGAAACCACACATGCTGACCGTCACTCCTTCAAGCATTGCCTTCGAATCGGGCGGACGCGAGATTACCTGCGACGCATTTGTCCCCACCATCGGGAATGGCGAACGCTACCCAGCCGTGATCGGCCTGCACGGTTCTGCCGGTGGACACGCCACGATGGCCGATCCCGCCGCGCTGCTCGCAGCCAAGGGCTTCGCCGTCTACGTGGTCCACTATTTCGATCGCACCGGCACTACCGGCGTAGCCGACAAGCAGACCGCAGTCCGCAACTTTCCCGTGTGGGGCAAAACCGTGTGGGATTCGATCAGCCACATCGCCGAAAGGCCCGAAGTCGATCCGCAACGAATCGGCTTGCTCGGCTTTTCGCTGGGCGCGTACCTCGCGCTATCCGTGTCGGCCGTCGACTCGCGCGTCAAAGCAGTCGTGGAATTTTTCGGCGGCATGCCCCGCGAGATGAAGCTGTTCATCCGTCGACTCTGCCCCACCCTGATCCTGCACGGCGAGATTGATCCCACTGTCCCCGTCTCCGAGGCTTATCACCTGCAGCAACTGCTTGAAAAGAAATCCACACCGTATGAGATGCAGATCTATCCCGGCGCCGGACACGGCTTCAGCGGCGAGACCTGGCAGGACGCCAAGGTTCGCACGCTTGCCTTTCTGCAGAAATACCTTCTGAACATTGCGGCGTGACGCCGGAACTTTTCTCCACCCCTGCGCGTACCTTAGACTAGAGATGCACCGGAGGTGTCCCATGATCGCATTTCTGGCCTGGTGTCTGTTGTTTGTATTCTGCTGGCCCGTGGCGCTGCTGGCCCTGATCGCGTACCCGTTTGTGTGGTTGATCCTGCTGCCCTTCCGTATCGTGGGCATCGCAGTCCACGGCGTCCTCGCGTTAATCACCGCCGTGATCCTGTTCCCCGCGCGCTTGTTGAGCGCACCCTTCCGTCTCAGGACGCTCTAATTCAACCTCCACAAAACACTTAGCATTGTGCGGTTCCGGAGGCTCACCGAAACACCGGAACTTCCGCACTTGGCCTTCCGGTTCATGGTCTTCAAAACTCAGCAGTGTTACCCTAGGAAAAGAACGTCGACGTTTATCCAGCCATGGCCAGCGATACCGATCTCGACATTTCACCGCCCGAGGAGATCACCCGTCCCCTCTGGAAGTCGCTGATCTATAACTTTCGCGATCGGTTCCTGCCCGATCAACTGCCACCCCTCTATCTCACGTCCCGTCCCGTGAATCTCGGCATGCTTCTGGGAGACTTCCTCGTCTTGCCGTGGTACCGCACAGTCTTCACGAATCTGGGCGATGTGATTTCTCCAGAAACGCTGCCCCCGCTCCAACTCGAATCGCGCCCCGTGGACGTGGGCGAACTGATCGCTGACACCATGGCTCGTCCCTGGTGGCGTTCGCTTCTCCGCAGCCTCGCCGATGCGGTCGCCCCCGAAAAGCTCCCGCCCCTCGATATCACCTGGGAGCCCGCGAACCCCATCACCCCGTCGCAAGCACTCCTGCTCACCGATTGGTCCAGCGTCATCAGCGGCCCGAAAATCTTCCTGCCTGATCGTGCCAAACCCGTCATCACAGCGGCTTCCCCCGGATTGAGTATGCCCGAATCAATCTCGACGCCTGACCCTGCCACCGTCGCCTTCGTCTACGACCTCGAACGCGATATGCTCCGCGACCTGCGGCGCTCCCGACGCCGCGAACGCCTTCTGATCGCCCTCTTCGCCGTAGAACTGATCGTCCTCATCGGCGGCTTCTTCTGGCACCACTAAATTTCTCTGTCCTTTTTTCTTCTTCATCTCGAAAGAAACTATCTCCTCTTGTCATCTCGAGCGAAGTGAGGCGAAGCCGAACGCAGTCGAGAGACCTTGTGTTCCCTCGATCGGCGAGGATCACACTCTAGACCTCCGGCCCTCCGCCAAGTATCCTTCTCTGCACTGATCAAGACAGGAAAATCATTCATGCGTCGAAAGCTTGCCCTAGCCCTGCTCCTGCTCCCCATCTCCGCTTCAGCCCAAGACCGTTCCCACGCCCGCTCCATGGTCCTCACCCGGGACGGAATCGTCGCGACCAGCCACGTGCAAGCCTCCGTCGCCGGCGCTCAAATCCTCGCCCGGGGCGGCTCGGCAATCGACGCCGCCATAGCTGCCAACGCCGTCCTCGGCGTCACCGAACCTATGATGAACGGCATCGGTGGAGATCTCTTCGCGATTTATTGGGACGCGAAAGCCAAAAAACTTTACGGCCTGAATTCAAGTGGCTGGGCGCCGCAAGCGCTAACCGTGGAACACCTGAAAGCCCGAGACGTAAGCAGGATGCCGTCCTCCGGAATCGACACCGTAACCGTCCCCGGCGCCGTCGCCGGATGGAACGCCCTGCACAGCCGTTTCGGCAAACTCCCTTGGAAACAAATCCTCCAGCCCGCCATTCAGTATGCCAATGAGGGCTATCCGGTTCCCGAACTCATCCACGGCTTCTGGGAGGAGGAATTAGAGAAGATCTCAGCTGACCCGGAGAGTCGGCGCGTCTATCTGCCCAGCGGCAAGGTTCCGGACGTCGGCCAGGTTTTCACAAATCCCGATCTGGCAAAGGCGCTCCAGCTAATTGCCGACGAGGGGGCATCTGCTTTCTACAAAGGCAAGATCGCGCAAGCCATTCTTGCCACCTCGCATGATTTTGGCGGCACCATGGCAGCCGACGACCTCGCAGCCTTCACCCCCGAATGGGTCGAGCCGGTCTCCACTACGTATCGTGGCTGGACTGTCTATGAACTTCCGCCCAACGGCCAGGGAATGGCCGCCCTAGAAATGCTGAACCTCATGGAGACATCGCCCGCATCTACTGACGGCCCATCCTCGGTCTCCGAACTTCACAAAAAGATCGAAGCCATGAAGTTGGCCTACGCTGATCTGTACCGCTATGATGCCGACCCGCGCTTCGCTAAAGTACCCGTGAAAGGCCTGCTCTCAAAAGATTACGCGAAAGACCGCGCCCAGCTTATCGATCCCAACAAAGCGAACTGCAAGCCCAACCCCGGCAAGCCGCCTGCCAACGAAACAACCTACCTCACTGCCGTCGACCACGAGGGCAACATCGTTTCCCTGATTCAAAGCAACTACGCTGGATTTGGGTCCGGCATCACCGTGCGCGGAATGGGATTCGCTCTGCAGAACCGCGGCGCCCTATTTTCGCTCGACCCCGCGTCGCCCAACGTTCTGGCCCCGCGCAAGCGTCCCTTCCACACCATCATTCCCGCGTTCATGGAGAAAGGCGACCAGCACATCGGATTCGGAATCATGGGCGGCCCGAACCAGCCTCTCGCCCATGCACAATTTGTCTCCAACATCGTTGACTACGGCATGAACATTCAGGCCGCATTGGAAAACCCGCGCTTCACCGTCAGCGACAAGGGAGTCTGCAATATCGTGATCGAGTCGCGCGTGAAGCCGGAAGTCCGCGACCGCCTGACTTCCATGGGCCACGTCTTTCAAGTGGATCGCGAGTACTCCACTAATATGGGGAGGGGACAAGCGGTGCTTCATGATTCGAACACAGGTGTGAACTACGGCGCGTCCGATGCGCGCGCCGACGGCTCCGCCGAAATCGAACCACCAAAATAGCCAGCATTGAAAACGAAGCGATCGGGACCAAAGTGCGCTGACACCAACTGAAGAAAGGCCCACAGGTTCCGACAGCATCCAGTCCAAGAACTGAGCACTGGGAACTGAGCACTGGGAACTGAGAACCGAGAACCGAGAACTGACACCCGCAACGGGACAGCTGCCTTCGCCGCCCTCCGGCTTATTTCCGATCCACAAGCCGCCGGCACAAGAAGCTGCCCCGTCTTGTCCCACGGTAAGAGACGAGCAGACCGCGGGACAATTCCACAGGACTTGAAAACCTGCAGTGAGTATCCCACACTGCGCCGGCAACTGTTTTGTCAATAATTGTCAACGCACATTACGAAAGTTGTATCGCCATACGATGTAAATAGTTTTTGACAGCCGAACCCCAAATCGAATAGGAAAGGAAACATGCGACCCTTACTCTATTCCCTGCTCGCCATCGCCGCCCTCTATAGTGTCAGCCAAACCGTCCACCCGGCCCAGAGAACTACTACCCCAGCAAAGGAGCCCGGCTTGTTCCGGATCTTTAATCCCGACACCATGGCAAAACCTACCGCTGGCTATTCCCACGTCGCTGAAGTCACCGGCGGCAAAATCGTTTACATCGCCGGCCAGGTCGCCATCGACAAAGCCGGCACCCTCGTTGGCAAAGATGATTTCCGCGCCCAGGTCCAGCAGGTCTTCGAAAACCTGAAAGCAGCTGTCGAAGCTGCCGGCGGCGACTCGCACAGCATCATCAAACTGAACTACTATTGCGCTGAGAGCGTCGATCCCGCGCAAATCCCCATCGTTCGCGAAGTCCGCGACCGGTACGTCAACACGGCAAATCCTCCCACCAGCACATTTGTGGTCGTCAAACGCCTCGTGCGCCCCGAGTGGCTCATCGAGGTTGACGCCGTGGCCGTGGTCCAGAAGTGACAGAGCACGGCCGGAAGACACCCTTGGTCCGGCGTAAAATATAACAATGCGTTACTTAGTGAGGGCCAGGCTGAAATCCGGCGGAGAACAAAAGCTGCTTCGCGCCATTGAAGAAGAAACCCTGGGTCAGGGCTCCGTTGCAGAGGGTGAATATCTCCGCAACATGAAAGACGCGCGCCTCTGCGACGACGGCACTGCTCGCTGGGTGGAAGTCTGTTATTGCCCAACGCCCCTCATGGAAGAACGTCCCTACTGGGAAGAGCACTTCGAACTGACAAGAATCCAGGACGCGCATGACCGCCGCCAATGCCGCGACGAGAACCGAGAGCAACCCTGGGCCTGCGGCAACTGTGACTGCACCGAGCGCCTCGAGAAAAAGTTATCCCAAACCGGCCAGTCGTTCCTGCCGGCCTTAAAACAATCCTGATGGCTTTCTTGGCGCTCTTAGCGGCCTTTCTTAGCGATCTTTGTGGTAAAGTTTTTCGGGATAGCCCCGCAACCGAGACTCAAGCCGCAGCCCCAATCCGCCGTATCAGATCCTCCTGCTCCGCCTTACTCTCCGCCCCGATCGTAAACGCATCCAGCACACCCAGCGACAGCGCGTACTTCAACGCTTCATCCTGCCGCGTCCGCAGATCACCCTGCCCCAGGATCTTCATCCCGATAATTCCCTTACCCGAAGCTTTCATTTGACGCAGCACCGCTACGACGGTCTCAGGATCCGCATCCATATGCGACCCAATCGGATTAATCCGCACCAGATCCACATCCACCCATGGCGACTGCGCCGCCGCTCGCAGTGCCTCAATGCTGTGACACGAGCAGCCATGCGCCCGGATCACGCCCTTCTCCTTCGCCTCCGACAGCACGTCCATCACGCCCCGGTACCGCTCGGTCCAATCCCCTTCAGTCAGGCAATGCATCAGGCACACATCGATGTGATCCACCCCCAGTTCTTTACGGAACCGGTCAAGATCCGCCTGCGCCGACTTCGCGTCACGAGCCCAGGTCTTCGTTAGCACCGTCACCTTGTCTCGCGGAACGTGCTTCAAAGCTTCCGACACATGCGGATGGCTCCCATACGAATCCGCCGAATCAAAAAAGCGCAGTCCGCGATCGTACCCGTTCAGCAACAAATCAGACAGGCCTTGCACTCCCAGCGACGTCTGGTGCGAGTGCCCTCCCGATCCGACCGTCCCCGTTCCCATCGCTAGCCGGGAAGTCTGGATGCCGGTCTTGCCGAGCGTGACCGTGTCCGTTGCCGCAAATCTTCTTGGCAAACTCGGCAGTGCCAGCACCCAAGCCTGCGTCGCCAGCCATGCCGAGCCCGCTGCTCGCACCGAACCCAGAACAAATTCCCGACGTTTCATGACATTGACCTCCCGCTTCTAACCTTAGACGCAGATCGTTGACGATCGTTTGCCTTCGAATCAAGTGTCCAGCTTCGACCCTATCTTTCGCGCACCTCGCGTGAACGCTCAACTCCCTTCTACTCCAGACCAACAATTAATTTTCACCCAATAAACACAACGAACATCAAAAGTGTGAGGGCAAGAAAGCTCTCTCAAGAGGCCCATTGCGCGCCAGATTCATCATTTTCCTGTTAATTTTTCAGTCGATTCTCCTTCTGGCCCACTGGTTCATCTACAGCACATGGATCACGCTCCGAGCCGCTGACCCTCCCGCCGTAACTGGCCTGCAGATTGCCGTCGTCCTCTCGTCCTTCAGCTTCGTCGCCGCCTCGCTCCTCGCTTTTCGAATCACGAATCCCGTGGTGCGTGTCTTTTATCGCGTGGCAGCCGTGTGGCTTGGCGCCGTTAACTTCCTGTTCCTCGCCGCGTGCATTTGCCGGATGCTTTTCTTCGTCACCACATTGGCCAGAATCCATCCTGACTGGCAAACCATGGCCGGCGCCATCTTTGCGGCTGCTGCCCTTGCAACGCTCTACGGCATCGTGAATGCCCGCTGGATTCGCGTGCGGAAGGTTAAGATTCCCCTTCGCAATCTGCCAGATTCGTGGCGCGGACGTGTAGCCGCGCTCGTCTCCGACGTTCACCTCGGTCACGTGAATGGCGCCGGCTTTCTTCGCCGGATCGTCGCTCGATTACAGATCCTGAAGCCAGATATCGCATTCATCACCGGCGATTTATACGACGGCACAGCAATCAACGCGCCAGCGGCCGCCAGCCCGTGGAAGAACTTCTCGCCCACCCTCGGCGCCTACTTCGTCACCGGCAACCACGAAGAATTCAAAGATCCCGCCCGATATCTCGAAGCAGTTCGCAACTCCGGACTACGCGTTCTCCAGAATGAAAAGCTTCTCGTCGACGGCCTGCAGCTTATCGGCGTACCGGACCACGCCTCGACAAATCCGGATCGCCTTCGATCGATTCTCGACGGCCTGGCAATTGATCGCAACTGGCCCAGCATTCTGCTCTCGCACGTCCCCCGCGCTCTCGACGTCCCCGAGAAGGCCGGGGTTTCTCTTCAACTGTCCGGCCATACCCACGGAGGCCAGTTCTTCCCCTTCACCTGGTTCACGCGCCGGATCTTCGGCCCAAACACCTACGGCCTCCAACGCTTCGGCGAAATGCTGGTCTACACAACAACCGGCGTCGGCACCTGGGGCCCGCCCATGCGCCTCGGGACGCAACCAGAAATTGTCTTATTGGAATTCCAAACGACAAGCGAAGAAAATCTTGAAAGCTGACTGCGAAAAGCCAAGCGCTGAAAGCTCAACCAACACTCCTAAAGCCCGCTCCTCTTAAACACCAAATCCTCACCCTCCCTCCGATCCACAAACCCCGTAACCGCGCCCTTCGCATCGCGCTGAAATATCTTCCGCGTCCGTGGCTGCCCAGCGACAAACAACACATCCCGGACTTCCACCTGTAACGGCGTGAGCGACCGTCCCGCTCGCCCGCCGAGCAGTTGTTTGCCATCCCACTGAATCACGTATTCCAAATCAGCGCCGCCCGAATAATTTCCCGCATATTCCTGCAACTCACTCGCCGCCAAAGTCACCGCCGGAGGATCTTTGACCACCGCGTAAGCGTGCACCATGTGCAGTTTCCATTCTCCCGACTCACGCCGCCAAGTCTCGGTCATCAGGTAGCGAGCCTTGAGCATCTGCCCGTGATAATTCTCCGTCTCGTCGTCAGTGTGAATCACCGTAGCCAGGTCTCCGGACACATGCGCCGTATACGAAGCAATGTGGAGACTGCCTGACGCTCCCGCTGGCAGCGGATCAAGCTGCTTCAAGAACTCCGCCCGGTCCATCGTCACGCCGTTTTCGTCGACATACAACGCATCGCTCGCCAGAGCCGCATCCCAGACCTTGCGATCTCCTGGCGCGATGGCATCCAGCAATGCCTGATCCTTGCTCCGAAGCAATTCAACCGTCGGATCGGCCGCCACCAGCAGTGACGGACACGCTAGAAGCAGAGCACCGACCAGGCAACTCCATCGCGACACAATCATTGCCAGTTGATCCTCCTACCGAAGAGACATGCCGGGCTCTTTTTCTGGCATCACGCGGGCGACGATGAACGACGCGCCCGCAAAAGCCAACGCCACAAACGCGCTATTCCATTCATCGTTAGTATTTTTCGTCACCGCCCTCGGAATGTGCAGCACAACAAACCACAGCAGGAACATGATTCCAAGCCAGGTCGCAGCCAGGCGCCCGCCGAACTTCTCCACCATCACCGCCACTCCCGTGACGATAAAACCCACACCGGTGAAGTACACCCAGAACAGGTGCCCGGGAATCCATGCCGGAATCAAGGTCGCAATGAAACTGGCATACAGGAAGTGCTGGTAGCCGAAGACAAGTAGCGAGAGCGCGAACAACCAGCAGCCCATACGAGTCAACCAACCAGCCGGCTTCGTGAGAAGCCCCGCGCGCGAAGACAAAATCGAAATCAACGCGAAGGCCGCTCCACTAAGCGCCAGCGGTTCCAGGGCGCGTGTGCGTTCCACCCCGCTGTAAAGAACTCCGTGAAAGCGCGGCATGTGGAATACAACCACGCATAGCAGAAAAAACCATCCAATGAGCGCGGCCCCCGCTCGCGCTCTTTTTCGAAACAGAATGCTGGCACCGCTGGCAATCAACAGCACGCCAGTCAAATCGGCGCCCACGGCACCGCCCGGTGCCCAAGGTGGAACCGGCGGCAATCCCCCGACGTAGCTGCGTGCGCGAAGGTACTGGATCCCGAAAAAAATCATGGCGACTGCGAAGAGACACGGGCCCAGCCTGCGAAGGGCGTTCATGAGTCCAGCAGTCTACACGAATAGTTTTCCAACAGAGTTTTTCACTCGCCCAACAGCGAAACAGTGTTATGTGTTTCAACAACCACGATTCCCTTGCGTTATGCAAATCGGCATAGGGGGGAGAGTCGCCTCTCCTCCCCTGCCACACCACCGTACATGCGGGTCCGCATACGGCGGTTCGATAAGTTAGTCCCGCCAAGGAACTGGCAGGCTGAGCGTTCGCAGTTTGGGGACGCCGTGTGGGTTTCACTTCTCGGGTTAGCATCCGTAGCGGCTTCACCGCGTTGTGCCTGCCCAAGGCCTGCCGAAGCAGGATGGCTAGTGCAGTACCCTCATCGAGACCCAGACACTACTGACCCTTCCTATCGTTCGGGCCTTCGCCGCTTACGCGACTACTACGCCCTCTGCTGACTTCTGCCACGTGGTCAGAACATCTCACGATGCTCTCAGTCACGGGTCCGTGACACGTAGCAGATCTCCCGCGATAAGCTCGACCGCTTTCTACGCACGACCGCCGGATTTACCACCAGTGTCCTTGATGGATATGGGCTTCGCGATCACTTGCTCGCTTGCCCGGCACCGTAGGCCTCATCATCCGGTTCTTGTTCATCGGCCCGTGTATTTGCTCCACGCTTCCTTCAGACCCCACCTCGCGGTGACGCCCTTGCGCTTCGCTATCACTTCACCTCCATCAGGTTGTGAAGAGGACTTTCACCTCCCAGCTGTCGAACATGCACGGCGTACAAGCAAAAAGCCGGGCGGCTTCATCCCGACCCGGCTCTTCCAGCTCTCACTCACACCAATCACTTCTTCGGACGCGACTCCGGCGGGACCAATCCCGCGACCCGGTAATACACCGCCAGTTGTCCGTAGTGCTCGCCCATGTGTTCGATGAACCCGTAAGCAAAATCGATGATGCGAACCTGCTGATTCGCAAACGGATCGACTACCGTGTCATTCATGCCTTTGTCGCCTTTGCTCTTGATCGCAGCCGCGCCGTCGTCCATCGCCTTCTTCACGTAGGCCACGATTTCCGCCTTGTTCTTGAAGGTCGAGCGCTTGGGCTCTTCCTCGGTGGGCGGCTTCTGGCCATTCGCGAGGTTGGTGAAGAAATAATTCGCGCCAGCCGCATGCAGTAGCTGCTCGGCAAAGCTGCGCTGCGCCGGGGTCGGCTTAAAATCGTATTTGTCTTCCGGAAAATCTTCCGCCATGGTGTTGAGCTTGCGGGCTACATCGTTCCAGGTGTCGAGCACTGCTTGCGACTGGCCGACCGCCGGCTTCGGCGGAGTATCTTTCTTCGCCGCATCTTGCGCGTGTGTCCCCAGCGTCGTGGCCAGGATGAGTGCGAGCGTGCACGCTGCTTTTGTCATCAGCAAATTCCTCCAGGTGTTTTGGTTGTGCGGAACCCCCGACATCTTAGCCGGAATCGTCTTCGCGCGATACTGTCTCGACGTCCCTGCAGTCCGCAACCAAATCCACACGTGCTTCCACCTTGCGGAACGAACTTTAAATTCGCCGCCATGTTTTTTCATCTTTAAGTTGCAACAACAGAAAGGCGACCCTGGTGGGTCGCCGGTCCGTTAAGAAAAAGATTCTTACCCTTACATCGAACATCGCCACTCTCTAAATTCAGAATACCAATTTGCCAACGGCAAAAGTGCCAATCCTGCCTATGAAATATTCCCTTTATTTCAGACCGGTTAACCACTTTTGTGACAGGCGTCCGTCTTGACACGTGATGTCGATCACAGGCCTCCTTACGGATTGCGATCATCCCCGCACCGCAAACAAGCTCGATCCAACCACCCCGGTCCACCCAAAGATTGAACCAAAAGCTCATTTGCGGGCCAGATTTCGTTGAAAACACGGCCTCACTGCGGTCAATATTTCCCGTTGTGAAGATAAACAACGCGCGACAAATTATGTACAAACTTCGTTGGTCGTGTACGAAATTTTGCGCTACAATCCGTCCACAAGTGTGGGCGCGCCATCCTTCCTTTTTGGTGGTTTACCCGATGGATGCGTGCCTTGGCCCTTCTCCCAGGAGGAAGTACGATGTATCGCCCCTATTCCAGTCCCACCGCGGGATCTGGCTCGTCGATGGACGTCGAATCGACGATTCGCGGCCTTTCCCAGGATTTCAGCATGAACTTCAACACCGGCAACTACGATCAGGTCGCCGGGCTGTTTGCCACCGATGGATTGTTCATGGCGCCTCATTACGAAGCTGTCGCTGGGCCCAAAGCAATCGAGCGCAAGTTGCGTGACTTTGGTGAGGATGGATTTCAGGACCTGCGCCTGGAGACTTCGCGTGTCGATTACTCCGGTGATATGGCGATGGAAGTTGGAAGGTATTCCGTATCTATTGTTCACGAGAGCGGTGGCTCCGCCACCGATCGTGGAAAGTACGTGAAAGTGTGGAGACGGCTGGGAGCATGGCGTATTGTCGCCGATTGCTGGAGCAGCAACTTGCCGGCGATATCGACCCGGCAGGACGAAAAAACCGTCTCGGACAAAGTCACGGTAATTTCAAGCGAGGTTCCGAAGTCTGCCTAAGGAATCCGAAACCGCTGCGGAGATGATCGAAGGCGCGAGCGCTGCAAAGGTCACTCCGCAGATGCCCTCTGTCGACCCTTCCCGCATTTGTCCGAACTGCTCCGCGCTCTTGCGTGGACATCGCTGCAAGTTGACCTGCCCACAGTGTCACTTCTATTTAAGCTGCTCGGATTTCTACTGAAAAAAGTTTCTGCCGGGTGTTTTTCTGGATGGATTGTACAGTTTTTGCTGGATAGCTGCGCCGGACTCCCAACATTAGGCTGGAGTTAGATCAGGCGGGCGCGGTACAGGTTTTTGCCGTTTCCTCTGTTTCAGGTCTGTCGAAGCGGAACGGCGACAGACAGACCACGCGACCCGCCCATCTCGATCCTCGCGAACTTTTCCACGAGGTTTTCGACAGATTTCGCTCGCAAATCTAGAGCCTGGGGACCTGTTTCTTCCCCATGCCTCCCGCATTTCCCCTTAACTGACACATTTCAACCGAAGCGTCTACAATGTCGGCACGGCAATTCAATCCAAATCATTTATGAGGAATCCCCATGCAAAGAAAAGCCAGCGCTGTGTGGAAGGGCGGTTTGAAAGATGGCAAGGGAAGCATTTCGGCTCCGGGTGGAGTTCTGTCGAATACGCCGTACTCTTTCACCACGCGCTTTGAAAACGCTCCCGGAACCAATCCGGAAGAATTAATCGCCGCCGCGCACGCCGCCTGTTTCTCGATGGCGCTCTCCGCGCAACTCG
This sequence comes from uncultured Acidobacteriota bacterium, assembly GCA_963765755.1. Lineage (GTDB taxonomy): Bacteria > Acidobacteriota > Terriglobia > Terriglobales > Acidobacteriaceae > Gp1-AA133. The sequence goes on along the minus strand of CAVXXV010000005.1, from coordinate 466,401 downwards.
GAGGAGCGAACCTGACGCCGGAGAGCATCAACACGAACGTGACGCTGACGCTCGATAAGCTCGACTCCGGCTGGACGATCACGTCTAGCCACCTCGACGTCGTTGGCCGCGTCCCGGGCGCAGATGCAGCTACCTTTCAGAAGTTTGCCGAAGCCGCGGAGAAGGGATGCCCGGTATCGAAGGTGTTGAACGCGAAAATCTCCATGACTGCGAAGTTAGAGGGATAGTCAGGAACAGTGTCGACGGCGACGGGCAGCCAGGCTGCCCCGGTTGCCTCGGCACTATCGCTGTCCGCGGAGCACTTCTCGGAGTTGGCGATTGATCTGAGCGGCATTCTGAGCAGCTTCGGCAACCAGCTCAACCCACTTCTTTCCGTGAGATGGCAGCTCGAGCTGGCCCAACAAATAGGACGCCTGCATGATCGTTTCGATCGAGTTACTCAGATCGTGAACAAGTTCTCGCATGTTTTGCGCAACGGTTGGAGGAAGCTTCTGGGAGTCGGTCATGATCAGTTCCGCGCACGAGCAGATTCTGTCCCGCCATCTGATTGTAAATGTTCGTGGGGCAGGTGTTTGACAGGCCACACATCGTCTGTAAAATAGGGGGTTGTTCTTCCTGCACAACGTCCCGCAAGGGGTGTGAAGGTCCGCAGGGTCACTCGCCGAAGTGGCGGAATTGGCAGACGCGCATGGTTCAGGTCCATGTACCCGCAAGGGTGTGGGGGTTCGAGTCCCTTCTTCGGCACCAAGAGTTCTGACGCCTCGTGAGTAATCACGAGGCTTTCAATTTTGGTGACGGCGTGCGCTTGCAATTTCAAAATCCCCCACATTCGCGTGTTGACAACGAACTCATCCGATCTACCACCGACCAAGTATGATGGTCCACCCAGCATCCAGCAAATGCGGAGCCACTATGCGAAGAGTAATTCTCTCGATCGTTCTTCTTTTGTTTTCGGTGTCACTCGTAGCGCAGACATACGATTTAGTCATCGAAGGTGGACGCGTGATGGATCCGGAGACCGGGCTTGATTCCGTACGGAATGTAGGGATCAATGGCCGAAGCGTCGCGCGAATTTCGACAGAGGCGCTGAGTGGGAAGCGCGTGGTCGCTGCGCAGGGGTTGGTGGTGGCGCCCGGGTTCATCGACCTGCATCAGCATGGGCAGGATTTGGAATGTCAACAACTCAAGGCGCTCGACGGCGTGACGACCGCCCTCGAACTGGAGATCGGGGTGCCGGACGTTGCCGCGTTTCTGAAGGACATGCAAGGGCAAGCGCTCATCAACTATGGGACATCCGCGAGTCACGCGGCGGCGCGGGCGCTCGCGTTTGGCGAGCCCTTGCCTGCCGAGACCCCGCATGCGCATCCGGTCACCCCTGTACTGGTACCGAAGAGCGGGGCAGCGACGGACCGGCCCGCGACGCCCGAACAAATTGATGCAATGCGCAAGCAGCTGAATGCTGAACTTGATGCCGGCGGGCTGGCAATCGGCATGGGCCTTCAGTACACGCCGGGCGCCACCCGCCACGAAGTGCTGGAGATGTTTCGGCTGGCAGCCGAGCGGCACGTTGCCGTCTACACGCACGTGCGGAGCGCGGGGCAGATGGAACCGGGGTCTGCCGTAGAATCGATCAGCGAGGTGATTGGAGCTTCTGCCATCACCGGGGCACCGCTTCACATCGTGCACCTCAACAGCTCGTGCCTGCGGGATTCGATGGAGTGCCTGCGAATGGTGGAAGGTGCACGCGCCCACGGGCTCGATGTCACCACCGAAGCCTATCCGTACATTGCCGGCATGACATATATCAATTCAGCATTGTTTAATCCGGGGTGGCGCGAAAAACTCGGCATCAGCTACAAAGACCTGGTGCTTCCCGATACTGGAGAGCACTTGACCAAGGAACGTTTCGACGAACTCCATGCTTCCAGTGCTCCGCAGGTCGTGTTGATCTTTGCGAATACGCAGGAGATGGTAGACAAGATCATTCCGAATCCGCTGGTCATGATAGCCAGCGATGGGGAAAAGAGTCATCCACGGAATGCCGGTACGTATTCGCGCATACTGCGGCAGTATGTACGAGAGAGCGGCACGCTGACGTTGATGGACGCGATCCGGAAGATGTCTTTTATGCCGGCGCAGATGCTGGAACGATCGACGCCGGTGGCGCGCAGGAAAGGAAGACTGCGGGAAGGAGCGGATGCCGATATCGTCGTGTTCGACGCGACAAAGGTTACGGACCGTTCGACCTTCGAGAAGCCGAAAGAGGCAAGCGCAGGAATCCACTACGTAGTGGTGGAAGGCACGCTGGTCGTAGACGACGGGAAGATTGTTCGCAACGTGTTTCCAGGCACGCCTTTGACGGGTCGGTCAAAGGAGACGGCATCGCGTTAATCTTGATGGCAGCGCCGTCAGGCACGGCGGGCGAGGTTGCCCGCCGCTCCCTTTAACAACATCACCTTCACTGCACCAATGCCTTCGCCGACAATTGCTTGCCTGCGGCTGCGGACAGCTTGTGGGCTTGTTCGCGGGCTTCGACGATCTGCTGCGGAGTCATTTGGGCCTCAAATTTGGGAACCATATCTCGTCCGCGCTGGTCGCCTGCCAATGATGCAGAGGTCAGCCACGCGTAGGCGGCCTCGGGATCTTTCTGCGTTCCCATTCCTTCGGCATACATGTAGGCGAGTTTGATGCGGGCTCCGGTGTGTCCCTGCGTAGCTGCCTTCTGGAACCAGCGAAAAGCTTCGGCGCTGTTCTGCGGGAGTCCTTCACCGCGCAGGTAGAGATCCGCAAGATTGTTTTCCCCAAGCGGATTGCCAGCTTCTGCAGCCTTGCGATACCAGGCGGCAGCTGTTTTCAGGTTGCGCTCGCAGCCCAGACCTTGGTCATACATGTATCCTAGATTGGTTTGTGCGTCGGGGTCGCCCGCGTCGGCGCCCTTCTGAAACCAGCGGAACGCTTCAGCATAGTCCTGATGCACGCCTTGCCCCTGCAGGTAGAGAATTCCCAGATTGTAGTAGGCCCTTCCGAATTTCTGGTCGGCGGCGGCGTGCAGCCAGCGCAGAGCTGTCCCGTAGTTGGCCCTAACGCCCCAACCATTGATATACATCACGGCGAGGTTTACCTGGGCAGGGGCGTAGCCGCGCTGCGCCGCCTGCTCGAACCACTTCAGGGCTTCTTTCTCGTTGAAGTCCGGGCCGATCGCCAGGATGGAAGCAATGCCCAGCTGGTTTTGCTCGAAGGCGTGGCCCCGCTTCGCCATTTCCTGAACGACAGTGTTGTCGCACACCTTCTGTTGGCTTCCGACCAGCCGAGTTACCACCGCCAGACTGCATTGCTCTGGGGCGGAGTCCTGTGCCAAGGCGGCACAGGTCAGCAGGATGACAAGACCTCCAAACACCTGGATTGCAATTTTGCCTCGCACGTTCATTCTTTCCAAGACGTCCCTCCGTTTCGCCTGGACTTTTGCAGTCCGTTGGCTTCCTTGAGGCAAATCCTGGGCTCGGAGGCAAACTACATCAATGCAAGCTCAGTCACCCGTCGATGCATAACGCATAGTTTGCAGGTTGCGGGAAGGTCATCCAGTAAAACTCTGAGCGGTATAGGGTTATCTCGCAGCAGAGAAAATACTCGCGCGCAAAATCGAGCGGAAATGAGCTACGGTACCGGTCAATCCCATTCAAGCTAGCTTCTCCTAATTCTTTCCTCCCCCAATGGGCTACGCATACACTCGCGGTTGGGTTACACTATGGGTTACCCTCCTCTTTAAAGTCCCTCCCCTGAATTGCCTTTAACCTCGATCCGGAGCAGCGCATGAAGGCGGCAGGGGTCTTGATTCTTCTAGTGACGGTGGCCTTCTCCGCCGTACTGCCGGACTCCGCCCCGCGGCAAACCCTTCCGAAGCGCACGCCCAGAATTCCCTATGAAGGATTGGCGATTGTAGTCAATCCGGACAACCCGACCACGGACATCACCCTGTCGCAGCTGCGCGCTATGTTTCTGGGCGAGCGCAAGTGGTGGTCGAACCGTCACCGCGTGGTGCTGGCCGGGATGCGGCGAAACACGCCGGAATGGCAGGCGGTGCGGCGCGTGATCTACAAGATGGACCGCCGGGAATTGGATCACTACTACCTTTATCAGTCGTTCAAAGGGGAAGCCCCTTCTTTACCAACGACCATGCCGGCTCCCGCCGACGTGAAGAAGTTCGTGGTCAGCACGCCGGGAGCACTCGGGTACCTGCGCGCTTCCGATGTCGATGGCTCGGTAAAGGTCGTGCGCGTCAATGGATTGCTGCCCGGCGACGACGGCTATCCGCTGCGACTGCGTGCCCGCCCGGCGAAGTAGGCTCCGGTAAGCAAGAACCGGTTCAGTGATCGAGCGTGCCACCGACTCCCTTTCATAGCCGGCACTTGAGGAGCCCTGTGGTTGGGTCTCCCTGACAAGTGCCGGTGAACACTCCCGTATAATGAACGATCTCTTTTATGGCCGCTGCGCTCGATCAGATTGTCGCCACTACCCGAAGCCGCCTCGCGATGAAGCGCCGGGCGGCCGACGTGCGGGCTCTGGAGCGGAAGGCGGCCGGCCACCAGCCTCGGGGCTTTCGGCGCGCACTGGAGTCTGTGGCAGCCAAGGGCGTGGCGGTGATTGCGGAACTGAAGAAGGCATCGCCATCGAAGGGGTTGATTCGGGCGTCGTTTGACCCGGAGGCGCTCGCGCGGGAGCTGGCAGACGGCGGCGCGGCGGCGCTTTCTGTGCTCACCGAGCCTGAATTCTTTCAGGGTTCGCTCGCCAATCTTAGAATTGCGTCGGAGGCATCAGGACTTCCCTGCTTGCGCAAGGATTTCATCGTCGACGAAATCCAAATCATTGAAGCACGCGCTCATTGTGCGGATGCGATCCTCCTGATCGTGGCAGCTTTGGAACAGCCCGACCTCGAGGGCCTGGCGGCCCGGGCCCTCGGACAGCAACTCGACGTATTGTGTGAAGCACACGATGAAGAAGAATTGCAGCGCGCGATCGACGCGGGCTGCACTCTGATCGGCGTCAATTCGCGCAACCTGCGGACTTTTCAAGTCGACCTGAACACCGCGCACCGGCTGGCGAAGAAGTTGCCGTCCGGCGTGTTGGCGGTGGCGGAGAGCGGGATCAATTCCCCCGGAGACATCGCCGAATTACGATCCGCGGGCTACCAAGCCTTTCTTATTGGCGAATCCCTGATGAAGGCGGCGTTCCCGGGAAGCGCTCTGCGCAGGCTGCTGGGGGCGGCGGCGGTGCCGGGCAGTTAATCGCACTCGTGGTCTGAGTAACGTGCGGACAAGATAGAGACAAACGGCTGTTCAGATGACCTGGGTCAAAATTTGCGGGATCACGAATCTGGAGGATGCGCTTACGGCCGTGGACGCGGGCGCGGATGCGCTGGGATTTGTCTTTTATGAGAAGAGCCCTCGCAAGGCAGAGATCGAAACGACTCGAGACATCATCCGCAAACTGCCAGATCGGATCGAGAAGGTCGGCGTTTTCGTGGACGATGAACCTGAACGGATTCGCGAGATCGCGTCTCAGGCCGGTTTGACAACGGTTCAGTTGCACGGCAGGCGAGCGCTGGAGAAGGTGTGGAACGACGAGCGTCCCGCGGAACAGATTATCGGAGTATCGAAAGTGATTCCAGTGATCCCGGGCGACTCTTTGAAGAACGGCGGCGTCCTGATCAACGAACGGGTTCATGACAACGTTTTCGCTCTTCTCTTTGATTCGCAGTTGAACGGCGAGATGGGCGGGACCGGCACGACGTTCGATTGGCGCGGAACACGCGCGATGGTGCAGGTGATCAGCCTCAAGCTTCCCGTAATCGTGGCCGGGGGACTGACTGCGCTCAACGTGAGCGAAGCGATCCGACTTCTGCAACCGTTCGGCGTCGATGTTTCTTCGGGCGTTGAGGCACTGCCCGGCAAGAAGGATCCGGCTAAGGTCGGCGCTTTTATTCAGGCGGTGCGCGGAGCGAACAAAACGACCTGAGGGACCTGGCAAATATGGCGACCGCCAAGCTGAATATCGAGATGGAAAAACAAGTCGTTGCTTCAAAGGCTCGCGGCAAGTCCCCGAAGAATGCGCAGGCTGGACGCTTTGGCGTCTATGGCGGCCGCTATGTCCCGGAGACGCTGATGGCTGCGCTCGACGAACTCGAACGCGCTTACGACAAAGCTCGCCGGGATCCGAAGTTTCAAAAACGCCTCAACCTGCTGCTGCGGACGTATGCCGGGCGGCCCACAGCCTTGTTCTTCGCACAGCGCCTGACCGAAAAACTCGGCGGCGCGAAGATTTATCTTAAGCGCGAAGACCTGCTGCATACCGGCGCGCACAAGATCAACAACTGCATCGGCCAGGGGCTGCTGGTTGAGCGCATGGGCAAACATCGCGTGATTGCCGAGACCGGAGCAGGACAGCATGGGGTGGCGACCGCCACGGTTTGCGCACTGCTGGGGTTTGAGTGCGTCGTGTACATGGGCACCGAGGATATGCGAAGGCAGGAACTGAACGTCTTCCGCATGCGCCTGCTGGGCGCTGAGGTTCGCGGCGTCTCCTCCGGTTCACGCACATTGAAGGATGCCATCAACGAAGCGATGCGCGACTGGGTCACCAACGTCCGTACTACGCACTACCTGCTGGGCAGCGTGCTCGGGGCGCATCCGTACCCGACCATGGTGCGTGACTTCCACCGCGTGATTGGGCGCGAGGCCCGCGCGCAAATCCTGAAAGCTGAAGGCAAGCTGCCCACTGCGATCATTGCCTGTGTTGGAGGCGGCTCGAATTCGATTGGCATCTTCTATGACTTTATTAAGGATAAGAAAGTTCTACTGATCGGAGTGGAGGCCGGCGGACGGGGCGAGGAGTTGGGTGAGCACGCTGCGCGCTTCCGCGGCGGCTCGCCGGGAGTTTTGCAGGGCACCTATTCCTACGTCCTGCAGGACCGCGCCGGACAGATCGCAACCACGCACTCTGTCTCGGCCGGGCTCGACTATCCGTCGATTGGGCCGGAGCACGCGTGGCTCAAAGACATGGGACGCGCTGAGTATGTTCCCGCCTCAGACAAGGAAGCGCTTGAGGCGACTACGCTGCTGACGCGTACCGAAGGAATCATTCCCGCGCTCGAATCCGCGCACGCGGTGGCGGAGGTGATCAAGCGCGCACCAAAGATGAAGAAGTCGGAGATCGTGCTCGTGAATATTTCGGGCCGCGGAGACAAGGACGTCGGGATACTGCGGGAGAATCTCAGGCTGGACTGATGATGCAGTTGCGACCCGGTTTTGAAAATTACGAAATTACCAAATTACTCAATTAACAATTTACTCAGATGCCCTTCCACTTCGTCCAAAAACCGGCTCTCGTCGCCTACGTGACCTCGGGCGATCCCGATCTTGCGACTACACGGGAGATTGTGCTCGCAACAATTCGTGCCGGCGCGACGGTGATCGAACTGGGCGTGCCCTTCAGTGATCCGGTTGCTGACGGCCCTGTCATCCAGAGGGCGAGTGAGCGCGCTCTGAAACACGGCACTTCTCTTGACCAGGTCTTGAAGCTGGCTGCCGAAATCCGGGAGCAGTCGCAATCGGTGGGGCTCATCATTTTCACTTATCTCAACCCCATCCTGCGAATGGGTGTCGACAGGTTTTGCAGAATCGCGCGGCTCGCGGGCGTGGATGGCGTGCTGGTTACCGATCTTCCCGTGGAAGAAGCCGGGCCATATCTCGCCGAAATGCGCAAGAACGAGCTGGCGCCGATTTTTCTAGCCGCTCCGACTTCGACCGACGAGCGCCTGAAGCGGATTGCGCAAGCATCAAGCGGATTTGTGTATGCCGTTTCGCGTACCGGGGTGACCGGTGCACGCAAGCAAATGTCAGAAGACGCGCAAACACTGGTGAAGCGTCTGCGCAAATACACGAAGTTGCCGATCGCCGTCGGCTTCGGCATCTCTACGCCCGAGCAGTTTGGGGCGGTTGGCCGCTACGCCGAGGGCGCTGTCGTCGGCAGCGCGATTGTCGACCTGGTCGAGCAGAATCCCGGGAAAGAAGCGCAGAGTGTGGCAGAATTCGTGAAGCAGCTTTTAGCCGTTAGCTCTTAGCCTGTAGCTTTTCGGATGGCCGTTCGAGGCTCAGGGTGGGGTCACACTTTGCGATGTTGTCGATGTTTAGCAGATGGCTGAAAGCTGAGAGCTGATAGCTCCAATGGACATCGCAGACTGGCGTAAGAAAATCGACGAGATCGACCAGAAGCTGGTGGAGATTCTGAACCAGCGCGCACAGGCTGCGCAGGAGATTGGCCGTCTGAAACGTAAGGCTGCGATGCCGGTCTACGAACCGGACCGCGAGCGTATCGTGCTCACGCAGGTGCAGGAGGGAAACCGGGGGCCGCTGCAGCACCGGCATCTGATCCAGATTTACGAACGCATCATGGACGTAATGCGGAATATTCAGAAGGAAGAGATCGTAGAAGAAAATGCCGCAAGAGGCGGCGCCGAGATCGGTCGAGATCAGAAAGACTAGCTGAAGCGCCAAAATGCCCGTACAGAGGGCTAAGAGCCATCGGCTAAGAGCTGCTTTCCTATGATTGTTGCGATGCAGGACCTAGCAACCGAAGAACAGATTCAGGCGGTGATTGACCATCTGGTCACGCTGGGATTTGAAGTACACCGTTCCACCGGCGCCCGCCAAACCGTGCTGGGCGCGGTGGGTGCGCGGCCGGAAGTGGATATCGCTCTCTTTGAAGTGCTGCCCGGTGTGCAGGAGGTACACCGGATCTCGTCGCCCTACAAGCTGGCCGGAAGATCCTTCCGTCCAGAGGGGACGATCGTGAAGCTCTCCAACGGCGTCGAGATCGGCGGCAAGGAAGTTATTGTGATGGCCGGTCCGTGCTCGGTGGAGTCGCGTGACCAGATTTTTCTGATTGCGAAGCAAGTGGCCGATGCGGGAGCCCGAGTACTTCGCGGCGGCGCATTCAAGCCGCGCTCGTCTCCTTATTCATTCCAGGGCATGGGCGAAGAGGGCCTGAAGATTTTGCGCGAGGCCGGAGACAAGCACGGCCTTCTTGTGATCAGCGAGGTCATGGAGATTTCCCAGATTGCGCTGATGCTGCCGTACGTCGACATCTTCCAGGTGGGCGCACGCAATATGCAGAATTTCAATTTGCTGCGCGAGCTGGGCAAGGTCCGCAAGGCGGTGCTGTTGAAACGCGGAATTGCCGCGACCATCGAGGAATTGCTGCTCTCCGCCGAATACATCATGGCGGGCGGCAATTACGAAGTGATTTTGTGCGAGCGCGGCATCCGCACATTTGAGACATATACGCGGAATACCATGGACATTTCCGCCATCCCGATCGTGCACAAGCTCTCGCACCTGCCGATGACGGCGGATCCTTCGCACGGCGTGGGCCGGCGCGATAAGGTGCCGCCAATGGCGCGAGCCTCGGTCGCGGCTGGCGCCGACGCTTTGCTGATTGAGGTGCACAGCAATCCGGACAAAGCACTCTCCGATGGAGCGCAGTCGCTGTTCCCGGAGCAGTTCGCTACGTTGATGAAAGAGCTGCGCGTCATTGCTCCGGCAGTGGGACGAGAAATACGTTGAAATGTCAGATCTCTGGAGAAGCAATCGGGATCGACGGGCCTGATTTTCAATTACGCAATTACTAAATTTCCCAATTACTCAATTCTTCCTTGTCCATTCGTCAGATCACGATTATCGGTAATGGCCTGATCGGCGGCTCGCTCGGGCTCGCGCTGAAGAAGCGCAAATTCACCGGACGCATTGTCGGATGCGATCGCGCGCCCGTACTAGAACGCGCTCAGGAAATCGGCGCGATTGATGGGGGCGCGACCAATCCTGCGGAGGCGATCCGCGGGAGTTCGGTCGTGGTTCTAGCTACGCCGGTGGTTGCGATCGTTGACCTCATCGAGCGACTTGGGCCCGCGCTTCCTACCAAGACTCTGCTCACCGATGTAGGCAGCACGAAGGGCGAGGTCGCCAGGCGCGCACAGAAAGTTTTCGGGAAAATGGCTGGCCAGAAATTCCTCGCCGGACACCCAATGGCGGGGAAAGAACAGTCGGGCGTCGATTTTGCCGATGCCGATCTATTTCAGGGAGCGGCGTGGTTCGTGGCTCCTTTCCCCGGACAAGATGTGTACGCCGGTCTGAGCGGCGAGTTCCTGGAGTGGGTGGAAAAGCTGGGCGCGCGCATCGCGCATCTGCCCGCGCAGGAGCATGACCAGCTTTGCGCCTGGATCAGCCATCTTCCGCAGATGATTTCGACCGCGCTGGCGGCTTCTCTGGTCGACGAATTCGGCCAGGCGCCCCTGCTCGAGGCCGGCGGACGCGCCTTGCGCGAGATGACGCGCATTTCGTCGAGCCCCTACTCGATGTGGCGAGACATCGCCATCACTAACAAGAAAAACATTGCGGAAGCGCTGATGAAGCTGGAGCAGCGGCTCGCACATATCCGTGAGAATCTTGACTCCCGCGAACTAGCCGCTGAATTCGAGCGTGCGCATGAATTGAAGAAAGAGAAACTGACAAAACCAATTTCGCCCCGGAAGCACGGAGGCACGGAGAAGGGCAAGACTTGATCTTCCTTTCTTCGGTCATGCTTTCTCACCCTGCTTGAACATCTCTGCGCACGGAATTTGTCGGTCGGTTAACACCAAGTTTTCTCCGTGCATCAGTGCCTCCGTGGTGGATTTTCCACTACAATCTTTCTGAACATGAACAAAGTCGTTGCCAGCGCCGAAGAAGCCATTCAGGACGTTTTCGACGGAGCCAACATCATGGTGGGCGGGTTCGGGTTGTGCGGCATGCCCGAGAACCTGATCCGCGCGCTGGCCCACAAGGGCGTGAAGAATCTCACCACCATCAGCAATAATGCCGGGGTCGACGGTTTCGGCGTCGGCCTGCTGCTGGCCAATGGCCAGATCCGGCGCCACATCGGGACCTATGTCGGCGAGAACAAGTTGCTCGAAGAGATGGTGCTGAGGGGCACGGTGCAGCTTGACCTCGTTCCGCAGGGAACTTTCTCCGAGCGCATTCGCGCGGGCGGCGCGGGCATTCCCGCTTTCTTTACTCCAACTGGTGTGGGAACGCTAGTCGCCGAAGGCAAGGAGACGCGCGAGTTTGACGGCCGCACTTATGTGATGGAGCAGGCGCTAAAGGCCGACTTCGCCTTCGTGAAGGCGTGGAAGGGCGATCGCTGGGGGAACCTGGTGTATCGCAAGACCGCCCGCAACTTCAACCCGATGATGGCGACCGCGGCGAAGGTGACGATCGCCGAAGTCGAGCATCTGGTCGACGTTGGCGAACTCGATCCGGACACGGTTCATACGCCCAGCGTTTTCGTAAACCGTATTTTCCAGGGCGCGACTTTTGAGAAGCGCATCGAGCGGCGGACGGTGAGGAAGGCGTAGAGAGAGTTTCGAGTTCGAGTTTCGGGTTTCGAGATATCGTTATCGGCTCTCGGTCGTCGGCCGACGACCAGGCACGCGGTCGAGATCGCCACGACATTCGTGGAAATAAAGAAATGAGAACTTAGACAAAACTTCTGATGCCCATGCCAACGACTAACGACCAACGGCCAGCAACCGTTCCTAAACCTCCCAAAGACACCGAGAAGCGCGACCGTATTGTGAAGCGCATTGCGCGGGAATTGCGCGATGGCTTTTACGTCAACCTCGGTATTGGCCTGCCTACGCTGGTGGCGAATTGCGTGCCCCCGGGGATGCATGTCGTGCTGCAAAGCGAGAACGGCATGCTCGGCATCGGGCCTTTCCCGCTCGAGGGCGAGGAGGATCCCGACCTCATCAATGCAGGTAAGGAGACAGTCAGCGAGCTGCCCGGTACAGCCTATTTCTCGAGCGCCGATTCGTTTGGCATGATTCGCGGCGGGCACATCGATCTCAGCGTGCTGGGCGCGATGGAAGTCGACGAGCACGGCAACCTCGCCAACTGGATGATCCCCGGCAAAATGGTGAAAGGCATGGGCGGTGCGATGGACCTGGTCGCCGGAGCGCGCCGCGTCATCATCGCCATGGAACACACCACACGCGACGGCCAGCCGAAAATTCTGAAGCAGTGCACGCTGCCGCTGACCGGAGCCGGCGTGGTCAACACGATCATGACCGAGATGGCGTGCATCGAAGTGACGCCCTCAGGCCTGGTGTTGGCCGAGATTGCTCCCGGCCTGACGGCGGAAGATGTCCAGCGGGCTACCCAGGCGAAGCTGACGGTGGCGCCGAACGTTAAGACCATGCTGGGTTAGTAGCGAGTGGTCGGCTTCTGGCTCCTAGCTTTCAGACCATTGCCACGGAGTTTTCAATAACAGATTCGTAGCCAGCCTGGTTCCCCGCAATTACCTGCCCTGCGATCCTCTGCGCTCGGGAACCACGAGACAAGAACCGCTCTCTGTACGGTGTTCACCCGATGTCGCTGGCAGATTCGCTTTCCTAGACTCTGAAAGTCAATCGAGTTCACAATCAGAGGAGAGCAAAGTGAAACGTTTCATCACGTGGATGGGGCTGTCGCTGGTAATGTTGTGGGGCGTGTCGTTCGCGCAGGATAGCGCCAAGCAAGACATGAAAGACGCGGGCCACGAAACCAAGCAGGCCGCGAAAGACACGGGCCACGCAACCAAGAAAACCGCGAAGAAAGCCGGCCACAAGGTAAAGAAAGGCACCCACAAGGCCGCGCACAAGACCGAAGAAGGCGCAAGGAAAGTCGAAGACAAGACCGCTCCGCAATAGTCGTCAAGCGTAAGTAAGGAAGGAATCGCAAGCACGGAAGGGCGCCGCAAGGCGCCCTGTGCTTTTGCCGTTCGTACTAAAAACCGAGAACTGAGAACCGAGAACTGGGAACTCGTCCTCCCAATCGGCAGCTCCGAGCTAGCCTCTCAGGTGCCACAGCCAATAGGTCATGAACGCGGTGATCGAGAGAGTCACGACGCTGCATACGATCGACACGACCGCGACCAGCGACCGGCCCCACTGTTCGCGCCTGACTCCGCGCGCAAGCAGCACAATGGCCACCACCTGGCATAGAACGAACGCCACGATCCCAAAAGTGGCCAGCGATTCCGCATAGCCTCCGGCGACTGCCGCCAGCCCGGTAGCTTTCTCCGGGTCGATCCCGCGGAACGCGCTCATGAAGCCGGGCACGACCGCCACCAGAACCGGCACCCACGCCAGCCCGAGGCCGCATGCGAAACGTTTCTTATCCTGATCCATGGAGGCAGAAGGGTCGCACGTTGGGTGGGCAAAAGCAAAGTGAATTCAAGAACAGTCCCAAGACATTGGGGCCCAACTCGCGCTTTTCACTTCGCGGGATGGTCGCTACCGCTTCTGCAGCGGGATATCCAGGCGCGTCTGCGGGCCGGCATCGATCTGAACCCGGTACAGCAGGTTGGGGCCTTGCGAGACCTCCACCATGTACCGACTGAGCCGCACTTGCGGGAACCGGAAGGCACCATTCTGATCCGTGTTCGCGAGGCGCACCGGGAGGTTCGCGTTGGAGGGGGGCGTGATCTTGACTTCAAGATTCTCCAGGCCTCGTCCATTCGACGAGTCAAACACGCGTCCATCCAAGTCCACCGCTTGTTGTGCCCATCCCGGCGCCGCCAGCAGCCACCCTATCAACACGACCATTGTCACGGCAGGCAAAAAGTGTTTGGGCATAGTGCCTCCTCTACCGGAACTCCGCCGGCACTGGCTGAATCTCTCCCGCGTAGGGTGCAGGTTCAATATCGACCGGGTGGAATTCCACCTTGATCACATTGCTGTCATCCTTTGCGGAAGCCTTCTGGTAGTCGACGACGTGTCCGTTCACCACCAGCATCACCTGATACTCTCCCTTGCCGCTGATCACGGGCACGCCCAGGGAAAATTCCTCCTCCGACCTCATCAGGGGATAGGCCGGCACTTCAGCCGCGTACACCACTGTGGAAACATTAGGCTGGACGAGCTTACGGCCATCTTCGGAACGAATGACACCCTGAATCTGAACGTTCTTCACCTTCTGGAATTGAGTTAGTTGGGGCAATTCGTGAACCGGATAGATGAGCGGAACGAATCCCAGCGCAAACAGCGCCAAGGCGGGATAGTTACTCGTGAACTTGAAGTTTCCCGGCAGCTCCACCGTGATGGGCTGGCCGGACTCACGGTCAATGTAGATCTTTTGCTTGTAGATCAGCCACATGCCGCCGACGACCATCACGAATCCGGCGATCGCGATGAGTAAGTACAACACCATTCGGCTATCCATTGAGCACCTCCGCACAGGACGGTCGAGAACGCCTTCGACCTCTATGTGAATGGTGGTGGTTGCCGCGAAAATGTTTCAAAGTCTGCGAAGGATTCGATGGATATGTCGCTTTGAGGCTGACAGTCAAAATTCTGCACGAGGACAGAGTCGCGGAATCCCACCCTGAGGTGATCCCGCTTAGTCCAACGCTGGACGCGCGGAGCCGCCTAGCAGTGACGTGTTCATGTTGAAGATGTTGTGGTGGCCTTCGGGACCTCCCCAGGCGAACATCATCGAGACCATGGGGAAGCCGCCGGCGCGCAGGGTGAGGCCTCCGGCGAAACTGTGTTTTAGATGGCTGAATCCCAGGTCGCCGTGCGTGAGCGCGACTCTTCCCTGGTCGGCGGTGAATTTCACGCCGAACGGGCCCCAGATGGAGTGCTCGATGCTCTCCTGCAACAGAAGCAGGTTGGGCGCGCGGAAGCGGTAGTCGCGATAGCTGCCGAGCGACATCGCGCTGTTGATGTCGGAGCCCCCGAGCGTTTGCTGGAAATAGAACGGGACCGCGCTCGTGGCCGAATGGCTCGACTCGGAAAGCAGCAGACGCACGTTGATCGAGCCGTTCAGGTTGCGCGAGCGGGAGATGGGCGGGCACGGTTCGTTCGCGGGAGCGCAATGGTCGGGACCGTTGGCATCGGAGCTTTTGGGGGCCGACTGCGAGTAGCCGTACAGGTAGAGCGTGTGGTTCAGGTCGACGGTCCAGCGCAGGAACGAATTGCGCGAGTCCGAGGGCGCGAAGAATTGCTGAAAGTTTCCCAAATAGTTGAGGGCAAAGCGATCGGCAATGACAGGTTTGATGCGGATGCCTTCGCCGAGTTGAAAGAATCCCGGCTGGCTGGCGACGCCGGGCGCGGTCGAGTCGTTGTAGAGAGTCTCGATGGAAGGCGTAGAGTCGCCGTGCCTGCCGCGGATGTTGACGAAGCGTCCATTCATTTCGCCGTTCAGGGAGAGATTCAGCGCGCGGAGGGCAGGCCACTCGAACACGGGCTTGATGATGCTGGCGCCGACGATGGTTTGGGTCATCCCAAAGAGCGTGGCGGCGGAGAGCGGCGTGTCGTTGCCGAGCCCGAAGAAGTTCAGCTTGTTCAGCGAAATAGTTTGTGCGTAGAGATTGAAAACGGTGTAAGGATGAACGGCCAGCGTGGGCGTTTTCTTCTCCGGCGGCGCGGTGGCGGTCGAGGTTGGCACGGGCGCATGGATCACGACCGACGGCGCATGCACCAGCTTCATGTACCCGCCGGCTCGCCATGATCCGCTGGTGGCGGCGACAGCGTCCACGTCCCAACTCAGGCGCCAGTTCGTTGTGTTCCTTGAGGCGACAAACGCGGCGCCCAGGCCGAACCCGTTCTGCGGAGGCAAGCTCCCGGCTGCAATGTGCAGCGGATGGTCGGTGAAGAGCGTGTATGCACAGCTGCCCATTGCCTTGATGCTGAAGTGGCAGGCGTCGGCCACGCGTTCACCCTCCCGGCGAAATTGTGCCTGCATTCCGCTTTCCTGAGCCAACGCCAGCGTCGACGCAAGCCATAGCACCACCGCAACACTCCAACGCATACCGTCTCCTGAGCTATTTTCTGGAAGCGCGTTTTTTGATGCTCTTCTTCGCGCTCTTTCGGGCGATCTTCTTTTTTGCTACGCGCTTTGTCGGAGCTTTCCGCGAAGGGCGATCGTCGGCTACGGCGGCGATGTCGATTACGCGCGTGCGCCGGGGCGCCTTGCGAGCGCGCAGTCTTGCCGCGTCGTCGTGCGCGCGATGGATGGCGTCAGTGACTTCGTGAATGTATCTCGCGGCTTCAGCCTCGGTGCGGATCGCGTTGGTATAGATTCCGGTGCGGTAGCGCAAAGGGAGACGCTTCTCGGCGAGATAAAAGTGCTCGATCTGCGTAGTCAACAGCGACGAGACGGGCCTGTGAGGATTGAGCGCGCTTCCCGGCGGCTTGGGCACGTGGATGAGGGTCATGAGAGTAGTTCCTTTCTCGAGCCGGATCGAAGCGTTACACGTCGAAGTCCGGGCAGTCAGTGCGCATGGTCGTCAGCGAAAGCAGATTGCGCGCGGGATCAGCGGGCTGCCCGTTCGGCTCGATGAAGACATCGGCATTGGTTTCGCGGGGAGAGCGCGGCGCGTAGTCCCCAATGAAAAACCTGGTGGCGGTCGCCGGAATCGACGCGTGGTCGAATACCCTGTCCACGACCGTCCCCTTGGGAATCCAGGGCGAGACCAGGATTGCGGGCACGCGCACGCCCAGACGGTCGAACTTGAACTCCATGCCGGTTCCGGTGGCATTTGCGGATGCGGTGAATTGGTCGGCGGTGCAAGTGGGCGGCACCACATGGTCATAGATCCCGCCGTGCTCGTCGTAAACGATCAGCAGCGCGGTGCTCTCCCAAAGTTCCGGATTCTGCTTGATCGCGTTGTAGATGGTCGCGATGAAGAGCTCTCCGGCCTGCACGTGGTGGTCGGGATGCTGATCGTTGGCGATTTCTTCGCCGCTGTCGGTATCGTGGTCGCTGTAGTTCGGCTCGATGAACGAATAGTCGGGAAGCTGGCCGCGCTTGCAGTCCTGCAAGAACTGGGCATAAGTGCCGAATAACTTGGGCTGGTTCTGCAGGAGATTCGCGACTTCCATGGTGGAACTGGTGGTGTCGTAGTAGTAGACCTTGGAGGTACGCTGGGCGGCAACCAGGCGCTGGTAAATACTCTTGAAGGGCTCGTTGATGTAGAGCGGGTTCAGATCGACCCGGCCGAACGATGTTCCGTAATGAGCGAACGCGCGGTTACAGATGGTCGGGCCGGGGATCGATGCGAACCAGCGGTTGAAGATGGCGAACTCCAAAGCCAGCGTGGTGAGTACGGGAAGCTGATCCCTGGTGAAGTAATACATGATTTTCTGGGAGTGCTTCACGTCGCGGCGCTGATTGAAGTAACTCTTCACGAAGCCTTGCATGTTGGCTGTGCGATTGGGACTCTTGTCCCCGCCGAAGATCTGGATGTCGACTGCAGGAAAATGATGGTCGGGATCGGGATCGAGCTGTCCCTGAAACTCGGCCAGAGGCTCAACGGGCACGGGATTCTGCGCGGGCGTTGTGTCGGGATTGGCCTCGGCACCGGTTAACCCGTCGATCTTCGGGTTCACCGCTTTCAGCGAGCCCAGCATGTGGTCAAAGGAACGGTTCTCCATCATGAGCACAACGATGTGTTTGAGGCGGTCGAGTCCTGTGGCCATCCCGGGCGTTCTCCTGAAATGATGGATGGTGAATCTTACGGGCAGGAGCGTTTCATTGAAAAACACAAAGGGGCATTATGGTTTTAAACATCTTATGGACATTTTGGTGACATCTCGTGGAACAGGCGCGGGGATAAGTGTGGGAAAGAAGATAAATGAGTAGAAACTGATAGGAGGTGCCTGATCTTTCGCGATTGTTGCAGTGATGCGAAGCCCAGGTTAGCGTCCAAAAAGCGGACGCGAACCTGGGGCACCCAGCGCCGAGCTACTTTAAGGTAATTTCCTGCAGTAATTCTGAGCTGACGATCTCGCGGATTTCCGCGCGCTTGTCGTTCAGGTCGAGTGCTTGGGCTTTGCCGCCGAGGACTTTGTCGCGTACGGATTCATTCTTGGCGGCGGCGCCGTCGAGGGCGGCCCAGTTCTTGTATTGGATGGCAACGCAGATGTCCCAGTCTTCCGGGCTGTTCTTGGTCTGCTTCAAGAATATTTTGTAGTCGGTGACCAGTCCCTGCTTCTTCTGTTCGTCGACAAAGGGTTTAGTGGACTGTTGCAGGCTGGTGAGGTACGCGTCCATTTTGGTGGGCTTCACCCGGATTAACTGGATGCGCCACACGGGGCCTTCCGTATAGTGCTCTTGCGCAAACATGGCCGGAGCCACGACGACCAGCAACAACAACAAACCGTGGATTCTTTTCATGTCGATTCTCTCCCCAAGCAAAGTTGAACGGCGGGAGGATCATACGCTTTTTGCGGCTTTTTACCCGCGGCCAGGGAAATTTGTGTGTTGGTGAGGGGAAACGCCACGCGTTGCGAAAACTTAGGGTCGGGAATTTTTATTGAGCCGGAAAAGGGAAAGCCCTCCCAAGGGAGGGCCTTTCCATGCGTCCACATCAGCCCGCGTTCTTAGCTGCAGCCACTGGTGCTTCCGCAACTCATGCAGCGGTAGCACGACCCGTTACGCGTCATGATCGCGCCGCAGTAGTGGCAGCTGGGGGCGTCGCCCAAGTCGACGATGGAGGAGAGCGCGTCGGACGCATGGATCGATCCCGAACGCGATTCGGGTGTGCGCGTTTCGGCAGATCCATGCAGGTCGCCCACGCCTTCGGTGGACGGCGAGGGATGCGGTGATCCGCCGGCCTTCAGGCGCAAGTTCTCGAACAGCATCTGCTGCTGGCCGGTCAGGAACCGCACCTGCAACCAGCGGAAGATGTAGTCCATGATCGACTTGGCGAAGCCGATTTCCGGATTGTTGGTCCAGCCGCTGGGCTCAAATCGCGTGTGCGCAAACTTCTCGCAGAACAGCTTCAGCGGTACACCGTGCTGCAACGCGATCGACACGGCGAGGGCAAAGCTGTCCATCAGGCCGCTTACCGTTGAGCCTTCCTTCGCCATGGTGATGAAGAGTTCACCGGGTTCGCCGTCGGGATAGAGGCCGACCGTGATGTAGCCTTCGTGGCCGCCGACGTTGAACTTGTGCGTGATGGACGCACGCTCTTCCTGCAGTTTGTGGCGAACGGCACGCGGAGGCGCGTTAAGGTTCTCTTCTTCCTGTGCAGCGGCAGCTGGCCGGGCGCCGTCTTCTTTCTTCGACAGCGCGGTGGCTGATCCGGCTGCGGAAAGCGGCTGCGACTGCTTGCAGCCGTCGCGATACACCGCGACTGCTTTCAGGCCGAGCTTCCATGCCTGGAGGTAGGCCTCCATGATGTCCTCGACCGATGCGGTATTGGGAAGATTCACGGTCTTCGAGATCGCCCCGGAGATGAAGGGCTGGGTCGCAGCCATCATTCGCAGGTGTCCCGTGTAGGAAATTGAGCGCGTGCCTTTGGCGGGCTTGAAGGAGCAGTCGAAGACCGCGAGGTGATCGTCCTTGACGTTGGGCGCGCCTTCGATGGTGCCGGTCGCGTCGATGTAGCTGACGATGGCGTCGGCCTGCTCGTGGGTGTAGCCGAGCTTGAAGAGCGCGGTGGGCACGGTGTTGTTGACGATTTTGATCATGCCGCCACCGACCAGCTTCTTGTACTTCACCAGCGCAAGATCGGGTTCGATGCCGGTCGTGTCGCAATCCATCATGAAACCGATGGTGCCTGTGGGCGCCAGCACGGTGACCTGGCTGTTGCGGTAGCCGTGCTTTTCGCCGTGAGCGAGAGCTTCGTCCCAGCACTGCTTGCTGGCTTCGTAGATTGTCGAAGGAACATTTCCCTTGTTGATGTTATTTACCGATGCGCGGTGCATGCGGATGACGTCGAGGAACGGCTCGCGGTTGATATACCAGCCGGGACAGGCTGCCCCTGGCATGACATTCGATCCCAGGTTCGTTTCGGAAAGATTCTTCCGGGTAGGCTCGGTGGCCGGGGCCAGCGGCTCGCAGAGTTCGGCAATCCGCGAAGACTGCAGGTACGCTTCGCCACACATGATCGCGGTGACGCACGCTGCATAGTCGCGCCCGGCATCGGAGTCGTAGGGCAGGCCAGCGGCCATCAGCAGTGCACCCAGGTTCGCGTACCCGAGTCCCAGCGGACGATAGTCGTGCGAGTTCTTCCCGATCATCTCGGTCGGGTAGCCCGCGTTGTCGACCAGAATTTCCTGCGCCGTGATGAGCACGTCGACTGCATGGCGGTAAGCTCCGACATCGAAGGTGCCGTTGGGAGCGAACTTCAGCAGGTTCAGGCTGGCCAGGTTGCAGGCCGAGTCGTCGAGGAACATGTACTCGCTGCAGGGATTGCTGGCATTGATGCGAGCCGTGTTCTTCGAAGTGTGCCAGCGGTTGATGGTCGTATCGAACTGCATACCGGGATCGCCGCATTGCCAGGTGGCTTCACTGACCTTGTGCAGCAAATCTTTCGCTTTGTAGGTGGTGACGACCGAGCCGTCGCGAATCGACTTCGTCGAGAAGTCAGTGTCGCGCACGACCGCGTACATGAAATCATCAGTGACGCGCACGCTGTTGTTGGCGTTCTGGAAGAAAATGGAGCTGTAGGCTTCGGAGTCGGGCGAGGAGCCGTCGTATCCGGCTTGCACCAGCGACCATGCCTTAGCTTCTTCCTTCGCCTTGCACTCGATGAAGTCAACGATGTCGGGATGGTCGATGTCAAGAATGACCATCTTCGCAGCGCGACGTGTTTTGCCACCGGACTTGATCACGCCGGCAAATGCGTCAAAGCCCTTCATGAAGCTGAGCGGGCCGCTGGCAGTTCCCCCGCCGCTGAGACCTTCGGTCGAGGAGCGAAGCGGCGAGAGATTCGTTCCAGTGCCGCTTCCCCACTTGAAGAGCATGCCCTCGGTCTTGGCAAGAGTCAGGATCGAGTCGAGGGAGTCCTTCACGGAATTGATGAAACATGCTGAGCATTGCGGCGTCTTGTAGCCGGTGACTGAGAACTCGACGCGGCCGGTCTGGTGATTCCAATGCCAGTTCTGCGCGTCGGAGTTAGGCTCGATGCGATCACAGCCCACGTTGAACCACACCGGAGAGTTAAAAGCGGCGTACTGGCGCAGGAGGATGTGCGAGAGTTCGTCGTGAAAGACGGCCGCATCTTCATCGCTGCGGAAGTAGCCATCGGCCTTACCCCAGTCGCGGATCGTTTCGGCGACCCTGGTGACCAACTGGCGAACGCCGGTTTCACGCTCGGGCGTCCCGATGGTGCCATGCAGATACTTCGAGGCCACGATGTTGGTGGCCGTCATCGACCAATCTTTCGGGACTTCAACGTCCTTCTGTTCGAAGATCGTATTGCCTTGCGAGTCGGTGATCTGGGCAAGGCGAAGTTCCCATTCGATCTCGTCGTAGGGGGAAACGCCGGGTTTGGTGAAGAGGCGGCGGAATTGCAGACCGGGGGCCTTCTTCTTGCTGGGAATAGCTGCGGCCGGTGCGGCCTCGGGGCTCGTCTTTTTTTCTGTCACTTCAGGCATTTCTCTCTCCTACATTAGATTCTTTTGACGTGTAATCGATGCTTGGGCTGCGCTGACGCAGGGCACAAAAAGCCGCTGAACGCGCGTATTTCCGGTCTCTCGGGAGACTAGAAACCAGCTGGCAGCGATGGCGGACCGCTGTCGGTCGCGGACATTTGGGGGGTTGCCGGCTTGGAGGTGGGGGCCGATTGAACGGGCTGGTCGGTAATGATGCCCGTAGCTGTTTCGGCCGCGGTGAGAAGCCACTGGTTCAGGGCTTTACACGCAGCTTTGCGTTGAGCGGTATCGGCCACCGTGGCAAAGCGTACAAAACAGCGTCCTGACGACAAACGTTCCTGCAGAGGATTTCCGGGGGCGAAGTGCCGACTGAGTGCGACGCACAAATCTTCAGTCTCGCTGATCTGGAAGACTGCAACCATGCGCTTGCCGCCAGTGGAAGCCACCTCGCCGGGCGCGACCATTTCGTCAGCCAGGCTGTAGATTCCCCCAGTGCTCGGTACCAGCAGCAGACTAAAGCTGGATTCGCAGCGGAACCAGCGCGACCATAGCAGGCGGCGGTGGTCCAGGGAAACGTCGAAGCCATGACGAGCCATCGAGTCATCGACCAGACGGGTTATTTCTTCCATTGGGGCTCCACAAAACCGGGTCTGAGAGTTCCAGATGCGTTGGTCAGTTGCTGGGGCGTCCGATGGTGGCTGGGCAGAGCGTGCAGAGACACCAAGGCACCCCCTCTATCGAAATCAATGGCCAGCAATCCGTCTGTGACAGATGAACAGCCAGGCCGAGTTCCATGTTCGGAAAACCTAACCGGAACAGCGAACGACTTTAATTTTCAAGCTGTGCGTTCCCCCAGGGGAGCCCGGTACGGACCGGACGAGGGAACGGCCACCGCACAAGCTCATCCGCCGCGAGGCGGATACCCGTTGACGAGGCACTCACAGTTTGAAAACTGCGGAGCCTCTGTTAAGAGGGGCGCCTCCGGTCACCTCGGCCACGAGACCACCCCTGGTTTCCCTGACTCGCCGCCGCTTGCACGGCAGCCGATTTCATGGCTTATGGGAGTGCAACAGTACGCCCGTATGTTGGGGCTGTCAAGAGGGTAGCACTACCTATTGTATCCCAAGCAATTAACCCCATCGATGCCCCTCATTTCCACAGGCTCTTGCTGCGTGATCACAACGGACTTAGGTCTTTTAAGTGGAACACCTTAGCTCCACCTAAGCTGAAACGATCTTCAAGCCTCCTTTCTCAGGCAGATTGCGACAACCCGGGCAGGAATTCCCTGTTTTCCGGACTCTGGGAGCTGGCACAAATCACGCGATAACAGGCCGCCCTGAAGCGCGGCGGCGGCCTTCCTGATGCGAGCGCAACGTTGGAGAAAGCGGCGATCGTGGATCTAGTCGCGGCGTCCGCTGATCCGAGTCACGGTGAGTTCCGCTGATCGCTGTTGTTCGGTATTCCGGCGACGATGCCGCCAAGTGGTCGTCCGCCGGTTGGGGAGTGAGAGGTTCATTCATGGGTACATAAATGTCTTCAAAAATTTCCCGGGGTGCAATGCGACGGGATCCGTCGGAGGACAGAATCAAGTAGTCGCCGGTCTGGCCTGAGTGTTCGCGTCCAAGGCAATCGACAAACGTGAGGGGCTGGTCAAGTTGCCGTGCGCGAACCAGGAAGCGTGTGCGATATGTCGTCCAATCACTAAGCATAGCCTTCACAGAATCGTCATCCTTCGGGGGAGGAGGGATGGTTGCGGGTTTCAATTTTCCAATGACTGATTCACCGGGACCAATGGTTTGCGGGCACTTTCAAACACCAAATTTCACCGGCTGGGTGTGGGCTCTTCGTGTTTGCTGGCCAGAATCTCTAATGGGTTTGGCGACTGTACTCGCGGGTAGGCTGAGGGTCAATTCCATATGTTTGGTGCAGTACGAGAAAAATAGCAGAGGATTCTGTGCAATCCATGGCATGAAGCAAGACTTTCAGTAGGTATCTACAAAGCGCACTAGTGTGCAGTGTTTCAAGCGAGCTGATGTCTACAGGAAAAATCTGATACACTCGCGCGCCGGATTTCCACAGCAGGAGCACAGGAAATGCAGAAAAGCGGTTCCTTCGCCAGTCGCCGGCGAGGGATTCTCATGGTTATCGCCGATGTGATTCTTTGGAGGACCGAAATGAAATTGCGTGCTGCCATCCTGATCTGGGCCACGATTGCCTTCGTTACGGCGTCCGCACAAACGGGGACAACTTCCTCGCAGAGTAAGCCCGCGACGACAACGTACGCATTGTTGTGTGGCCACGTTTTCGACGGCAAATCGCTGGAGGCTTCGAATCAACTCACAGTGATCGATATCGAAGGCGAGAAGATCAAGGGCCTTCATGCTCTGAAAGAGCGCGAGAGCTTTCCGTCAGGCGTGCAAGTCATCAACTTGAAGGATCGCACCTGTTTGCCGGGACTCATTGATACCCACACCCACGTTCTGCTGCAAGGCGACGTCACGGCGGCCGATTACGACGAGCAACTGCTGAAGCAGTCCACGGAATACCGCGCGATTCTGGCCACCGTGAATGTGCGGCGGGCGCTCGAGTATGGCTTCACGACGATTCGCGATGTGGAGACGGAGGGCGCTGGCTACGCGGACGTCGATGTAAAGAAAGCCATCAACAATGGCGTGATTCCGGGCCCTCGGATGCAAGTCGCTACTCGTGCTCTCGACGTGACGGGAGCATATCCGCTGTTGGGCTACGCCCCGAATGTGCCGGTGCCGCACGGTGTGCAGGTGGTCGATGGAGCGGACGAGGCCCGGAAAGCCGTGCGCGAGCAGATTTCTCACGGCGCCGATTGGATCAAGGTGTACAGCGATCGCGGCTACAAAGTCCGCGAGGATGGAGTGCTCGATGACATTCCTACGTTCACCCTTGAGGAAATGAAAGCCATCGTGGATGAAGCCCACCGGGAGCGGCACAAAGTGGCTTCCCACGCGATCGGCGTGCATGGCGTGCACAATTCCGTCGAAGCTGGCGTGGACTCTATCGAGCATGGAGATTACATCGCTGACGAAGACCTGAAGACGATGGCCGCGCATGGCACTTACTACGTGAATACCATCTACGTCGGAGACTATGTGGCACAGGGGCGTGCAGCGGCCGGGGCTCCGGTATGGGTGAAGATGCTTTCGATCCATGAAGATACTTTTAAACGTGCGCTGAAAGCCGGTGTGAAGATCGCCTTTGGCACGGATGCGGGCGGATTTCCGTGGACGGAAAATCCGGCGAAGGAATTCGCCTACATGGTGAAGTGGGGCATGACGCCGGCGCAGGCGATCCGTTCCGCAACCTCCACCGCCGCTGAGTTGCTGGCGTGGTCCGACCAGGTCGGCACGCTGGAACCCGGCAAGTTTGCCGACGTCGTTGCCGTGGAGGGCGATCCTTTAAAAGACATTACTGCGCTGGAACACGTGGACTTCGTGATGAAGAATGGGGCCGTCGCGAAGAAGCCTTGACGTTATACGTCTGCAGGAGGCTAGATTTCGCCTGGCTCTTCGGGATCGGGCTCGCGCACGGGGACATCGGGATTTTCAGGCCCGTCGGGCGGCGGCTCCTTGACCGGAGGCGGCATGGGTTCGGCCGGGTTCCGCAAGCTCCACGAAGAAAGCATCCTTCCCTCCACAGAAAAAGTGTCCGGCGCGATCGCACGCGCCGGCCCTGCACTTACATTTTCGTCATTTTGAAACTGCCAGTTCCACTGCAACCCACGCTGCCTGCAAGAATCCACGTGCCAGAAATGGCGCCCCCGTTTACGCTACCGGCGAGCGTCAGCGTATTGCCGCCCGGCGACCCGGAGAGAACGCTCATACCAAATTGTCCTGAGACGTTGCCGCTGAAGTTTCCACTGAGCGAGAATGTGCCGCTCTCCGTCTCTCCAGAAACGAAGCATGGCGAGTCGGTCGAGAAGCGGAAATTGTTCACGGTAATAGAGCCACTGGTTCCGGTGGCAACCAGCGCCGTAGTGAACGCCAAGGCCTGACCGCCACTGCCGTCGGACAAGGTGGCGGTCCAGTTTCCGTTAATGTTGCTAATGTTGCCAGCATTCTTGTCCGACCCACAGCCTACGAGCACCAAGCCCAACCCAAGCAAAAACGTGACTGCGATTGTCTTCATTGAGAGAACAAACTCCTGTGTGAAATGGATGTTGTGGGATGGGCATATGAAAAGATGCGAATTTGTGCTTTGAGGCTGTAAGGGGAAACGCTTTGTTTTTGGCCCGGCGTTACGGAGAGGCGCAACATCCGGCGAGATATCAGTAAGATACGACTCGCCGCATGCTGAAAGCGTAGTTCAACAGACAAAAAGCCCCGGCGAGCGCCGAGGCTTTTTGAGATGAATCGAACTTGTTCGATCTGTTCAGCGGTGCGCGAGAGCCGGCTCCTTCGCGCCTTTAAACGCCTGGTAGCGTTTGTTGACTTCGTCCCAGTTGATGACGCTCCACCATGCCTGCAGGTATTCCGGACGACGGTTGTTGTATTTCAGGTAGTAGGCGTGCTCCCAGACGTCGTTGCCGAAAATCGGCTGCAGTCCCTGGCTGATGG
Source organism: uncultured Acidobacteriota bacterium (assembly GCA_963765755.1). Taxonomy (GTDB): domain Bacteria; phylum Acidobacteriota; class Terriglobia; order Terriglobales; family Acidobacteriaceae; genus Gp1-AA133. The sequence goes on along the minus strand of CAVXXV010000005.1, from coordinate 440,361 downwards.
GATTGTCCTGATTCGGTGTGCTGATGATTTGAACTTCGCCCTTGGCGTTGCCGGCCAGCCACACCCAGCCGCTGCCAAACTGCTTCACGCCGGCGTCGTTGAACTTGGTCTGGAAATCCTTGAAGTGGCCGAAGGTCTTGGAAATGGCTTCCGCGATAGCACCGGTCGGCTCTCCGCCGCCCTTTGGCTTCATGATCTGCCAGAACATGGTGTGGTTGACGTGTCCGCCGGCGTTGTTGCGAACCGCGCCGCGAATGTCTTCCGGAATGGCATTGAGATCCCGAATCAGGTCTTCTGCACTTTTGGATTGCAGGTTGGGATATTTTTCGAGCGCGGCATTGAGGTTTTTCACGTAGGCCGCGTGATGCATATCGTGGTGCAGGTGCATCGTTTTCTCATCGATCGCGGGCTCAAGGGCCGCGTACTCATACGGTAAAGGGGGTAGTTCGTGCGCCATGATTTCTCCTCCAAAGCCTTAAAGATGACGGGAAGTGGAACGGGGATTCAGTAGCAAACATTATATATGGGGAAGAGTTTCGAGTTTCGAGTTTCGAGTTTTGAGTTTCAGGCTCGGAAGATTTTGACCGGTTTCTGTTTCTCTGTATCTCTGTGTCTCTGTGTCTCTGTGCTGAACGCGCTATCGTCCAGCTTCGACTTCCAGTTGGTCGCCGGGCTTCAGATGGACCTCTCCACCCTTCACCAATGCCATGAACAAAATGCTGGCGCCAAGGGCGACGAATCTTGCCTTGCCGCCGCCGATTGCGCTGTCGACACTGTCGTCGGCGATTTTGGCAATCAGCGGTGTGGTTCCCAGAAGGATAAGTTGCTTCTTGCGTCCGGCACGAATGACGCCCTCGGGATCAGAGTTGACTAGGTGCACTGGATCGTAGAAACGCAAGAGCACCGATCCGCGACGAAGGAACCGGCGAGCCGGCCTGGTGATCAAAGTGCCGATGTAAACTTTTCCTGCTTTGTCTACTGCACGGAATTCGCTCCCGGTCGGCATTTTGGAACTTACCGGCGTCAGCAATGTGAGAGGTTGCGCGACAGTGATGGTCGACAGCAAAACTACCAACGCCAGTATTCGAATTCTGCTCCACATAATTGGATCAGCAGTCTACTCCGATCAGCGGGAGAGAAAAAGCTTACGCTGCGGAGTTCCTTTAACGAGACGCGGCTGTTATCTGCGGGGAAGTGACGTAGACCGGGTTCGCGAAGATCCAAAGCGTCCAGCGATGCCATCCGGTAAGGCCGGGCTGGCGAAGATATGCTTCCGTGCGATAGCGACCGGGACCGGGCAGAGGCAAGTCGATCGACTGCGTTTCCTGCTTGGCGATTTCACGGCCGTCGCGCAGCACGCGAATCATAGCCGGACCAGCGGCCCTGGGAACTCTGATGTGCAGCACTTCGCCCGAATTCCAGGCCATGGAATTGCCGGGCCCGGCAGAGGTGGCGCCCGAAGAAACCGTTTGCGTGAATCCATCTGCGGGCGAAAGTGCATCGATCGCGCAAAAAGAATTGCCCGACTTGATGGCCGCGAGAATGGCGTCGGCGCCAGCGTGCTCAGGATCCTGATCCTGCAGCAGCACGTGCTGGCGCGCGAGGCTAAAAACGGAGAGGTAGCTGGGGAAGTGCGCCAGGCTCCAGCGATCGACGAGCACATTGGCGTGGGCGTCGGACCCGCAGATGCCCGCGATCGGGCGCTGCGCTTGAAGTTCATCCCACTTCGCGAAATTCTCTTGGGGCGTGCGCGCGAGTCGCAGGAGGGCGAGGCGCGAATTTACGGGATACAGAAAAGCAGCAACCGAAATATCGAAGATGGTGTTTCTGCGCCAAACTGCATCATCGTTGAAAATCTCGATGCCATCGTAATCACTGCCGCCCCAATCGGACCAGCGGTCGCGCAAGCCAAAAGGGTGTGCGATGAAATTCACTGCGCCATTCCGACGCGATGAAGCCATGAGCGCGCGCGCATCAAAACCTGTGCCGCGGTGCCAGCGGCTGTCAGAAGTACCCAGCGCGAGATAGTGTCCGGCAGCAGTACTGACTTCTTCTCCATCAATAACGGCAAACTCGGGCGGATCAGCCGCCGCGACTTCGGCGTCGGAGAGCGTGAGATTGTGATCGGTGATAGCGACGAAAGAAAGGTCGGCATCCTTGGCAGCCGCAATCACTTGGGAAAGGCTTCCGCTCCCGCAGGAAGCGTTGGTATGGACGTGAATCACGCCGATTCTCTCGCCCCGCGCCGGCGTGCCCACCAGGCTGGGCAGCCGCGTGAACACTCCATCGAAACAGATCACCAGGGCAAACGCGCAAAGCAGCAGCGCCGCGCAGCCGAGCATGCGGCGAAGAATCTTCCTTCTTGTAACGATGTTGGGGTATTCTCCGGCGTCATGTTGCGATGGAGCCGAAGTAGGATTGGAGACAGGTACGCCCTGCAGCGTAGAACTCAAATTGTGGCGAGTGTGACAACACGAGTGATTCGTGTCAAGCAAAAACGAATCGCAGAGAGCGCGTCCTGAATCAACCGGAGGGTCAGGCATGAAGACATGCGGGTTGCTTCTTTGCTGGATCGTTTTGCTGGCGGGTGCGTATGCGCAGGTTGCGCCGGATCCGTCTTTGTTAGCTGAAATCGAGAAGATCAAGGCAGTTGACAATCACACGCACGTCAGCAAAGTCGTCAGCGCGGGCGAAGCAGACCGGGATTTTGATGCGCTTCCTTGTGACGTCATCGAAGGCGGCGCCGACACGCTCATGGCGCGTGCCGACAATCCGCAATTTCTTGATGCGTGGCGGGCTCTGTATGGGTACAAGTACGACGACCGCGCTCCGGAACACGTCAAAGAATTGATCGCGGCGCGCGAGAAAGTCATGCGCGAACAGGGCGACAACTTTCCTTCGTGGGTGCTCGATCGACTGGGAATCGAGTACATGCTGGCCAACCGCATTGCGATGGGCCGGGGGTTGAATCCTCCCCGATTTCGCTGGGTGCCGTTCGATGACGCCTTGATGTCGCCTCTGAACCCCGATTCGCTGGCTGATAATCCCGACAAGAAAGCTTTCTACGAGCAGGAAGCTAAGATTCTGAAAACCTATCTGTCGCAAGCACATCTGGCGGCGTTGCCCGCATCGCTGAATGAGTACGTCAGCAAAGTTGTCATTTCCACCCTGGAGGCGCAGAAGACCTCCGGCGCCCCCGCCATCAAGTTCGAAGCGGCCTATTTGCGCCCGCTGAATTTCGGCCCGCAGTCGAATTCAGGAGATGACGCTGAGGCGCGCAGGATTTACGGGCAGTATGCGAAGGGTAGTGCAGCCTCGCGCGCTGACGTGCTGCGCGTCCAGAATTTTCTTTTTCGCGTCATTGCGCGCGAAGCCGGCCGACTGAGCCTGGCTGTTCACATTCATACCGGCCAGGGTTGTGGCAATTATTTCGATCTCGCCGGGGCTCGTCCGACGGAACTGGAATCGATTCTCGACGACCCCTCTCTGCGCAAGACGACGTTCGTTTTGTTGCACGGCGGAGCCGGTCCCTACACGCACGAAGTCGCCGTGTTGCTATCGAAGCCGAACGTGTACGCGGACTTCTCGGAACAGGACGCCCTAATTCCATCGCGGCCGCTGAGTACCGTGATCCGTGAATGGCTGGAGTGGTATCCGGAAAAAGTGCTGTACGGTACGGACCTTGCCCCTGGAGCACCTCAGCAGGACTGGGATGTAATCGGCTATTCCACTAACCTGACAGCGCGGCGAGCATTGGCCATCGCGCTGACCGGGATGATGAACGACGGCGAGATCACCCGCGCGCGAGCCTCGGAGTTAGCCCGCATGGTATTGCGGCAGAATGCGATAAAGTTATACGGATTGCAGGAGTAATCGCGCTCGGCACAACGAATGCGAATCTTACTTGTTGCTTAATTCTTGATCTGGAGCACTCCGGCGCCCTCGATTCGACTTTGCTTCAAATCCATCAGTGCGGAATTGCCTTCCGCCAATGGATAAACCTCGACCCGCGGCTGGAGCGGAATTTCGGCGGCTTCCACTAGAAAATCCCGGCAGTCCTGGCGCGTGCTGTTGGCGACTGTGCGCAGAATTCGTTCCTGATAAAGCAATGCGTAGTTTAGCGGCGGGAGCTCGCTCATGGTGATCCCGGCCAGCGCCAGGGTTCCGCCTTTGCGAAGATTACGCAGGGCCAGCGGCACCAGGGAACCAGCAGGCGCGAAAATAATCGAAGCGTCCAAGTGACGAGGAGGTTGCTCATCCGCACTTCCCGTCCACACCGCTCCCAGTTTTTCGGCAAGTTCTCGATGGGCGCGAGCGCGTGTGAAGACATGCACATCGCATCCCTGGTGCCGAGCCAACTGAAGCACGAGGTGCGCTGAAGCACCGAAGCCATAGAGCCCCAGGCTTTGTCCTTTTTCCACGCCACTTAGCCGGTACGCACGAAAACCAATCACCCCGGCACAGAGAAGCGGCGCGGCGTGCTCGTCGGAAAAGGCTGCTGGAATAGGGTGAACGAAATCCGCGCGCAGGACGACGTATTCGGCGTATCCGCCGTTGACGTGGTATCCAGTGAAGCGCGCCTGCTCACACAGGTTTTCGGCATTCCGGACGCAGTACGGACAGACGCCGTCGGTGGAGTAAAGCCATGGGATTCCGACACGCTCGCCAATACGCACGTCCGCGCAGTCAGCGCCCATGGCATCAATGTGCCCGACAGCCTGATGACCAGGGATGAGCGGGAGTTGCGGAAGAGGCAAATCACCTTCCACGATATGGAGGTCAGTCCTGCAAATCGCACAACAACTCACGCGCACGCGGACTTCCCCAGGACCAGGAACGGGATCCGATATTTCGGCGAGGCGCAGCGCGTGCTGATCGATGGTTTTGGGCGAGTCGAGGAGCAAGGCGCGCATACTGGCATATTCTAATTTTCTGCGCGTACAAGCGAGCAACTAGTTTGTGAAAGCGATGTTGCATCGCGGCCCAAGATTTCGGGCGCCCACGATAGACACACCATCCAATTGAGCCTTCCACCGGTTCCAGCCTTTCGGGTCACTTCAGTACAACTACCATCAGCCTCTGGGCAACCTTTCGGTCGATCTTGGGCATACCCTAGAGGCCAAGGCCGGGTGGAATTTACCACCAGTGTGGCGAGAAATCATTCGTCGGCCCGGCGGACCCACGATACTTCCTTGCCAATAACGCTACCTTCGGCCTGCGGTGGGCGTTCTGAACCGGACCGTCTGCCTCTGCCAGCCGCGGGAGGGCTCGACGGCCAATTCAGGGCCGAAGTGTTCCGTGGGTCAATTGGTAGCGCAATCAGATCCCGTCGAACTGGTATCCGGCTAGCGAAGGCTGTCTCTTTAACCCGCCGATACGGAATCTCCCCCTTGGCTCTAGAGGTACATGACCTTTCTGTAATTGAGCCGGACGGCAACTTCGAAGAGAATCTATGAGATTTTGGCGCATTTGCCGCCGGAGATTGCCCGTGTTCGCTCGAATTGGACTCATTGTTGCCTTTCTCATGGCGGGCGGAGTTGCGCTGGCGCAGGCAAAGGACGTCGCGCTTATCGCAAATAAAGGAAGCGCCGTAACGTCGCTGGCCATGCCCGACCTGATCAAGCTGTGCAAGGCGCAAACACCTCACTGGCCCGACGGGAAGGCTGTCACGCTCGTGATGCGCGATCCTTCTTCTTCCGACATGCGAATGGTTCTCGAAAAAGTTTACGGAATGTCTTCGCAGGCCGTGAGCGAGTTGATTGCAACCGCGAACCATGGCAAAGGAAGTCATCCGATGATCATCGTCGTGACTTCCGACGACGACCTGGTTCACAAGGTGGCGGCTACGCCCGGAGCGGTCGGGTTGGTTGACGTATACGCCATCAATAGTTCCGTGGATGTAATGAAAATCGGCGGCAAACTGCCGTTTGAACCCGGGTATCCCCTGCACGGGAACTAGAACTTCTGCCATGGCCAGCACCGCACCCAAGACGAAAAAGACGGCGCCCTATACGCGGCGTTATCCACGCCATCCGATGGATGTACGGATGAACGTGCAGGTGTTCCGGCAGGGAGAGGTGAGCTACTTCTGGGGACGGTCGACCGAACTCGGACTCGATGGCATTGGCGGAACGTTGACCGGTGAACTCTCTCCGGGCGAAGTCGTCTCCATGGAATTTCCGCTGCCGTTGAGTCCGTATCCCGTCAAGCTTCGCGCCATTGTGCGCTACCGGATCGGCCTGCACTACGGATTTGAGTTCCTCACTCCCACGCCGGAACAGAGACAATCGCTGGACCGGGTTTGTCAGATGCTGGCAGCGGGGTCGGCGGAATAACCTCTGTACTGCAGCGTAAATTCCTGAAGCATCCTGCACCGCCTCGCATTCTCTACAATCGTGCAAAACTTCGTTTAGAGAATTACCTCGGTAACTTCTGGTTGTGAAAGACAACGCCTAACATTCATACAAGACCAAGTAAGGGGACGCCTTGAATGGGTGACAAAGTCACCCAAGCTACCGAGTCCGCGGGCTTCGTGCGCGCTAAGTATCTAAAAGAAGCGCTGCGGCGCGGTTCTCCGCCTGCACTCAGCACGCCGCAAGATTGCCTGCTTCCGGAGTGGGCCACCGCCTGGGATGACGACGACCCCATCGTTCAAAAAGCCTATCTGGATCAACTGGTCGAGTGCGCTCCCGAAGCCATCACCATCCTGGATACGTCGCACCGGGTGATGCGCATCAATTCTGAGTTTGTGCGCATGTTCGGCTTCCCGATCGACGAAGTGCTGGGCAAGTCTTTGGCTGAACTCATCGTGCCGCCGGAACGAACAGCCGAAAGCGATTGGATCCAGGAAGCGGTGGAGAACGGCCAGAAGGTCGCGCTCGAAACCAAACGTCAGCGAAAAGACGGAACGATCCTGGACGTTTCTGTCTCCTGTGTTCCGGTGCTGGTGGGAGAAAAGCAAGTCGGCATCTGCGCGCTATATCGGGATATCGAAGAGCATAAGCGTGCGCAGGCCTTGAGTTCCGCTTTGTATCGCATTGCCGAACGAACTAGTTCTGCATCGCATTTGCAGGGCTTTTATGCGTCGATTCACAACATCGTTGGTGAATTGATGAACGCGCGGAACTTCTATATCGCGCTCTATGACTCCGCGACCCAATTGCTCAGCTTCCCGCATTTTGTCGATGAGCAGGATCCCACTCCCGCACCCAGACGGTTGGGGCGAGGGCTGACCGAGTACGTACTGCGCACGGGTGAGCCGCTGCTGGCGACGCCCGAGGCTTTTGACGAACTCCACGCGCGCGGAGAGGTGGATCTGATTGGATCTCCGTCGCTAGACTGGATGGGCGTGCCGCTGCGCGCCGGCAATCAGACGTTCGGCGTCCTGGTAGTGCAGAGCTATCACGAAGACGTGCGGTTCGGGGAACGGGATAAAGAGATCTTGACCTTCGTCTCGCAGCAGTTGGCGAGCGCCATCGATCACAATCGTCACGAAGAAGCACTCCGCCATTCTGAAGCTCGTTACCGGTCGCTGGTGCAGAGCGCTGTGTATGGAATTTATCGCGCGAGCATCGATGGAAGATTCCTGGATGTAAACCCAGCCCTCATACACATGCTGGGTTACGATTCTGCTGAAGCCGTTCTAAAGCTGGATCCGCAGCGGGAAGTATTCTTAGAACCCGCAGCACATGCCCATCTGATGCAGGAATTCCAGCGGACAGGAAAACTGGATAGCGCGGAGGTCCGATGGAAGCGCAAAGATGACGGCGCAATAACCGTGCGGCTCAGCGGTCGCTCCGTCGCGGCGGCCGACGAGTGCGACGCCGCGCTGGAGATCATCGCCGAAGACGTGACGGAGCGCCGCGCCCTCGAAGATCAATTCCGCCAGGCGCAGAAAATGGAAGCTGTCGGCCGTCTCGCCGGCGGGGTCGCTCACGACTTTAACAACCTTCTCATGGTTGTCAGCGGCTATACCGAAGTGTTGCTTGAGCAATTAAGGGAAAACGATCCACTGCTTGCCAAGGTACAGGCGATCCAGCAGGCGGCTGATCGGGCGACGACCTTGACCCGCCAGTTACTGGCCTTCAGCCGCAAACAACTGCTCGAACTCAAAGTTGTGGACGTAAATGCGATCGTCGCCGATATGGAGCGACTGCTCCGCCCCTTAATCGGTGAAAACATCGACCTGACTACCAAGCTGGCGTCGAACATAGGGCACACGCGCGCCGACGCGGGACAACTCGAACAGGTAATCATGAACCTGGTCGTCAATGCGAAAGACGCGATGCCCACGGGCGGCCGAATTCTGATTCAGACCTCGGAAGAAGAACTCGACGCTGTGCGGCGCGAGCATTCTCTGATTCAGCCCGGTTCCTACATTCTGCTTTCTGTCTCCGACACCGGAACCGGTATGGACAAGGAGACTCAGTCGCGCATCTTTGAACCGTTTTTTACGACCAAGGAAAAAGGCAAAGGCACCGGCCTGGGTTTGTCCACGGTGTATGGAATCGTAAAACAAAGCGGCGGATATATTTTCGCGCACAGCGAACTGGGCTCGGGAAGCACCTTCCGGATCTATCTGCCGAAAGTCGCCGATCCACCGGGACAAACGGGATTGGCCAAACACACGCAAGCACCTTCCGGCGGCTCAGAAACCGTGTTGTTAGTAGAGGACGAGGATTCCGTACGCGAATTGGTGCGCGAGACGTTGCAGAGCAAGGGCTATACGGTGATGGAAGCATGCGACGGAATCAACGGCATGAAGGTCGCCGAAACACATGACGGGAAGATCGACATCCTCATCACCGACGTAGTCATGCCCGGCATGAGCGGGCGCGAACTGGCGCAGCGTGTCTCGGCTTCGCGTCCCACCATCAAAGTCTTATACCTTTCCGGCTACACGGAAGACGCCATCATCCACGAAGGTGTACTCGATCCGGGCACGGCGTTTCTGCAAAAGCCTTTCACCTTGCAAGCTCTAGCCCGTAAGGTTCGGGACGTTTTGCACGGCGAGTCTGAGTAATTCGAAATTGCGCAAAGACCGCTGAAAATTCAGACAGCGCAAATCGACCGGCCGGAGTAAGAAGACAGCCGTTTGCCGGAAGCTAGTTCTTGATCCGCGGCCGTTGATCGCTAAAGCCCACCGACTGGACATCCGAAAGCAAACGATATAAAAAGAAAGCCGCTGTCGGACGCGAATCGTGCGGCACTCGCGTCGCAGGAGAACGTTTTTGCTTAACGAAGAGCGGCGCAGAGCCATTCTTGACGTGCTCAAACGCGAAGGCCGGGTGCTGGTGCTGGACCTCGCCCGACGTTTCGAAACTTCGCAGGTTACGATTCGCAAGGACCTTGAGGAACTGCATGCCCACGGACTGATCCATCGGACCCACGGCGGCGCCTTGCCGGCGCGCGAGGGCGCGCTCGAAGATCCCACTCTGCGTGAGAAAGAGAAACTTCATCACCAGGAAAAGTTGCGCATTGCCACGGCGGCTGCGCATATGGTGCAAGAAGGCCAGGTCGTAATTTTGGATTCGGGCACGACCACGACGGCGATTGCCCGCGCTCTGCGCAGTTTTCGGAATCTCACGATCGTGACGAATGCCGTGAACATTGCAGCAGAACTCTCAGGGACAACCGTTGAGGTGATACTGACCGGAGGAACGTTACGCAAGAACTCGTTCTCGCTGGTTGGCCCGATTGCTGAAGAAACCCTGCACCGCCTGCACGCTGATCTCCTGTTTCTGGGCGTGGACGGCTTCGATGTGCACTATGGGTTAAGTACGCCCAACCTGCTGGAGGCCAAGGTCAATCGTGTGATGGTGGAGATTGCCAAGCGAAAGGTGGCGGTTTGCGATTCCAGCAAGTTCGGGCGGAGAAGCCTTTCCTTGATCGCCCCGACTTCTGCACTGGATGAAGTTCTCACCGATCGCCGGGCACCCAAAGCTGACGTGCGAGCGCTTAAGAAAGCAGGCATCGAGGTCACCCTTGTCTAGGCTTTTCGGCATTCCCAACCATTCAAAGAAAGCGTGTTATGCCACGATTTGATGTCACGCTAGCGGGCGAACTGAATCTCGACCTGATTCTCTACGGCTTACCCGCGGAACTACCGCCCGAACGGGAACTTCTCGCGGACCGGATGATGCTGACGCTAGGCAGTTCGACCGCCATCGTCGCCCACAATCTGGCTGCTCTCGGATGCAAGGTGGGATTTGTTTCGCGCATCGGAAGTGACGCGCTCGGGCAGATTGCACTCGAACGCTTGAGCGCAAGCGGCGTCGACGTCTCAAAAGTTCGGCGCACAGAGGGAGAGAAACAAACCGGACTGAGCGTAATTCTGCAGCGCGCGAAGGAGCGCAACATCCTGACGTATCCGGGAACCATCTTCGACCTGACGCTTGCAGATCTCGATTTCGACTACTTGACCGATTCCGGCCACTTCCATCTCTCATCCTATTATCTGCAGCGTGGTCTGAGGCCCCATGTTGGGGAACTGTTTCGGCGACTCAAAGCGGAGAGCCTCACAATTTCGCTGGATACCAACGACGATCCAGACGATCATTGGGAAGGTGGACTGGAGGATGTTCTTCGCTACGTTGATGTGTTTCTGCCGAATGCGCGCGAGGCGAAGCTGATCACCAAGACCGATGATCTCGACAAAGCCGTGGCGCGCTTGGCCGAACGGGTGCCCCTGGTGGTGATCAAAAGAGGAGAAGAGGGCGCGATGGCCCAGCGCGGGCCGGAGCGTTTTCAAAGCTCTCCCGTAAAGGTCGACTTCGTGGATCCTGTCGGGGCCGGCGATAGTTTCGACGCTGGTTTTCTATCCCAGTATGTGCGCGGTGCTGATCTGCCTGCTTGCCTGGCCGCCGGCAACATGGCAGGCGCGTTCTCTACTACCATGCCCGGAGGCACGGAAGCATTTCGCGATCGAAACAAACAACAACAGTTTTGGAGTTCGCGCACCTGACGCGAACACTCGCGCCGCGCCATAGTAACTGTTACCACAGAAGGCGAGAGTCAAGAACTGTCAATAGCGCAACCTTTTCATCAAAAATCCACTCTATATAAATTGAGTTGAGGGACAGCCAGGACGCCGGGGCGTGGCTGTATCGTCCCAAAGAATCCCTACGCGAAACTTTAACCTGATCTTCGGGTTAGATTCGAATACTTCAATTTAATGTAGTGGAGGCGTCGTCGTGTCCATCCCAAGTGGTGCACCAGAGTCTTCTTCTGCAGTCTTCCCTTTCAAGTTTCTAAGCAAAATGTCATTGCTGGCCGCGCTGGGCCTTTTGTTGTTTGCGCTCGGCTGCGGCTCGAACGGGTCTTCGGCCACAGGGCCTTACAGCGTGTCGAGTCTCAAAGGTTCTTACGTCGTCCGCCTTTCGGGAAACGACACATTCCTGGACAACAACAACAATTTGCAGAACGAGAAGTACACCGAGACGCTGGTGATGACCGCGGACGGCGCCGGAAATCTGACGGGCGTCGAAGACTTCAACTCCAGCTTGCCCGTTGGCTTCACGCCAGGGACGGCGTTCACGGGAAGTTACCAGATTGGCAAAGACGGCAACGGTTCAATGCAGATCAACTTCTCTTCTCCCGCCAGCGGACAAATTAACCTCTCCTTTACTCTTGTAAGCACGGCGAAGTTCTACGTGGTCGAGGCCGATGCCTTCTCCAACTTCAGTGCGAATGCTGCGGGAGTCGGCATGAAGCAGAACACAACTGCCCTTGCTGCCGCCCCAAGCGGCACCTTTGTCACCCGCGTGCACCAGCCTTTAGCGGCTGTGTCTTCCGCGACCGTGGGCGCGCTGACTCTGAACAACACAACGGTGACCGGCACAATCGACGTCCTCCGCAATCACACGTTTTTGCCGCAGCTGACTTTGAACTCCGGCACTTTGACTGCTCCGGACTCGAATGGCCGAGGCACGCTCGTCTACACGGATAGCGCTTCGGTTGCCACCGCGTATCAGTACTACGTGATTGATGCAAATACATTCTGGTTGATGGGATCGGATTCGTCTCAGCTCGGCACGGGCGATGCGGAAAGGCAGGCCAGCGGGAACCTGGCTCTGGCCGGGAACTACGCGTTCGGAAGCAGCGGCGACACTGACGCAACCTTTGGCGCAGCACGCGCTGTAGGCGTGTTTACGGCGAGCGCCGGATCTATCAATGGCGGCGGCCTCGATTCCGTTCAGGACGGCGTCTCCCTGTTCGACCAGCCGTTCACCGGAACGTTCACCCAGAATGGGGGCCGCGTCGACGCGACGATCAATCCGACCGGCTTACCAGCCGTCCAGGAAATTTTCTGGATGGTTAGCCCGTCGCGCGCCTTCTTCCTGATCGCCGCCACGAACAAGGTCGAGGACGGCACCATCGACCTGCAACAGCAGAACACATTCTCGGCGGCCGACCTCAATAGCCAATTTGCTTATGCACTGGTGATGGAAGGGTTCAGTTCGAACCTACTCCTCACGCGGGTTGGTACTCTCTTTGCGGATGGCAAAGGAAATCTCGATCTCAATGAGGAGGCCAATTCGTTTGAGCCAGGGAATCCGCCGGGTCTTATCAACGATCCCGGTACCTTGTCGGGAACGTACCAGGTGCGTAACGACGGCCGTGTGACAGCCGCGATCAGCACCCTTTCCAGCAACCTGATCCTCTACATGGTCGGTCCCGGGCAGGCATACATTCTGCAAAACGATCAGGATGTGGAAATTTCGGGGCAGGTCAGTTTGCAGACGTCCCCCTAAAGCAGCGCATCAACCGGAAAAAGGCCGGGCGAAGTTCGCCGGGCCTTTTTGTTTTCTTCGCACCGCAGAGTGATGCCACGCTCACGAAGAGCGCAGCTCCTTCAATGCTTCACCTCGAGCAAGAGGTGATCCCGGAACGTGGCCGCCAGCTTGGTTGGGTTGCCTTCCGTCACCTGCACGTCGCCCAGGTCTTTTCCTTCGACGTAGTCGGTAACATGATAGCTGCCCGCCTTTAATCCGCGCAGTTCTACTTCTCCCTTCCAACCTCCTTGCGGCGCGAAAAATGCGTAGTACATATTCCCGTCTTTCTCGATGGCATACGCCTCCGGCGAATCGTATCCGTAGGTGTAGAGATTGAGGAACGTGCCCTTCGAAAGCATCTTCTGGTTGTACAGCGCAATCCACTTCTTCCAGACCTCGTCCTTGTGCGAGTTCAGGTTCACTGGTTCGTAGTGAGGACCCAGTTCAGGCCAGACGAACTTCGTTCCGACCACTGCGCCTGTTCCCACGGTGGAAGCAAAGTCTTCCCCATGCTCGCGCCAGTGGCTGCCGACTCGATCCATGGTCGAAAGCTCGACGTGATCACCGTACACCGCCGAGTCCGGCCCCAGCAGCGCCTTGTACATCTTGACGCGCCGGCGGACTTGCACCCCACCCACCGGGTCAGCAGTCACTGCCTGATCCATGTATGGCAGCCATGCCAGCGAAGGCGGCGTTCCGCACGGGCAACTCTGGGTCACGCTGTTGGGCTTGATCGAACGCGTGGTCTGAAAGATTGTTTTGTAGACGTCCGCCACTGCATTCACGGAATCTTGCGGCGACTTGTGGTGATGGGCCGGGTTGTAACACATCGGCACCGAGTAGATGTTGTCGAGCTTCGAGCCGTCGTAACCCCAGTCCCGGATAAATTTCTCAGTCAATTGCTTGTAGTACGCCTGCACCTCTGGAACCGCCGGACAGAGCGCCGCCAGATTTCGCGTCATGCGCACGTGCTTGCCGTTCTTGTCGAGAATCAGCCACTCCGGATGATCCTTCACGACCTTCGAAACGATGTACTTGTGCGATTCCCACTTGCCTTCGCCATCTTCGGCTCCCAGCGGCAGCCACCATAGTTGCACCAGGATGCCCTGCTTGTGGAAGTTGTCGGTCATCGTTTTGATGGAGTCTCCGGGAAAGGTATCGGACCGCGCATTCCAGTCGCCGTAGGTGTCGAACCAGCGATCGTCGAGCGTCGCCCACTTGATGCCCATTTCTTTCAGCTTGGGAATCGTGCCTTCCATCATGGCCGGCGTTACGTTGAACTCATAACCCCATCCGCACCAACTCACGTTGTAAGCTTCGCCGGAAGGCTTCGGAAGATTCCAGCCTTCCTTCTGCAGCACACCGGACCACATGCGCAGAGGCTCGTAGAAATCTCCGCCATACACGGCGACAAAGCTTCGCGGTGTTGAGAATGTCTCGCCCGGCTTCAACATGGTCTTGGCAGGAATATCAAGGCTCGTTTCGACCCGTGAATCGCCCGCCACTTTCACGGGCAGCGACAGGGTCAGGGGAAGAGTTTCCACATGACCGATCGCCTCCCCAACGTTCGCTGTCCAGAACGCAACCACCGGAATACCGCCGCCATAGCCGCCCTTCACGGCTTCGCCGAAGAGGTTCGGTTGCGAAGTGCTGCGCGTCAGCTTGAAAACATCGTCCTTGCCCCAGTCGTAACTCGATCCCTGAAACGACCACATATCCCACGGCTGGGCTTTGGGGTCAGCCAGGCTCGCGGTGAACCGGTGTCGCTGCTCGACCACCCGATCGATGGTGAAATCCGCGCTGCCGGTGTTCTTGTATTCCACGGTGGACAGCAACAGGTTCGGAAAATCGTCGTATGCCTCAAGGGTCAGCGTCCGCTGAATGTTCGGCGCGCCCGGCCCAAGGCGGTGCCCCGGAACTTCAATGTGTTTCCCGCGCCCCAGTTTCCCCGTGGACTCAAGAACCTTGGCCTGGTCAAAGTCGAGCACGAAATGAACTTCCTTGCCGTCCTGTACAAGGTAGTCGCTCTCGTTGGGCACGCCCGCTTTGGGCTCATCGAGCGTCAGGTGTTTGCCATCGCGCAGCAGGTAGGTCTGGATATAGCCGCTGGGCGCGACTTCAAACATCGCGGCGGTGGTCGTAAGAACCAGCGGACCCCCTGGATTCACCTCCACCTTGATCACGGAGGGTTGCGAGGGCGGCGCCTTGGATTCGGGTTTGAGCTGCGGACGATTGCAGCTCGAGGCAAAGAGCGCAACGAGTGCAATCACGACAAGAGCGCGGACGAGGAGAAACGGCGATTTCACTGAGCCCCCCTGCTTGAATTCTTCTCAGAGTCTGGATGGAACTGGCTGAACAGGCGTTCAGCGTTTTTGTGATACAGCTTTTCAAGGACACCGTCCGGCAAGCCGAGCCCGCTGATCTTGAAGCGTCCCTGGCCGGGCGCGCCCCAATAATCAAAATATTCGTCGCTGGTCTCGAGCCATCGGAAATTGTTGCGATACATAGCTTCTTCCACGCTATTGTCGGTGCCGAACATCACGCGGTCCTGATACTTCATAAACAAATCGCGCGTTCGGCAGGGTTGACGTCCAAGTTCGGCTTCGCGTGCGCCGAACTCCACCATTACGTTCGGATACTTATCGAGCATCGACTGCACCCAGTCGAGATTTTCCGGCCAGCCCATGTGCAAAGACACAAACGTAGTCTTTGGGTGCTTCGCGAAAACTCGGTTGCGCGCCTCGAGGAGCGAATCGAGGCTGGGATAATCCTTGCCGTAAAAACTCCAGTCCGGATGCTCCATGAGTTCTTCGTAGCGCTCATTGGTTGCATCCGTCGGATGGAAGAATGCCTCCGGATCGCCGGAGTGAATGAATACCGGAATACCCAGCCGGCCACACTCTTCCCATGCGGGATCAAGCCGGGGATCGTCAATCGCGATGAGTTTCCCTGACTTGTCGCGCACGCCAAGGCCGAGGTCCTTCAGCAGTTTGAGGCCGCGAGCGCCGCGGGACACCGAATCGCGAATCTGCGCCGCCATCTCCTCACCAAATTTCGGATCGTCGACTTTGCTCCAGTCGAGCTGCGTGAACACCATGAAGCGTCCGGGATAGGGCTTCACCATCTCGTCGATCACGGCCTGCAGTTTGTCGCCCCACAATCCGGTCAGAATCACGATGGTCTTCACGTTCGTGTTGTTCATGACCTCAACAACACGCGCCGGAGCCATGTGATCATCGATGCGCGCCGCGTCATTGACGTGATTGTGAACATCGATCACGTAGAAGCGCGCCTTTTCCACTTCATGATGCCCGGCATGCAGCATGGAAACCGGCTTGAAGTCTTTGAGCATCAGCGTCTTCTTCTGGTCGGCATTTGGGTCGGAGCGGTAGCCAATCTGATCTGGGGGCGCGGTTTGAGAGGAGGCAGTTACAAGCAGTGCGAAGGAAAACAGTGCCCAGCAGATGAAAGATTTCATGCTTCCTCGTTATACAACGGAGTTTCATACAACGAGTTGCGAATACTTTCTATTTCTTACGAACGGGCAGCGAACGTTCCACCTTGGGCAGGAGGGCTCCAGTGGTTCCTCCCGTGGGGCTGCCTTAACATCGTTTGTGGCAGTTGCGAAACACCATAGTCTTCCCTGTCCTGTCGGGGTTCCGGCAGCCCGCAAGTCCGCTCCTGCGCCGGACTACGATTTGGCGCTTGACAACCCACATGAACGAAAGTAAAAGTAAGCGTTCGTAACTATACAGCATACGCTTGCGTATGCCTCCGGAAAAAATTAGGGGGTTCCCATGCCACGTGTCCTGAGAAGTCTGTTCTCTCACGTTTGCGTAGTTGGACTTCTGCTTTCTGCCTCGGTGGCCTTTGGACAGGCCGCCTACACCGCGCAGGTCCGCGGAGTGGTGACCGATCAAACGGGCGCCGTGGTGCAGGGCGCACAAGTCACCATCACGAATGACGGAACGGGGATCTCGACCACGGCACGCACCGACGACCACGGTCTATACACCGTTGCCGGCCTCCGTCCCGCTAGTTACACCGTTAAGTGCGAGGCAAAAGGCTTTCAGTCCGCGGAACGGAAGAATCTGGTGTTACAGGTCGACCAACAGACCTCCATTGACTTCTCGTTGAAACCGCCGGGAGTGTTGGCGACCATCGAAGTCACCGCCGCCACACCACCGCTGGACACCGAGAGCGCAGCCATCGGCACCGACGTCACCAACGAATATGTAAGGGATATCCCTCTCTACAACCGAAGCATCTTCGGCCTGGCGTTTCTTGCAGGCGGCGTGACTGAAACAACCGGCTCGGGAGTCAACGACAATTACCCGACGGGAACGAATTTCGTTTCCAACGGCCAACGTAACGCCACGGCACAGGTCACGCTCGATGGCAGCCCCATCAGCGCACCGGAGCAGGGTGAAGGCGGGAACTCGAACGTTTATTACCAGCCCTCCGTCGAAATCGTTCAGGAATTCAAGGTTCAAAACAACAGCTTTGCGGCGGAGTATGGCAACAACGGCGGCACCCTGGTCAACATCGTGCTGAAGCAAGGCACGAACCAATTTCACGGCAGCGGATGGTGGTATGGACAGCGATCCGCTACGGATGCCCGCGATTTCTTCAACTCTGGCCCAAAGCCGGATCACGTGCGCGATCAATATGGCTTCGCGGTGGGCGGCCCGGTCGTTAAAAACCACACGTTCTTCTTCGTCGATTTCGAGAAGGTTCGGCAACGCGATCCGGTTCCCATCGAGGGCGTTGTGCCGACGGATCTGGAGCGTGCCGGCGATTTCTCACAAAGCGCGGCGAACACTGCCGGCATCTTTGATCCCTGCCCGGGAAATACCGATCCCAATTTCGTTTGTCCGCACAATCGATTTCCGGGCGACAAAATCGAGGGCACTAATCCCATCACCGGCCAGCCCTACATTGATCCCATCGGTCAGGCGATCCTGAACCTGTACCCGCACGCGAATATTGCGGACGCAGTTTTCCCCGATCCGAACTTCCGGACCGTCGCGTTGGAGAACCGCCCCTCCTGGCAATTCGATGTGAAACTCGATCACCAGATTACCGACAAACACAAGATCAGTGGCCGCTACAGCCGGGTCCACAGCGAGGACACCGTTCCCACGATCGTCGGCAATGGAGATCAGGGCGATGGAATCATCTACCTGACCACTGCGCAGAACGGCAATTTGGAGTACAACTGGACGATCACACCCACCGCGCTTTTGACGGGCCGATTCAGCGTCGATCGCGTACATGCGCCCGGTATCAGCAATAACTATCCCACCTTGAGCGATGTGGGCCTGCCTGCGATTCTGAATCAGAACGGGTTGGACCGAATCCCCGCCATTAATGTGGGGGACGATTTCCTCTCCATGTTCACACAATGCTGTGTGGACACCCACTTCGCGCACACACTGTATAGCTACTCTTCCGGCCTGCAGTGGGTAAAGGGGCCGCATTCAATCAAGTTCGGCGGTGAGCAGCGGGTATTTTTTAACAACTTCTTTCAGCCGGACAATCCGACGGGGATTTTCAATTTCGACCGCAATGTGACGACCGAAGATCCTAACGGCAACTTTGGCGCACAAGATGAGGGCAATCCCTTTGCCACCATGCTGCTTGGGTATCCCAACCCCTCGGACTCCCTACTGCATATCATTCCGGCTGTGGCCGACAAATCGGTCGATACTGCTTTTTATGTGCAGGATGACTGGAAGGTCACGCCCAGGCTGACGGTAAATCTCGGCCTGCGGTACGAATGGAGCACTCCTTATTCGGAGCGCACCAACCAACTGCAGTTCAGCGATTTCACCGGCAGCACGGGATTTTCGATACCGGTGGATCGCAGCGCGGACTTTCCCGAATTCGGCCAAATCGGGAATCTTATCGGCACCACCGTCTTCGCTAGCTCCAGCCGTCGCAACGCGCGCGTCGATCGAAACAATTTCGCCCCTCGCCTTGGTTTCGCCTTCCAGTTGGCCAACAACACCGTCATACGCGGTGGCGCCGGAATCTTCTATGGCATGAATGTGGCAACCAACTTCCAATACGCGGGGCCCTCGTTCTCGAAAAATGCGCCCTTTTATTTCACGCAAGATGGCTTTGTGACCCAATATGCGACGCTCGCAAATCCCTTTCCCGCAGGACTGGCGCCGCCGCAAGGACGAACTTACGGAAAGCTGGCGAACTGGGGTTTTGATAACGGCAGCGACCTGGACACGGGTACTGCCCGCAATGCCGAGATCTACCAGTGGAACCTGGGAGTCCAGCACCTGCTTCCCGGCCAAATCGTGGTTGCGGTCGACTATTCCGCGAACCACAGCGTCCATCTGCCCTGGGCCGGGGCATCCGTTTCCACGCGCGAGCGGAATTTCCTGCCCTCCAGCATTCGTAATGCGCTGGTGGCATCGATGAATCCCACGCACAATATCAATGACACTTCGGTCAGCGATTATTTGAGCACTCCGGTTGACAATCCTTTCCAGTGTTTCTTCACGACCGTCGCGTCTCCTGGATCGTGGTGTCCAGCAGCACCGATCTTCAATGCGGCCGACGTTGCCGATTCGCAATACATTGGCAACCAGATTCCACAAGCCAACCTGTTGCGTCCGTACCCGCAATTTGACGGAGGATTCTCGGGGCTTCCTCGCCTGATTGCAACCTCCTGGTATAACTCGCTGCAGATCCGATTCCAGAAGCGGGCCAGCCACTACATCAGCTTCGAAGGAAACTACACGCTCTCTAAATCGACCGATGACTCCGCTGCCGGGCGCAATGCGTGGCTGACCAATCTGGAGTTCGACAACCCCCAATTGCTGGACGATTTAAAGGCGGAACATGGAATCAGCGCCAATGACGCCACTCATCGCCTCGCCACCGCGATCATCCTCGACCTGCCCGTTGGGCGAGGCCGATGGCTCGGTAGCGGCATGAATAGCATCGCCGACGCCATCGTGGGCGGCTGGTCGCTGCAGAGCTTCATCACCCTGCAGTCGGGACAGCCACTCGCAATCGTGATGGCGGACGGTGGGCGGCTCACCGACGGCAATCAGCGTCCCAACGTTATCTGCTCGCAACTCACGACCGGTATCAGCTTCCACGAGGCGGCGCGCACCGGGGCGCCTTATCTGAACGAGGCTTGCTTCGCGGATCCTGGCGACAACGTCCCGGGCAATGCTCCGCGGCATTTCTCCAATTTGCGCGGCGACGGAATTCGCAATCTCGACATGTCGCTCACGAAGGAATTTAAAATCAAGGAGCGGGCCACTTTGCAGGTTCGCGCCGAGATGTTCAACGTGGCGAATCACCAGAGGTTCGCATTTCCAGACGTTTCATTCGGTGGAGGGTTTGGCGAGGTGAACGAAACCCGAGATAATTTCCGCCGCATGCAGTTCGGAGCTCGGTTGCAGTTCTGACCCCGGAACTTGTGACCTGCTCAACGAACCCACGCCGACTGTATCCGTTGGGCGTCGCCGGCTTGCTTCTGCTGGCGGCGCTCGCGCTCTCGCAAAGTTTTCCGCCCAGCCAGAACTGGACCAACTACGTTCGCATCGGCGCCTACGGTCTGGGAAGGGAACGCCCTGACAAAATTGTCGCCGACGCCACCGCCAGCAAGGTCTTCGGCATCGAGGTCGACAACGACATTCCCGGCCGCTACGAGAGCTTTCTCGACCCTACCCAGAAGCTTAACGATATCCGCGCACTCGCTGAGAAAGCACACCGTGCCCACAACTATGCCTTCGTCTACATTGCCGGCACCGAATGCATTACTGCCGACGCGGATAAGACCTCACGCACGCTCGCCAAAGAACATCCTGACTGGTTGCAACGCAAGCTCACTGGCGAAGCGGCGATCTTCGGCGGCGGCACGGCGTTCTGGATTAAGAAGGGCGACGAAGATGTCTGGATCAGCCCTTACGCAACCGAGTGGCGCAAGATTTACATGGAGCGCGTACGCCAGATCGCGGCCACCGGAATCGACGGCATCTACATCGACATTCCCTACTGGATGACGCATTTCGATGGCTGGGAAGACTCCTGGGCCAGCTTCGACGACTACACGGTCGCAGCGTTCCGCAAACAGACCGGACTCGACGCCCGCCACGACCTGAAGCTCGGTGATTTTTCCGACACGAACTTTCGCAAATGGGTGGACTTCCGCATTACGACCATCACGGATTTCCTGGCTGAAATCGACAAGACGGCCAAGGCGGTCAATCCAGCGATCAAGACCATTCCCGAGATTTATCCGGGAATTGAAGAGGAAGCTACGCGCGTTGGTGCGGACGTCTACAGCATCTATCCCGTCGTCGATGCCATCGCCCACGAGTACGAATTCGGCAACGGCGATCACATGGCTTCTGGACGCACGCCGCTGGCCTGGTTCTACTACCAGGTCGGTATGCACACGTTCCGGGCCTTTGCGGAGGGCAAGGCGACCTGGATCCTGAATTACTCCTGGGATGGAGACAAGAAGGTCGATGCGCGCGAAGCGATGCAGAACCTGGCCATGTCGCAGATCATGGATGGTGCGAATTTTTGGGATGCTCCCGGACATTCCATGGCGGGCTCCAATGATTTGCCCACACGGAAAATGATCTTCAGTTGGATCGCTGAACACCAGGGCACGTTCTATCGTCCGCGGCTGCCCATTCAGCCCGTGGGTGTCTACTTCTCTCCGAAGACGCGCGACTACGGTGCGCGGGATTTTCTTTCGTCCTACCGCGGCTGCCTGATCCTGCTGATGCAGACGCATCGGGAGTTCCAGGTCGTCACCCCGCGTACTCTGACGCAATTCAAGGGCGAGGCGCTCGTTTTGCCGGACGTTCGCGAGTTGAACGACGAGGAACGAGGCGCACTGAAAATTCTTGCTGCCGCCGGAACGCGCATTATCACGACCGGAACAAACGCAACGGGCCTCGCGTCGACGACGAACGTCGTCTCATTCGCCGATTGCCCATGCCGAAAATACGAGGCTTCCCTTGACGCGAACCTCGAGAAAGCGGATCCGGAACGCGCTAAGGAATTCCTGACCGCTCTGCGTGGCCAGGGAGAGATCGAAATCACCGCTTCGCCCCTGGTGGCGACATCGGTCGCCATGGTCGAAGGAAAACCGCACATCTTCCTGGCGAACTTCGCGGGTTTGCGCGGAGGATCGAATCCGATTCCCACGCCGCAAAAAGATGTGACCCTTCGGCTACGCACGCAAGCTAAGGTGCGTTACCTTCCGTTCTTAGGCAGCGTGATGGATCTTCGCGGTTCAAGACAAGGGGACGAGTTTGTCTATCACTTGCCAGAACTCGGCCGCGGCGGCGTCGCGTGGATCGAGAAGTAGGCAGGCTGGTCCTTTTACCCCACTTGCCACACCGTGTCGAGCACGGTGCCGTCCACCCACTTGACGATTGCGACCGGACGATCGCCCAACTTTGGCCGGCTGGGCTTGCCTCCGCAGATCTGCTCCACCTCGGCCTTGATGTCCTGGATGGGACGGATCGGCAGCTTTGATGCTTTCACCGCCTCGAGAAGATCTTTGCGTAGGGGATTGATAGAAATACCTCGTTCGGTCACAACCACGTCGATCATTTCGCCCGGCCCGGTGAGCGTCGTGACCTCGTCAACGATCACGGGGATACGGTCGCGAAACGATGGCAGAGCGAGAATGCTGCAGCCCGAGAACAAGCAATTTTGCCAGCCGCCGATACCGTGCAGCAGCCGTCCATCGGAGTGAGTCACGACGTTCGCGTTGAAGTTGACGTCGACTTCGGTGGCGCCCAGCACAACGGCATCGACCATCGACGCAAAATTCCCCTTGCCATGGTAGTTGTACGACGTGAAGGGAGATGTAGCTACGTGGCGCGGATCGCTCGCCATCGACTTCACGCCGTCAAGATCGAACGTCTGTCCATCGAGGATGTAGTCGGTGAGGCCTTCCTGCAAGAGCTCAACCAGATACTTCGTCGAGCCGCCACGCACAAACCGCGCCTTGACGCCGTCTTCCTTCATCATGCGGCGCAGGTAGTCGACGAAGGCCAGGGCGATGCCGCCGGCGCCGGCCTGGAACGAGAACCCGTTCTTCATGATGCCGGCTTCGCGCAGGAAGCGCGCTACAAATTCCGCGATGCGCAGGCGGTCGGGCGAGCGCGTGATCTGAGTCGTGCCTGAGACGATCTTGGCCGGGTCTCCGATCGATTCCACTTCCACCACGTAGTCGACGTTGTTGCCCTGAATCTGCCAGGGCACGCAGGGAAACGGAACGAGATTGTCGGTGACGACGATGACCTGGTCGGCATATGTCGAATCAGCAAGCGCAAAGCCCAGCGAACCGCAAGCCGACTTGCCGTGGGACCCGTCCGCATTGCCAAAAGCGTCGGCGGTCGGCGCGGCGATTACTGCGATGTCAATGTGTACTTCGCCGTCCTGAATCGCCTGCCAGCGCCCGCCATGTGATCGCAACACGCCCATGCCGCGCATTTTTCCCTGCGTGCAGTAGTCGCCCAGCGGGCCGTTCATGGAGCCTTCGATGTGATGGATGACTCCCTTCTCCATCAACTCGATTGCCGATTTCTGCGAAGGGAACGAGGCACTCGGAAACCACAGCAAATCCTTGACGCCAATCTTCGCGGCCGCCTCCAGCATCATGAGCGCGACTTTGTCGCCGTCACGCAGATGGTGGTGGTTCGAGACCACCATGCCGTCGCGCAGACCACACTTGCGAAGCGCAGTTTCGAGGTCAGGAACTCGCTTGTCACCGTTTTCCGGGTAGTCCCTGCTCGATCGCACCGGCGGGGACTGCTTGCGCCCGCGCGGCTGGTACTTGCCAACACCGAGGTAGGGAATCTGCGGTCGGCCGTTGACCATCGTGGGCACGCGACGCTGCGCGGCATTGTGGGCGAGTTCGACGCGTTCGGTCATGCTCAGAGTCTTTTTACCACCGAGTCACAGAGACACAGAGAAAACAACAAAGCCTTTAGTGCGTTTCGTCGCAGGCTCCGCTTAAGTGAACTTCTTATGCGTTGCTGACGACTAACGACCGCCTCAAGCCAATCCCATCGCTTTTGCACGCGCCACCAACTTCAGCGCGCGCTGCACGACCGGAGGATCGATCATCTTCGATCCCAGACTCACCACTCCGACTCCACGCAGCTGGGCGTCTTCGAAAGCTCCAACAATCTTCTGGGCCTTCTCGATCTCGACCGCCGAAGGCGCGAAAGCCGCATGGATCACGGGAATCTGGCCCGGGTGAATGCACCCCATTCCTTCGAACCCCAGGGCCCGCGAATTTTCTCCCCAGCGTTTCAGCCCTTCCATATCGCCAACATCGCCGTACACCGAATCGATCGCCTGCACTCCAGCAGCACGTGCGGCATTCACCAGCCGCGTTCGCGCATACAATGACTCGCGGCCTTCCGCGGTCTTCACCACGCCGAGGTCGGCCGTGTAGTCTTCTAGGCCGATGGTGATGGAGACCACGTTATCGCTGGCCGCGGCGATTCCGGCGGCGTTCTCGATTCCCTGCCCTGATTCCAGAATCGGCATCAACCAGATTGGACGCGTAATCTGATGGCGAACCTTCAACTCGGCGATCATGTTGTCGACCTGAGTGACCTGCCCCGGGTGCTCGACTTTAGGAATCAGAATCAGGTCGGGAGCTTCTGGAATGATCTCGGCAAGATCTTCGAGTCCGAGGGGAAGCTGGTTGATGCGCACCATGCGCTCGCATTCCCCGAAATTGACCGCACGAAGCGTGTTGCGCGTCAGGATGCGGGCCGCGTCTTTTTCTGCCTGATGCACAGAATCTTCAAGATCGAGAATGACCGCGTCCGGCCCATGCAAGCCGGCGTTAATCGCATACTTGGGTTCGGTGCCCGGCAGATACAGCCGCGAACGGCGAAGCCGGTCTTTGGTGGATGGAGCAGGCAGAGCGATCTTTTCAGGGAGGGCCTTATTGTTGTTCGCAACGCCCGCTCGGCGCCCCGCAGTCTCTATACGCGCGGCAATCACGTAAGGCAATGCGCCTTCATCGTGGATCGCGACCTTCGCATTCTTCACACCCAGGCTCTCGAGGACCTGGCGGGCCTGCGCCAGAATCGAATCCCCGTAGTAAGGAGCAACGCGCGACTGTAGTCCTACTTCCAGGCCGCCCGAATCACGCGGCTCGATGGCGACGTGTAGGTCGGAGCGGATATCTTTACCCCAATGTCCGGCTTCTGCGGATTTGGTAGAGGGAGTCATTCGTAATTTTTCTGTTTTGAAAGAGCTCGGCTTCAGCCGAGCCGTAACCGCTTTCGTTTTCAATGACCGCTTCAGCCGCTGAGGTTCACCGCCGGCTAACACCGGGCCTTTTCCGCAGGCTCGAAAGCCTTGCCGTTACCAAAACCCCGGCAAATCAGACTTATGTTACGGCAAGCGTGAACTGGCGCTTCGTGCCCACTATGGTTCCTACAGCTTGGCCAGAATCGCGTCGGTCATCTGCGGAGTGGAAGCGGCACCCTGACTGATCGACTTCGCTCCGCCCGAAATCCGCATCATGTCGTAGGTACGGACCTTCCCTTCCTTCACCACGGCTGCAACGGCGTTGCGAATCCGGTCCGCTTTGTCGTTCTCGCCGACGTGCTCCACCATCATGGCCGCCGAGAGTATCATGGCGATCGGGTTGACGATCGGCGGATTCAATTCGGCGTACTTGGGAGCCGAACCATGGGTCGGCTCGAAGACCGCGACTGTATCCCCGATATTTCCGGAGGCTGCGAAGCCAAGGCCACCGACCAGCCCGGCGAAAGCGTCGGACAGAATATCGCCAAACAGGTTCGAGGCGACAATCACGTTATAGTCTTCCGGATTCTTGTTCAGCCACATCAACTGGGCATCGATGTTGGTCGACCAGAGAGCAATGTCGGGATAAGACTTCTGCACTTCCTTGGCGGTCTCTTCCATCATGCCGCTGGTTTCGCGCACGACGTTCGGCTTCTCGCAGATCGTCACACCCTTGAATTTCTTCTTTTTCGCGTACTCGAAGGCCGCAGTGACAATGCGGCGCGCTGCCGGACGCGTGATGATCCGCACGCTGGCGGCAAGGTCAGGCCCAGGCACGTTGGCGAAGGCCTTGAACTTGGTGTGGGAATTGAGCGCATTGCGGACAATCTCCGGCGGATTCGTCCACTCGATGCCGGCGTACATACCTTCCGTGCCTTGCCGGAAAATGGTGCTGTCGATTTTGGGCTCATCGAACCCGCCATCGGTGCGCTTGCGAATATAGTTCAGAGGATTCCCGATAAACCCGACGCACGGCCGCATGCAGATATCGAGGTTGAACTTCTGCCGCATGGTCACGATGGGGGAATAGTAGACGTATCCCTTGCCCTGCAGTTCCGGCTTGAGCTCGGCTTGCGCCGCTTTGTTCGGTTTCGACGTGATGGCCCCGAACAGGCCCAGCCTATGCTTGGTCAGAAGTTCAATCGTGCGATCGGGCAGCGCATTGCCCTGGCTACACCAGCAGTCCCAGCCAATGTCGGCATGAATGTACTCGGCGTCAAAGCCGACGGCCTTGAGTACACGCAGGGACTCGGGAAGAACCTGGTTGCCAATGCCATCGCCCGGCATCGTGACTACGGTATGTTTCGCCATGAGAGCGGATTCTCCTTACTTCACTAGTAAATGACTTCTCACCACAGAGTCACAGAGCGACAGAGAATAAAGAGACAAAAATCACTAAACCAGGGTTCAGCCCGAGGCCCGCTCTGTCAAAGTTTTAGGCCCAGCCCCAACTTCCGAGCCACCAGGTTCTCTACGCCTTCGGCGATTACGAGAGATTGCGGCACACTGCCCAGCGCTGGAAATGGAAACTTCTCTCCTCGCCACGTGATCACGCTGGTCGTGAAATCGATGTCAATTTCATCGCCCGGAACGATGGTCTTCTCCTTCGCGCTGATTTCTTTCGCAAATTGCTCGCGCAACCGCTTCACCAACTCTGGCACTTCTACGCACAGAAATCCATTGTTGTAAGCGTTGCGCAAGTATGTCTGTGAGAAACTTGCCGCGATCACCAGCGGATATCCCTTCGCCTTCAGACACGTCACAGCCTGCTCGCGGCTGGAGCCGGTGCCGAAGTTGAACCCGCCAACAATGACGTCACCTGCCCGCGTGCGCTCTCCGAATTGCGGATCGTAATTCTCCATGACGACCTTCGCCATCATTTCCTTCGTCATATCGTCGCGATAGGTGTAGTCCTTGCCATAGATGGCATCGGTGTTGACATTGTCCTGCGGCATGAAAACCAATCGCCCTTGGACGCGACCGGGAAAGCCTTTCAGAATCTCGACTTGCTCGGCTCCCGATGAGCCATTCGCGGCAAGCTCCGTGTATTTTCGTTCGGGATGACGATCCGCGAACTCGTGCGGACCGCGAATGTATCCGGCCACCGCCGAGGCCGCAACCACTTCAGGACTCGCCAGGTAACACTGGGCGTCGCGCGATCCCATGCGACCTTTGAAATTGCGATTGGTGGCAGAAATGCCGACCTCACCTTTCTCGAGCAGCCCGACTCCAAGCCCGATGCACGGGCCGCATCCCGCAGGAAGCGGGTGCGCCCCTGCATCCATCAACGTCTGCCAGATGCCGCGTTTCTCGGCTTCCTCCTGCACCCACTTGCTGGCAGCACCGAGATAGAACTGCACGCTCGAGGCGACCTTCTTCCCTTTTAAAACCTTTGCTGCTGCATCCAGGTCTTCGAGTCGCGAGTTGACGCAGGACACGAGGTAAGCCTTCTGAATCGCAACCTTCTTTCTTTCCATCTCGGCCAGCGATTGCATGACCTGCACGGTGTCGGGTCCGGAGACATGCGGCGTGATTTGCGCCAGATCAAGCGTGATCTTCGCGGCATAAACAGCCGTCGGATCAGGACTCGGTGGATTCTCCGACCATCGTTTCAGGTCCGACTCCGGGAAGCGCTCGATACCCTGCGCCCTCAGTCGCTGGTGAACTCCGCGCAGGTACGCAATCGTCACCTGATCGACCGGAAACCACCCCACCAGAGGTCCCCACTCGGTGGTCATGTTCGAGATGGACAAGCGCGCATCCATCGAAAGCGAAGCCACCCCCGGCCCGGTGAACTCGATCGCCGCGTTTAGCACCTCGTCGTGGTTGTACAAGCCGCACAGCGTGATAATGACGTCCTTGCCCGTGGCTCCTTCGGGCAACTTCCCTTCCAGTCGCACCTCAACCGAACGTGGAATCTGCCACCAGAATTCCCCCGTCGCCCACACCGCGGCGGCATCGGTCCGCACAATCGGCGTACCGATGGCGCCAAGCGCCCCGTACATGTTGGAATGGGAGTCGGACGCCACCACGAATGATCCGGGAACCACGTAGCCCCGCTCCACCATGATCTGGTGCCCGATCCCTGACCCCGCGGGGTAGAAGTCGACTCCGTGTTCCTTCGCAAACGCTTCAATCGCGCGATATTTCTTCAGGTTCGCTTCGTCCTGATTCTGAATATCGTGATCGAGGGCAAACACCAATTGCTGTGAATCGTTAATCTTTTTTGCGCCGATGCCCTTGAACTTGCTCATAACCGCGGATGTGTTGTCGTGCGTCATCACCCGATGCGGGCGAATCGAAAGAAAGTCTCCCGTGCGCAGGGGCCTCGAAGGCCCCTCCGCCATATGTGTCTGAGCAATTTTTTCAACGATGGTTTGAGGCATACAATCTCCGGACTCAACGAATCGGGCAAGCGCGCCGTCGCTCACCGAACCACGTATCACAGACGCCCTCGTCTGTGCAGGCGAGCAAAGCTCGCCAGGTTTTGCAGCGACCACGAACATCCGCCTTGAAGTCACCGCCGCTTTTTTGCTTTTGTCCGCGGCTTGCTCTTGTTCGAAAGCTTCTTCGCACGCACGTCCGCTTTCATCAGCGCCATCAGCTTCGAGACCGACCCAACCTTCTCGAGATTCCAGATCGCATCCACCAGCTTCTTCTGCGCTTTCGCCGACAGAACTCCCTCGGCCAGCGCCGCGAACTTCTCCTCGATTTCCTGGTCGGTGAGCGGATTCCGTGGATCTCCCTTGGGATAGTCGAGTTGCTCGGTGAACGATCGCCCGTCGGTCGTAGTAATCGTCACGATCACGCGCTGCAATGCGGGAAACACTTTCTCGATTTCCGGGTCGGCAACAACTTCGACTTTCTTCAACTGCTCGCGGATCTTCGGATCCATGATCTTCGCCATCTCGAACTGAGCGGGCGTCACTTGCCGCTCCACCAGTGCCGCGGCGATCACGTAAGGCAGCGAGTGATCTGCCGTTTCCTTGGTGTGTGGATCATATTTGCTCGGATCCGAAAGGATGTCAGCCGCTCGCGCCAGGGAACGAATCTGCACTTTCGCTACTTGATCAGGATGCAGATCGTTCTTTTTCACCAGATCAAGCACGGCCGAGATAGGCGCATGTGTAAGCGCTTCCGTCGGAAAGAACTTCATTCCGCATTGCGTGATGCGCCACGAATCGCCCAGCCCGTCGGTCAGGATGTTCTGCTTCCATTCCGGCCCGAAGCAATGCACCAATCCCTCTTTGCCGTCGATCACATGTTCCGGCCCGGTATACCCTTTTTCGGCGAACAGCGCCGCGAGCATGCCGCTTTGCGTCGCCATTGGGTCCACGGTGTTCTTCATCATGGTAAGTTTGCCCGCGGTGACCGCTCCCAAAGTGCAGTGCCGGCTCGCCGAGATGCCCACCGCGTGTTGAATCTGCTCCCAGGACAACCGCAATCCACGGCCCGCGACGAATGGCGACACAAAAGCCGTCAGTGTCGCGTGATGCCAGCCGCGTTCCCGTATCCCGGGGAAAGCCGCCTCGCAAAAGCGCATTTCGAACTCATGCCCCAGCACAAACCCGACAATCAGTTCCTTGCCGCCCGACTTCGCGCGCTCGCACGCAGCCATCGCGGCAGGAAAAATGTCCGACGGGTGCGAAGGGTCCTGCTTCCAGTAAATGTCGTTGTAGTCCATGCAACGAATCATCAGCGCGTTCGCCAGCGACGCCGACACCGCATCCACCCGCTTCCCCGTTCCAATCACGGTGGCCGGCCCACGCGCCGCGATTTCATCCAGCACCGCCAGCGCAATCTTCACGTCGTGCTGTTGATATCCGCCCAGCGCGCAACCTGCAGAGTCGAGCAAGAATCGCTTCGCCTGGTACACGGCGTCTTGCGAGAGCTGTTTGTATTCAAGACCTGCAGCCCAGCGCGCCATCTTGGCTGTAATGGTTTCTTTACCGGAAGCGACTTGACTAGACATTAATTTCCCCATTTCGCCGTCGTTAATCTGTAGACAGTTGACCTGCGCGGCGGTGAATGATTTTGCAGAGGTAGCCCACAATAAATTCTCGTGCCGTCATTTCTCGTACGTCACCATTTCGAACGAGACCTACTATTCCTTTATCGATTGCCTTCCAAAGAACAGATCCCTCAAATTCGTAATAAGGATGCGATGCCTTTTGGCTTGATCTGATCGCCGGTCGAGTCTTCCGCAAATTGCACTCCTATTTAACCTTCGTCTTGATGTTCTTCGGATTCTTGAAAGGCAGATACGCCATGAAGTCGGCGTGATGTACCACATAGGCCTCGGTGGTGCGCTTTACTTGATCCCCTTCGGCCGCATGCGCCGCGATGATGTGGCAGACGTCGTCCGGCACGCCACACTCGAGCGCCAAAGCCACTCCCGTAAACGGATGCCGCAGCGCTTCTCCGCGCTCGCTCTGTCGCGACTGTCCATCCGGCCCGATTTCGTATTCCAGAAGCTTTCCTACATCAGCCAGAATGGCGCCGGCAATGACCGCATCCACATTCACCGGCAGCGCGCGCCCCATAAATTCGTTCATCGACTCCGCGCTCTTGCGCGCAATGTGGACCACGCACCGCTTATGCTCCATGAACGTGATGGGGCAGCCCGGGATGAGCAGCGTGAAAGGAATGCGGTTGAGGTCGTCGGGCTTCAGCGGACTGCGCTCAAGGGCCTTGGTCCAGGTCAAGGTCACTTGATCGCGCAGCTTCGCGTCCTTGATCCAGTCGATCTCGGGCCACAGTTTTAGGACTGCTTCCCGCATGCGGGAACCTCCTACTTTCCAAAAACTATCTAGCTTAGCGCGTGAATCGACCGGGCGTCGAGGACCTAGGCCACTCAGCGGTCACCCTCACGCTCCAAAAAGGGAATATGGACTCCGAAGTCGGGTGACGAAGGCGGCGAGTGCGTGACACTCCCCGTGTAGCATAATCGAGGTAAGTGCTTTCCGTTTGCCCTCGTGGAGCATCCAACCGGGTCAGAAGGTTGCAGAGGAATAATGCCCATTAAGCGTGCACTTCAATTCATCGTTCTGACCTCGCTGCTGGCGTGGATCGCATCCGCCCAACAACCCGCCGACCTAACGAACCTCTGGCTCGACGCCGTTAGCCTTCCGAAAGCGTCGCCTAGACATGAGTACAAATTCCAGTTCCAGGCCCACGGCGGGATTCCGCCCATGAAGTACTCCGTCTCGGAAGGTAAATTACCGGTGGGAATGAAACTCGGCGACGACGGCCTCCTCAGCGGCACTCCCACTACGGTGGGTGACTTCAAATTCACCGTTACCACGACCGACAGCTCGAACCCGCCGCAGAAGGCGTTTCGTTCCTACGTTCTTCGTGTTCTCCAGCCCATGGTGATGGAGTGGAAGCGTTACCCACGCGCTGTCGGAAACCGGATCGATGGGTCCATTATTGTCAGCAACAATACCGAAGACGACTTCGACTTCACCTTCATCGTGCTCGCGGTGGCAGAGAACGGCCGCGCTACCGCCATCGGCTATCAGCACTTCCCCCTTAAGAGCGGTGTCGACTCGCAGGAAATCCCTTTTGGAGAAACGCTGCCAAAAGGAGCCTACGCGCTTCACCTGGATGCCGTGTCTGAGGTGCCGGCGAAGGATCAGATCTACCGGGTCCGCCTGCAGGCTAAAGACAAACTGCAGATATTGGTCGGCCCATAAAGACTGCGCGGAGACGGCAACAAAAAAGAGACGCGGGGCGATCCGCGTCTCTGTCCAGGAGGTTCGTGTTTGGCCGGGTTGTTACTCAGACGCTTGGGGGAGAGCCTACCTTGGCAGCCTCGAAAGGCACCGCGGGCCAAACAATAAGAATCCCGAGGTGATGTTGATCTCGTTCGTCTCGGCCAGTAGCTCGCTTTTAGACCCTCACCGACCTGCTCTCGTCGCTTCCTTGCGGGTTGCAACGCGCGATCTTAGTTTGGGCTCCGGGCTCACCGCCAACCGGATAAACCAGTCCAACGCCTCGGGACTCTATCTTGCCTTCAACGGTCGTTCCTGTTCTCCTCGACCAGCGCTTTGCTATAGACCCTTGCTTGCCTTCCTTCCGATTTGCGCAATCAGAAGGTGACTTCGCTTGAGCCCCGGACGCCGCACCAACCGGCAAAACTGAGAACGTGTCAAAGAACGAGTGTCTTTTTACTCCTTCTATTTCTGCAGTCAATCAAAACTGCGCTCTTTTATCTATTCTGGTTTCAATAAGATGCAGGCCGTTCACAGGCAAATGACCACTTTTTGTGCACATTTCTCCGCGTGTTTCACCGATTTCGGCCGAAATCACGGCACTCCGCGGTTTTCAGCGGTGTAAATCAGTCGTTTTCTGCATAGGAACGATTTTCCATCTGTGGAAATCTCGTCACAATTCAATAACGGCGCGGGGTAGTTGCTTATTTCAACATTTGACAGTGGACCGCGCGGAGGTCCCCGCGTGTGATCCCAAAAGCTTGCCACGCTCTGGCGCGAGAACGAATGGGACTACGAATCCCACGTTCTGAAGCAGATGCCTCTACCCTCCACTCCTCGCCCTTGCCCGTCCCCTGTACAATTCGCATTCTCCCAAGATGAGAAAACTGCACGTGAAAGCAAAAATCCATCACCTCGCGCTGTTGATGAGCCTTTCCCTGGCCGCCGTCGCTCAGAGCGCTGAGCAGCGCACCGCGATTCATCTCGAATCGATCCGCAAGAATCCGTCCCTGCTGCTCGCCTTTCTGCAGTCCATGCCCAAGGGAGGCGACCTGCATAACCACCTGGCGGGAGCCATCTATGCGGAGAGGTGGATCGACTACGCCGCCGAAGATAACCTGTGCGTCGACCGCAGCACCTCGACCCTGCTCCCGCCGCCTTGCGATGAGTCGTGCGCGAACCATTCCTACAAGCCCGCGGTGCACTGCGCTTACGCCGACCATGTGCTCTACAACCAGCTGATCGACGCCTGGTCCACGAGGAACTGGACGTCCGGCGAAGGCTCTGGACACGACCACTTCTTTGCCACCTTCGACAAATTCCTGCTCGCGGAGATCAATAGTGTCGGCAATCAACTGGCCGAGGTCGCCTCGCGCGCGGCTGCCGACCGGCTGCAATATGTCGAACTGATGCACACCGCCGACAACATGAGCTCAGCGCAACTCGGCAGCAAGCTGGGCTGGGATGATGACTTCGCCAAAATGCGCGACCGCCTGCTGGCCGGCGGGTTGAAAGATATTATCGCCGCGACCCGCGCGCAACTTGACCGCAACGAAGCCCGCAAGCAGGAACTTCTCGCGTGCGCCACCGCCCACCCCGATCCTGGCTGCCAGGTCACGATGCACTATCTGTACCAGGTGCTCCGCGGTCTGCCCCCGGAGAGTGTATTCGCGCAGATTCTGCTGGGCTTCGAACTCGCGCAGGCCGATCCCCGCTTCGTCGGCCTGAATCTGGTGATGCCCGAGGACTGGTACGTGCCCAGGCACGACTTCGCACTCCACATGAGGATGCTCGACTTCCTGCATCAGGCATATCCCAAAGTGCACATCAGCCTGCACGCCGGCGAGCTCGCTGCGGGACTCGTGCCGCCAGAAGACCTGCGCTTTCACATCCGCGAATCCATCAAGCAAGGACACGCCGAGCGCATAGGGCATGGCGTTTCGGTCATGAACGAACGTGATCCCCTTGCCCTGCTGAAAGAGATGGCTGCCAGAAACGTTCTGGTCGAAATCTGCCTGACCAGCAATGCGAAAATTCTGGAAATTGAAGGCGCGAACCACCCGCTGGCGATCTATATGAAGTACGGCGTCCCGGTGGCCCTCGCCAGCGACGACGAGGGCGTGTCCCGTTCCGACATGACACGGGAATACCAAAGGGCGGTCGAAACCCAGGGTCTCTCGTACATAGAATTGAAGCGCATGGCGCGTCAGAGTCTTGAACACAGCTTTATTTCAGGCGAGAGTCTTTGGCGAAAACCGTTTCAGATGGTGACGTCGTGCGCAACTGAGTCCAACGGCGGCAAAAGTTCGCCCGCATGCCAGAAGTTTCTGGATGCCAACGAAAAAGCCCGCGTGCAATGGAAACTGGAAAACGAGTTCAAGCAATTCGAAGAGGCCTATTGACTGCCGAAGGGTCTGCGGTGAAAGGCAATCGTTAAAGGAATGCCGTACGTCCGGAATTAAAGGAATCTGGAATTGAAAGGAGTCTCGAATTGAAGGGAGCCAAGATTTGAAAAGGGCACCACTTCAGACGGGTCGGAACAAGCTCTAAATTAGTCGTGGCTTTAGCCGCAGAGGGGCGGTTTCTCCAGTCTCGCCGCTCGTAGCTCGAAGGTTTTCGCGAGGTCATAACGACATGAACGATCTATTCACCTGCGCTGACGCTGCCGCGCAATTCCTCCTATCCCAAACCTCGCTCCGTCCAAGGATCGGCCTCATTCTGGGGTCAGGCCTCGGAGCCTTCGCCGACTCCCTCGCCAACTCGACGCGAGTTCCCTACGCGCAGATCCCCGCATTCCCCCGTTCGACCGCGATCGGCCACGCCGGCCAGATGGTCATTGGCAACGTGGGAAACATCCCCGTGGCCGCCATGCAGGGACGCGCCCACCTCTACGAAGGCTATTCCGCGCAGGAGGTCGCCTTCCCGATTCGCGTCTTCGGACGCATGGGCATCCGCGCCGTCATCCTCACCAACGCCGCCGGCGGCATCAACCTGAAATACCAGCAGGGCGCGCTTGTGCTGATCAAGGACCACATCAATTTGCAGGGATACAACCCGCTCGTCGGGCCCAACGACGACCGCTTCGGCGTCCGCTTCCCCGATATGACCCATGCCTACACGAAGGCTTATGCGAAGGCCGCCCAGGAAGAAGCCGCGAAGCTCGGCTTGTCACTCGAAGATGGTATTTATGCAGCTTTGCTTGGCCCCAGCTATGAGACGCCTGCCGAAATTCGTTACCTCAGAACCATCGGCGCCGACCTGGTCGGCATGTCGACAGTCGCCGAAGTCATCGCCGCGCGACACATGGGAATCAAAGTCCTGGCGATCTCCTGCGTCACCAACATGGCCGCCGGCATTCTCGACCAGGTGCTTTCTCATCAGGAAGTGATGGAGACCGGCGAAAAGGTCCGCGGCCAGTTCGAAGCGCTGTTGCAGGCGGTCCTTCCCACAATATCTGCAGACGTGGCCGATTAAGCGCGCTGGATCAGCTGGCCGCTGGGCGCGCTGAAACGCGGGCGGGAGCCAAACGAAGCAGGACGCCATTGATCACGATGGTAATCACCGACGCCGCCAGCACGGCGTTATACATATCGTCGCCAACGATGTGAGCATCGCGCGCCACCCGCACCAGTACATAAGAAAATTCCCCGATCTGCGTCAGTCCCAATCCAACCATCAACGCGGTGCTCGTAGGGTAACGGAACAGCTTGACCACCACAGCCCAGATCAGGAATTTTCCGAACACCACCAGGGCGACGATTACGACCAGCAACCAAGGCTTCGAAATCAGGATGCGCG
The DNA here is from genome assembly GCA_963765755.1 of uncultured Acidobacteriota bacterium. GTDB lineage: Bacteria > Acidobacteriota > Terriglobia > Terriglobales > Acidobacteriaceae > Gp1-AA133. The sequence goes on along the minus strand of CAVXXV010000005.1, from coordinate 404,744 downwards.
GGTTCACCAGGATTCCCATGGTGACGAAGAACAGGGCAACAAAAGCGTCGCGCAGCGGGAGCAGGTGTTGCATCGTCTCGTGAGCCGCTTCCGATTCGCTCACTAGCAAGCCCGCCAGAAACGCGCCCAGCGCGAGTGACAAACCCACCGCATGCGTAAGTGCCGCCGTCATGAAACCCAGCGCCAGCGCGACCAGAACAAAGAATTCCGGGTTCGCCGCTTTCACCACCCGCCGCATCAGAGGCGGAATGAGTTTGTGAGCGATCAGCGTGACCGGTATGAGAATCAGTACCGCCTTCCCCAGCGCAATGCCGAGGGCAAGCAGACGGCTGCGGGTCAAATCTTCCAGCGACGGCAACAGAATCGTCAGGACCACCACCGCCAGGTCCTCGACCAAGGTGATCCCAATCATCACCTGGCCCTGCTCCGAGCGCAGTTCGCCGCGCTCGGTCAGAAAACGCGACAACACCATTGTGCTTGCCACCGAAATGATTGCGCCGACTGCAACTCCCTGCTGCCAACTCCAGCCCAGCAGCGATCCCACGCCCACGCCGAGCGCAATTGAAAGCAGAATCCCCAACGGCCCGCCCACAACCGCAACCCACTTCACACGCAGCAGATCACGGAAAGAAAACTCCAAACCAATGGAGTACATCAGGAGAATGACGCCGATCTCGGCAAGGACTTCAAACTCGTGAACATCCGCTACCGTCGGTCCCGGCGTGAACGGCCCCACCAGAATCCCACCCAGCACGTATCCAAGTATCAGCGGCTGACGCAGCATTCGCGCCGCAGCCCCGCCGACTACGGCAGCGCCGAAGACGTACGCTAAATCCCGATAAAAGGTGGTCTCCGCAGTCATAAGACAGCTATGAGCTTCGAGCAGCAGCTTCGAGCCGCGCGCAATCCCCAGCGGATACAAGCACGCTTCACGAGTGCCCTAGAGTTTAACTGAACACTTCCCAAAATCCGACTTCCGTTGCCGCCTTCATCTTGCTCGAAGCTCGAAGCTGCCCTTTGGAAAACTATTCACATACACGTTACAAGCCTTTTACGGAAGGGAAATAAACACCCACTACGCTGCCCCTACCTTCAAAGGAGGGCTGTGAAATGGTGTCAAGGCAACTTGTCTCCCTTAAGTCGCGTGTAGCTGCTGTCACAGGCATCGCGACCCTGGTTGTACAACTGATTTCACCGGCGATCGCCGCGGCCGAGGATCACTCCCGCGGAACCAGAACTCCCATCCAGCACGTGATCGTGATCATCGGCGAGAACCGCACCTTCGATCACGTCTTCGCCACCTATAAGCCGAAAAAAGGAGAGAGCATCGACAACCTGCTCTCGAAAGGCATCGTCAACGAAGACGGAACTCCTGGGCCGAACTTTGCTCTGGCCGCCCAGTCCTCCGCCATCGACAGCAGCGACGACGGCTTTCGCCTCAGCCCCTCCGGCAACACCCGCTATTCAGTTTTGCCACCGGCCCTCGCAGGCGGATACTCGACGGCTCCGTTCCCGGACGTCGCAACGGCCAAAGCCGTCGAAAACGGTCTGCCCGACGATTACTACGTATATCTGACCACGGGCGGCACGGGACTCGCGCATGGCGCGCTTGACACGCGCATCCCAAATGCCGACAAACTGCCGAACGGGCCGTTCCAGTTGACTTCCGAAACCCACCCCTACGATACCTACGACAACAGCCCGGTCCACCGCTTCTACCAGATGTGGCAGCAGTTCGACTGCAAGGCATCGCGCGCGACGCGCAGCAATCCCAGCGGATGCAAAAACGATTTGTGGCCCTGGGTGGAAACCACGATCGGCGCAGGTTCCAACGGCAAGACGCAGCCCTCCGGCTTTAATGACACCAGCACTGGCGAAGGCTCCACGGCGATGGGCTTCTATAACGTGCTGCAGGGCGACGCGCCTTACTTCAAGTTCCTCGCCGACAACTATGCGATGAGCGATAACTTTCACCAATCGGTGATGGGTGGAACGGGTGCCAATCACGTGATGCTCGGCACCGGCGATGGGATCTGGTTCAGCGACGGCCGCGGACATGCTCGGCGCCCACCGCACAATGAAATGGTCGCGGCGGGAAGTCCCAACGCAGGCGTGGTCGATGAAGTCGAAAATCCGAACCCACAGGTCGGGACCAACAACTGGTACACGCAGGACGGGTACGGCTCCGGTTCCTTTGGCTCACCTTCGTCGGGAGGTGGTACTTACAGCGAGTGCGCCGACAGCTCCGCGCCCGGCGTCAGCCAACTTGTCCGCTATCTCCGTTCACTACCGAAGCCCATCGATCCCAATTGCGACCCCGGCCACTACTATCTGCTGAACAACTACAATCCCGGCTACTACGGCGATGGCCGCGATGCCTATGCCGACATTACCAATCCCAATCAGACCGTGTTTACGATCCCGCCATCCACCCTGCGCAACATCGGCGATGCCCTCAACGAGAAGAACATCACGTGGGCGTATTACGGCGATCAATGGAATACCTACCTCGCCAACCCCGACGGCAACTACGTCACCGCCGACAACACGTACTGCAACATCTGCAACCCGTTCCAGTACGCGACGTCAATCATGACCAGCGCCTCCGGCCGCGCGCATAACCAGGACACCACCGCTCTTTACGACGGGATCAAGAACGGAAGCCTTCCGGCGGTCTCGTTCGTAAAGCCTGATGGCTGGCTGGACGGCCACCCGGCTTCCTCGAAGCTGAATCTGTTCGAAGGCTTCGTGAAGAAGATCGTCGATGGCGTGAAGGCCAACCCGAAACTCTGGGCCAGCACCGCCATCATCGTGACCTTCGACGAGGGCGGCGGCTACTGGGACTCCGGCTACATTCAGCCCCTGGACTTCTTCGGTGACGGCACTCGCATACCGACCATCGTGGTGTCGCCTTGGACCAAGGCCGGCCACATCTCTCACTCGTACACCGACCATGTTTCCATTCTGAAGTTTATTGAAGCCAACTGGGGAGTGTCTCCGTTGACCAAGCGCAGCCGCGACAACTTCCCCAACCCGCACGCCAGCCACAACAACCCCTACGTTCCATTGAATAGTCCCGCCATCGGCGACATGATGGACTTGTTTAACTTCGGCCGTGACTAGTCATTGAAGCGGCCCTGACGAGGTGCAGTACCAAGCTGGCGTCAACCGTGAAGGGTTGGCGCCGGGTTGTTTCTTAATGATGAACTCGAGCGCTCTGATTGCAAGTTGAACCTCGAGGTACGCTGAGCAAGAGCTCTACAGTCTCCCCACCCTTCTCACCTCCATCCCAAAAGGTGTACCTTAGTCCCCCTGAGGCGTGCCCAATGGCGAGCACTGGAAGTGGGAAAGGACCGTGGGGAGCACCCACCCTGCTGGGTGTTCCACTCGACGAAAACTCCTCCTACAAGCGAGGCGCAGCCGGAGCTCCTGCCCTAATCCGCGACGCGTTGCTTTGCGACGCCTCCAACATGTGGTCGGAACTCGGCGTCGACGTCGAAGGTGCGTACGAAGACGCCGGCAACCTCGACCTCCCCGAGAAAGACGCATTCCCCGCAATCGAGCAAGCCGTCGACGCCTTGCTCGAAAAACGCCAGCGGCCCATCTGCCTCGGCGGAGATCATTCCATCACCTACCCCATCGTCCGGGCGTTCGCCAAGCGTTTCAAAGATCTCACCATCATCCATTTCGACGCGCATCCAGATCTCTACGACGATTTCCGGGGGAACAAGCACTCGCATGCGTCGCCCTTCGCACGCATCATGGAAGAGAAACTTGCGAAGCGGCTGATCCAGGTCGGCATTCGCACCATGAACGCCGCACAGAAAAAGCAAGTCGCGCGCTTTGGCGTGGAAGTCTTCGGGATTGGCCACAAACGCGCCCTCGAGGAAGTGAAGACCTGGTGCCCGGTCTACGTCTCCTTTGACATGGATGTGCTCGACCCCGCCTTCGCTCCCGGCGTCTCGCATCGTGAACCCGGCGGCATGTCCGTGCGTGAGGTTCTGGAGCACCTGCACTCCATCACAGCCACCATCGTCGGCGCCGACATCGTGGAGTACAACCCCAGTCGCGACGTCTCCGACCTCACCGCCACCGTAGGCGGCAAAATCCTCAAGGAACTCATGGGCAAAATGCTAATGGCCTGCAATTGCCCGTAGTTACTCAACTGAGAAAGGACCAGCCATTGCCGTCAAAGCCGGCAACATCTTCCTAAACTCTGTCATCCCGAGCGCAGTGAGGCGTCAGCCGAACGCAGTCGAGGGACCTTGCGTTCCTTAAGCCTGGCAAGAACTCAGAGGTTTTTTCCACCACGGAGTACTCCAGAATTTTGCCAGTGCAATCACGCCAATTCAGAACCTATGGAATAATCATCCGGCAACTCGACAAAATGGGACTGCATTCAATCATGGCCAATGATGCGGAAAAGGAAGCGGCGGCGCGAGCGAGCCTGAAATACGTTCGCGACGGCCAGGTGGTGGGGCTCGGCAGCGGCTCAACCGCCACGTTTGCCATTCGCTTGCTCGGCGAACGCGTGCGCGCCGGCATGAAGATTCGCGGGATCCCAAGTTCGATCGCGTCCCGCGACCTTGCCATTCAATTGGGAATTCCGCTAACCACCTTCGACGAAGTTCAAGAGATCGACGCCACCATCGATGGCGCCGACGAATTCGACCCTGCACTCAACCTGATTAAGGGCGGCGGCGGCGCGATGCTCCGCGAAAAAATCGTCGCTTCCGCCTCGAAGCAGCTGATCATCGTCACCGACTCCTCCAAGCAAGTGCCTGTTCTGGGGAAATTCCCTCTGCCTGTCGAAGTCATCGGCTTCGCGGAACCGCTCGTCGCCAAGAAAATTTCTGCCCTCGGCGCGCGGGTAGTCAGGAGAGCGGATGCATCCGGCAAGCCCTACATGACCGACGAAGGCCACCACATCCTCGACTGCCACTTCGGCAAAATTCCGGATCCGGCCGCTCTCGCCCGCACGTTAAGCGACATGCCCGGCATCGTCGAGCATGGCCTCTTCGTGGGCATGGCTACCGCGGTCGTAATGGCGAAGGCGGGCGAGGTCGAAGAGTTTCGCCCCTCGTAGAAGATCATGGCATCAACTGAAGTTCTCCAACGTCCCTCCACAGTTCGCGATGAAACGCTTACCGTGTGCGCCATTGGCGTGCTGGCTGCCATGATCGCATCTGTCTTACACGAATGCATTGGCCATGCCGCGATTGCGCTTCTGACGGGAGCGCAATCGGGACTCCTCACTGCGGTCGCATGGTCGAGCGAATACGATTCGCGGCTAGTCGCGGCCGGAGGCACGCTGGTAAATCTCGCCGCTGCTGGTTTGTTCTGGATCGTACTGCGCAGTGCGAGACGGGCGTCGGTCGAGCTGCGCTACTTCCTGCTGCTGAACCTGGCTTTCAATCTGTTCGACAGCACAGGATATTTCTTGTTCTCCGGAGTTACGAATTTCGGCGATTGGGCCACGGTGATTCACCCAATGCATCCTCATTGGGCCTGGCGTTGGGCGCTTATAGTGGTCGGAGTCGCGGCCTATTTTGGCGCGGTTGTGCTGGTCGGCAAAACCTATGTACAGGACCTCGGAATTCCGCTCACCGACGGGCACCGACTGCTCAGGCTGAGTGTTCTTCCTTACGTTTCAGCCATTGTGATCGTTTGTCTGGCGGGATTATTCAACCCCATTGGAAAGCAATTGCTGTGGCAGTCGGCACTGCCCGCAACCGCCGGAGGTCATAGCGGCCTGCTCTGGTTCCGGCATTACGTGCCAAAAGGCACTGTGCCTGCGGCCATAGGCGACCATATTCAGCGGGGATACCGCTGGATCATCGTGGCCGTAACGGCTTCGCTGATCTACGTTGTGGTGTTGGGCCACGGAATGACGCTGACGCTATAGTTTCGTTCAAGCAGCGAGAATCTCGCGCAGCGCAGCCACTAATCGGTCGACTTCCTCTACCGTGTTGTAGTGAAACAGGCCAATCCGCAGGAATCCGCCGTCTTTCTCTACGTCCAGCTGCTCTGTCACGTTAATCGCGTAGTAGTTCCCGTCCCAGGTGAAGAATCCCCGGTCGCCAAGCTTGGTCGCGAGCTCCAGCGGGGTGTGTCCCTCGGCGCGCAGTGCAATGGTCGGGCAGCGGTGATTAAACCGCGCCCGATCGGTGATTCCGTATATTTTCACCGCGGGCAGCCGCGCAATTCCCTGCAACAAGCGCTCGCACAGCCCCCGCTCATATTTCACAATTTCCCCGTAAGCCGCGAGAATCGCCGCCCGCCGCGATGGCAATGTTCCCTTCAACTTGTGTCCGATGCTGGCGATGTAATCGACACACGCCGTGATGCCGGCGATGCCTTCGTGGTTCAACGTTCCCCACTCCCAGCAATTGGGAATCTCATTGGTATTCGCCCGAACCTTGTAAGGCTGCAGTCGCTTCAGATGTTCCCGCTTGCCATAGAGCACGCCCATGTGCGGCCCGAAGAATTTGTAGCTCGAGCACACCAGGAAGTCGCAATCGAGATTGCGCACGTCGATCGGACCGTGCGGAGCGTAATGAACCGCGTCGATGTAAGCCAGCGCTCCGACCGCGTGCGCTAGCCGCACCACCTCTTTCACGTCGTTGATGGTTCCCACGGCATTCGAGGCGTAACCGACGGCAACGACTTTTGTGCGCTTGTTAATCTGCTGCGCCAGGTCCTCCATGTTGAGCGTGCAATCGGCTTCGCGAAACGCTACTCGGCGGATGACCACTCCCCGCTCTTCCAGCGCCTGCCACGGCGAGAAATTCGCATCGTGATCAAGCAGCGTAAGAACGATTTCATCGCCCGCTTTCAGTTCGCGGCCGATCGCCCGGCTCATCGCGAAGGTCAACGAGGTCATATTGAACCCGAAAACAACCTCGTCGGCATCGCAGCCGAAGAAATCGGCCATGGCCAAGCGTGCGTCCGCGATCACCTGGTTCGTTCGCCGACTGGTGAGATACGCGCCGCACGTGTTCGCGTTCGCATGCGCCAGGTACTCGCTAATGGCATCGATCACGCGCTGCGGTACCTGCGTGCCGCCCGGGCCATCAAAGTAAGCGGCCGGCTGGCCGTTCACCTTTTCACCGAAGGAGGGAAACTGGCAGCGAATCCAGGGGAGGTCGAGCGCGGTTGCGAGATCGTCTTGGGTAGTTGGCATGTCTTCTAGAGTACCTGATCAGGATTTCCTTACCGCCCTTACGAAATCCGCCAGCATTCCGTACGCCGTCGCGTACAAGCCTGGGTTCACCTCGGTGATGCAAAGCCCTGGAAAGATATCCGTTTCAAAATACACGATGGACGAAGTTCCTGCGACCCACGCCAGCGGGTCGCTCAAGGGGAGGCGTTCCGGCGAAACCCGCGCCAAAATCCCGCTCTCCGTCCGGCGTGCACTGCACACCAGCTTGAATGGAGTTCCGCCGGCCCGAGCCGCGCGCACTTCTTCCCCAGCCAACTTGCCGATGCCTTCACGTTGAACATCCGCCGGACGAAGTTTCTCGCCCATCAGCACCACGACCAGAGCAGTTACCTTCACCGCCGCATCCCACCCCTCGATGTCATGGCTCGCATCCGTCTCAGCAACCCCCATCTCCTGCGCCCGAGCAAGAGCGGCAGCGAAACTCAAGCCTTCTTCCATTCCGGCAAGAATGACATTGGTAGTCGAATTCAGAATCCCGCGAAAGCCCTGCAGATGGATGACCGGCAGATTCTCCTGAAACAAAGAGAAGATTGGGATACCGTCGAGCACGGTCGACTCAAACAACAGCCGTTTGCCGCGTGCCTGGGCCAGGTCGCGCAGCTCGTGGTAGGCGTGCACGATCGGGCCTTTGTTAGCGGTGATCGCGTTCGCTCCGTGCTCCAGTGCCGCGCGCAAATGTTCAACCGCGGGCTGCCCATTTTCAACGTTCAACGAAGTCGCCTCGAAAAGTGCGTCCGTACGAGCAGCCGCAAGCCACTCCTGAACGTTGGCGCTCCTGCATAGGGCTTTGGGAAAGTCTCCGGCCACCAAGCCCTGTTTACGGCTAAGCAGGCCAGGATCGATCCCATTCGGATCAGCAATCCAACCCAGTCGCCGCGACGCCACGCCAGTAATCCGCCATTCGATGCCGCATTGGCGCAGCTCGGCTGCGCGATCCACGAGCAGCCGCACGAACGCCCGGTTCACGTTGCCGAATCCCAGAAGGCACAGATTGTAGGATGGAATGAGCTTTTCTCCGGCCAGTTAGCCCATCGTGGTGGTGTGCTCGGGCTTGATCTTGTAGATCACGCGCACCTCGGTCGCCTGCGCGTACGGGTACTTGTCGACACCCAGATACTTTTTCGCCAACTTGTCGATGTGGGCATCTGCACCCTGTTCGGTAATTTCCACGACCTTGCCTCGAATCTCCAGATACCGGTACGGATTTTCGGGATCGATGATTGCGAGTGAAACACGCGGGTCGCGTCGCACATTGCGGTCTTTTTGCCGTCCCTTGGCAGAATTAAAAAGAATGTGTTCCCCGTCGTAGTCGACCCACACGGGCGTTACCTGCGGACGACCGTCGGGCATTAGAGTTCCGAGACTCGCGAAAGCGCGCTTCTGGAACAAATCGGTGTACTTCTCGGGAATCGGACCAGCCATGAAAGGCCTCCTGGAAGAGATACAGCGGTCTCGAATGACGAGGCGCGCAGAAGATTATAGCTGTGTCAGGCATAGCTTGCAGTACGACGGCCGTCGGCGATTCCATTCTCAGCTTGTATGCATCGGCGCCTACACCAACTGGCTTCTTGCGCAGGCCCATGCAAGTCGCGAAACTTTGCGCTCTTCCGCTAAAATAGCGAACTCACTGAAATCATGCAGGGTTTCTTGCAAGGCGCGAGCTCGCCCTGATCACGAAACTCAATTAGCAGACTCTCGGGAGATGGAATTCCTCTTATGCAGAAATCGAAATCTTCCTGGCCAAAATACCTGCCAGTTCTGGCCGCATTCCTGATCGTACTCAGCGCAGTCACCGACACCCCGGCACAGACGACTGCTGCACCAAAGTATCCGCAGACCATCGTCTTCATGACCGATTTCGGCACGCTCGACGATTCGGTCCCGATCTGTAAAGGCGTGATGTACTCGATCCTGCCCGGCGTGCGTATCGTCGACCTCACCCACCAGGTCACTCCCTTCTCGATCCTCGATGGCGCCCGCTTCCTCTATGGCGCAACCCCTTACTATCCGGCCGGTACCGTCTTCACGGTGGTCGTCGATCCAGGTGTCGGCAGCACGCGCAAAGCGGTCATCATTAAATCAAAACGCGGACAGTATTTCGTTCTGCCCGACAATGGCCTGATCACGCTCGTCGCCGATCGCGACGGACTCGAAGCTGCCCACGAGATCACAAATCCTGCATGGATGATTGGCAAAGCGCTTTCCTCCACCTTTCATGGCCGCGACATTTTTTCTCCCGCCAGCGCCCACGTCGCTCGCGGCGATAACTGGTTCGAAGTCGGACCTGTCCTTGACCTCAAAGCTCTCGTCCGTCTCGACCTGCAGGCAGCCACGGTCGACGACAAGGGTCTGCGGGGCGAAGTCATCGCCACCGACGGCCCCTTCGGCAATCTGGTAACTAACGTCGAGGCCGAAGAATTCCTCCAACTCGGCTACCAGCGCGGCGACACGGTCCCCCTCATGCTAGGCGACAAGAAAATCGACCTGCAATTCGTGAAAACATTCAGCGACGTCCCGCTGAAAACGCCTTTGATCTACATCGACTCACGCGGACGATTCGCCCTGGCCGTCAACCAGGCCAGCTTCGCCGAGATCTACGGGATCAAGCCGCCGGTGAAATTTACGATTCCCCGTAAGGACTGAATCCTCGAACCCGGCGCGACACTTGGGGCATCTTTTAGCTTTCCGTTGCACGAGGTGATAGCGATTTCAGGAGAAACCCGTTCATGCGCAACTTCAGACCGTTTCCGTCATCCTGGGCCCTGCTTTTCGCGCTCGTACTCATACCCGTAGTTCTCTGCGCCCAAAGCTTTCGCGGATCCATCCGCGGCAGCGTAAAAGACTCGAGCGGCGCCTTGCTCGCCGGCGCCAAGGTTACCGCCAAAAACAAAGCCACCGGTCTGGTCCGCGAAACCAAAACCGCCGACGACGGGAGCTACGTCATGGCGGAGTTGCCTGCCGGCTTGTACGTGGTGATGGCCGAAGCTGCCAACCTGTCACCAACAGCACAGAACGTCGTTGTCAACGTGGGCCTCGATACGGCCGCGGACTTCGATCTCACGGAAATTCAGAAACACGTTGAGTCCCTGACGGTGGTTGCGGAAAATCCTGTCATCGAGACCACGCGCGACGTGCTAGGAGAGGTCGTCGAACAGAAATTGGTAACCGAGCTTCCCCTCAACGGTCGTGACTTCGGAAAACTCGTCGCATTGACCCCCGGCACCACTGTCGATCCTTCGGGCGTTGCCGGCACGCAGGGTGGATTCGGACAATTCAACATCAACGGCAATCGCGATCGTTCCAATAACTACACCCTGGACGGCACCGACAACAACGATCCGTTCTTTAACAACTCCGCGCTGAACCAGACCGGCATCGGCGGAGCTCCCGCTTCTCTCCTGCCCATCGACGCCATCCAGGAATTCAACCTGCAATCGCAATTCGCCGCCGAATATGGCCGCAACAGCGGATCCGTGGTCAACATCGTCACTCGCTCGGGCACAAATCACTTCCACGGTTCTGCCTTCGAATTTCTTCGCAACAGCGCCCTCGACGCGCGTAACTACTTCAACACTGAATCACGGAAGTCCGTATTCCAGAACAATAACTTCGGCGCGGCGTTTGGGGGACCGATCCTCGAAGACAAGACTTTTTTCTTCGCCGCCTACGAAGGACAGCGCGAACGCGTAGGCTCCGATTTCCTGCTGCAGGTCCCGACCAACGCGCAAAGGGCCACGGCTCGAACCATCGCCGAAGGGCTGCTCCTACAACCCGTCAACCCGGCGTTGGATGCAATCCTTGACATCTATCCCGCAAGCGATTCGCCGACCATTCCCGGTGTTGTCCGCGACAAGAACGACGGGAACAATTTCATCGTCAAGCTCGACCATGCCGTTTCCAACAACGAGCAGATCACGGCCCGCTACGCCTTCTCGCAGAGCGACCAGGTCTTTCCTTTTGGATCCCCCGGCGGCTTCGGCACCGGTTCGCGGCTTCCGGAATTCGCGCAAACCTCTCCCGCGCGCGTGCAGGTTTTCTCCGCCAGCCTGTTGTCGACCGTGAGTTCTACACTGATCAATGAAGTCCGTTTCGGATACAGCCGCTACCGCACGTCTTTCAGCTCGCTGAACGCCAACTTCGATCCCGCAACCATCGGCTTGAATTTTGGCACCGGCAAGCTTGGTCTACCGGAATTTGATTTCACCAATATTGAAAACCTGGGTGCCATCGGATTTAGCGTTCCCCGCGGCCGCACCAGCCAGACCTACCAGATCCTCGACAACTTGACCTGGCTGCGCGGCAAGCACACCTTCAAGTTTGGGGGAGAATTCCGGCGTGCTGCGATCGAGAACTTCAACGACAACGTCGAGCGTGGCATTTTTCAGTTCGCCGCTGGAAATCTGTTCGACGCAAACCCCGGCAATAACTTCCAGAGCGATCCCGTCGTCGACTCGCTGGTCAACTTCTACACCGGCGGCGCCGATGACGCAGCCTTTGCCTCTTTTGTACTGGCCGCAACTGGAGACACCCACCGCACCACCTACAACAACGGGTTCAGCTTCTTCGCCCAGGACGACTTCCGAGCCGCCCACAATTTCACGCTCAACCTTGGCCTGCGCTGGGAGTACTTCGGCCCCCTGAGCGAGAAAAATGGCTTGCTCTCAAATCTCGCTCCCGACGGCACACTGGCGCTGGTCGGCACCCACGGCCTGCATGGCCTCTACGACCGCGACCTGCACGACTTCGGCCCGCATCTCGGCTTCGCCTGGAGCGTGCGCTCCAATACGGTAATTCGCGCAGGATACGGAGTCTTTTACGACTACGTTCCTCAGCATCTGGTGATTGCCAACTTCACGTCCTCGGCGGGAGTCGCAACCAATCCCATTGGCCCCAAACCCGTGCTACCGATGGATTTCGATTCCGCCGCATTCAACGGCACCAGCGGGACCACAAATCCTCCCATCCTGACGCCCAACACCACCGGCCCATATTCCGTCTTCGTCACACCCAGAAAATTCCATTCCCCCTACACGCAGAACTGGAATTTGAATGTGCAGCAGAAGTTCGCGCAGAACGCGTCCGTCGAAGTGGGATACGTGGGCAGTAAAGGCACAAAGCTCGTCCGGCTGACCGATCTCAACGAGCCCGATGGCGATGGCAATGCTCCCAATCCAAACTTCGGCACCGCCGACGAACTCCTCCCCGGGGCCTCGTCCATTTACCACGCGCTGCAAACGATCGTGCGCATTCAGAACACGCACGGTGTTTCAGGATTCGCAGGTTACACCTTCGCCAAAGCCATCGACGACGCCTCCGACGGCATTGATTTCGCACCCGGAGTCGCATTCCCGCAAGATCCGGGCAACCTGAACGCCGAGCGCGGACCTTCGAGCTTCGACACCAAGCACCGTTTCACCGTCGCCATCAACTACGATCTGCCCGCGTGGAAGCCGGCGGGACTCTTCGGCTCAGGATGGCAACTCAACTGGATCGCCAGCCTGCAAAGCGGCCGCCCCATCCCCATCGCAAACTCCAGCGACTCAAGCGGACGCTTCTACTTCAACCAGCGGCCTAACATCGTTCCTGGCGTGAATCCTGTTCTTCCGCACTGGACTCCGTTCACCGGCTACCTGAATCCGCTGGCCTTCATCCAGCCCGCCTTCGGCACCTTCGGCAATCTGGGGCGCAACTCAATCTACGGCCCCGGCTACCGCAACCTCGATTTCTCCATCACTAAGAACACTCGGATCAAAGATCAACTTACGCTGCAATTCCGCGCCGAATTCTTCAACATCCTCAATCATCCGAACTACGCCCAGCCGAATCACAACATCATTCCCGGATTCATCGATGACGGCTCGCCCGGCAGCCCGCAAATCGATCCGAATCCTTCTGCCTATCAGGATGGTGTACTGCAACCCATGGGTCTGATCACGCAAACGCCCGACGTAGCCCAGACCAACCCCGGCCTCGGCGGCGGAGGCCCGCGCGTCATCCAACTAGGATTAAAGTTGATGTTCTAGATCGCTTGGATTCGCATTGCTTTTGCTCGGCAGCCCCGACTCTACCAGCGCTAATAGTCGACCATTCTGTCCAGCCCTCAGCCTCCGCGGCGCCCGGCGCCGCGGGACCTTCGCGTCTATACCCTCACGGAAGCTTCATCCCAACCTACAGTTAACAATGTAGATGCAAGCCCAACCCTTTCGTGATACAGGTACACGCATTCTGGCTTGCACGCAGAGGCTCGGCGAATTGCACGCTCGGTGCAAACTGCGCCCGAAGATACTCTCGAGTCTGAAGATAGCCATCTTCTGAACGCAAACCATAGCGAGCACCAATGAGCAGTAAAGAAAAGGCCAACATCCTCATGGTGGATGACCAGCCCGCCAAGCTACTGACTTACGAAGTGATGCTTCGCGAACTGGACGAGAACCTTATCAAGGCAACCTCCGCGCGAGAAGCTCTGGGAATGCTGCTAAGAATGGAATTTGCCGTTGTCCTGTTGGACGTGAACATGCCGGAAATCGACGGCTTCGAACTGGCACGCATGATTCGACAGCATCCGCGTTTTCAGCAGACGGCGATCATCTTCGTGTCCGCCCTGCATGTAACCGACCTCGATCGTCTCAAAGGTTATGAGATGGGCGCTGCCGACTACATTTCCGTCCCCGTAGTCGCAGACTTGCTTCGCGCAAAAGTCCGCGTTTTCGTTGAATTGCACCGGAAAGCGAAAGAAATGGACGACTTGAACGCGCAGTTACAGCAAGTCTCCGGCCGCTTGATGCGGGTACAGGATGAAGAGCGCCGTCGCATTGCCCGAGAACTACATGATGGTCTGGGTCAAGAGCTTGGTGCGATCAAAATGATGCTCGCCCGGATCGTTGAAGAAAAGCTGGATTCCTCCAAGGACAATCTGGCACTCGAGGGCAGCGACATCGTCGATCATGCGATCCAGCAGGTTCGCACCATGTCGTATCTTCTGCATCCGCCCTTGCTCGACGAAGTCGGCCTGGCCTCGGCGCTGCGCTGCTACCTGGACGGAATAAACAAGCGCAGCCGAATCGACATCTCGCTCGATATCCAGCCGCAGCAATTCCCCCGACTTGTCAGGAGCGTGGAGACCGCGATCTTTCGCATCGTGCAGGAAGCCCTGACCAACGTCTTCCGGCATTCGCAGGCCAGCAAGGGTTGGGTCGTCGTGAGTCAGGAAGAGCGCGGGGTAGTGGTCATGGTGCGTGATGACGGCAAGGGACTCCCGAATGAGGTCGTGGACTTGCGGCCGAACAGTGTCGGAGTCGGACTTGAGGGGATGAGGCAGAGATCCAAGGAACTGGGTGGAGAATTTCGAATCAGCAACGCCCATCCCGGAACATTGCTCGAGGTGTTCATTCCCCGTGACCGTGCCCAGATTACTCACACGGGGGCGACGCTATAACGGGCGATCTCATAACCTTTCTCAATAGCCCGCGAGTGCTGTCAACAGAAGCTTGAATTGAGCCGCAATCAGCGGTCGAGCCTTTCCGCCTAGCACGATTGTGACGCCCTTGCCTCGGCCCCCCCTTGAATCTCGCCCCCGCACCGCCGCATCCGTTATTCTAGTAAAGACATCTATGCCTTCGCGAAATCCCAAGTCCTCCAACTCCGCCCTCCTGGAAGCCCCCAGCGTCGAACGGGAGCGCGTTTTCGACCTTTTCCGGCATTGGGGATACCTCGAGGCTGACCTCGACCCCCTCGGCCTCCTCCGTCCACAGCCTCAGCCCGACCTGCAGATCGACGGCGAACTCGCCCGCGAGGCGCGCAATGCCTACTGCGGCACGATCGGCGTCGAGTTCATGCACATCACCGATCCCGACCGTCGCCGCTGGATCCAGGAACGCATGGAAGGCAACCCCGGCCCCGTCGACCAGCAGCGCATTCTCGACCTGCTCATCCGCGCCGACGTGTTCGAGACGGTGCTCCAGCAGCGCTACCTCGGCACAAAGCGCTTCTCGCTCGAAGGCAACACCGCGCTGCTTCCCTTGGTTGACGAAATCCTCGACGGAGCCGCGCAGCGTGGGGCCGTCAATCTGGTTATGGGCATGAGTCACCGCGGGCGCCTGAACGTGATCCTCCACGTCGCGCGCCGCACTCCCGAAGAACTCTTCGCCGCCTTCGAAGACGTCGACCCGCGCAGCGTCCTCGGCTCCGGGGACGTGAAATATCATTTGGGCGCAACCGGCGAGTACGTCACGCGCAGCGGGGCCAAGGTCAACATTCACCTGGTCTCGAACCCCAGCCATCTGGAAGCCGTTGACCCCGTCACCATCGGACGCACCCGCGCTAAGCAGGACCGAGCCCGCGAAGGCGGCCGCGAAAAATTCCTGCCGCTCCTGGTCCACGGCGACGCCGCATTCGCCGGTCAGGGCATCACAGCCGAGACCATGAACTACGCCGACCTCCCGGGCTACACCGCCGGCGGCACAGTTCACATCATCGTGAATAACCTGGTCGGCTTCACCACCAACTATCAGGAGGAGCACTCCGAGCGTTTCTCCGCCGATCTCGCGCGCCGCCAGTCGATTCCCATCTTCCACGTGAACGCCGAAGATGTGGACTCCGTGGTTCGCGTCGGCCGCATGGCTCTCGAGTACCGCTACGCGTTCGGCACTGACGTGGTCATCGACATGATCGGATACCGCCGCCATGGCCACAGTGAGGTTGACGACCCCACCGTCACCCAGCCACTGCTCTACAAAGCGATCAAAGCTCATCCGCCACTCTGGGAGATTTACGCGGAAGACGCCGGCATGGACGCCGAAGCCAAGGTAGCTGAGGTGAAGACCGAGTACGAAACCGGTCAGAAGAATGCCGGATCGATCACCAAAAAGCCGACCATGCGCGACCTTCCGACCTACTGGGATGACTACTACGGCGGGCGCTACAAGGCGGAATACGAAAAAGAAACCGGCCTCTCGTCGGAAGAACTCGCCGAACTGACCGAAAAGCTGACTACCTATCCGTCCGCCTTCCACATTCACCCGAAGGTGAAAAAACTTCTTGAGCAGCGCGCCGAAATGGGCGCAGGCCAGCGCGATGTTGATTACGGCATGGCCGAAGCGCTCGCCTTCGCCAGCCTGGTGAAAGCCGGCATCCCTATCCGGATGAGCGGCCAGGATTCGCGTCGGGGCACCTTCAACCAGCGCCACTCTGTGCTGCTCGACATCGAAGACGAAACCGAATATGTACCCCTCCGCAACATCACGTCCGGGCAGGCGCGCTGCGACATCTACAACTCAACCCTTTCCGAAGCCGGCGTGATGGGATTCGAATACGGATACAGCCGGGATTATCCCGAAGCGCTGGTTCTGTGGGAAGCGCAGTTCGGCGACTTCGCCAACGTGGCGCAAGCAGTGATCGACCAGTTCGTGTGCGCCGGTGAAGACAAGTGGGGCCTGCTCTCGGGGCTCGTCTTGTTGCTGCCTCACGGCTACGAGGGCCAGGGTCCGGAACACTCCAGCGCCCGACTTGAGCGCTTTCTGCAACTTGCCGCGCGCGACAATTTCCAGATCTGCCAGCCGTCCAACGCAGCGCAATATTTCCACATGTTGCGTCGCCAGGCCCTCCGCCACTGGCGCAAACCGCTGGTGGTGCTGACGCCAAAAAGCATGTTGCGCCATCCCGATGCATGCTCCCCCATCGAAGACTTCACGCACCAACGCTTCCTGCCAATCGTCCCCGACACGGGCGCCGAGAACGCCAAGCGCATCCTTGTCTGCACCGGAAAAATCGGCCACGAACTGCGCGTCGAACGCCAGCGTCGCAAAGACACCAGCACCGCCATCATCTTCATCGACCAGCTTTACCCGTTCCACGAGCCCGAACTAAAGGCCGCAATCGACCTGCATCCCCAGGCACGAGAAATCGTCTGGGTGCAGGAAGAGCCAGCCAACATGGGCGCCTTGTTTTATATGATGCCCCGCCTCCGCCACGTAGCTGGGGACCGAGCCGTTCTCTCCGTCAAGCGTTCCCCCAGCCCCAGCCCCTCAACAGGCTCGGCCGGCGCCCACGAGGTAGAACAGAAAACGCTGATCGCCTTAGCCCTGACAGGTGGGAAGACCTAGCTCGTGTAGACACAGCCGACGTAGTGGCAGCCGCCTCGGCTGCCCAGCCGAGCAAAGTTCTGCGCCTTCGTCTGGGAGTCGGAAAGTCCCCTTCGCGCCCTCTGCGGCCCTTCTCTGCGCCCTCTGCGTTTTAAGATTTTGATTTTCTCTATGCGGAGCGGCCAATCTGTCTGCTTTTTTGCTACGCCCTAGGCAGAGATTTTAGTCATCATCCGATTCCGCGAGGCCTGCCATCCGATCGTCTGAAATGCTACCCTACCCTTCCACCAAAATTGCATGCCCCAGCGCCCCTCCACTCTTCGCATCGCCATCGACACCGGCGGCACCTTCACCGACTGCGTTTGGATTGACCGCGGACAAGTGCGCCTGCTGAAAGTCTTCTCCACACCCGCAGACCCGGCCCAAGCTATCGCGGAAGCAATTCAGCAAATCGCTCCCAACGCGACCGTCACTCTTCTTCACGGAACCACCGTCGGCACGAATACGATCCTCCAGCGAAAAGGCGCCCGCGTTGCCCTGGTCACAACCGAAGGTTTCGAAGACGTCATTGAGATCGGCCGCCAGGCCCGTCCCAAGCTCTACGATTTTTTCTTCGATAGGGTCGAACCGCTGGTCCCGCAGTCCCTCCGCTTCGGAATCGCAGAGCGCACTGACACCGAAGGAAAAATCCTCGAGCAACCCTCTTCGCAGGAACTCGAACATCTCTCCGAAACCATCCGTGCCCAATCTCCCGACGCAATTGCCATCACGCTATTATTTTCATTCGCGAATCCAGCCAACGAACTCGCTATCGAAAAGACACTGGAAGCCCTCGGCATCCCACTCTCTGTCTCAAACAAGATACTTCCGGAATTCCGGGAGTACGAGCGCACCAGCACAGTAGTCGTCAACGCCTACCTGCAGCCCGTGATGCAGCGCTACTTGGAAAGCCTCGAGCGGCGCCTCGCCGCTCGCGCCGCATCCGCCTCAAATCGGATTTTCGTCATGCAATCCAGCGGCGGCATCACCACACTTGCCACAGCAGCCCGCCAACCCGTCCGTACCGTGCTCTCCGGCCCGGCCGGTGGTGTAGTCGGAGCCTCGGCCACCGCACGCCTCAGCGGGCTCCGCCAGATCATCTCTTTCGACATGGGAGGTACCTCCACCGACGTCGCACTCGTCGACGGAGAAGCCAAGGCCAGCAGTCAGTCCGAAATCGCCGGTCTCCCGGTCGGGGTGCCCATGCTCGACATCCACACCGTCGGCGCCGGAGGAGGTTCGCTAGCCCGCTTCGACGCCGCCGGAGCCATGCGCGTGGGCCCCGAGTCTGCCGGCGCCGATCCCGGCCCCATCTGCTACGGCCGCGGCACGCTGCCCACGGTCACCGACGCCAATCTGCTCCTCGGCCGCCTGCAACCCGATCGATTCCTGGGTGGAAACTTCCAACTGGATCTTGAGCGCACGCGTGACCTGACGAAAAAATGGCTCAAGCAGCAGAAGTTCCCCCTCTCGCTCGATCAGTTCGCTATCGGCGTGGTCCGCGTCGTCAACGCCACCATGGAGAAAGCCATCCGCGTCGTCTCCATCGAGCGTGGATACGATCCCCGTCACTTCGCGCTGGTGGCCTTCGGCGGCGCCGGAGGCCTTCACGCCTGCGAACTCGCCCAGTCCCTCGGCATCCCGCGAGTTATTGTGCCCGCCTTGCCTGGAGCCCTCTCGGCATTCGGTATCCTCGTCAGCGACGTCATCAAGGACTATTCGCGCACCGTCCTGTGGCGCACCACCGCAGACCTGCCTATGTCCAAACTCAAACGCGAGTTTCAACAGCTCTCGCAAAACTCTGGCAGGGATTTCCGGTCAGAAGGCTGGAAGGGCAAAGTTCAGGAGCAACTCAGCATCGACACACGCTACCGCGGCCAGGGCTATGAGCTCTCCGTCCCATTCTCGCCGAAACTAATCTCGGATTTTCACCGCGCCCACGCCCAGCGTTACGGCTACAGCCACCCTGACCGCGAAATCGAACTGGTAACCCTTCGTCTCCGAGCGACCATGAAGTTCTCACCAGTCAAGCTCGCCACCAGAAAGGAAACCTCTCGCGCTGCCACCAATCAACGCGTCAAGCCTGAGCAACGACGAGTCGTGTTCAACGGAAAAGCCCAGCCCACCAGAATCTACGAACGCGACCAGTTGGTTCCGGGTAAAAGGTATTTAGGCCCGGCCGTAGTCACCGAATACAGCGCCACCACCATCATTCCACCGCGCGTGCGATTCTCGATCGACCGGGCCAACAATCTCCTGATCGACATTGTGTAGGTTTTTCTCAGTGCCCTCTGTCCCCTTGGTGGTAAACGCTTTTCCAGTTTTGTTACAGGACTGTTAAAGAACAAGGCGCCCAGCCCGACTCCAGCTACAATGTTTTCGTGAAACCGTACATCTCCGTTGTCGAAGATGATCCGGACATCTCCCGGCTCGTGCGCCATCATCTCGAAGGCGCCGGCTTTAGCGTTAAACTCTATCCCACCGGAAACGCGATCCTTGCCGAAGCGGAGCGCCAGCGGCCCGCGCTCTTCTTACTCGACATCATGGTCCCCGGCAAAGACGGCCTCGAACTTTGCCGCCAAATTCGCCAGACGCAATCCCTCGCCATGATTCCGGTCATCTTCCTCACCGCCAAGAACAGCGAAGCAGACCGCGTGCTCGGTCTTGAGCTTGGCGCCGACGATTACATCCCCAAGCCGTTCAGCCCGCGCGAACTCGTCGCCCGCGTGAAAGCCGTGCTGCGCCGCTTCGAACGCCCGCTCGCACCGGGGCCCGTCAAAGTCGCCGGCATCGAAATCGATCCCTCGGCCATGACCCTGCACGTCGAAGGCAAACTCGTCACCACCACTGCCACAGAGTTTCGCCTGCTCGACCACTTCGCGCGTCACCTCGGCCGCGTCTTCACCCGCGATCAGCTCCTCGATTCCGTCTGGCGCGACACGTCGTACGTCACACCGCGGTCGGTCGATGTCTACGTGCGCCGCATCCGCGAAAAGATCGAGCCCGACCCCGAGAATCCGCGCTACCTGAAAACCGTGCGCGGCGCCGGCTACCGCTTCGAGGCGCCGAAGTGAGAAATCGCATCTTCTTCAAGATGCTCGCGGCTTCCGCCATCGTTGTCGTGGTCGCCGCGATCACCATGGACGTTACGATCCGACGCGTCTGGGAGAGTTCTCTGCGCGACGAGATCCAACGCGGCCTGACCGCGCGCACGCGGCTGTTCGCCAACCGCGTCGAAATCGACCACCAGCGCTCGCTGCAGGACATCACCTCGCAGGAGGCGCTCGCCGCCGGCGCTCGCGCTACCATCATCGATCCGACTGGCCAGGTACTCGCCGACTCAGAAGCTGCTCCGGCTTCGATGGAAAACCATCGCACGAGAAAGGAATTTCAAGCCGCCCTGAGCGGCAATATCGGGGTCGATGAACGCCGCAGCCACACCATCGGCATACCGTTCCTCTACGTCGCAGTTCCCATTTCTGGCGGCGCCGTCCGCCTCGCTTATCCGCTCTCGGATGTCGAAGCTGCGTCCCGGCGGGTCCATCGAGCCCTGCTGCTCGGGTCGGCCATCGCTTTCGTCATTGTGATGCTGCTTTCCGTGGTCGGAGCCCAGTACACCGCGCGCCGCCTGCAGCGCATTGTCACCTTCGCCGACCGCATTGCCGCCGGCGATCTCACGGCCCGCATTTCCGCCACCTCTGTCGATGAGATCGGCCAGGTCGCCACAGCCCTCGACAAGACCGCTCGCAAGCTCGAAGAAAGCTTCGTTGCCGTGCAGACCAGCCAGCGCCAGCTCGAAACCTTGCTCAACTCTATGCAGGATGCCGTCATCGCAGTCGGCCCCGACGGCCGCGTGCAGTGGGCCAACCGCGGCATGGAGCGCCTGGTCCCGCAGCGCGCCCGCCTCAATGCTCCCGTGGTCGAAACCGTGCGCGATCCCCAATTCCTGGCTGCGGTACGCGAGGCCACCCAGGGAAAAAAAATCGCCTCTACTCGCGCCATCTCCATCGTTCCCGGGCGCACCTTTGATGTCACCGCCGCCCCTCTGCCCGGTGGTGGCGCGGTCGCGGTGCTTCGCGACCTCACCGAAACTGAGCGCGTCGAAAAAACCCGTCGCGACTTCATCGCCAACGTCTCACACGAATTACGCACGCCGCTCACGTCGATTCAGGGCTACACAGAGACACTCCTCGACAGTCCCTCCGATAACGGCCACCTTCGCGAATTCCTGGAAATTGTTCGCAAGAATGCCTTCCGCATGGCGCGCCTCACAGAAGATCTGCTCACCCTCGCACGAGTCGAATCCGGCGAGCAGCGATTCGATGCGCAGCCCACCACGCCGGCCGAGCTGCTTAACGATGCGGTCGAAAGCTTTCGCGACATCGTCCGCGCACAAGGCATGGAACTCACCCTCGAGGAAGTCTCTGACACGCCCGTAAACGCCGACCGCGAAGCCATTCACCAGGTGTTTTCGAATCTCATCGAGAACGCAATTAAATATGCGGGTTCGGGCAAACGCATCGTTCTAGGCGCGCGTGCTGCCGAACGCGGGGTTGAATTCTATGTTCGCGACTTCGGCCCTGGCATCGCGTCCGAACACTTGCCCCGCTTGTTTGAGCGTTTTTATCGGGTCGACAAAGCTCGCTCGCGCGAGTCCGGCGGCACCGGACTCGGCTTAGCCATCGCGAAGCACATTACGCTGGCTCACTCCGGGACCATTCATGCCGAAAGCGAGCTCAACCACGGCTCCGTCTTCCTTTTCACGCTCCCGGCCGCCGTGGCCGTCTGAGCTATGCACCTTTTTCGCGACAGAATTCACGCGGCTGTAACCCGTACACCGGAAAAACAACTTATCTTTGTGCCTTGGCGATCCATCTATATAAGCGGAAGACGAAAAGCGACGAGGACACCACCCCGTCCGGCCCACGACCCCGGAGGAAAGCTCGTATGAGCACGGCCCTCAAGCAACCCTTACCCGAACCGCCGTATGGGCACCTCGTTCGGCTCACCGTGCAAGCCTGCCAGGTGGCAAAGGAAGCGGCCGGAGCTGCTGCTGAAGGCATCGCCACCGGCTCAACAGTTCTGCTCAATTCCCTCCGCACCCGCGAAAAAGAACTCGACAAGCTCGACATGGAAATCGACAGCGGCGTGACCGACGCCATCACCCAGGTCACTGCTCCCGAGGCCCGCGAACTGCTCGCCTGCATGAAGTTCATGATCAGCCTCGAACGCATCGGCGACCTGCTACTGAGCTTCGCCAACAGTGCGCATGCCGCTGGCGCCCGCCTCGATCCGCAAGACACCCGCGAACTGACGCAGATGGCCACCGTCCTCGAAAAAATGCTAACCGACGTCGGCGACTCCTTCTCCACTCGCGACGTCAAGAAGGCCATCGACGTTCTCCGCGCCGACGCCGAAATGGACCGCCTCCGCAACCTGATTTTCTTGCGCCATATCGAGAATCCCGAAAACGTCGCCCGCCAGGCCAGCCTGCAAGTCATATTTATGACGCAATCCCTGGAACGCGCCGGTGACCATGCGAAGAATCTCGCCGAGGAAGTCTGCCACTTCGTCAGCGGCCACACTGTCCGCCATGTTCTGATGGCCTACGACAAATCCGTCGAGCAGATGTTTATCGACTGGCTGCGCAACAAGGAAGACGAAGGAAAGTAACGCGTGCGTCCCATCTTTCAAACCACATCGTTAAGCGCAGCAAAAACGTTCTGGTGGTCTGCTTCCTCAGTGCCCTTTGTGTCCTCTGTCGTCTAAGTCTTTTTAAATGACCCGGCGTTGGACTCGGTTTTGTAACAGGTATGGCTATATTCACCGCAAACAGCCAGCCAAAACCTGGCCCTTTAGGTGCCGGGATTCCCCACAAGCCACCCTGATTAAGGCCCGTCCTGCTCCTCCGCACCCCGCCCCGTGACCTGAATCACAGCCTTCTGAGACATTCCCATGCATCGTGGTATTGCATGGACACGCTCGTCTACGTTGCACAAAATTGCCTGACCGGCGCATTCGTGTTCCTGCCCGACGTCCTCAGGGCCGAACGCCTTCTCTCGGCGTTTGTCCTGCCACTCGCGGTTGCCGCTGCCACGGTGATGTTCGTCATCTGGCGCATGCATCGCCATGACGTCGCGACCCTGAGCGCCGAACTCGCCCGTTCTCGCGCGTTGGTCGAGCAGCGCGAGCACGAGCGAGATCTGGCCCAGGAAGAACTTTTCCGCCGCCTCTACGAAGAGCGCGAACTCAACAAGGACAAAGTCCAGTTCCAATCCCAACTCGCCGAATACGAAAAATACGCCGCACTCGCGCAACTCGCTCTCGGCGCCGCCCACGAAATCAACAACCCGCTGCTGGGCATCCTGTCGCACCTCGAACTCGAATTAAAGGTCGCCACCGATCCCGAGCAGCGCCAGGAAATCGAGCAGTGCATCGCAGGCGCCAAACGCATCTCCTCCACCCTCCACGGCCTGGTGAACTACGCGCGTCCCGGCCCGCTCGTACTGAGCAAAATCAGCCTGCACCGTCTGGTCACCGATACACTGGCCTTCATCGAGCATCAGCCCATGCTCCGTGGCAAACACCTGACCAACGAGGTCCCGCGCGATCTCCCGCACATCCGCGCCGACGCCAATCAACTCTCGCAGGTTCTGATGAACCTGCTGCTCAACGCCGCTGAAGCCACGCCCGAGGGTGGCAGCATCCGCATTGAAGCCAGCAAGCTCACTTACGTCGACAACATTGAAATTCGCGTCAGCGACACTGGATGCGGCATTCCTGCCGATATCCTCGCCCATGTCTTCGAGCCATTTTTCACGACCAAGCGCGGCCGCGGTACCGGCCTCGGCCTCAGCATCAGCCAGGCCTACGTCCGCAGCCACAACGGCGAAATTCGTGTCGATAGTGTGCTGAACCACGGAACCACCGTGACGCTAACCCTGCCGATCCGGCAGGAAGAATTCGATGATGACAAGAAGGAGGAGTCAGAAATAGTTGTGTAGAAGCTGCGAGTCTCGAGCGACGAGCTACGAACCGTCGACTGAGACATATTCGTTGCCTTAAAACTGGTAAGCAGGCAGGTTTGAACTCGAAACCCTGAACTCGAAACCTGAAACGCAGAGCTCGTAGCTCGAAGCCTGTAGCTCAAAGCTTTCTTTATGTCCTACTCCGTGCTAGTAG
The DNA here is from genome assembly GCA_963765755.1 of uncultured Acidobacteriota bacterium. Classification (GTDB taxonomy): domain Bacteria; phylum Acidobacteriota; class Terriglobia; order Terriglobales; family Acidobacteriaceae; genus Gp1-AA133. Next base: position 380,222 of record CAVXXV010000005.1, on the reverse strand, counting down.
TCGATGACGAAGACTTAACCCGCCGCACCGTTTCGCGCGGCCTGCGTCAGGAGGGCTTCGAAGTTTTCACAGCCGCCTCCGGCGAAGATGCTCTCACCGTCTTTGCCGAGGAAAAGCCTGATCTCACCCTGCTCGACATCGTCCTTCCCGGTATCGACGGCGTCGAAGTCCTCCGCCGCCTGAAAGAAACCACCCCTGCTGCCATCATCCTCATGATGAGCGCCTACCACATGGTCGACCGCGCCGTCGAAGCCATGAAGCTGGGCGCCTACGACTACCTCATCAAGCCCTTCCACCTCGCCGACATGATCGCAACCCTCAATCGCGCCGGTGAAATGCTTGCGCTGCGCGTCCGCGTGCGCGACAACGTGGAACAGGCTCGCGGTCGCTACGACTTCGGCAAAGTCGTCACCCATAACGAAGCCACCTCGCGCATGCTCGAAGTTGCGCGCAAAGCTGCCGAATCGGACCACACCACCATCCTGCTGCAAGGCGAAAGCGGCACCGGAAAGAGCGTCTTCGCCAAAGCCATTCACTACGCCAGCCCGCGCGCTTCCATGCCGCTACTGGAGTTAAACTGCGCCGCGCTGCCGGACACCCTGCTCGAAAGCGAACTCTTCGGCTTCGAACCCGGCGCATTCACCGACGCGCGCCGCCGCAAAGAAGGCCTGCTCGAACGTGCCGACCGGGGCACGCTTTTTCTCGACGAGATCGCCACCATGACCGCCAGCGTTCAGGCCAAGTTGCTGCGGGTGCTCGAAGAGAGTTCCTTCATGCGCCTGGGGGGCACCCGGCCCATCAAGATCAACGTCCGCCTGATCGCCGCCACCAACGCTGACCTGAAGGATGCCGTCGCTCGCGGCGTTTTCCGTGAAGACCTCTATTACCGTCTCAACGTCGTACCGCTTTTTCTGCCCCCGCTGCGCGAGCGCATCGAAGACATCGTCCCCCTCGCGCTCGAACTCATGCAGCACTTCAACCGCGAGTTGAAAAAGAAGTTCACCGGATATACGCCCGGCGCCGCCGAACTCCTCCAGCAATATCCTTGGCCGGGCAACATCCGCGAACTCAAGAACGTGATCGAGCGCACCATGATCCTGACGTCCGAAGGCGACATCGACGCCGCCTCCCTGCCCGAAGAAATTCGTGATTACGCCCGCGCCGCAAACAAAGCCACCCGCCGCGATACTTCCGACGGAAACATTGAAGTCACCCCCAACGGCCACGCGCTCATCACCCTGCGCGAACTGGAAGACAATTACATCCAGGAAGTCCTCATCGCCACTGGAAACAACAAGACTCAGGCCGCAAGGATCCTCGGCATCCATCCCACGTCCTTACTGCGAAGGTTGAAGAAAGACCAATAGACACTCTGGGGATCAGGTTTCAGGTTTCAGGTTTCAGGTTTCAGGTTTCAGGTTTCAGGTTTCAGGTTTCAGGTTTCAGGTTTCAGGTTTCAGGTTTCAGGTTTCAGCTTCTCAGTTCTCAGGTTCTAGGTTTTAGGTTTTAGATCCCGACTCTGATATCGAGATCGTAGCTCTAGCGTCATGGCTCATAGTTCATAGCTCGTAGCTCGTAGCCCGCAGCTCCCACCCACTACAATATTTCGATGTCCACCCTCACCTTCCGCAACGGCGAACCGCGCGACCTCGACGCCATCGTCCGCCTGGTCAATCGCGCCTTCGTCGCCGAAAGTCCCTACGTCGAAGGCGAACGCATCAACGCCCACACGGTCGCCGAGATGTGGACGCGCGGAAAATTTCTCCTCGGTGAAGACGACGGCACACTCTCTGCCTGCATCTTCATCGAACCGCGCGGCCAGGCTGCCCACCTTGGCCTGGTCTCGGTCGAACCCGGACGTCAGCGGGAAGGCCTGGGTGCCCAATTGATGGCCGCCGCAGAAGCCCAATGCCGCGCCGCTGGATTCCATGAATTGGAACTCCGCTTCATCAATCACCGCACCGAACTCGAGAATTTCTACACGCGAATGGGGTTTGTCCCCAGCGGAGTCACCGAGGCCGCGGTTGCCGCCCGGGTGAAAGTCCCTTTCCACTTCGTGCAGATGACAAAGCCGCTCCGCTAAACAGGGAACTTCGCATGCACCTCTTCCGTAACCAAACTCAGGAGGTTCCTGTGAAATACTTAGCCCTGTTATCGTTCGTCCTTGCTCCGTGCGTCGCCGCAGCCGCAAACCCGGACACGACCAGCGACGTACAGGTCCATGAGAAATTCGTGCCCGGCGGCTACATCCGTCTTCGTCTAAGTCCCGGGGGCTACACAATCACGAAGGGAGACGCGGACACCATTCGGGTCACGTACCAGAGATTTTCGCCAGGCCAGGCGGCAAAAGTGAAGGTCCAGATCCGAGCGAGCGCTTCCAGCGCCGATGTTTCCGTCTCCGATACACCGCTCAACAATTTCCAGGCGAAGATCGAAGTGCCGCAGCGTTCCGATCTGCGCGTACGTCTGTTCGCAGGTGAAGTTTTGATCACGGGCGTCGAGGGAGACAAAGACGTGGAAGTCAACGCGGGCCGCATCGAAGTCAAGGTTCCCGATCCCGCACAGTACGGGCACCGCGACGCCTCGGTCCGCGCCGGCAGCATTGAGGCGTCTGCGTTCGATGTTTCGAAGGGAGGCCTGTTCCGTTCCTTCGAACAGCAAGGCACGGGCAAATACCGGCTCCATACCCACGTCACTACCGGCGAGATCGACATCAACCGAGCGCCTTGATTCGATCATCGGCCGGGCCCGCGCCGCTTGACGCCACCCTCGCCGCGTCCTATCCTCCCCGCGGAGGCGTCCATGCTAGGCAACCGCTCCTGGGACGACTGGATCGCGCAATACTCGACCAGCCATCAGAATCCGGTCAACCGCATCTGCCACACCATCGGCATTCCCCTGATCATGCTTTCGCTCGCCTTCTTCATCGTGACGATCTTCATTCACCGCTTCTGGACGGTCGCACTTGGACTCTTCATCGTAGGATGGATCTTCCAGTTCATCGGCCACGCTTTCGAAGGCAAGCCCCCGGAATTCTTTTCCGACTGGAGATTCCTGCTGGTCGGCACGCGCTGGTGGGTCGCTAAGGTGCGAGGAAAAGTCTGATAAAAATCGTTCTCTCTCTTAACCCTTGTCATCTTGAGCGAAGTGAGGCGCCAGCCGAACGAAGTCGAAAGACCCCAGACAACCCAATTTCTCCGGAACATCGAAGGGAATTTCCCCGCAAGCATGAACCAGATCAGGGATCTTCCCCTCCCTTGCCCCCCTCCCCGCATCAACGCTATAGTTTCCCAACAAAATCCGCACGCTCCACCCTCTCCCGAGGAGGTCGCGTTGAAAAAACTCGCTGCCCTGTTCCTGATCCTGGTGACCAGCGCCGCCTTCACACAGCAAATGTCCCATCGCATGACGAACAAGGACGTCATCGATATGGTCGCGCTCGGCCTTTCTGACGACGTGATCATCACCAAGATCCACAGTGCGGCACGGCCCGAGGACCTCGCCTTCGACACCAGCGTTGAAGGCCTCAAGGAACTCAAAGCGGGCAAGGTTTCCGATGCGGTGATTCGGATTATGATCAGTCCTGCGTCTGCAGCGCCGGTTGCGGTCCCCACAACCGGGGGGGCGCACCTTTCGCCAACATCGCAGCGCCCGATCCGAACCTGCCCCCGCAGGAAGTGGGTGTCTACTGGAAAAACGGCTACACCTTCGTGCGTGTGGAGAGCGAGATCCTGAGCCAGGCCAAGGTCGGCGGCCGCGCCGGCAGCACGTTCACCTACGGACTTCGATCCCAGCACTGGGACGCCTACATCAACGGCCCCACCTCCAAGAACCGCATCAAGGAAGTTCGTCCATTGTTCTACTTTTACGTCCCTGACGGCGCCAGCGCATCCGACTTCATCCTGATCAAGCTCGAGAAAAAAGGAAACCGCCGCGAATTTCAGGTGGGCTCATTCGGCGGGCTCACGGGCGGCAAATCGGGCGTCAAGCGCGACAAGGAAATTCCATTTAAGTCCGAACATGTCGCGGTCCGCACCTATCGCATTGTGGTCGACGAGGACCTCAAGGCCGGCGAGTACGCGTTCTTCATGGGCACCGGGGCGCAAGCCATGATGTCCAGCAACCGCGGAGGCTCGTCGGGTGGGAGCGCCTCCGGCCGCATCTACGATTTCACTGTGACTGACTGACGCCTGGGTAAACCCGCGAGGCACTGTGAGTTCCCCCCGCGTATTGTGTCCTGTCGAGATGCGCGCATCGCTGGAAGCGCTTCCTCCCCTTGTGATAACGTAACCCTTCACCAGCAAGCACTCCGACGAATTCAGCATGGCCATCTCTCTATTCTGGAGACGACGCGCGTGACCTTGACGGGCTTTCTCCTTTTGTTGTTGACCGCGGTCTGCATGGCTGTGGCGAACGTCCTCATGACAAAGGGAATCGCGCAGGCCGGCGGCTTCTCTCCATCTATCTCTGCTCTGTTTTCACTGCTCGCTCAGCCCAAATTCGTTGCTGGTTTTCTTCTAAGCGGCATCGCCGCACTCATGTGGTTCCGCGTTCTGGCCACACAGAAACTCTCTACCTCCTATCCCTTGTTCGTCAGCCTGACCTACCTCTTGATCACCGTAGGCGCGTTCTACCTCCTGCACGAAAAGATTTCCGCGCAAAAGCTGCTGGGACTCGCCATCATCGTCGTCGGCATTACCACGGTCGCGCGTGGATAGCCGGCAATGAGCGTCGACTCGCAAATGAGCCGCCGGCATCCCGGGGACGCACTCCAGCCCTTGCCCGGCCTCTCCGTCGTCGTGCCCGTCTATCGCAGCGAGACTATTCTGCCGGAACTTGTTCGGCGCTTGGCGGCAGTGCTGCCCACTCTGACCGACCATTACGAACTCGTGCTGGTCAACGACAGCAGTCCCGACGGCAGCTGGGACGTCATCTCCCGGCTTGCCAGCCAGCATCTGTGGATTCACGCCATCAACCTGATGCGTAACTACGGCCAGCACAATGCTCTGTTGTGCGGAATCCGCGCCGCGCAATACGCCATCCTCGTCACCATGGATGATGACCTTCAGCATCCGCCCGAGGAAATTCCCAGGCTGCTCACCGTGCTCGACCAGGGATACGATGCCGTCTATGGTACCCCCGCCCAGGAACAGCACGGGTTGTTGCGCGACCTGGCATCGCTGACCACCAAGCTGGCTCTGCAAAGTGTGATGGGCGCCGAGATCGCACGCCAAGTGAGCGCCTTCCGCGCCTTCCGTGCTGAAGTAGCCAGCGCGTTCAACCACTACGAAGGCGCATTCGTCTCCATCGATGTGCTACTGACCTGGGGCACGAATCGTTTTGCCGCCACGCCCGTGCGCCACGAACCCCGCAGCCAGGGCACTTCCGGATACACATTCCGTAAGCTGGTCACGCACGCGATGAACATGATGACCGGCTTCAGCACCAAGCCGCTGCAAATCGCGAGCTTGATCGGCTTCTTCTTCACTCTGTTTGGATTCGGCGTGCTTCTTTATGTGCTCATCCGATATTTTCTGCAGGGCACGCCGGTACCGGGTTTCCCGTTCCTGGCGTCCATCGTCGCATTGTTTTCGGGCGCGCAACTTTTCGCTCTGGGCATCATGGGCGAATATCTCGCGCGCATGCACTTCCGCAGCATGCAGAAGCCGCCCTATGTGGTACGCGTAGACGCGGGACGCGCCCGGAGCAGCCGTCCATGACCATCAGCATTCCCTTCAACCGCCCCTGCCTGACCGGGAACGAGTACAAGTACATCGCCGAGGCGATCGCCAATGGCCACGCGTCGGGCGACGGCCCTTTCACGCGCCGCTGCCATGAATTGCTGCAGAAGGAACTCGGCGTCCCCCAGGCGCTATTGACCACCTCCTGCACGCATGCGCTCGAGATGGCCGCCATCCTGCTTGAGTGCGGCCCGGGCGACGAAGTGATTCTTCCCTCGTTCACCTTCGTCTCGACCGCGAACGCGTTCGTGTTGCGTGACGCCAAAATTGTCTTCTCCGACATTCGCCCCGACACGCTTAACCTTGACGAGTCGAAGCTGGAAAGCTTGATCACGCCGCGCACAAAAGCGATCGTGCCCGTTCACTACGCCGCCGTCGCCTGCGAGATGGATGCGATCTGCGCGATCGCGAAGCGTTACGGTGTGCGCATCGTGGAAGACAATGCTCACGCCCTGTTCGCGCGCTACAAGGGGAAATTAACCGGCACCTTCGGTGCGCTCGCCACGCAAAGCTTTCACGAAACCAAGAACGTCACGTGCGGGGAAGGCGGGGCGTTGTTGGTGAACGATCCTGATCTCGTCGAGCGCGCATTGATCATTCGTGAAAAAGGAACCAACCGCAGCCAGTTTTTCCGTGGACAGGTCGATAAATACACCTGGGTCGACATCGGCTCGAGCTACCTGCCTTCCGATCTGTTGGCCGCGTTCCTGCTCGCGCAACTTGAAGGCCGCGAGGAAATTCAGCGCAAGCGCCGCGGCATTTGGGAAAACTATCAGCTGCGGCTTGCCCCCTGGGCTGAAGAGCGGAGGGTGCGCCTGCCCGTCATCCCGGAAAACTGCGAGCAGGCGTATCACATGTTCTACCTGATCCTGCCTTCGCTCGACTGCCGCCAGGCGCTGATTACACATCTCAAATCTCAAGGCATCCTGAGCGTCTTTCACTATGTCCCGCTGCACTCCTCCGACATGGGACGCAAATGCGCGGCGCGCGAGACGGCCTGCCCCGTAACCGAAGATCTCAGCCTTCGTCTGCTCCGCCTTCCCTTCTACAACGACCTGACCGAGGGCGACCAATCTCGCGTAATTGCAGCCGTGACCTCCTTCGTGTGCCGCTCGTGACTCAACCCAATGACCCCGACGCGGGTTCTCCGCAAGCCTCGGGAGAAATCTGCACCTACCTCGAATGGGATTCGAAGTTTTTCGATCGACGCATCGCGCGCTTGAACCATTCCCGTCTCGATGAATTAATTGTGGCCGAGACGCTCGACTGGTGCGCTGCCCATCGCATCGACTGTCTCTACTTCCTGGCCGAATCCGACCACGCTCCCACGCCTCCTCTAGCGGAACAAAATGATTTCCGCCTCACCGACGTGCGAGTCACGTTCGAAAAACCAATCCCGTCAGATGAGTCCTTCAGGGAAGACCCCGCCGTCCGGCCTGCAACGGAGGAAGATATCCCGGCCCTGCGTAAAATCGCGAGCAGCACGCACCGGGATACCCGCTTTTACTTCGACGAGCATTTCGACCGTGCCAAGTGCGACCAACTTTACGCAACCTGGATCGAAAACAGTTTTCGAGGCTTCGCCCAGGCCGTGCTGGTGGCAGAAACCGACCAAACACCTGCGGCCTATCTCACGTGCCATCTCAAGGGCGACGAAGCGCAGATTGGCCTGGTCGGAGTCAGCGCACAGTATCAGGGCCGGGGCCTGGGAACAAAGCTGGTGCAGTACTTTTTCGCGTGGTCTCGCCAGCATAATGCGAGGCGGGCAACTGTGGTAACTCAGGGCCGCAACCTCGCCGCCCAGCGACTCTATCAGCGCAATGCCTTCGTCACCGCCTCGTTACAGCTGTGGTATCACCGCTGGTTTCCGCGCTAAACACCGGGGTGTATGGGCTTTCCCACAACCCGGAGGTCGACCGATTCCGTTCGAGCCCGGCCCTTCTCCAGAAACTGGAAACTCAAAACTCGCCCTGGAGACTCGCGCGCCGAACCTCGAAAACGCATAGCATTCCTATCCGCTTGGAGTTAAAATAACTTCGGTTGCCGAAATCATCCCTACCTCATACCAGCAACCGGCATAGCACCTCGAACTCATTTCTCAACTGAATTTCGCGGAACACAGTCTAACGCTCGTCCCGGGAGGGATCCATGTCGATCCGTTTGCATCGCACACTTACTCAAGCCCTCTGCATCGCCCTCGCAGTGCCCACGGTCCTCCTCGTCGCCCAGGCTGGCCCGCCCAAGTACGACGTAGCCACCGAGGCGAAATTCAAGGTCACTGTCCAGGACATGAAACTGCCCGCCAAGGGCAAAGAAAAAGACGCCGCTCATCTCACGGTGACCAGCGGCACCGACACCATCGACATTTACCTCTGCCCGAAGGCGTTTCTCGACGATATGGGCGCCACCTTCGTCAAGGGTGACGAAGTCACCGTGACCGGATCGAAAATCAAGCAAGACGGGTCCGACCTAATACTTGCGCGCGAAGTTGTGAAAGGTACGGACACGCTGATGCTCCGCGACGACAAGGGCAAGCCCATCTGGAACTGGCACAAGTAACCGCTGAGGAACCCCACAGCAGTCAGGCCGAGAACAATATCCTACTGGGCATCTGAAATTATTCTGCGCCACGCACAGCCCTGTGCACCGCAGCCAATCCACCTGAATCCGCCACCCGCTCATAACGATTCCAATTTCAAGCAAGCGACGCACAGCCGAGCGCAAAGCCGCCGCACCGCCAGCGTCATCCCGGTCATTAACAATTACAAAATTACAAAATTTCTCAATTACTCAATCCCGCTCTGCCCCACCACCGGCAACTCAATATAAGAAGCCATCCCTGGCGAACAATAAACCCGCTGCGTGGCCTTCACAAAATCACCAGCCGCGGCCTTATAAATACTCGGCACAAACTTCTGCGGATTACGATCAATAATCGGGAACCACGTCGACTGGATCTGCACCATGATGCGGTGCCCCTTAAGAAACACGTGATCATGATCGCGCAACGGCACCTTCCACTCCGTCGGCTTGTTGGGCACGAGCGCGTGCGGCTTTTCGTAATTGGTCAAATACCGCCCGCGTCTCACCTCCATCGCTACCGGCAACTGGTAGCCGTTCAACGACTGGGCATATTGCCCGGGCTTGGGCCCATCTTCCGCATCCCAGGTATTTTTCTGCGCGTTCTCCGGATACACATCAATCAACTTCACCACGAAGTCGCTGTCGGTCCCTGAAGTCGAGGCCATCAAAGTCGCCGCCAGCGGTCCGGTCACCGTCAGATCACGATCAAGCGCTTCACTGACGAACGACAAAACATCTGGCCGATGGTCGACGAACCGCTGGTCCGCAGCCTCCCAGGTCCGCCAGTCGCCTCCCGGATACGTTGGCGAAATCGGCCGCGCTCGATACGGCACCGGATTCGCTGGATCGGAAACATATTCGCGATATCCCTTGGTCCCGCCCGGAACTGGCGCCTTGAACGAGAGCGAACCGTCCGCATGCAGGTAGAGCTTGGTCGGCTTCGCCTCTTTCGGCGGCCACACAGCATACGTCTTCCACGTATTCGATCCACTCTGAAACATCGTGGCCTGCCACGACGGCTTTTCCCCCTTGCCATGCAGGTAATACCGGAAGAACGGCGCTTCAACATTCTCCCGAAACTCGCGTGAGGTTTCATGCCCGCCAAACGGAATCAACCCGATGCTCTCCGCCTTCGCGCTCTGCCACTGCCCGTGAAACCACGGCCCCGCCACCATCAGGGCGGTGTGCTCCGGATCGCTCTCGAGCGAATGCCGGAAAATCTGCCACGGCCCCCAGGGATCCTCCTGATCCCAGAATCCCGCCACGTTCAAGTTCGGCACCGACGAAGCATGCAGCTGGCGTACCCATGCTTCCTTTTTCCAGAACTCGTCATAGTCGGGATGCTCGATGTTCGAATTCCAGTAAGGAATCGATCCATGCAGATATTTATCATTGATGTTCGAAACTGGCCCGAGGTCGAGATACCACCGGTAAGTGTCGTAGATTTCGAATTCAAAGTGAGTGTTTTTGTTTTTATCCGCCTGCTCCATCACGGCGTATTCGAAGTTATAGCTCTCGCGCAGCGCCCCATAACGATGATCATCGTCATTCATCCACTGATCGACGGGCGACGCCTGTTCGCTGATCGCCTTCAGAGCCGGATGCGGCTTCAGCAGCGTGAGCGCCGTGGTCAACCCGTCGTACGACACGCCCATCATCCCCACCTTACCGTTGTTGTTGGGGACATTCTTCACCAGCCACTCAATCGAGTCGTAAGCATCGGTGGTCTCATTGGTAGCCTTGGAATCGTTCAGATCTACCCAGGATGACAGGAGGAACTCGCCCTCCGACTTGAACCGCCCACGCAGGTTCTGAAACACCAGGATGTACCCGTCTTGCATCAGTTCTTTCAGGTACGACGGCATCTTTGCGTAGGGCTTGTCCGGAACACCGTAAGGCGTGCGCTGAAAAAGAATGGGCAGAGGCTCCGTCTGACCCACCGGCGTAAGAATCGCAGTCTGGAGATGTACCCCGTCGCGCACCGGAATCATCACTTCCTGAAGGGCAAATAGCGGCGGCTCAGGAGTGATCGACTGCGCCGAAGCTCCGTCTCCTGAAGATGCAGGCAGAGGCGAGTGCGCCTGCAGGTTTCCACTGACCAATCCCAACGCGAAGACAATCGATACCCAACCTATCGCAATCCGATACACACTCCGCCACGACCGATCCCTATATGGACGCACCGATCCTCCAAAGGCTTTCGCCTCGCGCACCAATAAGATTTGCCACAAATCCTGAAGCCCGCGAATCTTACGGGCGTCGCCAAACCAATGTCAACGCGACGCCATTCCCTCCCACCCCGGCGCTTGATGGCCGACGCGTAAGACTCGGGATCGAGGGCCAAAGACTTAAAGCCCAAGCCCCACGCACAACTATCTACAACTATCTATTGACTGACTTCCTAATTACCAGTACAGTCCATGCCCTCTGCAGGTGGATCGCGCCCTCCGCCTTGAGTTCAGTAAGGAGTACCCCATGACCTACGTCCGTCTGGCCGCGATTTCCCTTCTCCTCCTTTGTTCCCAACTCACCTTCGCCGACAGCATCAAGACCTACTGGATCACATCGATCTCGATGCAGCTGTCACCCAACGACGGATCCGGCGACGACCTTCTCTTTTCGTTCACGGGCCCTCACATCCAATTCTCAGGATTGGGGGGAATGGAGTGCACTGACTGCTTTACCGATCCCATCTACGGCAATCCTGGTTTCAGTGCCTCTTACGGAAGTATCGTCTTCGTTGACAGTTTCATGATCGATGGAGTTGCCTATTCGGGTGACTTAGTTGGATTTAACAATCTGTTCGATGGTTCCGGCGGGGTGCTTCCTCTCGTGAGCGGTTTTGCCGGCGAGGGTGACACCTGGTCGCCATTGGGGGGATAGTAGGTATAGCTCGGGGACCACGCTCCATTCGTCGGAAGTCTGAGCTTGAATTCGAAGAAGCCGGGCTATTACCTTTTCGATGGTGCGACCTTTGGTGCCAGCGGCACCGTGCCGACCCCCGAACCCGGCACCATCGCCCTGACCCTAACTGGCCTCGCCGGAATCGCAGGGTTGGTGAAGAAGAAATATTCCCGATCCTGAAACTGCTCAGCGCCCTCCACCGTCCAATCGGCATAGGGGGGAGAGTCGCCTCTCCTCCCCTGCCACACCACCGTACATGCGGGTCCGCATACGGCGGTTCGATAAGTTAGTCCCGCCAAGGAACTGGCAGGCTGAGCGTTCGCAGTTTGGGGACGCCGTGTGGGTTTCACTTCTCGGGTTAGCATCCGTAGCGGCTTCACCGCGTTGTGCCTGCCCAAGGCCTGCCGAAGCAGGATGGCTAGTGCAGTACCCTCATCGAGACCCAGACACTACTGACCCTTCCTATCGTTCGGGCCTTCGCCGCTTACGCGACTACTACGCCCTCTGCTGACTTCTGCCACGTGGTCAGAACATCTCACGATGCTCTCAGTCACGGGTCCGTGACACGTAGCAGATCTCCCGCGATAAGCTCGACCGCTTTCTACGCACGACCGCCGGATTTACCACCAGTGTCCTTGATGGATATGGGCTTCGCGATCACTTGCTCGCTTGCCCGGCACCGTAGGCCTCATCATCCGGTTCTTGTTCATCGGCCCGTGTATTTGCTCCACGCTTCCTTCAGACCCCACCTCGCGGTGACGCCCTTGCGCTTCGCTATCACTTCACCTCCATCAGGTTGTGAAGAGGACTTTCACCTCCCAGCTGTCGAACATGCACGGCGTACAAGAAAAAAGGCGGCCTCCGCGGAGGCCGCCCCTCTCAAAACTACAATGCTTAATCCGTGAACTGCGGGACGATCAGATTCCCGTTTGGCGCCGCGACCAGGCCCTGCTCGATCTCGGTCAGATTTACTTTCTGAATCTGCCAGGCCAATCCAAGCTTCTTCAGCGCCCAGATGCCGTACCAGTTCAAATCAATTTCGTACCACTTCAGGCCATGTCGTGCGGACGTCGGATGTGCGTGGTGATTGTTGTGCCATCCTTCCCCAAACGTGAGAATCGCGACCAGAAAATTGTTGGTCGACAGATCGCGCGTCGAGAAGCGTCGCGAACCCCACATATGGGTGATCGAATTCACAGCCCAGGTCGCGTGCAGGCCAACCACGGTGCGCATGAAGATTCCCCAAAGCAGGAACGGCAAGCCGCCGATGGCCAGCAGAATCACGCCCAGCACCGTCATGGGAACATAGTGATATTTGGTGAGCCAGACGTGAACCTTGTCTTTGGCGAGATCGGGTACGTATCGCGCCAGCGTAGTAGTGTCATGGTGCATCGACTTGCCCATGAGGATCCAGCCCATGTGTGCCCACCAGGTGCCGTCGATCGGGGAATGCGGATCACCTTCCTGGTCGGAATACTTGTGATGAATGCGATGCGTAGCCACCCAGAAAATCGGGCCGCCTTCGAGCGCCAGGGTCGCGCAGACAGTCAGAAAATACTCGACCCACTTGGGCGTTTTGTAGCCGCGGTGCGTCAGCAGCCGGTGATAGCTCATGCCGATGCCGAGCGAGCCCGACACCCACCACAGAAAGCAGGCCACGAAAAATGCTTTCCAGGTAAAGAAGAAGAGGGCGGCAATGGCGCCCACGTGAAACAGACCCATGAAAATCGCGGTCACCCAGTTGATTTGATCGTCGCCCGCGTGGTCGCGTGCGATCTCTTCCAGTTCCATTGAAGTTTCCCCGTTCGGACTTTATATCCGTAAGGTATCAAGGGAACGGGCCCCTGCTCTGTAATACTTGTGTAATAGCAAGGACTTAGTGCATTACGAGGGTAACGAGGAAACACCTGAAGGGCCATTGCGGATTTCGAATTGAATGCTTGGCGAGTTCCCTGCCGCGCTTCGAAACCGATGACGATGTTTTCGTATGTTGGGCATCGTTCCGAAACATGGGGCGTCCGCTGCCCACAGGGAATGGAGACACAAAACACCAACGGCCATTGGCAGATGGATTTCATGAGGTGGTGCGTCGCTGAGACTGCGAGAATCGACGCTTCGACGGGACACAAGTCGGAACGTCACAGATCCTCACAAAGCTTTTGTGGATTGGTTGCAAAACATTGTTCGAGGCCAACTCAATCCGCAGAAATCCGAAGCCGCGTAACACACAGAAGAATTCCGCAGAGATCGCTGAGGACGGCCTGCATTCTTTGCGGCCCCGTTATCCTTGATAAAGAAAGCGCACCCCGACCAAAACGAGAACGCTGCCCAGCACTCGCCGTAACAGCGGAAGTGGAAGATGCTGAGCCCAGCTCGCCCCGAAGTAGCTGCCTGCACAAATGCCTGCTGCTATCAGCAATCCAAGTTGAAGATCGAAGTGGCGCGCTCGCGCGTATGGGATGAATGCGATGAACCAGATCGGCAGCGACGAGATCATCAGGGCGGTACCCTGCGCCCGCAGCTGTTCCATTCGAAACACATAGATCAGTGCCGGTATCACAAAGGCGCCCCCTGTTCCCGTTATTCCGACGAGAATTCCGACCAGAGCGCCCACCACAAGCTGCAGCAAGACGTTCATGCAATTGAACCTACCGGAGAAATTTGCCAGATCTTTGGCGGCAGCAATTCTAAACAACTCCATCAGAAAGGACGCCGAAATCATTAAAATCTTATAGTTATAGATAAAATCACCCAACACTGGCAGCCCGCCGCCCAAACTCCGGTCTGGACAATCCCCAGGATGGGGCGTCATTGCGCATAGAAGCGCGTAGTTGCATACTTGGAGACCAGGGCAAGTAAAAAGGTCGTCCAGCGTCCCGCGCGACCCTATAAGTGTCCGCAGCGCTCGTTGTTATCTTTAGGCTAATAACATGTGGCCCCGATTTTAGTCGCGCACGGCCAGACGGATCTAACCGGAGAAGTCTGGCCGCTCCCTCTGGCTTCACGGACAAAACAGCGGAACCGCTTTCCGAGGGTCGTATCCCTGCGTTACGTCTGTCGGTGACGTCCGACGCTCGACTTCCAGTGCCGTCCAAACACCGTACAGCGATTAATGTATTGGCCAACAATAGCTTGCAAGCGGCGCAGAGTAACGGTTACCTTGAGTTACTTTGGTACATTGATCCGTCGAGTAGAACTGTTAAGTTTAGATGGCCAAAAAATCCTCCTAGGGGCATTAGCCCGTTTTGGCGCAGTTGCCCGTTACGGGTGGTTACAAGATGATGAGTCCGAACGCCAATCTCGCGTACTACGCCCTCTGGTTCGCGCATCCAGTGTTGGAGGCTGGACTGGCGGGCATTCTGATTTGGCGCAAGCTCTACCGGACGTTCCCCATCTTCTTCGCTTACGTGGCATTCCAGATTCCCGTGTTCGCCTGGCTCTTTTCCATGCGCGGGGAACGGTTTTACACCATCTTTTACTATTCCTCCTGGGGTACCACCGCGATCAGCGTCGTACTGGGTTTCTTCGTCATTCACGAACTGTTTCAAGACGTCTTTCGGCCTTATCACACGCTGCGCGATCTCGGATCGGTGCTGTTCAAGTGGGCTTTACTAGTGATGCTTCTGGTCGCGGGCGTGGTCGCGGCTTCGACCGCGTCGGCAACAGAAGAGCCTTTGCGCACGGGAATTATGACCCTGCAGCGCAGCGTGCGCGTGGTGCAATGCGGATTGATCCTTTTTTTGCTGGTCTTTTCACGCTACCTCGGCACCAACTGGCGCCAGAAAAGTTTTGGGATCGCGCTCGGCTTCGGGGCATTCGCCAGCGTGGAGCTAGCCCTGGTTGCAATCAACGCCGCGACCGATAATGTCTTTAACCAGGTCCTCACCAATTTCATCAACATGATCGCCTACGATGCGTCCATCCTGATCTGGATCGGGTACATGGTCGCCAACAGCCCGGCACGCGAGCCGGCGACGCATATGCTGCGTCCGCAACGCTGGGAAGACGGCCTCAGTGCGATCCAGCATCCGCAGTCCGGCGATTCGCTCATTCCGATGTTCGAGACGATGGTCGATCGCGCTTTGTCGAGATCGGGGTCCGAACCTGAGCCCTCCACAACGAACGTCGAGGAATTCACACTGCCTGGCAGTGGATCCCGGCGCGTCACCTTCGAGTACCCGCCCCTTACGCAACGCGCCGCCTCCAAAAGCTAACTCTCGAGCCTGAAGTTCTGAAAAAGCGGCCTTACCGAAGCGTCCGCCACCGATTCTGCTAAGGTTTGCGAGGAAATCTTCAGGCAGACCTACTTACTGCTGGTTTTTGCGCTCTCTGTAGCCCCTTTCACGACTACAGCCGCTTTCAACGATAATTTTGCCGATCAAACGGTTCATTGGTGGGGACCCAAACCCCGTTTGGCTCTCTCTCGTCTTAAATTGAGACACCACGGTCTACTTTCTCGGGCTTGGAGAGAGCTAGGACGGGCAAAAATCGGCAACGATGAATGTACGATGCCGAACATATACCGATATGGGAGGGATGCATGCCGGTCGGACGGCAAAAATACAGAATTTTCTGTAGGGGACTTGACTGAGGACTGTATAATTCGTCCCGCGTGACAGGTGACTTTAGTAACACAGACATCTGCCCCGCAAGGAGAGACCCCAATGAAACGAACCGTCAGGGCATGGTTCCTGATGTTAGCATTTGTGGCTACTTATGTAGCCGCCGCCGCCCCTAGAGTTGCCGCTCCGGACGGCGGGCCGCTACCGTTGTGTCCACCTCGTAAAGGACCCAATTGCAGCTTAAATTTAAACTAGCAAACAGCAAGGTCACGAAAGTAACCTGCTGGTAACCTGCTGAAATCGAAATTTTGGGAGCTGTGGGCTGATTCGAGCTGAATACTCGTTTCGGCCCTCTTTTTTTGTCTTGGTGCCTGTCTTTGTTTGCGCCTTGTTCCTCACTCAGGCTGCTGAGGGATTGGTTACACGCAGCAACTGCTGCAGGTGTATGGGATCAGTCACCGGGGGCTGGCAAGCGTTGCCTGAACACACCACCGCAGTGGCCGCACTCCCGCGAATTGCAGGTAACGCCGGGATGGTGGTCCCCAATACTGGAGGGAGATTCGCGGCGACGGCTTCATTCGGCGTCAGCTTGATGGTCGCTTTGTTAAACGCGAAATTTGAAACGGCTGCGGCGTACAAACGTTGCACGTCGTCTCCTTCGCCGATCACGACTACTTGCGTGTGCGGCTGCAGAAAGTGGACTCCGGCTGCGGCGTAGGTCGCGCCGAAGATGCCGAATTGTTCGGCCACACCCGCAAACACCTCCAGCGTGTCTTCGGCCTTATCGCGATAGCCCTCTTCGCCGGTGTAGCCATGCATTCGCAAAAGCGCGATCGCGGCCATTGAATTTCCAGCCGGTGTCGGAGAATCCTGAAACGGTTTCCGCCGGGTCGCGAGGACTCCCAATTGCTTCTCTCCGCCTTCACTCTTCTCGGTATCGAAGAAACCTCCCGAGATCGGATCGTAGAATCTATCGATCATCGCGTCGGTAATACGCCGGGCAAATTTGAAGTAGGAAAGATCTGCGCTGGCCTCATAGGCATCAAGACATGCGACAGCGAGGAAAGCGTAGTCGTCGAGCAGACCGCGTACATCACTCCGGCCGGCTTTCGGATCGGAATAGGCAATCACATGCAACAGGCCCTGCTCTGGGCGCCATGCCTCCGACAAGGTACGGTCCAGCGAACGGAGCGCGAATCGCCGGGCATCGTCCAGCCCAAGCCCCTTCGCAGCTTCCAGATAAGCTGAGATGCACAGGCCATTCCAGCCCACGTAAACAGTCTTGTCCACATAAGGAGTCGGCCTCTCGAGCCGCGCAGCATACATTTTCTTTTTGGCCGAAGCCAGCAACTCCTGCACAGTTTCGGGTGCGGCGCCGAGACGCGTCGCGATTTCCTCGATCGAGGCACGCAGGTACAACACATTCTTGGCGGGATTGTGGTGCATCTCACCGACTTCGTTGATGTCGTAGCACAGCAGGGCAACCTGGGCTTCTTCCGGGGTCAGGACTGCCATCGTTTCCGCCACCGTCCAGGTAAAGTAATCGCCATCGTCGTCCATGGAATAGTCGGCATCCTGGGAAGCATAGAAACCGCCGCGCTCGCGGTCGCTGAGCCACTCGTCCATCCAGCGGATGATGTCCCGCGCCACGCCTGCGAAGAACTCCGTGCCCGTCACCTGATACGCATGAACATAATTCTTTAGCAATTCGGAGTTGTCGTAACACATCTTCTCGAAGTGCGGCACCACCCAGCGCTCATCCACCGAGTAGCGGTGAAATCCACCAGCCAGTTGATCGTAGACACCGCCGTCGGCCATGCGCTTGAGGGTGGTGACGAACACGTTCGGCAATTCGTCGTCGCCGGTGCGCGCGTAGCGCTCGATCAGCAGGTCGAGGGTGCCCGGGTGCGGGAATTTGGGCGCCTGCCCGAAACCGCCGTTGGTCGGATCGAACATGGTCATGGCCGACTTCACAATCGCGTCAATCGCATGCGCGGAAAAGCGCGCGCTTCGTCCCGTGAAAGATTCCGCTTGGGAGATGGCTTGTTCGACCAGCTTTGACTGTTCGGCAACGTCCGCGTGCTTCTCGCGATAGGCGTTCGCGATAGAGGTCAGCACGCGCTTGAAACTTGGCCTCCCATACAAATCCTGCGGAGGGAAATAAGTGCCGCCGTAAAACGGCTTGCCGTCAGGCGTAAGAAACGCCGTGAGCGGCCAACCGCCCTGGCCGCTGATGGCACTGACCGCAGCCTGGTAGCGGCTGTCGATATCGGGACGCTCGTCGCGATCAACCTTCACCGCGATGAAATTGTCATTTACGATCTGCGCGACTTCAGGATCGTCGTAGGACTCGCGATCCATGACGTGGCACCAGTGACACCAGACCGCGCCGATATCCAGCAGCATCGGTTTGTTGTCGCGCTGCGCAGCAGCAAAGGCTTCTTCGCCCCACTCGTGCCAACGGATCGGCTGATGCATGGCGGAGCGCAAGTAAGCCGACGAAGCCTGCGCCAGGGAATTGGGGGATTCAGAGGACATGACTCCCAGTCTAAAGCCTCAGCGGCCATTGTGGCTGGGAGCCTCGTGATTTGCCGGCGCGCTAAGCGCCCAGGAACTCCACATGAACGTATTCGCCCGTACGGACGTTGTAGGCGAGATACCAGCCCAGATGGTCAGGATCTTCGTAGAGCACGATGTCGTCCGAGTCCCAGAGCCAGTCGCCACAATAGGGAATGTCATACGGGGCTACGGCGAAGTAATATCCGCTGAAGAAGAAGCGCTGCGGGTTGCCTCCAGCGAGCCGCCAGCGATGTTGCGGCCCGAAGCCGCCCGTAAAGTGCCCATGCTGCCAGGGATGATCCAAGTGATAGTGCACATCATCGCGACCGGAAGCGTGTCCGACCCATTCCCCGTTGGAGTGGACGTGCGGGGCATCGGGATGGCCTTCCTGATCGCGGTAGTGTCCGCGGTCCTGTGCGGCGGGGTGCTGTTCGGGAGCATGTTGTTCCTGAGAACGGTGTTCCGGTGCGCGCTGGTCCTGGGGATGCTGCTCGGGACCACGTTGTTCCTGAGGGCGCCGCTCGTCCGGATGTGGCGCGGGCGCCGGTTCCGGCCCTCGGTCGGGAATATGCATGCCAGCGCCGCCTTGAGGAGGCCCTTGATGTTCATCATGCTGCGCCAGCGCCGGCAACGAGCAAACGATACCAACCGCAAGAAAAGCAATAATGTTCTTCATCACTTTTAACCCTCCACGATTCGAGTCAGCGAGTGTTCTGAAGAAGTGGATGGTCGGCGCGTCCCAATGGTTGGCAAGGATGTTGCCGTAGATCAGCGTGTGGAAAGGAGTTGGCTGGTGATTTTGCAGTACAACTCGATGGCATCGTTCAGTTGCTGCTTCTCCACATATTCACCGTCGGTGTGCGCGACGTGAATCGATCCGGGGCCGATGAGCAGCGGCTCTCCCCAGTTCGTCAGTGCAGGGATGTCGGTCGTGAAAGCAGCCACCATGGTGGGGAGCTTGCCGACTTCGCGAAAACGTATGAACGGAATTTCGAGATAGAAATCGACCTTGGCCAGATTGCCCACGGTTTCGACGATGTGCTGGCGCAGTTCCTCCGAAGGGCCGACCAACCGGTAAAGCAAGTGGGCTTTCGCGGAATCCGGAATCACATTGGGCGCACGACCGCCTTCGATCAGTCCGATATTGAACGTGCAGGGCCCGACGTCTTCCACGGTGGGTAGAGGCATCGCCCGCAGTTTGGTCAGCGCGACCACCAGTTTGTCGATGGCCGACTCGCCCAGTTCCGGATAAGCCGAGTGCGCCATGCGTCCGGATGCCGTAACTTCCGCACGCAGCGTACCCTTGGACGCCAGGGCCAAACGGTTTTCGGTGGGCTCGCCGTTGATCAAAAAGCGCGACCCGATGGGTTGCTCGTTCGCCTTTTTCGCCCCTGTGCTGTCGCGCTCTTCGCCCACTACGAAGAGCAATCCCACGTGGATACCCTGAGTCCGCAATCTTTCCGCGGCGGCAATCTGGATGGCGATGATGCCCTTGGCATCGCACGACCCGCGGCCATAGACGCGGGTGCGATCTTCCGAGGAGGGAATGAAGGGAGGAACGGTGTCCATATGGGTGGAGAAGACCACCGCTGGGCGCGGCTCTTCCGGGGAAGTAGCGAGCACGTTGAAGCGATCGCCTTCCACGGGCATGCGGCGCACTTGATACTTCAGGGCGGCTAATTCGCGGTGCAGCGTTTCTCCGACAGCAGATTCGTGGCCGGTGATCGATTCAATGTCGACGAGTTGGCGCGTGAGGGCGACGACGTCCATGAAGAAAGGATAACGCAGTTTGATTTTGGCGGCGGGCTGGCTGCCTCGGCCGACATCGACTCGAAGCAGGCGCTTGGCCATTCGCGCAGCACGCGCGAAAGTCCGATCTTCGTTGTAACCTATTGTCCGTGCCCGACGCGTCCAGCGCCATTCGCTCTTTCTTTCTCGACGGCTCCGCCGGTCAACTGGAAGCGCTTCTCAACGCCGGCTCGCCAGCAGCTACGCATGCCGCCCTCGTCTGCCACCCGCATCCGGTTTATGGCGGAACCCTTCACAACAAGGTCGTATTCCATGCCATGAAAGCGCTCAACAATCTTGGCCTGCCCGTGCTGCGTTTTAACTTTCGCGGCGCCGGACTGAGCCAGGGCGAGCACGATCAGGGGGCGGGTGAAATCGACGACGTGCGCACAGCGCTCGATTGGCTGGATCGCGAATTCCATCAGCCGATCGTGTTCGCAGGATTTTCGTTCGGCGCAGCCATCGGCTTGCGCGCCGCTGCTCCCGACCCACGGGTGTTAGCTCTCATAAGCCTGGGCACGCCGATTTCGCCGGTCGACAATCGCTCCTACGACTACGACTTCCTCACCGCGTGCAGCAAGCCGAAGCTTTTCGTGAGCGGCTCGCGCGATCAATTCGCCAGCAAGGCGAAGCTGGAAGCACTGGTGCATTCGCTGGCTGAACCAAGAAAACTTGTGATCATCGAGGCTGCCGATCATTTCTTTGAGGGGCGCTTGCGCGAGATGCGGGAGACGATCGAGGCTTGGACGAAACAGACGCTCCACCTCTAGCCGCTGGCGAGAGCGCTATACTCTTGCCGACTCCACGTAAGGAAAGTGGATTAATCATGAATGGCTCTTCGCTGGTGGATCGAGGAAACATCGTGCTGGGCGTGCTGCTGGCACTCGGATTGATCATTGGCGGCTGGGTGCTCGGCTCCGAAATCAAAGCGACACGCCTTGGCGACCGCTACGTGACGGTGAAAGGACTGGTCGAGCGCAACGTGAAATCTGATCTTGCCATCTGGCCACTCACCTACAAGGAAGCCGGTGACGAACTCGCAGCGCTCTACTCCAAGACCGAGGCCGACAAGAAAACGGTCATGCAGTTTCTGGCCGACCAGGGCATTCAGCCTTCGGAAATTGGGTTGGGCATCATTCGCGTGGTTGACACGCAGGCCAACGAGTATGGGGGCGGCACCCGGGCGCCCCATCGCTACATCGTCGAGCAGCAGATCACGGTACACACTTCGCGAGTCGACCAAGTCGCCGGGGCCGCACAGAAAACCCTGGAATTGCTCCAGAAAGGGATCGTGCTGGGTGGAAATCCCGGTCAGGGGCTGGCATATAAATTCACCGGGCTGAACGCGATCAAGCCCGACATGATCACCGAGGCGACGCGCAACGCACGGGCCGCGGCCGACCGCTTCGCCGCAGACTCGGGCAGCAAGGTGGGCTCGATCCGCACCGCGAATCAGGGGGTATTTTCAATTCTCCCGGCTGATCAGGCGGGCGATGGGGGCGAAGGAGGCTTCGGCGCCGATGCGAGCCTGATGAAGACGGTTCGGGTGGTGACGTCGGTGGAATATTACCTGGAGAAGTAATGGGAGCACCCGTATGTCGGCTTTGTTGAGCTGTTTCTCTGTGCCTGTGTGACTGTGTGGTGAATTCGCTCTAGCTGAAATCCACACCACCCACCTGATAATCTCAACGAGCATGCCTTCCACGCGCGACACCGCCCGCCGAATCTTTCAGCAGGCTCTCGAACAAGCTTCGATCCCCAAAGCCTTTGCCCGCCACGTGAGCTGCGAGCGGGGTATTTTGCGCGTTTGCGAAGACCTCTACGACCTGAATGCTTACTCCCGCGTGTTTGTGGTTTCGATCGGCAAGGCCGGGCACACTCTGGTCGAGGCGCTCGAGGCGCAGGTTGGCAGCCGACTGGAGGGCATTGTCGCGAGTTCGGTCGATCCGGGCTCGCAGGTGCATGGGTTTCGTTACTTTCGCGGGGGACATCCCACGCCGAACGCCGACTCGGTACGCGCTGCGGAGGCGATTCTGAAATCACTGAACGCGCAGACGGCTTCTTCGCTGGTGATCTTCATGCTTAGCGGTGGCGGGTCAGCTATCGCCGAAAAGCCAATCGATGGTGAGATCTCGCTGGAAGACTTAATTTCCACCTACCGGGCTTTGGTCCTGTCGGGTGCGCCCATCGCCGAGATTAATGCAATCCGCAAACATCTGTCGGCGGTCAAAGGCGGACGGCTTGCGCAGGCGGCATATCCCGCAAAACAGGTTTCGCTGATGATTTCCGATGTGCCCGATCACACGCTGGACGCGCTCGCCTCCGGACCTACCATGCCTGACTCCACCAGCATTGCCGACTGTTACGCGATTCTCGAGAAGTATGCCCTGCTCGAGCAGTTCCCTGCTTCGGTGCGCGAGTTGTTCCAGCGTCATGCACTGGAAGAAACGCCGAAGTCGGATGATCCCGCGTTCGTGCATGCGCGCTGGTGGCCCGTGCTCTCGAATAAAAGCGCCGTGGAACAGGCAGCCATTGCTGCCACCGCGCAAGGCTATGCGGTTGAGATCGACAACAGTTGCGATGACTGGGATTACGAGCGCGCGGTCGATTATCTCTTGGAGCGCGTGCGGGAGTTGAACAAGAAAGTCTCGCGCGTCTGCCTGATTTCGGGGGGAGAGGTCACGGTGAAAGTCACCAATGGCGGCACGGGCGGCCGTAACCAGCAGTTCGCGCTGGCTTGTGCCCAGAAAATTGCTGGAGAAAATATTACGGTGTTGAGCGCCGGCACCGACGGGATTGACGGCAATAGCTTGGCTGCCGGCGCGGTAGTGGACGGCACAACCTTTCAGAGAGCGCAGGGCGCGGGCTTTGATCCGGTCGCAGCCCTTGGGACATTCAACGCGTATCCGCTTTTCGATGCGCTGGGCGATGCGATTGTGACGGGCCCCACAGGAAACAACGTCCGGGATCTGCGGGTTCTGCTAGCTGATTGAGATTTTTCGCCAAAGAGGACACAGGGGCACAGAGGAACCTCACGAATCTGGGTTTCTAGAGAGCATCAGCGGAACGGCGGGCGTGTTCCGCCGCCGCTCCACTGACAATTCAAGGTTTCGTTTTTCTCTTTGGCTCTGTGACTCTGTGGTAAAGCAATTACGCCGTCTTCTTGTGCGGCATTTGCTTGGCCATCTCGGCCTGCGCGCGCTCCATCTCTGCCGGAGATACATCGCGCACGTGCGTGGCCAAGGCCCACTTGAAGCCGTACGGGTCGACAATCGTTCCGTAGCGATCGCCCCAGAATTGATCCATGAGGGGCATTTTCGCAACGGCTCCTGCAGCAATTGCCTGGGGAAAGATCTTATCGACATTTTCCACGTACACGTGAATGGCGAACCCCGGCGCCTCACCGCGCGGTGCGGTGGCTCCGCCCCACTCCGGAAATTCATCATTCAACATGAGGATGGAGTCGCCAATCTTCAGCGAGGCGTGCATGACCTTGCCGTCGGGCATGTCACTTCGGTGCAACAATTGTGCATTCAGGGCTTTCTTGTAGAACTCGATGGCGCCAGCGGCGTCGCGTACGGTGATGTGAGGAGTAAGACTGTGGAAGCCTTCAGGAATGGGTCTTACTTTATCGGGCATGGAAACCTCCTGAGAGAAAATTTTGATTGATTCGAGGCAGGAACTGACTCGAAAAGTCTACGCTCAGGGCAAATGGCCTTCAAGAGGAAGAGAGGGCGAAGAGAATGTCGCGACTGGAGCACGCCGGAAAATGAGCTTCACCAAAGAGTCACAGATAACAGCAGGAGAATGTTTCGAGTCTTCTCTGTTCCCTTTTTGGGGTGGCGAATGCAGCTCTGGAATCGCTACTGGCTAATGGCTGGTTTTAAAAAAACTTCGTTAAGCCTTCTTCCAGCACGATCACGCGATCTTTCACTCCGGCCTTCTTCGCTTCCGAATCCAGAAGCTGCAGGGGCTCGTCGATCGGCTCGTGTGAAAGACGAAAAGAGCCGTAGTGCATGGGCACCATCCAGCGGGCGTTCAGATCGAGGAAGGCGCGGGTGGCGTCTTCTGGACTGGTATGCACGGTGCGGAAGGTCTCGGGATTGTAAGCGCCGATGGGCAGAAGAGCGACTTCGGGCGAGAGTCTCTTGCCGATTTCTCGGAAACCGGAAAAATATGCGGTGTCGCCAGCATGATAGACGGAATGCTTGTCCGATTGCAGGACGTATCCGCCGTAGCCGCGATGCGAATCTTTCAAAATACGCGCTCCCCAGTGTCGCGAAGGGACATGCGTCACGGTAAGCGCGCCGTGGCGGTAGTGATTCCACCAGTCCAGTTCGATGATTTCCTCAAAACCGAGATCGGAGACCAGATCAAACACGTGGTGCGGCACGACCAGGGTCGGCGCGCGTCCGGTTAGGCGCCGTGTCTGCTGCACAATCGCCCGCAACGACGGCCGGTGCAGGTGGTCAAAATGAGCGTGCGTGACCAACACCAGGTCGATGGGCGGTAAATCGTCAATACGTAATCCGGGTTTGCGCACCCGCTTCAGCAGAAACAGCCAGCGCGCGAAATTCGGGTCGATCAGGATGCTCTGCCCACCCATCTGCACAAAAAACGCGGCGTGTCCGATAAACGTCACGCCCAGCCCGCCATTGCTCACGAGTCTTGGTTTGTAGGTGCTGCCGGTGCGGGGAGTGACCGCCGAGTGGCGGACCAACCGTCCGAATTGCTGTGCCCGCTTGCGCAGAGCTGGATTTCGTAGAGTCGCTTTAATCATGAATCTCGGAGCCCAGTGCACCGGGGATCTGCCCCTGATCCCAACACTTCATTGGATGCTCGGCCGGGGCGAAAGACCCCTTTTCCATGGCCGCATCCGGCAGAATCCTGAATGTAGAAAACAGTACCTGTATTTTACGGCAAGTCCATGCCAGATTGCTTGACCGTCGTTACGATCGTCATATCTAATTCGGGTACTTGCACAAGCGGACAGACGGGCTTTGCCCCGTCTTATTTTTTCTGCCTGGCGCCCCGGCTTTCCCGTGCCGGGGCCATAACCGGAAATGGGAGACTGCGATGCGTGTTGCATTTTTGGGACTCGGGATCATGGGACGGCCGATGGCGGCGAACTTAGTCAAGGCTGGGAACGAAGTGGCGGTCTGGAATCGCACGTCGGGTAAAACCGTGGAAAACGCACGCACGGCGGAATCGCCCGGCGATGCGGCCAATGGCGCCGAAGCAGTCTGGATGTGCGTGTCGGATACGCGCGCGGTGGAAGCGGTGCTGTTCGGCCCGCAGGGCGTTGAGTCGACCATCGCATCCGGCGCAATCGTGGTCGATTCGAGCACGATTTCGCCTTCCGCCGAGCGTCAGTTCGCTGAGCGTCTGCGCGCGAAGGGCGTGGACTATGTCGATGCCCCTGTAACCGGGTCGAAAGTTGCTGCTGAAAGCGGGAATCTCATATTCATGGCTGGCGGCGACGAAGGCACGCTCGGCAAACTTAACCCTCTATTCAAGGCGATGGGCAAGCAGGTTTTTCGCATGGGCGAAACCAGCAAGGGACAAGCCGCCAAGCTTGTGATGAACCTGCAGATCGCTCTGATCTACGAGGGTTTCGCCGAGGCACTGACACTTGCCGCCAAGCTGGGCGTAAACGTGGACGCATTGCTGCCCCTGATCCAGGCGTCCATGGTGAAGTCGGGCGTGGTGGAGTACAAGGCTCCGTTCGTCCTGAAACGCGATTTCACGCCGAACTTTCCGTTGCGCCTCATGCTGAAGGATATTCATCTCGCGCTCGATGCGGCCAAGGAAGCACGCGTGAAGTTGCCTGCGCTGGAAACGGTGGAAGAGATTTACGAGATGGCCGCCGAAGAGGGACACCAGGATCTGGATTACGCCGCTACGCTAACCCTGTTGGAGAAATGGGCGGGCGTGGAAGTGAAAGGGGCAGCGTAGTTGTAGGGGTGGTTTTCTTCCCGGGCAAAACGTATCGTGCAGGGGCAGACGTCCTCGTCTGCCCCTGCGTATTTCGAGCTTCGACCACTATGGGGTGGAGTGAATATAGGCGAGCATCATGCGGACCTCGTCGTCTTTCTCGGAGAGGTCGTGCAGGAGGATGTCGCGCATCGAAACCATGCCGTGCAGTTGTTGGCCGTCGACCACCGGCAGGTGACGGAAGCCGTGTCGGCGCATGAGGAACTTGCAGGTTTCCAGGTCGGCATTCGGCTGCACGGTCAGCGGATCAGTGGTCATGACGTCACCGACCTTGGTACGGGCAGGGTCGCGGCCTTCCACCACCACGCGCCGCATCAAATCGCGCTCTGAAAATACTCCAGCTAAAAAACCGTCGCGCAGCACAGGTACGGCTCCGATGTTGCGCTCGACCATGGCTTGGGCCACGGCCAGAACGGTCTGCTCGGAATCTGCGCGATAGGTGTCCTGATTTCTTACGAGATCGTGGATGCACGACATAGTGCAACCTCCAGAGCGAAATTGGAAGGTACAGCTCCGGCGAAGGGCGAATCGCAGGCGGAGTATACGACGAAAAGAGGGCAGAAAAGCAAGGAATCGGGTTAACCCGCATGAGACCTACAGTATTTTCCTTCTTATTTGGGATCGAGGCGCCTGGGGAGTCGCAGGACCGGATGTCGTTTACCTCCAGGTTTAGGCCCTCTTGCCAGCCTTTTGCACTTCTTTACTCAGCGACTGTTCGAGGGGGCTCAGACTGTAAGTACTGGTCTCCGTGGGAACTTCTAGGAGCGGGTGCGCAGGAGCTTTTCGGGCACGCGGGTTTTCTGGCTGCGCTGGCGCGACATATCTTCGCCCAGAAAGATCATGTACGAACGATTCCACAGTGCCGTGGGAACGCTGCCGCGCGGACGGCACGTGAGCACAATGTTGTAGTCGGCTGTAACCGGGAGCGTGTCAATCACCGAGTTGCCAGGCTGAGGCTCCAGTAGAGCCAGGTAGGCGAGTATTTTGTAGATGGCGGGTTCGCCTTTGTAACCCTGCGCTGCGAAAGAGAGATCGGCATCTTCGCTTGCGAAGTGCCACGCCAGCGACGCCGCCAGCGAGATGGCGTTCTCGTAGGCGTCCGCGGGGAGCACACCCAGGCCGGGGTTGTCGAACACCAGTCGAAGCTTGCGCTCATCTTCGCGGCTGAACTCGCGCACTTTGAGGGAGCCGGATTTCGCGGTGGCCTTCCAGTCCACATGGCGGGCGGAATCTTCCGGCATGTATTCGCGAATGCGGTAGAGGTCGTAACCACGTCCGCGCACGAAGGACTCCACTTCGCCGGTGATCATCGGCAGCACGTCAAGGAATTCGTCGGTGGGCTCAACAGCAGGATAGACAAGCACGGTGCGGTTCAAGGGAACACGGCGCGTCTTGGTGAGGAAGGCAAACGGAAAGCGCGTGGCCAGGCCGAAACTGTTTTCGGAGTATCGGCCGCGGCGCTGAAAGCGCAGTTCCAGATCGGCGGAGAGTTCGGTCTGCGGCGCCACATATGGGAAGTAGACGGAGCCATCGAAGATTCCGCTGGCCATCCCATCGTGCACAATGCGGCGGACGCGGCGATCCGGCAACCGCACCCACTGCTGCTCGGGCGGACGCTTGGGAGGAAAGCCGAAGGTTGCGGGTTCCCACAGCCACTTGGTGACAGACCTCTTTTTCTTCGACGGGACGACGTGGATGGAGAACGACGGCAAATAACGGCGCGGGTTGCGCAACTGGATCCGTCCGAGAACAGGCCGCCCGGCAAAGACGTGTTCGGGCAGGCGCACATCCAGTTCAAGGCCGCGCAGGACGAGGGCGGAAATGATGCCGGAAACAAGAATCGCCGCCAGCATCGCGGCAACAACGATATAGAGCAGGTTGTTTCCAGTATTCAGCGCAGCGATGCCAATCAGCAGCGTGGCCACAACGTAAATGATGCCGGCGCGCGTGACTTCGTAGTCGACCGCATCGCGCAAGCGCGTGACGACCACACGGCGGGCAAGGTGCGGAACCGTGGTCAGGCCGACAAGTGTGGCTAGAATGAGCGCGGTCGATGCCAGAACCAGCGTCGCCCAGACATTGCCCGATTCACGCGAAACCGTGGAAAACAGCGCAGCCGCAAAAGCCAGCGCCAAGCCGACAAGGGCCAGCAAGAATTTCATCCAAAGGTCGGCGTGCTCGAGACGCGTGAGCGCCACCAGGCGCTTGAATCGCGAGGTCTCGTTGGTGGAACCACTCATTCGGAGGTACCAACCACGAGCCTAGCACCGGAAGAATTAAGGAGCAATTGGATGGGCGGAGGGTGAAAAGCTTTCGTAACCAGTAATCGGATTATCACTGCCACATCGGCGTATCCAAGACCAGTCCCGCTACGACCGCCGCCGGCGGCGCCACAGCCACAAGATCACGATGCCAATCCCGACTGCGATGAGCATGACAATGTTCAGGCGTTCGACGTATTCCATCAACCGGTCCCAGTGTTTGCCGAACTTGTAGCCAACCAGGGAAATTACGGTGACCCAGAGCAGGGCTCCCAGGAAATTGAAGATAGCGAAGCGTTTCCAGGACATGCGCAAAACGCCGGCCAGCGGACCGGCAATCACGCGCAGTCCGAAAATGAAGCGAGCAAAGAAAATCGTGAGTGCGCCGTACTGGGCGAACATTGTTTCGCCGCGAGCGATGGTCTCGGGCTTGATGCGAAAGACGTTCTGATAGCGGTCGAGTAATGGGCGGCCGCCGCAATAGCCGATTGCAAAGCCCAGGTTGTCGCCGATCGTAGCCGCGCACACACCGATCAGGATGATGTAGGGAAGTTGCAATTCCTCACGCGAGTAGGCGAGGAAACTGGCTAGCAGCAGAATCGTTTCCCCCGGCACGGGAATACCGGTGTTTTCCAGAAGAAGAGCAGCACCTACGGCCCAGTAGCCATACTGGGCAATCAAGTTGCGCAAGAAGTCGAGGATGTCTTGCCCCATGCTGGAAATCGCTTTCGGTATCTTATCGCGGCCCGGGCCGAGGCTGCAGAGGATGACGCCGCGAACCTTAGCGGCTAACCCGGCCGGAGGGGTCGAGTCTCAAGGAAGGCACGGAAGGGTGAATAGAGCGGAACAATGCTTTCGACAACGTTAATAGCTCGGCAAAACAGATGGCTGACTGCCAATCTGCTCCGGACTCTTCGAACATCTGAGACCAGGGTTTTGAGTGTAATCGCTGTTTTCGACAGTTGACGCGGTAAAATCGTGCCCTCAATCAAGGTTGGAGTCTCGCCATGCAAATCATGATTCCATTGACGACCATTAAACTCATCCTGTTGACAGCTGTTTTGTGGTCCGCCGTGTCGATTGTCACAGTGATTGCACTTTGTTCGATTGGAGAGATGGGCAGCTTCAATGTGGTGCCGCGCCCTACATGGCTACTGATCGCCCTGCTGCTAGTCCTCTGGGTCTGTTCCTTCAAGGTCATCTCCTACGGGATGTTTGATCGTGGACGTTCTATACCCCTTTAAAGTGACGGGGACTCGAAACGCATGGCAACACCACACCCGAGTCAATGAGTGAAATCTCCTGATTGCGACAGTTGAGGCAGCATCAGCGCGATGCGCTAGACCGTTTCAATAGCATGAACGCGTGAAGATGGCGAGAAAGAGAAAACCAGCGACGAGGAGCAATGCAAAAGCATTGATACCTAGAAACGCCAGTGCCGGGTTGTAGCTGGTCGGGCCTTGCTCAGTTCTCATGCCTATGTAGTGCAGTTGTCCCAATCCGAAAACAGCCGAGAGTGTGATCAGTAAATGAAGTAGCGACAAGCCCAGCGAGACGCTCAGATTCAGAAATTTCGCACTCACGTAGTACAGGATTGCGTAAAGCAAGCAAACCAGCACTCCGACTCCTAGCCAGCTTAGCTCCACGTAATGGCTGCGTGCCATGAAACCAATTATGGGAGGGAGGGGCTCCGTTGCGAACGAACGTGCAACTGCAAACAAAATCCCTGCAATCAGGAACGGCATTGAAGGTAGTGACTGCTGCCGAAGACCACTCATGCGACCAGGAATGTTACACCGTCATCCGAACTGTTGCAAAATCGCAATTACACCCAACTCCCACGCTCGCGATGCTCCAGAGGTAGGTTCAACTTCCCTGTAAAAACTCCCGCACGGTGGCACTGAACTGCTCGGGCACTTCTTCGTAAGGGAGATGTCCCACGCCCGGATAGACGACCACATCGCACCGTTTGAAGTGGCGCCGGAGTTGTTCGGCGGACTGGACGTACACGGCAGGATCTGCGCTGCCCCAGACCAGCAGGGTGGGGATGTCGGCCAACTTGGGGATTGCTTGTTCCAGTTCGCGCAGGTCGTTCGTCCAATGACGAACAATGCCGACTGCGTACTCGAAGCTGCCGGGGATGGAAACCGGCGCTTCGTAACCTTCGAGAGTTCCGGGAGGAATGCGCTTGCTGTCTCCATAGAGGCGGGCGAGCCAGTAAGGAAATGTCCAGCGCATGTAGTTTACGGTCCGCAAGAAGAGAGTGGAGCCGAGCGGACTGCCGATAAAGGGCGCGAGTCGCTGCCCGTGCGAAGACCATGGGTTGACGGGCGCAACCAGCATTAATTTTCGCAGGTGAAGATCGGGGCGAGTGGCGCGCATCGAGGCTGCCATCATGGCGACTGCTCCACCGTGCGAGGTCCCTAGCAAATCGAAGGAAGAGACGCCAACGGCATCCAGAAACTTGAAAAGCCGATCGGCCATCGCGCACAGCCGGCAGTCGAGTTCCGTAGGGCGATCGGAGAAGCCCGTGCCTAACTGGTCCGGCGCATACACGGTTGCGTGGCGCGCCAGCGCTGGGATCGTGAAGCGCCAGGAAAATGAGTAGCCCATCAGACCATGCAGCAGGATGAGAGCTGGGCCGGAACCAGCCTGCAGGTAACGCATGCGGGCGCCGTCGATGGTGACAAATCGCTCTTCTGCTGCGATGGCCGGAGGCGACGGAAGATTTTGCTCGATGGTCGAATTCACGATGTTTTCTTCGGGATTACTGGACAACTCTTTAGCACATCGCGGAGTCTATGTATGTGATATCGCCTCTGTCGCTTCTGAGTAATGGGGAGCTTCGGCTCCCCGTTTTTTATGCCGCCTTGCGGCGCTTTCTGCCCAGAAACTTACGAAGCACGCGGATCCCCTTGTCGACGTGCTGCTCCTGCAGCAGGAACGGAGGCAGGAAGCGCACAACTGTGTCTTGTGTACTGTTGAAGAGGACGCCCTGCGCCAGTCCCTGCTCGACGATGGGGCGTGTTGGAATCTCCAGATCGATCCCTTGAATGAATCCGCGGCCTCGGACTTCTTTCGCCGCGGCATAGCCGTCGACCAGTTGCTGAAGTTCGTGCTGCAGGTAAGCACCGACTTTGGAAACATTTCCGAGCAGGTTCTCTTCCTCGACGATGGCCAGGTATTCGAGCGCAACACGGCAGGCGAGCGGGCCGCCTCCGAAGGTCGTGCCATGTTGTCCGGCAGAAATGGCTGAGGCAAATTCTTCGCGAGCAATGAAAGCACCGAGCGGCAGTCCTGCCGCGATTGGTTTCGCGATAGCTACAATGTCGGGTTTCACACCAAACGTCTGGAAAGCAAACAGGTTGCCGGTTCGACCGAGGCCGCACTGGATCTCGTCGAAGATGAGCGCGACTTTGAAGCGGTCGGCGAGCGCCCGGCACTCTTTCAGGAATTCAACGGAGCACTCAAGTATTCCGCCTTCGCCGAAGATCGGTTCAAGCACGATGGCGCAGGTCTGGTCATTGACGGCCGCGCGCAGTGCTTCGAGGTCGTTGCGCGGAACGAAGGTGACTTCTTCGAGTAGAGGCTCGAAACCCTTGCGGTATTTGTCCTGCCCGGTCAGCGACATCGCGCCGAACGTTCTTCCATGGTAGGAGCCCTCAAGCCCGATCAAGCGACTTTTCTCCAGTCCACCGATCCGGTGGCTGGCCAACCGTGCCAACTTGATCGACCCTTCAATGGCTTCCGTGCCGCTATTCGAGAAGAAGACCCGGTCCAGACCTGAGAGCGTGACCAGTTTCTCGGCGAGTTTGCCTTGATATTCGTGGCAATACAGATTCGAGACATGGATCAGGCGGGCGGCTTGGTCGCGAATGGTCTTCACAATGCGCGGATGCGCGTGCCCCAGTGCGTTCACGCCCAAGCCTGAAACGAAGTCCAGATATTTCTTGCCTTCGAAGTCGAAAAGGAAAACTCCTTTGCCGCGCTCGAAGGCGACCGGGTAGCGGTTATAGGTTTGGAGAAGATAACGGCGCTCGAGGTCGATGATCTGTTCAAAGTTTGTCATGGAAATCAGGATTCTACCCGAGAGGCCTGTGGACGCGGGAATTCGCAAGGATTTGTTATGTCTAGACCCCTAAATACCAAAAGCGGAAGGACATACAGATTTCCAAAGAATCCTTCCAAAATCTGTATTTTCGATCCTGCGAACCACCTATAATGATGGAAGTCGCTGTGAGCAAGCCAGTTAGCGACTTGTGGAAGATTGGAATCATGGCAGCGAAGTTGCAGATACACCTGAGGGGAAGCAAAGACTCGTCGCCACTGGACGCGTTGGTGTCTTCCCACGGGTCCATGAACAAGGACTTCCAAATCCGTTTCACCGCCGGCCTGCTGTTCCTGCTGACTGCCGCTGCCTGCGTTTTCGCCTGGATTAACTTCCAAAAAGAACACTCGTTTCAGATTCCCACTGACGGCGCGTGGTGGGTGGAACATGGCGGACACCTGATCGCGGACAGGGTCGATCGGAATGGTCCCGCGGACAAGGCCGGCATCCGGCGCGGCGATCAGTTGACCTCGATCAACGGCCGCGAGGTGACCAACAGTCCAGGCCTGGAGCGGCAACTCTACGCCACGGGTGTGTGGTCGAAGGCAGCGTACTCGGTGGTCCGGCATTCGGTTCCCGTGGAAGCAGGGGTGATCCTGGCTCCGGCCGAGCGGCCGTTGAATGACTGGCTGCGGCTGATTGCGCTCATCTACCTCGGGATCGGCATTTACGTTCTGCTGCGGCGATGGACCGCGCCGAGTTCCACGCACTTCTACATTTTCTGCCTGGTCTCGTTCATCTTCTACTCGTTCCACTACACCGGAAAACTGAACGCATTTGACTGGAGCATTTACTGGTGCAACGTCGTGGCCTGGATGCTGCAACCGGCGCTGTTCCTGCACTTTGTGTTGACGTTTCCGGAGCGACGCAACTTCGTCAAGAAGCATGCCTCGGCAGTTCCGTTGGTTTACGCACCCGGATTGGCGCTGCTGGTCGTCCACGTATTCACGCTGCGCTTCGTACAGGCCAATGAATTGCGGCGCTGGAACCTGGACCGGTTGTGGTGGGCTTACCTCGGATTGTACTTCGTAGCCTCGGCGGGAGTGCTCTGGTACAGCTACCTGCGGGCCAGCACGCCGATCCTACGCCAGCAGTTGAAGTGGGTGACGCGTGGAACTATCGTCGCCATCGCGCCGTTCACGCTGCTTTACATTCTGCCCTACTTGTTTGGCTTCGTGCCGACGGTCGGGATGCAGGTATCGGTTCTGTCGCTGGGCCTGCTGCCGCTCACGTTCGGATACGCGATCTTCCGCTACCGCCTGATGGACGTGGACCTGATCTTCAAGCGGGGCATGGTGTACACGCTGGCTGCCGCTGCCGTCGTGATGCTGTACTTCGCGCTCGTAGCAGGAGTGGCGGAACTGGTCCACACGCGCATTCCGAGTACCGGACCCTACGGCCTGATTCTGGCAATGGTGGTTACGGCGCTGCTGTTTGATCCGGTGCGCAAGTGGATTCAGGACGGCATCGACCAGTTCTTCTATCGCACACGCTACGACTACCGGAAGACGTTGATCGAGTTCGGACGCGAGTTGAGCGCGGAAACTGATCTCGACGAGATGCTCAGTTCCGTGGTAGACCGGCTGTCGCGGACCCTGATGGTCGACCGCCTGGCGATCTTTCTGCAGACCGGCGAGGCCAGCGATCATTTTGTAATTGCGAAGTCGTTTGGCATGTCGCAGACCAGCGGTCTGGATCTCAGCTTCCTGAGCTCGCAGCGACCGGAGATGGAAGCCGGGCACCTGTTCTTCGACAACACGCACCAGGTTCCGCGTGAAAATTCCGCGGCGCAGACCAGCATCGCGAAACTCGACCTGAACTATTACATCCCATGCCGGGTGCAGCGGAAGCCGATCGCCGTGCTGGGGCTGGGCAAGACGATGGAAGGCGACTTCCTGACCAGCGAAGACGTCGAGTTGCTCGAGACGCTGGCCGGCTACATCGGAATCGCGATCCAGAACGCCCGGCTGTACGCGTCACTGGAGCAGAAAGTCGCCGAATACGAGCGCCTCAAGGACTTCAACGAGAACATCGTCGAGTCGATCAACGTGGGCGTGCTGGCCGTCGATCTGGCCGACCGAATCGAGTCGTGGAATTCGCAGATGGAAGTGATGTACGCGCTGCCGCGCTGGCAGGCGCTCACCCGCCCATTGAGCGAAGTCTTCCCCGCGGAGTTTGTCGAGGAGTTCTACCGCTTCCGCCAAAATCCCGGGATCCACAATCTCTACAAGTTCCGGTTGAACACTCCGGCCGGAGAAGTGCGCACCATCAATGCCGCCATCGCCCCGCTGGTCACGCGCAAGTTCAACGTCATCGGCCGGCTGATCATCATGGACGACATCACTGAGCGCGTCGAATTGGAAGCTCAGCTCTCGCAGGCCGACAAGCTCTCGTCGATTGGATTGCTGGCGGCGGGCGTCGCGCATGAGGTCAACACGCCGCTGGCCGTCATCTCGTCGTACACGCAAATGCTGTCGAAGCAGTTGAAGTCCGATCCGCAGAAAGCCGGGTTGCTTGAAAAGATCACGCGGCAGACATTCCGCGCGTCGGAGATTGTCAGCAACCTGCTTAATTTCTCACGCACTAGCGGGACCGAATTTGGAAGCGTCGATGTGAACCGCGTGGTGAAGGACACGCTCGCGCTGCTCGAGCACCAGTTCCGCACTTCGCGAATTAACGTTGAGGACGAACTGGCCGATCACTTGCCTTCGATCGAAGGCAATACCGGCCGACTGCAGCAAGTGTTCTTGAATCTGTTCCTCAACGCGAAGGATGCGATGCCGGCGGGAGGGACGCTGCGGATTGCGACCTCCAATGGCAACGGTGTTACGGTGAGCGTAACGGACACGGGCAGCGGCATTGCGCCCGAACACATCGCACGGATCTACGACCCATTCTTTACTACGAAAACTGCTCCGGAGGCAGGCCAGAAGCGGGGTACCGGACTCGGCCTGTCGGTTACATACGGAATTATCCAGGAACACGCGGGCAAGATTCGCGTGGAGAGCCGTCCCGGCGAGGGAACGACGTTTTACCTGGATTTCCCGCTGACCAGGAAGGCCGTCAATGTCTGAAGCCGCCGTTATGCCGCACAAGCTAAGCGATTTTGATTCCCTGGCGATGTCCGGGTCCGTTCTCATCATCGATGACGAAGCCGAGATTCGGGAATCGTTGCAGACCCTGCTCGAACTGGAAGGCTATGAAGTCGAGACGGCCGCGACCGGGATGCAAGGGCTGAATCGCATCGGGCAACGCACGTTCGACCTGATTCTTCTGGACCTGGCTTTGCCTGATCGAAACGGACTGGATATTCTCGCGGATCTGCACGCACAGGACCCCGGTCTGTCGGTGATCATGATTACCGCCTATGGCACCGTCGAGAACGCGGTGAAGGCCATGCAATCCGGCGCGGCGAATTTTGTTCAGAAGCCATGGGACAACGAGAAATTGCTGGCCGACGTGCGCGCCGCGATCGCCCGTCATCGCGCGGAAGAAGAAAACATTCAGCTGAAGCGCGCGCTGAAACAGCGGTATAACTTCGAGCACATCATCGGCAAAAGCGAGCCCATGCTGAAGATCTTCGACCTGGTGGCCCAGGTCGCTCCCAGTCGCTCGACCGTGCTGCTGCAGGGCGAAAGCGGAACGGGAAAAGAACTCATCGCCAAGGCGATCCACCTGAACTCGCCGCGCAAGGACCGGCCATTCGTCCCTGTAAATACCGGCTCGATGCCTCCCGATCTGCTGGAATCGACCTTATTCGGGCACGTCAAGGGCGCGTTCACCAGCGCGATCGCATCGAAGAAGGGCTTATTCGAAGTTGCCGATAAGGGTACGCTCTTCCTGGACGAAATCGGCACGATGACCATGGACACGCAGAGCAAGATTCTGCGCGTTCTGCAGGATCGCAAGTTCATGCACCTGGGCGGCATTCATGAACTGCAGGTGGACGTGCGGATCATCGCGGCAACCAACGTGGACCTGCGGCAACAGGTGCGCGAGGGAAAGTTCCGCGAAGACTTGTTCTACCGGCTGAACGTGATCTCGATCGACCTGCCGCCGCTGCGCCAGCGTAAGGAAGACATTCCGCTGCTGGTGGATCACTTCCTGAAGAAGTATTCGGAGGAGAACGAACGTGACTACCGGCGGGTCACGCCCGAGGCATTGCGGCCGTTGGTGGCCTACTCATGGCCCGGGAATGTGCGCGAACTCGAGAACGTGATCGAACGAGCGGTCGTGCTGTCTTCTGGCGTTGATATCGGCAGTGATTTACTGCCAGACCAGATGGTGGGCCGTGGTACGGCGTTCCCGGTAATCGATCATCGGCCGGACGCGTCACTGTTCGACATCCTTGAAGACTGCGAGCGGCGGATCATCACCGACATGCTCGAAAAGTGCAACTGGAACCAGACCGAAGCCGCGGAGAGGTTCCGCGTACCGCTGTCGACGCTGAATCAGAAGATCAAGCGGCTTAGCGTGGAGATTAAGAAGAAAGGGCGGGATGCGTAGCATTCTGAATCAATAACTTTTGTGGGCTCGGCTTCGGCCGAGCCCTTCGCTTTTGGCGCTGCGCATCGTGAGGTGCCATTTCTTAACTCGTAGCTCACTGCTCGTAGCTCGAAGCTCACAGCTCCTGTTATAGTTCCGCTAGGTCCCCAGGGAGCGAGGCATGGCGGCTGGCGATTTTCTCAGCAGCATCGAATTCATTTCACCGGTAGATTTCGCCAAGAGAAAGATCCAGTCTCTGCAGGAATATTCCCTGCTGTCCGCGCAATCGGTCGCCAACCTGTTTCGGCGGCCGATTTACGGCGCCGATATGATGCAGCAAGCCGACTCCATCGGCTTCGGTTCCCTTCCCATTGTGCTCGCGTCTGTGTTCTTCACGGGCGCGGCCCTGGCCCTCAACAGCGCCACTACGCTGAGCCGATTTGGCGCAACCACAGTTATCGGGCAACTGGTCTCGATCGGCATTGTGCGTGAACTGGGTCCCGTGTTGGCAGGTCTCGTGGTCGCGGGGCGCAATGCTTCAGGAATGGCCAGCGAGTTGGGGTCGATGATCGTAACTGAGCAGATCGATGCCATGCGCGCCCTCGGCACCGATCCGATGAAGAAGCTGGTGACACCGCGCGTTGTGGGCAGTGTCATCATGCTTTTCTTCCTAACCATTCTCGGCGACTTCATGGGGCTGCTTGGTGGAAGTGTGGTGGCCGGAATCCTGCTCGGCATGGACTCTCATGAATACTGGAGCAACGCCTGGCAGACACTGGTGTTTTCTGACGTTTTCATGGGCCTGATGAAGCCTCTGGTGTTCGGCTTTATCGTGGCCACCGTGGGCTGCTACTACGGTCTGACCACCAAGGGCGGCACCCAGGGCGTCGGGCGCTCGACTACGGAAGCGGTCGTGGCGTCGATGATTCTGATCATTGTCGTTGATGTGTTCGTGACCCGATTCCTGATGGTAGTGCTCGGTTCCTGAACGATGCCGACTCCTTCCCTGCCGGTTGAAGAACGCGCGCCCGCCACGCAGGACCAGGCGCAGGATGTAATCGTCTTCGAAGACGTAGCCATCGCGTTCGAAGACAACGTTGTACTCGACGGCATTTCTTTCCGTCTGCCGCGCGGCGAAAGCAAAGCGCTATTTGGCGTGGCCGGCTCAGGGAAGAGCACCATCCTGAAACTCGCGCTCGGCTTACTTAAACCGGATCGCGGTCACATCTATACCCTCGGCGAAGATGTCACGCAAATGCCCGAAGAACAACTCTTCGACCTGCGGCGAAAGGTGGGCATCGTCTTCCAGGAAAGCGCGCTGTTCGATTCGCTCACCGTGCACGACAACGTCGCCTTCCGGCTCATGGAAGAAGAGGAGGTGCCGATCGAGCAAATCGACGAACGCGTTCTTGAGGTTCTGCGCTTTGTGGAACTGGAACACACGGTCAGCATGTTCCCGTCGGAATTGTCGGGCGGCATGCGGCGCCGCGTGGCGATTGCGCGCGCCATCATCACGCAGCCCGAGACGATTCTGTACGACTCGCCCACGGGTGGCCTCGATCCTGTGACCTCAACTACCATCGTCGAGCTGATCGTGAAACAGCGCGATGTGCACAAAAGCAGTTCGCTACTGGTCACGCACCGACTCCAGGACGCATTCGTCATGGCAACCCACGTCTTCGACTCGAAGACCAATCACATGCGACACGTGGAAGCAGGCGGGCGCGTAGAAATCCCTATGACTTTTCTGATCTTGCGCGATGGCAAGGTCATCTTTGACGGCGATCTTCACCAGTTGGTGCAGACCAAGGACGAGTACATCCGCGAATTCATTTCCTAGATGCCGCAAGTGGCGCCCATTCCGCGCCTGGTTCAACCGCTGGTTCCGCTGATTTCCTGGATGACGGCGCGCTACATTGCGTATCATCGCCGGCGCCTTGGGACCCTGGGCACTTCCATCCCTGGGGAACTGCTGACCTCCTTCCACCAGTACTTTCCTCCTGCCGTACTGGCAGAAACCAGGATCGTGCAGGCAACCATGCCGGAGCCTTTGTTGTATCCCCTCGTCGGACTATTCGGCGTCAAAGGATTGCTGGAGATGTCGTCGATCGGAGCGATTACTTTGGTCGACGTGGTGGCCTATCCCGATGAACTCGACCGCGACACTCTGTTTCACGAATTAGTTCATGTCGTGCAGTATCGCGTACTCGGATTGAAGCAGTTTGCGCGGCTCTACGTGACCGGCTTTCTGAAGGGTGGCGGGTACGAGGGAATTCCTTTGGAGCGGCAAGCCTACGAACTGGGAGCACGATTCGAGAGAGATCCGGAGAAGGTGTTTTCCGTGGAGGAAGATGTGATCCGGCGGCTCGACAACGCACTTCTGTAACCCGCTGCGGCCGCCGGATCGAATTGATTAGCTGGCCTTGGCCAGGTTCTCGGCGCGTGCCTTGCGCATGTTCTCGACATTTCTCTGCGCGACCTTGTATCGTTCCTGCCCTTTTTCGGATTTAGCCATTTTCTCGATGTTGGCAAGAAGAAGAGGATTCTGCAGCTTCTCGCGCAGTTCTTTCACGAAGGGTTCCACCTTCGCGTAGATCACGAACATCTCGCCGCTACAGCTGGGTTCGTAAAACAGATCCTCGTTGAGAACGCCGTGGCTGACGAAAGATGTCGCCATGCTCCAGTAACCCAACACCTGACGAAGCCATGCGTTCTCCTGCGATCCTCCGGATCGGATGATCTTAACGATATCGTCGGCACTCTCGGGCCAGAACGTCCCAGTCCACCACTGGCGGGCTTTGCGAAGCTCGGGTTCGCGGCGGGCGTCGTACAGCTTCAAGATGAGTTCGGCGTCGGCGTAACTTGGTGTAGCCATGAAGAATCCTCCTTGAGTTGAACGGCTGCGGTCTTAGATGTGCGGGAGGCGAAGGAAGCGGCAAAAGGATTCGCTGAATTTCGATGGAGAGGCGGGCAGGGATGCCAGCCTCTCCACCGGCAATGTCTTAGCTGCGGCCTTCGCCGGCAGCGTCGGCTGCTCCTCCGACTTCGACCGGCGAGGCAGGCGCCTCCCGCTCGTAGTCGCATTCTTTGTTAGGACAAGCGATCACCGGACCGGCTTTCAGATTCTTCTCGACCAGAAATTCGCTACCGCAGGACGGGCATTTTTCGGCGATCGGCTTGTGCGCCGAGGTGAACTTGCACTTGGGATAATTCGAGCAACCGTAGAACGTATTCCCTTTACGCGCCTTCTTCTCGACCAGATCCCCGTCCTTGCAGTCCGGGCACTTCACGCCGATGAAGTTCTGCTTTACGAACTTGCAATCCGGATATCCGGAGCAGGCCGTGAACTCGCCGTAGCGACCATGACGGATCATCAAATTGCGCCCGCATTTCGGGCACGGCTCATCGAGCGGGATGTCGGGCACGCGCTTGCCTTGATCCAGGCGGCGCGTGGTCTTGCAGTCGGGATAGCCAGTGCAGGCCATGAACTGACCGAAGCGCCCGCGCTTGAGCACCATCACCCGGCCGCAGTTCTCGCAGTACTCTTCCTGCGCCGTCTCTTGCATGTCGGCTGAATCGAGGTCGGGCAGGTTGATGGGGTTCTCCTTGGTGAAGGTGCAGCTCTCCGGGTTGTCCTTTTCGTAAGAACTGCACGCGTAGAAGGATCCGTGCTTGCCCCACTTGATGACGAGCGGCGAGCCGCAGCGTTCGCATTTCTCGTCGGTGGGCTTCTCCATACGCTTGATGTTTTCCATGTGCTTCTCAGCGTATTTGAGGTCCTTCTGGAACTTCTTGTAGAACTCAGCGAGCGCGTCGGTCCATTTTTCCTTGCCGTCCTCGACTTCGTCGAGTTCCTCTTCCAGGCGCGCCGTATAAGCAACATCGAAGATGTCGCGGAAGTTGTCGACCAGCAGGTCGGTAACGACCAGGCCGATTTCCGTGGGCGCAAATTTTCCGCCCAGCTTGGTGACGTACTGGCGCTCCTGGATCGTCGTCAGAATCGTGGCGTAGGTGGACGGGCGGCCTATGCCGCGCTCCTCGAGTTCTTTCACCAACGACGCTTCGTTGTAGCGCGGTGGCGGTTCGGTGAAGTGCTGCTCCGGCTTCAGTTCTCGCAGAGTCAGCTTCTGACCCGGCTCGAGCGGCGGCAGCTTGTGCTTCAGTTCCTCGTCCTCCTCGTCTTTGCCTTCCTTGGACTCCTCGTAAACTTTCAGGAAGCCGTCAAACTTCATGACAGAGCCGGTCACGCGGAACCAGTAGCTGTCATTGCCCTGCTTGGCATCGATGTCCACGGTGGTCTGATCGAAGACCGCCGGATTGATCTGCGACGCGACGAAACGCTGCCAGATGAGCTTGTACACCTTGAACTCGTCTTCTTTCAGATACTGCTTGAGCGAGTCGGGATTGCGCATCACCTCGGTGGGACGGATTGCTTCGTGCGCTTCCTGTGCGCCTTTTTTCGATTTGAAAGTGTTGGGCTGTTCCGGCAGGTATTGCGGGCCGTATTCCTTTCCAACCATCTCGCGCACGGCGGCCAGCGCTTCGTTCGAGACGCGGGTCGAATCCGTACGCATATAAGTAATGAGGCCGACCAGACCCTCTTCGCCCAGTTCAATACCCTCATAGAGCCGCTGGGCAATCATCATGGTGCGTTTCACGCTGAAACGCAGCTTGCGGGACGAATCCTGCTGAAGCTTGCTGGTGGTAAAGGGCGGGGCGGCGTTGCGGCGGCGTTCCTTGCGATCGACGGAGCGTACCAGCCAATCGGCTTTCTCAACGAAAGCGCGAATCTTTTCGGCCTCTTCGCCGTTCGGAACTTCAATTTTCTCTTCGCCCTTACCGACGAAGCGGGCATCAAACGCGGGCGGCTTGGAGGCTGCCAGGTGCGCGTCGATCGTCCAATATTCCTTCTTTTCGAAGGCTTTGATTTCGCGCTCGCGTTCGACGATCAGGCGCAGGGCGACGGTCTGAACCCGTCCGGCCGAAAGGCCGCGGCGGACCTTATCCCATAACAGCGGCGAAACCTGGTAGCCGACCAATCGATCGAGCACGCGGCGGGCCTGCTGGGCGTCGACCAGGTTCTGATCGATTTTGCGTGGATGCTCAAAGGCTTCCCGTACGGCGCGCTGGGTGATCTCATTGAAAGTCACGCGCTGAATGCGCGGTGCGTCGCCATCCTTATCTTTGTCTTTATCTTTCTTGGCAGATTTCTTTTTCTTCTTGGCGCCGTTGGTGTCGAGCTCATCGGCCAGGTGTGCGGCAATCGCTTCGCCTTCACGGTCCGGGTCAGGCGCCAGGAAGATATGGTCGGCCCCCTCCGCCAGCTTCTTCAGCTTGGCGAGCACCTTCTCTTTGCCGGGGATGACGATGTATTCGGTATCGAATTCGTTGTCGGTATCGACGCCCAGCGTGCTCTTGGGCAGATCCTTCACGTGGCCGAGCGAGGCCTCCACCGTGAATCCCTTGCCGAGATACTTCTGAATAGTTTTCGCCTTGGCGGGCGACTCAACGATGACTAAACCTTTGGACAATGGTTCCTCTTATTTCTTTGGGGCTGGGGTTGAAGCTAGCACGAAGCTGGCGACGGGTACAAGTTACGGGACAAGCTGTCAGCTGTCAGCTGTCAGCTCTCAGCTTCTGAATGAGGGATGCCAGCATGCGTTTCACTTCGACTGTTTCTGCAGTCAAACGCTCATAGTCTCCTATATTCAATAGCCCC
This sequence comes from uncultured Acidobacteriota bacterium, assembly GCA_963765755.1. Classification (GTDB taxonomy): domain Bacteria; phylum Acidobacteriota; class Terriglobia; order Terriglobales; family Acidobacteriaceae; genus Gp1-AA133. The sequence continues at coordinate 337,518 of CAVXXV010000005.1, read as the reverse complement.
AAATCACGTGCCAGCAGGCAGTGATATTCCACTTCGCTCGCCGAGCCCATCGCCATCTGCAGAAACCTCCCTAATTCAGCGTCGCCCTTACGACAGCATCCCTCCGCTATGTTGGCTCCGATTGAAGAAGCAGCACGGCGTGCCTGGCTAGTCAGCCCATAGATTTCTTCTCTCGGAAACGCACGACTCGTTGCATAGACGTCAAGCGTAAGTCTGTGGGCTTTCTCCCAGACTTTCAAATTTCGGAAGTTCTGCATGAACCGCCTCGTGTGTTACTGAAAGCGGAGAGCTGATGGCTGATAGCTCAGAAGCTCCTTACAAAATTCTTCCCCGGCAACTGCCTCACCTTTCCCGCGAGCTCCAATTCGAACAAAGCTACGAAAATTTCGGACGAGGACATTTCCTGTTCCAGGCGCTCCACGATGGCATCGATGTGTGTGGCTTCGTCCGCTTTGAGCAGGGCGTAAATCTTGCGCTCATGGGGACTGGGAGGACTGTCACCGCTTGGGAATAGAGATGCGGTTTCTTGCTGTTGCGATTCATCGGGCTTGGCGGGAGCCAGCGCAAGTCGCACATTCTCAGGGAGTTCCTCCCAGATGTCTTCCCAGGTCGCTACCAGTTTCGCGCCCTGCTTGATGAGAGTGTTGGGCCCCCAGGAATTCTTGTTGGTGACGTTGCCGGGAAGCGCGAAGACCTCGCGATTCTGCTCGAGGGCGCAGCGCGCGGTGATACGGGTACCGCTATACTCGGCGGCTTCGACAACCAGCACGCCCATCGACATGCCGCTGATGATGCGATTGCGAATCGGAAAATTCTGAGGAGCGGCGAATGTGCCCAGCGGGAATTCGGAGATCAGCGCGCGCCGCCCTGGGCAACGATCTGTTCCGACAGCCGCGTGTTCTCCTTTGGATTAGGCACATCGACACCGGTACCGAAAACAGCCACCGTTTTGCCCTTGCCCGAGATCGCGCCCCGGTGCGCGGCCGTGTCCACACCGCGTGCCATGCCGCTTTGGATAATCAGGCCGCGCGCGGCGAGATCAATCGCAAGACGCTCGGCCATGCCGGAGCCGTATGGTGTCGGGTGGCGTGTGCCAACTACAGCAATGCCCGGCTGGGCGAGAACATCAATCGCCCCGCGCACGTAGAGAATTAACGGCGGATCGTAAATTTGTTTCAGGCGCACCGGGTACGACGGATCATCGAGCGAGACCAGTTGAACGCCGGCAGCCGATGCTCGCGCATTCTCCTCCTGCGCCAACTCCATCGCTTTGCCAGTTCCCAGCGCCTGGGCCGATACGGATAGTAGTCCGGTGGCTTCCAGTTCGGTCAGGGAGGCTCGAAAGACGGCCGCGACGTTGCCAAAATGCTCTACCAGCCGCCGGGCTCGCGTCGGGCCCAGCCCGGGAGTCAGCGTTAGGGCGAGCCATTGGAGGGTTTGTTCCTGAACAGCGCGGTCCGCTACGGCCATCGATGTACACGGGTGCCTCCATTTTCCGGTCTACCGACCTCAAAAGGCCCTGTCAAGGGAGAGCCGCACAGGCCTTTGTTATCATCAAACATATTGCATATGAGCCATCTTCGTATTTCGGCAATATCCTTTTTAAATACTGTGCCTTTGATGTGGGATTTCGAACATGGAACCGCGGGCGCAGATTTCGATATTTCTTACACCTTGCCGTCTTCTTGCGCGACGGAACTGCAGGCCGGAAGGGCGGATATTGGGATCATTCCCGCCGCGGCCTACACCCAGATTCCTGATCTTGCCATCCTGCCAGGGGTGGCCATTGCTGCCCGCAGGGCGGTTCGTTCGATTCTGCTGGTCAGCAAAGTGCCAGTCGAGAAGATTCGTACCGTTGCGCTCGATACGTCCTCGATGACATCGGTGGCGCTCACAAAGGTTTTATTCGATCGCTGGTTGGGTGGCGGCCGCAGTTTCACGCCCATGGCTCCCGATTTGGACGCGATGCTGCGCAATCACGATGCGGGTCTGGTGATTGGCGATACCGCACTCAAAGTGGACCGCCTCAACTATCTGACCATCGATCTGGCTGAGGAATGGATCCGTTTCACGGGCAAGCCGTTTGTGTTTGCCTTCTGGGCCGTGCGCCGCGCCGCGCTGGCGAAGGCGTCCGCGGATCTGGCTGCGCTTTTTCAGGCATCCCGCGATCACGGATTGCGGCCCGAGAGCATTTCGCAAATCGCAAAAGCATGGGCGCCAAAAGTTGGCCTTTCCGAGGCCGATGTTCGTTCCTATCTCACCGAGAACATTCATTACCAGCTCGATCCCGGATGCCTGGAGGGATTGCAGTTGTTCTATCGCTACGCTGCTGACTGTGGTGCCCTTCCCAAGGCGCCTTCGCTTCAGTTTGTGGAGGTTGCGAACCTAGCAGCGAAGTAGTGCTTGCGTTAAGAGTCTCCATCAGATGCGGTGCGCAGATTTTTGCATAGTTGCATATCTGCTTTGCTCCATTCAGGTTGCCAACAGTTAAGAACGATGCCACTTGGTCTCATTCTCGCCTCGAAGCTGTGGACATGGATCCGCCACATGGGCGGCCCTGGGCTGCTGCTGTTGGGCCTCGCTGACAATTCCCTCATCCCCATGCCGGGTAGCATGGACGTGCTGACCATTTATCTGGTCGTCCACAACCGCAAGCATTGGTACTACTACGCGGCGATGGCGCTGGCCGGCTCAATCGTGGGCGGATACATCACCTATCGACTGGCTCGTAAGGGCGGGAAAGAGATGCTCGAACATCGCATGGGACCGCAACGAACCAAGTCGATCTATGCACGCTTCGAGCGTTGGGGTTTCTGGGCGATTTTCGTTCCCGCGATGTTGCCTCCGCCAATTCCCTTCGTCCCGTTTCTTCTGGCGGCAGGGGCGATGCAATATTCGCGGCAAAAATTTCTCGCGGCACTTGCGCTTGGGCGCGGGCTTCGCTACGGCGTACTCGCCTATCTGGGCGTGCTCTACGGCCGCCACTTCCTGCGCTTCTTCAACCGGTACACCAAGCCGACGGTTTACGCGTTGGTAGCCTTGTCGGCAATTGCCGGAATTGCAGCGCTCGTGGCCTACTTCCGCTACCGCAGTCAGGGGGGAACCCCAACCCGTGCCGCCCATCAGCCGGCGCAGTGATAGGACCTAGCAAATTTTTGATTAACCAAACAGAATCAACCGCTTGCGGGCTATTCACGATATATTTACTAGCCTTTTCATACTCCACTCTATCTAATGATTTATATGGAAAAGCTTAAATCCGCTAAACGTTTCATATTTGCTAGTGATTTTGACCAGACGCTTAGCTACAACGACACCGGCTACGTTCTGAGCGAACTGCTCGGGATTCCGACCAAGGAATTTGAGCGCAAAGCCGAGGGCATGGCGCGCCTGAACCTGGTGCAGCAGGGTGGCGAATTGTCCTATCTGCTGTTGCACGATCCCGAATTTCATGACCGCGTGCGCCCGGAACACCTCCGCGAAGTTGGCAAGCGCATTCGCCTGAAAGAGAACATCGACTTCCTCAAGCGGGTTCTGGATAAAGGGATTGCGGGATACCGTTTCGAGTTCTATGTACTCTCAGCGGCACCCGTGGAAGTGATTCAGTCGGCGCTTGAGGGCATCGTTCCAGCGGATCATATTTTCGGAACGCAGTTTCGCTACCACCCGTCCGGAGAAATCGCGGCCATCGAGCGGGTGACGGCCGGATACGGCAAGGTCGCGGTGCTCGATCGCATCCAGAATGAGGTGCAGATCAGCTCGGACCGTATCGTGTATGTGGGCGATGGCAGCTCGGACGTTCACGTGATGCTGCACGTCAACCGGCGCGACGGGTTCACCATCGCCGTCTCGGAGAACAAACACCTGGCTCCGATAGCGCGCCGCACAGTACTCAGCACAAACGCGCTGGGCGTGTTGATTCCGATTCTTGAGGAAATTGTCGGCTGGGATCGCATGCAGATTCGCGGCTTCCTGGAAACACAAGGCTTCGTCATTCAGGAGTGGGATAAGGTCTCAACCGACGTGGTGACAATTCTCGACAGCAGTGCGGCGAGCCTGAATGTTACATTGCCCAAAGCGGAGGGCGCGCGTGTCTAATCTGGTTGGATGGCTGGCTACTGTGATCTTTGCAGTTTCCTATTTTGTGCGTAACCCGGTAACCATGCGGTGGGTGCAGGCGGTTGCGGCGTTGTGCTGGATGACGTACGGAATCCTGCTGCACGCGGCTCCGGTCATCGTTGCCAATGTGATTGTGGCGGGCTTGGCCGTGTATTCGTCATTCCGGCCGGTAGCGCACCCGGAACGCACGCGGGGGTAAACGGTGGAGGGTGTTCCCGGGTTAGCTTCCAAAAAGCGGACGCGAACCCGGGGCACCATCGTTCGGGCGCCGGCGGTTCGTTGGTTTGGAGATTATCCGGGCCCGACGTTAAAATTGAATGTTGAGTACCAGCCCTCTTATGTCCCTGACCAGACAACAAGCGATTGAGATGTTCCAGTCCGATGACCTGATTGGCATCGGTATGGAGGCCGATGCGGTGCGGCGCAAGCTGCATCCGGAAGGCGTGGTCAGCTACATCATCGACCGCAACATCAATTACACAAACTTCTGCACGGAATATTGCACGTTCTGCGCCTTCTACCGGCCGTTGAAGGGACCGGCCGCGAAGGAAGGCTACATCCTCGACTTTGAGACGATCTACGACAAGATTGCCGAGACGGTGGAGTTGGGCGGCACCGGCGTTCTGATGCAGGGTGGACTGCATCCTGATCTGAAGATCGAGTGGCACGAACAGATGCTGCGCGGGATTCGCCGGCGTTTTCCCAAGGTGCACCTGCATTGCTACTCGGCGTCGGAAATCCTGGCAATTGCCGAGTACAGCAATCTCAGTCTGCGCGACACGATCGCTCGCCTACGCGATGCGGGACTGGATTCGATTCCGGGCGGCGGCGCGGAAATTCTGGATGACGAAGTCCGCTTCAAGATTGCTCGACTGAAGTGCCTCACCGAAGACTGGATCAGCGTGCATCGGACAGCCCATCAACTGGGCATGCGTACGACGGCTACCATGATGTTCGGCGTCGGGGAAAAGATCGAGCACCGCGTGAACCACTTCCAGCGGCTTTACGATCTGCAGGAAGAGACGGGCGGATTCACCGCATTCATCCCGTGGAGCTTTCAGCCGGCCAATACGGCGCTCGGCGGACGGCACTGGGACGAAGCCACCGCAGTGGAGTACCTGAAGGTGCTGGCGATTTCGCGTCTCTATCTTTCAAACTTCCTGAACGTGCAATCGAGCTGGGTAACCCAGGGCTTAAAGGTCTGCCAGATGGGACTGCGTTTTGGCGGGAACGACGTAGGCTCGGTCATGCTCGAGGAAAACGTAGTACGCGCCGCGGGCGTGAACAACTGCACGACCGAAGAAGAACTGCGGCGAATCATTCGCGACGCCGGATTTAAGCCGGTGCAACGCGACACGCTGTACCGAACGTATTTCCTCAATTAAGCCCTCCCTGCGGTAAAGTCGAATGCGAATGAGATTGGCCATCCTGAGCGCGTGCGTTCTCGCGCTGACGCTTGCTGCGTCTGCGCATGGGCAGACGACTGCTGCCGATCCCAAGGCGCCTGCCAAGGCGTCGCTTCAGGGAAACGTGGTCAAGGAACCGGTTGGCGATCCGCTCAAGAAAGCCATCATTGAGGTGATCGCGGAAAATCAGGAAGAGGGCGGCAATTACACAGCTACCTCGGACCAGGACGGTCACTTCAAGATCACTGACATTCAGCCTGGTCGTTACAGAATCTTTGTGGAGCGCACAGGATATATCGAGGTAGACGAAAAGAGACGCCGTTCTGAGGGCATGCTGATTTCCCTCGATGCCGGACAGGATTTGAAGGATCAGACCCTCCGTATGCTCGCCGCCGGCATTTTAACCGGGCGCGTCCTCGACGAAGATGGCGATCCGATGGCGAATGTCGAGGTTACCGTGCTTCGCCGCAAGGCGTCGGCGTTTGAGTCAAGCGGATCGGGGCACACGAACGATTTGGGCGAGTATCGAATTGGAGGGCTGCTCGCGGGCAAGTATTACGTTGTCGCTAGCCCGCTTCCTAGTTTTCAGACAGTCGTTCCTGCGAAGCAGGATTCCGGCGATACCGCAAATGCAGCGCCGGCATTGGCCTATGGGGTGACCTACTACCCAAATGCCGCGGACCGTGCGCAAGCCTCTCCGATCGAACTGCACGCGGGCGAAGAGATGCCCGTTGATTTTTCGCTTACACGGAGACATTCGGCGCGAATCCGTGGGCGGGTATCAGGACTGGGCGGCTCCCCGAGCGCGGTTATCCTGCGCGGCAAAGACGGCAACGCGACGTTCAATGCGGGCGAGGTCGGCAAAGATGGAAAATTCGAAATTCCGAACGTTGCCCCGGGCAGCTATACACTCACGGCGATGACCGTCGGCGCGGAAACTCCGCTCATCACTCGGCGGACCATCGAGGTTGGCACCGCAGACATCGACGATGTGCAATTGGCACCCCTACCTCCCGCAACCGTTCGAGGGCAAGTCCACTTCAGCGCCAAGTTTTCTAAACCGGATGCATCCCAGACGATCGTCTACTTGCGTCCGACGGAGGGCGACGACTCGTACGATGGCGTCACGATCAATGGCGACGAGTCAGCCACATCTCCGAACTTCGGCAAAGTCAAGCCCGATGGCAGCTTCGAATTGAAAAATGTTGTTCCCGGTGTCTATGAGATCGATGTCTCGGGCGATGCGAAGGCGTTTGGCAACGCTTTTGTCGAGTCGCTAGCGGTGGGAACTAAAAACTACGTCGATACGGGGTTGAACATCAGCGGCGGAACAGTTGCCGTCGATGTGACGGTGAGTGGGGAGGCAGGGATCATTGACGGCACCGCGACCTCCGACAAGAATGAACCCGTGGGCGAATCCGTGGTAGTCGCCGTACCAGACGCGCGATTTCGCGCGCAGGCATCCCACTACCAGAGGGTCTTGGCAGACCAGACCGGCCGTTTCACGCTCCGCGGCCTTCGTCCGGGAGCGTACACGTTGTTTGCTTGGGAACACCTGGAAGGGGACGAGTATCGGGACGCCGATTTCCTCAAGCTATTTGGGGGGCGCGGCGTCGAAGTCAAAGTCGAGAAGTCGAGCCACCAGACCGTCCCCCTCAAGATCGTTGCAGCGCCTGCCGACCAACCTTAATAAAAGCCGGAATCATCTTAGCGGTCGGCCCTCATCCTTGCTTCAGGTAAAATGAGGGGTTTAAGAAGCGGACGCGGATCCGTCCGTGTGGAGCATCTGGCCTGACTAGCTTGTTCATTGCGAACCTGGCATCGTTTGCCGCCGGCGTTGCCTCCAAGGGCATTGGCTCGTACATCCGGCAGCACTTTCTCGACCGCACGTTTCAGGGTCTCTATCACGCGAACGGCTTCGACATTGCCCTGCTCATTCCTTATTTCTTCGTATTGATCCTGCTGGCCTCTTACGGTGTGCACCGCTACATCCTCGTTTATCTTTACTACAAGAATCGTAAGAACCACACCAGCGAACCGGCAGCGCGCTTCGAGGACTTGCCGCGCGTCACTGTGCAGTTGCCGATGTTCAACGAGCAGTTCGTGGCGGAGCGGCTGATTGACTGCGTTTGCAAGCTTAAATATCCGGTGGAGAAACTGGACATCCAGGTGCTCGACGACTCGACCGACGAAACAGTCGACGTAGTGCGGAATCTGGTGGACCGGTACGCGGCGCTGGGCCATCCCATCAGCTACCACCATCGCACCAACCGCGAAGGCTTCAAGGCGGGTGCGCTAGCCGAAGGCATGAAGACCGCGCAGGGCGAGTTCATCGCGATCTTCGACGCGGACTTCCTGCCCCCTGAAGATTTCCTGCTGAAGACCATTCACCACTTCACCGATCGCAAGATCGGCATGGTGCAGACCCGCTGGACGCACATCAATCGCAACTATTCGTTTCTGACCGAGGTCGAAGCGATCCTGCTTGACGGGCACTTTGTGCTGGAGCACTCAGGCCGCGCGCGTAGCGGAGTATTTTTCAATTTCAACGGCACTGCTGGGATGTGGCGGAAACAAGCAATCGACGAGGCGGGCGGCTGGCAGCACGATACGCTGACCGAAGACACGGATCTTTCCTACCGTGCGCAGCTCAAGGGGTGGAAGTTCATCTACCTGCAGGACGTCGAATGCCCCGCTGAGCTCCCCGTGGAAATGACAGCCTTCAAGACACAGCAGGCGCGGTGGGCGAAGGGCCTGATCCAGACAGGCAAGAAGATTCTGCCGCGCGTGATGAAGAGCGACGCGCCGCTACACACCAAGATCGAAGCCTGGTATCACCTGACTGCCAACCTGAGCTATCCGCTGATGATCGTGCTCTCGGTGCTGCTGCTCCCGGCAATGGTCATCCGGTTTTACCAGGGCTGGTTCCAGATGCTGTACATCGACCTGCCGCTGTTCATGGCGTCGACGTTTTCGATCTCGAGTTTTTATCTGGTATCGCAGCGCGAACTTTTCCCGAAGACTTGGCCCCGGGCTCTTTTGTACCTGCCATTCCTCATGGCGCTAGGGATCGGGCTCACGATCACCAACACAAAAGCCGTTTTGGAAGCGCTGGTGGGCCAGCAGAGCGCATTCGCACGCACTCCGAAGTACGGTGTCGAACGCAAAAAGCAGAAAGTGCGTGCGAACAAATATCGCAAACGTCTCGGCTGGATACCCTGGGCGGAATTGCTGATCGGCTGCTATTTCGCCTCGACGGTGTATTACGCGCTCGACAACGAGAACTACATTACGGTACCTTTCCTCGTGCTTTTCGTCGTTGGTTACTGGTACACGGGCCTGATGTCCCTGTTGCAGGGACGCTTTTCGGGCCTCGCGCTCAGTGCCGAGACGCATACCAAGCCGTTCCCGGTCGGAGTCTGACGCTCCCGCCGATTTCCAAAATTTCTGCGCGTAGGGTGCCCGCGCGCCACGGGCGAGGTCATCATGAAGAAACCTGCAATCTTGCTGCTATTGCTTTGTGCGAGTTGTGTTGCTTGGTCCCTTGATCGGCAGCCCAATGCCGGCTATCACGCGCGCCGCGAAGCCCTCTCGAAAAAGACCAAAGGCGCGGCCGTGCTGATGTTTGCGCCCATGGAGTCGGAGGGTCCGAACGCCGTCTACGGGTTCCGGCAAGACGACAACTTCTATTATCTGACGGGATGGGTCGAGCCCGGCGCGGCGTTGCTGATCGTGCCGGCGACGGAAGCGTCCGGCAACACGCCTGCCCGGGCGTACACCGAGATTCTGTTCCTCGCAGCAAATAATAAGGTGGAAGAAAAGTGGACGGGGCCGAAATTGAACGCGACCGATCCGCAGGCTTCGAAAGTCACTGGCGTTGATCATGTCGAGTTAATGGACAAGTTGCGGGACGAACTGAATTCGCTCCTCCCCGAGCGTCCCACGGTCTATACCGACATGCCTGCGTATGGGCACGATTCGCCTTCCTCGAGCGGTCTCGATTGGATGAAGCGGACGAATGCCTTCATCCCGTTCGCCACCTATCAGGATGTCAAGCCACTCGTGGGCTCGCTGCGCACCTTCAAGGACGAACGTGAAATCGAGCTGATTCGCAAAGCCACGGATGCGACCATCGCCGCGCACATGGCGGCGATGCGAACCATCAAGCCCCAGGTCACCGAACGGGAACTCTCAGCCCTCCTCCAATACGAGTGGGGGAAGCGAGGCTGCGAGCGACCCTCCTACGCGCCCATTGTGGGTTCGGGCTTCAACTCGACCGTTCTTCACTACTCCGAGGACTCTGCCACGGTTCAGGCGGGGGATGTGATCGTGATTGACGCGGCGGGCGAGTACTCGATGTACGCGACCGACATCACGCGGACGTACCCGGCTAACGGCAAGTTCACGGCACGCCAGCGCGAGATTTACGACATCGTCCTTGGCGCGCAACAGGCGGCCATCGCGGCCTTCGTATCAGGCAAGTCGTCCTTACGCCGAGAGGACCCCAACGGCCTGTTCAAAGTCGCCTACGACTACATCAACACCCACGGTAAAGACCTTCATGGCGAGCCGCTTGGGAAATATTTCATTCACGGACTCGGGCACTACGTCGGGCTCGGAGTCCACGACCCGGGGGACTATACAGTCCCGCTGGGGCCGGGCGCGGTCTTCACCATCGAGCCGGGCATCTACATCCCGGAGGAAAAACTGGGCGTGCGCATTGAAGACACGCTGTATGTCGATGCAAACGGCAAGCTTGTCAACCTGGGCGCAGCGCTGCCGCACACCGCCGACGAGGTGGAGCGTGCCATGACGGGAAAGTAGTTTGCCTGAAAACGGACGATCCGGTCGATTCCTTCCATTGTTTTGATATCCTAGCTTGTCGTGCGGATGACCTGGTGGTTCATCGTCCTGGGCTTTAGTGCGCTCGTGGTGGTGTGCGTGGCCATTGCATTATTCCTGAGGGTACGTCGCCACATGAGCCCGGAGAAACCAGCCTTGCAGGACGATACAGATGCAATTGATCCGAACCACACCGGGCCGGCGTGATCAGTCTGCCGTCGGAAAGAAGGCACTTATATGTCCAAACTGGAAACACACGCAATCCATCTACCGCAGGAACGCGCGGCCGAGTGGGCGAAACAGATCGCCATCGTAGTCGGCGCCAGCCTGTTTGTGGCACTTTGCGCCCGAGTCACGATCCCTTTGCCGTTTACTCCCGTACCTTTGACCCTGCAAAATGCCGGCGTGATCCTGGTCGGACTGCTATTGGGTCCGCGCCGCGGATTTGCAGCGCTTGCGCTTTACCTCTGCGAAGGAGCTGCCGGGCTTCCGGTTTTTAGTCCATTTGGACTCGGTGGTATCGCGCAACTGTTCGGCCCGACGGGCGGTTTCCTGATGGCCTATCCGTTGGTGGCGGGGCTGGCCGGCTATCTGATGGAACGCGGTCGCAAGACCTTCGCCGCGGCTGCGGTCGCAGGGTTCCTGGCAGATGTGTTGCTGTTTGTCGGAGGGTTGAGCTGGCTGGCCGTTCTCACTGGTTCCGTGAAGACCGCGGTTCGATTTGGCCTGTACTGGTTCATCTTCGCCGAGGTGATCAAGATTCTCCTGGCCGCCGGCGTTGCGGTTCGTCTGCGTCGCACGCCCAAGGTGCAAGGATGACGTCTTCGAGCACTTCGGAAAGACTGGCTTCGACTGTATCCGGGGACGCGACGACTCGCGAGATCACCGTTGCGCATAGTCCCGACTCCGACGACGCGTTCATGTTTTACGGGCTCGCGACCAACAAAGTCCGCGTGCCCGGCCTGCGCTTCACGCACACCCTGTGCGACATCGAGACCCTGAACCGAAAGGCACAGGAAGGGGCTTACGACGTTACCGCCATCTCCTTCCATGCGTTCCCTTACATTCAGGATCACTACGCCTTGCTGCCGAGCGGAGGCAGCGTAGGCGACGGATACGGCCCGATGATCGTCGCTCCCCGTGCCTTCAGCCAGAGCGAAATTGAAAAGAAGAAGATCGCTGTCCCCGGCAAGTTGACTACCGCCTATCTCGCCCTGAAGCTCTTCGCGCCAGGAATCGAAACCGAGGTCGTGCCCTTCGATCAGATCATTCCGCAAGTGCTCGAGGGCAAATACGAAGCGGGGCTCATCATTCACGAAGGCCAGCTGAGCTATGTGAAGGCGGGCTTGCATCGCATCGTCGACATGGGCAAGTGGTGGCTGAAGATGACCGGCCTCCCTCTGCCGCTAGGCGGGAACGCGATACGGCGCGCGCTGGGTCCTGAATTGATGCTCAGCGTGGGAACCGCACTCCGAGACAGCATTCAGTATGCGCTCGACCATCGCGAGGAAGCGTTGGCGTATGCCATGCAGTTCGCGCGCGATCTCGATCCACAATTAGCCGATAAGTTCGTGGGCATGTACGTGAACGAGCGCACGCTCGACTACGGTCCAGACGGACGCGAAGCCGTACGTCGGCTCCTCGACATGGGGCACAAAGCTGGAATTATTCCGTACGCCGCCCGGGTCGAGTTCGTCGGAGAAGCGCTGCCTACTTCACAATCCGCTTAAACGCGAACACCGGATCGACATCTACCGGGATATCGGATGTCTTCTGCTTGAGAGCGGACTTCAATTCTTCCGGCATCGCCCCGTATTTCTGAAACCAATTCTCCGCGCGCTGGCGATCCCCGGTGGCTTCGATCTCCAGCAACTCCTTGGCGAGTTCCGCGACCGTCTCGGGCATCTTCTGATAGTTGATGGTGTAGCGTCCCGATGAATCCCGCGTCACTGCCTCGCGGGAGTTCAGATAATTGAACTCCATCATTTCAGCTTGCCCGTGAGCTTCGGCCACGCCAAAACGCACGGTGCGGAACATGCCGCCCACGTACGAGGCGTAGAACTCTTCGAGCTTCTCCTGCGGAAGCGCGCCGTGATCGACCAGCCACTTCAATCCGAACATTCCGACGACATCGGCCTTGGCTTCCTCGAGACCGCTGAAGATCGGGCCAACCGATTCGCGGATGCTCATCTTGCCAGTTGGAGTTCTGGCAAATGCGGGGCCGAGCCCGTGGGCAATTTCGTGCATGATCGTTCCCAGCAGGTACCCGTCGCCTGAAACCTTGGCAGCCTGGTCGGTGCGCAGCATCTGGCGCGCGACCGGGATGATCACGTAGTTCACGCGCGCGTCCATGAAGTTCTTGAAGAACAGCTTCTTGCTTCCCTTTTGTTCGTGCACGCGGGGATCGTTGGGCAGGTTGTCGGCCACCGCCTGGTAGCCGTGGGTCAGGTCGGCCGAGCGAAACGGCGTGTCCATGACCTCCATCGGAGTCTCCAGACCCTGCTTGGAGGGGCGATCTTCGGCTGCCAGCGGCAACGCTTCCTGAATCTGCGCTACGTACTGCTGAAACATCTCCAGCTTCTTGCTTTCTTTTTCGTTGCGGACCATGACGGCGCCGCCGTACGTGGCCTTCACGCCCAGCAGGTTGTCGGAGTAGGTTTCATAGGGAGCGAAGATGATGTCAAATTTCGGATTCTTGAGATCGAGCCACGCCAGGTCGCTTTGGAAGTAGTCGTCGGTTAGCAACGCATCGGCGCGCAAGCGCAAGAAATTGGCGAACGCGGGATCGGCGCTGAGCACAGCCGCATCGCGCAAGGCTTTGGCCGCGGGTTCGAGAAACGAGCGATAGGCGATGTGGTAGGGCAACGCTTCCAGTTGATCGCCGTGCCACCTCACCACAGTCGTCGCACTATAGAGTTCGGCTTTTTTCTCCGGGTGTTCCTTTACGAAGGTTTCCACTTTGTCCCGGGTGAGTCCCTGCGGATAAAATCCTCGCCCCGGAGACATGGGTTCTTTGCCGACGAACGGCTTGTTCTCATCGATCAAATCAAAGCGCGAGGCGTTGATCCACAGATAGCATCGCAACTGGATATCACGCGGATTCTTGCTGCCCTCGAGCGACTGGTACAAGGCAAGCGCTTCCGGATCGATCTGGCGCCAATAGATGCTCTCGAGATACTGAGAGGCTTCCACCAGTTTGCCGACCAGTTTGCGCTCTTTGACCGTGAGTCCCGCCGGCAAAGGCATCTGCACGGAACGAAAGCGGGCCAGGCGGCGCGCGAGGTCGGGCACAACCTTGACGTTGGCAGGTTCCGCTTTCTTAGCCGCCGAGCCGATCATATATTCCCGTTTATGTTGAGTGAGTGCGCTTCCGGGCATGAACAAGAGAATCAGGATGGAGAAAAGTGTGATGAACCTGCTGAATAGAATTCCCATGAATTTTCATTTTGATTCTAGCAGAGCGAAACAGTCCATCCGCGATCTCTGGCCGCCTCTATTCGCAGAGAAAACAAAACCGTTATCATTGGAAGCATGGGGATGGAGATCGATTCCGGTTCCAACGGAGCGCTGACGCTGCTCATCGATGCCGATGACACGCTCTGGGAGAACAACATCTACTTCGAACGCGCGATCGCGCGCTTCATCTCGTTCCTGAATCACCACGAATATTCTCCGGAGCAGGTGCGCGAGATTCTGAACGAGGTGGAACGCGAAAATATCGTGACCCACGGCTACGGCCTGCACAGTTTCGCGCATGCGCTGGTGGCATGCTTTGAGCGCTTGTCGGCGGATCCGGTCACTCCCGAACTCCATGATCGGATTCACAGTTTTGCCCACACCATCGCCGATCATCCCGTGGAAATCCTGCCCAATGTCCCTGAAACATTGCAGCACCTGGCGAGCCGCCATCACCTGATCCTGATGACCAAGGGAGCCTTCGCCGAGCAGTCGGGTAAAGTCGAGCGGTCTGGATTGAAGGACTACTTTGCGGCAATCGAGATTGTTCCCGAAAAGGATGAGCAGGTCTATCGCGCTACCGCCGCGAAGTACGGGCTTTCCAATGACACTACCTGGATGATTGGCAACAGTCCGAAGTCCGACATCAATCCCGCTCTGGCCGCGGGTCTGAATGCGGTGTTCGTGCCGCATGGCGATACGTGGATTCTTGAACACGATGAGATCGCGGTGCCCGATCCGCCTCGCCGATTGTTGACTGTAGAAAACTTCGGACAACTGCGGGAACACTTCTAGCGCGTCTTCCTGCGAGCTTCCCCGGTTTTTCCGCACCAAACTAACTAACATGCGCGATGCGCGCCGATTTTGCTGCATGGTACTCTCAAGGTGCTCTGGTTTTTCGCTGCCCCCGTGGCGGTGCCGAATACAAATTTCCGGCGTCTGTTGCGCACGGTTGAGACGCTTTCCGACCTCGGTCCTGAACTGACGGCGGAACGCGAGTTCTCTCAGACCGCGCAGCTTATGCTCTCCGCGCTGATGGAAGCTGCCGCAGCGCGCGAGGGAGCCTTATTCACTTTCAGCGACAAACCGTCGCTGCTCAGTTCCGTGGCAGCGCGTGGATTTGCTCTTCTTCCTGATCCCGCCGTCGTTCCCCTGCTTCCAAAGCACGTGCACGCACTCACTGCAGCGCGTGGTCCGGTCGTCCTGAATGAGTCGACCTACAACGTATTCTTCAGTTCCAACGGCAACGTCGCTCCCGAGCTTTTCAAATGCATTGCGCCGCTGAAGGTGAATGGCAAGCTCGCAGGGTTGCTTGCGCTGGGACGCCGCGAAGGCGATGCTCTCTACGATGACGACGAACTCGATGCCCTGGGCTTGCTCACCAGCTACGTCGCCCTGGCCGTTCAAAACCACACGCTGGCGCAAACCCTGACCCAACGCGTCTCCGAGAATCTGCGGCTGCTGGCTTCCTTGCACGGCTTCTACGACAATGCCCTCGAAGCATTCGCAACGGCCATCGACGTGAAACACGTCAACATTCACGGCCATTCGCTGCGCGTGGCCCGTTACGCAGCGGCGATCGGCGAAGCCCTCGGACTTGATCAGAATGAAGTGGCTGCCCTACGGTCGGCCGGATACCTGCACGACATCGGCAAGGTAGCAGTCGACAAGTATCTGTTCGGCAAGCCCACCGCGCTCGATCCGGAAGAATTTCGCGCGATGGCGGATCACACCACGGTCGGACATCAGATTGTCGCCGGGATCACTTTCCCCTGGCCGATGATCCCCGAGGTCGTGCGTTGGCATCACGAGCGAAGCGACGGCTCGGGATATCCAGACCGGCTGCAGATGGATGAAGTGCCCATGCCGGCGCGCATCATCGCGATCGCCGATACCTTTGACGCGATGACCAGTACGCGTCCCTATCGCGAGCCGGTATCGGTGGGTGGCACGTTGAGCGAAATCGTTCGCCTGTCGCCGCAGAAGTACGACCCCAACGTCGTGCAGGCTTTACTGATTCAGGTGCGGCGCGATGCCGTGGGCAGCAGCCGGATTCCGCTGCTCGATGACCGCATCGCTCCAAACATCGCGCCTGCGGATATCGATCAGATGGCGGCGGGGCTGCAGCACAAAATGAGCCGCAACCGCCTCTACCTGACGCCCCCAACTTCGTAACTATCAGATAATACAGCTGTTGTAGCTACGCATTCAGGTTGGGAACCGAGCAACTTTTCCGCCTTTCCGGGTTCATAATTAACAGTACGCAGCCACACTCGTGGGGTCCGCCCAATGCCATCTCAGCGTCGAACGTACTTTTGGATTTCTGTTTCGTTGCTGCTCTCGCTCGTGGCTTTCACGGCGTTCGCTTCCAGAAAAAAAGAGAAGAAGGCCCCGGATGCGACGCAGATGGACGACTCCAAGCGGGCTATGCACGCGCTGCAACGTTTGACCTTCGGTCCGCGACCGGGTTATGCGGACCGCGTGGCGGCGATGGGCGTCGACAAGTGGATCGACCTGCAACTCCATCCCGAAAAAATTGACGACAGCAATCTTGAAGCGCGGCTCTCCGGTTTTCGGACACTTCGCATGGATACCCGCGAGATTGTGGAGAACTTCCCTCCTCCACCTGTCATCAAGGCTGTGATGGATGGGCGGAAGGCAATGCCCTCCGATCCCGTAAAGCGCGCTGTGTACGAGGCGCAGATCGAAAAACTCGAAGAGAAAAAGGAACGCAAGCAGGAAACGGCTGCGCCCATGCCGCCGACCACACCTCCCGCGCCGGATGCGAACGTGAACCAAGCACCCGAGGACAGCCCGTCAAACACCGACAACGCTGCACCGACGAAGCCTTCCGAAAAAGACCCTGAGAAAGACGATCGCGTGGCCAAGCGCCGGGAAGACCGCCTGTACGCGGATCTGAAAGCGCAGGAACTTCTCGACCTTCCGCCTGACCAGAGGATGAAACAAGTTCTGCAGATGTCCCCCGAAGAGCAGCGCGCGCTGTCGGCCTCGTTGAAAGGGCAACACGGCGACGACTTCATGGAGGGCATGAACTCCAAGCAGAAAGAAACGCTGAAGGCCCTGAATAATCCCCAGCAGGTGGTCGCCGACGAGCTAATGCAGGCAAAGCTTCTGCGCGCGATCTACAGTGAACGGCAACTTGATGAGGTGATGACCGATTTCTGGTTTAATCACTTCAACGTTTACCTCAGCAAAGGAGCCGATCGCTATCTCGTCACCAGTTACGAACGCGACGTCATCCGTCCCCATGTATTAGGAAAGTTCGAAGACCTCCTGGTCGCGACCGCGAAGAGTCCCGCGATGCTGTTTTATCTCGACAACTGGTTCAGCGTCGGACCCGACTCGGACGTGGCGCGCGGCATTCGTAAGAATCCATATCCGCGCCGGCGCGGCGGACGCTTCCCGTCTCCGCCGCAGCGCCAGGCGAAAGCCGGTGGAAAGCGGAAGAACGGGCTGAACGAAAACTATGGCCGCGAGTTGATGGAGTTGCACACTCTCGGCGTCAATGGTGGGTATACGCAGAACGATGTCACCGAAGTCGCGCGCGTATTGACGGGATGGACCATCGATCAGCCGCAGAAGGGCGGCGCCTTCAAGTTCGAAGAGCGCATGCACGAGCCCGGCACCAAAGTCGTCCTCGGCCACAAGATCAAAGAACATGGCGAGAAGGAAGGCATGGAGGTGCTGCACCTGCTGGCCCATCATCCGGCAACCGCCCACTTCATCTGCACCAAGCTGGCGACTCGATTCGTATCCGACAATCCGCCTCCCGCCCTGGTCGAGGAGATGGCACAGACGTTCCTCAAGAAAGATGGCGATATCCGCGAAGTGCTGAAAACCATGTTTCGTTCACCCGAGTTTTGGAGTGGCGAAACCTACCGCGCCAAGCTGAAAACTCCGCTGGAGTTTGTCGTGTCGGCGGTGCGCGCCACCGGCGCCGATGTTTCCGACGCAATGCCACTTGCTCGACAACTGAACACGATGGGCATGGCGCTGTACGGGATGCAGCCGCCCACCGGCTACTCGATGAAGTCGGACGCCTGGGTGAACTCCTCGGCCCTGCTGGGCCGCATGAATTTTTCGCTGGCCCTGATGGCTGGCAGAATCAAAGGCGTGCAGGTCGATACTGATCGGCTGGTTGGCACAAAGCAGGGAGACGCGCTGGTTGCTGCCTCCGATCCACAAAAGGCTTTAGCCATGCTCGAAACTTCGCTGCTGCTTTCAGGGGATATTTCCAGGCAGACGCATGACGCCATCGTGAAAGAAATGGACACCCAAAGTGGCGAGCAGGCTGCAGTCAAGCCGGCGTCCGCCCGAAAAAATGACAAGCTGGGGTCCTCGGCGTCGAGCGCCGGGACGATTGCCGGCTTAATCCTGGGCTCGCCGGAATTTCAGAAGAAGTAGACGTCTTCAGCTTTCGGCTTCAGCTAGAGTTCGCCGTGAGCCGCCCAGAGTAGTTTTACGACGCGGCGAAAGGAACCGAGAACCAGGAACTGAGAACTGAGGTTTTTCATGTCGATTACTCGGCGCGTTTTTCTTCGCAACAGCGCACTGGCTGTGGTGGGCACTACCGCGATTCCCAGCTTCCTGACACGGGCCGCGTTTGGCTCTACCGAACCTGGCACCCGGCCGAAGCGCCTGGTCGTGATCTTTCAGCGCGGCGCCGCTGACGGCCTGAACATCGTGGTGCCACACGGGGAACGTGCGTACTACGCGATGCGGCCGAGCATCAACATTCCACGCAAGGATGTGCTCGACCTTGAGGGCTTCTTCGGCCTCCATCCCTCGATGGCGTCGTTGCAGCCGATATGGGCTCAGGGACATATCGCCATCGTGCATGCGGCCGGCTCGCCCGATCCCACGCGCTCGCACTTCGACGCGCAGGATTTCATGGAGTCGGGCACACCCGGGATGAAGGCGACCAACGACGGATGGCTCAACCGCACGCTGCGCTCGATGCCGCCAGCCGCCGATAAATCTGCTTTTCGTGCCATCGCGCTGGGTCCGGCCCTTCCCCGCATTCTGAACGGTGCGGAACCCGCGGTCGCGGTCAACAACGTCCAAGAATTCGGTGTAGGCGGTCGCAACCCAAGCGCGGTCCCGATCGCAAATACGTTTGAGGCAATGTATGCGCAATCGGTCGACACCGTGTTGCACGGCACCGGGCAGGAGACCTTCGACGCCGTAAAGATGCTCAAGTCCGCCGATCCCTCGAAATACAAGCCGGCTCCCGGAGCCGACTATCCACGCGGCCGCTTTGGCGAGAGCCTGCGGCAGCTCGCCCAGTTAATCAAGGCCAACCTGGGCGTGCAGATTGCATTCGCCGATATTGGCGGCTGGGATCATCACGTCAACGAGGGTAGCACCCAAGGCCAAATCGCCAACGTGCTGCGTGACTTTTCGCAATCCGTATCGGCGTTCTGGACCGATCTCGGCGACCTCGGAGAAGACACCGTGGTCATTACCATGTCGGAGTTCGGCCGCACGGCGCGGGAAAACGGGAATCGCGGCACCGATCACGGGCACGCGAATGTGATGTTCGTGATGGGCGGCCCAGTTAAGGGCGGTAAAGTCTACGGAAAGTGGCCGGGACTTGAGCAGTCACAACTTTATGAAGGACGCGACCTGGCCGTGACTACCGATTTCCGCCGCGTCCTCGGCGAAGCAGTAGCGCGACATCTGGGAAACATGCAGCTGGACCAGGTGTTCCCAGGGTTCGAGAATCCGAGCGGGAAATTCCTGCGTTATCTGGAATAGCAGGCCCATCGATCCGAAAGCGGCAGCCAGCCGGCTAGACGTCGACCAGCACGTCGCCATTCTCGATTTTCAGGGGATACACGACCAGCTTGGCGGCGGGGTTGTGGACGGCCTGCCCTGTTGAGGGATCCCATGCCCAGCCGTGCCATGGGCAGATGACTTTCCCCTTCTCAATGACGCCCTGACCCAGCGGTCCGCCGCGATGCAAGCAGACGTTGTCGATCGCCGTGATCGTGCCGTTTGTATTGGCAACACAAATCATCTTGTCGCCACAGGGAAACTCTTTGGCTTCATTCTTCCCAGGAAGCTCGGATTGGGTGGCGATCTTCACAAAGGCCATAGCTGTTCAGCAGAGCCCTCCCACGAACAACAAGCTGATCCATTTCACGATGGCTGATCCCGGTTGAAAAAATCCGGACGCGCGAGGACGCCGCCGCTCCACCGGCTAATGAACCTGAGAGCTAAAGGCTAAAGCTTAAGAGCTGCTTTACTTCGGCTGCAGCGTCTGCGCGATCATCACCTGGCGTTTGAAGTTGTCGACCATATTCTCCTGCAGCCGGACCTCGGTAGGCTTCTTGGCAAGCGTCATGGTGTCGATTTTGTCCTGCAGTTTGAGCAGCGCGTAGAAGAGATTCTCGGGCCGCGGCGGGCAGCCGATCACGTAGACATCCACCGGCACGATCTTGTCCACGCCCTGCAGCACGGCGTAGGTATTGAACGGGCCGCCGACCGAGGAGCAGGCGCCCATCGAGATCACCCATTTTGGATCGGGCATCTGGTCGTAGATGCGCTTGACCACCGGTGCCATCTTCAGCGTCACGGTTCCCGAAACGATCATGAGGTCTGACTGTCGAGGGCTGGGGCGGAAAACTTCGGACCCGAAACGAGCAATATCGAACCGGGCGGTCGACGAGGCAATCATCTCGATGGCGCAGCACGCCAAGCCGAAGGTCATGGGCCACACCGCCGACTTCCGGGCCCAGTTAAAGACGTAGTCCACCGTCGTGATGAGGAAATTCTTTTCGAACTTGTTCTGCAGCCAGCTCATGAGCCCTCGTTTCGCGGGTGCCGGATACCGCGAGACCAGTCTAGGTCGCGGCGGAAGTGGGTGTCAATGAGCGGGTGCGGGGACGGCATATTTAGCGAATTCGCCGCTTCCGGATTTGAAATTGAAGCCGAAGTCCCATTGTCCGCCGCAACAACCTTCAAGCCCTGAACAAGTCTGACCCGTAAAGTCCGACGTCATCTGTTCACGAGTCGCCACAAGCCGTGTACGCCCTCGAACAACTTCTCAGCCGCTATTCATGTTGGGATAGAAATTCAGGCGAAGAAATGGGAATTTTGCATCTAGGGTTCTGCGCTGCCTTCATTACAGATGAAACTGTACGAATGTAAATTGACTTGCGGACGAAACATATTGCACATGGGAGCAGCGCTTCGACCAGCGATCACCGTCTTCCGCTTTGGCAATTTCGTCAAACCCCTTGTGCAGCGCGGCTTTTGGAGAATCCACTGTTTTATGCCGCGGCTTGTCTCCTTGGCACTCGAGGTGCTCCTTCCACCCAGGAGACTCCCCCATGCCATTTCGGCTCCCTTACCGCGCGATTTTAACCGGAGCGTTAGCGTTCTTTCTGGTTGGCGTCTCAGCTGCTGACACCTGCAATAGTTTCGCTTCCTTCACCTGCGACAACGGTAACGCCAACGTCGCGCGCCTGGGAGGAGGTTCCCCCAGTGGCCAGTCGATTGGTCTGATTCTCAATGGCAACAACTTTACGATTTTCACCGCCAATGGGAAGGCGGCCTCCAACGTCATCATCGTGGGCGCATCCGTAACCGCACTATCTGGCACTCTGAACGGAATGTCGTTTACCAGCCTCAGCAATTTTCCGGAAGGCGGAGCGACGGGGGCGATCAGCAGCAGCCTGGCTGGGCTCGGCTTCTGTAGTGGATCCTGCAGTAATCTCTCTTTTGGGTACGTTGACCTGCACAGTGCGCTCAGCGCGGGCGGAACACTGAATGTTATTGCCAATGGGGTTCCCGCCGGGACTGCTCTCTACGCCATGATGGTGGTAGACGGCAAAATTAAATTCATTACGCCAAACTCCGAAGCCTTGATCGTCGCAAAAAGCTCCACGGCCATACCTGAACCCGGAACATTTGTTCTTATGGGAAGCGGATTGATGGGTTTGATAGGCGTCGCGCGACGCAAGCTGGTGATCTAGAGCGCCAAGAGAGCGGCCACGGGAACTGCCATCAGACGCCTATCGGTATTCTTTGCGTGATGGAAGTTCCCGTTCTGTTGCCGGCAATGTTTCTTGCCGCGGGTGCGCCCGCCGCAACGCTTTCGGCTGGCACAGTCCATAGATACATGGTCGCGTAGGCACGCCAAGGCCGCCACGCCTCGGAGCGGCGCTCGAGCTCAGTAGAACTCTTCAGGCCCAGGGCACGCAGCAATCCGATGTCGCCCGAGGGGAATGCGTCTGGCTCGCCAAGCGCGCGCATGGCGATGTATTGTGCGGTCCACGTTCCGATACCGGGAATTTCGCAAACCCCGCTTAGAAAATCCTCGGGTGCAACGATTCCTTCAAACCTGACTTTTCCTTCGCAGACGGCCCTGGCGAGCCCGCGGATGGTCGCCGCACGCGCCTTCGTCAACCCGATCGCGGTAAGATCGGCCTCCGCCAAATCTTCCGGGCGCGGAAATAAGTAAGCAAGCCCAGTGGGAGACGGGAGAGTGCGACCGAACTTCCTCGCGAGCGTACCCGCAACAGTAGTCGCGCCCTTTACCGTGATCTGCTGGCCGAGAATCGCCCGGACCGCCAGCTCAAACCCGTTCCAGGCGCCAGGCACCCGAAGTCCCGGCTGAGAATCCACCCGCTGGCCGAGCGCCGGGTCCGATTTCAAGCTGGGAGCAATGGCAGCCCAATCGGCGTTCAGGTCGAACATGGCTCGTAATCGCTCGACAATCAGAAACAAAGATCGCGGATCACCAAACTGCACACGCGCCAGCAGAGCGTCGTTGTCTTCGTCAAGCGACACATCGACGTAGCCGTCGCTCCCATTCAACGAAATGGAGCGGCGGTAATGCCCATTCTCCACAGACTCGACGCCGGGAGTCGCGCGAACTGCCAGGAAGCGCAGCATTCCTTCCCAGTTGTAAGGCGGCCGGTAGCGCAGGCGAAACAAATACTGGTTCTCAGGTTGCGATCCCACCTGCCGGGACAGGCGGCGAATCTGCGTCGGCGTCCGTTTGTAAATCTTGCGGATGGCCGCATTGAAGCGGCGCACGCATCCAAAGCCAGAGGAAAGGGCAACTTCGCTCATGGGCAGATTGGTTTCGTCGATCAGCTTCTTTGCAAAGTGCAAGCGGCGCGTCTGCGCGACCGCGCTCGGCGTCGCACCGAGGTGCTGAATAAAGAGCCGGCGAAGATGCCGGGAACCAACTCCCAACCGGTCGGCGAGTCCTTCGACACCGCCATCATCGAGTCCGCTCTCGGCGATCAACCGCAGAGCGCGCGATACAGTGTTTGGCGTACCGAGCCATGCTGGAGTTCCAGGCGAGCATTCCGGGCGGCAACGCAGACAGGGACGAAAACCAGCCTCCGCCGCGGCCGCCGCGCTCGGGAAATACCGGACATTCTTCTCCTTCGCAGTGGGCGCAGGGCAGATCGAGCGGCAATACACCCGGCTGCCGAGCACTCCAATAAAAAACTTTCCGTCGAAGCGCGCATCGCGCGAGAGCCGCGCCCGGGAACAGACTTGCCAATCAAGTTTCATACCGTCTGGAATCCATCATAGCCGCTTTCTGGAACCCCACTGGACGTTTTCGGACTACGCTCCGAGCGTAGCTGTTCTGAGATTTTCACTGCCACATTGATTCTCTATTGGAACTGCGTCCGCAAACGTCCAGAGTTTCGCCATCCGGAGTCCTATCTTGTTAGACGCTCTTATGCCTGTGCATATTCGGCGCTGCGTCGAATGTCCGAAGTGCTCCACCCGCTACCTGCTCGGGTTCAGTCCGTATCGCAACGGGGCTTATCTTGTGCCCACGACATACGGCTCATCCGAGGAATACACCCTGTACTGTTCCTGCCACCGTCCGGCTCCATCAAGCAAATGGAAGTGGAGCGAGATGAAGCCGTATGCGGTCGCAAAAGCCGCTCACCAACGCGGATATGGCAGTTGCCATGAGATCGTCGCTCTCGGAGAACGGCAACGGCCGCAAGCCGCCACGACGCGCGAAATATCGAATCCGGGCAAGTTTCAGGGAAGGAAAACTTCTTGATGAATCACAGTGAGTGGTGGAGAGCCCTCATTTTCATGCTGAGCGCGCACGTGAGCATCCTGGCAATGGTGGGTAACGCCGCACAAACTACGCCACCCGCAAAGACTGCCTCGTGCGCGGCCGCTGAATTTCATCAACTCGACTTCTGGGCTGGGGATTGGGACGTCTTCGATGTCGATCGTCCAGCTACGCAAGTGGCCCGGGTTAAGGTCGACCGTATTCTCGATGGGTGCGTGCTGCGCGAGGACTACCAGGACACAGCCGGACACAAGGGGCAGAGTTTCAGCATCTATGACGCGGGTCTCAGGCAATGGCACCAGAGCTGGGTTACCAATCGCGGCCAGTTGCTGCTGCTCGATGGCGGCCTGCAGGGCGACGAGGTAGTCCTCAGCGCAACCGAACACTTGGCAGACGGAAAGAGCAAACTGATCCGCGGCACGTGGAAATCTGTTGCCGGCGGGGTCCGCGAAACCGCCGTCACTTCGACCGACGACGGCAAAACCTGGAAGCCTTGGTTCGATCTGATGTTTCGTCCACACGCCGCGGGCACATCCGACTCCGAGGCATCCTCCGACGATCAGAAAGCCGTGGCTGCGCTCGACACGCAGTACCAGGCCGCCGTTAAGGCCAATGACGCAGCAACCATGAATCGCATTCTTGCCGGCGACTTCGTGCTCTCAACCGGCTCCGGCAAGAAGTACACAAAAGCTGATCTGATTGCGGAAGCCCGTGGCGGACATGTCCAGTACGAGCACCAGGAGGACACCCAACGGACCGTCCGCGTGTGGGGAGACACGGCCGTGATCACGGCCAAGCTGTGGGAGAAAGGGACCGACCACGGAAAACCATTCGACTACACAGTCTGGTTCAGCGACACCTACGTGCGCACTCCCCAGGGATGGGTGTACGTTTTCGGCCAGTCCTCCTTGCCGCTGCCGAAGGCGCCACAGTAGACAGAAGCAAGCTAGAATTCAGACGCTCGCTTATCGATGAGGCGCTCCATGGCCTGACGCATATGCCGGATCTGCAGCGCGCTCCGGCGCAGGCGATCGATCTCTTTTTGTGTGGCGCGCAGGTAAGACTGGTGGCGCTCGATGAAAAGTGCGGCCAGGGCTTCGTCCGCCGAAGCCGCTTCCGCCGGTTCAGGACCGAATAGGCCGCTGCCTAACCCGGCGATGTCGAGCCCGGCCCACGGGGGCAGCGTGTCTTCTGAAGAGATTTCTGTTGCCAGAACATTCTCGGGGTCAATGTTGCTCACCATTGCCCGCAGAAACTCCAGCCCAAAGCAATAGCCGGACCGATTGCGCACAATCCCCGCGACCCGCACCCCGCCCGAGGTTTTGAACTCCACCTGCATCAGGTCGCCGGGCCGAAGCGGTACGCCGCCGTAGACTTCCATGCCGGCGCGGCTGAGCGCGCTCACCATTCCTGGAATCGCGATTTGCGAGTCGGCGGTTTCCGCGGCAATCAGTACAGGCAGATGAACCTGGAAACGCGGCCAACGCCGGGTATTGGTGACGTGCCGCGGGCTGGGATTCAATCCCATGAGGGTCCCCTGGGCTACTTGAAAACTTGGAGGTGGCGCAGATAAATGGCGCTGGCGAGTCCAATGGTGATCAGACCGACTGCTGCCGCGGCCAGACGGATGCGCCACTTGCGCGGCTCATAGCGGTGGTCGGATGCAGTTCGCAGCTTCTTCATCCAGTTCGGTTCGGCAATGTCGTCATAAACCGAGAGCGGGATAATGGCTTCGAGTTTTCGGCGGTCCTTCTGCGCAAGCGACACGAAGCGAAATGGCTGAAGCGTGGTACTGACCGGATTCAGCAGTTCTGCTCCGGCCAGAACTGATCCCGGGCGAATCAGGAACATCATCTTCACCTGGGATCCCTGGGCCAGCGCACGGGGAAGAGACAGCAGTCCCCCGGTCAGAGAGACTACTTGCAGTTCGCCCGAAACACTGCTCCCCCCTTCAAATCGAAGGACGACAGGAGTGTTGTTTTCGAGGTGAACACGCGGAGTGCGGGGGACGAAATGACGTTGGGGGAGGGCGCTCATATCAGGGTAAGTATGTGCCGAGGTAACCTCGAAAAGAAGGTTACGGAAGGGCGTGTACGGGACGAGTGGGTGCCACACGCCTGCGGAAGGCCTCAAACTCCGCCTTTAGCCGCTGCAGTGATCTCTGCCCTCCTTTGGGCCCCCCCCGGAAAACCTGGGGACTCCGGCTTAAGAATTCGGGAGAAAGCTCTTCTTTCGCTCCTTTGGCGTGTCTCGGTTTAGCTCACCCCGTGGTGCAACTAAGCCACATCGGCAGCTGACGATCGCGTTTCTGTTTGCCCATTCCCGTGAGGGCGGTGTATTACAAGCGTCGCGGCATTTCTTCAACTGCCAACTCGGCGCTGGAGGAACACAATGGCCAGGGAGCGCAAGATTATCGTGCATATCGCCACAAGCGCCGACGGCTACATCGCACGGACCGATGGAGATCTGGATTGGCTGACCGCCCGGCCGGCTCCCAAGGGGTTCTACGGTTTGCCGGCGTTCGCACGCTCAGTCGATGCGAAGATTCTCGGACGAAAGACGTTCGAACTGAGCCGCCAAATGGGTGCGAATTTCAGCGAACATGACCGGCATTACGTCTTCTCTCGTCAGCCACGGCCCGATTCCCTTCCCGCGGGTGTCGAGTTTGTGACTGAACCCATTCGCGATTTCGCCAAGCGTCTCCGAAAGACTGCAGGGAAGAACATCTGGATGATGGGCGGAGGCGAAATCATTGGCTCATTCCTTGACGAGGAGGCGATCGACGAGTTCATCATCAGTGTCGTCCCGACGTTTATTGGCGACGGTATTCCACTGATAGCCCCCCGGAACCGCCATGTGCCCCTCCGCCTGCGGTCTGTGCAAGATTTCTCAGATGGCGTAGTGCAACTTCATTACGACGTGCAGAAACAGACCGCGGCGGCTAAGACCACTTGACCCGGAGCAAGCACTTCCTATGGACTGTTCGGCCTCATACGCAGCCCTCAGTTGGTGGACACCTGGTACTGCTCGAGCTTTCCATCTGCCATCTCATAGGTCCAGGCGCGCAGCTCTTGCTGGTGGAATTTGATCCGGTAAACACGAAGCGTCATGCCTCCCCGCAGCCCTTGTCGCGTTTGGACAAATTCAAGGGGCGTGCCTAGCGGGCCAAGGCTGCTGGCAAAGTCCTTGAGCGCTTGCTCGTCGAAATAGCTGTTGGCGTTGTCGGTAAAGCGGGCGCGATCCAAGGTGCCTTGCTGCAGACCTTCGAAAATCTTTCGCGCCTGTTCGGTCTTGGACCGCGCCGATGCGTCCTCGGTCGTAAAGAGCAATGCTGATATCCGGCGCGCCAGTTCGCCCGACGCTCTAGCCGCATCCTGATTGGTGAGAACGATGACCGCCGCACGATCGTCGGGAAACACGTTGTTCTGCGTCGTGAACCCGGAGACTTCCCCTCCGTGG
Organism: uncultured Acidobacteriota bacterium; assembly: GCA_963765755.1. Lineage (GTDB taxonomy): Bacteria > Acidobacteriota > Terriglobia > Terriglobales > Acidobacteriaceae > Gp1-AA133. The sequence continues at coordinate 310,155 of CAVXXV010000005.1, read as the reverse complement.
GAGAGCATCCGGTGGTCCGAGAACGATGTAACATCCACTCCCAAACCGTACTGCGTTCCTAAACCGTTTTTCAGTCGAACTTCCGTCTCCATTTGCTGGTAGGACGCAGGCTTCAGCAGTTTCTCGTCCATCATCGAGATGTCCCAGCGCGCCAGATCCGCGGACGGCATGGCCAATTCCCCGGCCGCGAACAGCCAGCCCTTGCCCTCTTTAGGCGCGAGGCGCGGCGGGCCCAGTGCATACCGCAGGTAGCCGGTTGCGTCGGTTTCTCCCAGTTTCTCCTGGTCGATGTTGGCCACGCTCTTCATGCCGAGCGGAGTGAACACGCGCGTCTGCAAAAACTGCAGCAACGGCATTCCGCTTACCTTTTCAATGATGACTCCCGCAATCACGTAGTTGGTGTTGCTGTATTGCCAGCGAGTGCCGGGATCGAAGTCGAGCGGCTTGCGCGCCCACATGTCGAGAATCTTTTCAGAGGTGATGGCCTGCTTCATAAACGGCGGAACGTAGTCCTGCGGCCAGTAATCCTGATATCCCGACGTATGCGAAAGCAGTTGACGGATGGTCACTTCGCTGGCCCGCGTCAGGTTGGGAAGATATTTGCCGACCGGGTCGTCGAGCGAGACTTTGCCATCTTCCTGCAGCAGCAACATCGAGGCGGCAGTGAACTGTTTGCTGATGGACCCGATGCTGTACCGCATATCGGATCGCGCCGCCGTCTTGGGCTCGAGACGCGCATCGCCGTAGGCTCGTGCGTAGACGATACTGCCGTCTTTCACCACTGCGACGGATGCGCTGGGGACTCCGGTGTCTCGCAGGACCTCCTGCGCTGCGCTGTCTATCTTGCTGGCCAGGTCTTGAGGCAGCGCAGCCTGCTCCTCGCATAATCCAGCGCACGTTACGATCATGAAAGAGAAAAGGAAGACGGCTCGTCCAAAAGAAACGGCAGCAATACGACGCATGATGGCTCCTCGGACCAAAATTGGCGGCACTATAACACACCGTAGATGATGTCCCACCTACCCGATTGGCGGATGCGCGCGTTCGCGGCACGCGTCATCCTAAAGCTGTACCTCAAGTTTCGTAGGAGCAGGAGAACGAGTCATGGCGACATCTGTACTGGAAACTTTGTCGAACGAGTTTGCGGCCGCCGCGAGTACCGCAGGAGCCTCGGTAGCCGCGATCTACGGGCGACGCTGGATGCCTTCGAGCGGCATCCAATGGCAGAAGGGCGTATTCGTGACGGCCGACCACACGATTCGCCGAGAAGAAGACATCCCCGTATTCGTGGAAGAAGGAAAGCCGTTGAAGGCAAGGCTGGCCGGACGTGATCCGAGCACCGATCTGGCGATTCTCAAGGTCGCCGAAGAAGGCGCGCCGACGGTGCCGCAATTCGGCGACAGCAACAACTTGAAAATCGGCCACTTTGTATTGGCCCTGGGACGGTCGCGAGGCTCGAAACTGGTGGCAAGCGCCGGCATTATCGGAGGACTGGGCGGGGAATGGGAACCTCGCCGTGGCGGACGCCTGGATCAGCACATCCGGCTCGACCTCGAGCTCTATCCAGGATTCTCGGGTGGACCTCTGGTGAACACGCAGGGGAAAGTCATTGGCATCAATACGCGTGGACTGGCGCGGGGACGTGCGGTCACCATTCCGATTGCTACCGTGAATCGCGTGGTGACCGAACTGCTCGAGAAAGGTCACATCGCGCGGCCTTATCTCGGACTCGCCATGCAGCCGGTGGCGATTCCCGAGTCGCTGCGCAGCAAACTTGCGCAGCCACAGGGTAGCGCGCTCCTTGTGATGCACATCGAGCCCGACGGCCCCGCCGAAAAAGCTGGAGTTTTGCTGGGCGACCTGGTCACCCATCTCCAGGGGACAACGCTCGAAGACACCGCGGACATCCAGCACCTGCTCGGTTCCTCCAAAGTTGGAGACATCGTGCAAGCCACATTGCTGCGTGCGGGAGCGCCACTAAAGGTCTCCGTGACGCTCGCAGATCGGCCTGCCAGGTAATCCGAATGGCGAGTAAGGATGGAGGCGGCAAGACACCAGTACTGATCGTCGCCGCCTCCGCCGCTCGCCGGGCCGAACTGGAGCGCATGGTCGGTGAGAATTCCTCGCTTCAGGTTGCTGGCTCCATTTCGGGATTATCCGGGCTTGAGGCGCGCGCCATTTCATTGCGTCCGGACGTCGTTCTCGCTGACCTTGCTGCGCCCGATCCACAATTCGTCTCAACCTCCGCATCCCTGCATCAAGTAGGTATAGCGGTCGTCACGCTCGTAGACGACCCGGGTGCAGGCTGGATAATTCGAGTGCTGCGCGCCGGAGCGCTGGGCGTGCTGGCGAGAAGCTCTCCTTCCATCGAAATCCATTCCGCGATCCAAGCTGCCAGTCGTGGCCTACTTTTATTGGACCCCGATCTTGTCCGCGGACTGTTCAGCGCCGACAGCGTCCGTCCCCATGAACACGACTTCGCGGCTCTCGAACAACTCACGGCCCGCGAAGTGGAGGTGCTCCGCATGCTCGCGGAGGGATTTGCGAACAAGGAGATTGCCTCGCGACTGGGAATTTCTGACCACACTGTGAAATTCCACATCAGCTCGATCCTGGCGAAGCTAGGCGCATCCACCCGCACCGAAGCCGTAACCCTGGGTATCCGCAAAGGCTTGATTCTGCTGTAGCTACAGCGGTACAACGTCAATCGGCCATGGGGTTGGCAGCCACGCAGTCCGACACTCACCAAAAGCCGCCTGTTTCGTCTAACCCGCATCCGCTGCTGAAGGAGGCCGTATGAGAAATTTCCCGAAACGCGCGACCTGGACTGGCGCAGTTCTCGGCGCCCTCGCTGCATTCCTGGCGTTTACCTTGCAAGCCCACGCGTGGGACGGCCTGGAGACCGAGGAGATGCACCAGACTTACCCACTGACCTCCAACGGCAGGATCGAACTCGAGAACATCAACGGCCCGGTTCAGATCAAGGCTTGGGACCGCGACGAAGTCAAACTCGACGCCATCAAGCGGGCGGGTAGCAAGCGCGATCTGGACGAAGTTCAGATCGAAGTCCGATCCGACAAAGATTCTCTTTCCATCCGCACCAAGTATCCCAAGGGCAATCACACCTGGACGCGCGATAATCCCGGCAGCGTCGACTATGCGCTGATGGTTCCGCGAAATGCTCGGCTGGAAGACCTCAATCTGGTCAATGGCAATCTCGACGTCGAAGGGGTGAATGGCGACGTGCACGCCTCGTGCGTGAACGGCCGGCTTACGGCGCGCAACCTCGGCGGTCGCACACAGCTCTCTACCGTTAACGGAAAGCTTGAGGCGAGTGTGGACCGCCTGTCGTCACCGGTGGAAGTTTCCTCGGTAAACGCCTCCGTGCTCCTTACGCTGCCTTCGGACGCAAAGGCAGATATCGAGGCCAGCACTGTGTCGGGCTCGATCTCGAATGACTTCGGCATCCGGGTCGCGAAACATCAGTGGGTGGGCCACGAATTGAGTGGCGAGTTAGGCGGCGGCGGAACCCGCGTGCGGGTCAGCAATGTGAATGGACGCATTGAAATCCGTCACGCCAATGACAATCGCCCGCTCAGTCCGGCAAAGAGCCGGAACGGCGATCGCGATGATGACAAGGACGACGAAGACTCGATCTGACATTCTCAATCGTCAGCCCACGGCTTCATTGGCCCCCAAAAAGCTCTTGTGTTTTTCCGAGCACGTCCTAGTACACGGTGTATCCCGGCGCCGGCGTGCGGAAGTCGGGCTTCGACGCCATCAATAACAGAGCTCCGATTCGCTTCGAGGCCTTCAAATCATCCAGGCTGCGAAAAGACTTCGTGACGTAGTCGTCCGGGGTCGGCGTGTCGTCGGGAATCAGCGCGTATTCCACATTTTCGAACATGTGCTTCTTCAGCAGGTCGACGTACTCCGCCGCGGAACGCACGTGTACCGGAACCTTCAGCTTGTCGACCCACTGCAGCGAGTACGGGTTGTCGCGATACAGATTAATGAGAATGAACATGCGTCCGCGCGGCGCCATCACGCGAAAAAGCTCGGCCAGCGCACGATCCTGATCCGGATAGTAGTAAAAAGATTCCACCGACAGCATCTTGTCAAAGAAATTTTCTTCCCACGGAATCTGCGTGGCCGATCCCCACACATACATAATGTTTTCGAACTCTTTCGAGGCCGCTCGTGCCTGGCGGATCATTTCATCTGAGATGTCGACTCCAACTACCTGGCCGAAACCCTCCGGTCCGTCCGCGACCATGCGCGCTATGAGCCGCGTCGCCCAGCCTGAGCCGCATCCCAGGTCCAGCACGCGCTCTCCGGGACGAAGATCCATGCGGCGAAGGGTTTTCTCGGTGATGTCGAGATGATGGTTTTGCATCTTCTCGCCTTCGCCGGCTTCCGCCCAGCGGTTAAATTCCTGTTGCAGGTTCTCGTCCGGAGTGTGCGATTTGTCGGGCATGGATGCCTCCTGGGAAGCCGAGAGCTTCGAGCTATGAGCTTCGAGCGAGCGGGGCCGGCTCTAGGCTCTAGGCTTTGGGCTCTAGCCTCTGGGCTCTGAGCTCTAGGCTCTTAAGCTCGCAGCTCATAGCTCGAAGCTCCTCTCCTATGCTACATTTGCGATCCTCATGACACCAAACGAGCCGGAGGCCTCGAATTCGGACTCCCAGCCTCCCGGGCTTTACTGCCCGCAGTGCGCGCGCGAAGTAAGCGACCCCCTGACCTGTGGCGATTGCGCGGCCGTCATCTGCCGGCAGTGCGGTTCCCCCCTAGAATCTTCGGATGAACTCGGGATCGGATAGCGAATGGACCCTTCCAGCGTCGCCACGGAAAAGAACCCCGCCGATCCCACAACGACAGACTCCAAACCCGGCCTGATCCGCGGCCTCTCGCTCCTCGACTCAGTCCTGCTGCTTGCGGGCGGCATCATCGGGTCCTCGATTTTTCTGACTGCAAAAGATATCGCCGGGCCTCTTCCGCATCCCGTTTTGTTCGTCCTGGTGTGGCTGATCGGCGCCGCCATCTCAATGTGCGCGGCCTTCGCCTTCGCGGAACTAGGGTCGATGTTCCCAGAGTCGGGCGGGCAGTACATTTATTTGCGCGAAGCTTTCGGCGATCTGATCGCTTTTCTCTACGGCTGGATGCTATTTGCCGTGGCCAATGGCGGCACCATCGCTGCGCTGTCGGTCGCTTCCGCGGCATACCTGGGTGCGATCTTCCCTGCCATCTCCGAGCAGCATGTGATCCTTGCAGTGGCTGGCATCACGCTGACCCGGGTTCACGTGGTCGCGCTCGCCTCGGTTGTCATCGTCACTTGGATCAACGTCATCGGACTGCGCCGGGGAGCCATCCTTCAGAATGTCGCAACCTGGGCGAAGTTCGTCGCGATGGGCGCCTTCGTGATCCTGGGATTCGCCTTTGGCAAGGGACACTGGAGTAATTTCACGCAACACGGAGGCAGTGCTCCGGGAGTCGCGATGGGAATGACCACCTCCCAACTGGCCTCAGCGCTCGGCATCGGCCTGATCGCCGTGTTCTGGGCCTATGACGGATGGGTGTACATCACGTGGGTCGCGGGCGAAGTGAGGGAACCGCGTCGCAACGTGCCCCGAGCGATGGTGCTCGGCATTATCGTAGTCGCTGCCGTGTATCTCGCGATGAATCTCACCTACGTGTACGCCATGCCCCTGACCGAAGTGGCAAAGCATGAAACCATCGCGGCCTCGGCGGCTGAGTTCCTGTTCAATCCGCGCGCGGCAAACTGGCTCTCGGCGGTGATTGCGCTCTCCTGCTTCGGCGCGATGGCAAGCTGCACGCTCTCGGGCGCGCGTGTGTATTACGCGATGGCGCGCGACGGGGTCTTCTTCAAACGCATGGCCGACGTGCATCCCAAATGGCGCACGCCCGCATTGAGCCTGATTGGGCAAGCCGTCTGGGCGTGCCTGCTCACGCTCAGCGGCCGATACGATCAGCTGTATACGTACGTGATCTACGGGATGGTGCTGTCCTATACGCTGACGGTAATCGGGCTGTTTGTCCTGCGCGTGAAGCGTCCCGACACTCCCCGACCTTACCGATGCACAGGCTATCCCTGGCTGCCCGCGATCTATGTTTTGCTCGGAAGTTGGTGGACGATCAACACGATCGTGACTCGCCCCAAGGAAGCCTTGGCGGGAACGTTCATCGTCCTGCTGGGCGTACCGGGATATTTGTACTGGAAGCGCCAGAGTCGAAAAGCGCGAACGTAGAACGCCGGCTCAGATGCTACCGCGTTCTACTGCGGCAGTCCTCCGCCACCCAAACGCACGCGCAGTTTCACCGTGCCAATCTCATGGCCCCCGGCATCAGCGCTACAACTCACTTCGCTGATCTGATCAGACTTCTTCGCGGGCGTCGTAATCTCAATCTCAATCGGAAACACGTCGCCCGCGGCAAGTTTGTAGTGAGGCAGCGGGGTCTTGAGAGCCCAGCCGTCCGGCAACGTCATCGACAATGTAACCTCTGCGGGTTCCTTCTCATCATTGCGCAGCACGACGGGCAGTTGCAGGATGGATCCGGCCGCAACCGAGATTTCCGGAACCGCGGCCTTGGGCAAGTCCGGCAAATCGTGCGCCGCGCGGAAATCATCGTAAAAAGCCCACGGGCCGCCGATTTCAATCGACAGTCCCTTATGTTCGTGCGGATTCGGGCTGGGTAGCCGGTCGAAAGGAAGCGGCTGCGCCTGCACCCCCTCGAACACATCGCCGGTCGGTGTCCCTTGCGCCAGAGACTTCCCGAATACCAGTTCCACAGGAGTCGACCAGCTGTCCTGATCCGCGCCCGCAAGCTTCTGCAGTTGTTCGTCGTTCAAGGATTGGAGCTTCTCAATGTAAGTCCGGTACTGCGTAATGTGAAAGCGGAATACGTCCATCGACACGCGCCAGTAGGGAGCATGATGGCTGGGAGAAATGCCCGTGGTTGGATACTGCGGTCCCTTCCCCTTGATGTTCTTGTCGTCGCCGGCATCCGAAAAGAAATAAATCTTCTGCGGCTGCCAGGGCTGTAGTCCCTCAAGCAGGGTCTCGTTGACCTTGCGCGGCTGCGCCAGTTGCGCTGGAAAAACCGACGGGTCTCCGGCCGAGTCGAACGCCTCCACTGCCAAGACGCCAGCTGCCTGATGGTCGCCATGATTTTCGCCGATAAAGAATCCCGGCAACCACGACAGGATCACCTCCGGACGAGTCAATCGCACAATCCGCACCACATCTGCTAGATTTTCGCCGTGCCCCCAATTTGCGAGTGACTGCAGCACGTCCTGGCTGGGCGTGTCCTTCCCTTCCAAGAACCAAACGTTCTGCACACCCAGTTGCGTCATGGCATGGCGCAATTCCATTTCGCGCACTAAGCCCAGCGACGGTCCGCGCTCGCGCCCCATGTTGTTATGCCCCGCCTCGCCGTGCGTCAGGTAAACCGCCGCCACGCGCTTTCCCTGATCGAGCAACTGCGCAAGGTACGCGGAAACGCCGGTCTCGTCGTCAGGATGCGCGACGATAAGCAGCAGGTCCGCCTTGAACCGGTCGTCGGCTTTGGGCGCCGTACGTGTCTGTTCGGGTGGCGGCGGTTGAGTTTGCCCCGCCGCTTGCAGGTAAAGAACGAGGAAGAGCGCCAGAACGCGCCGAATGTTCATCCATTCTCCGTGAAAAGTGAGACCGACGGGTATTGGACGGCAGGCAGCAAAATCGGTTTGCACGTCCCCGCACCCTGATTTTAATAAGTATAAGGGCGGAGAGGCATTCGGTCTGAAAACGCCTGCAAAAAAGGCGCGGCCGTCTTCTCTCGCGAAGGCCGCGCCCCGAACTCTTGCGGCGTCGTTCTAGTTGCCCGCTTTCTTGTCGATGCCAGCGGATGGGGCCAGGTCGGGCGGCGGCCCGATATCTGCCGGCAGGGGACCATTCAGGGCATCTAGAAATTGCAGCAGATCGTCGCGCTCATCAAACGTGAGGAAATCGAGCGCCTTGATTTCCTTGTCCAGATGATCGTTCATGTTCCCCCCGCCGATATAGTGTGCGAGCGCGTCCTTCACGGTGGGAAAACTTCCATCGTGCATGTACGGGCCGCGGTTGGCGAGGTTGCGCAGGGTGGGCGTTTTGAAGCAGCCCTTGTCCTTATCTTCCTTGGTGACGGTGTACCGGCCGAGGTCATTGAGATTGCCGCGCGTATCGGCTCCAATGCCGAGGTTGTGAAACTTGTGGTCGGTGAACATCGCTTCAGTCTTGCCGATGGTGTGACAAACCGCGCAATTCCCTTTCTCCGGATCCGTAAATAAGCGGAACCCGCGCTGCGCGGCCGGCGACATGGCTTTCTTATCGTGGCCAAAGTAGTAGCGGTCGAACGGAGAGTTCCCGGCAATCACCGTACGCTCGAACGACGCAATCGACTTCGCGACCAGGTCGATCGAGATGCGATCGGTCCCCCACGCTTTGTTGAAAAGCTCGCGATACTTGGGATCGTTCTGCAACCGGTTGACCACGCCCTCGAGTGAATGCGCCATCTCTACAGGGTTGGCAATCGGCCCTTTCGCCTGATCTTCCAGAGAAGGCGAGCGGCCATCCCAGAATTGATACGCGTTGTAAGCCGAATTGATCACCGTGGGAGCATGCCGGTTGCCGGTCTTGCCACCCACGCCGAGCGAGAATGGGCGTGCATCCGCAAACGCAAACTGCAGAGCGTGGCAGGAAGCGCAGGAGATCGTGCCGTCGCTGGAGAGCATCGGATCGTAGTAGAGCCGGCGTCCCAGCGCTATCGTTTCCCGGGTCGGTGGATTGTCAGCAGGAATAGGCACCGGCCGAAGGCCAAGCGGAGTCTTGATCGTGACGACCTTGCCGACTGGAAGCGCGGTCGCAGGCGCGCCAGCCTGGACGACAACGGTGGTCGCGATCACCAGTAAAATCACAACGAAGACAAGCAACGTTATACGAGTGCGCAGCGTCATAGGGGACACCTCTGAGGGAACAGAGAAGGTTAACAAGGCAGAAGCTGTCAATTCTGTGACGGATGACACAGATCAATGCCCAGAAGGGAATCTGGACGGCATGCGGCGGTCAGTATTTAGCTTCGACCGCGTTACTGCAGAGCGGCATATTTGCTTTTGGCTTGCTTGAGAATCGGCACGTCGGGATCGGCATCTTTCCAGGTCGCAAAGAAATCCTGATACGCCGTCCGTGCATGGGCGGTGTCTTTCTGGAGCACGTAGGCGCGCGCCGAACCGAGTTGCGCCAGTGGGTAGAACAAGCTGAGCAGATCGACTCCCCGGTGCGTCACAATCTTTTGGAATTCCACGAGAGCTTTTGCTCCGTCACCCATCTTGAGGTAGGCTTCGCCCCGATAGTACGGCGGAATCAGGTTCGCCGAAGCAGGGCCCGATCCCAGTTCGTAGGGGAGAGCCGGTTCCAGCAGAGCAACTGCCTGCGCCGGTTGGTTCTTCTGGATTGCCAGCACAGCGCGGTTTACTGGACCCAACACTTTGTTCAACAGCGTGTCGTTCGGATACTGCGCTGCCAGTTCGTCGTTAAACTTCTGCGCGCGGGCAAAATCCCCAAGCCGGGCTAAGGGATCTGCCACGATCGATTTCGTATCACGGTTCAGCGCCAGTTTGATTGCCTCTTCGGCGTGTTGCTTTGGCTCTGCCGTGTATCCCAGGTTGGCCTCGATCAGCGCTTGCAGCGCCAAGCCAATCGCGGCGAATTCGGGATTGCTGTGTTGGCGACAGAGCTCAATCGAGCGACCAAAAAACTTACGCGCTTCCGAAACTCGCCCCAGAGCTTCCGCGCCGCGTGCACGCTGGAGCAGCATGATGGGCTCATCCGCCGAGCCAGCGCCTTCAGCCGCGATGCGCTCCTGTGCTGAACGGTCGCCGCGAAGGTAGGCGAGTTGGAACCGTCCGAACCGCGTCCCTCGCGCCTCGATCTTGTTAGCTGCCGCCTGGTCGTAAACCGCTTGGGCTTCGTCGAACCGGTTCATCGAGAGATATTCGGCGCCCAAATTCTGGTACGCATAATCATCCTTGGGATCCAGGCGCATGGCCTCGGCTGCGTTCGCCAGAGCCTTGTCATGTTGCCCAAGCCCTCCATATCTCAATGCGAGGTTGTCCCATGGCAACGTTTCCCGAGGGTACGTCTGCTTCCACTGTTCGTAGATCTCGACGATCTTGTCGGCGTTCCCTTCCACCTCGTCGTAATAGTGCGCGGAAATGTAGAGTTTCTCGTGTTCGCTCGCGCGGTCTTTTAACTCAAACGCTTTCTTGATTGAATCCTGGGACTGCTTGGGCTGGCCAATATTTCCCGATGCGACCCCAAGCTCGGCCCAGGCGATGGCGAAATTGGGATCGAGCTCCACCGCTTTTTTGAAGTAGGCGATCGATCCATCATCGTCAAAGTGCAGGTGCGCTGTGTGGCCCTTGCTGTACGCCTGCAACGCTTCGAGCGAGGATGTCGTCGCCTGCTCCAGCGGCGTCGTGAATTTCTGCACCGAGGGCAGCGACTCACCCAGCTTGGTGCGCAGGCTGGTAGCGGCTTTGTCGAGTGATTTGAGGACTTGCTCTTTACTCTCGGATTCCGCCTGCTCGCTGGCGATGGAATCTCCCGTCTGCGCGTTGACGGCCGCGAGAGAAATGACATAGTGGCTGCCCAGCGACGCGATGGACCCGGTCAGCATGGCCTTCGCATTCTCGCGCACGCAGATTTCGCGTGCGACATCACTGGTGACGCGCTGATCTTCGGGACGTCCCATGAAGCGCAGGGCTTCCCGGATACGCGACTCTGGAAGGAGGTTCAAATACGGAGATTGCTCGAGTTGCGTGGCCAACGCCTGCTTCAATGTGCCGTCGAAGACGCTGTCGCCGGTGGTATTCACGAAGTCGGTCAGAAGGACTGCATCTTTCTCAGTGAGTTTGGCCGACGAAAGCGAGCGGAAGTAGAGAACTCCAGCCGCTGCAGCCGCCATCAGAACCAGCAGAGCGCCCGCCGCAGCGTAAACGGCAACGCGCGACTTTTTTGCAGTAACGGCAGGAGGCGCGGATGTAACAGCGCTGACTGAATGGGAGGATGCCGCAGCCACCGCAGACGCAGATACGCCAGTGGCCCCCGGCGCGTGGGATGAACCCGAAGGCGACGACGGTGGCACCACCGATTCCTGCGCAATCGGAATAGACCCTGAACTCTGCGCCACGGCCCGTCCAGTATCTGTATCCCGTTTCAACCTCTGCAGATCAGCCCGGATGTCAGCCGCATGCTGATACCGCAAGTTCCGATCTTTCTCGAGCGCCTTGCTGATGATGTCTTCGAGCTTGGCCGGCAAATCGGGATTCAGCCGGATCGGCGGCGTCGGAGCGCGATCGAGAATAGCCTGGAAGATCAGCGCTGACGTGTCCCCGCGAAAAGGCAGCGCGCCCGTCGCCATCTCATAGAGCACCGCTCCGAAAGAGAATAGATCGGTGCGCCCATCGAGTTCCTTACCCTTGGCCTGCTCCGGAGACATGTAAGCGACGGTGCCGAGCGTCGAGCCGGGACTGGTAAGGTGCTGCTCCGCCATCGCCGTTTCCTGCGCGGTGGGTCCGGCCGGCTCAACAAACGAAGGACTCAACGGCGACAGCTTGGCCAGACCGAAATCCAGAATCTTGGCATGCCCGCGATTCGTGACGAAGATATTGGCGGGCTTGATGTCGCGGTGCACAATGCCCCGGGTATGCGCGGCGTCGAGCGCATCGGCGATCTCAATACTGAGCGCAAGCAAGATGTCGAGTTCCATCGGGCGCCCCGCGATCATGTGCTTCAGCGTCGCGCCGTCGAGGAATTCCATCACGATGTAGGCTCGGCCAGCTTCCTCGCCGATGTCGTAAATGGTGCAGATGTTCGGATGGTTGAGCGCCGACGCGGCCTGGGCTTCGCGCTGAAACCGGCTCAGGGCCTGGGGATTGCGGGCGACTTCATCGGGAAGGAACTTGAGGGCAACAAAACGGTGGAGCCGGGTGTCCTCGGCCTTGTAAACCACGCCCATGCCGCCGCCCCCCAGCTTTTCGACAACCCGGTAGTGGGAGACGGTCTGGCCGATCATGTGGAAGTACACTTCCGCCGGGATGCAATCTTATGGGCGTGTGTAGCGGGAGTCAATCCGTGAGCGCCCCTGAAGCGGCGAGCCTCCCATCCGCCAAACAAAAGGGGGTTGGCATGGGCCACAATGTTGGAGTGCCTAGGCAATGATTGATCCATGCGTTCTACTAGCGGCGGCGTTGGTGTAAATAAGGATTTTTCGCCAGTTACCGATTCGTTAAGTTTCCGAGCGGATGAACAACGCCGTGAGCTGTCAGGATTACTTCCGGATGGCCGGCGAGCCTCTCGCGATGTCGGGAACCGGGGCAAGGAATCCCAAATGCAGGCCAGATATGTTCGCCAGCGGACTCGACTGATCGCCATGCCAAGTGTAAGACCTGCTTGTTGTCGTCACGAGTTATAACGATGTCAGTGATCCCCAGACGCGCAGGGCCGTGCGTGTCCAGGGATCAACCTTGAGGCTGCTTCGATCTGCCGTCGTCGTTACTGGATGTTGGGGCAGTTCGCCGGAGCCGCGGCATCGATGCGGCGCGTAGCACCTGTCGGAATGAGTTGGACCGCGATGGTTGCTGCCTCGACCGTGCCTTCGTTCCGGATGATGTGCACGTGTCGGCCACCGGAATCAACGAACGACATCCCCTGTGTGTAGACTTGCGGCTTGCATTCGGGATCGTCACTTTCGTAGTCCGTGACCGTTCCCTCCGTGACGATGATCAGGCTGTGGCCAGGGTGCGAGTGCCAGCCGGTACTTCCTCCCGGCTGCCAGACGTTGCTCTGCACGTACAGGTCAGATGATCCCTTCGTCTTCTGCATCGACAGCCATAGCTTGTCATCGTCGTGCCTTGTCGAGTTCGGCAGAATGGAGTGATTAAAGACCTCGAAAGCTCCCACCGTGCCCTTGGCAAGCGTTGTACCCACGAACCCGTTTGCCGGTGTGGCCGAGACCTTTCCCGCGTAGACCAGGGCCGTGACTACAATCGCACTGAACAACACCCACCACGTGAACCTTTGTTGCATAGCAACCTCCACGGTCTTTTCGCCGTTCGCCGGCGGAAGACGCCTGGACACAATCGAACAGCTGGGCGGATACATTCAAACGGTAAGGCGCGGAAATACCACTATTCCTCGCCTTGCCGTCGAATGCCGTCCTTTGCCGTCCCTCGATCGCCGGGGTACAATTCCGATTCCCCGACTCGCACAAACCGCGGATCAATCAGGGGAGCACGATGGGCGAACCATCCCATGGCACACTGCCACCCGCGAAACCGCTCGACGACCGGCTAGATTCGTGGAAGGAAATCGCGGCTTACCTCAACCGCGACGTGACGACGGTCCAGCGCTGGGAGAAGCGGGAGGGGATGCCCGTTCACCGACACCAGCATGACAAGATTGGGTCGGTTCACGCTGTTCGCGCGGAGTTGGACGCGTGGGCGCGCAGTCGGAATCTTCCACCAGCGCAAGAGAACTTGCACAAAACCTACTTGCCGAATACCCCCGTGCCGCCGACGAGACTGGCGATCAAGGCCTTTCTTGCCAGATGGAGGTCTCTCTTACCGCTGGCAGCAGTGGTAGCCGCACTGATGATTGGCGCAATTCTCTGGTCTCAAAAGACGGAATACTTCTGGCGAAACCCTATCACGGACGCGCGTTTTCAGACGGTCACGGATTTCGATGGAGTGGCGCAGGCCGCCGCCGTATCACGCGACGGACACTTCGTGGCGTTTCTGTCGGACCGGGATGGAGAGATGGATGTCTGGGTTACACAGGTGGGTTCTGGAACGTTTCACAACTTAACCCACGGAAGTGCGCCGGAACTTGTCAACCCGTCGGTCCGCACCTTGGGGTTCTCACCCGATGGCTCTCTGGTTACGTTTTGGGTTCGCAGGCAGCAGAGCTCGGGCGATGGCAACATCAGTATCTGGGCGGTACCAACGCTGGGCGGACAGCCGAGGCCATATCTTGATGGCGTGGCCGAGTTCGACTGGTCGCACGACGGCTCTCGACTCGCGTACCATACCCCCGGACCGGGTGACCCGTTGTTCGTTTCAGACGGCAGTCTCCGATTGGACGCTCAGTCCATTTTCACTGCGCCTGCCGGACTCCACAGTCACTTTCCCTTGTGGGCGCCCGATTCGGCTTTCATCTACTTTGTCCAGGGTTCCCTCCCAGACAAATTGGACGTCTGGCGCGTCCGGCCTGCCGGAGGAACTCCGGAACGGATCACGTCGCACAATGGACGCGTGAGTTATCCGGTCTTATTAAACCGCCGGACGCTCCTGTATCTCGCGAGCGATCCCGATGGTTCGGGGCCGTGGCTGCATAGCACGGACGTCGAGCGACGCATTCCCCACCGCCTGAGCTCCGGCCTTGACCGGTATACGTCGCTCGCGGCTAGTGCCGACGGTCGCCGCCTGGTTGTCACGCTCGCGAAACCGAAGGGAACATTCTGGCGCTTGCGGATTTCTGATTCAGCCAGCGAGATGCCGGTACCTGCTCTAATCTCATTGAGCACCAGCACGGGGTTCTCGCCCCGGCTGGGTCCAAATTATCTTCTGTATATTTCGGCGCAGGGCACGAGCGAGAGTATCTGGAAGCTCGCCAATGGAACTGGCACGGAGTTATGGAGTGGTCAGGGAGCGCATGTCTTTGGCGGCCCGGCCATCTCGCCCGATGGACGGTATGTCGCATTCTCGGTCCGGCAAAATGGGCGGACACTCTTGTACGTGATGCAGGCCGACGGCGCGAACGCTCGCGTTGTCACCGATTCCCTCGACCTGCAGGGTGCCCCGGCATGGTCTCCCGACGGCCAATCGATAACCTCGGCGGCGGAAGATCACGGCGTCCCACATCTCTTCCGTGTGCCGGTCGACGGTCGCTCTTGGGTTCCTTTTGTTCAGGAATACTCGGTCGATCCAGTGTGGGCACCCGACGGCAGCTTCGTTGTCTACTCGGGGCCCGACATCGGCACCAGGTTTTCGGTGAAAGCCGTTACGCCCGAGGCCGCAGCGCATCCCTTGCCAGCGCTGACTCTGACTCGGGGGGCTCGCCACCTGGCATTCCTGCCTGGAGGACGATCACTCGTACTCTTGCGAGGGGAGATTCAACATAAGAATCTCTGGCTCATCGACCTGGAGACGGGTGCTGAGCGGCAGCTGACCAATCTACCTCCCGACTTCGACATTCGCGACTTCGACATCTCCCCAGACGGCCGTGAAGTTGTCCTCGAACGTGTGCAGGAGCGCTCGGATGTCGTGCAGCTCGATCTCCCCCGACCATAATCCGCCTTCCAGCTTTGGGATAACTCAGAATTGCCTGTGATTTTGAAAGTGCGAAGCCGCTCACCATAGAAGAACGCTGAGGGCGCGGGCGCGTAGACGTTCAGAGCACCACAACCGTGATACCCAGGTTTCGTTTGCCAAGATCTCCGTCGCTCTTGAGCGCCGGCTGCGACTTCAGCAGGCCCCAGGTCCGTGCATCCGAGGTTGCCCAGTCCTCTCCGAAAATACACGCCCGGACTGCGCCCTGGTCCTGCAGCTCCCGCAGCCGCTTCTGGACAGCAATCCGAATGTCGCCACCTGCACCGCTCGAGCCGTATCCGTGGATCAGTTTCACGGTCAGGCACCGTTGCTGCCGGGCAAGCGCCAGTTCGCGATCGAGCCGAGCGAGCGCTTCGTGAACGAGCGGCATACCAGCTTCAAGATTGACGGTACGGATCGGCGAAGGCTTGCGGGATATTCCCATGTGAGGGAAAGCGGCCGTTCAGAGCTATATCACAGCATGCCGCCATTCGTCGCCCGTTCGCGTAACGAACGCGAAGGCCTAGCGCGTGGATTCCCGGGCCTCCGCGCGTCCGCGAAGGTAGTCGCGCCAGCTCGCAGGCAACGCTGCAAGATTGACCGCGCGACTCAGGAGTTCCCTACTGCGCGACGTTCCGTAATAAAGATGATTAATGTCGTTGACCGAAACGCGGTCCGGATCGCGGCGTACGATCTCGACCGCCGAGCCTGCTTCTACCTCGCCCTCTTCGACCACGGAGAAGTAAAAGCCGCTCGTCCTGCTGGCGATGAAGCGCTTGATCATGTCGTCGCGATCGAAGCGAATCGTCAGCTTGTAGCAAGGCATGCGCGGCTGGGTCACCATCAGCAAAGCAGAGCCCACGCGCAACTGGTCGCCTACGCAAAGCTCGTCTTCGTTCAAGCCCTCGGTGGTGAGATTCTCTCCGAACGCTCCCCACCCCAGTTCGGCCTGCGGAAGTTCGCGTCGCCAGTACGCATAATGCTCCGAAGGATAGGCGTACACCGCCTTATACGGCCCGCCATGAACCGTGAGATCCGCCTGCTGATCCCCTCGCAGGTTCAGTTTCTTGATAGGAATCAAGCCTTCCACCGGGCTCTTGAAGATACCGGTAGAAACCGACGTTCCTTTCCAAGCAACTTCCCGCGGCAGCCCAACATTGACCGAGACAATCCTCATCTTCGATGAGATTCGCGAAATCGTTGGAGGATTCGGCGCCCCTTATTCTTTGTTCCCTTCCGCATAACGCCGGAAGAAACTGTCCGCCTTCCATTCCGGACGCCGGTCGTCGTTGGCAACCCGCACCATCAGTCCACGGGCAATCTCCTCGTATTGCGCCGCCGCCGAAAAATCGATCGGCTGGGCCAGGTCATCCGAAGGCGCGTGATACCGGTTGGTCAGCCAGTCTTTGAAGATTCTTTTCTGCTCCGCCGAGTTCGGATCCGGAAACACGTTCATCGCCAGCGCCGGGATTCCGTGGCGAATGAAGTTGTACTGGTCGCTGCGGATAAACAGATTGCGCTGCGGCTCGGGATCGGCGACCACCTGCACTCCCCGCGACTGTGCCACGTCACGCGCCAAGTCCCCCAGATCCGACTCCGCCAATCCAAAAACGACCATCGTTTTTAACGGGATAATCGGCAGGAACATGTCGATATTAATATCGGCCACCATCGACTTCGGATCCACCGTCGGATATTGCGTGAAGTACTTCGATCCCAATAGGCCCTTCTCTTCCCCGGTAACGAATACGAACAGAAGCGAGCGCTTCAATTTCTCGGGCGACCGTTTGAGCGAGGCGGCGATGTCAAGCAAAGCGGCGCTCCCCGACCCATTGTCCATCGCACCGTTGTAAATTCGATCTCCATTCACCGGCTCGCCGATCCCGATGTGATCGATGTGGGCCGAAAGGACCACATACTGGTTCTTCAAGGCCGGATCCGAGCCCGGCAGTTTCGCAATGATATTGGCGGAGTCGATGTCTTTCTTTTCCAGCTTCGTCTTCGCCCGAATCGAAATCGGCAGCGCGAAATGCGGCAACGGCTTCCGCTCTTTCCCCAGCTCCGCCAGCTCGGCAAAGGTGTGGCCCGTTCCCGCGAAAAACTTGTCCGCCTCCGCTGGATTGGCGTACATGGACAGCTTCTCGCCGGCTGTCTCGTCAAACACCGGATCGGAAAGCTCCATGCTCGGATGCGCGCGATTCAACGCGATGCGCGACCACGGCACATCCATCGAGGCAGGATTCGGAATGCTGATCACGCCCACGGCTCCGGCCGCGTGCAACGCCTTCCAGCGCTCGGCCGCCGTCTGGTAGTGCGACGCCATCGGTCCCGGGACCTCTGCCGGCGAGCCGCTTAGGATCACGACCACTTTCCCTTTGAGATCGAGGCCAGCGAAATCGTCGTAGTTCTTCTCCGGAACCTTCAGGCCGTACCCGGCAAATACCAGCGGAGCCTCGACTTCGGGCGCCAGGTCGATTCGCGACGAGAAGATAATGTCATCGCCCAGCCTGAGCGGTTCCACCTTGCCGTCGCGGACCAGGGCCGCGCTGCAATCTTTCTCGATGATTTGACGGGATTGGAACTTAACGGCCTGGTAGTAGCCTTCCTTGCCAGCGGGTTCGAGCCCCAATTGTTTGAGTTGCTCCACGACGTAGCCTTCCGCTTTGCGCAGGCCCTCGCTGCCGGTATCGCGGCCCTCCATCTTGTCGTCGGCAAGAACCTTGACGTGTTCCCACCACGTTTTGCCATCAAAGGTATTCTTGGTAGCAGTCTGGCACAGGGCAGGAAGAGCGACGAGCGTGCAGATCGCAAGCAGCAGGACTTTCTTCAACATGAAATCGAACCCCTGAATTCGGCGTTAGGCTGGATACCAGCCTTGTGAAGGCGGCGATCATTCTTACATACTCTGGAACCTTATAGCCGTCATCGAATCTCACTTAACACGGGGAGGCCTTCGTGAATACTGCGGAAAAATATGACGCGATCGTGATCGGCTCTGGACAGGGTGGCACACCCCTTTGCCGCGCGCTGGCCGAGGCGAGTATGCGGACCGCCCTGGTGGAGCGTCAGCATGTGGGCGGAACCTGCATCAATGAAGGCTGTACTCCCACCAAGACCATCGTGGCCAGCGCCCGCGTTGCCTACCTGGCGCGGCGTGCCTCCGACTACGGCGTTCAGACCGGAGACATCCAAATCGATCTGAAGCGCGTGCGCCAGCGCAAACGCGACATCGTGAACAGCTTTCGAAACGGAAGCCAGGCGCGCATCGAGAAGACTCCGAATCTGGATTTGATCTTCGGAACAGCCAGCTTCACCGGCTCAAAAACCATTACCGTTCTTGGAAACGATGGCCATCAACGCTCCCTCACCGCCGAACTCATCTTCATTAATGCCGGAACGCGTACGGCCATCCCGAAACTTGACGGTCTTAACGCCCTTCCCTTCCTCGACAACGCGTCGATCATGGAGTTAGACGCAGTCCCTGAGCATCTGCTGATTCTGGGCGGTGGCTACATAGGCCTGGAATTCGGGCAGATCTTCCGCCGCTTTGGCAGCAAGGTCACGATTGTGCAATCCGCCCAACAGTTGCTGGCGCGCGAAGACGCCGACGTCGCCGATGAAGTCGCGAAGATTCTCCGGGAAGATGGAATCGAGGTCCTGCTGAGTGCAAAAGCAGATCGCGTCTCTTCCTCCGCTGGCCGCATTCGCATGGAAATCAGCATCGGCAATCAGAAGCAGACAACCGATGGCTCGCATTTACTGGTCGCCATCGGCCGGACGCCCAACTCCGACACCCTGAACTTGTCTGCCGCCGGAATCGAAACCGACCCGAAGGGATTCATCAAGACGAACAGCCGTCTTGAAACGAATGTCCCCGGCGTATACGCTCTTGGCGACATCAAGGGCGGTCCCGCGTTCACGCACATTTCCTACGACGATTTCCGAATTCTGCGCTCGATTGTCATCGAAAAGAAAAGCGCCTCGATCGACGGCCGCCTCGTGCCCTACACCTGCTTTATCGATCCGCAACTGGCGCACGTCGGCATGAGCGAAGAAGACGCACGCCGGCAGCAGCGCAAAGTTCGCGTCGCCAGGATGCCGATGAACTCCGTAGCCCGCGCTCTTGAAATGGACGAAAGCCGCGGCTTCATGAAAGCCATCGTCGACGCTGAGACCAACCAGATTCTGGGCGCCACCGTGCTGGGCATCGAAGGCGGCGAGATCATGGCAGTCTTCGAGGTCGCGATCATGGGAAAACTGCCCTACACCGCGCTGCAGAACGGCATCTTCGCGCATCCCACGCTGGCAGAAGGACTAAACAATTTATTTTCCTCGTGGGTATGACAGAAACTCTTCAGAAAACTACGCCTTTCGCTATCTACGACCCTGGAACTCCCGAAATGCCAGTGGAGCGGCGGGCGGCTTGTCCTGAGCCTGCCGAAGGATTCCGCCCCCGTTCTAAGGGTTCTGCAAGATTTCCCGATTTCTCATTGACCCCTTCCCGCCCCGAACCTAACATTTAGCTCCTATCGAAAGACGCGAACTTTCGCAGGCGATGACGTCGCCGGAAAAGAGAAGTCAGTGAAATCAATCCGGAAATATAGTCTTCTCGCTATTCTTAGTCTGTCCCTGATTGCGTGCAGCAAATCCGTCAGCAAGAAAATGGCCGACGACGCAAAAGCCGCCTCCGACGCCACCAAGCAAGCCGCCTCCGACGCTGCCGATGCCACCAAGCAGTCTGCCAATGAAGGAGTCGATAAGACCAAGCAAGCGGCCAGCGAGGCGGCCGACTCCACCAAGCGCGCGATGAGCAAAGCGGCCGATGCCACGAAAGACGCGGCGAATACTGCCGGCAAAGACTCCAAGCAGATGGCCTCTGACGCCTACCAGGCCACCGCCGACAAAACCAGGCAGGCGGCCTCGGCCGTGTCAGGCACCACGAAGAAGGCGGCCAGCGCTACCGCCGACGCCGTCAAGCAAGCCGCTCAAAAGACCAAGGAAGAAATGGGAAAAGCCGCCGACCCGACGAAGATCGCGAAACCATCAGCCGGCAAGCCGAAAAACTAGGTTCAGCTCCCCTACGAAAGCTTTGCGATGTCCACGCTCAAATTTATCCAAAAGACTAGCGAGTTCCTCGTCTGCCTCAGCGACCTTTCATCCTGATTGATGCATTCAGTACAACCGGAACGCCACCTCAATACTCACTAGCACTGAAACTGGATGGTTGTCCTTGGTACCGGGCGCGAAGCGCCACTTCCCGACCGCGTCGAGCGCCTTCTGGTCCAACCCCATACCCACCGAGCGCAGAACCCGCAAGTCGCGCGGCCTGCCGTCCGGGCCGATAATCGCCGAGAGCAGCACCGTTCCCTGGAATTTCGCCTTGCGCGCTTCGTCGGAGTACTCGGGGTCGGGATCGTAAAGTGGCCGCGGCGCCGATACCCCGCCACCCACGCGGAAGATGCCACCGCCGATGCCGCCCCCGTAGCCTTCCCCAATGCCCGGCCCTTTCCCAGACCCGATACCACCGCCTTCTCCGCTACCGATGCCGCCGCCGATGCCGGGTCCATTCGATGGCGGGTTGAGGATATTCGCCATCGGATCGCCTAACTTGTCAGATTGCGGCATCACGATATCGGGCGGCCCCACCAGCGTCGGCTCAGCCGGCAAAGCTGGATTCTGATTACGAACCACGGCCAGCGGCGGCGTGAGTTGTTGCGCAGTGAACCGTGGGGCGGTGCCGTGCGAGGCATCCATCTTGTCCCGATCGCCGCCTCCGCCGCCTCCGCCGATTTTGCCAGGCGCCACCGGCAGCACATAATCGTCAGTAACCGGAACAAGTTCAGCGACCTTCATCCGCACAACCTGGCGATTCTCAACCACCCACCATCCGGAAGTCCCGATCAACGCTAACGCAATGACGTGCAATCCAAAGGATAGAGCCAGGCGCGATCCACTCATGGGGAATGTAAGCGAACCGCTGGCGAACGTCGGAGGGACCACGGTATTGCGATTGCTTGGAATGAAAGAATGTGACTTGGTCGCGTCCATCAAAGAGGCTGCTTCATCGCGTTCTCTTCGCTTCGACGCCGATGCCTCGGTGGCCGAGGATCTCTCGGCAGGCTCGGGACGGGCTGCCCACCGCTCCACAAAACAACTTAGTTCCTTCTGCAGGCGAACTTGAAACCCCGGGCTCGGCAGAAGGGCCACTTCTTCGGCGATCTGCATCAGTTCGCGAAGTGCCAGATCCCCTTGCTGTTCAGGCTCGCGCCCTTCGAGCAGGCCGTCAACGTGCTCGTTGAGTTTTTCAATCCAGAACTCATTCATGGCAGTGCCTCACCTGGCTTCTCAACGTCTCAAGGGCCCGAAACTGGAGTTGCTTGATAGCGCCTTCGCTGCGTCCCATTTCTTGCGCGATTTCCCGAATACTGCGGTGCTCAAGGAAGCGCCGTTCGAGAACATGGCGCTGGTCTTCGGGCAAGCGCTTGAGCAATTGCGCAAATAATGCCTGCCGCTCGGCGTCTCCGCAGTTCGCGGCTAACTCAATCTCGTCTACCGGCACTGCTGGCGGCGCACCTTTCCAGTGCCGTGCAACCAGGTGTGAAGCAATCCCCAGTAGCCACGCAATCAGCGGCGTCCCCCGCCACTCGAATCCGCCCAGGCCGGCCAGGGCTTGCTGAAAGACCTCCGCGGTTACGTCCTCCGCCTCTTCGCGGCTCTTCACCCGGCGTGCCACGAATGCATACACGCGTGGGAAGCTCGCCTGGTAGATTTCGGCGAACCGGCCGGGGTCGCGCTGCGCCGCCTCGATCAGGCGCCGCTCGTCGGCTTCGTGCTCGGTCACTTTCAAATTCGGTCTCCGCGCGACCCTTACTACTTATCTAATGGTGCGGGCACGGGATTAGGTTACGCCCTGTCCCGCGATTATTTTGCGCCCTTCCGCCTGATCCAGTCTGTGACTGCTATCCTGTGCGGGCAAAAAAATGCACGCCCTGTCTCCCGCCGCCCTGTCCGATGCCCGCCTTTTGGCGGCCTACATCATCTTTCTAGCCAGTTATGTGGTGTTTGCGCTGGGCAAGTTCCCTGGCCTGAAAATCGACCGCACGGGCGCGGCCATCATCGGCGCCGTCTGCATGGTCGCCTTCCGCATCGTGCAGCCCGCTGACGCTCTCCAACACGTCAACTTTTCCACCATCGTCCTGCTGTTCTCGATGATGCTGATCGTCGGAACCCTGCACCTGGTGGGTTTCTTCGAGTGG
The DNA here is from genome assembly GCA_963765755.1 of uncultured Acidobacteriota bacterium. GTDB lineage: Bacteria > Acidobacteriota > Terriglobia > Terriglobales > Acidobacteriaceae > Gp1-AA133. The sequence continues at coordinate 287,502 of CAVXXV010000005.1, read as the reverse complement.
AATGCGGAAGCGGTGCTTCGTCGCCTCAAGCCCCACCAGTTGCTCCCGGCGGTGATTTTTACCTGCGGATTTCTCTCCGCCTTCTTCGTCAATGACATCGTCTGCCTCGTCATGGTGCCGTTCGTGCTCAGCATCACGCGGAAGATGAATCTGCAGCCGCTGCCTTATCTGCTCGCGGTCGCCACCGCGTCCAACATCGGCAGCGTGGCCACCATCACGGGCAATCCCCAGAACATGCTCATCGGATCGTTCTCCGGAATCCGCTACCGCGATTTCCTCATGCATCTTGCACCTGTCGCGCTGGTCGGACTTTTCATCGATTGGGGCGTGCTGCACTGGGTCCACATGCGCAATGTGGTGCTGAAGGCGGAGGAGCGCAGCGAGATCCCCCTGCCCGCGCTCGATCTATCGAAACTCACCAAGCCGGTCATCGTCGCGTCGGCCGTGGTAGTCGGATTCTTCCTGGGCGTCGACCCGGCTCAGATGGCCGCGCTGGGAGCAGCCGTGCTGTTAATTACGCGAACCCTCGAACCGCAACAAGTCTACAAAGAAGTGGATTGGGGATTGCTCGTCTTCTTCGTGGGGCTGTTTTTGATTGTGGGCGGAGCCGAAAACGCAGGCATCACCACGCGCCTGCTTGATGTCGCGCAACACTGGAACCTGCAACGCACCTGGGTCTTTACCCTTTCGGTGGCCGCCCTGTGCAACATCGTGAACAACGTCCCGGCCGTGATGCTGCTGAAAACGATGGTCCCCGGCTTTGCCGATCCCCACAAGGCGTGGCTCGTGCTGGCCATGGCGTCGACGCTAGCAGGAAACCTGACCATCACGGGTAGCGTCGCCAATATCATCGTGGTCGAAACCGCCAAGCCGGAAGTTGAGATTGGCTATCGTGACTACCTGCGGGCTGGAGTCCCCATCACGCTGCTGACGCTAACCGTGGGATGGGCGTGGTTGACATTCGCGGGCTAGCTTCTGGTTTTTAGCTTTCCAGCTGTTGCAACGGCCGTTCCTGGAACTCTCCAGTATCCGTATCCACAAACGCAATCTGCTGGAAACCCGGGTGCTAATCTGCTCCTATAATGATCATTGTCCGGCTCCTTTCTACCCGAGCCTCTTTGGTTGGTTTTGGCACCACCAAGCTTACTCGGGTCTAGGAGCCGGCATTGTTATGGAATCAATTTCACTCATTGCCCCGCCGAACTGGGCAGGCCGCCAGCTCAGTGTCATGACGGGTGCAACTTTCGCCCCGCATCTCTCTCCCTGAGTCGTTGATGGGGGAGAACTCGTCACACGCAAGCCCACAGTAACAAACAGATAAGCATCCGGCTCCGGATTGCTCAAACCATGCAGTCCTCCCTGCCACAAACAACATTGCCCGAAGAAACGTGCGCCGATATGAGGGAGTTTGGCCTCAGATTTCGCATTTAGGGCTAGTGGGAAAGTCTGTCGGCAAACCTGGGCCATCCACGAAAAACCTACTGGCTTGCGTTCGTCAAAAACTTTGACAAAAGAACAAGGAGAACTCTCATGCACAAAAACACAGCTTTGACTGTGATGAAGCGGAAGAAGAAAATTGTATTGATTGCGGTTTTCGCTTGCCTTTTCGGCTCCGCATTTGATTGCCTCCGAGCCGAGGCCCAGTCTTTCGTCTATGTCACGAATATACTTTCCTGGGATGTCTCGGTCATCAACACCGCCAACAATACAGTGGTGGCCGACGTGCCTGTCGGGAGCAACCCTATCGGGATAGCCGTCACTCCGAACGGGTCCTTTGCCTACGTCGCGAATTATAGTTCCAACAACGTTTCGGTGATTAACACTGCAAATAACACAGTGGTGGCCACCGTGCCTGTCGGCACCCAACCCTCGGGGGTAGCGATCACTCCGAACGGGGCCTTTGCCTATATCACAAATTCAGTTTCCAACAACGTGTCGGTGATCGATACGGCCAGTAACACAGTGGTGGCCACCGTGGCTGTCGGGACCGCCCCCCAGAGGATCGCCATCACTCCGAACGGAGCCTTTGCCTATGTCACGAATGAGATCTCCAATAACGTTTCAGTGATCGACACAGCCAGTAACACAGTGGCGGCCACCGTAGCTGTCGACATGGACCCCGTTGATGTGGCCATCACTCCAAACGGGTCCTTTGCTTACGTTACGAACATACTGTCGAACGACGTTTCGGTGATCAACACAGCGACTAACACAGTAGTGGCCACCGTGGCTGTCGGTAATAACCCCCTTGATGTAGCCATCACTCCAAACGGGTCCTTTGCCTATGTCGGGAATGAGACTGACAATAGCGTGTCAGTGATCAACACAGCCACTAACACTGTGGTAGCCACCGTGACTGTTGGGAGTAGCCCCCATGGGATAGCTTTCACTCCGGACGGGGCTTTCGCCTATGTCGCGAATCAGATTTCCAACAACGTCTCGGTGATCAACACCGCCAATAACACCGTGGTGGCTACCGTGAACGTCGGCGTCGGACCCATTGGAGTAGCGAGCGGTCCAGCTGCACTGGCTAAGCTGAACAATTTCACGGCCCTGGTTGGAGTCAGCAGAGAGCACCACGCTACCGTAGCTGCCGGTCAGTTCCATCCGGCGAACGCGATCAATCCGCTGACGCAGTCAGTGACGCTCTCGGTCGCGGGAAGCAACAGCGCGAGTGTCACGTTTGCTTCGTTCAACAAGGTGGGGAGCCTCTACAGCGCAAGCGGCAAGACGGGCCTGACAAACGTCACGCTGTTGTTGAGCCCGCTGAAGAATGGCAATTGGGGTTACTTTGCAACCCTTACAAGCTTCGTTCCAGGAACGCCGTCTGTAACCGTGAGCCTGACGATCGGAGCACAAAACGGCAGCGCGACAGTCACGGCACACCCGATCGACTAACGTGTCATGTGGATTGGAACACAACTCACAACGGGAGGCGGACACGCCTCCCGCTTTTTCCGCCCAGCTCCGAGACCATTCAATTCAGGGATTGTGAGTCTAACGGGGATTTTCCAACAATGATCCGCGCCCTGGCGCGGAGAGCCTTCCTGCCGAGAGTAAGATATTGCAGTTCTGAAAGCGAAGGCGCTCTTCAAGCAATGACTCTCGCAAGGATGGTCGAATTACGTTGCCCGCATTTCACGCATCCCACTGGAGATCGACTCTGACTATCGTGGAGCTCACCTGGCTGGCGGAGTAGAGCTTCCTTATCCCGAGCGCAAATTATTTCTGTCCAGACTGCAAGAGGACTGGACCAGGCTACGCAGTTCTTCAGAAATCCCCGCCAGCGTTTTTCCTTCAGCCACACCCGCTGTATCCGATGAGCGAAAACGAATTCGCGTACTGGGTGAAAATCTTGAGGCAGAACTTTCCAGACCATCCAATGCTGGCTGATGTCTACACAACGTGGCGTCCGTCTGGCGGTGCCGGTTTGCGGCGGATTCTTCCTGTTTGGCTTCGGAAGCTGCTGGCAAGGTGAGTGCAATGGCGATATTACGTCAACTAGCAGAAGTGCCGCGCCACAATCGGTGCGTCTAGCGTGTCAGAAGAATTCGATCTGTTGCAATACCCAATGGTCCGACACGTGCCGAAAAAAGAGAGTAAACAATACTTCGTCGGGATTCTTTGATTCTCTGACGGCAACCGCTGTTTCCTGTGGTGCTCCCTCTACCCCCCGCAAAGCCATTGATACCGACTGGGCCATCAAGAGCCCGCGCAACGACGAGTCTCTGCGAGATTGTCCCCATTGTTGCTGGCGCAGCTGTCGAAGATGACACAATTCACGCCGCGTTTCTCACTGAGTTCTTTTCTGAACCGTGCAGCACTCACCTTCGGCGTATCGAGCCCGATAGAGATCCCGGTAGGATCTACCAGCGTTGATAGGAAGCCAGTGTTCTTATTGCGGACGGCGTCGATGGTCCGCTCCGCCAGCGAAACGACAGCATTCGGTGTTGTGGTTCCGCCTTGTTTTTCCGGCTCTTGCGCTGATGACGCCGAAGCAGACCACGGCACTATCCACAGGGCGAAGATGTACAACGAACTAGTTGCAAATTTCATTGTCGAATGAACTTCAGGCCCCTGATACGTCTGAGTTTAGCAAGTAGAAGCAACAGTTGGAGGTCGTAACAGTCGTAATCAGGCGATTACACCATCTTGCGCCGTTTGTTCGCCATAATCGGAACAAAATCGCAGCGTTCAGCCGCTGAGGTAAGCTTCCTTCGATCTCGGAGAAACACTCATGAACCTTCCCGCGCATCAACCGTTGAAAACGCTTCTTCTCATCGCAGCCTTCGCAGCCTCTGCTCATGCACAATCGGGCAACGTCGTGAAATACCAGGGCGCGCTCAACAACGTGAAGTACGTCTATGCCACTGCGGAACCGGTCGCCCACCTCAAGCCCGGAGACATCCTCGACACCAACACGCTCGATTGCTTCGGCGACGCCATCAAGAAACCTGGCGACACGCTCAGCATGGCTCCGGGGGACAACCCGCTCACGGGGCCGTTTTTCATAGAAGGCGCGGAGCCCGGCGACACCCTCGCCGTCAAGATTCTCGACCTCCAGGTCAACGGCGATCAGGGTGTGGGCGCGCTCGGCCCAGGCTTCGGTGCACTCAACGCCACTAACTACACCCCGATGCTGCATCCACCCCTGCCGGAAAAGATCTGGTTCTATCCCATCGATCACGCGACCAATACCGCCACTTTCAAGGCGCTCGACTCAAAGTTCGAGGTGAAGATTCCCTTGCATCCGTTCTTCGGTTGCATGGGCGTCGCGCCTGCGGGCGGTGAAGCGCGCAGTTCGATCGTCCCCGCCGAGTTCGGCGGAAATATGGATTCTCCCGAAGCCTCGGTCGGCAACATCGTCTATTTTCCGGTCAACGTGAAAGGCGGCCTGCTCTATCTGGGCGATGGCCACGCCGCCATGGGAGACGGAGAAGTTGCAGGCGCTGCCATTGAAGTTCCCTTGCGCGCGCGTGTCCAGGTCAACGTCATCAAGGGTCACAAGATTAATTGGCCGCGCTTCGAGAACGATGACGCGATCATGACCGTGGGCGCGTATCGTCCGGTCGATGACGCTCTGCGCATCGCCTTCACTGAACTGGTCGGCTGGATTCACGATGACTACGGCCTGTCCCAGCTCGACGCCTACGAACTGCTTGGCAAGGTAGCGAGGATCCGCCTGTCGGAGATGGTCGATCCCAACTACGTGGTGGTGGCGTCGATCGAAAAGAAGTACCTGCCGAAGAAGAAGGAGTGAGCTTTCAGCTTTCAGCTTTCAGCTTTCAGCTTTTAGCTTTCAGCTTTCAGCTTTCAGCTTTTTTTCAGCTTCGGGCTTCGAGCTTCAGGCCTTGAGCTTTGAGCTTCGAGTTTCGAGCTTCGAGCCTTGAGCTTCGAGTTTCGAGGTTCGAGTTTCGAGTTCCGAGTTTCGAGTTTCGAGTTCCGAGTTCCGAGCCTCGAGGTTCGCGCTTTCAAAGGCTGCGGAAAAAATCTGTTTCGTATCAAGGCTCCGCTTTAGCGGAGCCGTAACTTGCTTCTTCTCAACGCCCCTTTTGGGGCCGGCGTTTGACTTTGGAATTTTCCGCAGCCTTCAGTTCAACTGGAAATCCCTTACCCTGCCACGAAACTGGACCGCCAGCACCTTCGGGATAGAACCACGGTTGGGCTGTGCGCTTGACACCCAGGTACGACGGGCGAGAAGCTTGAAGGTCACTAAATCGCCCTTTGCGGTAGGCTTGTGCAAGCTGACAGCTGAAAGCTGAAAGCTGACAGCTGAGAGCTAGAGAGCAGAGAGCAGCCAGAAGCTAGAGCCTTTTTTTCCATGGATCCTCACTCCATCCTCGATAAGCATACCGGCGAAGCGGCGCATGATCCGCGGAATGAGGCATCGGATGCCGCAGCCGTTTCCGCAAACGGCCAGGATGACGTGCGCTTTCCTGCCGAAGACGGTGGCAAGTCGCTGGCCGAGATGGCGGAGCGTGATCTGACGGCTACGCTGCAACTTCTCGCTGAGCGTGCTCAGTACATCACCGGTGCCACCGGCGCAGCCATCGCGTTGCGCGACCATGAGGAAATGGTTTGCCGGGCCAGCGCAGGATCGTCTGCGCCCGAGGTGGGCGCGCAGCTCCAGGTGAATTCAGGCCTCTCCGGCGAAAGCGTCCGCACAAGGCAGACCCTGCGCTGTGATGACGCCGCCACCGACACGCGCGTCAACCGCGAGAGTTGTGAAGCTCTGGGCATCCGCTCGGTAGTAGTCATGCCACTGCTGCGAGGCGGCGAAGTCATCGGCGTCTTCGAGTTGTTTTCCGACCAGGCCAATGTTTTCGAGACCCGCGATCTGGCCGCGCTCGAACGCATGGGCGCGATGGTTCACACCGCGCTTGAACATTCCGCGGCTGCCCTGGGGCTCGAGCCCCTTCCCAACAGCCCACTTACCCAGCCGTCACTTCCTGTGTCCGGTAACGGGAATCGCGAAGAGATACCGGGATTCGCAGACGACCATAGTGCGGGCATGGACTCGGCCATGGCGCCGGACGAAACGTTCAGGCCGCACGCAAATACCAGCGAAGCATCGGGCATCCCGTCCCCTTCCCTGGATTCGTCTCCCGGCATTGCGTTTCACATGAAGATGCCGCCCACGGCGCCGCCCCCAAATCCATCTCCAGCACCAATGGAGGTAGCGGCACGTCACTCCTTATCGCCTGTCGATTCATTCACCGAGCCGATAACGGACGAGCTGGACATCCTCGAAGAACCAGCCGATCTTGCACCGCCTCCCCCGCCCTTCGACCCGGCCGATGACATTCTGGTCTCCGAGCTGGAAGCCTCGGCGCAGCAGGCCGCAAGCGATCGAATCATGGCTCCCGAGCCGGGCGCAACTCAGCCCGGCCAGTCTGAGCCACAGATCGCCGCTACGCCAGCGGCGCCCGTTTCGCGCGGTGCCGTCGCGAGCCTGCGGAAATGCGAAGCGTGCGGCTTCCCGGTCTCGGAAGGACGTCAGCTTTGTCTCGACTGTGAGAAGAAGAAGGCGCTTGCACGGCCCCCTCTAGCGGCCCCTGCTGCGGCGTCCGCAGCTGTCTTAACGGCACCGGCCCGCCCTGTCCCTCAGCAAGAGCCGGTGGTAAGCGACGCTCCTCACTTCTTAGGTGGCGAGGAGGAAGAGGAATCATGGCTTGCCGCCCATAAGCTCATGGTGATTGCCATCGTGGTGGCTGTAATTGCGATCGTGGTCGTCGTGTTCCTGCGCTAACCCGCATCTCACCAAACGCTTAAACGTTTCCCGTCGCGGCCCTTGGCGAAATAGGGCTTGTTTTTCACAGTGGATGCGACTTTGTCACTCCCTAGAACCTTGACAAACCACTTTCACCTGCCTAGAGTGCGAATCAGTGCTCTAAATTGAAAGAGCCACAGGTGCCCAAAGATATGAAGAATGTTTATGAAGTACTTCGGCAAAAAGAGCTGGAACTCGCGCGCTTGGAAAAGGAAGTCGAAGCGCTGCGGGTAGTGGCTCCGCTGCTCTCCCCTGAAGATGCCAAAGACTTGGGCGGCGAGAGTCCCAAGCCCACCCTAGCGACGCAGACCACCCAGCAGCCGATTCGCATTCCGCAGCAGGCCGCCGTAAACCAGAATCCCCAACCCGCCCGAGCCGCCGGTTGGGAAGACACCGCCAAACGCTGGCCCTAGCCCGATAATTTCAGGATCCAAAAAGCGCGGCCCGGGAGTAATCCCGGGCCGTGGTGTTTTAGGAGACGGTCGTTAGTCGTTGGTCGGTGGCAAAGTCCAAAATCCTTACCGTCGGCACGACACACGGGTGCCTCATCCTGGCGCGTCCTTTGCGCTAGGGTGGGATTCCCCAACTGTCAAGTTCGTGGGCTTTTGCCAACGACCAACGACTGGTTTTAGAGTTTCGGCAGCACAATCCCTTTCTGCGACTGATACTTCCCCTTCCGATCGGCATAGCTCACTTCGCAAACTTCGTCGGACTGGAAGAAGATGATCTGGCACAGGCCTTCGTTCGCGTAAATGCGTGCAGGCAGCGGCGTGGTGTTCGAGATCTCAAGCGTCACGAAACCTTCCCACTCGGGCTCAAACGGGGTAACGTTCACGATAATCCCGCAGCGCGCGTAGGTCGATTTCCCCACGCAGATCGTCAGCACGTCGCGCGGAATCTTGAAGTACTCGACCGAGCGCGCCAGCGCGAACGAGTTGGGCGGCACGATGGCCACGTCTGATCGCACGGTGACGAACGACTTCTCGTCGAAGTGCTTGGGGTCGACAATCGACGAGTTCACATTGGTGAAAATCTTGAATTCGTCGGCCACGCGCAGGTCGTATCCGTAAGACGACAAGCCATACGACACGACGCCCTCGCGCACCTGCTTCTCCGAGAACGGGTTGATCATGTCGTGCTCTTTCGCCATCTTGCGGATCCAGCGGTCACTCTTCAACATGGAGCTCCCTTTAGAAGAAATTGGGGAATTGGAAAATTTATCAGTTGCGTAATTTACAGCCATCGAGCCACTCCCGACACTTGAGCCTTGGAAATTACACAATTCCTCAATTTCCCAAGGACCCAATCAAAACTGATGTTCTGGCTGGAACAGCGGCTGGAGTTTCGTTGCTGTCATCTTACGAGACACTTGGTCCCGTTGACAATCTCTGATATCTCCCTTAGCATCAAGCACTTGGTGGTATTTCCGCAGACCGCCAACGGGAGCCGACCGTGATCAAACTCGACATCATCAATGAAGTGGTCAACAAAACAGGCATCACCAAGACCAAAGCCGAACTCGCGGTCGAGACCGTATTCGAGAGCATGAAGAAGTCGCTCGCCAAGGGCGACCGCATCGAACTGCGCGGCTTTGGCGTCTTCAACGTGCGCCCCCGCAAAACCGGCATCGGCCGCAACCCGCGCACCGGCGCCGAAGTCTCCATCCCGCCAGGAAAAGCTGTCCGCTTCAAACCCGGCAAGGAACTGCAGTCGATCGACTAACAGAGCTCTCAGCTCCTTCACCGCGTTTTCTTTAGGAAAGGGCCCGACTTCAGTCGCGCCGATCGGCCACGGTAATCTCGCGGCTTTAGCCGCGAGGTCCGCCTCTGCTGCCTGCTCAGTGCGCACTGCTTGTCCTCGTCAACTGCTCGCGTACGTGTTTGGAGAGCTTTTCCATGCGCTTCAGTCTCTCCACCAGATCTTTCGACACCAGACCTTGCTTTAGCCCGTCGACATCCTCCCGAACCGAAGCGCAAATCTCCGCCAGTTCCTTCGCGTCCTTCTGAAGCTGAACATCCTGCATCCGATCCCGTAAGTCTTCCGGCGAAGCGTGCTTCTGCGCATCGATTTCCGGCGGATGCATCGTGTTGACACTCTGCCCTTGAACGGAAACCGTGAGAAGCAGGCTAACAACTGAGAGGAACAATGAGCTGATGAAGCGCATATTGACCTCCGCAAGAGCTGCATTCTGGAACTTCTTGGCGCCCAGGTGACTTTGGACTTCCGCGGTGCGGCCAGAGCCAGCGAGCGCCCTATCGCAGATCCATTCATGACACAGGTTCTAATAGATCGACCCATTGCTTTGCGTTGAACTCAAAACCCCGGCGTTGGCCGACACCGTGTACGTCGTCCCACCCTTGCCTTTCCAGGTCGAAAGATTAAACGATCCGCTCGCGTTGATGCGGTATACGGCGATGTTCTGGTAAGTCAGCGGAACTCCCGGCTGGCATAGCTGCGGTGCGCCGGGCGCGCGCAGGAAATAAACAGTGCTCGAACCTACGACCGTCCCGCTGCCCGACCCGTCGATCAGCAAAGCTGTCTTCTCGTCAATCGAGATATCGAGAGGCGCCGGAGACCAGCCGTTCGTGTACACGCGGCACATGAATGCCAGATCGCGGCCCATCCGGTCTCGCGTCACAAAATGCGGATCATCGATGATCCCCTGCAATATGGAGACGCCAACGAAATCCCGCACCAGGGTGATGTACTTGCTGAACGGATTCGCCAGCGCTTCGCTCGACGTAATGGCTTGGCTCGCCTGCGCCGAGTAGATGAACTCCGCCAGGACATTCATCCCGGCGCTGGTCCCTCCGATGGGTACCCCGCGGGAAATCAAACTATTAAGAGCGTCTTCAACCGGAGTTCCCTGCCAATAATTGACGTAGTTGGACTGATCGCCGCCGGCAATCCACAGTGCTTCCGCGTTTTGAATTGTCGCGATCACAAACGGATCGCTGGCCGCGGTCCGGTTAGGGATAATCAGGGTGGCCACAGAGTTTTCCCCAGGACAAAGCTGCTGGATGTACGGGTTGTAGGCGTCGGTCCCGGTCGCGCGAATGACTAGAAAATCTCCATTGCCGTTGCGCTGGCACATCCACTGAAACGCCGCATCCACATCGGTGCCGCCGCCCATCAGCACGGTGCCCGGTGTGGTCGCAGTCGTGACATCGCTGGCGCTGCCGACACGAAAATAGGAATACTGTTTCGCCGAAAAGGCAGGGCTGACGGTACATAGCAAGAACACAACAGCTGCGATGCTTTTCATGTGATCCCCCCACGAAGTAAAGAAGCTTACTTCGATGGGTGAGGAACTGCAACGTGAATGGGTGGAGCGGCGATCGTGTAACTGTTTCCCTACAAGAGCGCGGCGTTGAACCAGCTGATGTGCTGCACTTTCCCCCGAACTCCCGCCCTGCCGTACAATCAACTCAGACCCGATGTCCGAACCGACTCCCGTCATTCCTCAGTCTACGGTCGAGTACTACGCCCCGATGCCGGTCCTGCTGGCCCCGCCGCGACGCCAGCGCTACTGGCTGCACGCCGTTCTGTTGCTTGCCACTATCTTCACCACGCTGGTTGTCGGGTCGCACTTCCAGTACAACTTTGAGCAGCAGCGGCCCGCGCTAGCCGACGAGGACGACAGCAGTTTTCCGCTCTTTCCGGTAGACGCGATCTGGCACCATCCGGCCCGCCTGCTTCTTGGAATCCCATTCTCTGCCAGCCTCATGCTCATCTTGCTCGCGCACGAGATGGGGCATTACCTGCTCTGCGTGCGCTACAACGTTGACGCAACCTTGCCATTCTTCATCCCGTTCCCGTCCCTGATCGGAACGATGGGCGCGTTCATTCGAATCCGCTCCCCGATCCATTCACGCCGAGCGCTGTTCGACATCGGGATCGCGGGCCCCATCGCGGGATTCATCGTGGCGTGTGTTGTTCTCGCGATTGCGTTGGGACTCTCGCGCGTCGCTCCGACGGCTGCGACTCAGTCGACGGATGCACTGCTGATCCATTATCCGCGAATCTTCTACCTGGCGCATCGCGCTCTCGCCTCGCTGGGACTGCTGCGAGGAATCGCCGTCCTGCCGTTTCAGGACCTGCTGCTACATCCCATGGCCTTCGCGGCGTGGGGCGGAATGTTTGCGACGTCACTGAACCTACTGCCCGGCGGACAACTCGACGGCGGACACATCGTGTTCTCGATCGCGCCGCGCGCACACCGAGCCGTGTCGCGCCTGACGATCCTCTGCCTGATTCCGATGGCGGTCTACCTGTGGTACGGATGGTTGATCTGGGCGATCCTGCTGGAACTCAGCAGCTTTCGTCATCCTCAAGTTTCAGAATTCCCGAAGGTCTCAGGAAAGCGCCTTTTGCTGGCGGCCTTTGCTCTGGTCATGCTGGTGGTCACGATGATCCCGAAGCCGATCGTGCTGATGGAAGATGGCCATGATCGCACGTCGCTAAAGTCGCTAGTGCGCAGCTGGCGTCACAAGTAAGGGCCCGGCCACTGAGTGGACCGTTGGAGCTGTTCGCGATCGGTGCGACGCAAACTTCAGTAAAAAAAGAAGAATTGCTGCGAGCGAAGAAGGTCGGCCCCCAGAAGTGGCCAGCCATAACAGCGACCTGCACGATTAACCTGCTGCCCTTCGCGGCGATCAGCGACGGAGGCGTACACAACTTATTTGAACCTTTCTGCCTGATCAATCGATGGAGAGGCAGGCGTCCCTGCACGCCTGGACGGGAGAGACGCCCGTTCCTCCATCGATTAGTCAATGCGCACCCGCTGTTCCGTGCGCTCCCGCAAAATCCTCCATTACTGACTTGCGCAGGAGATCCGGCGGCAACAGTCCTTGGGCAAGAATGAAATCGTGAAACCTCTTCTGATCGAACTTCGCACCCATCGCTGCCTCGGTGTCTTTGCGTAGCGCGAGAAGCTTGGTGTAGCCGTAGTAGTAGCTGTTGGCCTGGCCGGGTGCGCGATACGTGTAGCGTTCCACTTCCTCTTCCGCAAATGCCGGAGACTGCACCACATCGTTCTCCAGCACCTGCTTGGCCTGCTCCGGGGTCACCTTGCCCGACTGCAACTCCGGATCGAGAAACGCGCGCGCCGCGCGCAGCAAACGGTAGTCGAGAGAAATAAGCTGTCCTTCCAACGGCATGAACGGCCGGACCAGGTATTCGGAATACAATCCCCAGCCCTCAACATTCGTGCTGTTGAAGGCGTAGCGCACGCGCGCCACCGACACGCCGTGCTCCACCATGGAATCGAATTGCAGTTCGTGTCCCGGGCGCGCTTCGTGAGCGGTCAGAGTCCAAGCCGCCGCATCAAACGTGAAGTCGTCATACTTCTGCGCCGGCGCATGCCCTTCTCCGGCGGGAATGTTGAGCGGCAGAACAAACTCGCCCTTCTCGCCGGTGTTGTGCAGGAACGGCGGTGCGGACATGTGCGGTGCGGGTTGCTGCGCGGTCTCGGCGGCCGACGCAATTCGGATCCGCGCCGGGCGATCGGGCAGCGTCACCAGGTTCTGCTTCCGGATGATCTCTTCAATCTGCTTCAGCCGGTTCTGATAAAACGGCAGGATCGCGTCGCCCACCAGTTGCTGCTTTTTCAATTCACGAATAACATCGCGATAGTCGCTCGATGGCAGCTTGCGCTGCCTGGCAATCTCGGCAGCGATCGGCTTCATCTCGGCCTGAATCTCGTCGAAGCCTTTGTGCGCCAGCGCGGCCATTTGCGCAGGCGGGATGTCGATCCCATATAGCTCGAGTGAAAGCGCGTACTCCTCGGGCGGCAGGCGAAAATCCGCGCGGGCCTTAGGTAATACGGTTAAACGGATCCACGCATCGTAGTCGGTGAGCTGCGCCTTCAGCTTCGCGAACGGCTCTTCCCATCCGGAGAGCTTGTACTCCTTGCATAGCGAGGCGATGCCGTCGAGGTAGTGGGAGTTTCGCGACATCTCGGTCTCGAGTTCGACCCGCGCCGGATAGACCACACCCGGCTTGGCCATCTGCTCCATCACGCGCTGCTTGAGAATTTCGGTGAGCGGCTTGTAGGCGGGATCGAGCCCGGCATACCGCCGCAGGCGAGTCACGGCAGCCGGACGTCGCGCCGCGGGAGTTTGCTCGTCGAGTAGCATCCTGACGCCGCCGAACACCAACGAACTGGCATTGCTGAACGGAACATCGTGGGCGCGCTGATAGTCCTGCAGGCGGAAGTTCAGCTCGACGCGCCGGATGATGATTTCCAGATCCTGCGCCACTTCCTTCTGCTTCTGCTGCGGAAGGGCCGCCTTGAGCCTGGCGAGGACTTCTTCCCTCTCCTTGCGCTCCTGGTCTTCATCAGCCAGGGTCGGGTGGGACACCAGTTCGTCATACTCGCTCAACCCCTGCCGCGATCCATTCTCGGGATCGTGCTTATTCTCAACCTTCACCAACTGCTTGGTGAACTCGTTGCTGGTTGAGATCCAGGATTGGGGCTTCTGCTGGGCGGTGGCCAGCGGGACGGAAATCAGGAGCAGGAATGTCGCAGGACGCATGTAGTCTCCAGGTGTCAGGTGTCGGGTCTCAGGTGTCAGGGCTTACGTCTTAGGGTCTTACGTTTGGTTGACGGTCGGCATCGTCCGACGTTAGCAGCGCGTTCCATCATGCCGACCGAGACCCTGATTTGGCAAACAAAGGCACTAAGGAAAGAAATTGCGGCTGCGATCTCGCAGCTTCCCGCTCGATCATCACCAGCCTGTAAATCTGGCAACCGGCAACACACTGCCGCATCGCCCTCGCACCTGAGACCTGAGACCTGACACCTGAGACCTGACACCCTCACATCAACCACAACGCATCCACATCCACAATCAACTGAGTGCGCGGGATTTTCTGCGTGGCCGCATACGCAAGCATGGTCCGCAGGAGCGTGTTGAGTTTCTCGCGACTCGCTGATTTCAACACAAAGTGATAACGGTAGTCCTGTTTCAATCGCAGGATAGGCGCAGCCGCCGGGCCCAGCACGCGAATGCCTTCGTGACGCGTCTTTTCAAACCACTTGCCCAGGATGCCCGACCATTGCAAGGACTCATCCAGCCGGTTGCTGCGGATCAGGACGTTCGCCAGTGCCGAGTACGGCGGGTAGTGCATCCAGCTGCGGAAACGCAGTTCCTTTTCGTAGAAACCGAGGAAATCGTGGCGCGCCGCATACTGCACGGCGTAGTGATCGGGAAAATAAGTTTGCAGAACGACCTTGCCCGGCGTTTGCCCGCGCCCGGCTCGACCCGCAACCTGGGTAAGAAGCTGGAACGTGCGCTCGGCGGCGCGGAAGTCGGGCAGCCCCAGCGCGATGTCGGCGCCGACCACTCCCACCAGTGTCACGCCGTGCACGTCGTGTCCCTTGGCGATCATCTGCGTGCCGACCAGCAGATCGAGTTCGCCCTCATTCAGGGCGGCGAGCGCGCGCTCGAAGTCTTCCTTGCCGCGTACCGTGTCGCGGTCCAGTCGCCCGATGCGCGCAGTGGGGAACATCCCGTGCAGGAGTTCTTCAAGCTTTTCGGACCCGGTTCCCAGGAAATAGACGTACTCACTCCCGCAGTGCACGCATTTCTGGGGCACGGGCGCGGTGTAGCCGCAGTAGTGGCATTCCATTTTGCGGGCACGCTTGTGGTGCGTCATGGCGATGGCGCAGTTCTTGCACTCGAGCGTCTTGCCGCAGGTGCGGCACAGCGCCACCGGAGAATAACCGCGCCGGTTCAGCAGGATCATCACCTGTTCTTTGCGCTCGAGCCGCTCGCGGATTTCTTCCGCCAGCTTGCGCGAGATGACCTGCTCCTGCCCGGTCTCCTGAAACTCCTGCTTCATGTCGATCAGTTCAACTTCGGGCAGCGGGCGCTGCTCCACGCGGTCGGGCAGTTCGATGAGCGCGTACTTGTTCTTCTTCGCGTTGTAGTAGGACTCGAGCGAGGGTGTCGCCGAGCCCAGCACGACCACCGCGTTCGCCATCTTGGCGCGCATCACCGCTACGTCACGGGCGTGATAGCGCGGAGTTTCTTCCTGTTTGTAGGAGGAATCCTGTTCCTCGTCGACGATGATGAGAGCCAGATCGCTGACCGGAGCGAAGATGGCCGAACGCGTTCCGACCACCATGCGCGCCTCTCCGCGCTTGATGCGATGCCACTGCTCGGCGCGCTCCTGATCCGTGAGCGCCGAATGGAGGATGGCCACTTCATCGCCAAACACCTGGTGCAGATCGGCGGCAACCGTAGGCGTGAGGCCGATCTCGGGAACCAGCAGGATCGCGGAGCGGCCTGCTTCGAGCACCGTGCGCATGGCTGCGAGATAAACCGCGGTCTTCCCCGACCCGGTCACCCCATGCAGCAGGATCCCGCTGAACTTGCGCGTCGCCATGCCTTCCTGAATTCGTTCCAGCGCCTGCTTCTGGGCGGGGTTGAATTCGAATTCAAACGGTGACTGGCGAGCTTTGACGCGGGAAACGTGGAACTCGGCAGGCTCTTCGACGATCTCGACGAGGCCCCGTTTGACCAGCGTGTTCAGAGTAGTGCGCGGCACGTCGAGCGCGTGGAGCGAGTCGACATCAGCGCGACCGCTCGCTTCAGCGAGCGCGGCAAGCAAAGCCTGCTGATTCACATTGAGCTTCGCCCGGCGGGCGGCTTGTCCTGAGCCAGTCGATGGATCCTCGCCCGCCGGCGTAGGCGCGGTGCGCTCGCCTGCGGTCCGTAGCACCGCTACTTTCACCGTACGCGCGGCGTCGCGCGCACCAGAGACGTCCTCGCGCTCCAGCCATTTCTTGCGAACCATACCAGCCAGCACCGCGCGGCTTACGCTGGTCGCGCTGCGTAAACTCGCTTCGCGCACGGGTTCATCCCGGTTTGCGAGATAGTCCAGCACGCGAAACTCGGCCAACTGCTCCTCGGGCGTGCGCCGCGCCCGCGCCGACGATCCCGACATGCCCCCAAGATGCAGCGCCATGTGTCCCTGCTCGGTGATCCGGTACAGGATCGTGCGCCGGAACTCCGCGCTTAGAGGCAGCATGGTGCGGAAAACTTCGCCCAGCGGCGCCAGGTAGTAATCGGCAATCCACTTTCCGAGACGCATCAACTGCTCGTCAAGCACAGGAGCCGAGTCCAGCACGCTGACCACATTCTTTGTGACCACTGAAGGCTTGCGGTCGTGAAGATTGACCACAATCCCACTCATGCGCTGTTGCCGGAAAGGAACGAGCACACGACCACCTACCGCCGGCGCCATTCCATCCGGCACGCGGTAGGAGAACGCGGTGTCGAGTGGCACGGGCAGTGCGACATCGCAGAATTGGAAGGCCGGTGTCAGGTGTCAGTCTCAGCTATCAGCTATCAGCGATAGCGAACGCTGAGTTTAGCGTATCAGTAAGTCAAGTGCATGCTTCGAGACGAGCGGATTTTCTCACCTGTTCTTCTGAGATCACCTTTGCCAGCGCCTTTCTCTGCGACCTCTGCGGCATTTCTCTGCGCTCTCTGCGTTTTAAGACTTTTTCCGTCCTCCGAAAAGAAATCCCGTCGTGAGGACCTAAGACATGACGCCTGTCCCCTGCCCCGCGCCTTTCTGTTACGCTGATAACAAGCTACTATCCGCCAACGTGACGGCCCGCCTCGCCATCCTCGCCGATATTCACGCCAATGTCTGGGCGCTCGATGCTGTTCTGAAACATGCCAAGAGCCGTGGTGTCGATGGATTCGTCAATCTCGGCGACTCGCTCTACGGGCCACTCAAGCCGCATGCCACTTACGAGCGGCTCATGCAGGAAAACGTTCTGGTCACGATCCAGGGAAACCAGGACCGGCTGATTTATGAAGCCAGCGAGCGCGACCTCGCGTATATCCCGACACTTTCTTACGTCATTCGCGATCTCGGCGAGGAGCCGATTCACTGGCTCAGCGAACTCCCGCGCACAGCAGTGTTCGAGAACGACATCTACCTGTGTCACGGCGCACCGGGCAACGACACGATCTACCTGCTCGAAGACATCATGGATGGGTTGCCCGAAGTGCGCTCCGAGGGCGCGATCCGCGAACTGCTGCAGGGAGTTCATCAGCCGGTGGTGCTCTGCGGCCACACGCACATCCCGCGCGTGGTGGAACTAACGCACGGTCAGCTTATTGTGAACCCGGGCAGCATCGGCGTGCCGGCTTACGACGATGTCGATCCGGTCCGCTACCGCATGCAGACTTTTTCTCCGCACGCCTGCTACGGGATTCTCGAAAAACACAGCGCGGGCTGGAACGTATCACTCGAACGTGTGGCCTACAACCATCAAGCCGCCGCCGAGTGCGCACGTGAGCGCGGCCGCGATGATTGGGCCCAGGGAATCGCTACGGGAAGGATCGGATAGAAATTCCGGGTCGTTGGCTTGGGTGTGTTCGTCCCTGCGAAGATGTCGGCGGCAAATGGCGACTATCCTGGTCGCATTAACTTCAAGATAACTTAACGCATTAGAATGACGCTGGCGCGTTCCCGGACCCTCGGATGACCTTCGGGGTCGCCCCGCCCTCAAGTCGCCGCCTGAGGGCTCCAAAACGCAATTATAGGGCATTCCAGGCGATGGTCGTGGGTGTTTTTCGCACTTAAACACCCGTGTTACGAACTTTCAACAACTTAGCTGCAAGTGAACCTTTGCCAAGGGGCGCATCAGGGAATCGATTTCAGATTTCAGATTTCAGATTTTAGATTTCACCTGGCCTGATCGACCTGAAAGTCTGGACAACAAAATCTGCAATCTCAATTCTGCAATTCTGAAATCGCCCCGCCTACTCTGCCGCCTTCGCAGGCGCCTTCAACTCCAGTTCCTTCATCACCATCTGCAAATCTTTCCATGCTTCTTTCTTCTGGCGAGGATCGCGCAGAAGAAATGCCGGATGGTAGGTAACAGCGAGTTTGGCGCTCGTCCATGAGGGATCGTTGCTGCGCGCGCCGGCCGGGCGAAATTCGTACCAGCAGCCGCGCAAGTTTGACATGGAGTCGTTAATCGCGAGGAGAGTTTTGGCTGCAACGGCGCCCAGGGCCACGATCACCTTGGGCTTGATGGTGGCGATCTGGCGCATCAGGAAGGGAGAACAGGTTTCGCACTCATCGCGTTCGGGCGTCCGGTTGTTGGGTGGGCGGCACTTGATGATGTTCGCGATGTAGACCTGCTCGCGCTCAATTCCCATAGCCTTGATCATGTTGGTAAGCAGCTGCCCGGCGCGCCCGACGAATGGTTCGCCCTGCTGATCTTCGTCAGCGCCCGGCGCTTCGCCGATAAACATCAGGTCCGCGTTGGGGTTGCCGACACCAAACACGATCTGCTTGCGGCCTTGCTTGGCCAACCGGCAGCGCGTGCAGTCTCCGATATCTTCGCGGATGAGTTTCAGCGCCTTCGCCGGATCGCTCACTCCGGATTCCGGCCGCGACTGAATGATCTCGAAAGCGCTTTCTTCCTGCACAACAGAAGCAGTAGCTTTTCTGGGAGGCATTTCCTCTCGCTGTTCTGGCTGGATCACTGTTTCGGATGGAAGGGAGGCTACTGGCTCGCCGGCGGGCATTGCAGAAACGTCGCGGCGATAGAAATCGTAAATGCCCAGCTCATTGTAGTACCGAATCCGGGCGGCAAGAGCCTGCTTAAGTTCCAAGTCGAGCACGCGCGGCATCAGGCTTTCACCGCGATCTTGTGGCGCTTGCGCAGCTTCACAACCTGATCGAGGACGCGCTGGGCGACTTCCCACTTCGTGGTCTCGGGCACTTCGATCACTTCGTCGTGGGTAAGGATCGTCACCGCATTGCGGTCGGAATCAAAGCCGACACCCTCCCTTGACACGTCATTGACGACGATCGCATCGAGTGATTTCTTGCCCAGCTTCTTGCGCGCGTTCTCAAGGACGTTCTCGGTTTCCGCGGCAAAGCCAATGATGAGCTGGTTGGTTTTCTTTCCGGCAAGCTCGGCCAGAATATCGGAGGTGGGCTCAAGTTCGAGCGCCATCGGTCCAGTGCGCTTCAGCTTCTGAGCTGCGGACGCTTTGGGACGGTAGTCGGAGACCGCAGCCGTCTTGATCACGATGGTCGCCTGCGGCAGCAGCGTTAGAACTGCATCGCGCATCTGCTCGGCAGTTTCGACGCGGGTAATTTCCGCTGCGTCGGGCGGCAAAATCGCAGCCGGGCCGCTGACCAGCAATACATGTGCTCCGCGGCGTAAAGCGGCTTCCGCCAGCGCATATCCCATTCGCCCGCTGGAACGATTCGTGATGTAGCGGACGGGGTCAATCTTCTCGCGGGTGGGGCCGGCAGTGATCAGCAAGGTTTCGCCGGCGAGATCCTGCGCTGCCCCCAGCGCCTCGAGCACGGCCGCCACAATAGCCTCGTTCGCAGCCAACCGTCCAGCGCCAATCATTCCGCAGGCAAGGTACCCGCTGTCAGGCTCGACAATCTTCACGCCGCGTTTGCGCAGGATTTCGAGATTGGCCTGGGTCGCGGGATGATTCCACATGTTGACGTTCATAGCCGGCGCGACAATGACCGGGGCGGTGGTTGCCAGATAAAGAGTGCTCAGGAAATCGTTGGCGATACCCTGCGCGAACTTGGCCAGAAGGTCGGCGGTGGCGGGGACTACGACCAGCGCATCGATGGACTGGGCCACGGCAATATGCTCGACCGCCGAGTCGATATTCGGCTCGGCATGGCCCGCGTCGAACATGCCCGTGATGACTTTTTCCCCGGAGAGCGCGGCAAAGGTAAGCGGGCGGACGAACTCCTGCGCCGCCTGGGTCATGATGACCTGCACGCGCAGGTCGCGGTCCTGCAGTAGGCGCAGAACTTCCGCCGCCTTATACGCCGCGATCCCGCCGCTAACGCCGAGAGCTACCTTCATGAGGTCTGTTCTTTAGATGACGGCAGAGGAACTGACGAATGTACTGGTCAAGCGAGGGCCGGATGGGGGCTTGGCCTTCGCGGAAGGCTAGGCGTCGGTCTGGCCGCCCTGGTCCAGCGCTTCCTGGGCGATGTCGACCGCCGACTTGGGCGTTTCGGTGATCACCCACTTCACCTTGCCGGCGCGAATTTCATCCTGCGCGATGCGGCAGGGCTTGCGGGAACTGGTTTCCACCACCGGGGGAGCGCCGCCCTGGAGCTGGCGGGCGCGGCGGGCAGCCACGAGGATGTAACGGTAATTGCTGTCGAAGCCTTCGATCAACTTCATAAACTATTCTCCCGCCGCCTAGCACTTGCCTTGGTCGTCGCGGAACGAATCGAGGATGGGCTTGATTCGCTCTCGAATGCTGCTCAGGCGACATTCGTTTGCGACGGCAACCTGAGCTTCGTCCTCGGCGGTCAATGGGCGACCCGAGTGCCGCAGCCGTTCGGAAAGCACGATAGCCTTCAATTGGCCGACGGACGGTTCCAGGCGGTCGTTCACTAAAATATAGTCGTACTTATCGTAATTCTCAATCTCCCGGCGGGCCGTGACCAAACGGCGGCAGATCACTTGCTCGGAGTCGGAACCCCGGTTGCGCAAACGCCATTCCAGAATTTCGCGATTGGGCGGCAACACGAAAATGCTGGGCGCGTCGGGAATCTTGGCCTTGATCTGGGCCGCGCCCTGCACGTCGATGTCGAGCAGCAGGTCCGTGCCTTCGTTCTGCGCCTCGCGCAGAAAGCGACGTGCCGTCCCGTAGTAGTTCCCGTAGACGTCGGCGTACTCAAGAAACTCGTCCTCGCCAATCATGGACTCGAACTCGGTACGCGAGATGAAGAAGTATTCGCGACCATTCTGTTCGCTGCCGCGCGGGGCGCGGGTAGTGTAGGAGATGGAAAACTTCAATCCCACCACCTGGCTGCGCAGCTCGTTGACGAGCGTCGATTTCCCGGAACCGGATGGAGCCGAGATGATGTAGACATTCGTCATTCGACGTTCTGCACCTGCTCGCGCGACTTCTCGATTTCCGACTTCATGGTGAGGCCCATTTCGGTGATCTTCAGGGCGTCGCCGGCCAGGCCTGAGGTCTTCGAAAGCAGCGTGTTGGCCTCGCGATTCATTTCCTGGAGCAGGAAGTCCATTTTCTTGCCAACTTCGCCCTTTTCGTCGAGCAGTCCGAGGAAGTGCTGGATATGGGTCTGCAGCCGGACGAGTTCTTCCTGGATGTCGCTACGGTCGACCAGCAACGCCGCCTCCTGCAACAGGCGTTCCGGATCGACCTGCGCGCCGATGAGTTCCTGCATGCGCACCCGCAGTTTCTCAACGTAGCTTTGCAGGATGGCATTGCGGTGGCGCTCGACACCTGAACTCGCTTTCTGGATATGCTGCATGCGCTCGCGCAACTCGCGTTCGATGCCGCGTCCTTCTTCCTCGCGCATGCTGTTCAGGCGGGCCAGTGCTTCTTCGATCAGCGGCAGGACAGCAGTTTCCAGTTCGCCCTCGGCGGCGCCGGTGGAGGTATCCATGGCCCCGGGCATGCGAAGAATCACGTTGAGATCGGGCTCGGCAGCCAGGCCAAACTCGGCAGCCCCCGCGCGAAACGCCTTGATGTAGCCGCCCACCAGTTCCCTGTTCAGATTGAAACCTTCACTGCCGCCGCGGTCCAGGCTCAACGTAAGTTCCACGTGTCCACGCGCGATTTTTTCCTTCAGCAGGCGGCGCAGCTTCATTTCGAGGCCGTCGCTTTCGGAAGGCATGCGGAAGTGCAGGTCGAGAAAGCGATGGTTGACGGACTTCAACGACAGACTAAAGCTGAGCCTGCCATTAATCTGGCCTTTCACCTGCGCGAAGCCGGTCATGGAGCGAAGGGGCATAGAGGCAGCTCGGTTCTCAGTTCTCAGTTCTCAGTTCTTGGTTCTCGGTACTCGCTACTCAGTGCTAGTCGCCAACCGGGGCGGCTCTTGGGTGATCGACTTCCAGAAACTGTAAATCGTACAGGCGGCGATAGGTGCCTAGCTTCTTCATCAATTCTTCGTGGGCTCCCACATCGCTGATGCTACCGTTTTCCAGGACAACGATCCGGTCTGCGCGGCGCACCGTCGACAGGCGGTGCGCGATCACGAACACCGTGCGGCCGACGACCAGGTTCTGCAATGCCGACTGCACCAGTGATTCCGACTCGCTATCGAGGGCGGAAGTCGCCTCATCCAGAATCAGGATCGGTGCATTTTTCAGGATGGCGCGCGCGATGGCGATGCGCTGACGCTGTCCGCCCGAAAGCCGTACACCGCGCTCGCCGATGATGGTTTCGTAGCCTTCGGGCATCTCCATGATGAAGTCGTGGGCGAGCGCGGCGCGGGCGGCGGCTTCCACGTCTTTTTTGGAGACGTGCGGCTGGCCGTAGGCGATATTGTTGCGCACGGTGTCGTTGAACAACACGGTTTCCTGGGTCACGATGCCGATTTGCGCGCGCAGCGATGCCAGCGTGACGTCGCGCACATCGTGCCCGTCGATCAGCAAGCGTCCAGAAGTCAAATCGAAGAAGCGCGGCAAGAGGTGGACGAGTGTGCTCTTTCCAGCGCCGCTGGAGCCGACGATGGCCAGGACCTCCCCGGCCTTTACTTCCAGCGAGATGGAACGCAGAATGTCGCGAGAACCCTCGGCGTCGCGATCATACGAGAAGCTCGCATTCTCAAGAACGATCGTGCTGGCAAATGACGGCAGAGGCTTCGCGCCTGGCTTCTCTGGGACATCGTCCTCGCTATCGGTGAACTTGAAAATTTCCGACGAGGCCCCCACCGCCTGTTGAAAGCTGTTGTTGAACAGAGCGAACTTGCGGATGGGATCGTAGAGCTTGAAAACCAGCGCGATGAAGGCGAGATACGTGCCGGGAGTGAAGGAACCGTGGCGAATCTCGTTACGGCCGAGAAGCAACAGCAGGGCAATCGCAATCGCCCCGAAGGTGTCCATCAGCGGCGAACTCAGGGCGGCGGCGGCCACCGAGCGCAAGTTGGCACGAAGCAGGCGCTTGGCGGCGCCGCGAAAGCGATCCACCTCCCAGGACTCCATACCGAACGCTTTCACGATGCGATTGCCGGTGATGGTTTCGTGGAGGATATTCTGGATTTCCGCGAGCTTGTCCTGGCCGCGACGGGTGGTGGTGCGTACCCGGCGCCCGATCTTGTTCGACGAAAAAATAATGGCAGGCAGGAAAAGAACCAGGACCCAGGCTAGTTTGCCACCCAGCATCACCACGGCCGCCACCGTGAACAGCAGCGTGAAGAACTGCTGCAGGAATTCGCCCAGCACGCTGGACAACGAAAACTGCACGCGCTCCAGGTCGTTGATGAGCGTCGAGAGCAGCGTGCCCGTGGTGTGCTTCTGAAAGAAGGCCGACGACCTGCGCAGAATGGCGTTGTACATGTTGTTACGCAGGTCGGTGATCATGCCGAAACCGGCGTAGCTGACCAGGTAGGTTCCGGCGTAGTCGAAGATTCCCTTGATCAGGGTCGAGGTGATGAGGGCGAAGGCGACAATAGCCCACGGATTCTGAAATAACGACGGGACGAATTGTTCCAGGTGAATGGAATGCGTGCTGCCTGGGATGGGCAGCAACTTCATTTCATGCGTAGGCGGCCCGGGATTCAATACGCGATCGAGAATGGGACCGATCAGCAGGAGGCGGAATGCGTCGAGAAAGCCGACGGCCGCCATCAGGACGACCGACAACAGCACCTGCCACCAGTAAGGCACCGCATACCGCAAGAGGCGGGTCAGTTGCCGCATACACCGTCCTTGAAATGGCGGATGAGACGCTGATTGCGCCGGGTGGCCGTCAGGATGCCGTGAAATGTGTGCAAGAGGGAATTTTACTGGAAGTGAGGGGAAAACGGCAGGGTGAGTCTGGCGTGAGGTGGGCATCGGAAATGGTGCGTCTGGAACGTTCCGCGTTAGAGATACTGCGAAGACGGCTGACGGGCATTATTGGTGTAACACTGTTAACAACGGTGGCCTTCGAAATGGCACGATGATGCTGCGAGGTTTGCAATTCAGCTATGAAGGCAAGAGTCGTTGATGATGCTATTTCACAGGCGTGGCTTGAAGCTGCAAAAGACCTTGGAATCCGTGTGACTGCTCCCTTCACGATACAGATCGGCGGGGATGAAGTTGTTACCTACGAGGCACGCGTCCCAGACTTTGGCGGACCGAAAGGATCGGTGACCGGAGTTCCCGATGACAAACTCCACGACTGCAGCAGGCATTCCATGATCACCTTACTGCTCAGCATCCATCACGGCCTCTGCAATAGTGGCCTGATGAACGTCCATGCCGATATACTTTTCTTGACTCATAAGGTGCTGGCTTTCGCTGGTTGGCATCCGACATCTCAACCTACCGCAAAAGTGGGCGCCTTTTTATATTGCGTGTAATGGCCTCCCTTTACACGCATTAACTGGGTTGCTAGAGGTGCCCGCCAGCTTGACTTTGCCATTGCATGCGCACAGAATCCGCCTAAAGAAGGAGGCATCATGCGAAACGAGCTTTTCGGGATTCTCGGGATTCTTGGGCTTCTTCTTACGCTGACGCTCACGGCCAGCGCCCAGACCACGGCCGACGTTAAGCAGGAATCCTCGGTGGCGCATCAACACTCTGCCCGGTTCCTGCAGCTTGTGAACGAGTCCAGAAAGCGTGTGCGCGAAACCAACGTTGAGGATGTTAAGGCACAAATGGATCGAGGCGAAAAAATCATTCTCGTCGATGTGCGCGAGGAGAGCGAATTTGCCAGGGACCATCTGCCCGGAGCAATTCATCTTGGCAAGGGGGTCATTGAGCGTGACATCGAAGACAAAGTGCCCGATCTCAACGCTCCTCTCGTCCTCTATTGGGCGGGGGTATCGCTCGGCGCTTGCTGCCGACAACTTGCAGAAAATGGGCTACAAGAACGTGCTCTCGATGGATGGCGGCATCCGTGCCTGGCGGGAGAAAGGATTCCCTCTCACGAAATAACTCACGGCAGAGAAAAAGGTCCGCAAGGCACGCGGCGGCAAAGGTCTAACGGCTAACGACCGCCTTTGCTGACGACCGATGACTGACGACCGGCGCCCCGCTTCTAGCTGTCCCGGTGGACGACTTTTACCCGATATCCGGCCTTGCGCAGGTGCTTGCTAACGTCTTCGGCGATCATCACGGAACGGTGCTGGCCTCCGGTACAGCCGAAGCTGATGGTCAGATAGCTCTTCCCTTCCCGTACATAGTGCGGCAACAAATAGACCAGCAGGTCCGAAATTCGGTTGATAAATTCCTGCGTCTGCGGGAAGGAGCGGATGTACTTCGCGACCTTGGGGTCGCGCCCGGTGAGCGGGCGGAACTCGGGAACGAAATGCGGGTTGGGCAGAAAGCGCACGTCGAAGACCAGGTCGGCATCTTCGGGCACGCCGTGCTTGAACCCGAAGCTTACGCACGAGACAAGGATGTTCTTGTCGGTGGACTTTTTCTGAAAGCGCTCGGTCAGGTGCGCGCGCAGTTCGTGTACGTTGAACTTCGAAGTATCGATCACCCAATCGGCAATGGCGCGGATCGGCTTCAGGCGGCGACGTTCCGCTCCCACTGAGGAGCGTACGGGCGAATCGGCGCCGAAGGGGTGCGGGCGGCGCGTCTCGCTATAGCGCCGGAGCAGGGACGCGTCCGTGGCCTCGAGGAAGATCACCATGGTCGGGATCATCCGGCGCACCGACTTCACGAGGGCAGGAAGCTTCTCCAGCTTGACGCCTTCGCGAACATCGACGACCAAGGCGGTGCGGCGGGTCTCAAGCGACTGCACCGCCAGTTCGGCGAAGCGCGGGATCAGGTCGACTGGAAGGTTATCGACACAGTAGTAGCCGAGGTCTTCAAACGCTTTCAGCGCGGATGCTTTGCCGGATCCGCTGAGGCCGGTAATGATGACAAGTTCGGGTCGCGGACGATCTTCGCGAGTCGCGGCACGACGACTTTTTTTTGCGCCGCGCTTTGTTTTGGCATGGACTTTCGCTGCCATTCAGATCGGATGGTAGCAGAGTTGACCGAGGTGGGTTGAGTACATAGCTGTGGGTAGACGGCGCGAAACTTTAGAGGACACTGGGCGCCACAGGCAAACCTCAAACAAACGAAATGGGCGGCCCTCGCTGGCCGCCCGTTCGATTTCCGAACGCTTTTCTATTAACGGCGGAAACGATCTCGATCGCGATCGGTCCCGATGCTCGTGTCGCTCGTAGCGCTCATGCCGCCAGTAGGGGCGATTGTAGTTGCGCCGGTAGACGATCGGCCGCGGATAGACATACGGCCGGTAAACATACGCGGGGCGCGGCACCGGCGCGACGTACGCATAGGGATACGCATAGGCGGGGCGCGCATATACCGGCCCGCCTATGGTTACTCCGATGACGACGCCGGCATGCGCCTTTTCAGGCGTTGCGAACGCCAGCACAGCCAATAGTCCAAACATTGCAAGAAAACTTTTCTTCAACATTTTCCACCTCCGTCCTTGGAAGATGAAACCCGGCGGGGAAAGAAAAGTCGCGGTACGCGGCGAAGTCATAGGCACTGATCAGGTTGCGTGATCGGCTGCGGGGTGAGCAACATGTAGTTCGACCGCCTGCGCAGGCGATAGGTATCTGAGCGTTTCACGCTCGAGTGCTTTCCCTAAGGTAATGCCGAAGAGCATCGCGAGTTTTATTTTTCCGTCGGGCGCTGGTCATCGATGCTGGTCAGTTTTTCTATCGCCCAAGCAGCACTCTCTGCGACCGCCGGATCCGCGTCACAGCGCAATCGTTCAAGCGTCGGAACGAAGTTGCGGTTGCGGCTGTTGCCCATGGCAGTGATGGCGTTCCGCCGCAGTCCGTTTAGCTTCGCCCGGCGGATAGGCGAGCCGCGGAATTTCTCTCGAAACTCTTCGGCCTTCATTTCGACCAGCCACTCGAGTGCGGGATTCACAAGCCCCTCCCTAGGCTGAAACTCGGGCGCTGTGCTCGCGGGTGCTTTCCGGTTCCACGGACAGACGTCCTGACAGATGTCACAGCCGAACAGGTGCCGGCCCATGCCGGCGCGCAACTCTTCGGGAATTGTGCCGCGCTTTTCGATGGTGAGGTACGAGATGCATTTGTTGGCATCGAGCTGGTAGGGGCCAAGGAAAGCGTTGGTTGGACAGGCGTCGAGGCAACGCGTGCAAGTGCCGCAGCGGTCGGGCGCGGGCAGATCTGCGACGAGGTCCAGAGATGTGAGGATCACGCCCAGGAAAAGCCAAGAACCCAGCTTCTGATTCAGCACGCAGGTGTTCTTGCCGATCCAGCCCACCCCGGCGTATTTCGCGTACACGCGCTCGACAATGGGACCGGTATCGACGTAACACCAGGTGCGAAAAGCGGGCTCGGTGTGGGGGTCGGGACTTGCGCTTGTGTTAACGGAGGTTCCCTCTGGCTCAGGCGCGCTTACCGCATCTGTCAAACGACGTTCTACCGCGCGCAGTTTTCGCAGGACCGCATCGTGATAATCCTCGCGTCCCCAGGCGTAGCGGGAAATCCAGCCGCGTTGTGGGTCGTCCACCTCGGTGGAGTAGGGCTGTGCAGTGTTGTAGTTGATCGCGCACACGATCACGCTGCGCGCCCAAGGGGCGGCCACGCGCAAGGATTCGCGCTTGAGGCGGCCCGATGCGTCGCGGGCCTGGAGGTATTTCATTTCGCCAGCGTGGCCGGCTTTGATCCATTGCGGAAAGTAGGCGAGTTCGTCGAACTCGCGGACGGGCGCGATTCCAGCAAGTTCGAAGCCAGCGTCGTGCGAGGCGCGCTTCACAAGGTCGGTGATGGCGGAGACAGATGGCATGGGGCCAGGCGCGTGGGAAGCTCGCCTCAAAGGCTAACACCGCTTTTCGCACGGCTAAAGCCGTGCTCCTCCCGCATCGTAATTGTTTTCGTGGCTGGGTGCGGGAGGGCCTTCACCCTAAATGTCGGCTTCGCTCTGTTCTCCTTAAAATCCTAAAACGCAGAGGGCGCAGAGAACCGCCCGAGAGGACGCAGAGTGAGGGGCACCGATAGGCTGGCTTTGCTTCCGTCGCAGAGTGCCGTCTCGGTCGCTAATCGGTGCGGAAGTGGAATTGGCTGTGGAGAAAACTGGCTCAGCCAATGACCGAGGACCGACGACCAAGGAATGACGACCAAGGACCGGTTCTTATATCCCCAGCTTCTTGACTTCCTCGTTATAGTACTTGCGATAGAGGATGTCCCATTCCTGGCTGCCTTCGAGGATGGTGCGCTTCTGGCTTTCGATTTTCTGGCGGGCAGACTGGTCGATGCGAGCTTCCTGCAGGAAGAGCTCTTCCAGGACTTTGCGGACTTCGAGACGGATCGTATTGCGGTCTTCGACGAAGTCGGCTTCTGGGGTTTCGGCCAGCGCGTCGGTCACCACGTGGGCCAGTTTGTTCACTTTGTCGCGGCTCAATCTCAAGGGAATTCCTTCGAGTGTTTTTCACCACAGAGCTACATTGGCACAGAGGAAAACAGAGTTATTTTTAGTTCTCTGTAACTGTGTGTCTCCGTGGCGAAATCCGCCATTTACTCACAGCACGGCCTTGTACTTCCGCACCAGTTCGCTCTTTACTTTGCGAAACATTTCCTGGTAGTTGGCGCCGCTGCGCTGCATCTCGTCGGAATACGCTTCGAGAATGACCCGCACCTCGTCGTTGATGCGGTCCTCGAGGGTCATCTCCTCGAGCATCGCCGTGTGGACGCGCTCGGTCACGGCGGGCGCATTTTTGGTCTCAATGAACTCGCCGGCGATCAGCTTTTTTGTGAGTTCGCGGGCTAAGTAGCCCACATATTCTTTGGAAAAAAGCATTGTGTCGTTCGGGGGTCTGTTGTGAAACCGATAGTTTAGCACAACGAAGCGAAACTCTCCGCTGTCAGCTGTCGCTTTCAGTTCTTAGCCGCGCGCGATTAGGGAGCGCATTGCGTGTCCGACCTGGCTATTCTCCACCCGCAAAAAAGGCTTACAATGCCCAATTAACGAGTGCCTCGAGAATGACCTCCGCTTCCGACGATCTTTCCGGACTGAAAGACGACATGATCGCCTTCATTGAAGGCCATGGTCTGCGCCGTTTCCACGGGTATGTCGACTACGAGGAGGTGCAGTGCGTCATGTGGAAAAGCGGCGAGAACGTGGATGGCTGGAAGGACTTTGTTGAGCTGGCGAAGTCCTCGGGCGCAACGTTTCTCACCATGGATTCGTGGACGCTGAAGCGCGACGAATTGGAAGAACTGATTCAGCGGCTCAGCAGCGCCGAATACACCAACGACGAAGACATAGAAGATGCACGCTGGCTGCGCACCTACACCGGGAAGACCGGCTTTGTGCAGCTGGGCTGGGCATTTGAGGGCACCATCTTCGTCTACGACACCAGTACGGAGTGGTATGACCGTTACCAGCGCCTCATCGAGATGTCGGATGATTTCGGCGGAATTCCGATCGATGGGCCGGGCCCGGACGAGGAAGATTGAGTTTCTTCACAGATTACAGTGAGGGACGAGTGGGGATGCCCTCCTCTCCACCGACAGAGTTATAGGGCAGGTGCAGGGCTTTCGCCCGCCGAATTTTATTCCTCCCGAATTTCTAACCTCGATGCAGTGGGCCACGAAATCCGTTCGAGCAGAGCGGGTCGACGCTCTTGCGCGAGGCTCTTCGCTCGACGACCTCTTTGCAATTGAAGGGCGATTTCCGACTAGCCACCACTCTGGCTCGGCTTCTGCTCATGCGCGGTATCCAGGACGCCGCCGCTGCAGAGCGTTTTCTCGCTCCGCAACTCAGTGATTTGCACTCGCCCTACCTCATGACGGGAATGAAGGAGGCCGTCGAGCGTCTGGATGCGGCGATCGAACGCAAGGAAGGCATTCTCATTTACGGGGATTACGACGTCGACGGCACCACCGCCATCGTGATCCTGAAGACGGCCATCGAACTGTGCGGGGGAGCGGCGGATTTCCACGTGCCGCATCGTATTCGCGAAGGTTACGGGATGAAGGACGACGTGATCGAGCGGGCCGCGGCGGCGGGGATTCGGCTGATCATCAGCGTCGATACGGGTATTCGCGCCTTCGCGGCTGCCGAAACTGCAGAGCGGCTCGGCGTCGATTTGATTGTGACCGATCACCATCTGCCGGGAAGTGACGGCGTTCCCAAGGCACTGGCGGTGCTGAACCCAAACCAGCCCGGATGCGAGTACCCGTGCAAAGCACTGTGTGGCGCAGGCGTAGCGTTCAAACTGGCGCAGGCGCTGATGAAGAAGCGGCTCGCAGACAAAGATCAATCGCGGCTGCTGATGTCGTTCATGAAGGTAGTGGCCATCGCGACCATCGCGGATGCCGTTCCGCTCACCGGGGAGAATCGAGTTTTTACCAAACTAGGCCTCGACGCCCTGCGCCGGGCCGTGAATCCGGGCCTGAAAGCGCTGCTCGAAATGGCGCAGATTCCGGCCACGCGGCCGCCCACATCGGGCGAGATCGCCTTCCGCATCGCGCCCCGCTTAAACGCGGCCGGTCGGATGGACGTGGCTCGCGACGTCATCGAATTGTTCAGAGTGAAGGACCCAGTGCGCGCCCGCGTGATCGCCGCCCGGCTGGACCAGCTAAACGCCGAACGCCAGGAGGAAGAGCGGAAAATTCTTCAGGCGATCGACCAGCGTTTCGAGCAGGAACCTGACCTGCGCAACGCATCTTGCGTGGTGATCGACGGAGACGGCTGGCATCGGGGCGTTATCGGCATCACGGCTACGCGCGTCGTGGAACGCTACGGACGGCCAACGCTCGTGCTGTCCCACGACAACGGCGAGGCGCATGGGTCGGGGCGATCGATCCGGGCTTTTCATCTTCTCGACGCGCTGGAATCGTGCCGCGAGCTGTTCACGCGTTATGGAGGTCACTCGCACGCAGTTGGATTTTCCCTGCCTTCGGCGCGCGTACCCGAACTGCGCGCCCACCTGGATGAGTATGCCCGCGTGCGCCTGACGCCCGCCGACTTTGAGCCGGTGCTGGGGGTCGACGCGGAACTCGACCTGCTGGAGGTGACGCCTGATCTGTTTCAGGCGCTGGAGCGGTTGGAGCCGTTCGGACAAGGAAATCCAGAGCCGGTATTCTCGGCGAGGGCTGTGCGCATGATGGCGCCGCCAAAAATTCTCAAGGACAAGCACGTGAAACTGAGGCTGGCCGCTGCAATTGCGCAGGCGCAGAAGAAAGCGTCCGAGGAGTTAACCGCAGTTGCGGTGCTCGCGACCCCGCGTTGTCATCCCGACGGCTCAGAAATCAGGCGTGAAACCAAGTCAGCCGCGGCCGCTCAAGATCCAAGACCTGAGAACCGGGAACTGAGAACTGATCCCCCTGCCTGGCGCCGCAACATTACCTTCGACGCCCTCGGCTGGCACATGGCGGAACGCCTGCAAGCGGCCAAACTGCTGGCGGGCGATACGCTCGACATCGCGTTCTGCGTTGGGCACAACGACCATCCGGAATACGGCGGCCTGGAGTTGGCGTTGCGGGACTTCCACCCACGCACGTAATCGGGGCTAATGCGATTTTGAGGCTACTTCCACAGGCTTCACTTCGCCTGCATTCTTTTCCCTTCGCCATTCCACGTGCAGACGCAGAACGCGCTCCACCCCAGCGAGCATCTTGACCACATCCTCGTGCGAGGTTTGCCAATTGCAGACGCTCACCCGTATGGCCCGGCGGGCTCCCGACGTCGTGGTGCCGGAGAAATAAGCTGTGCCTTCGGCTGCGATGGCCGCGATGACCGCGTCGTTCCACTCGTTTGAAATGGCACCCGACGGGCCCCTCACGATCCTGAAAAATAACTCCGTTTCCCCAGATGGAGTCTTATGGGGACCCAAAATCAATGCTGATGACAGATAGCTGAATACAGCACCTGCAGCAGCCATCAGATTGTGTTCCGCATCAACTACACTGGACTTACATGCCCATTCAGATTCCCCGCCTTCGACGCTGGCTTGTACTTGCTGCGGGCTTGCTGTGTCTGGTGGTGGCAGGAGCTTACATTCACCGCCGGAGGCAGGCGCGCGAGGTCTTCAAGCAGATTCCGGCGAAGATGAATCTGGACATCCAGCAGACGGCTGAAGGGTTCAAGGTTTCAAAGTCCGAACAGGGACGAACACTGTTTACCGTCCAAGCCAGCAAGGCCGTGCAGTTCCGGACCGGCGGACGGGCTGAGTTGCACCATGTCACGATCACGCTGTATGGCCGCGATGCCAGCCGTTACGACCAGATTTATGGCGACGACTTTGGTTACGATCCGCAGACCGGTGACGTGACCGCCAAGGGCGAAGTGCGCATCGATCTCGAGGCGAATCCCGAAGGGCTGGTCAAGCCCGATCAGTCCAAGCCCGAGGGTATGAAGAATCCCATTCATCTTGTGACGCATGACCTGGTCTTCAATCAGAAGACGGGAAACGCGTTCACCCGAGGGAAGGTTGAGCTGCGCATGCCGCAGGCAACCGGCTCTGCGATGGGGATTCACTACACGGCGAAAGATAACGTCCTGACGCTGGATTCGCAGGTAGATCTGGCCTTGTCGGGGGCGCGCAGTGGAACCTTGCAGGCCACCCGGGCGGTCGTCACGAAAGAACCGCGGCAGGTAGTTCTTGAGGCGCCTCGGCTTGTAAGCAGCGAACAGAAGTTCCAGGCGCGTAGAGCCACTCTGTTCCTCCGCGATGACAACACCGTGGATCACGTGTTGGCCAGCGACGACGTGCAGATGCAGATTACCGGAAAGTCTCCCGTGCAGGCCCGTGCCGCCGAAGCAGCATTCACTGTCAACCAAGGGCAGGACGGCCTATCCCGAGCCGTCCTTCACGGGGATGTGCAGATTGAGGCGGGAGGCGAGCGTCCCCGGCGCGTGAATGCCGGACGGGTTCAGGTGGATTTCTCGGCACGCAACCAGGTGAGTAAGGTTCACGCCGAAGAGAATGTAAGGCTGGCAGAGGGAGTCGCGCCGCCGGGTGCAAGCGCGGCCACAGCCGCAGGTATCGCACCTAACGGGGTCAGTGGAGCAGCGGGCGTGCCGGCGCGCCGGAGCGGGCTCGACGCCCGTTCCTCCAAGACTTCGCAGGAATTCGAAATCACGGCCCCCGCAATGGACTTCTTCTTCGTTGCCAAAGGAAGAGGCCTGGATCGCGCCGAAACCGCCGGCGCGGCGAAGATCACAATTGTGCCAAGCAACGGAGACGGGTCGTCCACGATCGTCACTGCCGGAAATTTCCAGGCGAGATTCGACAGCAACGGCCGCTTAGCCAGCGTGCATGGGGCACCCGACGCCAGGGTCGTAAGCACGACGCCGTCCCAACCTGACCGCACCAGCACCAGCCAGCAAATCGACGCCACTTTCGGCTCGACAGGTGGAATCGACGCTCTCGTCCAGCAAGGCAATTTCACGTATTCCGACGGCGAGCGGCGGGCCAACGCCGACCGCGCCCGCTACACGCCTGACGACCAGATGCTGGTGCTCACAGGCTCGCCCCGTATTATCGACAAAGGGCTGGCGACCACTGCGAACACACTCCGTATGAATCGCGGCACGGGCGACGCAACCGCGGAAGGCAACGTCAAGACCACTTACAGCGATTTGCGGGAGCAGCCGAACGGCGCTCTGCTCGCCGGGGCGTCGCCCATACACGTCACAGCGCGCACCATGACCGCGCACCGCGAATCCGCCACCGCGTCGTACACCGGAAATGTGCGTCTCTGGCAAGACGCCAATGTGGTGGAGGCGCACAACATCGACTTTGACCGCGATCGCCGCTCGATCGTTGCGCGTGGCAACGGGCGTCCGGTGTCGACGGCGCTGGTTCAGGTTGACAAGAGCGGGAAAGTCACGCCGATCTCCATCACCTCCACTGGGCTGACCTACACGGACGACCGGCGGCGGGCGGAGTTTCAAGGAGGAGTGACTGCGCGCGGGGCGGATGTGACCGTGACGGCAGACCATGTCGATGCTTATCTCGCTCCGCGAAGCCAGAACACCTCGAGTCAGGTGAAGGGCCAGGGACAACTTGACCGTCTTATTGCAGCAGGCAACGTTTTGGTTCAGGAACCGGGGCGAAAGGCGACCGGCAACCAGCTGGTCTACACGGTGGCGGAGGACAAGTTCGTCCTGAGCGGCGGAACTCCTAGCATTTTTGATGCCGAACGGGGCAAAACCAGGGGTGATTCGTTGACTTTCTTTAGACACGATGATAGGGTGCTCGTGGAAGGCAAGGATAGCTCACCTACCGTTACGCAGACGCGAGTGGCACGTTAAATGCACTCATTGGCCACTGACGAAATCGGAAAAACTTACCGTGGTCGCCGGGTTGTGAAAGGCGTCAGTCTGCGCGTGGACCAGGGCGAAGTTGTTGGTTTACTTGGCCCAAACGGCGCCGGGAAGACTACATCCTTCTACGCCATTGTGGGTCTGGTACCCCCCGATACAGGCCGGGTGATGTACGACGACGAGGACATCACCGACGTGCCGATGTACCTGCGGGCACGCCAGTTTGGCATCAGCTACCTGCCTCAGGAACCTTCCGTATTCCGTAAGCTGACGGTCGAGGAAAATATCCTTGCCGTGCTTGAGGCCCAGCCAATCTCCTGGCACGAGCGGCGGGAAAAGATGGAAAAGCTGATCGACCAGCTAGGACTGGATCACATCCGACAGAATCGTGGATATGCCTTGTCGGGCGGTGAGCGGCGGCGAGTGGAAATCGCACGCTGCCTCTGCATCAACCCGACGTTCATCCTGCTGGACGAGCCGTTTTCGGGCATTGATCCGATCGCCGTGCTCGATCTGCAAAAGATTATTTCCGATCTCAAGGCCAGCGGCATCGGAATTCTAATTACGGACCACAATGTCCGCGAAACATTGTCGGTCACCGATCGCGCCTACATCATTAACGAGGGGCGCATTTTTCGCGCCGGCACGCCGGAGGCATTGGGCAGCGATCCCGAGGTCCGCAAGGTGTACCTGGGAGAAAGCTTTTCGCTGGTGTGATGGCATCGCCAGACGACACGAAGTCGAACGAAA
The DNA here is from genome assembly GCA_963765755.1 of uncultured Acidobacteriota bacterium. GTDB lineage: Bacteria > Acidobacteriota > Terriglobia > Terriglobales > Acidobacteriaceae > Gp1-AA133. The sequence goes on along the minus strand of CAVXXV010000005.1, from coordinate 252,220 downwards.
ATGACGTTCCAACGTTACGGCTGTAACGTAGCCGGAATATGAATTTGCTTTGATACTGGGACTTGGGGCCTTGAGTTGCCAGTAACGGGCGGGCTTCAGAACTGACGAGAGCGGTTGTGGTGGAAGTGGTTGGGATTTCAAGCGTTAGGAGCAAGTTAGACCTCGCATGGTAATGCTGCAGCACAAGTTGAACGTCAAGCTGTCGCAGCGGCAGATTCTGACCCCGGGCCTCGTGCAGATGGTGTCGGTCCTCGCGCTCAACAAGATCGAGCTCAAGGACATGATCAATGCGGAAATGGTGGAGAATCCGGTTCTGGAAGAACTGGAGGATTCGGTTCCGCTGATCGATGAAGTGGGCCGGCGCGAGGAAGAGCGCGACCGGGCCAGTTCCGCGGCGACCGCGGAAGAAGCTCCCGTCCCGGCCGAAGAAAAGAAAGATCCCTTCGACGAGATCGATTTCGGCTCGTTTTTCCAGGAGTATCTCGATCCCGGCTATCGCAGCCAGAGCGAGATGGAAGACATTGAGCGGCCTTCCTTTGAGAATTTTCTTTCCAAGCCAACAAACCTTACCGATCACCTGATGTGGCAGGTGGGAGCGTTATCGGTGAGCCGGCCAGTTCGCGAGGCGGCCGAACTGATCATTGGGAACCTGAACGAAGACGGGTATCTGATCGCGACCGACGACGAATTAATGGGGGTCGCGGCTCCTTCTGCACCGGAAGTCGATGCCGCTGTTCAAGAGAACCTGATGAAAGAGGTCGAAGCGCTCGGCATGGGCGCGGAGATCGAAGGCGGGGCCGTCGAAAGCGCAACTGAGTTCTCGGCGGACTGGGATGGCTCCTCGGGCGCGGTTTCGGAACTGAGTGGAATATCCGCTGCAACGGCGGTGGCTCCAGCCCACGAGGCTTCGGTCGAGCCCGCTGCGGCGCCGGCCGCATCAGCGCCGGTCAGCCGACCTCTCTACAAACCGAGTTTCACGCTGAATGAATTGCATGAGGCGCTCGAACTGGTTCGCCAACTTGATCCGCCGGGTGTCGCCTGCCGCGATCTTCGGGAATGCCTGCTCTACCAGCTGCGCTACATCCAGCAACAGCATCTGCAACAGAAAAATGGAAACGGCACCAGCCAGGTCCTGGCTGATGCGATTGCGATCGTCGACCAGCACCTGCGCGCCGTGCAGATGAAGCAGCACAAGGAAATTGCCAAGGCGATCAGCCGTCCGATTGAGGCCATTCCTCCCGCTCTAGAGTTCATCAAGACGCTCGATCCACGGCCCGGTCAGCAATACAACAAGGCGACCACCCGCCTGATCGAACCCGACGTCGCTTTCATTAAGCATGGAGACGAATGGCTGTGCTTGATGAACGACGACGATGTTCCCCAGCTTCGTCTGAACCCAGCCTACAAACGTCTCCTGACCAAAGACACCAACGACAAGGACACACGCAATTACGTCAAGGAGCGCTATAAGAGCGCCATTCAACTCATCAAGAACATCGAGCAGCGCAAGCAGACCATCACGAAAGTCTGTTACTCGATCGTGGCGCGCCAGCAGGATTTCCTGGAAAAAGGCATTGATCAGCTAAAACCGATGATGATCAAGGAGGTGGCCGAAGAAATCGGCGTTCACCCGTCCACCGTCAGCCGCGCGGTGGCGAATAAGTACGCCCACACTCCACAGGGCGTATTCGAATTGCGGTACTTCTTCTCCGAGAGCGTGCAGGGGCCGGAAGGAGGCAACACTTCGTTGCTGATCCTGAAGCGCCGCGTGAAAAAGCTCATCGAGGAAGAAGATCCAGCCCGGCCGTTGACCGACGAGCAGATCACCCGCATCCTTCAGTCGCAGGGTATCCAGGTCACTCGCCGCACGGTTGCGAAATACCGGGAGGACATGCGCATCCCGAGTACCCACCAGCGCAGAGTGAAGAAGTAAAACCAAGTTGGGTTCAGACGACGTCTTCTATCGCCGCAGTCTCCAGATCCGCGTTTCATCGGGGGTGGGGTTTCGCCTGAATCGGTAAATGTCTATGAAACGACCGCTTCTTCTGGCACTTTTATTTGTTGTTGTCTCCTCTGCAAGCGATGTTTGGGTTGTTCGTGAAAATGGCGTCGGACCCGTAAAGGTCGGTATGACACTGGCTCAGCTGACGGCGACGCTACATCAAAAACTCGTGGAGAGCGAGTCTGGCAGCGAGAACTGCTTCTACATCCATGCGTCAAACCATCCACACCTGGCTTTCATGATCGAAGATGGTAAGGTGTCGCGCGTCGATGTTGATGCACCCGGAGTCACTACCTCCGCGGGTGTTCAGGTTGGAGACTCAGAGGCCCGTGCGAAGCGGATGTACGGACCCGAATTAAAAGTGACAGAGCACAAGTACATCGATACAGGTCACTACTTGACTATGCGTTCGGCCGATGGTCGCTACGGCGTCCGCTTTGAAACGGATAAAGGCAAGATCACAGGATTCTACGCAGGTACATACGAAGCGATTCAATACGTAGAGGGGCGTGAATAATTCCCAAGAGGAGGAAATGAATCACGACACTTGTGTGATTGGAAGAGTGTTTGGTCGAGAAACTAAAGCCGTCCCAATTGATCTGAACAAAATTTTTCCAGAGGGGGCGCTCAATGAACGTGGAATACACCGGCAGGCAGTACGAAATCACACCCGCCATCCGCAAAGAAGTAGAAACTGGCCTCGCAAAAATCCGCAAAATTTTGGGCGACAAGTTCGAAACCAAGGTCATCCTGGCCGTGGAAAAACACCGTCATAAAGCAGAAATCACCATCAGCCCGCGCAACGGTCCGATCGTCGGCCTGGCCCAGTCCACCGACATGAAACTGGCCGTCAGCGAGGCGCTGGGTCATATCGAGAAGCAGGCCGTCAAATACAAAACCAGGATCATCTCGAAGAAACGCAAGTCGCATAAGAAGTGGAACGGCGAGGCCAAGGCCGATGCAGGCGAGGCTCAGGCCGCGGTTGGCCCGAGCGAAACCACCACCGTGCCCGTGGTCGTGCACAAATTCCCGGCCGTCGCGAAAACCACCGAAGTGCACCTCACGCACTCCTCTGACGCCGTGGCCTTGCGGCCGATGACGCTGGAAGAAGCGATCAAGGAATGCCACTTCCGCGATCGCGACGTCTTTGTGTTCCGCGATCCGAAGGGCAAGGTGATGGTGCTGCACCGGACGAGGGACGGGAAGATGGAATTGATTGAAGCGCCGTAAAACCAGCTGTCAGCTACCGGTCGTCAGCTTTCAGCCAACACAACCCAACCATGGGCACGCCCCGCGCGTGCCCTCTTTTCTGAATCACCCTGAAAGTTTCGCCTTCTCCAGGGCGGAGCTCCATTCCGCTGAGAGATGCAAATCACCGATCCACTTCTTCATGTACTCGCGGTCGAGCGATTCCCACCGCAAGCGGAGGATGGCAGCAGCATCCTCAATTTGCCTTTGTGATTGGGATAGTCGCGCCCACTCGAGCTTCGAGATCACTACATCTTCGGGGCTCGCAACAAAAATCGGGATTTCCTGCAATGCGACCTGTCGCCTACGGCCGAATTCCTCTTCACTAAATGCCCGCGCTTTGCGAATAATCAGGTCAATCTTCCAACCGGTCGCAAGGTCAATTACGTTGAACAGAGATCTTTGCCGGTGGGCTTCCAGGGCGGCGGGCAGATCAACGTAGTATTGCTCTGCTGGCAATTGCCGGACTAACAGTTCCAGTTGTACCGGAGTAGCATCGATAACAAGGTCGATGTCTTGGGTGGAACGACTCGCCCCGTAGAATGAGCTGGCAAACGATCCCGACAGCATGTATGGAATGCCGGCTCTGTCGAGAGCAGAGGTGAGTCTTCGGAAGACTTCTCCGGCAGTCATGGCAGCCCGGCAGGAAGTGGTGACGGGAGGAACGCGAGACGCAGCAATTCCCGGGCAACCTGAGCCTCATTCCAATCCGGATGATCTTGCCGGATACCCGCCCCAGCCAATTCTCTCGCGAACAGGCTCATATCCCAGGCCGCCAAGAGCCGCTGCTCGCCGGACAGGGCCGACTGAATGCGCTCCTGAATCGCATGCGCTTCGGCACTTGTATCAGAAACGGGCACAGCCGGATGTTAGCACGCAGATGATGACTGGGTGAGATGCCTACCCGGAGCAATGTATGTTTTCCCGCCCCACGGGTCCGGGAAAGCGCGCAAAGTCCCGATCGGTGGTGTGCAGCATCCCCCCCGCACTCCATGGTCAGGGTGGCCAGCTGCGGGTCGCTGGTCAAGTCGCCCGCCCCCGGCCTTCTACGGGCATTCAGCGAAACAAAGGCCTGTGCTGGCGACTGAAGACTGGCGACTCAAGACTGCCGTTAAGAGCTTCCGATCAAAATTCCCGTGATAAACACCAGCGCACCGCCCAACCCAACCTGCAGGGCTGCCGATGGGATGGGCGTGTCCATGTAACGGTGGCGGATCCAGGTAATCGCGCCTAACTCGACCAGCACCACAGCGATCGCCAGCGCCATGGCGTAGCGAAAATCCTTAATCAGAAATGGAAGCGTGTGGCCTACTCCGCCGAGGGCGGTCATCGCGCCGCAGACCAGCCCGCGAATCCAGGGATGCCCGCGGCCGGTGAGGCTGCCGTCGTCGGAGAGCGCCTCAGCAAATCCCATGCTGATGCCGGCGCCGATGGACGCCGCCAGGCCGACTACGAAGGCGTCCCAGCTGTTGCGCGTCGCCAAGGCTGCCGCAAACACGGGAGCCAGCGTTGAAACCGAGCCGTCCATCAGACCCGCGAGGCCGGGCTGCACGATTTGCAGCACGAACAGGCGGCGGTTGGCTTCATCTTCTTCTGCTTTGACGCCAGCAGTCAGCTTTTCTTTTTCGAGGGCGTCGGCACGTTCTTCATGGTGGCGTTCCTCGTTAGCGAGATCATCAAGCAGCTGCCGGACGCTGGCGTCCTGCGAACGCCTGGCGGCTTTCTCGTAGAAGCCGCGCGTCTCGAGTTCAATGGCGCTGGCTTGCCTCCGCACCGTTTCGAGCCCAAGCGGCCGCACCAGCCAGACCGGCTTGCGCTGCACGAAACCCCGGACGTCCTGTCGCCGGATGAGCGGAATGTGTTCGCCGAACTTCTCCTGGTACAGCTCGATAAGCCGCCGACGGTGACCCGATTCCTCCTGCCGCATTCCGTCGCAAACCGCGGCCGAGGCCGGGAACGCGTCGCGCAAACCCTCGGCAAAGTCGGCATACACCCGTTCGTCTTCTTCTTCCAGGGAGATGGCCAGAGCAAGAACTTCTTTTTCGGAAAGGGCTTCGAAGCTTTTCATGGCCGGGATAGATTACCAAGTACCGCCAGCCGCGGCCTACTGATACGATCGCCCGCAATGAATCCTGTTGTTTTGTACTTTGCCTCCGGAGAGTCGCTGTATGCGGGCGCCGCTTTGCTTTTGCTTGCCGTCGCTTTGTCTCCCTTGGCCACCAGTTGCCGGCAGCGCACCGCACGGAATGTTACCGCGTGGCTGGGACTCGTGATGATGGTCATGGCAGGTCCGCCGTTCCCATGGGCCGCCTACAGTGCTTTCCTAGCTTTGTTCCTTTTTTGGCTCATGATGGCGAATCGTGCAAAATGGCAAGTTGTACCAGCGGCAATTCTTGTGGGGTTGTTGCTGCTTATTTGTCCGCTGGAACTTCGCCACCGGCATAGACCGGTCATATCGGGCGAGTTGAGCAACCATGTGGTAGTCATCGGCGATTCCATTTCTTCCGGCATCGATCCGCACGTTCCATCTTGGCCCACCGTGATGCAGCAGATGACGGGAGTGCCGGTGAAGAACCTCGCCCTGCCTGGAGCGGATACGGCTGAGGCGTTGACGATGGCGGCGAAACTCACCCCCGAGGATCAACTGGTTCTGGTTGAGATCGGCGGAAATGATTTGTTATCGGGGGTGTCGTCTGAAGAATTTGCGCGTCGACTGGATGCGCTACTCAGGAAAGTGGCGTCGCCCGGTCGTGTCGTGGTGATGTTCGAACTGCCTCTGTTGCCATCCTGGGCTGGGCATGGTCGGGCTCAGCGGGTTCTCGCAGAGAAGTATGGCGTGTTCCTAATTCCAAAGCGAGAGTTTGCTGGCGTCATCAGTGGAGGAAGCGGCACGCTGGACGGTCTTCATCTTTCCAACGGCGGCACACATCGCATGGCTGAGCTGGTCACTGCGACCTTATCAAACCTGCTGCAAGCGGCGCCAAGGCCGTCTTCCTAGCACCGACCGCCGCCATGATCGCTCGAAAGCGTCGGGAGCTTCGCCGTTCGTGCGACGTATTCGCCGCTGGTTCAAATCCGCTTCTCTTCTTACGTGTCTCCCGCCATTCTGAACTTCGGAGGGAACATGAAGCGGTTCGTTCTTTTCATCTTGGCGATAGCCTTTTCGACGCTTTTAACGCTGGCGTTTGCGCAAGTTCGTGCCGGCGACGTCGATCCCGAAATTGGTGCGATTCGCGCCGTGGCTGACGCCTACATGTCCGCCGAACCGGCGCGGCTGCGCGAGGCGTTTCTTCCCGCCATGAATCTGTACACGACCGATGAGAAGGGATCGCTCCGCACAATTCCCTTCGCGGAGTACCTGCAACGCGTGGCGGCGAACGCAAATGCTCCGCACGAGGAGCGCCAAGCGAGCATCGACCTGGTTGACCGCACAGGGAACGTCGCCATCGTCAAGGTGACGACGATTCGTCCGCAAGTGAAGGTCACGGATTACCTGTCGCTCGTGCGCATTGAGAAGCAGTGGAAGATCGTGAACAAGTCTTTCTCAGTCGAGCCGCGCAGTGCGCCTGCTTCGCCGCAAAGCTCATCACAAAACGCGTCAACAGACCGGCCTTGTGGGGACCATCGCAGATTCGACTTCATGATCGGAGCCTGGCGCACCGTCGATCCTGCAACCGCCACGGTCGCAGCCGCCGAGGGAGAGAGTACGGTCGAGGCCATGCTCGATGGCTGCATCGTGCATGAGCATCGCAGCGTCTCGCGGCAGGGAAAGCGCTTGTTTGATGGCAACGCGTATTGGGGTTACGATTCCACGACCAGGCACTGGTTGCTCTTCTACATGGATGACATGTCGCACATGCAGGTCTACGAAGGCCGAGAGGACAGTGGACATTTGGCGTTCTATCGCGAACGTCCGGAACCGGATGGGAAGCTGATTCTGATCCGCATCGTTTATGCCCCGGCGAGTTCGACCAGCTACACCCAGACCGTCGAGAGGTCGAGCGATCACGGAACTACATGGCAACCGGCCGGCGTGACTACCTACCAATCGAAACGTTAACTCGTACGTCAAAGCTGTTATGGGACAGTTGCCTCGGAAACCACTATCGGCGTTCCACGTTCTGAACTCCGCAGTCTGGATCGCCTATGGGCTGGTCTCTTTTGCCGGGGCGCTGCCCTACGTTGGGCTGGTTCCGCATCTGAATTCAGTGCGCTCAGTGGCCGTGAATCGAGCTGCATTTGCGCTCGCAGGTCTGTTGAGCACTAGTCTCTTACGGTCTTTTTTCCAGCATAAGAGACTGGCGTCGTTGCTCGAAATCGCGGCCTGGGTATTTGCCCTCTCGTACATGTGTGGCCTGGCCGCCACTGCCCTTGCCAACTGGGCACGCCAAGCCGCTGGCGGACAAGTTGTCGGAGGGTGGGCGTCTCTTTTTGGAGGCGCTATCAGTGCCTTCGCAGTCTACGTAGGCTGGTGCGCGTGCTACTTCGTGGTGCAGTCGTATCGGGACGTGCAATCGGAAAAGCAGAATGCGTTACGGGCCGAGTCCACAGCCCATGAAGCCCGGTTGACGGCGCTCCGCGGCCAGCTCAATCCGCACTTCCTGTTCAATTCGCTCAACTCCATTCAGGCTTTGATTGCGGAGAACCCTGCTCGCGCTCAGACTGCGGTGGGCGAGTTAGCCAGCCTTCTTCGTCATTCCCTGGGCCAAGGCGGCGCGGCGCTCGTGCCTTTGCGCGAGGGGCTGGAGATCGTGATGAAGTATTTGGCCATCGAGGAGATCCGGTTTGAGGAGAATTTGATCGTGCGTGTGGACGTAGATCCGGATGCTGAGGACTGGATGGTACCTCGGCTCTTGCTGCATCCGTTGGTGGAGAACGCGGTCCGGTACGGCATGCAGACCAGTTCCATGCCGCTGCGCGTGGGCATTCGTGCCTCCGCGAGCGATGGAGGAGTGTGTCTCGAGGTCGCCAACACCGGTTGCTGGCTGGATGAAGATCTCGAAAGTTATCTCCGGGAAGGCAACGGGATTGGATTGCGTCTGGTGCGCGAGCAGCTTGAGCAAAGCTATCCGGATAATTTTCACTTCGTATGCTTGAAGGATGACGGCTGGGTTGTGCAGAGAATTGAAATTCTAAGTCAGGCGAGAGCAGAAAAAGATGCCCTATCGTGCGTTGCTGGTGGATGATGAGCGGCTCGCGCGCAGGCAACTGCGTGCCTTGCTGGCAGGGTTTCCGGAAATCGAGGTCGTTGCGCAAGCAGCCGCCGTGCCGGAAGCACTGGCGGCCGCGCAAAGGCATCGCCCCGATGTCGTCTTCCTCGATATCCAAATGCCAGGAGCCTCGGGCTTTGACTTTCTGCAACGCGCCGAAGGCCCGTTTGCGACGATCTTCATCACGGCGCACGATCGTTTTGCGCTGCGCGCATTTGAAGTGAATGGTCTCGATTATCTTCTTAAGCCAATTGAACGCGGGCAGCTCGAGCGGGCGATTCGAAGACTATCGCCAGGAAAGGAAGTTGCAACGGCGATAGGGCCGTCGCTGCAAAGCTCGGACTACGTCTTCGTCACTAGCAGCACCGGCGCACGATTTATTCAGCTCAAGAGAATTCAGTATGTGCTGGCGGCAGGTCCCTATTCCGAGATTTTTTTGGACGACGGCAGTAAGTGGATGATGTTGCGCTCCATCAAGGAATGGCAGAATCGGCTGCCGCGCGCCCAATTCGCCCGCATCCATCGGTCAACCATCGTAAATCTCGATTGTGTGGACCGAATTGAGCAGCTGCCCAACTATTCCTATCGTGTTCTGCTCAGAGACACACCGTCCAAACTATTAATGAGCCGACGAAGAGCCTTGTTCTTGAAAGAACAACTAGCCTGATGGTGTGATCGTATGGCGACAAACGTCTCAGGCAGTATTGACACGCGAAAAACTACTTCTTTTGCTCGCTGGTTCCCGCTGTCCCCACCACGTCCATGACCAGTTCACGACGCCGTTTGCCGTTGGGATTGCGGGTCTCCAGCACGCGGACCCGGCGGGCTGCGATGCTGACGGGGTGAATCTTCCCAATACGGCCGTCTCTGACTTCAGCGCGGAAGCGGAACCAGTCGGTGCGGAACAGCCGGCCGGAGACATAGAACGTGATCGACACGGCAACTACTCCCATGTAGTCGTCGCCGGTGCAATCGAAGAAGCGCTTGCCGAGTTCGTCGACCCAGGTCGTGCCGCCCACCAGTGGTTCGTTCAAAAAATATCGTGACGAGGGGACGCCCATCGAGAGTTTGCGCAGTTGCACCATCTGCAGCAGCACGGAAATCTTGGCGAGATTGGTGACTATAAGCTTGGCGTCGTGCGGCGACTCTCTTTCGAGCTTAATGTGCAGTTCCGGGGACCACTCGCGCTCGAACTCTTCGCGGGCGAGGGCGAGGCTTTTGTCGCTGGCCGCCGCATAGCGCAGCGTCGCCCGCGCCAAGACCAGACTCAGCAGCGTGGTCACGACGGTGGCGATCAGCGGAATGTAGGCAATCAGCAGCGTCAGGATGCTGTGCTGATTGAACCATTGCACCAGATTCATGCGCGACCGGTCCTCCTGCTGCGCTGTGATCGAAGGGATTTAAGGAGTTTAACGAGGATGGGCCCGGGGGCACAGTGGCCGAAGGGCTAGACCTGCGGAACTGGACTTTGGTTACTTGATGGCGATCGAGCCGGGAAGTGCCCGCTGCCACGTTCTGTGCGCTAACGTGGGCTCTAGGCAGGCCTCGAAACGGCATTTCGCACGCGCAGGCTATAAGCCCAGGTTAGCGCCCAAAGAACGGGCGAGAACCTGGGCACCATATGCCCGCGGCTCTCCGAAGCCCTGAGGTCAGGCGCCGCGGGCTTGCAGGCGTGGTAGCATCTTTTTATCCTCATGCGTTTCCGGCGAACCGTGACGCGCTTCCCGTATTGCCGATTTCTTGTTCTCTTCCTGCTTCTTCTCTCTACGATCGGGCTGCGGCCGTCGATTGCCCTCGCCGCCGAGCCGCAATGGCAGGAATTTCGTTCGGCACACTTCACCGTCGTGACCGACGCGGGAGAAAAGAAAGGCCGCGAGTTGGTTCTGCGATTTGAGCAGATGCGCGCGGTATTTGCGGAACTGCTGGCTCGCAAGAAAGTCACTATGCCGGTGCCGCTGACCATTTATGGGCTCAAGGATGACAAGCGGTTCTTCCAGATGGCCCCGCTGCACAATGGCCAGCCCATCAGCGTTCCGGGATTTTTTCTTCCGGCGGAGGACCATCAGTTCATCGTGCTGAATATGTTCGAAGAAGAACCGTGGCGGGCGGTCGCGCACGACTTCGCCCACCTGATGCTGAACTACAACTATCCGCCGACCCAGGGATGGTTTGACGAGGGCTTCGCGGAATACTTCTCGCCGATCCGGCTCGATAACAAGCAAGTGGAATTGGGGAGTGATCCTGAGCTTGGGTCTTCTTACGCCGAGGACCTGCTCGGCAATCAGACGGAAGCGCGGAATCCCCCGAAGTCTTTGACCGAATTGTTGAGCAGCTGGGTATGGCTGTCGATACCTGACCTGTTCACGATGAAGCACGATACCTCGAAGTACCAGGAAGGCACGCATCGCACGCTGTTTTATGCGCAGTCGTGGATGACGATGCACTACCTCCTGAACAAGGACAAGATGAGCGAGACGGGCGCCTACTTTGGCCTTGTGAAACTGCAGCACATCCCGGTCGAGGAAGCGATCCAGCAGGCTTACGGGGTGTCGCCGGCGCAGTTCGACAAGGCGGTGAAGGACTATTTCCACTCGCTCACGCAACTGATTCAGAATCAGGATGCCGCGCGCCAGCCAGGAGCAACCGCGAACGCGCCCGGCCTTTATCGTGTTCCAGCGCCTCTGGGGCCGGACGATATTGCCATCAACACCAAGCCGGTGTCGGAGGCCAACGCAGATGCGCAACTTGCCGAGGTGATGGTGCGAATTCCAGAGCGACGCGAGCAGGGATTACGCGAGATCGATCGCATCCTGAAGTTGATTGACAAGAACGGCGCGCTGATCGATAACGAGGTCGCGCATCGCGCGCTGGCCTGGGTACATCTCGACAAGAAAGAATTTCCGCAGGCCGCCGAGGAACTGGGCAATGCCGCGGCACTCGATCCGCATGACGTTTGGAATCGCTATTACCTGGCTCTGCTCAAGTACCGGACCGCCCAAACCAACCATGAGGAGATTGGGGGCCTGGCCAACATGATGATCGATCTGAAGGTAGCGATCGACTGGTACCCGGACTTTGCCGAAGCGTTCAATATGTTGGGTATGGCACGCATGGAAGGGGGAGGAGCGGCGTCGGCGCTGGAATCGATGAAGCAAGCGATCGCACTCAGCCCGCGGAATGAGCAGTACGTTTTCAACCTCGGACAGGTCCAGGAGGCCGGCAAGAAATGGAGCGCGGCCCAGGAAATTTTTGAAGGGCTGAAGTCGAGCAACAATCCGCAGATTGCAGCGGCCGCCAAGCATCAGTTGGATGAGTTACCAACCCTCCGGAAATATGGAATTTCTCCAAGCGCGCCCAAACGTACGGCGCAAGCCTCGCCGTTCGACGAACTGGAGCAGGAGGCGCAAAAGCGGGCACAGGCCCCGGACCCGACCGTTCCCGATAAGCGGCCGACCGTGTTCAGTAAAGGCATCCTGACCAGCGTGGATTGCTCGAAGGCTCCGGCGGCGACTTTGATGGTCAATGCGGGCGCAAGATCAATGAGGCTGCGCACGGGCGACTACAAGTCACTGCTCGTGATCGGGGAAGATCAGTTCTCGTGCGATTGGCGCAACCGGAAAGTTGCGGTGAACTACCGCGCCGGCGGCGCCGCGGATGGAGATATTATTTCGCTCGAAGTGCAGTGAAGGGAAGGTTTCAAGGTTTCAGGGTTTCAGGGTTTCAGGGTTTCAGGGTTTCAGGGTTTCAAGGCGGAACAAGCCGTTTCTCCGGAAAGACTCTGAGAACTTTGAAACATTGAAACCTTGAACCTTCGAAACACCCGCCAGAAAGAAAAACCCTCCTGGGGGAAGCCAGGAGGATTGGGGAAGGCTTGCAGGAGCGGATTAAAGACGAGTAACGTTCGCCGCTTGAAAGCCCTTGGGGCCCTTGAGCAAATCGAACTCTACCGTTTCACCTTCATTCAGCGTGCGGTATCCGTTCTCTTGAATGGCGGAGAAATGGACAAACACGTCCTCGCCAGTGGAGCGCTGGATAAATCCATATCCCTTTGCCCCGTTGAACCACTTTACAGTTCCCTTCTCTCTCACAGAGAAACTCCTTTCGCCTGATCGCGAAGAATTCATCTCGCCGATCCCCCGTCTGAAGCCATCGCGCATTTCCGATGGCCCCCCCTCAAAGGATTGGAGAGACAAGGTCGCGTTACCGCCGACGCTAGAAATCTTCACCAAACGAGAAAGAGCTCACGAGTACGAGATCGCAGTTGAAACTGCGCCCTCGAGCCCAAGAGCCCCACCGCCGGCGTGAATTTCGACCGCCTAACACAGAAACGTCAACCCAATCTAACTGGTATGACTGCCGAAGTTCCGGCAGTGCGCCAAGATAATATTCAGGTCGCCCCATATTGGCAAGGAAAGAAATTCAAGCAACTCTCTTGTAGTCAGGAGCTTGCATCCCCTAAGGCTGGTAGCTGACATGACCTCCGGTCAAGGGCAAGGTCTTGTACTTTGGAAACCACGCGTAAAACATCGCCTTTGATAGGATTAGGGCGTATCGGTGTCCAGCCCCACTACAACCACGGTCGCCGCGCCAGCTGAAGCCTTGCGGGTTCGGCCCCGGGAAGCATCCACGTCCAGCCTGGTGATTTCCACCATCCGCTACCTGATGCGGACCGAGGTGCACACCTTTGCATTTTCGGTGGCGGCGAATGCAATTCTGTCCTTCTTCCCCTTCGTTGTTCTGCTGATGACTCTCATCCGGCGCGGATTCCACTCGCCCGGCATGTACGAGGTCGTCCTGCAGCTGCTGCGCGACTACATTCCGGCCGGACAGGATTTCGTTATACGGAACTTGAATGCAATGGCGAGCGCGCGGCACCCGGTGCAGATCGCCTCATTGGGGATATTGCTGGTCACCTCGAGCGGGATTTTCCTGCCCCTGGAGGTCGCCTTGAATCGAATTTGGGGATTTACGGAAAACCGTTCGTACCTGGGAAATCAGCTGATCTCGTTAGGGTTGGCGTTCTGGTGCGGTGTGCTGGCGATGATTTCCATTGGCATGTCGGCAGGCAATGTAGCCCTGATGGGATTCCTGTTGCACGGACATGCGACCATGTTTGTGCGCGTGGTGGGTTTTCTGGTGATGAAGGTGTTTGCGATCGGAGCCAGCATCGCAATCTTCTTCCTGGTCTATTGGGCGCTGCCGAATGGCAAAGTACCGGTGCGGGCTGTGCTGCCGACGGCTGTCATCATGGGCTTGCTGTTTGAGGCTCTCAAGTATGCCTACATCCTGGCGCTGCCCTGGCTGAATTTTGCGGAAGTCTACGGGCCCTTCTCGCTCTCGGTGACGCTGATGTTCTGGGCATTCCTGTCCGGGCTGCTCCTGCTGACAGGCGCACACCTGTCGGCGGAGGGGCATGTTTCAAGAGCTAACCAATAGTTGCCGACAAGAATCCTAAGTTTGCCGCTGGGGCCGGAATCGACTATTTTTTTCAACAGATAACCCTATTCGCGCGACTCCTCTATCACTCAGGCTTGTGACCATGGGCACCGTCGCCAGCACACCGTCCGCGTAGGATTTCATTTCCCGGTCTTCCCGTTTCCCTTCTGAGCAGATCACGAATCCAGGCAGGTGCGTATGCATTCGACCTTCCTCCGATGTCTGCTCATTCTTCTCTCCCTTACGTCCATCGTTAGCGTGGACGCACAAGTGCGCACGACCGTTCCGGTGCGTGCCCTGCCTCCCGACCTCAACGAGATTACGCGTCGAGCAGGAATGATCTTCGCCGGAACCGTACTCCAGATCGAACCGGTGCGTGCGCCTTCGTCGATCAAGTGGCAAGCGTTCAGATCACGATCCGGGTGGAGCAAGCGGTGCGGGGAGCGCGGAGTGGACAAACACTTTCTTTCCGGGAGTGGGCGGGTTTGTGGACGCCGGGCGCACGCTACCGCGTTGGCCAGCGGTTGATGCTGTTCCTCTATGCGCCGAGCACACTTGGACTCACCAGCCCAGTCGGCGGGCGCTCGGGAGAATTTGCCGTAGATCGCGACGGGCGCATTGTTCTTAGTCCGGGACAGCAGCAGGCGATTCGCGTGTCGCCTAAGCCCACCTACCTCGACCTCAACCGGCCCGTTCCTATGCGGGATTTCACGCGGATGGTCCGCCGCATGCGAGAGGAATGAGCCCATGAAGCGCATGATTCACTTCCACGTCCGTCCGATGGAACAGGCGATGAAGCCGCCCTTCTGCGCGAAACTGACGACTGAAGGTTCCCCACAAAGCCGACGGCACCCCTGGCGACTGGTGGCATATGTCGCAGGGGCGATCCTCTTTCTGATTGCGCTGGTGGAAATTGCGCGCGCGGGCGGGCCGCAGTACGTAGCCGGTGTGAGTTATTTCGACAACGGCCTGGCGGGAAAACCGGTCACCTGGGCGAATGGCGCGCTCACTTACTACACCGATCTCGGAAATCTCAGCCCGCTTCTGGCGGGTAGGGATGCCGACGCCTTTGTGGCGGATGCCTTCTCTCGCTGGACGAGCATTTCGACGGCCGCGGTCTCGGCGGCTCGCGGCGGCCAACTTGCCGAGGACGTGAGCGGCGCAAATGTCCTTTTCAATGCCGACCGCACCATCAGTATGCCGATCGACATCCAGCCGAGTGCAACCAACAAGCCAGTCGCGATCGTCTATGACGCGGATGGGGCGGTTACCGACGCGTTGATCGGAACCGGCGCCAGCACGGATTGTTTTACGAACGCCACGTTTGGCGGAATTGATGCGTTCACTACCGACGGCCACTTCGCCCATGCCCTCGTCATCCTCGATGGCAGGTGCGCAACGACGTCGAACAGCTTACCTGACCTTAAATATCGGCTCGTCCGCGTGCTTGGCCAGCTCTTCGGCCTGGGCTGGTCGCAACTGAACGTCAACGCGATTACGGGCACGCCGCAGCCGACGGCCGACGATCTCGCCGGATTGCCCGTGATGCACGCGCAGGATCTGCCGAGTTGCGTACCGATTTCGCAATGTTATCCGCTTGCGGATCAACCCAAGATGGATGATCGCGCGGCGCTGGCGCGGCTCTATCCCGTCACTCATGACAATCTCCCCGAATGCCCGGGCAAACAGGTATTCGCAGAAAGCACTGGCCGCATTCACGGGTCCGTGTATTTCACGGATGCCAGCGGAAACCGGACGCAGCCCATGCAAGGCGTCAACGTGGTCGCGCGCTGGGTGGACCCTAGCACGCACCACCCATCGGGACGTTTACGCAGCGGCTTCCGTGTCGGGCTTCCTTTTTTCGGGCAATGCCGGGAATGCGATCACCGGGTTCGCGGATCCTGAGCCCTCGGAAGACGGCGAAGAGCATGCGCGCCGGCTGTATCGACAGGATCAGCGATAGCCTATTTTGCGAACAGCCGACACTCTTTACGTGTGGGGCCGTCCGAGCAAACTCGCATCCATCGTTTGTCTTTCTGGACGGATGGAGTGCGGGCCATAGCAAAGTTTCCGGAGAATGGAATCAGGACGGCGTGCCCAGCTCGCCCACGTGAGAGGTGAATCGCCGTTCATGTCCTTTGCATCGATTTTTGCCCCGGCATCGAGGAGAAGCTGGATGGTGGTCTCGCTGGCGAAGGCAGCCGCACGATGCAAGGGAGTCTCAGCGCGGGTACGGCAGTCGCGCATGAAAGCGCCCGTTTCGACAGATGGCTTGGTCGGTCGGTTTGGATCGGCTCCGTTGGCGAGTAAAACTCTGACAACACGATTCTGTGCCGGACGGTCCGAGCACAACGCAGCATGTAGCGGTGTTTCTCCGGTGTCCGGCAGGGATAGATTCACGTCCGCTCGGTTTTCGATCAAGAATTGGCAGAGCCGCCAATGCCCATGGAACGCGGCGGCATCGAGACCAAGGTTGTGTCCCAGCGATTGCAGGGACTCGCCGTTGGCCAGCAGGAATCTCATGGCACTGACATCGCCATAGTAGGCGCACCACTGGAGCAGAGAGGTACCGTTGCTGTCCCTGGAAGCCGCGAGATTCCCTTCTCGCACGTAATCGAACACTAGGTCAGTGCGACCATCCTGAATCCGATCAATCACGTTAGCTCCTTCCCGTTGTTGCCAAGTGCGCACGAGGACGAGTTACGCCCAGTACTAGTGAAATGACATTGTTTCCCTAGAGCCCAGGCTTGCCTGGGATCCCACGCCGCGTGACCAGGTAGACTGCAAAGCTTCCCAGCCAGTGACCGCCTTCATAGTGTTCCCCAGTAACGGCTGCCAGACCGGCGCGGCGATGGGCGTCGGCCGCCGACGTGATGGCGAGCAATCGTTTGTCGTCCTTCGAAAGCCCCGCTGCGATTCCTTCCAGCATCCAGGCACGACTGAGATTGAGTCCATCCAGGTGCGCGAGTTTCGGATCACTTGGGTCCGGCGAGACTACGGGCTGAAGCCATGGCTTGCTTGAGGCAGTGGAAATTTGGGGAAGGAAAGCCTTGAGCCACACTGCGAAATCGTGACTCGGCAACACACGGCGCATCAGGTCGGCTTCGCCCAGGCAGGGTGAGAGGAAGTCCTCGCCGGAAGGCTCATAATTCAGCGGGCAGTCTTTGTCGGTGAGAAAAAACTGCCGCGCTTTGGATTCGACAAGGGTAGCGAATTTTGGATCGCCGTTCGCCCGGGCATAGTCAAGCATGAGGCCCATAGCGAACGCGGTCTGATCGTGCTCCCCAATGCGCACAGGGTTGGCGAGTTTCGGCAACCAGGCATTGAGATGTTCCAGGGCAGCTTCTTCGAGCGGATGAAGATTGGCTGCCATTTCCTGGGCCTGCGGATCGTTCCACTCTTTCAACTCCGCGCCGAGTTGCAGCAGCCAACCCAGCCCGTAAGGACGTTCGAAACTGGCGCGGCCTTCGGCTCTCAGGTAGGCGGCTTCCCTTGCGATGTTTTCCCTGGTCAGGCTCTGTCGCAGTGCGTCGCGTGCCGGCTGGGCGAAATCGGCATCAGGGAACGTGCGAGCCAGCCGTGCCAGCAGCCAGTGCCCATGCACGGAGGAATGCCAGTCGTAGCAACCGTAGAACGCTGGCGTCAGCTTGCGGGGAGGTGCGACATCGGCATCGCTGGTCAAGGAATGGCTGAGCTTGTTGGGATACTCCTTATGAACACAGGCCAGGGCCAGGTTGGCAAAACGCTGCGCAGTTTTGATGTCGAACTGGTCAGACGCCTGCACCATGGTGGATGCGAGGAGGAGGCAGAACACTGCGGCGCTGGGAACTTTCATCGGCCATTACTTTATCGAAGAATCAGGACAGCGGCATCTAACAATACGTACAAAGAAGGCAAGCGTAGCCATATCTTTGTGGTACCCGTCGACGGTTCGCGTAGAGACAGCCGCCTCGGCTGTCCAGCCCGGCAAGGCTGGGCAGTCCCCTCCAATGCCGAAGACAGAAATAATCGAGCTCCGCTCGATTGGACAGCCGAGGGCGGCTGTCCCTACGTGGGGGCAGCCCTGGACCCCACCCTGGCGACTTCGACGCGCATCCATTCTCGCTTGGCGGGCAGGACAACTACGCGTTCTCTCCCGACGGGCAGGAAGTCTGCTATGCCTCGAGTCACGACAAGGTCGAAGCCACATCGACGAACAACGATCTGTGGCTGGTTCTTGTAACACTTGTCCGAAGTTAAATTGCAATTTGTTGACATCTCGAAGACCTGCGCGATTTTTCCCGCCGTTACGATAAAGAGATGCACGCGATATTGATCTCCGCTCCGTGCGGTGTGCCATGGTAACTGCGGCAAGCTCACCCGCGATTGGCACTGTCAGCACCAAAACGTCCTTCATTCCCACGCAAGCTCCGCGGCTGGTTTCTGTGGATGTGTTGCGTGGGCTTGTCATGATTCTCATGGCGCTCGATCACACGCGCGACTTCATGTCGTATCAGCGGTTTGCTCCGGAGGATGTGGCGCACGCGTCCGGGGCGCTGTTCTTTACCCGCTTTATCACGCACTATTGCGCGCCCGTATTTGCGTTCCTGGCGGGAACGGGCGCATACCTCTCGACTCGCCGAGGGAAATCACTGTCACAACTTTCCCGGTTCTTCGTCACGCGCGGTTTGTGGCTGGTGTTGCTCGAGTTCACGATCGTCGACTTCGCGTGGGGCTTCACTCCTTGGGCGCACGCGGGGGTGATCTGGATTCTAGGTTGGAGCATGGTGGCGATGGCGGCTATCGTGTGGCTCCCGGTGCGCTGGATCACTGGGCTGGGATTGGGCATGATCGTCACTCACAATTTGCTGGATCGCATCAATCCCGCTTCGTTCGGGAAGTTCTACTGGCTATGGATATTGCTGCATTCGCCCGGGCGGATCAACGTCACCGATCATTTTATGTTCCCAGTCCGGTACGTGCTGATTCCGTGGGTCGGGGTCATGGCCGTCGGATTTGCTTTCGGAACCGTGCTGCTGCGGCATGATCGGCGCAAATGCATTCTGACCCTCGGGATCACCGCGACAGCGCTGTTCTTCGTGTTGCGTGCGATCAATCTTTATGGCAACGGAATCGCCGGGCTGCCGTTCGGGTATCCGCGCTCGGCCGGGCCGTGGAGTGTGCAGCCGACGCTGACGGGAACCGTGATGTCATTCTTCAACGTGCTCAAGTATCCGCCTTCGCTCGACTACTTGCTGATAACGCTCGGTCCGTCACTTGTCCTGCTCGGATTGCTTGACGGAGCGAAAGGCGTGCGCGGGCTGAGCCGTATTCTGATGGTGTATGGGCGCGTGCCGTTGTTCTATTACGTGCTGCATATCTATCTGCTGAACATTATGGCGAGGGTAGCCTCACTCGCCTTTCATCAGCCGGTCTGGCGTGAAACGGTCATCGGCGACTTCGTGCAAAGGCCTGTCGGGTATGGACATGGACTGCCGTTCATCTACGCCATGTGGATTCTTGCCGTGGCGATTCTTTATCGGCCTTGTGTGTGGTTCATGGAGTTCCGAAGTCAGCATCGGGACTGGGGCTGGCTGAGCTATCTGTGAGATAGCGCGGTTCGTGGGGCGGCGGGGGAGACCCCTTCGACTGCGCTCAGGGCTGCCCGCCGCTCCGCGGACACTTCATTCTGGCACTCGACGTCGAAAATCCAACACCGGCGCTACTTCTTCGTCCACTGATCGACCCATGCGTTCACGGTCTTGTACCAGAGCTGCGAATTTTGCGGCTTCAGGACCCAGTGTCCCTCGTCCGGGAAGTACAGCATCTTCGACGGGATGTTCTGGCGCTGCAGCGTGGTGAAGAGCTGAAAGCCTTCGCTGACGTCCAGTCGGTAGTCGAGCTGTCCGTGGACGACCAGTGTCGGCGTCTTGAAATTCGTGGCGTACATGTGCGGCGACCACTTGTCGTACATGGCTCGGTTCGTATAGGGCGTGCCTTTGAACTCCCACTCGTTGAACCACAGTTCTTCGGTGGTGCCCCACGCCGAGGTCGAGTTGAACATGCCATCGTGCGTCACGATGCACTTGAAGCGAGTGGTGTGCCCGAGAATCCAGTTGGTCGCGTATCCGCCGTAGCTCGCGCCCATCGCGCATTCGCGGTCTTTGTCGATAAACGAATACGTCTTCTCGGCGTAGTCGAGGCCTTTCATCAAATCTTCGTACGGCGCGCCGCCCCAGTCGCCATTGATCGCATCGATGAACTTCTGCCCGTAGCCGGTTGAGCCGTGGAAGTTGATCATGATGACCACGTAACCGTTGGCCGCGAACAGTTCCGGATTCCAGCGGTAGGACCAGTCGTCTCCCCAGGCGCCCTGCGGGCCGCCGTGGATGAGGAACTTCATGGGATATTTTTTGTTGGCGTCGAAGTCGGGGGGCTTGACGAGGAAGCCTTGGACTTTGTCGGCTTTGGCGCCTTCGAACCAGAAGGATTCGAGCGGGGACATGGTGACATGCGAAAGGAGTTCGCGATTGAGGTCGGCCGCAATCGAGGGCTCTTTCCCAATGATCCCTTGATTTATGACATTCCCCTTATCAAGTTTCGCTCGTGATTGGGCCATGTACTCTTCGGTTTTACCCACATCCAAGCGAAGAATTCGGTTCGGAAACCCAATTCCCATCTGGGTAAGGAATAGATTCCGTCCGTCTCGTGTAAATGCGGGGTCGTCGAATGTTCCATCGAAAATGCTCGTAACGCCGAAATCGAACCCGACCCGAAATAGCTGGACGTGACCTTCCTGCTCGGCGGTGAAGTAGATTGCTTTTGAGCTGGGCAGCCAAGTGTAGGTGCCCACCCACCGATCGAACTCTTCGGTCAGGTTCTTCTTCTCGCCCGTCTTGCGGTCGTAGAGCATGAGGTAAAAGCGATCGCTCTCATACCCCGGCCGATGCTGCGCGCGGTAAGCGATGTACTTTCCGTCTGGTGAATACAGTGGCGTTGAATCGCTGGCCGGATTGTCGGCAGTGATGTTTTTCGCGACCCCGCCTATCACGGGAACGAGCCACAGGTCGCTGTTGGTTGAAGTCGCTTCGACCTTGTCGTGGTTCGACGTGTAGCAGACTTCCTGGCCGTCGGGAGAGAAGGCGTAGTTGTCCTGTCCGCCGAGCGAGAAGACGGGCGCGTCGAAGTCGCCAGGTGTGAGATCGCGCGGCGGAGGCGGCGCAATTCCGGATCCGGGCTCTCCGGAGCGCGCTGAGGCGAGGATATCGGGCACTACAAAGATGTGGCTGCGCTTGCCTTCCTTGTAAGCATTCCAATGGCGATACAGCAGGTGGTCGAAGATCAGAGCTTTGACCTTGGACTTCTCGTGCTCCTCGAGTTTCTTCGCATTGCATTCCTGTTCGGGACCAGGCGCGCCATCGCATTCGGGATAGACATCGGAAGTGAAAAGGATGTTCTTGCCGTCGGGCGACCAGAGTTCGCCGCTGACTTCGGTGGCAAGCGCGGTGTGCTTGTGCACAGCCGTGACGTTTCCTGCCGTGGTGTCGAAGTCCGCAATCCAAACTTGCGAGCCGCCTTCCTTCGTCGAGAGGAAGGCGAAGCGTTTGCCGTCGGGGGCCCAGCGCGGGCGGTCGCCGTCCTGATCGGGAATGAGGACGCGCTCGCGCGCGTCGACGGGCGGGACGCCCGTCGCTCCATCGGCAGAATTGGGCGACGCTAGCGGCACGATCCAGATATGCGGAATCTTCTTATTCGACGCGAGGTCGACATCGACCACGCTGAACAGTACCCACTTGCCGTCGGGTGAGGGGACAGGTTCGGCCACGCGCTTGAGCGACATCATGTCTTCGAAGGTGAAGGGATGCTTGGCTTGCGCAAAAGTTGGAACTACGTAAAAGACTGTAAAGAGCAGGATGAGTACACGGCGCATACGTTCCTCCGCGAACAAACGGAGTAGTGTAGAACAGGGCGGGCATTTGAGACAGTGATTGCGGCTGGCTGCTGGCTTCCAGCCGCTTGCAACCTCCTCGCACCCGGCCTTCTCGAAGGCGGCCTCAATTCCGCCCTCCTGGTTCATCAGGCGCAAACCAGCCTGAAGGATGCTGATCGCCGGAAGCCAAAAGCCAGCAGCCAGAAGCGCTAAAACTGCAACCGCCCTGCAACCCCTTGCGCTCTGTTGTCGTCTAAGAAAACAGGCAGAAACTGCAGTCTTCCTTACCCTCCGGGCTCCCTGAGCGGAGAGGGTCCGGGGGTAGGAAGGCAGCAGTTCGCCCGTTTTCCCACGAACATTTCCTCTACACTACTGTTATGAAGTCTTCGCTCCATCGAATTGTTGCACTCGCATTTTCCATCGTCCTGCTTACGGCATGGGCCGTCGCGGATGAAGGCCCCCTGGACAAGTCCGAGCCCAAGGGCATCACGCCGGAAGAAATCATCAAGCGTTTCGCCGCGAAGGAAAAAGAGTTCAAGGAAGCTCGCGACCAGTACACCTACAGGCAGGATGTGAAGGTGCAGGTGCTCGACGGCGACACCGTGAAGGGCCAGTACCATGAAGTATTCGATGTGCTTTTCGACAACAGCGGGAAGCGTCTTGAAAACGTAGTGTTCGCGCCGCAGTCCAGTCTTGATCAGGCTGGGCTCTCGATGGACTCCGGAGACGTCGACGACATTCGCAACCGTCTGCCCTTCGTGCTCACCAGCGATGAAGTCGGTGAATACGACATCCTCTACGTAGGACAGCAGCAGCAGGATGAACTGCATTGCTTCGTTTTTGATATTGCGCCGAAACAGATCGTCGGAAAGAAACGATATTTCCAGGGACGCATCTGGGTGGATGATCACGACTTCCAAATCGTGAAGACGAATGGAAAAACTGTTCCCCAGATTTACGCGGGCAAGAAAAAGAACAAAGAAGAACATCTCTACCCGACATTCACTACCTGGCGCGAGCAGATCGACAAGGTGTACTGGTTCCCGACCTACACCAAGGCCGACGATACCCTGCACTTCATGATGGGTGACATTCATATCCGCGAAATCGTGAAATACGAAAACTACAAGAAGTTCGGCTCGAAGACGAGAATCACTTACGAGGGGAAGGAACTGCCGCCGGGAGAAAAGAAGGAACCGGAAGGGCAGCAAGCACCACAGAAATAGAGCCTTAAAGTTTCAAGGTTTCAAAGTTTCAGGGTTTCAGGGTTTCAACGTTAGGCGCTGGCCTGGTACGTAGAGACTCGATTAGACGATTCCACAAGCCCAGCACTTGATAAATTTCGTGATCGATTTCGGGGAACGTTTCCTTCCCGACATAGCCAAGATCAACGCAATTGCCATTTGTGCATCCACTTCCAAGAGCGAGCCACGAGCTTGTCCTAGAAAGTGCAAAAAATTGCCGCGCGTGAGCCTGCCTTGCCCTTCAGCGATGTTGGACACACGGCGACGGATGCTCGTCGAAGTTGAGAGCTCAAGCCGTAGGTTTCGGTCTTGGGAAACGATTCGGTTTCGCGATAAAGATGAACTGCAAGAGTCTTGGCTTTCTGCCAGACGAGCAAGTCACGATAAGAACGGGCCACAACAATCTCCTGGCGCCATCCTCACCTCTGTAGATTACTCGGAAGCCCACTCTCCCGAAAACTGTTGTCTTTGAAACCTTGAAACCCTGAAACGATGAAACCTCAGTAAAACAAATACTTCCTCCACTTATCATCCGACCGTCCCATCAAGCGCATGATGTGGCGACTGGTGTGGAGGTTGAAGGCGCGGGGTTCGCGGGAGAGTTTCATGCCAGCTTCGATGGGCGTCTGGTTGCCCTTGCGGCGGTTGCAGGGATGGCAGCAAGCGACCAGATTCTCCCACGTGGACGAACCTCCGCGCGAGCGCGGAATCACGTGGTCGAGCGTGAGTTCGCCGGATGCCAGCGCAACCGAGCAGTATTGGCAGGTATTGCGGTCGCGCAACAGGATATTCTTTCGAGAGAGCGCTCGTGTCTGGTGCGGGATGCGGCGGTATTCCAGCAAGCGGATCACCGACGGGACACGCATCGCTACCCGCGCCGCATGCAGGAAGTGTCCGTTCTCTTCCTCGGCCATGGCGACGCCCTTCAAAACCAGCACGATCGCGCGGCGAGCAGCGCACACGTTGATCGGTTCGTAGGATGCGTTCAGCACGAGCACGGGCGCGTGCAGCGCGTGGGCGTTGCCGTAGGTCCCGGTCGCCACCGCGATCACTCCGGCCGCCGATCTGCCGATCATGCCGCGCATCGAGTTGTCGATCTTCCCCGCCATAGATCCAACTTATCCGTGAGCCGCCATGCTGAGAGACTTGTCGTCCTCGGGCTCCAGGCCCATGGCCTGTACTTCCGCCTTCAAGGTGCGGGCGACGGTCGCCACCCAAACGCGAGCCGCACCTGCGCGCCGCAACACCCGGGCACATTCGGAAGCGGTCGTGCCCGTCGTAAATACATCATCCACCAGCAGCACTTCGCGTCCTGATAGTCTCTCGCGATTTTTCACCCGGAAAGCCCCACGCAGATTCTCGCGACGCTGGTCGCGGCTCAGACCGATCTGCGATTGCGTGTCGCGCGAGCGTTCGAGGACATCGGTTGCGAGCGCATAGCAGTCTCGCAATGCAATCAGCTTGAGTGCGGTCCGGGCGATCAGCTCCGCCTGGTTGAAACCGCGCGCGCGAAACTTGGCAGCGCTAAGAGGTACCGGGATCACCAGTACGGGTGTGGGTGCCCAGCCGGCTTCCAGGTCTGCGATGGCCTCAGCCAGCATGCGGCCCAAAACGTTGGCCGCCGGACGCACCCCCTGATACTTCAGCATATGAATCAGGTCGCGCAGGCCGCTCTCGTAGCTGCCATATGCGGATGCCTTGGCGAAGGGCGGTTTCAGCCGGCGGCAAAGGCCGCAGAGGATTTCTCCTCCAGGCTCCTGCAGGGCATACCCCGTGACGATGCGTTCCCCACAAACCGAGCATAGGGCCCCGGCAATCGGGCGGATAGCATCGACGCAGGCTTCGCAAACAGGAAGGCGCGAGATCCGGATCAGAGGTTCGCCGCAGATGCGGCAATCGGCAGGAAACAACGTGGCGAACAGACTATCGACGACTTCCGTCGCCCACGAAAGAACGACAGGCCCTTGGGGTGCAGCAGTTTTGGCCTGCATAGCCCGAGTTCGGTCCCAGCTACTGCTGAAGACGACCTCCTGGTCATCCGGGCGACGGGAGCGGTGCGTGCCTCAGATGAAATCCCCCTAAGTATAGCGGTCCGCGATGGCCTCACGCAATGCGCTTGCAGTCTTTGGGGTGAGGCGGGGTTTCTTTGTGGGCTTCCCCGCTATCAGCCGGCCGGGCCGAGGCAAGCATCGCCTCAGCGTCGAAATGCGTAGGCCCCTTCCGTGGCAACAATTGCACCGACATCCGACGCCATGACCTGCGGTAACAATCTCCGCACCGGGCGGGTCGCAGACCAAGAACGGGAAGAAGGAATTTTTCCAGGGCATTGCGCGGACGAGACTCATAGCCAGCATCACTGCCACATTGTCGGCAGCGAAACTCTTTGGAGAGAAGAGCCCAAGAACCGGAGCCGGAAAGCGCGCACATCGCAGTACATTCCCCTAGGACTCACAAAGGACAAAACCCGATCCTTCACTTACTGATGTGATTCTAACCCCTTTTGTTGCCAAACATTCTCCAGAAGGTTGAAGCTTTGGCGGGCTCATGGCCGGGCTGCACAGCCTGGCCGGGCGCATGCACTTGTAATCAGCAGCCATCGCGTGCTAACGTGCGCGGCGGTAATATCCGGTATATCTAGCTGGACGAACTACTTGCGAGGGTCTCATGAGCACTCAAACTGCCGCACCGCCTGAAAAGAAATATCGTCCCTACGTGCCCGAAAACATGGAAATGAAGGAGTTCACGTTTCGGGCGGTGCTGATCGGGCTAGTCATGACCGTGATCCTGGGCGCCGCCAATGCTTATCTCGGACTCCGCGCGGGCATGACCATCGCGGCCACCTATCCCGCGGCGGTCATTGGCATGGCCTTGCTTCGGTTGATGAAGGGATCGTTGCTGGAAGAGAACATCGCTCGAACGGTTGGCTCGATCGGCGAATCCGTAGCGGCCGGAGCTGTGTTCACGATTCCGGCCTTCCTGATTTCGGGGGCGTGGTCTTCGTTTGGATTCCGTGATGCGTACTGGAAATCCGTCGCACTGATGGCGGTCGGCGGGTCGCTCGGCATTTTGTTCGTGACCCTGCTGCGGCGCGTGATGGTCGAGGATCCGGAGCTTCCCTTCCCGGAGTCGGTGGCCGCGTCGGAAATTCATAAGGCAGGACAGCAAGGAGCCGGAGCAGCCAAGCTCTTGTTCGCTAACATGGGGCTGGGTGGACTGATTTACCTGCTGGGAGCATTTCAGTTATTTAACGCGAGCAAGGCATTCGTGATTCACATCGGGCAGATCGGCAGCAGCGCGTTGCGACTGGGAAGAACGGCCGCCGCACCCGTCGTCAACGTAGGTGGAGTGACCACATTCCAGGCCCCGGCGATCAGCCCCGCGTACTTGGGTGTGGGATACATCATCGGCCCGCGGTTGGCCTCCCTCAATTTTGCCGGCGGGGTGGTGGCGTGGGGATTGTTGGTTCCGCTGATCATCTACTTCCTGGGCCCGACGTTGCAGGCGAATCTGGCGCCCGGTACGGAAGGAAACCTGGCAGGGGCGGTCTGGTACAACATCGTCCGGCCTGTGGCCGTCGGCGGCATGATGGTGGGCGCTGCGTGGACATTGTTCCGCATGCGTAGAAGCCTTGCGATTGGCATGAGACGCGCGGTTTCCGACCTGAAAAAGTCAGCTGCTGTCCATGCGGCCACCAATCGCACCGAGCGCGACCTGAACGGCAAGGTTGTCTTCGGCGGGCTGGGCGCTGCATTCGTCTGCATGATCGTGCTGTATTTCCACTTCTCAGGGACGATCGGTGGGGCTGTCACGGCTGCGTTGGTGATGATCGTGGTTGGATTTTTCTTCGCGGCGGTGTCCGGGAACCTGGTGGGCATGATCGGCTCTTCCAATAATCCAGTGTCGGGACTGACCCTGTGCACGCTGATTATCGCGGCCCTGCTGATGGTTGCCATCGGCGTTTCGGGAATGAGCGGAGTGGCAGCGGTGCTGGGAGTGGCGGCAGTCGTTTGCGTATCGTCAGCCGTTGCGGGTGAAATGTTGCAAGACTTGAAAGTTGGGCACATTTTAGGAGGCACGCCGGCAAAGATGCAGTTGGGCGATTTTCTGGGCATTCTGGTGGCCAGCTTGGCCTTGTATTTTCCGCTGTTGGTCCTGCATCAGGGAAACATCAATCGGGGAGGAATCGGCTTCGGTGATCCGCAGTTGTCGGCACCGCAGGCTGGGTTGATGGCTTCACTGGCCCAGGGCATCGTCGGACATAACATGCCCTGGCCGCTGGTGGGAGCCGGCGTGCTGATGGGCCTCGCCATGATCATGCTGGAAGTGAAGAGCGTGATGCTTTTCGCCGTTGGGATGTATCTGCCTCTGGAGACAACATTCGCCATCTTCCTGGGCGGCATAATTCGCTGGCTGACTGACCGGATGCGCGACAAACGTGGATTCAACGATGCTCAGAAAGCTCGCGTGGAGAATGCCGGAGTGCTGACGGCTTCGGGCATGATTGCTGGAGAGGCGATACTCGGATTGGTGGTGGCCGCCTTCTATTTCTTCAACAAGCCATTGCCGGTAATTTTCGAGTCGCCCGCGACTTACTCGGGATTCATTGTGCTGGTGATCATTGCATTCGTGATGGTCCGCCTTCCGCTAGCCAATGCGGGGCGCCCGGATGAGCCGGCGCCGCCGACGGCCATCATGTAGAGGACAGTTGAGAGTGGCAAATCTCGAGGGGCGTGCATTCCGGTGCACGCCTTTCTTCGTGATACCGTGTCCTTCATGGTTTCGTCTCATGTCCATCGCTGAAAATATCGCGCAGGTGCGCGAGCGCATTCGAGTAGCTGCCAACCGCGCGGGGCGTGATGCCAACTCGGTGACGCTCATGGCTGTGTCGAAGACTTTTCCGCCCGAATCGATTCGCGAGGCCTACGCTGCGGGCGTTCGCGTGTTCGGAGAGAACCGGGTGCAGGAGTTCTCCAGCAAGGTGGACAGCCTGCTCGGCCTGACGGACACGCGCTGGCACATGATCGGGCACCTCCAGAGCAATAAAGCCGGCAAAGCGGCGGAGTTGTTTGACGCAGTCGATTCGGTCGACTCGCTCACACTTGCGGAGAGGCTATCCGTGGCCGAACGAAACGCGGGCACGACGCTTCCCATTCTCATTGAAATCAACGTCGGGGGCGAGCCGGCAAAGACCGGAATCGCTCCCGACTCCCCGGAACTCGATCGCCTTCTTTCCGAAGTGCCACGATTCCAGAATGTCCAGGTTCGGGGATTGATGACCGTGCCGCCTTACACTGAAGATCCCGAGGGTGCTCGACCTTATTTCCGCAGACTGCGTGAGTTGCGCGATCACATTGCCGGGCAGCGCCTGGCTGGAATTGGGATGGATGAATTGTCTATGGGAATGTCGCATGATTTCGAGGTTGCAATTGAGGAAGGGGCAACTTGCGTGCGCGTGGGGTCGGCAATTTTCGGGAGCAGAGTCAAAGCTTAACCACAGGGATACGGAGGGGCAGGGATAAAAACAGCGGTGCGAGATCGGGATGGCGCTGATTCTGATGGTGAAACATCTCCCGAACCGATGATATCCGTCACATGATTCCCGTTCATGAAACTTCGCTTGGTGTGACATTTGCGATCAAAGTCCACCCTAGGGCGAAGAAGAATGCCATCGCAGGCGAACTGGGCGATGCCCTGAAGGTCTCGCTTACGGCGCCGCCGATTGATGGCAAGGCCAATGAAGCCTGCATCGAATTCTTCGCAAATCTTTTGAAGGTGCCACGTTCCTCCGTTACTATTGCTGCCGGTCAGACGGGCCGCAAAAAGGTCATTCGGGTGATCGGCCTGACCGCAGTGGAAGTTCAACAACGCCTGAACTCAGGGAGCCCCGCTTGACCTTCGCCGAACGCTTGCAAGAAATTCGTACCGGCTTCGAGCGGCCGTTCTGGGTCGCCAACATCAGCGAAATTTTTGAGCGGCTCTCCTACTATGCGGTATTCGCCGCGCTGGCGCGATACCTGCACGAGGCTCTCCAGTTCCCAACCGACCAGGCCTCAAGCCTGAGTGGCCTGTTTGGCGGGGCAGTTTGGGTGATGGCGATCTTTGGCGGAGCGCTGGCCGACCGCATCGGGTTCCGGCGCGCGCTGTCTCTCGCCTATTTCATTCTGAGCTGCTCGTACTTTCTGGTGGGAGAGATTGCCGCGCCTTGGCTGGGCCCGGTTCGCACCGTCCTCCCGCTTGGAGTGATGGTCGGCATCATCCTGTTCCTGCCGGCACTCGGCGTGGCCCTGGTGAAACCTAGCGTTGTTGGAACGACCGCGCGGGCTTCTAAGGAGAACGTTCGGTCGATCGGGTACTCGATCTACTACACGCTGGTGAATATCGGGAGTTTTATGGGCCCCTTCCTGGCAGGGTGGATTCACTCGCGGATGAGGGTGGAAAACGTTTTTCGGCTGGCCGCGCTGAGCGTGTTCCTCATGTTTATCGGCGTACTCATATTTTTCAAGGAACCGAGGCGCATCGACGAACAGCAGACCACTTCGATCGGGCAAGTCGTGCGCAATCTGCTCACCGTTCTCGGGAATGGACGCTTCGTCCTGTTTCTGCTGATCTTTTCCGGCTACTGGATCGTGTTCTGGCAGCAATACCTGATCCTGCCCATCTACATTCACGATTACGTGGATGCAAATGCCAATACCGAGATCATCCTCATCGCCGATCCGTTGGTGGTGATCACGCTGACGGTTGCGGTGAATGCGCTCACGCGCAGGATTTCGTCGTTTGGAGCAATTACGCTGGGAACGCTGATCACCGGGGTCGCATGGCTTGTTCTCGGCGTGCACGCCAGCGTGTGGACAGCAGTCGTGGCCCTCATCATCGTGGCGTTGGGCGAGATCACGCAGCAGCCGCGATACTACGAATATATTTCCCGGCTGGCTCCGTCTGGGCAACAAGGTACGTATATGGGCTTCGCGTTCCTTCCGATCGGGATTGGATCCCTGATTGGCGGACGGTTTGGAGGATTCCTGCTGCACCATTTTGGCGAAGTACAACACCGGCCGGAGCGGATATGGTGGACGATTACGGCGGTGGGGTTGGTGACGACGGCAGCCTTGTGGATCTATGACAAGGTTCTGAATATCTCCGGCGACTAACCGCCCTTGCCAGGCGTCGGTCTGAGATCACTGCATTTCTCTGCTAATTGGTGTACTCTTTCGCGCCGGACTCGTCATCATGGCGAAACGACGGATTACTCCTGAATACATTGCCGCCCACATTCGGCGCGTCTTGAAGGACGGCGGTTCGGCGCCGCACGCGCAAGGCGTGCAATCGTTCTTCAAAGAGGAGATCAAGTCGCGGGGCTGGCATACGGCAGAAATGCGTAAGGTCGCGTTGCGCTTCCGGCGCGCCATCCTTCGTGAGCGGGATCTGAGATTCCTGTTGAAGGTTGCCGACCGTCTTTTCCGAGGCCGCGTCCTCGAAGAAAAGATCTTTGCCGTGTTCCTTCTGGAAAAGCTTACGGATCAGTTCGACGATACGGATTTCTCGCTGTTTGAATCGTGGCTGCCACGGATCAGCAGTTGGGCTGACCACGACGCGCTGGTCCACTATCTGATCGCGCACATGGTCGCGAGCAAGACAGCACGCGTCCAAAATGTTTTTAGGTGGGCGAAGTCGGAGAATCGGTGGCATCGCCGGGCGGCTTGCGTCGCGCTGATCCAGGGAACCCGCCGAAGAATGTTTCTGCCTGATATCAAACGGCTGTCGAATTTGCTGCTCCGCGATGATGACGACATGGTGTTGAAAGGCCTGGGCTGGTTGCTGCGAGAGACGGCGAAACACTCGGCTACGAAGACCGTTCCTTATCTTTGCCAGATTCGTGAACGAGCGCCTCGGCTGGTGCTGCGAACGGCCTGTGAAACATTGCCGCCTTCGGCGCGCAGGAAAATTCTTGCGGCGTGAGCGGGAATCCAAACCGTAAATTCTCAAGGGGCGGCGCTGAAGTGGAGCCCCCACCTTAACGCACGGCACGCGTTAGGGTGAGCACCGCTCGATTTGGCGATCGCGGTTCGCGCAAAGGCGCGGCCTTGTTTACAATAGAAGTTTGCCATGAACCTCCCAGCCATTCAGTCTGCCCTGCGCGAGCGCAATATCGATGCATGGCTCTTTTACGACCATCACCACCGCGACCCGATCGCCTACCGTGTGCTTGGACTGCCTGCATCGCTGATGGTCACGCGTCGCTGGTTCTATCTGATCCCGGCACAGGGCGAACCCTCGAAGCTGGTACATAAGATTGAGGCCGGGCACCTGGATTCACTTCCCGGGCCCAAGCACGTCTATTCGGGATGGCAGGAACTGTTCGCGCAGCTTAAGACGTTCCTTGGCGACCACAAAACGATCGCCATGCAGTATTCGCCCAACAACCTGGTGTTCACGGTGTCGCTGGTGGATGCGGGCACGATTGATCTGATCCGCAGCATGGGCAAGAACATCGTGAGCGCGGCCGACTTGATCGCGCAGTTTGAAGCAACCTGGACCGATGAGCAGATCCAGACACATTTTGCGGCGCGGGATTCGGTGGATAAGATCACCGCCGCAGCTTTTGTGGAGATTGGCCGGCGCGTGCGCAATGGAGGCACGAACGAGCATGCCATCCAACAGTGGTTGCTGGAGGCGTTCCAGCGCGAAAATCTCGTGACTGACGATCCGCCCGTGGTGGCGGTCAACACCAACAGCGGAAATCCGCACTACGAGCCTCATGCTGAGAGTGCCGCTCCCATTCGCGACGGCGACTTTGTGCTGCTAGATATCTGGGGAAAGAAAAACACGCCGGGCGCGGTGTACTACGACATTACATGGACGGGGTACGTCGGCAAGGCGCCTTCGGATAAGCAGCGCGAGATTTTCCAGATTGTGCGCGATGCGCGCGATGCGGGCGTGAAGACCGTGCTCGAAGCCAAGGCGGCGGGACAACGCATCGCGGGCTGGCAAGTCGACCGCGCCACGCGCGATCACATCCAGAAGTCAGGCTACGGCGACTACTTCATTCACCGCACCGGGCACTCCATTGGCACCGACGTTCATTCCAACGGCGCGAACATGGACGATCTTGAGATCCACGACGAGCGGCAAATCCTGCCCAATTCGTGCTTTTCGATCGAGCCAGGAATTTACCTGCCGGAGTTCGGGGTGCGCAGCGAAGTAAACGTGCTGGTCCGGCCGGATCGGGCGGAAGTGACCGGCAAAATCCAAAGTGAGATCGTGATCATCTGAATGGCAAATTCCTCCTCTCCGAAGACGAAGCCCGCCGAACCCCTCATCGACGCTCCTCCAGTCACGGCCATGTCCCTGGTCGCGCCTGCCGTGGCCTGGCTCATCCCCGGAGCCGGGCACCTGATCCAGAAGCGCTGGATTCGGGGCGGACTCCTTATGTTTTCGATTGTCATGATGTTTCTGCTGGGTCTCGCCATGCAAGGCCGCGTCTACAAGCCGAACGGCGGCGACATTCTCGACATGCTGGGCTTCGTCGGAAACTTGGGCGGAGGCGGGTTGTACATTTTGACCCGCGCGCTGGACTGGGGACATGGCGCAATCGCGCACGCGACTGCTGACTACGGAACCAAATTCCTCATTGTGGCCGGCCTGCTGAACTTCATCGCGGTGGCTGACGCCTACCACATCGCCATCGGGAAAAAACCATGACCATTCAGCTCTCGCACTTCAGCAGCGCGATTCTGTTTGCGGTGTTTGCGTCGGTAGTGTTCGGCATTACGCAGCGCAACACGCCACGCGATATGATCCGCTACGGCCTGTACTGCTTCGCCATGTTCACGGGCGGAGTGATCCTGGCAGGGTGGGCCATGTGGTTGATTCGCAGATAGACAGGGGCTTTCGCTCTAACCGCTACTTCTCTTCCCAAACGAATGCATCAAATACACGGCGCAAATCAAATCCCAAACGCCGGTAAAGATCCACGGCACGGGTATTCGCTTCTGTCACGGTGAGCGATAGCAGCGAGAACTTGCGCTTGCGCAGAGCGTTCGCGGTGCAGGCGAGCAGGGCTTCGCCCACCCCTCGCGAACGGTATTCCGGCAAAATACACACTTGGGTCACGTGTCCGACGTCGTGGCGCACGCGCGAGCACAGGATCAGCCCGGCCATGTGCCGAGTGGCTTTGTGCTGAACGATGAAAGACGCTTCCGCATCAAAGAATCCGCACCCCGGAAAGCGCACGATATTGTTCAGGAAGCGCAACGATCCGCTTAGCGTACGGTACTGGTCATTGATTTCAGCATCGACATGGGTACGGTAGGCTGCGGTGATCACGGCGGCGGCGGATTGATAGTCGCTGTCTTGCCAGCCTCGAATCTCGAAGTCCGGAAACACGGATGGCGCAGGGCGCGATGGCCGACTCAGCGGCAGGGCCATGAAGAGACGAGGCTGGCGCCGGAATCCCTGATCCACAAACGGCCGCGCCAGCACGCCAGCGTCGTGCACCAGAAGTTGCGCTTCCACACGATGAACGCCCGGGGACTGCTGTAACGTCTCGATCACATGAGTAAGCAGCCGGCCCTCAACGTCGCGCGAGTCGGGCAAGCGGTCGCCGTCAGCGACGTACAAATCACCGATCACGCCTTTGCTCCCCTCATACACGAAGAAGGCGTAGCCGAAAATCCGGCCGCGGTCGACCGCGGCATAACCGGGCAGAATCTTCGCATCGACGTAACGCAGGATCATATCGGCGGAACTCGTGTAGTCCCAGGAAAGTAGGCGCGACCAGACCTGGGTTTCGTCCTCTAGCAGGGGACGTAGATCAACGGAAGAAAAGTGCCTGAGGTCGAGGATCTCCACGGAACTCCGAGAAATGCGCCCCGGCCGGAACCGCGCAACGTGGGGCGTGAACCAAGCAGTCTAGTGCTTCAAGCAGCCGGAGGCAAACGGCGGAGAACCGGAGTCATTGGCGAAGGAGGTTCTCGGATAAGATTCGCGAGCCTGGCGCTCGCCGCTGCAAAATCCACCTGGAAGACCGTGCTTTATTTCGCGGGCGTCGCTGCTGCCACCCAATAGAACTCCAGGTGCTGTGGAGGGAATCCTCCCAAATACGCTACTCGACGGGTGCCCACGAACTGTGGAATCGCTCCGCCTGCGCCTTCCGGCGCAAGAAGCAGATGCTCATCCAGCGGGACCTGGCGGCGCTCGTAACGACTGATGCGCTGGTTGCGGTAAAACTCCAAGCCGTATTCGGTCTCGCGTCGGACACCCAACACCGCGAGGGGAAGCGGCTTGATTTCCATGCTTCCAAGTTGTTGTGCAACCGATCGTGCGGAAAGCAACTCGTCCGCAACGGGGGCACCGATTTTGAGCAGGGCCGCCACGGCCAGCACAACGGGCACCAGCGTCACAAAATAAAGAACGCGTAAGCCGAGTTTGCCGGAGAGCGTAACCGCGATCCCGATGGACACTGCCAATGCAACTGCCGCAGAGACCATCGTTATTGGTACCCAAGGCAGGCGGTGCTGAACCAGAATGTATCCGATTCCAAGGGCCGGAACCAGTGACGCGGCCGCTACGATGGCATGCGCAATGATCACCCAAGCCGGCGGGCGATCGCCATCCACGTGACGGCGCACATACTCCACCACGAGCAACGTTCCGGCGGGGATCGCAGGCAGAATGTAGCCCGGCAGCTTGGAGCGCGACAATGAGAAGAACACGATGGGCACTGCCAGCCAAACGAGGAGAAAGAAATTCAGCGCATCGCCGGTTTCGAACAACGCTTTGCGTTCTGCCCACCAGGCCTGTAACACTTCCCACTTGGCGGCTCCTACGAACGCCACCCACGGGACCAGCGCCAGGATGGCGACCGGAATGTAGAACCAGATCGGCTGCGAGTGATGGTAGAGATCGCTCCCGAATCGCGCGAGATTGTGCTCAAGGATGAATACACGAAAGAATTCCGGTTGGCGCAGTTGGACAGCTACGAACCAGGGCATGGACACGATGAAAAACAAAAACATTCCCGGCAGCCAGAGCGATTTGAGAACGATTTGGGACTTCCCTGCTCCCAGCGCGAAAAGAACAATCACTGCTCCTGCCAGAACAACGGCGACCGGTCCCTTGGCCAGCACCCCGAGCGCGAGAAAGAAATAAAACCCGTAGAGAAGTTTCTGCTCGGAGCTCTCCCACCACGCGTACCAGCAAAGCATTGCCAGTGAGAACATGGCGGCCAGCGGCATGTCGGTCGAGGCCGAGTGCGCGAATCCGACAATGCCAGCGGTTGACGCGGTCATCAGGGCGCCGTCCAGATGAAGCCCCGGACGCACCTTGCGAAGGAAGAGATAAACAGCCAGGACGATCAGGGACGCGTCAATCGCGGAAGGCACTCGAGCAACCCAGTCGCGGACGCCGAAAATGCTATAGGCAGCCATCGCCTGCCAGTAATACAGCGGGGGCTTTTCGAGCCAGGGCATTCCGCTCAGAGTGGGCGTGATCCAGTCGCGATGCGCCAACATTTCCCGGGCGACCTGCGCGTAGCGAGGCTCGTCGGCGCCGACCAGACCGAATTGTCCGAGCCCGTAAAAGAAAAGAAAGACGCAAAAGCCCGCGAGCAGCAGCCCTTCGCGGATGCGCTGGTTCACAGAGACGCCCCCACGTCGGCCGGACGGAGTTCATGTGACTGCTCCTTTTTTGCCGCGCCACAGGCGGCATCGGAACGACCGGCAGGCTTTACCGCGAAATAGATGTTCACGCTTGCGCCTGCGGCCGAACTAGAGCGTAGATGCTGATCAGCGTCCACGTGACTTCGAGAACGACGAATCCGACCTGGAACGGATGGAAGGCAATGTAGCCGAGGATCGCCGATCCGACGGCGTTGAGAATGTTGTAGGTGGCCCGGCGCGGATTCATCCAGCCCATCTGGTGGCCGGCGTACGCGACGAGGATCAACATCGCGCCCACGAAGGACGCAGACTGTCGCCACATCGAGATTTCCATAGGGATTTATTCTACCGGGATTCGGGACGAACCTTCTCGAGGATGCGAGCCACCGCGATCGAGAGCGGGCCATCCATCGAGCAACCGCTGGCGCATTCATGTCCGCCGCCGCCGAATTCTTCTGCGATCTGCGCCACATTCAGCGAACCTTTACTACGCAAGCTTACGCGGTACCGACCATCCGTCATTTCGCGGAAGAATACTGCGACCTCGACATCGCCGATGGAGAGCGCGTAGTTCACCAGGCCTTCGCAGTCTTCTTCCTTCGCCTGGCTGAATTCCATCTGCTCGCGCGTGATCCAGATCCAGGCGAGCGGCCCCTCGCGATGCAAGTTCGAAAGCGCCGCGCCCAACAGGCGCATCTTGGCGGTGGAGTGCGCGAAGTAGATATTGCGCGCGCAGTGCGCCGGATCCGCGCCCGCGAGCACCAGTT
The DNA here is from genome assembly GCA_963765755.1 of uncultured Acidobacteriota bacterium. GTDB lineage: Bacteria > Acidobacteriota > Terriglobia > Terriglobales > Acidobacteriaceae > Gp1-AA133. The sequence goes on along the minus strand of CAVXXV010000005.1, from coordinate 215,745 downwards.
CTCGCGCCAATTCGAAAGTGTGTTCATTTGTGCCGCGAAACATGAAAGAGCCGGTGTCGGTCATGAGCGCCGTGTAGAGACAGGTGGCAATCTCGGGAGAAATGGTCACGCCAGCTTCGCGCGCCAGCCGGTATACGAGTTCGGCGGTTGCGGTCGCGCATGGGTCGATCCAGTTAACGTGGGCAAAGGGGCGGCCACTCACGTGATGATCAATGCTGATGAGGAAACGATTGTCGAGGCCCTCGAGGCGGGTGCGCTGGATGCTGTCGCATTCCAGGATGATGGCGGCCTCGTAGTTGCCGTTAACGCGGTCAGCCTGCACTACGCGGTCGGCAAAGGGCAAGGGCTGGTAAATACGGGGGACGGGGTCGTGAAGCACGACGTCGGCATCTTTGCCGAGGCGTCGCAGAACTTCGCAGCAGGCCAGCGCGGAACCGATCGCGTCACCGTCGGGGCGCGCGTGCGAGGTCAGCACAAAGCGCTGCCGGCGTTCGATGTGTTCGAGGACTTCCCTCACCATAAGCGTTTACGCTCGACGAGCGCGAGGGGAGCCCGGCTTCTTTTTCGAGCGACCCAGCAGTTCGTCGATCCTCGACTTATATTCCTGCGATCGGTCTTGAATAAAAATGAGTTCCGGCGCGCGCCGCAGGTGCAAGCGCTCAACCAGTTCCCGACGAACAAAGCCGCAAGCCGCCTGCAGCCCTTCCATCGTTTCCTCGGCCGCGGCATCATCGCCTTCGACCACCACCATCACGCGTGCGGAGCGGGAATCGGGAGCGAGGTGGACTTCGCTTACATTGGCCAGCCCGATACGCGGATCACCCAGCTCGCCTTCAAGGATGGTCTCGATCTCCTCGCGCAGAGCTTCACTGAGCCTTTCCCGGTGATACTTTTGGCCACGCCGTTCCAACGAATCACTCCAAGTAAAACGGATGAGAATACCAGAAGTTGCGCTGTCTCGGGGAGGGATAACAAGAGGCAGCGGAATGCAAACTTCTACAAAAACTCCACGAACGAATCGGTCAGTTCCGCGCCGCCATTGTTGGCGATACGTGCCGCGAAGCGTTCCACGTTCTTCATCAAGCCGTCGAGATAGTCGCGCGAATCGGAGACGCTGACCACGCCAACCGTCGCCCGGTTCCACAAATCGCTCGCATCCAGCTCAGCCACGGCTACGTTGAATCGCACGCGTATCCGGTCTTTCAGGCTGCGCAACACCTGCCGCTTGTCCTTCAGGGAGTGCGCGGCTTCGATGCTGAGTTCGAGCGTGAGAAACGCGATTGGCATTAGTTCTCAGTTCTCAGTTCCCAGTTCTCAGCATAGCGTTGCGCCTGGCTTTCTGAGAACTGATAACCGAGAACTGAGAACTGCCTCTACGCAATCACTTCCGCGGCGATGCGTTCGGTGACAAACGCCTCGATCACGTCTCCGACCTTGATGTCGGAGTAGTTGGCGATCGCGATGCCGCATTCCATTCCATTGCGGACCTCGCTGGCGTCGTCTTTGAAACGCCTCAGCGAAGCGATCTTGCCTTTGAAGACCACCACATTGTCGCGCAACAGGCGGACTTCCGAATCGCGCTTGATGAGCCCATCGCTCACTTGGCAACCAGCAATGGTGCCAACCTTGGGAATCCGGAATGTATCTTTCACATCCGCACGGCCCTGGTAGGTTTCCTTAATGGTGGGTTCAAGCAAGCCGGTCATGGCGCGCTTGATCTCATCCTGCAGCTCGTAAATGATCGAGTGCAGCCGGATGTCGACCTTGTCCTGATCGGCGAGTTCCTGCGCCTTGCGCTCGGGCCGCACGTTGAAGCCGATGATGATGGCGTTCGACGCCGACGCGAGCAGCACGTCCGACTCGGTGATGGCGCCAACTCCGGCGCGCAACACCTTCAGACGTACCTTGTCGTTCGAAAGCTTGGCGAGCAAGTCGGTGAGTACTTCGACCGAGCCGCCCACGTCGCCCTTGAGAATAATGTTGAGTTCCTTCGTGCCGGCGGTCTTGAGTTGCTCGGCCAGACCTTCGAGCGATACTCGCGAACTCTTGGCCAGCTGAGCTTCGCGGGCTTTCTGTTCGCGATACTCGGAAATCCCCCGCGCCTTGTCGCGATCGGCCACCACGACGAACTGATCGCCAGCCTGCGGCAAGCCTTCCATGCCGAGGATTTCAACCGGCGTCGAGGGCGGAGCCTCCTCCAACTGCGCACCGCGATCGTCGAACATGGCGCGAACCTTTCCGTAGACGTTGCCTACGACAAAGTTGTCGCTGGTCCGCAGCGTGCCATCCTGCACGAGGACGGTTGCGACCGGACCGCGTCCGCGATCGAGCTTGGCTTCGAGCACTACGCCGCTGGCGGAGCGCGCCGGGTTGGCGCGTAGTTCCTGCAGGTCGGCGACCAGGCAGATCATTTCCATCAGCAGGTTGAGGTTGGTCTTCTTCTTGGCCGAGACATCGACGAACACCGTTGTGCCGCCCCAGTCTTCCGGCATTAAGCCGCGATCGGCGAGCTGCTTTTTGACGCGATCCGGCATGGCTTCGGGCTTGTCGATCTTGTTCACCGCGACGATGATCGGAACTTCCGCCGCGTGCGCGTGATCGATAGCCTCGAGTGTCTGCGGCATCACGCCGTCGTCGGCAGCAACCACCAGCACGACGATGTCGGTGGACTTGGCGCCGCGGGCGCGCATGCGCGTGAACGCTTCGTGGCCGGGCGTATCGAGGAACACGATCTCGCGCCCGTAGGCAGGAGATTCGGTGTCCATGACCCGAACTTTGTAGGCGCCGATGTGCTGCGTGATTCCGCCAGCTTCGCCTTCCGCGACGGTAGTTGAGCGAATGGAGTCGAGCAACGTGGTCTTGCCGTGGTCGACGTGTCCCATGATGGTAACCACGGGAGGCCGCGGAATCGCTCCCGCAGCGCCTTCGTCGCCTGCACCGGCGGCATCGGCGATCTCTTTCTGCGCCTGCTCTTCGAAGCTGATGACGTTGGTTTCCGCCCCGAAGAAGCGCGCCATCTCGCTGGCGAGCTCGGCGTCGAGCGTCTGGTTGATGGTCGCGAACACGCCGCGAGACAACAGACGCGCGATCAGATCTTTCGCGCGAATATCCAGCTTCTCCGCCAGATCCTTCACGCTGATGCCCTCGGTGATGGTGATGTTCCGCGTGATGGGCTGCGGCTCATTGGAGAGCGAAAGCCGCGGCGGCGGAACGTAGCCCTTCATCGGGCCTTCCTTCACCCCGCGTGGAACGTAGCGCTGTCCGGGACGTCGCGACGGACCACCGGGACGGCTGCCGGGACGCGTTGGTCCCGGAGGGGCCATGGGTGCGCCCGGGCCGACTCCGAGTGGACGCGCTCCGGTAGGCGACTGGCGCGTCGGATGCATGGGACGTCGCTCACCGGGTCGCAACGGCGGACGGGGACCTCCCGGAGCTTGCGGACGCGGACGCTGAAAAATTGGCTGGCCAGGTATAGGACGGCCGGGCACAGGACGCGATGCGATCGGCACACCGGGCTGTACTGGTTTCGGAGGCGGTGCCTTGTAGACAGGCCGCGGCCCGGTCTGCGGAACGATCATGCGCGGAGGCGGCGGCACAGGCGCGGATGGCTTGGTCGGGGCCGGCGCGCTGGGCGGAGTTGCCGAGGCCGCAGGCGGCGGAGGAGCGGCTTGCGCCATGATTTCCGGTTGCACGCTTGTGGGCGGCGGAGGCGGAGCTACTGGGCGTGGCGGTGCAGGCGCCGGCGGAGCCGCGGCGACGGGCGGTGCCGCCTTCGCAGCCGGAGGCGCGGGGGGTGCCGCTGGTGGGGCGGGCACTTTCGCCACGGGGCGGATGACAGTCTGCGGCGTGATGAAACGAGGTGCCGGCGGCGGCGGTGGCGCAGGCTTCGCTGCGGGAGGCGTTGCGGCCGGCGCCGGCGGTGCTGCCGCTTTGGTCTCTGCAGGTGGCGCAGGTGGACGCACGGGCGGTGGTGCGGGAGTCGCCGCTGTTTGCTGTTGCTTGGTGATCAGCTTGAGCACATCACCGGGCTTGGAGATGTGCGAGAGGTCAATCTTGGTCTTGATTTCGTCAGCTTCGCGGCCGGCGCGCGACTTGGCGGGCGCGGCTTGGGCTTCAGCGGCACGGAAGTGAGCCCGCACCTTTTCCGCTTCGTGTTCCTCGACAGAACTGGAGTGCGTTTTCTTCTCCGTGACACCGACTTCGACCAGGACATCAAGAATCGCCTTGCTCTTGACTTCCAGTTCCCTGGCCAGATCGTTGATTCGAATCTTACTCATCCGCCCTTTCTTGGCCCCGCCACCGCTCCCTAAGTCTTCATAGCATCCTCACGGAGTCAGCGTTGCACACCGCCCCGTCACTTGCGCGACGGGCGCGGAAAATCCTGATCATTCCTTTGGTTCGGCGGAGGTGTCTTCCTCCCCGCCCTCGGTCTGTATCGCCGCATCGTCCGCAGCCGGTTCGCTTTCTTCGGTTGCCGCGGCCACTTCCTGAATTTCGCCCTCGACCGGCGCTTCGTCTGCGACGGCCTCGCCCGCTGCTTCTTCAGAAGCAACTTCCTGGGTCTCGCCCTCGGGCACAGCGACCTCTCCGCCTTCGAGAGTCGCGAAGTAATTATTGACCGCCAAGCTGATTTTTTCCACCGTTTTGGGACCGATGCCCTCGATGGCTTCGAGTTGCTCCGGCGTCATGTCAGCCAACGCTTCGACGGTCGGGATTCCCGCGGCCGCCAGTTTCTCGATCAGCCCTTCTCCCAGCCCAGGCACGCTCTCCAGCGGCGTCGCCGTCTGCGAAGTGAGCGCCGACATCTGCTGCTCCACTTCCTGCCGTTTTTCTTCCTCGCTCTTGATATCGATCTTCCAGCCGAGCAGCTTCGCCGCCAGCCGGACATTCTGGCCCTTCTTCCCGATGGCGAGCGAGAGTTGCGTGTCGTCGACCACCACTTCGAGATGCTTTTCCGCCGCATCCACCACCGTGACGCGGCTTACCTTGGCGGGCTGCAAAGCTTTCTCCGCGAACGTAACCGAATCCTCGTGGTACTCAATGATGTCGATTTTCTCGCCCCGCAGTTCGCGAATGATCGACTGCACGCGCATGCCTTTCATGCCCACGCATGCGCCCACCGCGTCGACGTCCTTGTCTTTCGACATGACGGCGATCTTGGTGCGCTCACCAGCCTCGCGCGCGATGGCGCGGATCACGACCGTTCCGTCGTAGATTTCCGGAACTTCGGTCTGAAACAGGTTTTGCACCAGTTCCGGCGCCGCGCGTGAGACCACAACCTGCGGTCCCTTGGAGGCTTTCTCGACGCGCGCGATCACCACACGCACACGCTCGCCGATGGCAAACGACTCCAGCCGCGACTGTTCCTTGCGAGGCATGCGGGATTCCGCCTTGCCTATGTCGAAGATCACGTCCGGACCTTCGACCCGTTTCACGGTCGCGTTCACGATCTCGCCCACGCGCGAGATGTATTCGTTGTAGACGGTATCGCGCTCGGCCTCGCGGACTTTCTGGAAAATGACTTGCTTTGCGAGCTGGGCCGCGATGCGTCCGAGAATTCCTTCCGTCACTTTCGGAATCTGCAGCTCTCCGCCGATCTCGATGTTGGGATCGACCTTGCGCGCGTCTTCCAGCGTGACCTGCAGAATGGGATCCTCGATCTGTTCCGGAGTCTCAACCACGGTCTTCACTGCAAACGCGCGAATCTTACCCGTATCCTTGTCGAGTTCCGCACGGAGATTTTCCTGCGTCTTGTAGTATTTACGGGTCGCGACCACAATCGCGTCTTCCACCGCACTGACTACGATCTGCGGATCAATCCCTTTTTCCCGGCTCAGCGCGTCGATCGTGTTATAGAGCTCACTTGCCATAAAGAAGATTCCGATTCAACCATAACTGTCGTGCTGCAGGTTTCAAAGTTTCAGAGTTTCAAGATTGCAACGTCGGAGCTTTTCGAATCTCCGCAACTCTTCAAACTGTCCTTGAAACTTTGAAACTATGAAACCTTGAAACTTTCTTCCTAAATCTCCGGCACCAGATTCGCTTTTTCAACGTTCGCCAGCTCGATTTCCAATTTCTGTGGAGCATCTTGCTTGGGACGATGTTTGCCGCGCGCCTCACTCAGATCCAGTGTCAGCGTGCCGTCGCGAAAACTTTCGAGACGACCCTCAAAATGCCGATTGCCGTTCACCGGCTGCCGCGTCATCAACTTCACTTTGCTGCCCGCGAATCGCTCGTAATCTGCTGCGCGATTCAATTTGCGGTCCAGCCCCGGCGAAGAAACCTCCAGCACGTAGCTTCCGCCCGGCACCACATCCTCGACATCGAGGATCGTTCCAAACTCCCGGCTGAACAGCGCGCAGTCCTCGTGCGTCACACCGGCAGGCTTATCGAGGAAGACCCGGAGCATCCGGTTCTTGCCCCCTCCGCGCAGTTCGATCTCGACCACTTCCAACCCGCTGGTGGCCGCCACGCGCTCGGCAATTTCCCGCACGCGGTCTTCTTCAAATGCCATGTCTTCAATGAGTTACCAGCATTTCGACCGCGTCCGCTTAGCACCAAACTAAAAAGTGGGCTTGCGCCCACTGGTGTGCTTCGCCGAATGCTGGTACTACACAACAGTTTCCAATACTTGAATATACGCTGGTCAGGCGTAAAAGACAAACGATCGAAGGCCGATTGGGACCGGCGAATCCGGTGCCTTCGCGCCGTCAAGAACGTTGTTTAACAGATGCCACGACAAGGGAACAGTCGCGCTTCGGAGTTATTGAAAGTTCGAGATCAGCACTACGTTGCTATTGCGGTTTCCGCGCGCCAAAGCGAGTTGTTTGCCGTCGAGCGACCAGGCGAAATCAAAGATCAGGTCCGTTTTGAAGTGCGTCAGTTGTTTCGCGGGTCCGCCAGTCAGGGGTTGCTCCCAGAGATTGCCGACTCCATCGCGGGTCAAGACATACTGGAAAGCCTTGCTGTCTGGCGACCAAGCCAATCCGAACATTCCGGTGGGCGCGTCAAAGCGATAGACGGGGTCCCCGCCCTGCGCCGGGATAGCCGCCAGAACCGATGGACTCGTCGGCGTTTTTCCCCAGAGGTGCACCGCAGCCAGTTGTCCATCGGGAGAGATCGCGATACGCGGCCGATCGATATTCTCGGTGAGTCTCGTAGGTTCACCGCCCTCGACCGGAACCCTCCAAGCGCTGGCGCCTGTGCTGGGGTTCGTCGCAGTGAATTCAACCCACTTGCCATCGTGCGAGCAGTCGATTTTGGTGTTTTGCCTCGCAACGACGGAGCCGACCTTGGTGAGTTGCGTCGGATTGCCACCGTCGGAGTCGACGCGCCACACATCCGACGTTGCGCCGGTGCGTGCGACGTAGACCAGATAGCGTCCGTCGGCACATGCCGCGGGGAGTGTCTGCGCTTCTTTCCGCAGAGCAAGGTGGGTAGGCGTTCCGCGCTCCGGCGGCATGGTCTCGATCTGCCCATTCGAACCTGCAGTCACCAGCTTTCCGTCCCCGGTCCAGCCCACCGACGCATGAGGTTCGCCGGAGCTTACTTGTTGAGCATCATCGAGAGCGCCCGCGCGTCCTACCCACAGATCCGCCGTGGGGCTGTCTTGCATCACGGCAAGGGTCTTACCGTCTTGCGTGAGGCTGAGGCAGCAAGTTGAATAGTCCGTGGGGTCGTTGGTGAAGCGGCGGACCTCACCGCCGGGGTTGCGCACATACCAGATCTGCCCGCGTGCGCCGGGGGATCCCGCCCGGATTGCCAGCAAGAGTCCACTGCCGTCGGGCAGCCAGACCGGTGGGCCTAAGGCTGAGCCCGGTTCCGGCGTATACAAGTTGCGCGCGGTGCCGTCGGCAACCGAAACGAGTTTGAGCACAGGGTGCTGCCCATTTGCCACTTCCCACAAGGTCAGGGCGATCGACTTTCCATCGGGCGACCATGCCGGAGTGGCAATGTATCCCGCGCTGACGACGGAATTGAAACTGGCCAGCGTACGTTCCCCGCCGCCATCGGACGAGGCAACCAACAAGTTCCACAAATTCTTGTCCGGCGTCCCCCGCAGATAGGCGATCTGTTTTCCATCCGGCGAGAACGTCACACCGGTATCGACATCCTTCACCAGTTGTGTACTGGCGCCGCCCAGGGAAGCCATCTTGTAGAGGTAGGCATAGTTGAGCGTCTGCCTGTCGGAGCGGACGAAATAGAGGTAGTTGCCATCGGGAGAGAAACTCAGTCCGTTGAAGGCAATTTCGTCGGGTGGAATGACCTGCACATCGCTGCCGGTCGCCACCTGCCGCACCCAGAGACTTTCTTTTTCTCCGTCACGCACGACCCACCCGACGTATCGTCCATCGGGAGAAATCGTGAGGTCGGAGGCTCTCCCATTCTGCGTGAGCGGTGCTATCTGCATGTTCTGCAGGTTGAAATTCCCGCCGCCTCCGTGGCCGGCGAACTTATAGATGCCTAGAGCTGCAAGAGCCACAACGAGGGCAGCCAGTCCAGCCCAGATCAGCTTGCCGCTTCCCTTGCCTCCTGCCTCTTCGGCTGCGGCTGTCGTGCCACTTGAACTTGCCGCAGAAGCAACGGACGCAGCCGGCGCAGAACTGCTGGCCGCCTGGCGTACCCTTCCGGAACTGGTATCGCGCTTGAGGCGCTTTAGTTCCGCCCGCATCTCATTCGCGCCCTGGTAGCGCAGATCGCGATCTTTCTCGAGCGCGGTGCGGATGATCTCTCCCAGCTTCGCGGGCAACGCTGGATTGATGTCAGTTGGGGAGGGCGCTTCGTGATTCAAAATCCCATCAAAGATCAGCGCCGATGTCTCTCCCGCAAACGGCAAGCGCCCCGTTGCCATCTCGTAGAGCACCGCGCCGAAAGAAAACAGATCGCTGCGCGCATCCAGTTCTTTGCCCTTGGCCTGCTCTGGCGACATATAGGCAACTGTTCCCACAGCTGTTCCCGGACTGGTTAGATGCGGCTCCATCCCTCCGGTCAAGGTGTCGTCTTGCTGCGTCCGTGCGCCCGCCTCCAGCTTCGCCAAGCCGAAATCCAACACCTTCGCGTGCCCCCGCTTCGTCACAAAAATGTTAGCGGGCTTGATGTCGCGATGGATGATGCCGGCCGAGTGCGCTGCATCGAGCGCGTCCGCGATGTCGATTGCGAGCGAGAGCAATGTCTCCAGATCGAGAGGCCGGCCGGCGATGCGATGCTTCAGGGTCACACCATCGAGGAACTCCATGGCAATAAATGCCTGGCCGTCCTCGTTGCCGATGTCGTAGATCGTGCAGATATTCGGATGGTTTAGCGCCGAAGCGGCCTGCGCTTCGCGTTGAAAACGGGCCAAAGCCTGCGGGTCTTTGGAGACGTCCTCCGGCAGGAACTTCAGAGCGACAAAGCGACGCAGCCGGGTGTCCTCGGCTTTATAAACCACGCCCATGCCGCCGCCACCCAACTTCTCGATGATCTGGTAGTGCGAGATGGTCCGACCGATCATGGTTTTGCCTCAGGACACGCGTCCCAAGGCAAGGGAATGGTAGTCGGAAGCGGGCGGGGCGTCAAAGAAAGTTATGAAAGAGGCTCTGAAACAGTCCGCGACGGTCAGCCTCTATTGGAGCGCGGACTGCGTTAACTTCACCGTGCAAAAAGGACTGCCAGCCCCGCCGGCGACTGCGCAGCTTTGGCTGTTGACGCTACCGCGAGCGACGGTGGGAAAATAGATGTTCGTGCCGCCCCCAGTTAGCTGGTTATCTATGACGATCCCGCTGGTACCGCCGAGCGTGTGTGGTGCCGTCACACAACTGGAAGTGGGGGAAGCGCAACAATTCGGCTGCGAGGCCGTACCTGTTAAGGTGGAACTCTCTACAAAGCCATCTGCCGCGCTGCCCACCCCAAAAAACATTCGGTCCGTTATGCCGTCGAAAAATTCCGTTAGCGGCGAGCACTCATCGCCCCGGGTGTTGTTAACGACCCAACCCGTCGCACCCGTGGAGGTAGTGTCTGCCTTGCCGACGCGCGGTTTCGCGCATGACGCGGTTATACACATGGCGTGGCTCATGCAGACCCGCGCCCAGTGGATCCCGTCCGCTTTCCCCACTAATCAACTGTGTGGGGCTGACCTTGCCGCAGGCGAGGGCCATCGTCTCGAATGCGCGCTCAAACCGGAATTCCGGCTTGCAATAAGTGAGTCGGCGTGGAATTGTTTCGGAAAGGACCCAGTCAGAACGCGAGCAAATCGCGGCGATAATGAGCGCCGTCGTGCGGCCCAATTTGCCACTCTGCTCTCATTCTCCCTAAAATAGAGAGATACCCTGATCGCGGTATCAAAATATGATCCATTTTCCCGTTCCTGAGGCGCTCACCTTCGATGATGTGTTGCTGCTGCCCTCCCGCTCCGACATTGTTCCGGCGCTGGCCAACACGCAGACGCAACTGACCCGCAACATACAACTCAACATTCCGATTGTCAGCGCTGCCATGGATACCGTGACCCAGTCGCACATGGCGATTGCCATCGCCCAGCAGGGCGGCATCGGCATCGTCCATCGCAATCTCACTATTGAGCAGCAAGCCAACGAGGTCGACAAGGTGAAGCGCTCGGAAAGCGGCATGATCGTTGATCCGGTCACCATGTCGCCGGATGCGAAGGTTTCCGACGCCCTGGAAGTCATGCGGAAATACAAGATTTCCGGCGTGCCCATTACGCAAAAAGATGGCCGCCTGGTGGGAATTCTTACCAACCGCGACTTGCGGTTTGAGACCCGCTTCGACGTTCCCATCCGCAACGTGATGACGAAGGACCACCTCATCACGGTTCCGGTCGGCACCACTCTCGAAGACGCGGAGAAGATCCTGCACGAACATCGCGTCGAGAAACTGCTGGTGGTCGACGATAAGTACATCCTCAAAGGCCTGATCACCGTAAAAGACATCCAGAAGAAGCTGAAGTACCCAAATGCCGCCAAGGATTCGCACGGTCGGCTGCGGGTGGGCGGGGCGCTGGGGGCAACTGGCGACTTTCTGGAGCGTGCCCAGGAACTGGCGAAAGCAAAAGTTGACGTGGTTGCGATCGACAGCGCTCATGGGCATTCGACGCGAGTGCTCGAGGCGATCAAGGCGGTGAAGTCGAAACTGCCGGAAATCGAGTTGCTCGCCGGCAACGTTGCGACGTTTGACGGAGCTTGCGAGCTCGCCAAGGCTGGCGCCGACGGCATCAAAGTTGGCATCGGACCGGGCTCCATCTGCACCACCCGCGTGGTAACAGGCGCCGGCGTGCCGCAGATCACGGCGATCGCAGAAGCCTTCCGCGCCACCAAGGATTCACACGTTCCCATCATCGCTGATGGTGGCATCAAGTATTCCGGCGACATCACCAAAGCGCTGGCGGCGGGAGCAGGCGCCGTCATGATCGGCTCGCTGTTCGCCGGAACCGACGAGAGTCCTGGAGAACTCATCCTGTACCAGGGCCGCACCTTCAAGTCGTATCGCGGCATGGGTTCGCTGGGCGCGATGGCGCAAGGTTCCAGCGAACGATATTTCCAGAGCACGGATGAAGCTTCCACTGCCATTCCCGGAGTCAACGAGGGCGATGGAAATCGTCTTAACAAGCTGGTTCCGGAGGGTATCGAAGGCCGCGTCCCATACCGCGGGTCGGTCGCGATGATCGTGCACCAGATGGTGGGCGGGCTGAAGTCGGGCATGGGATATTGCGGCTGCGCTACCATCGCCGAACTGCAACAGAAGACCCGCTTCGTGCGCATCAGCGGCGCGGGACTGCGCGAGAGCCATGTACATGACGTCATCATCACGCGCGAGGCGCCCAATTATGCGCTTGAATAAAGCGCGCGGCGGGAAATCGATGGTCGGGCTGTTTCTGTTTTGAAGGCTTCCGAGCGCACGAATTCGACCGTCTGGAAAACATGGCTGGCCGCCCTCTTGTGGCTCGGCCTGATCGCGTTTGAATCCAGCAACGCTCTCTCGGCTGAGAAGACCCGCGGCATTCTGTATCCACTGTTCCACTTCCTGTTTGGCTTGGACCCGGTGCGGTTTCTAACCTGGCACTTCGTGATTCGCAAAACCGGCCACATCATTGGCTACTCGGTTCTCAGCCTCTTATTTTTCCGCGCATGGAGAGCGACGATCCATGCCACCGGCGGTCCGCGTTGGTCAATCGTGTGGGCAGGCATCGCGTTCGCAATGACAGCTCTGGTCGCCAGTCTGGATGAATGGCACCAGACATTTCTGCCCTCGCGCACCGGAACTATTCGCGACGTGGCACTCGACAGCGCGGCTGCACTCGTCACACAACTGTTCATCTATGCGTGGCTCCGCCTAGGACGTAACGAAGATCCTTCCTTACCTCAACCAAGACACTCCGTGCTCCTGTCAAAAAGGCAAGCGAAGGGGATTTCCCATGAGTCGACCGAGGGTTAACTTGTTCGGAGTGTTTGTTTTGCTGAGAGCTGACAGCTGAGAGTTAAGAGCTGTGCTCAGTACAACGCGTCGTACTTCGTCACGTCCCACTGTCCGGACTTTCTCTCGAGCGTGACAGAAAGCAGCCCGCTATAGGCCGAACTGTCGCCGGGTGCGTTGAGACGTTTGCCGCGATAGTGCAGGATCCGCAGGGGCGGGTCATCTTCCCAGTCGACCAGTTGCCATCCGATCAGCGGATGTTTGTCTTCCGAATCGCAAATGAACTTCGCATATTTCTTGCGGTAGTCGTGCTCCCAGTCGGAAAGTTCGTCACGACATTTGCCGTCTTTCATGGCGCGCATGAAAACGGCTGCCGCTTTCTCGGAGGAGTGGTCGCGCAGCGGGTTCAGGCGAATGGAATTCGGTATCCCTGTCAACGAATCGCGATCCTCGGACTTGGCCAGCACGGGGCCCTGGTTGTTGAGCCAGGACAAATACCCGAGGAACATCACCACCAGCAAAACACCGGCGCCGACTGCGATGTATATCTGAGTCTTGGTGAATTCCATGAGCTGTGCATCTCAGTGTAGGCATGGATTCCGGGAGCAACAAGGTTACCCTCGTTAGGCTCTGGGGTACATGTACTGCTGGAGAGGTAGCGTCAGGAAGGCTTGTTCTCCCGCAAAAAGAAACGCACCCAAGTTATGGGTGCGTTGCTCAGTCATCTGGAGGATGGGGAAACCAGTCGCTTATTTCTCGTCTTCCTTCTCTGCTTTCCCGCCGCCTTCAACTCCGCCCTGAGCCTCGGCTTCCGCCTTGGCCTGGGCATCGGCTTCTTCCATGGCTTTCTTGGCTTCGGCGACCCGCTTGGCACGGGCTTCTGCACGCTTTTCGCGCTTTTCGTCGAGAACCTTTTCACTGCCCAGCAGTTCGACGAAAGCCTTCTCGGCGCCGTCGCCCTTCTGCCATGCGGTGCGCACGATCCGCAGGTAACCGCCGTTGCGGTCTCCGAAGCGGGGAGCGATCGTGTCAAACAGCTTGGTCACCGACTCGCTCGTCATCAGGTAAGCCGTCGCCAGCCGGCGAGCCGCCAGATCGCCACGCTTGCCGAGCGTGATCATCTTCTCTACGTGGGGACGCATGGCTTTCGCTTTCGGAATTGTGGTTTCAATCCGCTCTTCAATGATCAGCGAAGTCACCAGGTTGCGCAGCAACGAGCGTCGGTGCGCTGTGTTCCGTCCAAGTTTCCATCCAGCTACTTTGTGACGCATGATAAAAACCTCAAGTTCAAAGTTTCAAGGTTTCAAGGTTTCAGAGTTTCAAGGTTGAAGCCCCAAAGCAGGGGAGACCCACGCCATTGCTTTGAAACCTTGACATTGCCACTTTGAAACTTGCGGCGCGGCATAGCCGCGCCACACATTACAGTTCGTCGTCTGCGCCGTATGCCGACGCCGGCAGCACCTGGTTCGAAGTTGGTCCGGGCACGGCGTTGCCATGCTCGTCGATCTTCATACCCAGGCTCAAACCCATCGAGGAAAGAATCTCCTTGATTTCGTTCAGCGACTTGCGGCCGAAGTTCTTGGTCTTCAACATTTCGGCTTCGGTCTTCTGCACGAGTTCCCCGATGGTCTGGATGTTTGCGTTCTTCAGGCAGTTGTAGCTGCGCACGCTCAGCTCGAGTTCTTCCACGGAACGGTTGAGGTTCTCGTTCTTGATCTCGGGCTTGCGGTCATCGGATGAAGCTGCCGTCTCGATCTCTTCCTCAAAGTTGATGAAGATGTTCATGTGATCCTTCACCAGCTTCGCGGCCAGGCCGAGCGAATCAGCCGGAGTAATGGATCCGTTGGTCCATACTTCGAGGGTCAGCTTGTCGTAATCGGTGATCTGTCCAAGGCGCGCGGCTTCGACCGTGTAGTTGCACTTGCGAACCGGCGAGTGCACCGAGTCGATTGGAATGAAGCCAATGCCCAGATCCTCGTCGAAGTTCTTGTCAGCCGCCACGTAACCGCGGCCGCGCTTCAGCCGCATCTCCATATCGAGCTTGCCGCCTTCGCTTACCGTGGCAACGTAGACATCCTTGTCCAGTACCTCGACGTCGCCGTCGGCTTCGATCATGCCGGAGGTAACAACGCCCGGCTGATCAGCGCGCAGGTAGATCGCCTTGGGCGCGTCGCCCGCAAGCTTGAACGGAATCTGCTTCAGGTTCAGGATGATGTCGGTCGCATCTTCCACCACTCCGGGAATCGACTGGAACTCGTGCAGCACGCCTTCGATCTTGACGGCGGTGACGGCAGCTCCTTCGATCGAGCTCAGCAGCACGCGCCGCAGAGCGTTGCCGATGGTGGTGCCGAATCCCCGCTCAAAGGGCTGTGCCCAGAACATTCCGTACTTGTCGGTGAGCGAGGTGGTATCGGTGGCGAGACGTTTCGGTTTTTGAAAACCCTTCCAAAGCATGTATTTCTCCTTCGGCCATTTAGCTCAGTGCTGACTTTCTCGGCTGGTCCAAAGCCAAGTCCAATGTCAGCGCAGGCTGATCTGGCACGAAAATGGGACCCAGACAAGTTTCAAGGTTTCAAAGTTTCAGGGTTTCAAGGTTGTTCACCTTTGAAACATTGAAACCTTGGAAACTTTGAAACTTGCTACTTACTGTACAACTCGACAATCAGCTGCTCATTGACCGGCAGCTGAATTTCTTCGCGCTTGGGCAGCGACAGAACGCGGCCTTTGTAGTTATCGCGATCGATATCGAGCCACGTGGGTGCGGTCTGGTGACTGGCGAAATCCTTCGCCGGCTCCAGCATCGGCAGCTTGCGGCTACCATCGCGAATAGTGATTTCCTGTCCCACGACGACTTCAAACGAAGGGATGTTCACCTTGCGTCCGTTCACCGCGATGTGCCCGTGCCGCACCAACTGGCGCGCCTGGCGCCGCGACATGGCGAACCCAAGGCGGTATACGACGTTGTCCAGCCGCCGCTCGAGCTGCTGCAGCAGGATTTCGCCGGTCACCCCCCTGGTGCGGGCGGCCTTCTCAAAGTAGTTGCGGAACTGCCCTTCCTGCGTGAAATACATGCGTTTGGCTTTTTGCTTTTCACGCAGCTGCAGACCGTAGCCAACGATTTTGGCTTTGCGGTCTTTCCCGTGCTGTCCGGGAGCAAAATTACGTTTTTCGATGGGGCACTTGTCAGTGAAGCACTTGGTGCCCTTCAGGAATAGTTTTATGCCTTCACGACGGCATAGACGGCAAACTGCATCGGTGTAACGCGCCAAGTTTCTTCTCCTTCGTTAGATGACCGGTTTACAGGTTTGGCTTCACCCTTCGTCCCGGACGGTAAAAAGTTTCAAGTTTCTAGTTTCAGGTTTCGAGTTTTATCGGCGTCCGCGATCTGCCGCGCACACGCGAAACTTGAAACGCGAAACTATACGCGGCGCCGCTTCGGCGGCCGGCATCCGTTGTGCGGAATCGGCGTAAAGTCCTTAATCGAACGGACTTCGATGCCTGCCGCAGCCAGGGCTCGGATTGCGGACTCGCGTCCTGATCCCGGGCCGCTGACGCGCACGTCGACCGAGCGCACGCCATGATCGCGTGCCATGTTGGCGGCGTTCGAGGCTGCCTGTTGTGCGGCGAACGGTGTACCCTTACGCGACCCGCGAAAGCCGAGCGACCCAGAACTCTTCCACGAAATGACGTTCCCCGCCATGTCAGTGATGGTCACGATCGTGTTGTTGAAAGACGCCTGCACGTGCACAAGTCCGTGAGGAATGTGCTTGCGCTCTTTCTTTTTGAACGTCTTCTTCTTGCCTTTTTTCTCGGGAGCGGCTGCGCCGCCCGCTGCTGCTGGTTTCGCCATGTTGAAGTTCTCAGTTCTCGGTTCTCAGCTCCCAGTGCCCCGGTTCATGTTTTTTACGAGAACTGAGGACGGAGAACTGAGAACTGGTTTTATGTTTTCGCCGCGGCTTTCTTCTTATTGGCCACCGTTCCCTTGCGCGGTCCTTTGCGGGTGCGCGCGTTGGTGTGCGTGCGCTGTCCGCGGACGGGCAGGTTGCGGCGGTGTCGGTATCCGCGGTAGGAACCGATTTCGATGAGCCGCTTGATGTTCATCGAAACTTCCTTGCGCAGATCGCCCTCCACCATGCCTTCGGCTTCGATGACCTGACGGATGCGGTTGACTTCGTCTTCGCTCAGATCCTGGACCTTCTTGGTCGGATCAACCTTGGCCTGCTCGAGAATCTTCGCCGAGCGCGGGCTGCCGATACCGTAGATGTAAGTGAGCGCGATTTTCGCGTGCTTGTTACGCGGAAGATCGACGCCTGCTATACGTGCCATAAAACCCCTTCTGCTTTGTGGCTTCTGGCTGCTGGCTTCTGGCAACCAACTTTTTGCCAGGAGCCAGTGGCTCGTAGCCACTCTCAGCCCTGACGCTGTTTGTGTTTCGAATTCTCGCAGATCACACGCACCACACCTTTGCGGTGGATGACCTTGCACTTGTCGCAGATTTTCTTTACCGATGCTCGTACTTTCATAACCCAGCCTTCAGCTGTCAGCTATCCGCTTTCAGCAAAAACCTATTTGTAGCGATATACGATGCGGCCGCGATTTAGGTCGTAGGGCGACAGTTCTACCGCTACCTTGTCGCCAGGCAGAATGCGGATAAAATTCTTGCGCATCTTGCCGGACACATGCGCCAGCACCTGGTGCTTGTTCTCCAGCTCTACCTTGAACATCGCGTTGGGCAGGGGCTCAATCACCACCGCCATCACTTCAATCGCGTCTTCTTTGCTCATGCACTCCCTACGGAGCTTTCAGCCATCGGCTGTCAGCCCTCAGTTTTGCCTTCAACATCATCTCAGGCGCTCTTGACTGAAAGCTGAGAACTGATGGCTGAAAGCTTCTACTGCGTCAAAATCACTGGCCCGTCGATCGTGACCGCCACGCAATGTTCAAAATGCGCGCTGTAACTGCCGTCGGCCGTCACTGCGGTCCACTTGTCGCTCAGCACGCGCGTCTCAGGCTTGCCGTAATTCACCATCGGCTCGATCGCGAGAACCATTCCTTCCCGCAATCGCGGATTCGGGCCGCCCGACCGGTAGTTCGGAATCTGCGGCTCCTCGTGCAGTTTCGTTCCGATTCCGTGTCCCACAAATTCCCGCACCACGCTGAAGCCCGCAGCCTCTACGTATTCCTGGACCGCACCGCCGATATCGCTTACCGAGTTCCCGATCCGCGCCTTCTCGATCCCGCGGTAAAGGGACTCTTCGGTGATCTTCATCAACTTCTGCAGTTCGGCGGTAACTCCATCGCCCACTGGCACCGTGATGGCGGCGTCGCCGTAATACCCGTCAAGCACCACGCCGCAGTCGACCGAAACAATGTCGCCCGCGTTCAGCTTGCGCTTATCCGACGGAATCCCGTGCACGATCTCTTCATTCACCGACGTGCACAGCACGCAGGGATAGTCGTAATAGCCCTTGAAGGCCGGCTTCGCGCCCAGGTCCTTCATCTTCTGCTCGGCCGCGCGTTCCAGATCCATGGTACTGACGCCCGGCGCCACCAGCGTGCGCAGATGATCCAGCACCTGCCGTACGACACGGCCACTTTGCCGCATCTTCTCGATCTCCGCCGGTGATTTGCAAACGATCGCCATCCTAAACTTGGTTATCAATAATGCAGAAAATCTGCGCGGTCACCTGGTCCATGGGCAGATCGCCGTTCACCGTCATGAGCCGTCCCTTGGCCTGGTAATAGTCCGCCACGGGCCGGGTCAGCACGTCGAACTCGTGCAACCGTTCCCGAATCACTTCCTCGCGGTCATCGTTGCGGATGACAAGCTTCGTCCCATCAACGTCACAAAGCTCATCTACCTTGGGAGGCTGAAGGTGAACGTTATAGGTGCGGCCACAGGTAGGACAAGAACGACGCCCGGTAAGCCGGCGCAACAATTCATTATAGTTGACATCGAGCCGGATCACAATCGGCAACCTGTTGCAGCCGCTTGACTTGTCAAAGAACTCATTTTCCAGGAAGGCATCGAGCCAGCCTGCCTGCGCCGCTGTTCGCGGAAATCCATCGAGAATAAAGCCGCGCCCGCAATCAATTTCGCGGAGCCGGTCAGCCACCATGGGGCAAACCAGCTCGTCGGGCACCAATTGTCCCCGCTCCATCACGGCGTTGGCCGCACGGCCCAGCGGGGTTCCGGTTTTCACGTTCTGCCGCAGAATGTCGCCGGTCGAGATCTGCGGAATGTTGTAGTGCGTCTCGATCCGCTTACTCTGTGTGCCTTTGCCGGCTCCCGGCGGGCCCAACAGGATCACGGGTCCAATGGTGCGCGAGGTTTCCTGGGCCATCGAGGTGGCCACCTCCCTCGATTTCTGTTTCACCCGGGCGCCTTGGCCCAGGCCGTATTTAGCGCGAGCCATCAGAGCATCGGCCCGCAAGCGCAGCGACTGCTACCACCGGCGACCCTTGATGCGCCCACTGCGCGGCGTGAACCCATCATAGTGGCGCATGATGAGTTGGGCCTCGATCTGCGTGACGGTGTCCATCGCAACACCCACCACGATCAGCAGCGACGTTCCGCCGAAGTAAAAATTCACGCCCAGGCCGTGTGTCATCCAGATCGGGAGCTTGTCGAAGAATGAGCCTCCCAACCACCACGGCAGGCTGTTCAAGTGAATGCCCGTGATCATCCACTCCGGAATAAACGATATGATGATCAGGTACAGGGCGCCCACCAGCGTGATGTGGGTGAGCACCTCGTTAATGTAATCCGCGGTCCGCTTGCCCGGCCGGATGCCCGGGATAAACCCGCCATACTTCCGCATGTTGTCGGCAACCTCGCTGGGGTTGAAGACAATCGACACGTAGAAGTAAGCGAAGAAAATGATGCCCACGGCGTACAGCACCGTGTAGAGCGGCTCACCCCAACCCAGCGCGTGAATCAAAGACCCGAAGTAGCGGTTGTCCTTGAGTCCGTAGCCAACAGTTTGGGGGAGGGTCAAAATTGACGACGCGAAAATGACCGGCATTACACCGCCTGCGTTCACGCGCAGAGGCAGGTGCGTCGACTGGCCACCCATCACCTTGCGGCCAACCACACGCTTGGCATACTGCACCGGAATTCTTCGTTCGCTGCGTTCCACATACACAATGAACGCCACCACCACAATCATGACCGCCAGCAGCATGGCGATCGCAACCGGCGTAAATGCGCCCCACGCATTAGTCTTGACCTTGTCGTAAAGATCGGCGACGCCGCGCGGCAAGCCGACCACAATGCCGGCAAAGATGAGCAGCGACATACCGTTGCCCACGCCGCGTTCGGTGATCTGCTCACCCAGCCACATGATGAACGCGCTGCCCGTGGTCAGGGTCAGCATCGTCATCAGGATGAAGCGGGGGCCTGGAGTCAGAACAAAATCCTGGCTACCCTTGGTAAGGCTGAATGCGATGCCGAACGATTGCAGTGCGCTGAGGATGACCGTCAGGTAACGGGTCCAGGCCGTAATTTTCTTACGTCCCAGTTCGCCTTCTTTTTGCAGTTTGGCCAGCGGCTCATACACCACGGTCAGCAACTGCAGGATGATCGACGCCGTAATGTAGGGCATGATGCCCAGGGCGAAGATGGTCAAACGGCGCAACTGGCCGCCGGAAAACAAATCCACGAATCCGAGGAAGCTTCCCCGGTTCTGTTCGAAAAATTGTGAAAGCTTGTCGGCGTTGATGCCGGGGGTAGGAATGTGGCCGCCCAGCCGGTACACCGCCAGCATGGCCAGCGTGAACAGAATGCGTTTGCGCAGATCGGGGATGCGAAATACGTTGGCCAGTTTTTCGAACATTACTGCAAGACCTCGAACTTGCCGCCGGCCTTGGTGATCTTCTCCTGCGCCGACTTGGAGAACTTGTGAGCGTGCACGGTGAGCGCGGTCTTCAGCTCACCATCGCCGAGGATCTTCACCGGATGCTTGGTCTTGATCACGCCCGCCTTGCGCAGCACGTCGGGAGTAATCGTGGTCTCGCCAAGTGCCTCGAGAGACTCCAGGTTCACGATCGAGAATTCCTTGCGGAAAATGTTCGTAAACCCGCGCTTCGGCATGCGGCGGTGCAGCGGCATCTGGCCGCCTTCAAAGCCGCGCATCATGCGGGAGCCACTGCGGGAGCGCTGACCTTTGTGGCCGCGCGCCGAGGTCTTGCCCATGCCGGAGCCCATACCGCGGCCCACGCGCTTTTTCTTTTCCGACGACTTCTTTGGTGCTCGGACGTTGGATAAATTCATGAGTTCTGCTCGATTCACACTCAAGGTTTCAAAGTTTCGGCGTTCCCACTTTCAATGACCGACGCACCAGCATTGTCTGCCCTTGAAGGTCTGAAACCATGAAACCTTGAAATATTAACTTTCTACGATCTCGACCAAATGCGGCACCTTCTTCACCATACCGCGAATGGCGGGTGTGTCCGGCCGCTCGATGATCTGGTTAAGGCGTGTGAAGCCCAGTCCCTTGACTACCAGCTTGTGCTTTACCGGGGCGCAAATGGCGGACCGCACCCACTTGATGTGCAGTTTCCCCGAACTTGCTTTCGATGTTGTTTTGCCAGCCATCACATTCCTCAAGAAGCCGTCAGCTCCCAGCTGTCAGCCCTCAGTTCTTGGCCCTCAGTTCCATCTCACGAACGCTCCCACTGAAAGCTGAGAGCTGATGGCTGAAAGCTCTCCTAAAGTTCTTCTGCGTTTTTTCCGCGCAGCGCGGCGACCGCTTCCTTGTTCTTCAGCTTCTTCAGTGCGTCGAACGTGGCTTTGATCACGTTGTGGGGGTTGGTGGTGCCGATCGACTTGGTCAGCACGTTCTGCACGCCCGCCGATGTCATCACCGCGCGCACCGCACCGCCCGCGATCACACCCGTTCCTTCGGGCGCGGGCTTCAGCAGTACGTGTCCCGAACCAAACCGGCCGAGTACGAGGTGCGGAATCGTCGTCTGGGTCAGATTCACCTTGACCAGGTTCTTCTTGGCCGACTCGATCCCCTTGCGAATGGCTTGCGGCACTTCCTTCGCCTTGCCTGAGCCATAGCCCACGACGGCTGCGCTGGGATCTCCGACCACGACCAAAGCCGCGAACGACAGGTTCTTGCCGCCCTTCACCACCTTGGTAACGCGGTTGATGGCCACTACCTGGTCTTTCAACTGGTAATGTCCTGCATCGAGCTTCTTGATTACACTTGGCATCAAAACCTCAAGTCAATTTGGTAATTGTGTAATTTGTAATTGTGTAAATTGAAAACCACGCAATCGATTATCAATTTCCCAATTATCAATTTCCCAATTACTCAATCCTATGAATTTCCCAATCTTTTCTAGAACTGCAGCCCGCCCTCGCGCGCAGCGTCGGCCAGTGCCTTCACGCGCCCGTGATAGATGTACCCGCCGCGGTCGAACACAACCTTGGTGATCCCTTTCGCCTTGGCGCGTTCGGCAATCGCCTTCCCTACGTCCTTCGCAGACGCCACGTTCCCGCCGGTTTTCTTGCCTTCACCCTCGGCGCTGCTGGCCGAAACCAGCGTCTTGCCGTGCAGGTCATCGATGACCTGAACGTAAATATGGTTCAGCGAGCGATACACGTTCAATCGCGGGCGGTCCGCCGTTCCCTGCAGTTTCTTGCGGATCCGGTCATGCACGCGCTGCCGGGTTGCATTCTTGCCTGGTCTGTTCAGCATGTTGGTTTCGTCCTTATCCCGGGTTTCTGTACCGGGGACCAGTCGTTGGTTGTTAAGCCAATCTCACCCAACGCATCTGGCAAAAAATCTAAAGTCACTCTCTGGTCGCATAAGTCGGTCCGCTTTGCCAACGACCGACAACTGCCGACCAACGACGGGTTACTTCGCTCCTGTCTTTCCAACCTTCTTCTTCAAGCGCTCACCTGCGTAGCGCACGCCCTTGTTTTTGTAGGGGTCGGGCGGACGCAGGGCGCGCATTTCCGCGGAAACTTGTCCCACCTTCTGGCGATCGATCCCGCTCACCGTGAGCTTGGTCTGCTTGGGATCAACGGCTACGTCGATGCCCGAAGGCAGCGGATACTCGATGGGGTGCGAGTAGCCGAGCGTGAACACCACCATTCCCTTGCCCTTCATCTCGGCGCGGTAACCAATCCCGACGATTTCCAATTCCTTCGTCCAGCCTCTGGTGACGCCTTCGACGGCGTTGTTCAACAGGGCGCGGGCCAAGCCGTGAACCGCGGCTTGCGAATCGTTCTCGCGAACCGCGAGCAGATGTCCATCCTTCTGTTCCATCTTGATGCCCTCGGGCAGCGGCGTATCCAGCTTGCCCTTGGGCCCCTGGATGGCAACCACGTTGCCGTCCAACTTGATCGTCACACCCTTGGGGATGGCGATCGGCTTTTTTCCAATTCGTGACATAAATTCTGCTCGTAGCTTCTGGCGGCTAGCTTCTGGCTAGCGCCGAATTCCTGAATTTTGCGTGCCCGCTAGTAGCCAGTGGCCAGCAGCGCTTTACCACACCTGGCAGAGCAGTTCGCCGCCAAGGCCCTGCTTGCGCGCCTGCCGGCCGGTCATTACGCCCTTGGGCGTAGTCAGAATGTTGATCCCAAGACCGCCCAGCACGCGGGGAATCTCGGTGCGGCGCACGTACACCCGACAACCGGGGCGCGATACACGCTCGACATTCGAAATGGCCGCCTCATTGTTGGAGCCGTACTTCAGGTACACGCGAATGACCTTGTGGCCCTCTTCCTCAGTAGGCTTGTAGTTGGAGATGTAGCCCTCTTCCTTGAGAATGCGGGCAATCTCCACTTTCAGCTTGGAGGCTGGAATATCCACTTTCTGGTGCCGTGCGTTGATCGCATTGCGAATGCGCGCCAGCATGTCTGCGACCGGATCGGTCAACCTCATCGTCTGCTTCTCCTCTGCCACCCGTTCGCTCCGCGCATTGCGGAGAACCTGCAGCGGCTTGCTTTCGAAAACTGGTCGTTGGTCGCTGGTCCTTGGTCGTCGGCCAACCCAACACCTACTCTCGATTCGTTTCAGCTACCGGCGTTCTTCGTTACTTGCATTAACGACCAACGACGAACGACCAACGACTGCCCTACCAGGACGACTTCGAAACCCCGGGGATCTCTCCCTTAAGAGCCAGCCCGCGGAAACACAGCCGGCAGATGCCGAACTTGCGCAGGAAAGCGCGCGGGCGTCCGCAAATCTTGCAGCGGTTGTGCTTGCGCGAAGAGAACTTGGGCTTCTTTGCGTCCTTTACTCGTTTTGCTGTTGTGGCCATGCAATCCTTTTCTCGAAACTTGAAACCTGAAACCTGAAACTTTCTACGCTCTGAATGGCATGCCCAGATGCTTGAGCAGGGAGCGGGCCTGGTCGTCGGAACCGGCCGTGGTCACGATCGTGACGTTCATGCCTTTCAGCTTGTCGACCTTCGCGTAGTCGATCTCCGGGAAGATCAGTTGGTCGTGCAGGCCGATGGTGTAGTTGCCACGTCCGTCGAACGACTTGGTCGACACGCCGCGGAAATCGCGAACGCGAGGCAGGACCACGCTCACCAACCGGTCAAGAAACTCGTACATGCGGTCCCCGCGCAGGGTGACCATCGCGCCGATCGGCATGTTCTCGCGAACTTTGAATGCCGCAATCGACTTCTTGGCGCGCGTCACCACCGGCTTCTGCCCGGTGATCTGTCCTAGTTCGTTCACGGCCGGGTCGAGGATCTTCGCGTTCTGCGTCGCTTCGCCCACGCCCATGTTTACGACGATCTTGTGCAGGCGCGGAACTGCCATCGAATTCTTGAGGTCCAGTTCCTTCATCAGGGCAGGAGCAATTTCCTTCTCAAACCGCGAGCGCAGCCGCGGACGCTCTTTCGCGCTGTGCCGCGCGACTTGCGCGACTTCTTGCTTCTTCTCCGGCTGCTTGCCCTTCTTCTCTTTTTCTTTTGCCATCTCAGTTGCTTTCTCTCACGGTTTCGGAAGAGCTACGAGCTTGAGCTAACAGTTCGAGCAATCTTTTCCGGTTCGTAAGCACTCTCAAAATCTGACCCTGCTGTTTGCTTCGAACTCTCGCTCGAAGCTCGCAGCTACTTATCCAGCGTCGTGCCGCACTTCTTGCACACCCGTACTTTGCGGTCGCCACGGACTTCGTGTCCGATACGCACCGGGCCGCAGGTCGGGCAAACCAGTTGCACGTTCGAAATCGATACCCGGCTCTCCTGCTCGGCGATGCCACCCTGGATGTTGCGCTGCGGATTCGGCCGCACGTGCTTCTTCACCATCATCACGTGCTCAACCAGAACCTTTGCGTCCGCCGGAAACACGCGGAGCACTCGTCCCTGCTTCCCTTTATCACGGCCGGTAATAACCTTCACCGTGTCATTCCGCCGGATGTCCACTCGAATATGTGCAGTGCTCACTACTTTTGGCATAACTTTGAACCCTTAATTTCTGCTTGCGTCTTTGAAACCCTGAAACCTCTGAAACCTTTCCTCACAATACTTCCGGCGCCAGCGAAACAATCTTCAAAAACTTCTTTTCGCGCAGCTCGCGCGCAACCGGACCGAACACGCGCGTTCCGACCGGCTCGCCGGTTTCGTTAATCAGCACCGCCGCATTCTGGTCAAAGCGGATGTAGGTTCCGTCGCGGCGCCGGTGTTCCTTGCGGGTGCGCACGATGACGGCCTTTACCACTTTGCCCTTCTGCACCTGTCCATCGGGCGCAGCCTCTTTCACGCTGGCGGTGATCACGTCGCCCAGGCCAGCCCGCAGGCCGGTCGAGCCGCCCAGCGGCAGGATCATCTGCAGCTTGCGGGCGCCCGAGTTATCGGCCACCTCGAGCATCGTTCTCATCATCACAGCCATAACGAATCTCCCTGTCTGTTCCGATGCCGCTACTGGGCGTCGTTGACTCCGGCCACGGGCGCCACTTCGGGCACCAGCGCCGTTTTGCGAATGATTTCCTTCAGACGCCACCGCTTCAGCTTCGAAAGGGGGCGGGTTTCCTCGAGCCGCACTACGTCACCCACGTGGGCTTCGTTTTTCTCGTCATGCGCGTAGAACTTCTTGTCGGTGGAGATGACGCGGCCATAGAGCGGGTGCGACTTCTTGCGCGTCACCGCGACCACGATGGTCTTCTTCATCTTGTTGGAGACGACTTCGCCCACGACTTCCTTGCGCCGTCCCGCCGCCTGCTGTGTGGCTTCCGTCATTACTTCTTCTCCGTTGTGGCCTGCGCGCCGCGCGACCGCTCGCCCATGATGGTCTTCACCCGGGCAATGTCCTTGCGCAAGCCGCGAATCTTCTTCAGGCTCTCGGTCTGTCCCATGTTGAGCTGGAACTTCAGCTTGAACAGCTGGTCGGCCAGCTGTTTTTCCTGATCCTGCAACTCCGCATCGGTCTGGTTACGAATCTTTTCCGCTTTCATAAGTTCTCGCTTCTCGATTTCTCAGTGCGCCGTTTCGCGCTTCACAAACGACGTCCGCAAGGGCAGCTTGTGCGATGCCAGGCGCATCGCCTCGGCCGCTTCGGTCACGGTCACGCCTTCCATCTCGAACAGGATCTTGCCCGGCCGCACCACGGCGACCCAGTGATCCGGCGCTCCCTTGCCCTTACCCATACGGGTTTCAGCCGGCTTCTTGGTGACGGGCTTATCCGGAAACAATCGAATCCAGATCTTGCCGCCACGCTTCACGAAACGGGTCATGGCTACGCGGCTCGCTTCGATCTGCCGGTCGGTGATCCAGCCCGGCTCGAGCACCTTCAACCCGAAATCTCCGAAAGCCAGCTGACTGCCGCGCCAAGCCTTCCCGGTCATGCGGCCGCGCTGCTGCTTGCGGTACTTCACTTTCTTTGGCATCAACATAAGTAGTTCTCAGCTTTCAGCTCTTCGCTATCAGCTCGCTCGTAGCTTGTGGCTCGTAGCTCTCTTAAAACGCGCCGCTGGGTACCGCGTTCTGTGTCGCCTCACGCTTTTTCGCCGTGAGGATTTCGCCTTTGTAGATCCACACCTTCACGCCGATCACCCCGTACGTGGTACGCGCTTCGGAAAAACCGTACTCAATGTCGGCGCGCAACGTGTGCAGCGGCAACCGCCCCTGCAAATACCACTCGGAACGCGCGATTTCGTTGCCGTTCAAGCGGCCGCTCACGCGCACTTTGATTCCCTTGCAGCCGAAACGCAGCGCCGAATCCACCGACTTGCGCATGGCACGGCGGAAGCCCACGCGCTTTTCCAGCTGCAGGGCGATCGACTCCGACACCAGCTGCGCGTCGAGCTCCGGCTTGTGCACTTCCTGGATATCGATGAAGACTTCCCGGGACGTGCGCTTCTGCAACTCGCCCTTCAGCTTGTCGATCTCGGCGCCCTTGCGCCCGATGATGATGCCCGGACGCGCAGTCTTGATGATGATCCGGATCTTGTTGCCCGGACGCTCGATCTCCACTGCGCTGATGCCGGCCGACTTGAGCTTGTCCTTCAGCTCCGCTTTCAGCTTTACGTCTTCGAGCAAAAGCTTGTCGTAATCCCGCTCGACAAACCAGCGCGACTTCCACGGCTTGGTGTACCCGAGCCGGAAACCATAAGGATGGACTTTTTGACCCATCGTTCCTCTTATCTGCTCCGGGTTCGCCGGAGCGAAAAACTATTTCGCCGCCGCTTTCTTCTTCTTGGCGGATGACTTCTTTGCCGATGCTTTCGCCTTCGCCTTCGATTTCACCGGCGCCTTTGCGGAAACCTTGTGATCCTCTTCGCCGACTACGGTCGCGACCGACTGGCCATTGCGGTTGCGCTCCGCCAGCACGATCTCGAGATGCGAGATGCGCCGCACGTAACGGAACGCGCGTCCCATCGGCGCGGGCCGGATACGCTTCATGCGCGGACCATCGCTGGCGATTGCGTTCTTCACGTAGAGCTGGTCCAGATCAACGTCCAGATTCTTTTCCGTGCTCAGGAAGTTCGCGTTGTCGATGGCCGACTGCAACAGCTTCCCGACCGTTGCCGCCACGCGCTTTTTTGTGAACAGCAGCGTGTTGCGGGCGTCTTCCACCCTCTGGCCCTTGATCAAGTTCAGCACCAGGCGTGCCTTCTGCGGCGAAACGCGCATGTACCGGGCTTCAGCTCGAAATTCCATGATCGCGTGTCTCCTTTACGCCTTGGGCGCCGCCGGCGCCGCACCCGCTGCCGGAGCCGGGGCTCCCGGTCCGCCAGGAACGCCTGCCGGACGCGCTGCCGCTTCCGTCGCCGCCTTCATCGAGTGTCCCTTGAAGGAGCGCGTGAAGCTGAACTCGCCCAGCTTGTGGCCCACCATGTTCTCGGTGATGTACACCGGGATAAATTTCTTCCCGTTGTGCACGGCGATGGTGTGTCCCACCATCTCGGGGATGATGGTCGAACGCCGCGACCAGGTGCGCAGCACCTTCTTCTCGTTGCGCGCGTTCATGCCGTCCACCTTGGCCTGCAGGTGGGCGTCAATAAACGGGCCTTTCTTGGTTGAACGTGCCATAAATTCAGCTCTCAGCTTTCAGCTCTCAGCCTTCCACAAACCCGGCTTGAGGCGTTGTGCCCGCTCGCTGGCGAGCTACGATTTCTTCCTGCGCCCGACGATGAATGAGTCGGTGCGCTTGTTGTTGCGCGTCTTGTAGCCACGCGTGGGCTGGCCCCACGGCGTTACCGGATGACGGCCGCCGGAAGTCTTCCCTTCGCCGCCGCCGTGCGGGTGATCGACCGGGTTCATCGAAACGCCACGATTGTGCGGGCGACGTCCTGCCCAGCGCACGCGACCGGCTTTGCCGATGGTAACGTTCTCGTGATCGGTATTACCCACTTGACCGATTGTCGCCATGCAATCCTGCAAGACCTTGCGGGTTTCACCCGAAGGCAGTTTGATGAGCGCATAGTCGCCTTCCTTGGCGACCAGCTGCGCCGACCCGCCTGCCGAGCGCACCATCTGGGCGCCCTTGCCGGGCCGCAACTCCACGTTGTGCACAGTTGTGCCGGGCGGAATATTGCGCAACGGCAACGCGTTGCCGACCAGAATGTCCGCGTCCGGACCGCTGACAATCTTCTGGCCCATCTTCAGTCCATCAGGCTGAATGATGTAGCGCTTCTCGCCGTCCGCGTAGCTCAGCAGCGCAATGCGCGCCGAGCGGTTCGGATCGTACTCGATCGAAATCACGGTCGCCGGAATGCCGACCTTGTCGCGCTTGAAATCAATCAGGCGCAGTTTGCGCTTGTTCCCGCCCCCACGAAACCGGCTGGTGATATTGCCCGAATTCCGCCGCCCGCCCGTCTTGAGCTTGGGCTCGACCAGCGGCTTGTGGGGCTTGTTGGTCGTGATGTCGTCATTGACCAGCGTCGTCCGGTAGCGCAACGTCTGCGTCGTCGGTCTGTATGTCTTGATTGCCATAATCAGCTCTCAGCTTTCAGCTTTCAGCTCTCAGTTAGTCCCGTCCAGCCGCCGCTTTCACTGAAAGCTGACGGCTGACAGCTGATAGCCGCCTTACAAATTCTGCGCGTACTCCGGCATCTTCTCGCCAGCCTTCAACCGCACGTACGCTTTCTTCCAGTCCGGACGGTACCCCGCGAAACGTCCGCGACGGCGCTCTTTCCCGGGGTAGTTCGCCGTGCGCACCGAGTCGACCTTCACTTTGAAAATCGATTGCACAGCTTCCTTGATCTCAGTCTTGGTGGCGGCCTTGGCTACCTGGAATACGAGGGTGTTCTCGTTTTCCTTGATGGCCAGGCCTTTTTCAGTGATCACCGGACGCCGAAGAATTTCATAGGCCGATTTCATTACGCCACCTCCGCCGCTTTTTCATGCCGCGTCCGTCGACGAGGCAGCCGGGCCGTCTTCTTCTCATCTCCACCGGACTTCGGCTTATGCTCGCGCTTCGACGAAGACCCGGTCAGCGAGACCTGCAGCTTCTCGATCGCCGGCTGCGTGAAGATCACGTGGTCATAGCGCAGCAGGTGATAGGGGTGAACGACATTGCTTTCGACCAATTCCGTCCCTGCCAGATTGCGCGAACTGAGTTCCAGGTTGCGGTTGCCATGCCGCGGCACTTCCACCAGCAGGGCCGTCTTTTCGATCTTCAACTTGTCGAGCGACTCGCGGAACGCCTTGGTCTTCACTTCCTTCAGATCGAACGCGTTCACCACGGTCAACTTCCCGTCCGCCAGCTTCGCAGCCAGCGCCGAGCGTAACGCACCCAGCAACTTCTTCCGGGGGAAGGTGTAATCGTAGGAGCGGGGCTGCGGCCCATGCACCGTGCCGCCATGCCGCCACAGTGGGGAACGGATCGAGCCTACGCGCGCCCGGCCGGTGCCCTTCTGTTTCCAGAGCTTCTTGCCCGATCCGGACACCAGTTTCTTGTTCTTGGTCGCGTGCGTTCCGGCCCGCTGCGCCGCGCGGTAATGCTTCACCGCTTCCCACAGCAGGTCTTCGTTCACCGCGCCAAAAACTTCGTCGGCGAGATCGAACGTGCCGACCTTGGCGCCGTTCAGGTTGTAGATGTCAATAGTTGCCATGTTTGTCTCTCAACTGCAGCTACCAGCTTCTGGCTCGTAGCTTCTAGCGATTTTTTCGGTACTTCGTACTCGCGACTCAGTACTAGCCCTTCTTCGCCGCGCGCTTGGCTGCCTTCAACGGATCGACCGTGGCCGCACCCGCGAATCCACGCCGCTCTCGGGGTGGCTTCTTGGCCCGCGTGATCACAACGTATCCCCCGTTCGCGCCTGGAACGCTGCCTTCGACGACCAGCAGATTCTCATCTTTGTCCACGCCCAGAATGCGCAGGTTGCGCGTCGTCACTCGGTCGGTACCCATGTGCCCTGACATGCGCATGCCCTTAAACACGCGCGACGGAAAAGCCGACGAACCGATCGAGCCCGTGATCTGAAACATCGAACCATGCGACTTCGGACCACCGCCAAAATGGTGGCGCTTCACAACGCCTGCAAAACCGCGGCCCTTGCTGATGCCGACCACGTCGACGAAGCGATCGCCTTCGAAAATATCGACCAGCACGCGCTGGCCAACCTTGAGGCCATTGGTCTCGGCGCCCTCAGCGGCTTCTTCGATTTCAATGGGAACTTCACGGAGGAACTTCATCGGCGGGAGATTGTTCTTGGCAAAGTGGCCGCGCATCGGATTGGTGAGTCGCTTTTCCTTCACAAACTCGACCAGCCCGATCTGCGCCGCTTCGTAGCCATCGCGGGTCGCAGTCTTGTGCTGAGTAATCACGCACGGACCGGCTTGCAGCACAGTCGCCGGGCGAACCTCGCCCTTCGAATCGAACAGTTGCGTCATGCCAACTTTCTTACCGAGAATCCCCGTTACCTTTGCCATTTCCTCCTCCATTCCCAGCGTGGCGAATCGCTATTGGCTGGGGAGCTTCGGGCTCACGCCCTCGCTCTTTGTGTCGTCCCTACGGGACTCCTCTTCTCTTTATCGCCCTTACCCCGGACTTACGTCCGGGGCTAACCTCTGCCGCCCTTCGGGCTTAGCTCTGCTAGAGCCTAGAGCCCAAAGCCTAGAGCCTACTTGTGCTCTTTCCCGAACGCCTTGATCTCCACATCAACACCGGCCGGCAGATCGAGCTTCATCAGAGCGTCGACCGTTTGCTGGGTTGGTTCGAGAATGTCGAGCAGGCGCTTGTGTGTCCGGATCTCAAAAGCCTCGCGCGATTTCTTGTCCACGTGCGGCGAACGCAACACGCAGTATTTGTTCTTCATCGTGGGCAATGGAATCGGCCCCGCGATCTGTGCGCCGGTGCGCCGCGCCGTCTCGACGATCTCACCCGTGGACTGGTCCAGGATGCGGTAGTCGTAGGCTTTCAGCCGGATGCGAATTCTCTCTTTTCCAATCACGTTTTCACTCTCTCGCCTCTCCCGGCTTACCGGGAGGAAAGAACTGGCGGCAAGTTGCAGGCCGCGTTGTTTATGTAGCGCGGGCGCCCTCGCCCGCGGCCGTTGCTTGCAAACCTTCTGCGGAGCTTCGCTCCGCCTGGACAGCCGAGGGCGGCTGTCCCTACACGTTACTTCACAATTTCCGCAATCGTGCCCGCGCCCACCGTGTGGCCGCCTTCACGAATCGCGAACCGCAACCCCTTCTCCATCGCGACTGGCGTGATCAGCTCAATCACCAGGCTCACGTTGTCGCCAGGCATCACCATCTCGGTGCCCGCCGGCAACTCCGCCACGCCCGTCACGTCCGTCGTTCGCAAGTAAAACTGCGGACGATATCCCTTGAAGAACGGCGTATGCCGCCCGCCTTCTTCCTTCGTCAGGATGTACACCTCGGCCTTGAACTTGGTGTGCGGCGTGATCGAGCCCGGCTTCGCCAGCACCATCCCGCGCTCCACGTCGTCCTTGCCAATACCGCGCAGCAGCAAGCCGGCGTTGTCGCCCGCCATGCCTTCGTCCAGCTGCTTCTTGAACATTTCCACGCCCGTCACCACTGTCTTCCGGGTGTCACGGAAGCCGACGATTTCTACTTCTTCGCCCACCTTCACCTTGCCGCGCTCAATCCGGCCAGTAACGACCGTGCCGCGGCCCGAGATCGAGAAAATGTCTTCGATCGGCATCAGGAAGGGCTTGTCCAACTCACGCGCCGGCTGCGGCACGCTCTTGTCGACCGCCTCCATCAACGCGTCAATCTGCTTTTCCCACTTCGCCTCGCCGTTCAGCGCGCCCAGAGCCGACAGCCGGATTACTGGCACGTCATCGCCCGGAAACTGGTACGACTTCAGCAGCTCGCGCACTTCCAGCTCAACCAGGTCGAGCAACTCGGGATCGTCCACCGCGTCGCACTTGTTCAATGCCACCACGATGTACGGCACACCGACCTGGCGGGCCAGCAGCACGTGCTCGCGGGTCTGCGGCATCGGACCGTCGGTCGCCGCAACAACCAGGATCGCGCCATCCATCTGCGCCGCGCCCGTGATCATGTTCTTGATGTAATCGGCGTGGCCCGGGCAGTCGACGTGCGCGTAGTGCCGGTTCGCCGTCTCGTACTCGACGTGCGCGGTCGCAATCGTGATCCCGCGCGCCTTCTCTTCCGGCGCGTTGTCGATCGAATCAAACGACCGGAACACAATCTTTGGATTGTGCTTCTGCAACACCTTCGTGATCGCCGCCGTCAACGTCGTCTTCCCGTGGTCAATGTGACCAATCGTGCCTACGTTGCAGTGCGGCTTATTACGCTCAAATTTTTCCTTCGCCATATCTCTTAGCCTCTAGCTCCTAGCTCTTAAGCTTCTAGCTCAAAACCAAACCTTCTTCGCTTCCGTCGTCATACTTATCGTAATAAGCGCCGAGAAATTGCTCTTGCAATCAAGCTTTCGGAGCGAATCCACTGTTCAAATCGATCGAATTCCGCATGAAACCCTGCGCGAAATCGCTCGAAGTCTCTATGCCAAGCCCAAAAATCTCTCACTCGATACTGCAGAGATTCCGGGACTTCGCAGCAGATGTCCGTTCCCAGATAGCCGGGCGCCTGGTACAACAACCGCGCCCAAACCCCACCAGTCCCGAAAACCCATTCGAAATCCGCTTGCCGTCCGTTGCCGGCCCAAAATCTGCGGTCAACTACGAACCGCGGACCATGCAGTCACTTTGCTGTGCCCTGCACCTTGGCGATAATCTCTTCCGCCACCGAGCGCGGCGCTTCTTCATAACGCGCGAAGTGCATCGAGTATTCGGCGCGGCCTTGCGTCGACGAACGCATGTGGGTCGCGTAGCCGAACATCTCCGACAGCGGCACGATCGATTTGATCACCTGCGAACCCGCGCGATGCTCCATGCCTTCGATCCGGCCACGGCGCGAACTCAGGTCTCCCATGATGGTGCCCGCGAAGTCTTCCGGCGTGACCACTTCCACCGCCATCACCGGCTCGAGAATCACCGGGCTCGCTTTGCGCGCGGCTTCCTTGAATGCCATCGATCCGGCAATCTTGAATGCCATTTCGTTCGAATCGACATCGTGATAGCTGCCGTCGTAGAGCGTCGCTTTCACGTCGACCATGGGATAGCCGGCGAGAACTCCGCCTTCCATGGCTTCCCGGATGCCTTGATCGATCGGCTTGATGTATTCCTTCGGAACCGTGCCGCCTACGATGTCGTTGACGAACTCGTAGCCCTTGCCCGGCTCGTTCGGTTCTAGCCGAATTTTCGCGTGCCCGTACTGTCCGCGGCCGCCGGTCTGCCGGATGTACTTGCCTTCCGCTTCGGAGTGCTTGCGGATGGTCTCGCGATACGCCACCTGCGGCTTGCCGACGTTGGCTTCGACCTTGTACTCGCGCATCATGCGGTCGACGATGATTTCCAGGTGCAACTCGCCCATGCCGCTGATGATGGTCTGTGCGCTATCGGGATCGGTGTGAACCTTGAAAGTCGGGTCTTCCTGCGCCAGCCGGCCGAGCGCCATGCCCATCTTTTCCTGATCGGCCTTCGTCTTGGGTTCGACCGCGACGGAGATGACCGGCACCGCGAAGGTGATCGACTCGAGCGTGATCGGATGCCGTTCGTCGCAAATGGTGTCGCCCGTCGAGACGTTTTTCAGTCCAACCACAGCGCAGATGTCGCCCGCCAGAATTTCCTGGATGTCTTCGCGCTTGTTGGCGTGCATTTTGAGCAAACGCCCAATGCGCTCGGTTTTCTGCGTGCGGGAGATCAGAACCGACTCGCCCGACTTCAACTGTCCGGAGTAGACGCGAATAAACGTCAATTGGCCGACAAACGGATCGGCCATGATTTTGAACGCCAGAGCCGAAAATGGCTCTTTGTCGCTGGCTTTCCGCGTGATGTGTTCGCCGGTTTCGGGATTGATGCCCTGGGTCTCAGCCGTATCCAGCGGCGAAGGCAGGAAGTCGACGACCGCATCGAGCAACGGCTGGACACCTTTGTTCTTGAAGGCCGTACCCAAAACGACCGGGAACAACTTGAGACCAATGGTCGATTTGCGCAGCGACTTCCGCAGTTCCTCGGCGCTAATCTCTTCGCCTTCCAGGAACTTGTGCAGGATGTCGTCGTCGTTCTCGGCAACCGTCTCGACCAGTTGCGTATGGAACGCTTCCGCCTTCTTCTGAAGTTCCGCCGGAATCGCTTCTGTAACGTATTCCGCGCCCATGGTCTCGTCGTTCCAGACGATCGCCTTCATGTTGATCAGGTCGATCACTCCCCGAAACTTGTCTTCCTGTCCGATGGGAATCTGGATCGCGACGGGCTTGGCGTTGAGGCGCTTGCGGATAGTATCGATGGCATGCTCGAAATCAGCACCCATCTTGTCGATCTTGTTGATGAAGCAAATTCGCGGGACGCCGTATTTATCGGCCTGCCGCCATACTTTTTCCGATTGCGGCTGTACGCCGTGCACGGCGTCAAATACCGCGACTGCGCCGTCGAGCACGCGCAGCGATCGCTCCACCTCGGCCGTGAAATCGACGTGGCCGGGCGTATCAATAATGTTGATGCGAATGTCGCGCCAGGTGCAGGTGGTCGCCGCGGACGTGATGGTGATGCCGCGCTCCTGCTCCTGCTCCATCCAGTCCATCGTGGCCGTGCCTTCATGGACCTCTCCGATGCGGTGCGTCCTTCCCGTATAGAACAGGATGCGCTCCGTCGTAGTGGTCTTGCCGGCATCGATGTGCGCCATGATGCCGATGTTCCTGCAACGTTCTAATGGGACGGTACGTGCCACGTTGTTCTCAGCTCTTTCTTAGGGTGAAGCAAAACAAATTTGGTAGTTGTGTCATTGAGTAATTTGGTAATTGAAAAAATCAAAGCTTCGCTTCCGCAAGGTGCTTCAATTTCCCAATTTCAAAATTTCCCAATTACTCAATGTCCTCACCACCGGTAATGCGCGAACGCCTTGTTGGCTTCCGCCATGCGGTGGACGTCTTCCTTCTTCTTGATGGCCGCGCCGCGGTTGTTGGCGGCATCGAGCAACTCGTTCGTTAACTTCTCCGTCATGCCCTTTTCGCCGCGACCGCGCGCGTACGTGATCAGCCAGCGAATCGCCAGCGACGTGCGCCGGTCGGCATTCACTTCAACCGGAACCTGGTAGTTCGCGCCGCCCACGCGCCGGGTTTTCACTTCGAGCAGCGGCTTGGCATTCTCGACTGCCTTCTTGAACAGCTTCAGAGCCTCGTCGCCGCCCTTGGCCTGCAGTTGCGTGAGCGCTTCATAGAAGATGCCCTGGGCCGTCGACTTCTTGCCCTGCCACATCATCGAGTTCACAAACTTGGTCACCAGATCCGACTGATACACCGGATCAGCGGCGACTCCGCGCTTTGCGATATGTCCTTTACGAGGCATTTAGCTGCTAGCTCCTGGCTCCTAGCTTCTCGCTCGAGCCGCTGACTGCGAGCCTTCCGTGCTCGCCTTTGAAACTTTGAAACCCTGAAACTTTGAAACTTGCCTTTAGGCTTTCTTCGGTCGCTTCGCTCCGTACTTCGAGCGTCCCTGGTTACGGCCCGCAACGCCGACCGCGTCCAGCGTCCCGCGCACCACGTGATAGCGCACGCCCGGCAGATCCTTCACGCGGCCCCCGCGGATGAGCACGATCGAGTGCTCCTGCAAGTTGTGGCCGATGCCCGGGATGTAGGTCGTCACTTCAATTCCGTTTGTGAGCCGCACTCGCGCGACCTTGCGCAGCGCCGAGTTCGGCTTCTTGGGCGTCTGGGTATAGACACGGGTGCAGACGCCGCGCTTCTGCGGGCAAGACTGCAATGCCGGGCTCGCCGTCTTGTAACGGGGCTTCTTCCGGCCGGAACGCACCAATTGATTGAACGTAGGCACTCTTCGCTACTCCTTCGCACGCTGCGTGTTCGGCGCACCCATCCGGCGCATCCGCGCACACTTGCGACGCTTCTGCTTTTCCCGCTTCCGGGTCTGACTGGCGCACGATTCAGCCAGCCATATTTCTCACCGGGCGCAACCTCTCCCGAGAGAAGATTTGGAGTTTCCCGTTCAGACTAATGCCGACGACGGTGGCACCAAGCCCAACTTCGGAGGTGCTCCGTTTCGTCAACCTTGCTTCGCATAGCTTCTCGACGGGCGAGAAGTGAGCGCGAAGCATTTCAGCGAGGAAGCTTCTGATCATTGTTCCGACTCAGAAGCACATGTTTCCAAAACTCAGCCAATCTTCGGAGGCACCGCGCGTACACACACAA
Organism: uncultured Acidobacteriota bacterium; assembly: GCA_963765755.1. Classification (GTDB taxonomy): domain Bacteria; phylum Acidobacteriota; class Terriglobia; order Terriglobales; family Acidobacteriaceae; genus Gp1-AA133. Next base: position 179,177 of record CAVXXV010000005.1, on the reverse strand, counting down.
AAAAACGCGCGGCGTGTGAACCCACCGCTTCCAGGCAAGCCAGAATTAACTCGCGGAACCTTTTAAATATAACAATCTCTTCCAAACATCGTCAACACCTTAGCTCGCATCTGACAGCAGGCGCGGGGACCAGGGCCAGCCCTTGCGTCAAAACCGGGTTGGCCTCTACACTGAGGGTTTTCCAGCAGATACATAGACTCGCCGGACGGCTAGCGGCTTCGTCCCGGCGGGGAGGATGCATGCGTCGGTCGGTTTCTCGGATTCTTGCGGTCTTTCTCATAATTCTTGGTTTTGTCGCCCTGAATGGCTGCGGAAGCAGCAATCCCGTTGGCACCTCGGTGACGCCAACCCCCACACGCGTCGATTTGACCCCATCCACCACGGGCAGCATCGATCTGGGGGCGACCCTGCAGTTTAGCGCTATCCCAAGGAACGGTGCGGGTAATCCCGTAACCGCTCCGGTTGTCTTTGCATCGAGCAATCCCTCAGTTCTGACTTTCGTTCCGGCCGCCGGAGGACTCGCCTGCGCAGGCAAATGGGACACCCTGGGCCGGGTTTGCACACCGCAGGGCGCCGGATTTACCGAGGTGACGGCCGCGGCCAATGGGGTCACGAGCGCACCCGTTCTGGTCTACGTCCATGAACACGTCGACCAGATTACATTGGAGTTGATCAACCCTCCCATTCCTCAGCCCGATTGCATTACTTTGGCCAAAGGTCCCGGGATCCAGAATTATCTCGACTTTCAGGCGCGCGCCTTCCGCTTAACGGGTGGCACCCAGGTGGAAATTACGAATACGGTGGGAAATTTCAACTTCTCGCAAAGCAATAACAATGTCGCCGCGCTGAACACGTCCGATCCTGCCCTGAACAACAACAACGGCAAGCAGATTACGCAGGCGCGTTTCACTGCGGCTGTCCCTGGACTTACACAGATTTTCGCCAGCGTTGCTGGAGTCACCAGCCTGCCGGCGCAGATTCCAGATGCGATGGGCCAAAAGCATCCTTACTTCGAAACCTGCCTGGTGCAGTCGGTCAACCTGCAGGTAGGCAACGCTGCCACCAACACAACCTTTGCCATAGGCAATAACACCAGTGGCATCACCATTACTCCCACGGTCATCGATCGGCTGGGGAACGATCTGCAAAATCCGGTTCCGCCGCTCACCTTCATCACTTCCTCCGCTGCCAACGCGAATGTCAGTAACACCGGGGCCGTCAGTACGAAGGCGGTGGGAGGGGTCAGTATCACGGCCGAGTGTTTCGCTCCGACTTGCAATGCGGGCCTTCAGCCAATTCAACCCGTGTTTTCGTCAACCATAGCGCCAAACGGAGACCATGTTGGCGACCCAATTGTCGGGCTGATCACTGGTACTCTTGCCAATGTCGGCACTGTCTACGCGACGACGACCGGATGCGATACAGCCGCCGGTGTGCCGATCAGCGGATGCGAGCCGCTGCTATTCCCCATTGATGTCAAGACCAACGCTCCCGGTCTCAGCACGACGCTGCCAAGTTCGCCCAACTCGCTTATTTTCTCGCCCGTCGCCGCCACCGGAACAGGCGCCTCAGGCGGCCTCAGGGCATATTTAGGGAGTTCCGCGGGCCTGATGATTTTCACTCCCGGCACATCCACAACGGGAGGTAATGTCGTGCAACTCAGCGACGTGCCTGGCAAGGTGCTGGCGGTTTCTTTGGATGGGGACCAAGCGGTCATCTCTGATACAAAGTCAATCCCCAATCAGGTCTACATCGTTTCCGGTGTGCTCGCCACCGCACGAACAGTCGTTCCCCTACTACTCACCGGCGTTACAGCAGCATCGTTTTCTCCGGACGGGCTGAAGGCCTTCCTGGTTGCGGGCAACACGATGTATGTCTATTCCAACTCGCTGGCGCTCAAGACCGTGACTTTGCCGGCGCCCGAGACCGCCGTCTCTTTCTACGCGAACGGATCGTTGGCCTATTTGGCGGGACCGAATGGGGTCACCATGCGCAACGCGTGCGATACCACTTACGCGCAGGCCGCCGCATTTCCCGGAGGTCAGCCCGTAATCTTCCGCGCCCTGGCAGACGGAGTACGCGCTTTGGGCGTTGAATCGCCGGGCCTCGATGTGTTTACCGTGCACGTCAAGGCTCCCGACCCGGCAACACCGAATAGTCCTTCGAGAACGACTTGCCCGTTCACCGTCAGTTCTCCCGATACCAGCTTCGTGAATCTGGGGCAAGGTACCTTCACCCCGTTAAAGCTGCTGGTCGCCCCCGATAACTCACGCGCCTATATCCTCGCGAGCAATCTGGGGAGCGTGTTTATCGTGGACCTGGGTGTGAATACCGTCTCTTCCATTTCCCTCACCGGAAACCCTGTCCCGCTGGACGCCAGTATCACTCCGGACGGGTCAGCGATCTACGTCGGCGCCAGCGACGGATCGGTGCACGTGGTCAGCACAATCTCGGGCGGCGATCTCCAGCAGATCACTTTTTCAGGAAGCAACAACAGCAACAAGCCGAGCCTCTGCAGCAACATTCCTCAAACCTGCAATCCTGATCTGGTGGCGGTGCAGCCGTAGCGTTCTTGCGGTTTGCAGTCCTGAGCGCAGCGAAGGGCCTGTGCATTCCGCGGCCTTACCTCGCCTTACGGAAGGAGCTGCATCCGAAGGGAAAGATTGCGCAATTTACTTAGGTGCGTGCTTTTTCCAGATCCCGTCCCACGCTATCGAGCACGCCGTTGATGAACTGCACCGACTCCGGGCTGGAAAATTTCCGCGCGATCTCAATGGCTTCGTTGATCACCACCGCACGCGGCGTTTGCGGGTAACCCAGGAACTCAGCTACTGCACTGCGCAGGATGTTGCGATCCACAGCCGCCATGCGCTCCATGCGCCAGTGCTCGGCGTGGCCTTCGATCAGCTTATCGATATCGATGGTGCGGTCCGTTGCCGTGCGGAACAGATCGTCGGCAAACCCGCGGACCTCCTCGCCAACTTCCTTGCGTTCCGCCCAGAAAGTCTTCCGGACCGCGTCCGGGACCTGTTTGCCCATATCTGCCTGAAACAGCATCTGCAAGCACAATTCGCGCGATTTTCGTCGGGTACCCATGGGAACACTAGTTGGTCGTCGGTCCTTGGTCTTTGGCTTCGCTGCAGGTCTCACTATATGTGAAAGATTGAACGTCAGTTTACAGGAAGGATAAGCACATGAGGTCGTAAGTTTTTTATCGAGAACGCTTCTTCCGGATGCCGCTTGCTTTCGATTTCCCCGGGCGCTGGCGACGAGGGCCGTTGCCAACGACCGACGACCGACGACCGACGACTGCTTTTTTTGGACGACCGACGACAGATTTCTTGCCGACGACTGTCTTGAGTCCCGCCATCTCCACGGCCGTCAAAGCCGCTTCCAATCCTTTATTGCCCATCTTCAGACCGGCGCGATCAATGGCCTGTTCGAGCGTGTCGCAAGTCAGCACTCCAAAGGCATGCGGGACGCCTGTTTCCTGCGCCGACTGCCCAATCCCGCGAGCGCATTCGTTGACGATCACGTCATAGTGCGCGGTGTCTCCGCGCAGCAGGCAGCCCAGACAAATGATGGCGTCGAACTTTCCGGACTCCGCCAGCATGCGCGCCGCCGACGGAATTTCAAAGCTGCCCGGCACGCGCATGATCTCGATGTCGTCTTGGCGGGCTCCCGTCCGGCGCAAACCGTCGAGCGCCCCTTGCAGCAAGCGTTCGGTGATGAACGCATTGAATCGGCTTACCACGATCGCGAACCGCTTCCCGGCTGCAGTTAAATCTCCTTCCGTGCCGGCAGGCAGTTGTTCGGGTTGGCCGTGAACCGTAACGATGATCTCTCCCGGCAGCGCTAGAGAAAAACTACGCTCCCCGGTTTTTTGAGACGCTGAATCGATCAGGACTTTCAGCTTCTGCTTTTGCGCGATCGCGAAGACATCATCGGGATTGCTGACTTCGAGCACGATCAGACGATTGATGTCTTTCAGGTGATCGAGCACTTCCTTCGGATACTCGGACGGCAACGCATTCACGCTGAGCAGGCCCACGGGTGCGGAGAAGACGGCCGATCGGGCATCACTCGACACGATCTGCCGAAACCCGATCGCTCGCAGAAAAGCCGTCAGCGCGCGCAAGTCTTCCGGCTTCGTGACGTAGCGCCCGATATGGAGGGACTTGAGCATGAATCAAGCTCGTTTTCACCACAGAGTCTCAGAGTAAACACTATAAAGCTTGTCATCCTGAGCGCAGCGAAGGACCTGCTTTTGCTCTCGCAGTCTCAGAAAAAGCCCGCGGCTCTTCTCTGTGACTCTGGTGGTGGATCGGGTTTACCGGCCTTTAAATGCCGCCGCGCGCTTCTCGAGGAACGCGGTCGTGCCTTCTTTCTTGTCTTCGGTCGCGCAACAAACACCGAACAATGTCGCTTCGAGATACAGCCCCTCGGCCAGCGGCAGATCGAGGCCGTGGTTGACCGCCTCCATCGCGTACTGGATCGCAAGCGGCGCGTTGGCGATGATCTTCTGCGCAATCGCCTCGGCTCGCGGAATCAACTCGGCCGGGGCCACAACTTCGTTGACCAAGCCAATCCGATGGGCCTCCTCGGCTGGAATCATATCGCCCGTCAACACCAACTGCATCGCGATGCCCCGTCCTACCAAACGCGGCAGCCGCTGCGTGCCGCCGTACCCAGGAATAATCCCGAGCTTCACTTCAGGCTGTCCGAGCTTTGCATTCGAACTCGCTAGGCGCATGGTACAGGCCATGGCAATCTCGCAGCCTCCGCCGAGGGCGAACCCATTAATGCAGGCAATCACGGGCTTGCCCAGGCTCTCGATCAGATCGAGCACCGACTGCCCGCGATGTGTGTACTCCTTGCCCGAGACGGCATCGTGCTTCGACAGCTCGCCGATGTCGGCGCCTGCGATGAAAGCCTTCTCACCAGATCCGGTGAGGATGGCCACGCGGATCGCTTCATCGTTCTTGATATCGGTGAAGGCAGCCCGCAGTTCTTCCATGGTCGCCATGTTGAGCGCGTTGAGCACCTTGGGGCGGTTGACGGTGACGTAGGCGATCGAGTTTTTCTTTTCGAGGAGTATGTTTTCGAAGTTCATAAAATTGTGAAAGCCATTTTCACCACAGAGGCACACACCGGGAAGATCAACCCTTGAACTTTCAATAAGGTTTTCTCCGTGTCTCTGTGCCTCTGTGGTGGATTGATCTTGAAAAAATAAGTTTATAGCTTGTTGGCCACCGGATTCGCGGGGTCCGCGTAATCGTAAAACCCACGCCCCGACTTCCTACCGTACCACCCAGCCATCACCAGCCGCTTCAGTAGTGGAGGCGACGCAAATCGCCGCTCTTTGAACTCGTCGTACATGACGTGCGTGATGTAGTAAGTGGTATCGAGTCCCACAAAATCAAGCAATGTGAACGGCCCCATCGGATACCCGCAGCCCAGCTTCATGGCGCTGTCGATGTCCTCGATCGATCCGACGCCCTCTTCGTAGGCCCGAATCGCATCCAGCATGTATGGCACCAGCAACCGGTTCACGATGAAGCCGGTCTTGTCGGAGGTCCGCACCGGCACCTTGCCGAGTTTCTTTCCGAAATCGTAGGCGGTGTCGTAAACATCAGGCGCGGTGGCAATCGTCTTCACCACTTCGACAAGCTTCATCAGCGGGACGGGATTGAAGAAGTGCAATCCGATGAACCGCTCCGGCCGCTTCACCGAAGTCAGCAACTCGGTCACCGAGATCGACGATGTGTTCGAAGCGAAGATGGCCTCCTTCTTTACGATCGGGTCCAGCGACGCGTACATCTTCTTTTTTTCTTCCACGTTCTCGATGATGGCCTCGATGACGATGTCGCAGTCGGCGAGGTCCTGCTTCGAGGTCGTCCCCTTGAGCCGCGCCCGCACTGCCTGGGGAGTCTCTTTAATCGTGCCCTTCTCGGCAAACTTCGCGAGCGACTTCTCGATCCCCGCAAAACCCTTGTCGAGGAACTTCTGCTCGACTTCCAGCACCGTCACATCAAATCCGGCCATCGCCGCAACCTGCGCGATACCGGCGCCCATGAGGCCGCAACCCAGAACGCCTACTTTTTTGATTTCCATATGAGTCCTTTTTTAACCACAGAGGGCACGGAGCAGCCCAGAGAAAGACAGTCTGAATCGGGCGGTGCCGCTACCATCAAAAAGCAGATCCTTCGCTGCGCTCAGGATGACAATTCTTAAGAATTAAGCGTTTCTCTATGCCTCTGTGTCTCTGTCCTGAAATCCTTTACCCCTCTGTGTCCTCGGTGGTTGATAGGTTTACTGAAAACTTTCCACCACCATCGCAATCCCCTGCCCGCCACCGATGCATGCCGTAGCCAGCCCGTATTTCTTCTTTCTCCGCTTCAACTCGTAGAGCAGAGTAATCACCAGCCGCGTCCCTGTCGCGCCCAGCGGATGGCCCAGGGCGATCGCGCCGCCATTCACGTTGACCTTGCTGCGATCGAGGCCCAGTTCTTTCTCGACTGCGAGATACTGCGCCGCGAAAGCTTCGTTCACTTCGATCAGATCGATGTAATCCAAGGTCAACCCGGCACGCTGCAGAGCGAGTTTGGTTGCTGGCACCGGCCCACGCCCCATTAGTTTGGGATCGACGCCCGCAATGCCCCAGTTCACGATTCGTCCCAGCGGATTCAAATCGCGCTTCTGGGCCTGTTCCACCGACATCACCACCACCGCCGCCCCGCCATCCACAATGCCGCTTGCGTTCCCGGCCGTCACCGTCCCGCCCTGCCCAAACGCCGGACGCAGCTTTGCCAGACCTTCGATTGTGGTCTGCGGACGCCGGTGGTCATCTTCGGTCAGCATCTCTCCGCTCAACTCGCGCTTATGATTGCGCAGCGGCACCGGCACGAGTTCTTCCTGCAACCGTCCTTCTTTGTAAGCCGCATCCGCCATCTGTTGCGAGCGCAGCGCAAATTCATCCTGCATCTGCCGCGTGATCCCCTGCTGCTCGCCATACAACTCGGCGGTGTTGGCCATGTACAACCCGCAATAAGAATCCAACAGCGCGACCATCAGTGAATCTTCGAGCTTTCCACCCGGCGCGAGCGTGAAGCCGTCGCGACCGCGTATCACGAAGGGCGCCTGGGACATCGCCTCCATGCCGCCTGCCAGCACGATCTTCGCCTCGTCAGTCTGAATCATCTGCGCCGCGTTGACGATAGCTTGCATCCCCGATCCGCACAGCCGGTTCACCGTCAAAGCCGGAGTCTCGATCGGCAGGCCCGCGCGCAAACCGACGTGGCGTGCGCCGTAAAGCGCGTCTCCTGAAGTTTGCTGCGCATTCCCGAACACCACGTGATCGAATTCCTTGGGATCAATCCCCGAGCGCTCGATTGCACCCTGAGCGGCAGCCGCACCCAGTTCCTGCGCAGTGAAGTCTTTGAGTTTGCCGCAGTACCGCCCCATGGGCGTACGCGCGCCGCTGACGATCGCAATGTCTCCCGGTTTCAGCATGAAGTCCTTCTAGAAAGAGGCCAGATGTAAGTAGCAAACTTTTTAGTTTACCAAGAAAAGCTGCGAGCTTCGAGCCACGAGCTGCGAGCTTACGAAGACGAGAGATTCCGGGGAGACTGCTGCTCTGATAGGACACCGCAAGACTGCGGCATCAGACGTCTTGTTGCTCGCAGCTCGAAGCTCGCGGCCCGCAGCTAGAGAGCTTCTACGCCACCGCCGCGGACGCCAGATTCGGCGCCAGCGACAAAACACTGCCTGCGCCCTGGGTAAGCGCGTCGTGTAACGCCTGTTCGGCGCGGTTGATCACTTCCGTGACAATGTCGACCGGATCATAGGAAGAGCGCATGACGGCCTCCGCCAGGCCCGCCGTGAAAGGCAGAGAGAGGTCCTTCCCGGGCATCCGCACATCGCTGACCAGCTTGCGGAGTTTTTCGACCGCCAGCAGCGCTTCTTTCTCGGCAGTATCGCCCAGAATGATTGCCACTGTAGTCGTGTCATAGCGGAAGGCAAGGTCGTTCGACCGGATATTAGCAGTGAACAGTTGTCCCACCTGCTCCATGGTTGCTTCCACTGCCTGCTCGCCGAATTCCTTGATCATCGCCGCGCTCCGCCCAAAGTGCATCAGCAGGATGCTCAGCGGCGTGGCTTGCTGTGAAGCTCGCTGCGCCTCGGCCAGCACCAGGTCGAGATACGAGGCGCGCTTCAGCAGCCCCGACTTCTCGTCAGTTACTGACAGATTGCGCACCAGCCGCCGCAGACCCGCATTGTTGAGCGCGATAACAACCTGCTCCGCCAAGGTCTTCAACACGACAATTTCCGACGGATGCCAGGTGCGCTCCGAACTCTGCATGAAGACCAGGACGCCGATGTGATCTTCGCCGTCGACCAGCGGCAAGGCGAGCAGGGAGGTTATCCCCAACTCTGCCAGAGCTCGCCGTATGGGCTGGACCTCGGCCGCGCTCAGAGTGTCTGAAATATTTACCGTGCCACGGGCCACGGCCAGATCCTGACAGGCGGTCACCACCGATGCCAGCACTGCAGCTTCTCCGCTACCCGTTCCGTCGGCATGAAATTCCTGCAACGCCGTCGGCGGCAATCCCGGACGCCGCATCGCGGCCACGCAGCGCGTCACCTTCCACTGCTCGCCGACCTCATTGGCCGCGGTCGACAGCACCGCGGTCGCATTGTTCTGGTGATAAAGCTTGCGCGTGATTTCCGCCACCCGCGTAAAGCTGCTGACGTCGGCTTGCTCTCCATGAACGGCCGCAGGCACACTCAGCGGCTGGGCGGGCGCAGCAGGAACAGCGGGCGCAGGGGGTGCGGGCGCAGCCCCAGCGTAGCGAGGCGTTACCCCGGCCGCCATATAAAGTCTCTGCAGATCCTCGTTGCGTTCTTCTTCCCGGGGAAAGAGTTCCTGAATGCGTTGCAGGCGCTCGACCGCCTTGGTTCGCATCCCGTACTGAACCAGGATCTCCGCCTGCAGCATCAGGTCCTGCAAGGCCGCCGCGCCCAGTGTGGGCTCCTCTGCACGAGCCGCCTCTGGAACCGATTTGTTCATTTGGCTGAGGCGTGAGGCGATCACCTTGAACCGGTCGTCAGGAATTTTTCCTTTCAGAATGTCCAACCGCTTCTGATGTCCACGCTCGTAGGGATCGACGTCCGCCGCCCGATCCAGGCACTCGCCGGCTTTTTGGAAATTTCCCGTGCTCACGTAAAGATCAAAGAGTTTCAGCAGGGTCTGGCAATAGTCGTTTTCGCGATTGGATGAGTTGAACAGCTCGCTGAGAAACTCAAGCATTTCGGGCGACGACCGGTGTCCGCCAACCAGATCCTGCATCGTAGCGACGAAGGCCCGCCGCTCTCCCCTCTTGCGTTGGAACAACTCCAGCTTGCGCGCCAGCGCGACGGCCTCGGCATCCTGCTGGCTGTCGATCATCTTTCCGATCAGATCCACGACCTGTTGCATGCGGCTCGGATTCTGCTCGAACAGTTGCCATACCAGCGGTTCCGCCTCGGCCAGACGGTTCGCCGCCAGCAATGCCTGGCTATAGAAATCGCGAAGTTCGGGCGAAGAATTCCCGCCAATCACGTGGGGCTCGAAAATGAAGATCGCCGCGCCGATCTGTCCTTGCGTCAGCAGGCTCTTGCCATAGGCCAGCGCGATGCGCGGATCGCTGGCATCTTCCGAATACGCCCGCTCGAAATATTGCGAGGCATCGCCGCCCGCCGCCTCCGCCAATTCCGCTGTCTTGAGGAACGCTGCTGCGGAAGTTTTGCTTTCCCCCAGTTGCGAGCACACCTCCGCCATGCGCAGGTAGTTGGCCTGCGTCGGCTCAAGGGTCACGATGCGGCTCAGCACCTGGAGCGATTCGGCTTTCTTCTGCTGCTTTGCGAGATCGTCGAGCGCGTTCTCGTAGGTACCAACCGCCAATTTCTTGTTGGAATTCTCCAGGAGTTGTCCGAAGCGGAATTTCTGTTGCCAGGTGGGACTGCCATGGCGCGCCAGTTTCTTGTAGGTAAGGCTGGCACGGGTGGCGTCGCCGAGTGCAATCTGCCGCTCGAAAAGGTCGCCCAGCAGCGAGACCGCCTCTGCCGTCCGGCTCAGAGAGAGGCACAGGTCCGAAGCCATCGACCGAACGTTGTCATTCTCCGGATCTTCCAGCAGGACTTGGAGATATTCCTCCAGGGCGTCGCCGGTCTTGCCCCTTTGCAGAAGCTTCTCCGCTTGCGCGACACGTTTCGCGATTTCGGCTCGGTCCGGCATGGATGGTAATTGCGGAGTAACCTACATGGTGATTCTAGGAGCGGGGTTTAACAGCAGCAATGCGGTAACGGCCGCCAGCGGTTACGAAGGTCATTCTCAATTTGAACTTTGAGCCGCTGCTTCCGTTTCTGGTATACGTTCCTGATGCCCGACACCCGCAACCCCAACGAAGAACAGGGACTTCGTCACGAACTCAGCGCCGGGCAGATCGCCATGGTCGCCGTGGGTGGCTCGATCGGCACCGGCCTGTTGCTCGGCTCCGCCAGCGCGATCGGACTCGCGGGCCCGGCCGTCATTCTCAGTTATCTTCTGGCTGCATTTATCAATTTCACGGTCGCCTGCGCGCTGGGAGAATTGGCCTGCGCTCATCCTGCGGCGGGATCCTTCGGCGTGTACGGCGACCTCTACCTCAACGACTGGGCTGGATTTCTCTCTCGCGGCGGATATTGGGCAGCCATCGCGGTCTCCATTGGCACGGAACTGGTTGCCTCGGGCATCTACATGGGGCTGTGGTTCCCAACGATCCCGAGGATTGTCTGGGTGGCCGGATTCTCCCTGGCCCTGCTGCTCATTAACCTGATCGACGTGGGCGAATACGGGCGCTTCGAATTCTGGTTCGCCATGGTGAAAGTGGTCACCATCGCTGCATTCATTGCGCTGGGTGCGCTGTTGCTGGCCAAGGGAGGGGTTGCTCCGCAATACACCGCGCAAGGGGGATTCTTCCCGCAGGGAGTGCTGGCTCCATTCCTGGCGATGACTTTCGCAATCTACGCCTTCGGAGGAATCGAGTTTGTGGCGGTCTCTTCCGGAGAAGCGCGCTCCGCGAACGAAATTGCGAAAGCCATGCGCATCACCTTCGCCATGCTGACCATGCTCTATCTGGGCGCAATCGCGGTCCTGGTGGGCGTGATGCCGTGGAATCAAGCCGGAGTTAGCGAAAGCCCGTTTGTTACCGTCTTCCGTTCAGTGAATATCCCCGCAGCCAGTCACATCATGAATTTCGTGGTACTGACCGCCGCGCTTTCCGGCGCCAATGCCGCCCTCTACGTCTCCTCGCGCATGCTGTTTTCGATGGCACGAACCGGCTGGGCGCCAGCGCCCCTGGGAAAGCTGAACAAGCAAGGCTCTCCGAAACTCGCCGTGCTGGTTTCGTCTTATGGGATCGTGGTCGCGCTGGTAATGGAGCGCTGGGCCCCCGGCAAGGCGTTCGAATACATTCTGCGGGCCGCGTTTTTCGGCATGATGCTCTCCTGGATCGTCTCCCTGGCCGCTCACATTTCCTTCCGCCGCCAGGCCAGCCAGGAGCAAATCCGCGCCTTGCCCCTACAATCACCTTTGCGAGGCTGGGGTTCCATCATCGGCTTCACGGTGGTGTGCGCCGTGATTCTCAAAGGCTGGTGGGATTCGCGCGTGAACTTGATTAGCGGCGTTTTGTACCTGCTGCTGTTGACGGTGGCATGGTGGCTGATCAAAACCTCCCGACGAGGAACTGTCTAATATCACTGTGGATGATGCGCCGTGACACGAATCTGCCCCTCGCTGTACCAGCCATCAGAATCTCTTCCCGCGATCGCCAGGCGCACCGCGGGTTTGCTGGTCCGCAGATCGAGCATGGCAACGCGAAAATCGTACGTGCCTTCGGGCAACGTCTCAGGCACATAAAGACTCCCATCAAAAACAGCATCGCCCGGTAGCCACTTTCTCACGTCCACCGGCACGTTGATCACAGCACTGTCGTTCGCCGAGCGCAGCTGCACGACCAGCGGATAGTTGGTATAGGCGGGAGCCACGCCGGCATTCAGCCACCACATGTGGACCGCCATCATCGACCCTGCCGCGATGCTCTTGGGATATTCCAGCCGCCGCAGCAAGAACCGGTATCCGATCTTCTTCTGAAAGCTTTCAAACTCGGGCTTCCAGTCATCCGGAATTGGCGACGATTTCAAATTCACCGACGTTACATGCCAGCGCAGCGCTTGCTCCAGGATGTAGTTCAGATCGAAGTGATCTCTCTTCCACTCTGAAACCGTGCCGCACACTTCCAGCGACACCGGCCGCTTCTGCCACACGTCCTGGATGCCAGACCGCACCACCTGCTGCGGATAAACGTCCAGCATCTCTGGCTCGAAATATGGATTGTCGGACTTCACGCGCAGATCGCCGAGACAGTCCAGCCGCCACCCTGCCCCTCGGCTGGTCCCGTAAGTCAGGGCCTGGGGCTCGTCAAAGTTCATCAGCAGCGTGGTCGACGGGAAAGCGTCAAACCAGATATCGATCAGCGCCTTCTGAGATGGAAATGCGGGCATGTACGGACTCCAGCCCTCGCCCCAGTAGCCCACCGAAGAGACGTCCACGCTATCGAGATAAGGGTTGCCGTCGTAGCGCTTTCCAGCCTCCGCCACGACCTCGCCCCAATACTTGAGAAAGAGCGGATCAGAAAAATCGGGCTGCCAGATATTGCCGTCCTTGTCGGTAGGCTTATTGGCGCGACGCGCGCCCGAGTTCTGATACCACTCGGGCAGGGGATCCTTATTGGAATAAGGCATGAGCCGGATCGCCAGGGTCTGCCCATGGGCGCGTGCCTCGGCAAGAGCAAGATCGACGATGTCCCAGCGGAATTTACCGTGCTCAGGTTCCAGCGCTGTCCAGTACCAGCGCAGATAGGCAATCGTGGTGTCAGGAAAATCAGGTTTAGTCGCGGCCTGCGGAAGGTTGGTCACGGGCCCAAGCTCCGACCATTCCATCGGGGGATTGGTCGCCTGCCCATTGAACCGGTTGAAGGTAGTGATCCCCATGTTCGGATTGAGCAGAACGTCATTGATGGGCGCGGGCCTCACGATCACGGTGTCGCGCTGCGCGTAGCAAAAGCAACTGGACAACGCGATGACCAGCCACCACAAAATCGTCTTCATGAGTCTCCTCGGGTAGGCCGTAAACTTACGCAAGAAAAGATAACAAAAAGAAAGATTCCTGGCGCGCAAATGATTCGCAATGCCAAGCTGAAAATTTTTTCTCTGGGTCTCCTGCGGTGAATCAGCCTTACAGAACCCTCAACTGCGGCTGACGCCCCAAATCCCTTACACTATCCCCATGCCCGACGCGCTTCTGCAGTTCCGCTCCGAGTTCCCCATCCTCGAGCGCACCAACTATCTCAACAGCAACTCGCTGGGCGCCATGCCCCGAGGCGTCTACGACGCGATGAAGGGTTACGCCGACACCTGGGCAACCCGTGGCGTGCGCGCTTGGGAAGAACGCTGGTGGATGCTCGCCGCCCAGGTGGGCGAGGAACTGGGCGCGCTGATGAACGCACCCAAGGGAAGCGTCTCGACGCACCAGAACGTCACCACCTGCCAGGCCGTGATCGCCTCCTGCCTGGACTTCTCGGGCAAGCGCAACAAGGTTGTCTACAGCGACATGAATTTCCCGTCGGTGATGTATTTCTGGGAGGCGCAGCGCCCGCTCGGCGCGCGGGTGCACATGGTGAGGACCGACGGCATCAGCGTCCCGACCGAAGATCTTCTGGATGCCATCGACGACCAGACGCTTGTCGTCCCGATCTCGCACGTGCTGTTCCGGAGCGCCTATATCAACGACGCCGCCGCCATTATCGAGAAAGCCCACAAGGTCGGGGCTTACGTCGTACTCGACACGTATCACTCGCTTGGCACCATGCCGCTCGATGTGCAGAAGCTCAATACTGACTTCGCCTGCGGCGGAGTTTTGAAATGGCTATGCGGCGGCCCGGGAGTCGCCTTCCTCTACGTTCGTCCCGACTTGGGGAAGAAACTCCAACCGCGATTTACCGGATGGCACGCCCACCAGCAACCGTTCGGCTTCGAAGCCGGCCCCATTCACTACACCGATCCGCCTTACCGTTTCATGAACGGAACCTTGCATATTCCTTCGCTCGAAGCGGCCCGCCCCGGCATTGCCATCATCACCGCCGCGGGCATTGCCAACATCCGCGAGAAATCAAAACGCCAAACCGCGCGTCTGGTGGAACTCGCCGACCAGCACGGATGGCGCATCAACACGCCCCGCGATCCCGAGCGCCGCGGCGGCACCGTGTCGATCGACATGCCAGACTCGCAGGAAGTCGCCCAGGGACTGCTCCGCCGGGAAATCATCGTCGACTGGCGCCCGCAAGCGGGCGTGCGCATGTCTCCGCACTTCTACACGAAGGATGAAGAAATCGACGCGGCCATCGCCGCGGTTAAGGAAATTCTGCACGAACGAGCGCCAGCCGCCCGCTAATCCCAATGTTTTACGCAGCCCGAGGAGTTCGTCGCCCTGGCCCAATCTGCCGGCCTTGAACTGATGCGCAGCTGGCAACACGAAGATCCCAGCAATCGCTATAACTACCTGTTTCACAAAGCGGAGCAACCCGAGAAGTCTGGGCCTGAGAACGCAACCGACCCTTCCCACTCAGCGGCGTAACGTTACTGACGTAAGCGTTATTCCCCCTTTTTCGCTCCCGCTTTCGGTTCTGCCCTCGCTATGCTCAAAGCCAGGCACGGCACGGTATTTCGCGCGTGCGCGGACGCCACAGGTTTGAATTTTTCGCTGCCATTTTCGTTGCATTCGAGCGAAGTCGTGTTGATCGTGGCTGCCCTCGGCGCGATCGGCGGATTGTCTTTTTTCTTTCACGGATTCTCTCTTCTCCAACAACGTTGGCCAGTGCCAGCCCATCGACCGGCAAAGTCGCCCGCGCATGCGGTCACGACTGCAACGCTAAGCATCGCTGAGACTCCCAGCGGCCCGGGAGATACAACTCGCGAATCGCGCACGCGGGCCGAGATCATCAAGCTCACTCCCCACGACGCTACAGAAATCAGTTCGGCGTCCATGACCCAACAGGGACGGATCGCGGCGGCCCTTTTGAAAGCCGGCATTCCAAGCCCGGCTACCTGGCCGACCCAGCCCGTACAGACGGCTATTCGCGTGGATGAACCACCCGCAAGCAATCCAACCTCGATCGCTTCCGACGCCGAAGTCTCGCGCGTGCTGCAGCAAAGCGCGAGCGCCTCCGCCGTCCGCATCGCCGGCCTGAACCAGTCCCCTCCTAGCAATGCGTCCCACTGGAAAGCTACGCTAATGATTTGGGGCGGGCCGGCGATGACCTTGGCCTGCATTTACGTCCTCGCCTCTCGGCTGGGGTGGCTGTAGACAGCAGTCGTTAGCTGATAGTCGTTGGCCCGTGTGGCAACCCCTAGAACTCCGCTTCGATCTGAATGCGCGCATTCACAGCCAGTCTCCCGCGCATTAAACCGATACTTCTCACATGCGCCTGCGACATGGGCTTTTGCCAACGACCAGCGACTAACAGCCAACGACTGGTTTATCGCCTTCTGTCACCTTCCTTCTAACCCGCCCGCCTCGATTCCCCCGTTGCTCGCACCCCGGGTTATTTAGAATGGCAACGTGTCTGATACCGTTCGCATTGGAATCATCGGGGACTTTAATAAAGAACTTCGTTCTCATCAGGCGACCAACGAGGCGCTTCAGCACGCCGCCGGCAAGCTGAAGCTGAAAGTCGAGTCCGAGTGGGTGCCAACTCCGTCGCTGGTCGAACCTGCGGCGCGCAAAGTACTGGAAACTTTCGATGGCCTCTGGGCCGCGCCGGGCAGCCCCTACCAAAGCATGGACGGCATGCTCAAGGGCATCGAGTTCGCGCGCACCCGCGACTGGCCCTTCCTCGGAACCTGCGGTGGCTTTCAGTACACGGTGATCGAGTGCGCGCGCAACGTGCTCGGCATGAAAGACGCCGACACGGCCGAGAACAATTCCGGCTCCAAGAACATCATTATTTACCCGGTTGCGTGCGCGGTGCCGAACCGCGACGAGGGCGCGCCGAAACTCTCCGGCAAGATTCCCGAAATTCGCATTCGCCCCGGCTCCTACCTTGAGACGTTTTACGGCGGAAACGTCATTGAGGAAGCATTCTTCTGTAACTTCGAACTGAATCCCGAGTACGAATGGTGCTCGATTGAAGCGGGATTTCCGATCGCGGCCCGCGGCCCCGGTGGCGAAGTCCGCGCCATCGAATCCCCCACCCACCGCTTCTTCATTGCAACCCTATTTCAGCCGCAGCTGAGTTCGACGACCAAGAAACCGCATCCGCTGGTAGTCGCCTTCCTGCAAGCGGCCGCCGACTGGGGAAGAAAAAAGCTGGACGACAGCGTGCTGGAATAGCCAGCGTTCGACCGGTTGGTCCTCTGCGCCCCTCTGTGTCCCCCTGTGGTAAAGGCTTTTCGTCGTTCGCGCACTGAATCAACTTCCGTTATCCTTTCCAAATCCATGGCCACAACCGCGCCATCGCCAGCGGGCAGCCGCTTTCTCTCAGGCGGAATGCCGGGAGTGCTAGCCATGTCCGCCGCGCTGCTGGTCATACACTGCTACCTCAACAACCGCTACGACTTCTTCCGCGACGAATTCAACTATCTCGCCTGCGCCCGTCACTTCGGCTGGGGATACGTCGACCAGCCTCCGCTGATTCCGTGGCTCGCGCGCCTCTCGCTTGTAACCCTGGGCGATTCGTTGCGCGCCATCCGCTTCCTGCCAGCGCTGTTCATGTCGCTAACGATCGTGCTGACGGCCGAAATCGCACGCCAACTCGGAGGCCGCGCTTTCGCCCTGATCTGCTCAGCCGCCGCCGTCATCGCTGCCCCGTCCTACCTCAATGACGGCGCCATGCTCACGACCAACTGTCTCGAACCGCTGCTGTGGAGCGGCTGCGCGTATTTAGCCATTCTCGCCGCCAAACATGATCAGCCGCGCTACTGGCTCTGGTTCGGCGTGGTCGCCGGCATCGGCATGCAGGAAAAATATTCAATCGCGGTTTTCGGGTTCGCCGTGGTGGTCGGCCTGTTGCTGACCGAACAACGCCGCGTGTTGCTCAACAAATGGATCTGGCTGGGCGGGCTGGCCGCGTTCCTCATTTTCCTCCCCAACCTGCTTTGGAATATTCACTACGACTTTCCATTCGTCCAACTGATGCACAACATCAAGGCGGAAGGCCGCGATGTCATTCTGAGCCCGCTCGAGTATTTCCTGCAGCAATGCCTGCTGATTCAGCCAATCGTCGCGCCTCTGTGGATCGCAGGCGTCTGCGCGTTCCTGTTCTGGCGCCCGTTTCGTCCGTATCGTTTCCTCGGCTGGGCGTATCTCGTCAGCCTCGCGGTCTTCATCGTCCTGCACGGGAAAAACTACTATCTCGCGCCGATCTACCCGATGCTGCTGGCCGCCGGGGCCGTCCTCTACGAACAGGCAGTCGAACAACCCAAGCTGCGCTGGCTCAAACCAGTTTCGGTGATCGTGATCCTCGCCGGAGGCGCATGGATCGCGCCAGTCGCCATGCCGGTTCTTCCGGTCGAGAAATACCTTGCTTACCAGGAGAAACTGCCCTTCAAGGTCCCGCGCAGTGAGCACAGCCACATGGCCGCAGCCCTGCCGCAACATTTCGCCGATCAATTCGGATGGCACGAAATCGTGAGCGAGGTCGTCGTGGCGTGGAACCGCCTTCCCGCGGCTGAACGCCCCGACTGCGGTATCTTCGCGCAGGACTATGGCGCAGCCGGAGCGATCGACTGGTATGGTCCCGCCTATGGTCTTCCACCCTCGCTCAGCGGACATCAAACCTGGTTTCTCTGGGGACCGCGCGGCTACTCTGGGAATTGCCTGATCGTGCTCGACGACTCGCGCGCGAGGCTCGAGCAACTTTTCAGCGACGTAGAATTCGTCGGCAACTCTCCCGATAACCCCTACGCTCTGGAAAAAGATGTCCCTGTCTTCATTTGCAAAGGGAAGAAGTCCGAGAAGACGTTCGCCGAGGTCTGGCCCGCATTAAAAAAATGGCGCTGAGGTGCGCCTGCGGCCGAGTCCAAAAAGTCGTTCTGCAACGTGTACAATTCCGTCGCCTGCCCCAACAAAACAATCATGAACTGTCTCCGCCGATACCTGCACTTCCTCGTGCTGTGGATTTTTTCCTTCTGCCTGCTGCTGCCCTCAGCCTTAGCCGCCGATCATATTGACCGCATCTTGGTAAACGGAAAAATCTGGACTGGCGACGGCGCACATCCCTCGGCTGAGGCCTTGGCGGTGAGTGGCGACAAGATCGTCGCCGTGGGCACGAATGCCGAGATCAAAAAGCTTTCCGTTGCCGACACGGCCATCGTCGACCTGCATGGCCGCTTCGTCGCCCCGGGCTTTCAGGATTCCCATCTCCACTTTCCCGGTCCCTCGATTGACGAAGTAGACCTGGTCGGCGCTGTCACACTGAAAGACTTTCAGACCCGGATCGCAGACTTTGCGAAATCCCACCCGGCGCTTCCCTGGATCGTTGGCAGCGGTTGGGGCTACGCGATTTTTCCGGGCCAGGCTCCCGACAAGAAATATCTGGACGCCATTCTCCCCGATCGTCCGGTTTACGTGACCGAGCGCGACGGGCACATGGGCATCGCCAACTCGAAAGCCCTCGCAGTCGCCGGCGTCGACCGCAATACTCCCGATCCACCCAATGGCCACATCATGCGCGACGCCCAGGGTGAGCCCACGGGTGAATTCAAGGAATCCGCCCAGGATTTGATCGAAAAGCACATCCCGACCGAGACTGCCGACGATCGTTACCAATCGCTCCTGCAACATATCGACGAAGCCGCAGCCGTCGGGTTGACCTCTGTCCAGAATGCCACCTGGACTCCGGAGAACTGGCCCCTCTACCTGCGCGCGGCTTCGGAAGGAAAACTCAAGCTGCGTTTCCGCTTTGCTCCCATGATTCTTCCGAAGGATGGTGGAGCGCCTGCCGAGCACAAACTCAAGAAGCCGCTGACGCACGACGACCTTGCGTACTACCGCGAACTCCGTGACACGTTCCGCGGTCCCTACCTGCAATTCGGGGCGATCAAGGGCTTTCTCGATGGCACCATCGACGCGAAGACTGCCGCGATGTTTGATCCTTACGTCGGCGGTGGCAGCGGCATTCCGTTCTGGGATCAGGAAGATCTCAACCAGACCGTCGCGCTCTACGATCGCGAAGGCTTCCAGATCATGCTGCACGCGATCGGCGACAAAGCGATTCACATGGCGCTCGATGCCTACGAGTACGCCGCGAAAACGAACGGGACTTCCGGCCGCCGCAACCGCGTTGAACACGGCGAACTGCCCAGTCTTGCCGACCTGCCGCGCTTCAAGCAGCTGGGAGTGATTGCCTCCACGCAAGCGATGTTCGCCAGTCCCGATCCCACGGCTCTGCAAAATTTTGCTGTGGTGCTTGGCCCCGAGCGCGCCTCGCGTGCCGACGCTTTCAACCTGTATGACGATGCCGGAGCCGTGCAGACCTTCGGCAGCGACTGGCCTGTCTTCCCGTTCAACCCGCTGATGGGGATTTATACCGCCGTGACCCGCATGACGCCGGAAGGAACCCCGGCAGGCGGTTGGTATCCGAAGAATCGTATCCCGGTGGAAGCCGCCCTGCGCCACTTCACGCGCGACGGCGCCTATGCCAGCTTCGAGGAAAGTATTCGGGGCACGTTAACGGCAGGAAAAATGGCAGACCTGGTAGTCCTCTCCGCCGACATCCTCACCATCCCGCCAGAGCAAATCGCCAAAACAAAAGTGCTCCTGACAGTAATGGGCGGCAAAGACACCTATCGGTCTCCGGACTTCTAGCAAAGGGAGCAACAGCCGGGGCTTTGGAGTATGTGAATCGAGAGAAAGGGTAGATAGGCCGTACTGCTTTTGCAGATTACTTTTTCACGAGGCTGGTGTGGCTCGCCACGCACAACCACCTGCCATTTTCGAAAATCCACGTGTCCGTGAACCGCCCGGTATGCTCGTAAGCCCGCCCGCTGTAGGTTCCCTTGGTCTGATAGATTCCCGTGACGACGGCGGTATCACGATACAGATTGACCTTCACGTCCCGGATATTCATCAGGCTGGGCTTGAATTCCGGATCTTTGATATCGGACAGGAACTTGTCCCGATCGCTGACTTCGCCGTCGTATTCGGTATTGACGAAGCGATCCGCGATTAGAGCTTCGAGCGCGCGGGAGTCCCGGTGCACCTGCGCGTCATTCCACAGGCGCTCCAGAACCACGATTTTCGCTTCCTGGGCCGCGCTTTCCGGAGTGCCGCTCTGCGCTAAAGCGCACGCGGTCAAAAGCGCCGCACACAGCCCCACCTTCACCATGTTTTGCTCGCCCTTCCCTGACACAAGGGACAGATGTTCGCGAAGATACCAACCTGACCCCGCTTTCTCCCCTAAAAAGAACAATCGGCCATTACGAATGTCACCATTGAGGACATCCGCATATGGCCGAAATCGTAACCAGGCGCTATCGCCCGTGAGCCTTTCTTTTATTGACCCAAGGCATTCAATCGGGTCCTATTGTGGCAGCTTCAGCTCGACTTTCTCTCCGCGAAGGGTGTACTCCAGCGTCAATGCGGCGTTCTTTTTTCGGGTAACTGGAAAATAAACATACCCCGCTACAGGAGCCGAAGCTGCGCCCTCCGGCAAACCTTTCTCGCTGAGTTCGGTCTCCATGGCCGCCCGGTCCTTATCGCTCGATCCCGACTGCGGGCCGCCGCCGATCCCCACTCCTACGCCAACCTGTTTGTACACTCCACTCGGCGCGCGCGTCCCGGTCGCGGGATCGTACCCGCCGCTTCCGTAGCCCACGCCCACCGACGGATAGACCGAGATGTCCTTGGTCGAGGCCGCCTGCTTTTGCAGCTTCGACGCCACCACCTTCGCGCTGGCCGGCTTCTCCCCAACTACCGCGCCGTTCTGCCGCAATACCAGATCGTTCAGCGACACATCGAGCTTCCCATCTTTCGCCGGAAACAGCGCCACTTCCACCACCACGCAGCAATGGTTGACATCGGAAACAAATTGCTTCCGGGCTTGCTCGGGCGTCAGCGTCACCACACCGATACTGAATTCGTCCCGCACAGCATGCAGCGCATACTTCTCCGCGGACGATCGCGGCACCGTGCCCTTGGGCGCCGCCACGACCAGCGACACCGCGCCCAGGACGACGGCCGCCCAGCCCCATCTCCCTCTCATGGTTGCTCCTTCGGTTGCTCGGGATTGAGCTTCGCCGTGATCTTCAGGGATTTTCCGCTCAGCACGTAGAGCCGCTGGTGAAACGGCTCGCGCCCGCCCGCCGACACGGTCAGGTCATACGCGCCTGGATCCAGCCACATGCTCTTCAGCTTGTCAGCGGTGCCCGCATAGCCGCCATCGATATAAACTTCGGCCGCTTTAGGATCCGCCATCAGACGAACTTCCCCGCGACCATCGCCATAACCGAACGTCCCCGGGCCATAGTTAGGGTAGAGGCTCGAGATGGGATACCAGTAGGAGGCGGCCACCCAGTCGCCGGGATAAAAGCCGAACGGCGCGTACGCGTACGGATACGCATAGGGGTAGTAGTAGGGCCCGGAAAAATGTGTGTATCCCGCGCCCACCGAAATTCCGCCCAGCCGAAAACGAAACTTGCTCTTTTCCGGCGCGGCATCCTTGTCGTTTTTGTCGGCGGCAGGCTTCGCGGCATCGGCATCCGGCGCGGCAGCGTCCGAATTTTCATTTTTTGCGGAGTCAGGCTCGGAAGCTTGCGCCTTCAGCGGCACGCTGAACAGACCGACGCAGCCAAAGAGGGAAAGAAGGGTGACCAGGCAAAGTACGCGGCAACGCATACAACACCCCCTGCCTGTCGGATTCTACTCCGACCAGCAAAGTTGCCTGTGCTTTTGAGGAAGTGCGTGGCCCAGTTCGATTTTGGACCGAACGCGACGGCGCGCTACTGGGTCATCAGCGACCGCTGCTCGCGCTGCGGGAGGCATTGGCGGCGTTCGTTGATCGCCTGGATCGGCGAGGTCACAATCGGCGTGCTGAAGGAAGGATGATGGAATTCCAGCCGCATCCCGCGTCCTACAAAGCGCGACTTCAACATGCTGCCGCCCCAGGTCGAACCCACGATGGAAACCGATACCGGCCGCGGGCAGAACTTCGGGTGTCCCCAGATCAGCGCCTGGTTGTCCCGCACAAAAACCGCCGTATAACAGTGATGCTGCGTCTGAATGAACAAGATGGTGCGCGGTTCGAGGTCGCTGAGGAACACGCCCCCTTCAATCTCAGACTGCACGATGTTGGAATTGACCCGGTCGCAGAGGTTGGCGTGGGGTCGGAACATCCCAGTTGGCAGGTCTAGACTCACGCTGGTTCCCACTCCATAGACGTTTGCATTATTCACCGGTAAGCGGGCGAAGGGAAGTAATTTCGGCGGGCTACAGACTTTCGTGCAGGCCGGCCTCGGCGCTGCCGTATCCCTATCCGGCCTTCTCCGCCTAGCTTTCCCGCATGACCGTCGACTCCGCCAGGATGCCGGCCGCCATCTCCAGTTCATGTAAGTCTTCGCGACTGAAATCCGCGCCCGCAAACGAAGCTTCTGAACCTTTGCGTGAAATCTGGATCACGCCCAGGACTTTGGAGTTCTCGTCGATCACCGGCGCCGACATCAGCTTCTGGATCGGCAACGGCTGGCTTGTGTCGATGCCTTCGGACTCGCCCAGCTTTACCGTCTCAAATATGCTGGCATGCTTCACGCGCGCAAAATTGTTGAAGATCTCGGACTTCTTGCTGATCGCCGTGTGCGCCGCAATCGAGCTGCTGGAAATGGGGATCGATCCCAGCGTGCGCAACTCTTCCGGGTAAATGAACTGCAGCAATCCCTGATCCAATCGCAGCAAGGCAACTTCGGTCTGTTGAACCTGAAACATCTTGGCCAGAACGCCGCACACCTGCCGAGGTGTCACATCCTGATCCAGGAGGTGCTCCAGCGGCGACAAGTCGGGGATCAATCCCGGACTTTTGGGCGGATTCGAAAATTGGGAGCTCATATGGGGTCAAGCCTCACACTTACAACCGAGGAATTCTCCGCAGCTTTAGCACCAGACGGAACACCCCGAAGTCACCCCCAAGGTGACGATATAAGTATTTTATTTTCAATCAAAATGACGCTTTCTGGCAGTTCGCTTCCCCGCGATTTCCTCCGCGTTGCCGCTTTTCCGCCCACCAAGGTTGACAGTTTCTGTCAATGGCCATCCCGACCCTCCGACTCGGGCGGGGCGCGGACAAACTCAGCTTTCGCACCGGGCATCCTGACGCTCGCATTTGAAACTTTGCCTTCTCCCACTCATCCACCTACCATCATGTCTGATCCAAGTTAAGGAAGAACATGCTTCGCTACGCAATCCTCATCGCGGGATTTTTCGTCGCGGCCATTCTGTTCGCCGCATCGCAGTCCGCGTCCACTCTCAGCGGGCCGGTCCCAGTCGTCGTCGAACTATTTACATCGGAGGGTTGTTCGAGTTGTCCGCCTGCCGACTCCCTTCTCCAGAAATTCGATAAGCAGCCCTACCCCGCCGCCGAACTGATCGTTCTCAGCGAGCATGTGGACTACTGGAATCACATTGGCTGGACCGATCCGTATTCGGCGCACGCTTACAGCGAACGGCAGAGCGCGTACGGAGATCGCCTGCACCTCGAGAGCGTTTACACGCCGCAGATGATTGTGGACGGCACGACCGAGTTCGTCGGCAGCAGCTCTCAGGAAGCCGAGAAAGCATTTGGCCAGGCCACCGCGACGGCAAAGATTCCTGTGCACATCCGTGACCTGAAGCTGGATGGGAATCTGCTCCAAGCCCATATCGAGACTGGCGCACTGCCGGCTCGGTCCCGTAAGGCGGACATCATGGTCGTCGTCGCCCTGAATCACGCCGAATCGCAGGTCACCGCAGGAGAAAATTCCGGACGCCGCCTCACACACGTCGCCGTTGTTCGCGCGCTGGTAAAGGAAGGCTCGGTTGAGGCCGGCCTATCCTTTTCGCAAGATGTCGCCGTGAAATTGGAGAAAGCAGTCGATCCGGGTCAGCTGCGTGTCATTGCTTTCGTGCAGGAGCCGGGTCCGGGCAGGATTCTTGGGGCGGCGCAGGAAAGATTGTCGAAGTAGTGCGCGCCCAACGAAACCCTTCACCACAAAGACACAGAGGCGCGGAGAAACAACCAAGGCTTAGACCTTGGCGTCCTTCTTCCCCCGCTCGCGCCACCCTTCGATGATCAGATAAAGCACCGGGATAAAGAACAAATTCAAGATCGTGCTCATGATCATCCCGCCGAAAACGGTCGTACCCACGGAGTGTCTGCCTTTTTCGCCAGCACCGGTCGCTACTACCAACGGAACGACTCCCAGGATGAATGCGAGCGATGTCATCAAGATGGGCCGCAGTCGGATGCGCGCAGCCTCCACCGCGGATTCGATCAGCGGCATCCCCCGGTGTCGCAGTTGTTCGGAAAACTCGACGATCAGGATGGCGTTCTTACTGGAAAGTCCAACCAGCATGACCAGACCGATCTGGCAGTAAACGTCATTCTCCAATCCGCGACTCGACTGCGCGGTGAGAGCGCCTAGCAGCGCCATCGGCACCGCCAGCAACACGATGAAGGGCAGCACGAAACTCTCGTACTGCGCTGACAATGTCAGGTACACCACCAGCGTCCCCAGGCCGAATAAGATGAGCGTCGTCGATCCCGACTGCAATTCTTCCAGCGACAAGCCGGCCCACTGGAAGGCGTATCCCTGCGGAAGCACTTTTGCGCTAAGTTGCTCCATGGCCGCAATCGCCTCGCCCGAACTGAACCCGGGCGCGGCCGAGCCGTCAATTTCCACGGAGCGGAAAAGGTTGTAATGGCTGATCACCTGCGGCGTGGTCGTTTGCGTCACGGTGATCAGGTTGTCGAGCGGAATCATCGCGCCGCTGTCGGAGCGCACGTAAAACTGCCCCAGGTCTTTCGATTGGCTACGGAACTGCTGATCCGCTTGCACGTACACGCGGTAGGAACGATTGTTGAAGTCGAAATCATTCACGTACGCCGACCCCATGTAGACGCTGAGGGTATCGGTAATCTGCGACAGGGGGATGTGGAGGCTTTTGGCCTTTTCGCGGTCGATGGTCACGAGGAACTGCGGATCGCTCGCGTTGTAGTCGGTAAACAGTCCCGTCAGGTCCTTGCGCTGGCCGCCCTGCCGCATGAGTTCATGCGTGACCTGATCTAGTTCTTGCAGGGTGTGCCCACCCTGGTCCTGCACCTCAAACTGAAAACCGCCGAACTGGCCGAGCCCCTGCACCGCGGGCGGGGCGAATGGAATCACGATCGCACCGCTGATGCCGGCCAGGTCGCCGCGGATGCGGTTCAGAATGGCATCGGCCTTGTGCTGATCGCCCTTGCGCCGCGAATAAGGTTTCAGCGGAACGAACGTCAGCCCGCGGTTCGGCGCGCTGCCCCCAAAGCTGAATCCCGACACGACAAACGTCCCTTCTGCCTCCGGGACCTTCTCCATGATCTTGTTAATCTGTTCGCCGATCTTCTTGGTGTAGCTGAGCGAAGCTCCTGTGGGCGCTTGGACGGCAACGATGAAGTAGCCCTGGTCTTCGTTGGGCACAAACCCCTTGGGCACACGCTGGAAAACCACCCAGGTCAACCCCAGCCCCGCGAAAAACAGGATCACTGCGAGCCACCGCAGCTCCAGAAACTTGTGCAACCCCCGGCGATATCCCTCGGTAATCTTCTCGATCAGCCGATCTACCATGCGAAAGAAGAAATTTTTTGCGCCGTGGGCCTTGCCCAGCAGCAAGGCAGACAGAGACGGCGTGAGCGTCAGCGCGTTGAAGGCAGAGATCGAAATCGAAAACGCAATGGTCAGCGCGAACTGGCGAAAAAGGATTCCTGTCGTTCCCGGAAAAAACGCGACCGGCACAAACACAGCCACCAGCACCAGCGACGTTGCAATGACGGCGCCCGCAACCTCGCCCATGGCAGCAGACGCCGCTTTGTGGGTATCGCCTTCCCCCTCCTGAATATGACGCTCGATGTTCTCGATCACCACGATCGCGTCGTCGACCACCAACCCGGTCGCGAGCGTAATGCCGAACAGCGTCAGCGTGTTCACTGAAAAGCCCAGCAGTTTCACAAACGCGAAGGTCCCGATCAGCGAAACCGGGATCGTCACCGCCGGAATAACCGTGGTCCGCCAATCCTGCAGGAAAATGAAAATTACCAGCACCACCAGCACAATCGCCTCAAGCAGCGTGCTGAGCACGTCACGGATCGACTCGCCCACTGCGTCGGTCGTATCGAAAGCCAGCTGGTATTTCATGCCCGGCGGGAAGCGCTTGGAGAGCCGTTCCAGTTCCGCAATCGCATCCCGGTCCACTTCGAGAGCGTTGGCGTTCGACAGCTGGGTGATACCCAGCCCCACCGAATCCTTGCCGTTGAATTGCAGATCGGAGCTATAGTCTTCCGCTCCCAGCTCCGAGCGGCCCACATCTTTCACGCGCACCAGCGTGCCGTCGTTGTTCGTCTTGAGAATGATGTTGTCGAACTGCGAGGCTTCCGACAGGCGTCCAATGGCGCGCACGCTGATCTGATATTCCTGGCTCGGCTTTGCGGGGGGTTGCCCGACCTGCCCAGCCGCCACTTCCACGTTTTGCTCTCCCAGCGCGTTCACTACGTCGCCCGCCGTCAGTCCACGGCTCGCCATGCGCACCGGGTCAAGCCACAACCGCATCGAGTATTTGCGCTCGCCGAAGATGATGACGTCCGCCACGCCCTTGACGCGTTTCAACGAATCTTTCACATACACATCGAGATAGTTGCTGATGAAGAGTGGATCGTAACGTCCGTCAGGCGAAAATACGGCGGCGCCGAATACAAAGTTGCTCGACGCTTTCACGATGGAAATCCCGTTGGACTTGACGGTGTTGGGAAGGCGTCCCTGCGCGGTGTTGACGCGATTCTGGATGTCGACCGCCGCAAGGTCAGGATCACGGTTCAGATCAAAGGTTGCGACGATGCCGCTCGAGCCATCATTTCCGCTCGACGACGTGATGTACTTCATCCCTTCGGCGCCGTTGATCTGCTGCTCCAGGGGTGTGGTGACTGCGGACTCGACTGTCTGCGCGCTCGCCCCCACATAGAAGCTGTTCACCGAAACCTGCGGCGGCGCCAGCGTCGGGAATTGCGCAACCGGAAGCGTGGGGATCACAACAGCGCCCGCCAGAATAATGAGCAGCGAGCACACCGTGGAGAACACCGGACGTTCTATGAAGAAATCAACGAACATAGCGAATTGAGAAATTTGGTAATTGAGTAATTGAGCAATTGGTGACCCGCAAAATTCGAATCACGCGTCGAACTTCGATTACCCAATTGCTCAATCACCCAACTTCCCAATTTATTGCGGGGTCACCGATGCACCGTCCACCAGAAACTGCGTCCCGGAGACAATCACCTTGTCGCCGGGCTTCACGCCGTCGAGCACGACATAATCGTTGCCCACCATCTGGCCGACTTTCAACGGCTTCTGCCGCGCCACAAAACCCTTGTCTGATTTCTCGGCCACGAACGCGAAATACTGCCCGCCAATGCGCGACACGGCCAGCACCGGCACTACCGGGCTTTTCTGCGTGCCCCAGATGACGCGTGCGCGGATGAACTGCGACTGCCGCAGCTTGTCCTTGTTATTCGCGATGCGAGCCTTGACCAGGACCGTCTGCGTCGAGCTATCGACCTGCGGCGAGATGAAACTCACGCGGCTGCCAGCGAGCACGCTGCCTTCTCCGTCCAGCACGTCCACCGGCATATCCATCTTGAGTTGCGGGGCGCGCTCGATCGGCACGTATACGTAGACCTCAAGCGTCCCGGGTTTATCCACCGTGGTGAGCACGGTCGTGGTCGTTACCCGGTCGCCCACGTGCACCGGAATGTCGCCCACGATCCCGGCCCATGGAGCGGTCACGCTGTAGTAATGAAGCTGAACCTGCTGCTCGCGGACATTGGCCTCCAGCGCCTGTACCTGGGCCCTGGCGGTATCGAGAGCAGATTTCGTCTGATCGAGTTCCTGCTTGCTGACAACGCCCGCGGTAAACAAGCCACTGCTGCGCTCGTATTGCTGCTGGGCAAACTTCAAATTGGCTTCCGCAGCAGCGCGTGTGTCCTCCTGACTCTTGACGGTAGCTTGCTGTTTCAGCGGATCGATCTGCATCAGGAGTTTTCCGGCCTCAACCTGATCGCCGGAATGAACAGCGATCTGCAGGATCTGCCCCTCCACCTGCGGCATGATGACGGCGGAGTTGCGCGACTTAAGGGTAGCGACGTAGTCGCTGGTGTCGCTGACGGGAACGGCGCGCGCCTCTTCGACCTTGACCGGGAGCGGCCCCGCGGCTTGCTGCGTAGCGTCTGATTTCTTGCCGCAGCTCGAGCCAATCAAGGCAACGGACACCAAAACCGTGACCGGCACGAGGCGCAATGCGTGGAGCTGTCGCAGGTTCGACATGCCTTCCTAAATCCGGGTAGTACCCTATCATGCAAACGCGTCCGCATCTATGACATCCAACCAAACAGCACCCCTACTAGCTGTCAATCGCAGCCCTGCCAGTCGTCATCCTGAGCGCAATGAGTCGAAAGCCGAACGCAGTCGAAGGACCCCGGGTTTCAATGCATCACCGGAATCCAGAACAACTTCTCCCGAACTTTGGTAGTCCTCAAACTGGCTGATAGCCTGATCGGATATTCCACATTTCGAACCCCTTTCCTCCCCTTCCCCGTCTGCTACTCTGGACAACCTATGAAGCCCCTGCGCAGCTTCGCCAGCGACAACAACGCCGGCATTCATCCCGAAATCCTCAAGGCCATCGCCATGGTCAACCAGGGCCACGTCGTCGGCTACGGCGCCGATCCTTATACAGCCCTTGTGGTGAACACTTTTCGCGAGCACTTCGGAGAAGACGTGGAAGTCTTCCCGGTCTTCAACGGCACCGGAGCGAATTGCCTGAGCCTCGAGGCCCTGACCAAGTCCTACCACGCGGTAATCTGCGCCGCTTCGGCCCACATCTACACCGACGAATGCGGCGCCCCCGAAAAATTCACCGGCTGCAAGCTGATTCCGATTCCGACGCCTGATGGGAAGCTCACCGTCGAACTGGTGCGCCACGCCTACCACGGCATCGGCGACGAGCACCACGTACAACCCAAGGTGATTTCCATCACGCAGGCCACGGAGATGGGTACGGTTTACCGCCCGGAAGAAATCCGCGCCCTCGCCAACTTTGCCCACGAACGCGATCTCTATCTGCACCTGGACGGCGCCCGCATCGCCAACGCCGCGGCCAGCCTCGGCCAAACCTTGCAGCAGGCGACGCGCGACCTGGGGGTCGACGTGCTTTCCTTCGGCGGAACGAAGAATGGAATCATGGGCGGCGAGGCCGTGGTCTTCTTCCGGCCCGAACTGGCGCAAGACTTTCTGTTCCTACGCAAGCAATCCATGCAGTTGGCCTCCAAGATGCGCTTTATCTCGGCGCAACTCGGAGCCCTGCTGACCAACGATCTATGGCTCGCAAACGCGCAACACTCCAACCACATGGCGAAGTTGCTGGAAGCTGAAATCCGGCAGATCCCGCAACTGAAGATCGTCTACCACGTCGAAGCCAACGGCGTGTTCGCAAAAATCCCCCATGACGCCATCGAAAAAATCCAGGAACGCTACTTTTTTTATGTGTGGAACGAGCAGGAGTCCGTCGTCCGCTGGATGTGCTCGTTCGATACGACCGAAGAGGATGTCCGAGACTTCGCCCGGTATGTCGCTAAGGTGATCAACGGCTAAGGCACCAATCGTGCAAGTTGCGGACGCGGCAGGATTGTTACTTGCAATTTGGGCGGGCTTTTACTAAATTGACGCCATTCGCACACATTTTGGCAAGCGGGATTCAGTTCCCTTGGAGTATTGATGCGGAAGAAGATGTCGGCCCTGATGGGCTTGTGCGTCGCCCTGTATTTGCTTGCGAGCCTGTGGGGCTGCGGTCATGAGCAGCAATTGGTAGGGATCACGGTGATTCCCAATGTCGAAACATTCGGTGCACCCAGCATCCCGGTGAGCGCGAATGCCGGCTCGAAAGTGCAACTCCGGGCGTTGGGATCCTACATTCATCCGCCCGTTACAAAAGACATCACGAATCAGGTGGTCTGGACCTCCAACACTCCCGATATGGTCACCGTGGACGCAGGCGGCCTGATCACGGCCACGGGCAATGCTTGTGGGGGTACGATCATATCGGCGACCGTCACCACGAACCACAGCAGTGGCAATGTCTCATCAACCGGCGCACTTCAAACGGGAAGCATGACCGCCAACGTGGTTTGCTTCGCGCCCTGACGCACTAATCCTCCTCCAGGAGCTTTTCCAGCGTCGCTTTGTGCTTTTCTTTTTTCCTATTTTTTGGGCCAGGTACTACCTGCGAAGGACGGGGTGTGCCGATGCGCTCGCGCGCCATCTCCTTGACCGCGGTCACGGCCCGAAATCGCTTGACCTTCTTCTTTTTCGCCATTCAGCCTTGAGTGTAACGCGACTCGATCACACGCGCTCCTCGAGTGCCGTCGTGTGTGAGCGTCCCGCGTCAGGCGCGAGTTTATGCAATAATTTGGAGGTCGCTGCGGCTTGAGCCATCGACCAAAGACCGACGACTAACGACCGTATATGGAAGAGCGCGAATTTTTCGACGAGAAACCCGACAAGAAGCCCGCCAACCTCAACTGTCCCCACTGCCACCAGTCAGCAGAATACGAGATCAACTGGCTCGTCCGCACCAAGAAGCGCAATCTTCCGCCGCGCGCCGACGACCGTGATCGCGCCCGTTTCGCCAAGGCCCGTTCCTACATGCTTCGCAAAGACGACGTCATGATGTGTAAAAACATGCGTTGCCGCAAGCGTTTCGACATCACGTCCGTCCAGTCGGTCGCTTTTCTCGATTGAATTCCCGTAATTGAACTAAGCTCCTGTTCCCTTGAACCACTCGGCCCCACATCCGTGCCCGAAGTATTTATAATGGCCGGTTTGCTTCCCTACATTGGGTCCGTCCGGGCGACGGACGCCTTTTTTCTAAACCCGCCTTTAGCCGGCGGCAGGAGTTATCCGTGAAAATCCTGGTATGCATGAAGCAGGTCCCGCAGAAAGACGCGCCGCTCAAGTTGAATGAGGCCGGAACCTGGATCCGCGAGGACGTTTCCTACGAAGTCAACGAACCCGACGCCTACGCGCTCGAAGAGGCGCTGCGCCAGAAAGAAAAGCACTCCGGCGAGGTGGTCGTGATCACATCCGGCCCGGCGCGCGCTAGCCAGGTTCTGCGCGAGGCGCTCGCCAAGGGCGCCGACCGCGCCATTCACCTCGAAGACAACGCCTTCGTCGGACTCGACGCCTACAACACCGCGCGCGCCTTCGCCGCAGTCATCAAAGACGAGAAATTCGACCTGATCTTTACCGGCCTGCAGTCCGACGACTACGGCTACGCGCAAACTGGCGTGATCCTTGCTGAACTGCTGGGCTGGCCGCACGCCACCATCATCATGCAGATCGAAAAGCAGGACAACGGGATCCGCGTAAAGCGCGAGCTCGAAGCCGGCTATTTCCAATTCGTCGACATGCCGCTCCCGGCCGTGCTCACCATTCAGTCCGGCATCAACAAACTGCGTTACGCGACCCTCATCGGCATCAAGCAGGCGAAGAACAAGCCCATGCGCAAAGTGACGCTGGCGGAAGTGCAGTCCGCGATCGGCGAGAACCTCCAGAAGATCGAGAAACTTTACATCCCGCAAAAGACCAAGAAGACCGAAATGATTCAAGGCTCGCCGGGCGAGATGGCGAAGAAGCTTGTGGAGAAACTTCGGAACGAAGTCAGAGTGCTGTGATTGTGTAGCGCGGGCGCCCTCGCCCGCGGCCGTTGCTCATAGTTGAGACCTAACACCTGATACCTGAGACCTGATTTTATGATCCTAGTCATCGTCGAACAACGCGAAGGAAAACTGAACCGCGTCTCCTGGGAGACGCTCACCGCCGGTCAAGCCATTGCCGCCGAAACCGGTTGGCCGCTTGAGGCTGCTGTTGTAGGTGGAAGTGTCGCCGCTCTTGCGAACGAAGTCGCGGGGAAGAAAGTCGGCAAGGTGTATTCGATCGAGAATGCCAGGCTCGAACCCTACACTCCCGACGCCTTCGCGGCCGGCCTGAAGCAATTCATCTCCACGAAGCAGCCCAAGCTCGTTCTGATGCCGCACACCTACCAGGTGCGCGACTTCGTTCCCAAACTCGCGACCGCCATGGGGCGCACTGTGATCAGCGATGCTGTGGGCTACAAGAAGGAAGGCGAGAAGCTCGTCTTCACTCGCCAGATGTTCCAGGGCAAATTCGCGGCCGACGTCAGCTTCGCGGGCGAAGCTCCATGGTTCGTCACTTTCCAGAACGGTTCCTTCCGCGGCGATAAAGTGGAAGCGGGTGCCAGCGCAGCCCCGGTCGAGACGGTCGCCGTCGAGATCGCCGACGGCGTTGTACGCAACAAGCCGCAGGAAGTCTTCAAAGAGGCCAAGCAGGCCGTTGACCTGACGCAGGCGGAAGTCATCGTCGCCGTCGGCCGCGGAATCAAAGAGCAAAAGAACATCGAGATCGCCAAGCAGTTGGCTGAGGCGCTGGGCGGAGAACTTGCGGCGTCGCGCCCGATCTGCGATTCCGGCTGGCTTCCGATGGATCGCCAGATCGGATCCTCGGGCCAAACGGTCGCCCCGAAACTTTATCTGGCGTTGGGTATTTCTGGCGCCATCCAACACATCGTCGGCATGAAAGGCGCGCGCACCATCGTGGCCGTTAACAAGGACAGTGAGGCGCCGATTTTCGAGATAGCCGATTATGCCGTCGTGGGAAATTTGTTTGAAGTCGTGCCACCACTCATCGAAGAAATCAAAAAAGCCAAAGCGGGAGCTTGATGTGGGCGCGTTCATGCATCCCGAATAGAAATAGGTTTTGGCTAAATGCTAAAGGCTGAGAGCTAAATGCTTGTTTTCCGCACTCCTCTCGAAAACATCGACCGCCCGCAGATGGAAGCCGACGTGGTCATCGTCGGCGGCGGGCCCGCAGGAATGGCTTGCGCGCTGCGGCTTTCGCAGCTCATCGACGAGCACAACGCCAAAAATCCCGACACGCAACTCAGCAAAGAAAACATCTATGTGCTCGAGAAGGCACGCGAGATCGGACAGCACTGCCTCTCCGGCGCACTGCTCGATCCACGCTCCATGCGCGAACTGCTGCCCGGCTTCGAGAAGGAAGCGCCGCTTGACGCACAATGCAACAAAGAAGGCGTGTACTTCCTGACGAAGAACGGGAAGTTCAAGTTGCCCATCACGCCGCCACCGCTGCGCGATCACGGCAACTACGTCGTTTCGATCAACAAGTTCGTGAAGTGGCTGGGCTCCAAGGTCGAAGAAACCGGCATTACGGTCTTCACGGGCTTTGCGGGATCCGAACTTCTCTATGAAGGCAATCGCGTGGCCGGAGTGCGCACCGACGACAAAGGCATCGATAAAGAGAATCACCCCAAGTCGAACTTCGAACCCGGCTACGATCTCAAAGCCAAGGTCACGATCCTCGCCGAGGGCACTCGCGGATCGCTGACAAAAGAGCTCATTAACAGATTCGATCTCGCGAAAGGCCGCAATCCTCAAACCTACGGGGTCGGCGTGAAAGAGCTCTGGGAGGTGCCCTCCGGCCGCATCGCCCAAGGGGAAGTCATCTACACCATGGGCTGGCCGCTCACCATGAAGGAATTCGGGGGCGCCTGGATCTACGGCTCGAAGGACAACCTCGTATCGCTCGGCTTCGTTATCGGCCTCGACTATCCCGACCCGCGCCTCGATCCGCAGCACGTGCTGCAAGACTTCAAGCAGCATCCCTTCGTCGCGAAGCTGCTTGAGGGCGGCAAAATGATCCGCTATGGCGCCAAGTCCATGCCCTACGGCGGATGGTGGGCCGTCCCGCCGGTCGCTGGTGATGGCTGGATGATTCTCGGCGACTCGGCCGGACTGGTAAATTCGCAGCGTCTGAAGGGCATTCACCTCGCCATCAAAAGCGGTATGCTCGCCGCCGAGACCGCATTCGAAGCGCTGAAGAAAAACGACGCTTCCGCCGCGACCCTCAGTGCATATCAGAAGAAAGTCGACTCCAGCTGGATCAAAGACGAGCTCTGGAAGGTCCGCAACTTCCACCAGGCATTCGAAAAGGGCTTTCTCAAGGGCATGTTCCACGCGGGAGTGCAGCAATTCACCGGTGGCCGTGGCCTATGGAACCGCTACCCCGCGCACGCCGGGCACGAGCGTATGGAAAAGCTTTCCCAACTACCTGCCGACGGAGGCAACGAAGCCCACCTGCTTGGTCCCGCGAAAGGCGACGGCAAGCTCACCTTCGACAAGCTCACCGACCTCTACCACTCCGGCACCAAGCACGAAGAAGATCAGCCCTCGCACCTGGTCATTGCCGACACCAACGTCTGCAACGCACGCTGCGCAAAAGAATACGGTGGCCCGTGCCAGAACTTCTGCCCCGCCAACGTCTACGAGCTAGTCGACGACGCCAGCCAGCCTCACGGCAAACGCATCAGCCTAAACCCTGCCAACTGCGTGCACTGCAAAACCTGCGACATCGCCGATCCTTATCAGGTCATTAATTGGGTGCCGCCGGAGGGTGGGGGCGGGCCGAATTACGACGGGATGTAAAAAGGGCGGTGTCAGGTCTCAGGAACGCCCGTGTGGCGCGGGCGCTCTCGCCCACGAGATTTCCTGCCGGATTGGCTCACCTTCGATCCAACAGGGCCGTGATTACACGTGGGCTGCGCCGCCCGTGAAGCACAGCGATGACTACGAGAGGCTTCTCATCGGGAGCGTACGCGATTAAGATACGAACCGACAATCTGGAAGCGCAGCGGTCGTCTGGTTAGATCCCGGCGCTCGTGGCCGAGATTTGGAAATGGCACCAAGGAACGGATGGCTTGGAAAATTTCCTCGATGACACGATCGGCGGAGTCGAGACTCTCCGCCGCAATGTACTCCCAGATTTCTACCAGATCAGCGTATGCCTCCGGGTGGAGGACAAATTCGCTCATGAGCGACCGGAACGACGATCATTGCTCTTGCGCTGGAGGTTTGCCAGCGCGTCCTCGCCATCAAGCAACTGCACCCGCCCGCTCTTGACATCATCGTAGCGGTTGTCGAGCATGTCGCGGACAGATCCCAGTTCCTGAAGGTAGCCCGCCAACGCGTCCTCAAGGAGTTCATCCGGAGCCCGGCCTGTCTTCATGGCGAGTTCCTGGAGCCTCGATTCCGTACCCGGTTTGAGGTGAACTTCCATGGCCTAAAGTCTACACCAGGCACATTGTAGAACGTGATGATGTTGCTCCCTCGGTCTAACACCCGAATGCCCTTTCACCAATGAAGTTGAGCAAATGTAGAATGTTCGTCGATCGGAAAGGAACCGAGATCATGCTTCGCAGGCTCCTCACATCGGGGTTTCTTTTTCTTTACTGCATCTCCGCCTTCGCCCAACAACCCGCTCCGTCCTCCGCTCACTCTGATCCCGATCAAGTCGTTCTGCCCAAACCCACCACCGCACTCGAGCGCTACCGTCAATCCAAAGTCCTCATCTACATGAATGACTACGGCCAACTCGCCCGTTACCGCGACGCCAACGACGCACTCAAACCGCCCGCACCCGGTGAGAATCGGATCGTCTTCTTCGGCGACTCCATCACCGATGGCTGGAAGCTCGCCGACTATTTTCCCGGCAAGCCCTACATCAACCGCGGCATCAGTGGGCAGACTACTCCGCAGATGCTGGTTCGTTTTCGCGAAGACGTCCTCGACCTGCAGCCAAAAGCCGTCGTCATCCTCGCCGGCACCAACGACATTGCCGGCAATACCGGCCCCATGACGCTCGAACAGATCGAAGCCAACTACACCTCACTGGCCGAACTGGCCGCTGTCCATCACGTGAAGGTCATCTACTCTTCGGTGCTGCCCGTGAACAACTACACGCCGGAGTCACAGGAATTCTTCGCCGATCGCCCGCCCGCCAAAATTCTCGAACTCAACCGCTGGCTGAAGAATTATTGCGCCGACCACGGATGCATCTATCTGGACTACTTCAGCGCGATGGTCGATGCGAAGGGGCTGCTGAAGAAAGACCTCGCTGACGACGGGCTGCATCCCAACGTAGCGGGATACAAAGTCATGGCGCCGCTCGCCGAGGCAGCCATCGCGCAAGCCGTGCCAGGCCCGGCGGCACGCTAATGCCTGCACGACCAGCGAAGCTTTGCCATCCTGAGCGGAGCGAAGGACCTATGCTCTATGCTCGCGCATAGACAGTACACAGGTTCTTCGCTGCGCTCAGAATGACAACTCGGGATTTGTGCGTACTGCTACCGCTTCGCTCCAATTTGCGTCTCATGCTCATGCCTTTCGTCGCGTTGTTTGTTTGCCTGCTCGCGATCCCGGCGTTCGCGCAGATTTCGCCTGCATCGTCCGACCTCCCAACTCCACCGGGTGCAAGGGTCCTCAAGCTCACGCCCAAGCCGGGCGACTTCACCGAGCCCTCGATCGCTATCAACCCGCGCGATCCGCGTCAACTGGTTGGCGCGTTTCAAGTCAACGCATCGGTATCCTATTCACGCGACGCCGGTGAAACGTGGACTCTCGCGGAAGGCACCGCTCCCGCTGACTACAAAATCTCCGGCGATGTCTCGGTCGCATACGACAATCAGGGCCACGCCTTTCTCTGCTACATCGCCTTCGACAAGCTGGGTACGGAAAATTACTGGGCGCACGGCGCCACCCGCAATGGCATTTTCGTCCGGCGCTCGCTCGACGGCGGCCAGACCTGGGACAAGGATGCCAGCATCGTGATCGCGCATTCCAGCGACCCCGGCATTCCGTTCGAAGACAAGCCCTACATCGTCGCCGATGCCACCCACTCGAAGTACGCTGGCAACCTCTACACTGGCTGGACGGAGTTTTCCCTCGACAAGTCGATCATGCTCTTTTCGCGCTCGACCGACGTGGGCAAGACTTGGTCGAAGCCCATCGAGATCAGCACCCGTGAAGGCCTGCCCCGCGACGACAACGGCGCCGTCGAGGGTTTCACCGGGGCGGTCGCCTCGGATGGCACTCTTTACGTCATCTGGTGCGACATCACGGGCGTCGTGATGACCGTCTCCAAAGATGGAGGCCGCAGCTTCTCGCACTCGCGCACCATCATTAAGTCCGGCCCGTCCTACTTTGACCCAACCTCGGTCGGCCGCGGCAATGGCTTCCCGCAGATCGCCATCGATCCGCGCAATGGGCAGCTGTTTGTGACCTGGGGAGATTTCACCAACGGCGATCTCGATATTTTCTCTTCGACCTCGAAAGACAAAGGCAAACATTGGTCCCAGCCCGCCCGCGTGAACGACGACCCGCTGCACAACGGCCGCGACCAGTTCTTCCAGTGGCTCGCAGTGGACCCCGTCGACGGTTCGGAAAACGTAATCTTCTGTGACCGCCGCGCCGACCCCGACAATCGCAGCTACGCCATGGCCCTGGCCCGATCCACCGACGGTGGGATGACTTTCAAGAACTACGCGTGGAGCACACAGCCCTCCGATCCCAAAGACGTCTTCATGGGTGACTACATGGGCATCGCTGCCTACGGCGGCAAGGTCTACGGAATCTGGGCGCGCAGCGCGACACCGGAAGAACAACCGACCGCCCAGGCCGACTCCTCGGAAAAAGAAGATTCCCCCGGGGCGAAGCCACAGCAAAAGCCAGAACAAGAAGCAGTCGCGCCGCAGTTGCCGAAATCCAAAGGCCTCTTCGTGGAAGTGGGAGTGGCCGACTTCTCGAACACGCACTGACCGCAGAGTTGAAAAACGGGTCGCAAGTGCAACCCTCGAACGGGAGGTCCCGGCGCCCTCAGCGGCTCTTCTCCGCGTCCTCTGCGTTTTAAGATTCTTCGCCCGGAGACCGCGTCACAGGGCGGCTGCCCGCAAGCATCTCCCACCCAAAACCTCTATAATCAATAGGAGTTTCCGACCTCCCGTGCCCAAGGGAATACCCGGGCACGGGAGGCGAGGGAAGATTTTCTTGGCGTCCTTCGCGGCTCTTCTCCGCGTTCCTTGCGGTTAAGAGCTCTTGCGAGAACGCGCAATCTTCCCGCAGGTGGCGGTGGAAACGCCGTCGCCTCCCGCGCTTTGAACAAGCGCATTGGAAAGGAGACACTCACCGGCGCATTCGTTCGGATGCGTGTCCTTTTCCGATAGCAGCACCTAGCAATTACCGCGTCGAAGGCAGTCTTCGCGCGGCTAAATGCTAAGAGCTAAGTGCTAATGGCTGGCTTTTGAATGGCTGCTCTTTCTGACAAATTCGGCCGCCCAATCACCGATCTGCGTATCGCGATCACCGATCAGTGCAACTACAAGTGCGTCTATTGCCGTACCGGCAACGAGGGCGCGCTCTACGGCGACCTGCCGTTCTCCGAATACCTGCGCATGGCGCGCGTTCTCGTTGGACTCGGCATCAATAAGGTCCGGCTGACGGGAGGAGAACCGCTCCTGCGCCGCGGCATTGTTGACTTCGTCCGCGACCTCGCCCAGCTGCGCACTCCCGATGGCAGCCGCCTCGACATCGCCCTCACCACCAACGGCCACCTGCTCGCGGACCTGGCGCAGCCTCTCAAGGATGCTGGCCTTAACCGCGTCACCGTCAGCATGGACGCCGTCGATCCTGACCGCTTTGCCCGCATCACGCGCGTGCCCGGAGGCTACGACCACGTGCTCGCCGGAGTCCGTGCGGCCAAGCGCGCCTGCCTCGAGCCCGTGAAGGTGAATTGCGTGTTATTGCGGGGATTCAACGAGGATCAGATTATTCCCTTCGGCATGTTCGCGCGTGAGGAAGGAGTTGTACTGCGCTTCATCGAGTTCATGCCGCTCGAAGAAGATCGCGTCTGGTCGCCGAATGTAGTCGTCACGCTCGACGAGATTCTGGAGCGCATGGCGGAATATCGGCCGCTGATCGAAATTCCGCATGCGCGCTCGGAGACCGCACGCCGGTACCGCTTCGACGACGGCCTCGGCGAGATCGGCATCATCGCGCCGGTCTCACATCCGTTCTGCGGACACTGCAGCCGCATCCGCATCACATCCGACGGCAAGATCCGCACGTGCCTGTTCTCCGTCTGGGACCACGACCTGCACGCCCAGATGCGCGGCGGCGCTACCGACACCGAACTGGAAGATTTCATCCGCAGCGTGGTCTTGAAAAAAGAAGAACGCCACCACATCGGTGAACCCGATTTCGTGCCCGCGTCGCGCACCATGGTCCATATCGGGGGATAGCAGAAACCAGTCGTCGGTCATTGGCCGGCCACGAAGTCGTTGGTGGCGGATTCCCGGCCCAACTCCTCCCCGCAGACACGCCGCCGGAGCGGCAAGACGTTTTCGCCAACGACTGACGATTGCCGTGTCACACCTGCCCCATGCCGCCGTCCACATTGATGTCGACGCCCGTGATATACGACGATTCCGGCGTTGCCAGGAACAGGACCGCGTCGGCGACTTCTTCCGGCTTTCCGAAGCGCTTCATGGGCACCTTTCCCACGATTGCGCGAGCGAATTCATCCACTGCTTCTTTCGGAAGTCCGGTACGGCCGAAGATTGGTGTTTGGATCGGTCCGGGGCTGACCACGTTTACACGAATGTTGCGATCCACCAGTTCTGTTGTAAGGGTTCGCGCAAACGAGCGCACCGCCGCTTTCGTCGCCGCGTAGACGCTAGCGCCGGCAGCGCCCGTTTCGTTCACCACTGACGAGTTGATGATGATCGACGCCCCATCATTCAGCAGCGGCAACGCCTTCTGAATCGCGAAATAAACGCCTTTCACGTTCACATCGAACGTCTCGTCGAACAACGCCTCGGTGCTCTCGTTGACGGGTGCGAATTTTGCAATACCCGCGTTGGCGAACAGCACGTCGATTTTGCCGAACTTCTCCGAAACCGTTTTGAACAGCTTGTCGAGATCGGCGAGCTTCGAGACATCGCCGCGCACGGCAACCACATCGCCGCCAATCGTCTTCACGGCTGCGTCCAGTGTCTTCTGGTCGCGCCCGGTGATCACTACCTTGGCGCCTTCCTCGCTGAAGAGCTTCGCTGTCGCCAGCCCGATTCCGCTGTTGCCGCCAGTGACTACCGCTACTTTTCCTGTAAGTCGTGCCATGATGTCCACCCCTTTCTAGAACGACTCTTAACGATGCGGGCGGAGGAGAAAGTTGCTGACGCTTCCCGTTTCCTCCCGCCTCGATTTCGATAGTTTGATGACTATCGAAATACAAAGTTTCAGCATTTACGCGCGGGCCTGTGCAAAAGGCATCCAATCCAGGAGAAACATCCGCTATCCGCTAGAATTGCTTGGACTAATCATGGATACGACAGAAGTCGCCAAAATCTCGAAAGCTCTGGCCGACCCCACCCGGCTCCAGATCTACGAGGAAATCGCCGCCCATCCCGACATCTACTGCGGCGAGATCATCGAGAAATATGAACTTTCACCCGGGACGGTCTCGCACCACCTGAAGATCCTGCTGGAAGCCGGCTTGATCGATTGCCGCAAGGACGGCCAGTTCGTGCACAACCGAGCTCTCGCCGAAACCATGCGGGAATACACGCAGGCCCTCAATCGCCTGTCCCGCGGAAAGTGACAATCGAGGAAAATATCGATCGAGAATCGGCTGCTCACAAAATCTGAAATCTACTATCTGAAATCTGAATCTGAAATTGCTTGACTCCACTGTGCGCCAACAAAAAAACTCTTAACCGCAAAGCTCGCAAAGAACGGCCAAGGTCACAAAAGAATCACTGCTCCTGGTCTGCGTCCTGCGGGCAACCTTTGCGCCTTTTACGGTTCAAAAGGTTCTCTCTGTGACTCTGTGGTAGAAAGCACTGTGGGCACGGCCCGATTCCATGAAATCCTCCCTATATAAGACGCTCTTCTTCGCCACCCCGGCAGACCTCCGCGCCTGGCTCGAGAAAAATCACGCTCTCCACACCGAAGTCTCCGTCGGCTTCTACAAGCGCGACTCCGGCAAGCCCAGCATCACGTGGCCCGAATCAGTCGATGCGGCTCTCTGCTACGGATGGATTGACGGCGTGCGCAATTCGATCGACGCCGTCAGCTACCGCATCCGCTTCACCCCGCGCAAGCCGACCAGCACGTGGAGCACGATCAATGTGAAGCGCGTTGCCGAGTTGACGAAGCTAGGCTTGATGCATCCCGCCGGTATCGAGGCCTTCGAGGCGCGCAGAGGCGACAAAACGGGCATCTACGCCTACGAACAACGCAAGACCGCGAAGCTTCCACGACCCTACGAAAAGATATTCCGCGCGAATAAAAAGGCCTGGGCCTTCTTCCAGAAACAACCACCGTGGTACCAGCGCACAGCTACCTACCGCGTCATCAGCGCGAAACAGGAGGCCACACGCCAGAAACGCCTGGCACAACTGATCAAAGATTCGGAGGCAGGCGTACCGATTAAGGAGCTCCGGCAGGCGGAAAAACGCCTCTGAAGTGAACTGGCAGATAGCGTCCGGTAAGCCCGGGCCGAATCGGGCGCCGAATTTTTTAACAGCTTGGTTTTCAGTAACGTCCCTATCGTCACCAAGCCTTCCCAACGCCCATGCATTAGAATGAAGTCAGATATGGCTTCCCGTACTTTTACCCTGCAAGATGCGCAAATTCTGCTTCCAACGCTCGAATCATTGCTGCGCACGGCAATCAATTGCAAGAAACTGATCGAAGAAGTTGACGCCGAAGTTCAGGACCTCGCGCATCGCATTTTTCTGAATGGCGGAACGCTGGTAAACGTAGTGGCCGTCGCCCGCCGCCGGGCCGAACGGGAACGCGCCGTGCAGAGCGCCAAAGACGCGGTGGCGGAAATTCATGCAACCGGCGTGCAAGTCAAAGACATCGACATCGGCCTGCTCGACTTTCCGTGCCGGGTCGAGGGAGAAATTGTCCTGCTCTGCT
The DNA here is from genome assembly GCA_963765755.1 of uncultured Acidobacteriota bacterium. Lineage (GTDB taxonomy): Bacteria > Acidobacteriota > Terriglobia > Terriglobales > Acidobacteriaceae > Gp1-AA133. The sequence continues at coordinate 136,929 of CAVXXV010000005.1, read as the reverse complement.
GGAAGCTTGGTGAAGAAAAGATCACCCACTGGCATTCTCCCGCAGAAGGCTTCGCCGGACGCAAGCCCATCGACGAGCGCATCGAGCGGGCGGGGAAAAAGAAGCGGTAGGGAAATAGTCGTTGGTCCTCGGTTCGTTGGTCGCCGGCGTGAAATCCTAACCTGCAATCAGCAACAGAGTTCACAAGGGAGCTGCGCGCGGGTGCACCCTGCCAAGGCCAAGGACCCTTGCCAACGACCGACGACATGACGAAAGAATGGAACGCCGCTCTTTACCACCAGATCTCTGCACCGCAGGTCAGCTGGGGGAAAAAGGTTCTCTCACGCGTCTCGCTGCGCGGCGATGAAATCCTGCTCGACGCCGGCTGTGGCACCGGCCGTCTCACGCGAGATTTGCTCGAAGCGCTTCCCAAAGGCCACGTTGTCGCACTCGACGTTTCGCAGAACATGCTTGATGAAGCGCGGGCCTACCTCGAGAGCGACTTCGGTGGCCGTGTCGAGTTCGTGTGCTGCGATTTTCTCGACCTGTCCTTCGACCGCGAATTCGACGGCATCTTCAGCACCGCCTCGTTCCACTGGGTGCTGGATCACGACCGCCTCTTCCGCAATCTATATCGTGCGTTGAAGCCTGGCGGATGGCTCGTTGCTCAATGCGGCGGCGGAAAAAACATCGGTCGCCTGCTCGGCCGTGCGCACCGCTTGATGGAGAGTCCGAGATACGCACCGTATTTCGCGGGATATCAGTCTCCGTGGGAGTATGCCGAGGCAGAAACCACCACGCAGCGGTTGCAGAACGCAGGCTTCGAGCAGATAGAAACCAGCCTGGAAGAAGCGCCTACGAAATTTCCCAACGCCGCCAAATTTCATCAGTTCGTGGAGAACGTAATCCTGCGCCATCATCTGCAAGGAATTCCTGACGCCACGATCCGCGAGCAATTCATGACCGAACTCACCCACGAGTTCGGAAGCGATGATGACCCGTTCTTGGTCGACTACGTGAGGCTGAACATGAAAGCGCGGCGAGGGGAGTAGTCGTTGGTCGTCGGTCGTTAGCAACTCCGCTCTATCGATAACGATGGAGCGCCGCGCGCGTCTCCTCCCGGGGGACGGAAGACGCCCGTCCCATCAAAACCACAGAGATTGTCACGTTGAGGCTTGAGCCGACGACCAACGACTGACGACCAACGAGGGTTTTACGGTTTTAAGGTCTTCCCCCGGGCTTCCATTCCGGCTTGAAATCCGAATTCACCAGCCACTCCACCGGCGCAATCAACGATCCGATCGCATCCGTCATGTGCTTGAAGTCGATATGCGCGATGTCGTCGGCCGGCTGATGGTAGTCGTTGTGCATCCCGTAGCTTGATGCGGTTTGCGCCACCACGCCTTTCTTGGCTAGAACATAATTGTCCGAGCGCATGAAAAAATGCTCCTCCGGGCGCGCATCCGCCACCAGCTTGGCTCCGTGCGCGGCCAGTGTCGGACCCAGGTTCGAGCGTTCCCAGCCGCTGAGCCACAACGAGTCTGCGGGATACTTCGGGTCGCGCCGGCCGATCATTTCAAATTCCAGGTTCATGGCAATATCCGCCAACGGCAGTGGCGGATGGGCCCGAAACCATGCTGACCCCAGCCCGCCCGGCTCCTCGCTGCCAAAAAGCGCAAACATCACGGGCCGTTTTGGTTTCGGCCCGGAAGCCAGGGCGCGGGCCAACTCCAGCACAGCGACCGTTCCGGACGCGTCGTCGTCGGCACCGTTGTAGATGGAATCTCCGTTCACCGGCTTGCCCACACCGAGGTGATCCAGGTGAGCGCTCAGCAACAGCGCGCTGTCCTTCAACGCGGGATCGGTTCCCGATATCTTCCCGACGGCATTCCAGGTGTAGCTCTTCGTCGGAGGGCCTGCCGCAACTTCCATGTCGACCAGTGTGCCGTCCGGAATTGCAGTCAGCTTGGCGAGAGCTGCTTCGCTCACGGCGAAAACATTTCCATCGATGCCCAGGCCGGCATGGCCGCCCCCTTCGAGCCGCAAAGGAAGCTCAGGCATGATTTTGCCGCGCGCTTCCCATTTTTCGACCAGTTGCGGAGGCGCAGGTTCGAGCACCGCCACGGCGCCCTCGTTCAAAGCTTCCTGCACCGCGGAACGAATTTTCTTGTGATCCCTTCCCGTGACCAGCACCACGCTTCCTTGCAGACTCGTCCCTGCGGGCGGAACGCCGGGATGCTTGCCTTCTTCCTGCCCTTTGGCCTGGTCCGCGTCCACGCGCTTCAGCTGTCCACGGAACTTCGCATCGCTCAGCAGAAGGGTGAGCATCTCCTTGCCGTGCGTCCAGACGACGGGCTCTACGGGAGTGGTGCCAGGTGCCACGAAGCGCAATTGCGGCGGAGCGGTCACGGTCTGGCGGATGAGGGTAGCGCGCTGCACATAGGTCCCGTCGTCCCCCGCTGGCTCGACGCCGTATTGCTGGAGTTGCGCGCCTACGTAAGTCGCGGCCACCAGCTCGTCCTGGGTTCCGCTGCCACGTCCACGGAGTGCGTCGGACGCCAGAAAATTCATGTTCGCCCGGATGCACGACGGGCAAACCTTCGCTACCGGAGCCGCAGGATGGGCTGAAGAAGTCGAGTCCAAATTCGGCGCGCGATTTGCCGGTTCCTGCTTCGTGGCTGCCCGCTGCGCCGCGTTTGCCGCAAGAGCGGACATCGCTGGAGAAACCGCCAAGGCCAGACAGCTGAAAACGACAAGGAATTTTTGCAAGGTTGGGAAAAGGAGCCGTTCTCTCATGGGGATGGTGGCTGCGATTATAGCGTTGACAGGCAGATGCGAAGAAAACGGGGTCTCGAAACTCCACGACGTCGCGCTCGAACCACGGTCCCCGCCATTTTCGAGGATTCTTTTGCGCCCAACATGCCCGCCCCCAAGCCGTAACCAGCAGGTCGAAGCCTGCTGGTTACCCCTAGGTCCCTCTGATTCATGGAGATGACCGAAGTCGGGGCAGCGGTCTGCTACAATTTGCTCAGCCCCCAAACAACCCATGCGGGTCTGAGTACGAGGGTTTTTCGTCTATGTCGAGTTCTCGTCGCAAGCTCAAACTGGTTGCTTCGTTTGCCCTTCTCCTGCTCATCGCCGTCGTCGGCGTGGGTTGTAATGGCTTCTTCGTGGATCCCGTCTTGACCTCGATGCAGGTTGGACCGAGTGGCCTGCAGATCCTGGTCGGGAAGACTCTCCAAATGAGCGCGCTCGGTACCTACGACCAAAACAATGGCGGCCAACCGAAGGACATCACGGGAAAATCATTTTGGGGTAGCGATAGCCAAAACGTTGCGACCGTGTCAGCAAGCGGATTGGTAACCGGAGTGGGGACGGGAACAGCGACCATTACGGCAAGCAGTGGAGCCATCAGCGGATCAGCTACGGTATCGGTCACCGTTCCCGTTTCCACCATCAACGTCACTCCGTCCTCTCAGTCCGTATCGGCCAGCTCAGGCACGCCTGTGTGCTTCCAGGCCATTGCTGGACCCTCGGGGACGGATATCAGCAGTACGGCGACATGGACATTTGCAGACCCGACCAATAGGGCAGAGGCCGGTATCACAAAGACCACCGGCGCCAGTTGTACAGGGCAAGCGTTCCTCGTAACGCAAGCGAACCTGTCTCCTTCCGCGGCGCCGGTAACGGTCACGGTGACTGCTTCTGCTCCGGGAGCCAGCGGTACCGTGACTTCGAACCAGGTAACCATCAACATCACGGTGCCGTAGACGAGTTCCGCGGAACTGTTTCGAGTTTGGGCACTCCATCGCAGGAGTGCCCGAGTTATTTTCGGCCTTCGCTTGAACGTGTCTCCCTCGCCCAAATTTAGTTCTCTTGCAGCTAAGTTATTGAAAATCCGTTCAGGCCGCTTTTGCTTCGGAAAGCAGGGCCAATGACTTCACAGAATGCCTACTAGGAGCGACTGTAAGCGATATAGGCGCAATCTGGAGATGCGGCCGTGGTTTGCCTCAGGCGAGCTCCCAAACGTGCCCCCTGATCCTTCCAGTCGCACATTATCTTTCAGCTAACCACAATTGGCGGAGCGGCCGGGCGTCGCCCCGGACTGCAGATCGGCACCAGCCGAGAAATCCAATTAAGGATTCTTCGAGATGGTCCCTCGACATGGACAATTCGGGGTCCCAGTCCCGCATCCTTCGCCGCCACGTACTTTCGAAACTCAAAACTCTCCCGCTCCCGCGCTATAGTGTTACCAGAACCCTGTGAAAGATTTTCGATCACGACCCCGCAAGTATGTCTGGATGATTCTGCTGGCCTTGGCCTGTGCGCCTGGATGCGGGCGCGGGCGGGGGCGTTCCCACGAAATCATGTACGTGACCGCGCCACAGGCCTTTCTTCGCGACCGCGTGGCAGCTGTTTACAGCAAGACCGCCACACTGAAGAATGGTGACGCGGTCGATGTACTCGATCGCGAGAAGCGCTTCGTGAAAGTGCGTACCGCCTCGGGCGCCGAAGGGTGGATGGAACAACGCTACCTGATCTCCCAAGAGGTGTTTGATCGCTTTTCGGCGCTGACCAAGGAACATCAAAACGATCCAGCCCAGTCCACGGGAACCACCCGCAACGACACGAACCTGCACCTTGCGCCCGGGCGTGACACAGATCATCTGTACCAGCTGCCGGCTGGATCAAAGCTGTCTCTGCTGGCACGCGGCATGGCCGAGCGTTCGGGTGTGGTCGCCGCTCCGGCACCGTCCAAGAAGAAAGACAGCCAACCTGCTGGGCCTGCGATGGAAGACTGGTGGCTGGCGCGCGATGCGCAGGGCCGAGCCGGCTGGGTGCTGGCCCGTATGGTTGATCTCGATGTACCGCTCGAAATTGCGCAGTACGCCGAAGGCCAACGCTTTACGGCGTTCTTTGTGCTGAACGAAGTGCAGGATGGCGACAAGAAAGTACCCCAGTACCTCGTGTTGATGACCGATCCCAAGGACGGGCAGCCCTACGACTACGATAAAGCCCACGTCTTCACCTGGAACGTGAAGAAGCATCGCTACGAGACTGCCTACCGCGAGCGTAACCTGAACGGCGTCCTGCCGGTGACGGTAACGCACGAAGACTTCGGCAAGGAAGGCGACTTGCCGGTGTTCATCCTGCGCGTGAAAGACGACAACGGAAACATCGTCGAGCACAAGTACAAGATGAACACTCCGATCGTGAGACGTGTGTTGGCGCCCGGGGAGGCGCCAGCGCCCAGGCCGGTGGCGGCTAAGAAGAAGCGGCGGTAAGGAAAGACAGGCTTCAAGGTTTCAAGGCTCAACCCGTTCCTTTCGCTTCTATCCATCTCACCTCGCGGCCCTCCGTGCGTCTATAATGCGTCGCTGTCTTTCCCTGTTATGCAAGTCGACCTTCTTTTTCCCGGAGAATTCATGCGCACGTTGGCTTTTTCGTTCCTTCTTGCTTCTGCGCTGTCCATCGGTTCGCTGGCTCAGCAGCCCGACGCAACCAAGACGCCCGAGGCTCCACGTACGGGCGAAAAGAAGAAGCCAGAGACGCCATCCTCCACGCCTGCCTCTCAAGCCAAGACTCCGGAACAACCGGCTGCTCCGGAAACGAAGCCCGAGGCGGGCAAGGACTCTGCCGCCGAGGAACACTACGAGATGGCAGAGGTGGCACCGATTGTCACGCACCATCAGGTCACGGTCGACGGCAAGGTCTTGCGCTACACGGCGACAACCGGGCGTCTGCCCATCAAGCGCGGCGACGGCAAGATCGATGCGGAAATGTTCTTCGTCACCTACACGCTCGACGGACAGGATGCCGCCAAGCGTCCGCTGACCTTCTGCTTCAACGGGGGTCCGGGATCGGCCACCGTCTGGCTGCACATGGGAGCGGTGGGACCGAAGCAGGTCGTGCTCGAGCCGAACGGCTTCATGCCGGCCGCGCCCTACACAATCAGGGACAATCCGAACACGCTCCTGGATCGAAGCGACCTGGTGTTCGTCGATGCGATTGCCACCGGCTTCAGCCGCGCAGCCAACACCGAAACCACCAAGAAATTCCTGGGCGTGAAGGGCGACATCGAGGCTTTCGGCGAATTTGTGCGCTTGTACGTGACGCGCTACGACCGCTGGCCGTCGCCGCTGTTCATTCTTGGGGAAAGCTATGGAACGACGCGCGCCGCCGGCATTGCCGCGCATCTTGCAGGCCGCGGTGTGTCGTTCAACGGCATCACGCTGCTTTCGACAGCCATGGATTTCGGCACGCTGGAATGGACGAAAAACAACGACACCCCCTACTTCCTGCTGGTGCCGACCTTCAGCATGATCGCGGCGTATCACAAGCGCCTGGCGCCCGACCTGATGCAGGATCTCGCGAAGACACGGCAGGAGGTCGAGCACTGGGCGACAACCGACTACGCGGCCGCGTTGCTGAAGGGCGACGGGCTGGCGCCTGAAGAGCGGCAAAAAATAATCGATGCTTACGCGCGCTATACCGGGCTCGACAAGAAGCTGATCGACAATGCCAACCTGCGCATCAATGTCGAGCAGTTCACGCACAACCTGCTGCTCGATCAGAAACTGCGCGTCGGGCGGCTGGACGGACGGTTTACCGGAGTGGATCCGGAAGGACTGCTTGACCAGCGCTTTTATGATCCTACCAGCGCCGCAATTCTCCCGCCTTATACGGCCGTATTCAACAATTACGTGCGCACTGAGCTTGGCTACAAGGTCGACATGCCTTACAAGGTGTTTGCCTGGGATGAGCCGGCCTTTCAGAAGTGGGACTGGGGTGAGGCCGATAAAGGCTTTCCGAACACCGCGCCGGGCCTGCGCGCGGCCCTGGTGGAGAACCCCTACTTAAAAGTGTTAGTGATGGAAGGCTATTACGATCTCGCCACCCCGTATCTCGCGGCCAACTATTCTATCGACCACCTGAATCTTGGCCCGAACTACCGCAAGAACGTTTCGTTCACAACCTACGAGGCGGGGCACATGGTGTATATCGATGGCGCGTCGCATACCAAGATGAAGCAGGATCTCGTGGAATTCATGGGGAGGAGTTTGCGGTAGCTGCGAGTTGCTTCGACGCTTCATCTGCTGGTCGGTCAGGTCCGTGCCCGTCCGGTACGACCGGTCGACCGTGACGGTTTATGAGAAGACTTCTAGTCCAATCTTGATCGGCGGTACCCTTTCGTAATGCGACCCCTTCGGTATTACATCAACGTCACATTGGATGGGTGCTGCGATCATCGTGAAATGATCGCGGACGAAGACTTACATCGTCACGCGGCGGAAAACCTCGACCAGGCCGATGCTCTCCTCTTTGGCCGGGTGACTTACGAAATGATGGAGGCAGCATGGCGGCCGCCGGCGCAGACAGGAGCTAGGCCTGATTGGATGGAACCCTTCGCCCGGACGATCGACACGGCAAAGAAGTACGTCGTGTCGAGCACCCTGGACCGGGTCGATTGGAACGCGGAGCTCGTGCGCGGGGATCTGGGAACGGCCGTCCAGCAGCTCAAGCGGGAGCCGGGTAAGGGACTCCTCGTGGGAGGCTTGAAGCTCCCACTGGCGTTGGCGGAGCTGGGATTGATCGATGAGTACGAGTTCATGGTGCAGCCCAGGTTGGTGGGCCATGGGCCGACGTTGTTCGCGGGGTTATCGAAGCGTGTCGACTTGCGGCTCGTAAGCCGACTGGAGTTCGGCTCGGGGGCGGTGGCGATGCGGTATGAGCCTGGAAGGTAGCCATCGGGCTCGTTAGCCCGAGTCGGCCGCATCATGGAGCAACTCGAGCCAGCCCTACCAAAGGCTCGACCAACCCTATCCGCCTGCCTCAATGGCCCGCAGGATCTGCGACGCCGCGTGCTGGATGCTATCGAGCGATGACGTGAGTGCTTCCATGCCCCTCCGGTACGACGGATCGACCGTGACTGTTTGTGAGATAACTTCTAGCGTGAGGGTGTCACGGGACAATTGCTTTTACCGCCGGCGTCTTCACGCTTTCGCGGCCGTTGACGTCCACTGCCGTTGCCGAGTAGTAGTACGTGGTCTTGTTGGCGACGGTCGAATCGGAATAAAGTGCCGACCCAATCAGGCCGGCATTGATTTTCTTCCATGTCGCCCCATCCGGGCCGCGGTAGACGTTGTAGCCCACCACGTCCGTGGGGGTGGAACGCTTCCAACTTAAATCCACGATGTGGTTGGCGGTGGCCTGCACGACGATCTTGTACGCCATCTTCGAGTGAGTTCCGCCACACCCGGCGACATCCTCTCTGAAGGAATAGGTGCCCACGGTTTTGGGAATGCCACTCAAGGTCAGCGACTTGGTTGTGCTCGACGCCTTCGTGGTAATCCCAGCCGGCAACTTTCCGGATGCAAGGGACCACACGTATGGAGTGCATCCACCGTTTGCATTGACCACCGCCGAATAAGCGGCGCCGACGATGCCGTTAGGCACTGTGGCGGTGGTGATCGCGACCGACGAGGCGAAGCAATTCGTCGTGAACAGCAGCAGACGCAGGGAAAAGGGTCTCATCGCTTCATGTTGCCGGGACCACAACATTCCGGACAGTCCCGGGGGTTTGCAACCTTCGAGGCACAGAAGTTCTCAGGCAATCGCCTTAGTTTCAGTCCTTTGGGCCTCGCCTCGGCGCAACGACAAAAGGCTGGCCTTCCGCGAGACAAATCGGCGAAACTTTTAGGCGGGCTAAGACTCCAATCCATTGTCGGGTGGCATGCGTTCTTAGAGAGGATGGCCATGACGAAATCTTTGTGGATTCGTGGATTTACAGCGGCATTGCTGGTTGGGTTCGCGGTCTCGCTGGCTCTCGCCAAGGGATCGAAACAGGGCGAAGTTCCTGCGCCTTCTTCCAATACAGCCTTGGCCGCTCAACCAGGCGAAGAGTCCGTCGTATTCTCTGGCGGATGCTTCTGGGGAGTTCAGGCCGTATTCCAGCACGTGAAGGGCGTTACCAGCGCGACCTCGGGATACTCGGGAGGCGCCGCCAGCACCGCACAGTATGAAGAGGTCAGCACGGGCCAGACTGGGCACGCGGAATCGGTGAAGGTGGTGTATGACCCGTCGCAGGTCACGTATCCGCAGTTGCTGCACGTCTTCTTTTCCGTCGCGCACGATCCAACGCAACTGGATCGTCAGGGCCCCGACGAGGGCAGCCAGTATCGGTCGATGGTGTTCTTCACCACTCCAGAACAGCAGCGTCTTACCAAGGCTTACATTGAACAACTGGACGGCGCCCACGTCTTCAAGCACAAAATCGTGACGCAGGTGGTGCCGCTAAAGGCGTTTTTTCCAGCTGAGGCACATCACCAGAATTATGCGACTCTTCATCCCAACGACGGCTACATCCAGTTCAACGATGCCCCGAAAGTCGAGAATCTGAAGAAGGATTTCCCGCAACTATATCGGGGATCACCGCAACTGGTGGCGGTGAAGTGACTTTCGTCGTGAAGTCACGAAGCATTCGCCCGACGGAAGAATCGGAGCACGTTCATGTTTGATTCAGATCTGGATAGCAATGCACGCAAGGTGCAGCGCCGGACATTCCTGGCCTTAGGCGCGGCGGCGATCGCGGGCATCGCGTTTTCGCACTTACGGAGGCCCACGGTGCTGGCCGCGGCCGCGCGTGCATCCGGAGTGCCGGGTGACGTCACGATCGTGCAGTTTTCTGACGACGGCAAGCGGCTCAGGAAAATCCACGTGGCCAAGGTGGTGAAGACGGATGCGGAGTGGAAGGCGCAGCTTTCTCCGAATGCGTTCGACATCGCCCGCCGCGCGGATACCGAAATGGCGTTCACGGGGCAATACTGGAATCTGCACGACAAAGGCATCTACCGCTGCACCTGCTGCGACAACGCTCTGTTCAATTCCGACACGAAGTTCGAGTCAGGAACGGGGTGGCCGAGTTTTTGGTCGCCAATCGCGGATGAGAACGTGCGGACTGTGCGGGACAAGACCTTCGGAATGGTCCGTGACGCAGTGAACTGCACGCTGTGCGATGCCCACCTGGGGCACGTATTCGACGACGGCCCAAGGCCAACGGGATTGCGGTATTGCATGAATTCGGCTTCGCTGAAGTTTGTGAAGAAGGCTTGAGTGAGTGGGGAGTGGGGTCTAGATCCGGCTAGTGGTCTTTTGGACAGCTATTCCCAACGGCAGCGCATTATTCGGGGTACTTCTTCTGCAAGTCCTTCCATTTCCAGCCCCCACGCAAATACCCTTCTAGCAAGAAAACAGGAAGAAGAATAAGCCAGAGAATCAGATTTCGTGCGGAGAATCGCTCGCTGTGATTTCCGAGTACCTCTACGCCTACCGTCACAGCCATCCAGATCACAAAGCTTCCCAACATTTCGCGTCGGATAAATCGAGGTTTCCCGTGCACCTTTGTTCGGAGCCAAGATTCCCTTTCCGCGTTGGGGTTTAGATTTGAACATGGCGAGAAGATATCGCCACTGGATCACGGTGTCGAGGCTAATTGCTGAGGGAATCGTTTAGACGGCGAACACGATTCGGGCACCAAAGCCACGGATTGGCGCAGGCGCTCGCGGCGATATATCCTCGGGGCGTGCAGGGCTCGACGGTGCGGTCTCCGACCGCGGGACTTTTTCTCGGACTGATCATCACGCTGGCGGCGGTCGTGGCTTATGCCTGGTACACGACGCAGCAGATCTCCGGGCTGCGCGCGCTGCAGAATAATCTGGTCGACCGCAACCGCCGGGACTCGCTCCAACTTCTCCGCATTCAGAATGACCTGAACTCGCTCGGGTTGGGCATGCGCGACATGCTCGATAACGATGAGCCTTATCCGTTGACGGCGTGGTCGGCACAATTTCAGCGCATTCGCTCTGATCTCGACGCCGCCCTGCGTGCGGAGGAGGAACTTGCACCCACACACCGCACGCCGGAACAGAAACAGTATTTGACGGCGTCACTGGCGCAATTCTGGGATGCGGTCGATCGCACGTTCGCGCTGGCGCAGGATGGAAAGGCGGAAGAAGCGCGCGGGCAGATCCGGCTGACGCTGCAAGCCCGGCAGGCGGCGCTGAGCACCGCCGTTGCGCGCTTGCTCGTACAGAACAACGAGAGCGAAGAGCAGGCCAACCAGCAGATTCGCCAAACCTACGATCGGGTCGAGCGGCGCGGATACCTGTTTCTGGGCGCGACACTCACCGCCATCCTGCTAACCAGCCTGTACGTGATCTATGCCAACCGACAGCTTTTTGCTCAGCTCGCGATGCTTTCGGAGCAGCGCAGCGATCTGGCGCAGAAGCTGATCTCGACGCAGGAATCGACCCTGCGGCACATCTCGCGGGAATTGCATGACGAGTTTGGCCAGATTCTGACGGCCGTCGGCTCGATGCTCGGTCGCGCGGAGAAACACACCCCGGAAAATTCACCACTACGCACGGAGTTGAAAGAAGTCCGCGACGTGGCCCAGACCACGCTGGACACGGTGCGCAGCCTGTCGCAGGCTCTCCATCCGGTCATGCTGGATGAAGCGGGCCTCGAGAGCACGATGGACTGGTACCTGGCCACGGTGGAAAAGCAGACCGGGACTGACATATCCTACGAGAAATCCGGAAACGCGTTCCCCGTCAGCGGCAGTGCGGGGATTCACGTATACCGCATCCTGCAGGAAGCTTTGAATAACGTGACGCGGCACTCGGGAGCGCAGGCGGCGTGGGTGCGGCTGCGCTTTGCAGCGAGCGATCTTCAACTTGAAGTGGAAGATCACGGGAAGGGTTTCAGCGCAAACGGATCCTCCCCGGGGATCGGACTGGTGGCGATGCGCGAACGCGCCGAGTTGCTGGGCGGGCGGATCGAATTCCTGCAGCCGCCCGCGGGTGGAACGCTGGTGCGCCTGCGTGTTCCGCGGGAGGGAGCAGAGGCACATGCCGAATAAGATTACCGTTCTGCTGGTGGACGATCACAGCCTGGTGCGGCGCGGCTTCCGGCGCATGCTCGAAGACGAGCCCGATATCACCGTGGTCGGCGAAGCCAGCGACGGCACGGAAGCGATCAAGCTGGCCAAGCAACTCAAGCCCAAGGTCATCGTCATGGACAGTGCGCTGCCGGGCACCAGCGGGCTGGCCGCCACGCGCAAAATTCTGGAGAGCACTCCCGAGCAGATCATCCTGATGTTGAGCATGCATTCGGAGGAGACGCTGGTCCGGCAAGCGCTCGAAGCCGGCGCTCGCGGCTACGTTCTGAAAAACGCCGTGGACCTGGAGTTGCCCGCCGCGATTCGGAAAGTGGCGGAAGGCCAGGTGGTGCTCGATCCGCAGGTCGCGCGCCGGGCTTCGCTGAAGGGTGAGCGCAATGGCGGGCTCACTACCCGCGAACTCGAAATCCTGCAGTTTATTGTCGATGGCAAATCGAACAAGGAAATTGCCGACCAGCTCAATCTCAGCGTGAACACAGTTTCCGTACACCGGGCGAATATCATGGATGCACTCGGCATCCACAAGACGGCAGAGCTGGTGGTGTACGCGATCCGTAACGGGCTGGTGAACATCCCTTGAAGCGGCGAGAATTCCTGCGGGGCATGGCGGGATGGGCCGCAGCTGCGGGATTGGGCGCGGATGCGTGGGCGTCTCTGGCGTCGCCTGCTCCGAATCTGGGATTTGCGCTCACGGACGTGACTACCGCGGCCGGGCTCGACTTCCATCACAACAGCGGCGCGTATGGCGGCAAGCTGCTGCCAGAGACCCTCGGGTCGGGCTGTGCGTTCCTCGACTACGACGCAGACGGCTGGCAGGACATTCTGCTGATCAACGGAATGGATTGGCCGGGACACCAGCACCAGCGCAGCACGCTGAAGCTTTACCGCAACAACCGCAATGGCACGTTCAGCGACGTCACGCGCACGGCCGGGCTGGACGTCGAAATGTATGGAATGGGCGTCGCCGTGGGCGACTACAACAACGACGGGTTTCCCGACATCTTTATTACGTGCGTAGGCCAGAACCGGCTGTTCCGCAATACCGGCAAGGGCACGTTTGTTGACGTCACTCAGAAAAGCGGCCTGGGTGGGAAGCAAGCGCTGAGCACGTCGGCGCTGTGGTTCGACTACGACCGCGACGGGTTACTGGACCTGTTTGTCTGCAATTATGTACGCTGGTCGCCCGAGCACGACGTTTTCTGTTCGCTTGACGGCAAGCACAAGTCCTATTGCACGCCGGAAGCATATCGCGGCGAGACATGCTGGCTGTTTCACAATCGCGGCAACGGAACGTTCGAAGATGTGACGGCGCGAAGCGGAATCTTCGACAGCAGCTCGAAGGCGCTCGGCGTGGCCATGCTCGACTTCGACCGCGACGGCTGGCCTGATCTCTTAGTCGCGAATGATACGCAACCCAACAAGCTCTATCGCAACCAGCAGAATGGAACGTTTCGCGATGTCGGGATGGAAGCGGGCATCGCTCTGAGCACCGAGGGCAAGGCGCGCGCCGGCATGGGCGTGGACACGGGCGACTTCCTGAACTCAGGCGGACGAGGACTGGCGATCACAAATTTCGACAACGAGATGATCGGGCTTTATCGCGAGTCGAAGCCTGGTGTTTACGAAGATGTGTCGATCCAGTCAGGCATCGGGCCCGCGTCGAAGAACAGCCTTGGGTTCGGCTGCGTTTTCCTGGATGTGAATCTCGATGGGTGGCTCGACCTGGCAGTGGCCAATGGGCATATCGACGAGACGGTGCGCAACATCCGGGGAAACGTTGGCTACGCGCAGCCTCCCCAGCTGTTTCTCAATAATGGGAAAGGCGCATTTCGCGATGTGGCAGCCGACGCGGGCGCGGGATTCGTGCAATCGAAAGTCGGGCGCGGAGTGGCGTGTGGCGATTTTGATCGTGACGGCGATGTTGATTTGCTGATTACAACCAACAACGGCCCGGCATTCCTGTATCGCAACGATCAGAACGCCGGGAACAAGAGCGTGCGCTTTCGGCTGGTGGGGACCAAGTCGAATCGCGACGCAATTGGATCGGAAGTGCGGGTTGAGTCCGGCGGGGTAATGCAGTCGCGGCTGATAAAGAGCGGGTCGAGCTATCTATCGCAATCAGAGCTGCCAGTGACGTTTGGCGTGGGGAAACGCGATTCGATCGATCGGGTGCTAATCCTTTGGCCCAGCGGGCGAAGTGAAGAGTTCAAGAATCTCGCTTCCGGAAAGGCGTATGAGTGCGTTGAGGGGAAGGGGATTTCGGGGAAGGATGGGTTTTAGAGGTTCGTTTCAGTGCAGAGCAGGATACGCTTGTTGAGGATGTCGGCAATCCATTCCATGAAATCGAACACTTCCTGATCCTTCGGAGCTGAATCCACATGCTCACGGAGCAGATCCGGTACCTGCCGAAGGCTGCCCCGGCGCTTCGTCGACTCACGGGTCAGGCGGACCTTACGGCTTCGCGAGCGCTTTTGTGTAACTCGGGGATGCCGGCTGTCCTGCCGTCCTCCACGCAAAGACCAGGAAGGACGGTGCGGTGAGATCGATGGCCGGCTCCGCCGTGGCATAGTATTCAACTTTATCTTTGTAGATGGCGCCATTCCCGTCGAATTGCGAAAACACTTCTTTTCCGTTGGATGGGCACGCCTTCACACCGCGGGGTGTACCCGATTCAGGCTTGTCAATCGGTCCCTCGACCAGCGCGCCTGCCAGGATTGGCGTTGGCGGATCATCCGACCCCAACAGGTTGGCAACCTGGTGATGAATGCACCGCGGGAAAACGGCCCCATCCCCCACGATGAACGAGGTTCCCCACGCATTTGCGCCAAGGATGTTGGCGATCCACCCGCGGGTATAGCCGTCATAGGTCTTCGACTCAGTAAGGTAGTCGTACGCACTCGCCATGACAGCCAACGCGGCGCCGTGCGTCGGCGTGTCGCCCGCACCCCAGGAAACACCAAATCCGAAAGGATCTTTGCTCGCGACCGCTACGGCTTTGTCCAATTTCCTTTTCATGTCCTGCAGAAGATCGGGCGGGGAGACGGCCAGCCCGTCCGGATTCCCGGCCAGCGCCATCGCCCTATACAGCTCAAAGTGTGACAAAACGCCGACATCCCCCAGACCCAGAATCCCGCCGCCGTCCTTCTCCCCATGAATGTAGGCCGAGGCCCACTCTGCCGCTGCTTTCAGATAGAACGCCGGATCCCGACGCGGCAATCCTTCGGGCAAGTTCTGGCTGCGGTTTGCGAGGTAGAGTTCGGCGGCCGCCAGTTCCATGTCGTCACGCCATTCCGACTCGCCGTAAAAGTCATGGGGCGAGGTGGTCAGCAATTCGGCGCCCGGCGAGGCGTCTGCCAGGTCGTAAATGTGCTCCGCCGCCAGCAGGCACCGATTTGCATAGCCAGGGTCACTCTTCCGATACACCATGGAGCCCAGCGCGAAGTCAGCCGCAAGGCGTCCCGCCAGGTTGGGACTGATCTTCGACCCCGGAGGGCCAGCCATGAAAACTGGACGATTCCGAATGTAACGGTACTTACTCTCCGTCCCGCCGAGGTTGTCGTCCTGCTCGGGCAGTCGCCAGATGCTGTGGTCGTTTTCGGAACCAGAGATGCCGCTGCCAATTCCCACCTGGTAGTAGAGCGTCGCCGAGTCTTCGTTCCACATCCGCTGCAACCAATCCAGACCGAACTTCGACTCTCTTACAAAACTGGAAGTGCTTGAATCACTGCCCATCTGGTGAGGAAAATCACGCACTCCCAGCAACATCAGCGCTTCGACGTAGCTGGTCGTATGCACGAATTTCAGGTAATCGCCTGCGTCCCACCATCCTCCCGATGCGTCCACAACCGTACCCACGGGCGCCAGATCGCCCTTGACGCGACCGAACCGGGAGAATGCCGGCGGCTTGAAGACGTTCCCATGCTGATCGTTCAAGTGTGCGGGCGCAGGGCGTAAGGCGGAAGGAATGTAATCTCGTCCGTCGCGCTGATTCTGAAAGAATTGCAACGCGTTGCTCAGTGCGCCGGAGTAGAGTTGCTGGGCAGTGTCAATTCTGAAGTTGGGCGACTCTGCCTGGATTGCTCCCGATATGTGTAGCGTATAAGTGCCTTCTCCCGTGGAAAAGTCCAGCGGATAGACTGTGTACTTGCCCCACTGTCCAGTAGGAGATCCAGCCGCGCCAGTAAATACCACCCTGCCGTCCGAGCGTTGAAGCGTGAACCCGGTTCCTGCCCGACCTGCATCCGCCATCAGGAACGCACGCATCGGCAGTCCGCTCTCGTATCCCAACTGGTTCACACGTATGTAGGCGCTCCTGTCGTGGGCCGATGACCGGGAACATCCGGACATCAGTGCAGTCGAGAAAATACTCAGCACTGCTACCAAAGCGGCTAGCCTTAATCTCTTTGTGATTCCATCTTTTGCGCGATCGTCTTGGAAGTCGATGGAATCCGGATTGCCTTCGCTCATCGGCAGAGCCTCCATACAAGAGTGCCAACCATGTTAAGGCAAGCGCGTCAATTCGGGTGCGTTGAGAGAAATCTCGCCGGTGCCAGGAAGGTGAATGAGTCTGAGTTGAAAAGGTGCCTGATGGGTCGAGCTCGGCGTGTTTCCCTGACTTTCCGTCTCTGTCGTAGTATCGGTACGGAAGTTTCGCTATCAACTGGCGATCGCGATCGTTGGGCAGTCTGACTGAAAGGCATCTGTGTCCACAAAACCATCTGATGCGTTGCTGATCCTGATTGCGGGGCCCTATCGCTCGGGCACGAACGACGACCCGGCGCTGATGCGGAAGAACGTTGAGGAGATGGAGTCCCACGCGCTGCCCATCTTCCGCGCCGGGCACATTCCCATTCTCGGGGAGTGGCTGGCGCTTCCGCTGGTTCATCTGTGCGGGTCAAAAAGAGTCGGGGATGAAGCCTTCAATGAGATCTTCCATCCCATCGCAGTTCGACTTTTGCAGAAGTGTGACGCGGTGCTACGGGTGGGCGGGCCTTCGAGCGGGGCGGATGAGATGGTGCGCGTCGGCCGGTCCCTCGGCTTGTCAATCTATACCAGTCTTGCGGAAATCCCGAAGGTAGCGTGAGGGTGCGCCTAGCAACGCCGTATCTTTGGCGTGCACCCACCGCTCCACCGGCGAACCTTCGCTAATACTTTTGCAGTATTGTTCTCGCTTTCCAACCTCACTAAAGTTCCGTGCAATTCATCAGTCCTCATTGGCGCTATCCCACGCACGCGCTTCTGAGGCACCCCTAGAGAAAACCGGCAGGAGCACACTGCCGGGGAGATTTTCCCCAGCTGGTTGCACGGCCAGCTGGGGTTTTTAGGTTCGGGCATTTTGGATATTCAATCTGGGATGTGGGGGAATCACATGCGAATCACCGCTGCAGTGGTCATGACAGTGTCCGTCGTTCTGGCGGTCGCGCTCTGGGGCGCTGACACCGCCGGCAAGTCCGAAACCGTCAAAGGCTACGTGTTGGACTCGGCATGCGCCTTCACCAAAGGACTCGACAAGCCGATCAGCCGCGATTGCGCACTTGCCTGCGCTAAGGCCGGATCGCCGCTCGCGATTTTGACCTCCGACGGCACAATCTACTGGCCGATCGCTGCGACGACACCTTCGAGCGGACAGAATGACAAGCTGCTGCCCTTCGCCGGAGAGAAGGTGACGGCGAGCGGGAGAGTGTTCGAACGCAAAGGGTCGAAGGCGATCGTGATCGACAAGATCGAAGCCGACAAGCAATAACGGCATTCCACAGAGGGCACAGAAGGTCACAGCGCTTACGAACTTGTTGTGTCCCTGCATTTTCGAACCACACAAATACTAACGGGGGAGTGCGGGACATGGGTGTGCTCAGGAAACTGGTTTGTGCGCTGATGGTGACTCTGGCCGCAACTGCCGCCGCACAGCAGATTACAGGCAGCATTCGCGGCACGGTCAGCGATTCCAGCGGCGCGGTGGTACAGGCTGCGGCCGTCACCGCGCGCCACGTGGAAACGGGGCTGACGCGCACCACGTTTGCAGACAGCAATGGCAACTACTTACTGGTCGAACTGCCGATCGGGCACTACAAGCTCACCGTCGGCGCAAAGGGTTTTCAGGAGTACATCCAGGAAGGCATCACGCTGGATGTGAATGAAACGGCGAACGTCCCGGTGAAACTGGCGGTGGGCGCAGAGACGGAACACATCCAGGTGATGGCGGACGCGCAGCTGATCCAGACAACGACGACCAGTCTGGGGTCGGTCGTCGATCAGAGCGAACTGCTCGATCTTCCACTTAATGGGCGCAACTTCTCGCAGCTTGGCCTGCTGCAAACCGGGGTTGCTCCCTTGACGCCGGGCCTGAGAGAAGCGGGCGGATCGTTACGCGATGGGCAGGCGTACGCGGTGAACGGCCAGCGGCCCGAATCGAACAGCTTCCTGATCGACGGCGCCAACAACACGAACTCGGTGGATGCAGGCTTTGTGCTCCGGCCCCCGATCGATGCGATCGCCGAGTTCCGCATTCTGACACACAACGCGAGTCCTGAGTTCGGCCAGAACACCGGCTCGACGACCAATATCGTCACGCGCTCGGGAACGAACTCGTTTCACGGCGCGGTTTGGGAGTTTCTGCGCAACGATGCCATGGATGCGTCGAATTTCTCGACGCACAGCGTGCAACCGCTAAAGCAGAACCAGTTCGGCGCGACTTTTGGCGGCCCGATCATCAAGGACCGGACGTTCTTCTTTGCGTATTACGAGGGGTTCCGCAATCGTCAGGGGGAGACCGTCTCCGCCACTGTGCCATCACTGAAGCAACGTCAGGGTGATTTCTCCGAACACGGTCTGTGCATGATCAACTTCGCGACCATGACGTGTGACCCCGTGCCCGGGAATCAGGTACCGATTGATCCGATCTCGGCCAAAATTTTGGAGTTTTATCCGCTGCCCAACCAGGGTTTGAACTCGTTCGTTACGAGCCAGTCGCTCCGGGTTAGGAACGATCAGTTTGGCGGGCGCATCGATCAGTACCTTTCCGCAAAAGACAGCCTGAGTTTCCGTTATATGTTCAGCGGAGGTCCGACGACCGATCCACTATCGACATCGGGAGCAAACGTTCCCGGATTTCCCGTCGGCGAGGAAGATCGGGCGCAAAATTTCGTTGCACAGGAGACTCATATCTTTTCACCGTCGGTTGTGTCGGTGACACGATTCTCATTCCTGCGCAACAAGTTCTTGTTTGACCAGCACCTGAATCATCAATTGCCGTCGACTCTGGGATTCTTGTATGAACCCAGTCTGCCCGAGGCAGCGGGACCGCCCTTTATCCAGGTAGGCGGGTACGCCTCGGTGGGGGACCCGATCACGGGTCCGAGGAACACGTTCCAGAACACGTTCGACGTCTCCGGTTCGGTGAACTGGATTCGCAGCCGACATGAGATGAAATTCGGCGTGGGATTCCGGCGCGATCAGATCAATGCGCTGCAGGGTATCGCGACGAACGGCTTCTTTGTATTCGCGCCATTCCCGTTCAGCGATGCGTTCGCAAGCTTTCTGACGGGCACGCCCGTAGTCTTCCTGCAGGGTGGTGGCGACTTTAACCGCCACATCCGCGGAAAGGCTTTCAACCTGTATGCCCAGGACACGTTCAAGGTGAATTCGCGGCTGACCTTGAACTACGGGCTGCGCTACGATTTGCCATTCCCTTACACCGAGACTCATAACCGGCAGAATCTCTTTGTGCCGGGGGCGCAGTCGACCGTCTTTCCTACCGCACCTGCGGGGTTGCTTTATCCGGGCGACCCGGGAGTTCCAGCCGGTCTGATCGCGACCCAGAAGACGGCATTCGCGCCGCGCGTGGGGCTCGCTTACGATCCGACGGGCGAGGGGAAATGGCTCGTGAGCGCCGCGTATGGGATCTTCTACGAGCCGTTCTATAACGGACAGGGAGGTCCACTGCAGGACCCGATCAGCGCGCCGCCCTATCTGGCAACGCCGCAAGCCGGATTCCCCGTTAATTTTCCCGATCCTTTCAACGGAGGCCATCCGTTTGATGGGTCGTTTTCAAAACCGATGACGCTGCTGGTCGTCGATCAGCATCTGAAGTTGCCGTACGCACAGCACTGGAATTTGAATGTACAGCGCTCCTTTGGCCGGGACTGGCTGTTCCAGATAGGTTACGTGGGAACCACGGGCACTCATTTGCCGCGCCTGATCGAGGGCAACCCGACAGTCTATTACCCCGGCGTCTCGACAGTGGATAACGTCATCCAGCGCAGGATGTTTTCGGGCTGCACGCTGGCGGCACCCGACGATTGCACCTACGCCTCGGTGGGTAAGATCGCGGGAATTGCGAACTCCAATTACCACGCGCTGGAGAGCAGCCTGCGCAAGCGTTTCGGGTACGGGGTTTCGTTCCTTGCGTCGTACACGTACTCAAAGTCGATCGACGATGTGTCGTCGTTCAACATCAGCGGGTCAGCTTCCCAGCAGGTGGCAGGAGAGAACGATCTTGCGCAGAATCCGTTTGATCTGGCGGCTGAGCGCGGGAGGTCGATGTTCGATTCGCGGCATCGGCTGGTGCTGAGCTATCAGTGGAGCCTTCCCTTCTGGCGGCACGGACACACGTGGTATGAGCACGCGTTCGGCAACTGGCAGTTGAATGGAATCGTGACAATGCAGAGCGGCACGCCGTTCACGGTGTTCGATTCGCGTGATGTGTCATTGCAGGGCAGCGCGCCGGAGATTTCGGGATTCTCGAGCAACCGGCCGAACGTGGTGGGCGATCCGAACGCGGGTCCGAAGACCGCGGCGGAGTGGATGAATACGGCGGCTTTCCAACGAGTCATTCCGGATGCGAATTCCCCGATGCAACAGTTCGGCAACGAAGGCCGCAACGTGGTGCAGGGCCCCGGCTATGCGAATTGGGACTTTGCCGCCGTGAAGAATTTCCGGGTGACTGAGGGAAAGGAATTTCAGTTTCGAGGAGAGCTCTTCAATTTCCTGAATCATACGAACCTGCGGCTGCCGGTGAGCGATATTGCGTCACCGAATTTTGGAGTGGTGCAGTCGGATGTGGGACCGCGCGTGATTCAGGTGGCTTTGAAGTTCTTGTTCTAGGACCGCAGGTGGAGCAAACCTCAGCGGCTGAAGCCACGTCCGTTTGGTGCGTTTCGGCTCGACTGAAGTCGAGCCCCTCCCCAGGACTGCCGATACTCCAGGAGTCTCGAATGCTAAGGACTGCCGAATACTCAGGACTGCCGAATCGCACTTCGAGATAGCATAGAAGGCCATGAGCGATGACAAGCAACCCTTGATCCGAGAAGCGCAGGGTGACGGGAAGAAACCGGACACCAAGATCCGGGTTACCGAAGACGCGGACGCGACCGGGGATACCGCCGCCGCTTACGATTACTGGCGGAGCGGCTCGGGCCGCAAGCAGGTTCCCGGCATCATCAAGTGCTTCGGCGCGCGGCCCGATTTCCTCCGACAGGTTGTCGACTTCTCCAACACCATTCACTTCTCTGAAGGGCATCTCATCCGGCGCCACAAGGAGATGATTGCCAGTTACGTCTCCTACCTGAACCGCTGTCCGTATTGACTGGACAGTCATGCCTACTTCCTGCGGGTTCAGGGAGCCAGTGAACAATGCGTAGCTGCGATTCTCGAGGGTAAACTCGACAACGCAGGACTCTCCCCGGCCGAGCGCGTCTTGCTCGACTACGTCGAACTGGTGACCAACGCAGCGAGCCGCACCACAGCGGATGACGTGCAGAAGTTGCGTGACGCGGGCTGGAACGAAAACCAGATCGCCGAAGCTGTGTATGTCATTGCGATGTTTGCTTTTTTTAACCGGGTGGCGGACGCTTTCGGCGTGCCTTCGCAGGACTACCTCACAATTGGGAAGCTGACACCGTAAGGCTCAGCAGTGAATCTGCCATCTAAAACTGAACCCCAACCACGGAGGCACTGAGGAGGTTTTTTGCCTTGGCCTCTCTTTGGCCACCTGTGGCTCCGCACCCACTAAATCGTTTTTTAAGGCGCTGCGGAGCCTGCGTGTGCACCGCAATTCCTCGCGCACAATCGCGATGCTGCTTGCCTCCAGCGATAGCGATATGCGAGACTGCGCACCGTGAGTGCGAAGAAGAAAACGCTGTCCGCGAATGCGCGCCGCGGCGGCAAGCCCGCCCAGCGGGTAAGTTTAAAGTTGTTAGCCGATGAGCTTGGCCTGTCGCCCGCCACGGTATCGCTGGTCATGAACCGGTCGGCGGTCGCCGACTCCATTCCTCAACAAACCAAGGATCGCATCTTCGCGGCGGCCCGCAAGCACAACTACCGGCCGAACTTTTTTGCCCGCTCCCTGCGTACACAGCGCAGTTTCACCATCGGCGTCATGGTGCCTGAGGTCAGCGAGGGCTACGCAACCCTGGTCATGAGCGGCATCGAAGATCACCTGCTGCAGGAGGGCTACTTCTATTTTGTCGCCAGCCACCGGCACCGCGCCGACCTGATCGATGAGTATCCGAAGATGCTGCTGGCCCGCGCCGTCGACGGGCTGATCGCGCTGGATACGCCCTGGACCCACTCCGATCTGCCCATCCCCGCGGTCACGGTGTCGGGACACAACGAGGTCAAGGGCGTTACCAATATTGAGCTCGATCATCGCCGCGCGGCCGAGCTGGCGCTGGAACACCTGCACCAACTGGGACACCGCAACATTGCCTTCATTAAAGGGCAGGAATTCAGTTCCGACACGGAAGTGCGCTGGAATGCGATCAAGGAGACCGCCGCGGAGTTGGGAATTCCCGTCAATCCCAAGCTCACCGTGCAGTTGGAGGGAGATTTGCCTTCGACTCAGCTCGGATACTCGGTGACGAAGAAGCTGCTGGCAACTCACGAGCCTTTCACAGCACTGTTTGCATTCAATGATCTGTCGGCCATCGGGGCCATTGGGGCTCTGCGCGAAAAGGGACTGCAAGTGCCCGGGGATGTCTCTGTAGTCGGCTTCGACGACATTCAGAGTGCAGCCTTTCAGAATCCCGCGCTGACGACGGTGCGGCAGCCGTTGCGGAAGATGGGCATGATCGCGGCCGAAACTGTGCTGCGGCGAATTGCGCGGCCGGGGATGGACGCAGTGACCGCGCGCGTCATGGTTGAGCCGGAGTTGGTGGTACGGGAGTCGACGGCGGCCGTAGCGGGGCGGAAGCGGGGTTAGTGTCCGTCGCTAGTGACAAGTCGATCGGCCTGTCCGTTTTTCGGTAGAAATACCTTCCAAGCCGTTTCCGTTCTCGATAGACGCGGGGTCCTTCGACTACGTTCGGCGTCCGCCTCACTTCGCTCAGGATGACAATGTGGGGCGAATCGGAAATCGCTGCGCCGTTTGAGCCGACGACTGACTTATCTCCATTTCCCTTCCCCTTCGACGATCGTGATGTAGCGTCCCACGGGAAGATCGATGAAGCGCTCGACCCGGCCGCTGGGTTGTGGCCACTTCACTTCGAGCCAGTCGATTTTCGTGCGCTTTCCAAAACCGAGCACCATGCGTGGATCGTGATAGGAGAGGTAGCTGCCTCCGCCGACTTTCATGCGACTACGCTTCAGATCTCCTGCCTGGTAAGTGACGCGCGCGCCGATCGCGTCGGGATTGGCTTTTTTGCCGATCAAGGTCAATCCCAGCCACTGGTTCTGAGCGCCCACATTGTTGCGGAGCAGGAGCGGGGTCCCGTCGTTGTTGGAAATCAGGACGTCAACCGCGCCATTATTGTCGAAGTCGCCGATCGCCAGACCGCGGCTCGCCATTGGGCGCGTGAAGATCGGCCCGCTCTCCTCGCTGACATTCTTCAAACCCGTGCCCGTGTTGTGAAAGAGCAAGGGAGGCTCGCGGTACGTGACGGTGGGGTAGATTTTTTCGATGAGATCATCAGGATGGCCGTTGGCGATGAACAGATCGAGATTGCCGTCATTGTCGTAGTCAAAGAACTTCAACCCCCAGCCGCTCATTAGTTGCGTGGCGCGGGCGATGCCGGAGGGGGCCGCCATGTCATCGAAGGTCTCGTCTTTCTTGTTCTGGTAGATCGCGTACAGCTCGTGATCCATGTTGGTGACGAACAGATCCATCCAGCCGTCTTCGTTGAAGTCGGCCGCGTCGACACCCATGCCGGAGCGCGCTTTTCCCTGTTCGCCATAGGCCACGCCGGCGGTGAAGCCGATTTCCTCGAAGCGCTTTCCATTACGGTTCATAAACAGAAAATTGGCGACAGTGTCATTGGCGACGAACAAGTCCATCCAGCCGTCGTTATTAATGTCGGCGGCGACCACGCCCCACCCCTTTCCCGGATTGTCGGCGATTCCGGTTTGCTGGCTGACGTCGGTGAAGGTTCCGTTTCCATTGTTGTGAAACAGCCAGCTTGCCATGGGTGCGTAAACCTTCGGATAGCAATATTCGTTCATGCCCGCCAGCGCAGGGATGTTGGGCGCGCCGCAGCGGTGATGCTTGGACCGGTCGAAATCCACAAAGCGGCATACGAAGAGGTCAAGTTTGCCGTCGTTGTCGTAGTCAAACCAGACCGCGCTGGAGGCCCAGCCCGGGGCTGAAACGCCGGCCTTTGCAGTGACGTCAGTAAATGTGCCGTTTCCGTTGTTGTGGAAGAGAATGCTGCGCCCGTACTGGGACAGGTAGAGGTCAGGGAAACCGTCGCCGTCGAAGTCGCCCACCGCGACGCCCATCCCGTAGCCCCCGCCGACCAAACCCGCCTTCTCGGTGACGTCGGTGAAGGTGCCATCGCGATTGTTGTGATAGAGGGCGTTGCGCAGCGGATTTTTGGGCGTGAAGAAATCGCAGGGCCCACTATTGACGAAGTAGATGTCCATCCAGCCGTCGTTGTCGTAGTCGAGGAACGCGCACCCCGCGCCAGTGGATTCAGGCAGGTATTTCTCCGGCGAACTGCCGGCGGTGTGGACGAAGCTGATGCCGCTCTGGGATGCTGGAACCTCGGAGAAGGGGTAGATTGGAGCATCGACGGCGCCGCTGAGGCGCGGAAAGCCGGAGAGGGCGGCAGCACCGGCCACGAGCTTCAGAAAGTCGCGGCGCGCGATGGGGTGGGCCGCAGAGAGGTTGTTGCTCGCGCTCTTCGGTCGAAAACCCATAGGGTGGATGGCGTGCGTTATTGTGGCGGAGTCTGGGGCTGCGCGCCGGGATCGGGCGCCTTCTGCTGCTCGAGTCCTTCGGCCACTTTCCGCTTGACCTGCTCAAGGCTCGCGGCGCTCTCGCGCTGTAGCGCGGCCTCGCGGTTCGCATCTTCCTTGCGTCCGACCCCTGTGTACGCCAGAGCCAACTGGTAGTGCCCGGTCGGACTGTCGGGCGCAAGTTTCTCGTAGGCTTCGAGCGGAGGGATGGCTTCTTCGAAACGCTTCGCGGTGACCAGTGCTGAGCCGAGTCCGAGATAGGCTTCCGCGAAGCCGGCGTCGAGCTTCGTAGCGCGGGAGAAATGGCGAATCGCCGAAGCGGAGTCGTTGGCGCGGTTGGCAAGGTCTCCGAGCACATATTCAGCGACAGCATTGTTCGGATCGGCCTGCAGTTCCTGCTCGAAATTCTTCTTGGCCTGCTCCACTTCGGCGGGCGAAGGCTGAGGTTTCGAAAGAAGCGCCCGCCCCAGGCGGGCATGAATGCCCGGCAGCAGTGGATTGATGTCGAGAATCTTGTGATATTCAGCGGCCGCCTCGTCCCATTTCCCCTGGAGTTCTAGGGCTTCGGCGTTGAGCAAGTGGACCTGGTAGGAGAAAGGAGCCTCTCGTGCCAGTTGTTGCGAGGCCTGCATGGAGAGGTCGGAGTAGGCGTGGGTCGCTGCGTACAGCGCTTCCGGATCGTTCGGGTAGTCTCGAGACAGCACGGTAAGAAAGTCGAGCGACTCGTAGGGAAGGTTATGAGTCATGGCGCAGTGCAAACCATCCAGCGCCATCCTCTTCTT
The DNA here is from genome assembly GCA_963765755.1 of uncultured Acidobacteriota bacterium. Lineage (GTDB taxonomy): Bacteria > Acidobacteriota > Terriglobia > Terriglobales > Acidobacteriaceae > Gp1-AA133. Next base: position 111,042 of record CAVXXV010000005.1, on the reverse strand, counting down.
GAGCTCTTTGTCGGTTGTGGGACGAACGAGTTTGCGAAGAAGTGGTAGCGCTTGCGCGCAATTTCCAGATTCTGCAAGGCGGGCGGCTCGCTCCCCCTCACTGCCGGCGCCAGCCACATTCTTCTGACTTTGCGCGTGGGACGCGATAACCGTGAGGAGAGTCAGGAGAACAATGTTTGCGAAAGAACACCCGGGACGACCACGCATTTGACGATTATATGTCCTAATTTTCATTAGGCCACCGGACTCGCAGTCCAAAAAAAAAGCAGGCGCTTCCAAGAAGGCGCCTGCTCGTTATAGAGGCGGACAAACCGGTCTAGAAGTAGAACTTGAGACCGAGTTGGAGTTGCCTCGCTCCTTGTGAGTTGACGACTCGCCCGAGGATCCCACTACCCTGATCGAATGAACCGTTGGCAGGGCCACCGTTGAAGGTCCATACCGGCCGGTTAAACGCATTGAGGGCTTCAAACCTGAATTCGAGTTGTTTGGTTTCTGTAAAGAAGAAACCTTTGTGCAGGCTCAGATCAACATTGGCGTAGCCCGGTCCTCGAACATTGCCGATACCGCAGGTTCCAAATGTATTCGGGGCGGGATCGCTGACGTTTGAGGGGTCGAACCACTGGATATAAGCCGGCTGCCCGCCGCTGGCTGGCACCCGCTGGTTCACTACTTTGATGGAACCGCTGCAGTTTGGTCGTCCTGATAGTGTAAACGGTTCGATACCGCCGGTGTGGGAGGTGTCGCCGCCGATGCCCCAACCGCCGAATTCGTTCAGGGTGAAGGCATTGCCGCTGTGCAGGGTAATGATTCCACCAATCTCCCAATTCCCAACGATCGCGTTGACAGCGGGGTTGAGATCATGACCGAACTGCTTTCCCCGTCCGAAGGGTAACTGGTAGGTCACGTAGCTGGTAAGGATGTGGGTTTGATCCCAGTAGCAAGGCCCCCACTCACGCCGCGGATTGTAGATGTTCTCCCATCCCGGCTGGCCTCCGGAACTGGTGGCATTGGTGCTGCCCCAACCGGTTCCGAAATATCCGGGAGAGTTGGTCATGCACTTGGACCAGGTGTACGCCACCTGGGCCTGCAGTCCGTTGCTCATGCGCTTCTGCAGCACCGCCTGCAGCGCATTGTACTTATGATCGGCGTTCGACATGTTGGTGCCTGACAGAGATCCGCAACAAGCGAAAGCTCCGGTGGCATCGACGGGGGTCTGTTCCGCCGCGTACAACGAGCCGGGAGCGCCGCACCTGGCTCCGGGCGTCTGGTCGCAGGTCACGTTGCCGCCGCCAAGGAACGGCCCCGCTCGCTGGCTGACGATCAACTCGCCAGGCTGCGCAATCTGTCCCGCGGCATTCAGGCCGACGCGCTGGGCAATGTCCTCGAAGTTCAGCAAGTGCGCTCCGTGCTGGCCCACGTAGCCGATCTGGAATGTAAGCGAGTTGGAGAGCTGTTGCTGAATGCTGAGGTTCCACTGCGTGACCATCGACGGTTTGAAGTTCTGGTCGTAGATACGGAGCCGAGGCCCGACGGGGGTTCCGGTATCGGTGCCGTCGTAGCAGGCCATATTGATCGCCGCGCAGGGAGGCGGCGCCGTCGCCCCGAAGCCGTCCGACAACGTCCCTACACCGGATTGCTGCAAGATGCCGAAGGGCAGGTTCAGAGTAAGCTCTTCATTGCTGCCGCCGCCCTCCTGGAATTGTGAGATCCCGAAACCCGCCCGCACGACGGTCTTGCCGTTGAAGCGCGCCGGCGACCATGCGACACCAATGCGCGGCAACCAATCGCCGATTCCCAGATAGTTATTACGCAGAGCTTTGTTGCCAAACTTCGTGCTTCCATCGACGCCGTTGGCGGTATAGATCGTTCCCGTGTACAGGCCAAAATTGACGGCCCGGTTGCTGATCTCATAAAGCGGCGTGTGGTCCTCGAAGCGCAGTCCCAGGTTTACCGTGACTGTGGGGGTAACCCGCCAATCGTCTTGCACGAAAGCGCCAAAGATGTTGCCCCGAAGTTGACCGGGACGGCTCACGACGCCGCCGGTATCCCGGAGCGACTGTGCCGTGACCACGTTGCCTAACCAGAAATCGGCCAACCCGGAGCCCGTCCCACCATTGGCAAATCCGACTGACATGAAGCCGAGGGCCCCATTGTTTCCCTGGTAGATGTAATCCTGGCGTTCACGAACGTATTGGAATCCAGTTTTGATCTGGTGACGTCCGCGCGTGAAGACGACATTGTCTTCAAACTGGCCTTGCGTCGTGTGAAAAACCTGAATCAGGTTGCGCAAGCCCAGGCTGGACGAACCACCATTCGCTCCTGGAATCTGAATTTCCACCAAACCAGGAGCCTGAAGATTTCCGCCTGCAATGCCGAGTTGCTCGCTTATGTTTCCCAGAGAAGACGTGGGTGTTTCACGTGAATCGAAGCTCACGGCGTTGAAGCCGAACCGCGCTTCATTCAAAAAATTGGGGGAGAACGCGTGCGTCCAGTCGATCACCGCGTTTCTTACCGGCTGATCACTGCCCTGCCCCGCGCCGGCATTGCAAAAGACGCACCCGGTGAATGTTGGTTGTGTCAGGTCCCACTGCGACCAGCGACCAAAGAGATGGTCCTTTCCTGACATCACGTAATCAATCTTCAAATCACCCTGATTGTTATTCAGGTGGTTTCCGCTGTTGTAGAAGATGTTGTTTGATGTAAATGTGTCAGATTGGGGGAGAGGATAGTACTTGGTCATCCCAAACAACGCTGCCGAAACCGGGCTCGGAGAGAAACCGGCAGTCGCCAGGTTGTTGAATGGGAGAGGTTGTCCGGCGTTGGGCCCGGATGGGTAATTTAGTTGGGTTCCTCCCCCGGTACACATTCCGTTAGCGTCAAACGTCCCTCCGAAATTGGTGCACAATTGCCCGAAATTCCCGGCACGTGCATCCGCGGTGAGGACCTGGGCTCCCGTCTGGCCAGCGTTCACCAACCGTTGCCCCTGGTAATCGGCAAAAAAGAACAACTTGTTCTTGATAATCGGGCCGCCAAAAGTGGCGCCGAACTGGTTGTAACGCAACTCGGGCTTGTTCTGGACGCCCTGCGCATCAAACCCGACCTGACCGTTATTAATGCCCCGCGTCCATCCCGCAGACGCCTTGTTGGCATCGAGCGCATCGTTGCGGAAGAATTCGTAAACGCTGCCGTGGAAACTGTTGGTTCCCGATTTAATGCTCACGCTGACGATGCCGCCCTGGTAGTTGCCGAATTCTGCCGATGCGTTCTGGGTGATGAGATTGAATTCCTGAATCGCGTCCGGGCTCGGTTGATACCCGGTTTCATTGTTCTTGTCTTCGCTGTTCAGAATTCCATCAATCAGATACTCATTGGCCTGCTCGCGATTTCCATTGATATAAGGCCTGCCCGAACTCAACATGGTCTGCGGGTTGCGCATCCCGCTCGGGTCCACGTTCGTTGCCCCGGGAGCGAGCAGCGTCAGTTGCAGGTAATTGCGGGACGCCAGCGGCAGGCTCACGTTGGTATTGGCATCGATCAGGGTGCTGACTTCCGCGCTCTGCGTTTGAAGAAGAGGAGTAGCCCCGGTTACCTCAACGGTCTCAGAAACTGAGCCCACCTTCATCTGAGCATCCACGCGAGCCGTCTGGTTCAGGACAAGCGTGAAGGGCGCAACGCTTGCAGAGCTGAATCCCTGGGATTCGACTCTTAGTCGGTACGTGCCGATCGGAATGCGCAGGATGCTGTAGCCACCCGTCTCATTTGTTTTCGCGGTCCAATTCGTTCCACGTTCCGTATCGGTCGCGGTGACCATGGCGCCGCTGATGGGCGCTCCGCTGGGATCGGTGACCGTCCCCACGATTGCGGCTGTTACTTCCTGTCCCCAAGCAGACACCAGCAAGCTGAACGGCGCAGCCAGGGCGATCAGCAGAAATCCGCCTCGCAACATTCGCTTCATCACAGAACCTCCCACGCGCTTTGAGTTACGGTGTTCCCCACAGAGCACAATACAGAGCACAATACGAATGGCATATGCTATATAGCACCACGCACCACGAGGTCAAGAGAAAAATTGTCAAAGCTCGCCAGACCAGGAAATCAGGCGCCGGGGAAGCTACTGCATAGCACTTGGTGCGGGAAGTTGGCCCCCCGCCTTCCACCGGCGATATGAAAATCGGGACCCGCCTGCTCCGCTATTCCTATTATTTATGGGATTGAGCCATTTCTTTGCCGTTGATTCCGGTTTTCTTCTGACGCAGGTTTCGGCAGGAGGAACCCTTCCTAAATGGGCCAGAATCAGTCCTATAGCACTTCGCCGCTATATAGCGATCGTCGAGAAAATCGATGCATCTTTCGCGCTGGCACGCAAACTGCGCTTTACGTGGCTCACAAATGTGTGCTATATAGCGGGGTAACGCACGAACTGAACTGCCTTAACGAATCGGTGGAGCCCGGGGCAGATACTCCATTGACCAGGTATCTGGGGATGAGGATGCGAGCAAGCCGAAACGGAACACCGGCGTACAAGAAAATCCAGAACGTCATCCGCAAACGGATCGAAGGCGGCCAGCTGAGAATTGGCGACTCGGTCGACTCGGAGCGGGAACTGGCGCGGATTCATGGCGTGAGCCTGATGACGGCGCGGCATGCACTGGCCAGCCTGGAGCGCGAAGGCGTGGTCGAGCGGCGCCGCGGTTCGGGAACGTTCGTAGCTCCGCCGAAAATTCACTTCAACCGGCTCATGAGCTATACCGAGCACATGTCGAGCCGAGGACTATCTCCACGCTCGCGCGTGCTGTCGGCCAAAATTATCGAGCACCAGGCTGAAATCGCGGCGCGGCTCGCATTGCCCTCGACCAGCGACCTGGTCAAGATCGACCGCCTTCGTCTTACCGGCGAAGAACCCTTCGCGCTCGAAACCGTATACCTGCCGGCTCCGGAATTTGCGGCGCTTGCTTCCGCGCCTCTGGGCAAGAGTTCCCTGTTTGCGACTTTACAGCACGACTACGGAGTAGAACTGGCGTACGCGGACGAAGAAGTGGACGCCACGGCCGCCGACGCACACAATGCGGAACTCTTGTCGGTCCCGCGCGGGGCGCCGCTGCTCCGAATCCGCCAGGTCATCTATTCGACTTCCGGCAAAGCTGTCATTTACGGAGTGGGATTTTATCGCTCCGAGCGGCATACTCTTTTCATTCGCAGATTCCGATAAGAAGTGTTCGCGGAGTGGGACCGGCCGCGCATGAGGTCGAGCACGGCCAATACGGAGAACTATGCCACTTACTTCGACCGATTGGCTGGTCATTGTTGGGTACCTGCTGGCGAACCTGCTGATCGGCATCTACTATCGGCGGCGCGCAAGCGGCAACACCGAGGAATTTTTCATTTCCGGGCGCGATGTTTCCTGGTGGCTAGCCGGAACCTCGATGGTGGCCACAACGTTTGCGGCCGACACACCCTTGCTGGTAACCGGACTGGTCGCCCGGCAGGGGATCGCCGGCAATTGGATCTGGTGGGGATCATGCGTGGGTGGCATGCTCACTGTGTTCTTCTTCGCGCGTTATTGGCGGCGCGCCGAGATTCTCACCGACGTACAGTTGGTGGAAGTCCGCTATGGGGGCAAGCCTGCCGCGTTCCTGCGCGGGTTCAAGGCGATTTATCTTGGACTATTCATGAACTGCTTCATCCTCGGCTGGGTGACGCAGGCGATGGTCAGCATCATTACGGTTCTGCTGGGGCCGGCAATTGCGCCGGGGCGCGTGATCAGCCTGGGCGGTTCCATGACCTATACATTGGGTGATCCGCGATCGACGGCGCTCATCATCTGCGTATTCGTGCTGATTCCCTTCACTGGCCTCTACACATTTATCGGCGGACTGTGGGGCGTGCTGGTTACGGATCTGTTCCAGTTTGCTCTGAAAATGGCGATGATCATTGTGCTGGCCTGGGTCGCGGTCGCAAAGATCGGGGGCATGGGGGCGCTGCAATCGCAACTGCATGTCGTGGAAGAAAGCACTCGCGCGTCCGGCACGCCGATTTCAGATCCAACCGCATTCTTGCCCGACTTTCATCTCGGCCTCACGACGAACGCGCTGTGGACGCTGCCGGTACTGACTTTCATCGTTTATCTCGGCATGCAGTGGTGGCTGGCGTGGTATCCGGGAGCTGAACCGGGTGGCGGCGGATACGTCGCGCAACGCATGTTCAGCGCGAAAGACGAGAAGAACTCGCTCGGCGCTACGCTGTGGTTCAACATCGCGCATTATGCGCTTCGCCCCTGGCCGTGGGTCATCACCGGATTGGTCGCGTTGGTGGTGTATTCGCCACATGGCGGATTGCATCCGAGCGAGGCCTTTGCGCAAAACCCCGAGCAGGGCTACGTCATGGTGCTGCGTGATTATCTGCCCCCGGCATTGCGTGGGCTGATGGTCGCGGCGTTTCTCGCGGCCTTCATGTCGACCATTGGTACGCAGCTGAACTGGGGAAGCTCGTACCTGGTCAACGATCTCTACAAGCGCTTCTTCGTGCGCACGGCGACCGAGAAACACTACGTGCTCATCAGCAAGATCTTCACCGTGGTGCTGGTGCTGGGCAGCGGCTACACCGCAACTCGTCTGGCCTCGATTAATCAGGGATGGCAACTGGTCTTGAATATTGGCTTCGGCACCGGCGCCGTGTATATCCTGCGCTGGTACTGGTCGCGCATCAACGCGTGGAGCGAGATCGTGGCGATGGCGGTGGCGGCGCTGATGACCATCGGATTGAGCCGCGTTTCATTCACGGGCAACGATTCTTTGGTATACGCGAAGACCGCTCTGATCACGGGACTGGTCACGACGATTGCGTGGGTGATCGCAACCTTTGTCACGCGGCCGGAGTCGGACGAGACGCTCATTGGCTTTTACAAGCGTGTTCATCCGACCGTCTATGGCTGGCGACGCATCGCCGAACTCGTGCCCGAGATGCCGCAGGTACGCGATGTCGCCGCGAATGCGTTCAATTGGGTGATGGGCGTCATTCTCGTTTATGGCTGCCTGTTTGGAATTGGAAAGATCGTCTTCGGCCAGTTGGGATGGGGCCTGCTGCTACTCGCCCTGTCGGGCATTGCGGGGTACCTCATCTTCTGGGATCTTTCCCGGCGCGGTTGGAGCACGTTCTCAGGAAAAGAAACAGCGATTCCGGCGAGTGTCGAAGGAGACTAGCCCGCGGTAGTCACGCCAGCCCTCCTCCGTCCACTACAACTTGGGTCCCGGTGATCCAGCTGGCCATATCACTTGCCAGGAATAGCACGGCATTTGCGACATCCTCCGGAGTTCCAACGCGCGCCAAAGGACGTGAGGCGGCTTCTCGCATAAACGACACCGGATCCGCGCCCAGTTGCGAACATTCATTACGCAGCATTGGCGTGTCTACGTCTCCGGGGCAAACGCAATTCACCCGAATATTCGATTTGCCGTGATCGATAGCCATGGCTTTGGTTAGATTCAACACCCCAGCTTTCGCTGCGCAATAAGATGCAGCCTGCGGCCCGCCTCTCAGAGCCCAGCCCGACCCGGTGTTGATGATCGCGCCTCCCCCATTCTTCACCATGTGGGGGATCGCCTCGCGCGATAGAAGAAAAATCCCCTTCAGTGTGACGTCGAGGGCTACATCCCACTCTTCTTCCTTGAGGTCGACTACAGTTTTGCGGATGATGACGCCGGCATTGTTGCAGAGGATGTCGATCCGGCCGAAAGCGGTGATGGTCTTCTCGGTCGCACGGCGGCAGTCTTCGGCGGAACGCACATCGCATTTTTCGAAGAGAGCCCGGCCGGCACGTTCGGTGATCGTGCGGACCGTCGCCTCGCCTTTTTCACTATCGATATCGAGAATCACGACGGCGGCCCCCATTTCGGAGAGGCGGAGCGCGATACCCCGCCCAATGCCCGAACCGGCACCGGTAATTACGGCAACCTTGCCTTCCAGGCTGAGCAGGCGTGATGCGGTTTCGGAGATTGTGGTCATTGGGTGGAAATTCGTGACGGGCAGCATGATGCCATAGACCGGTGTACACCGTCCGGATTGTTGTTGGGCGGGGTTTTTGGTTCAGGGTTCCTTGGTGCAGGTTTCCTTGGGAATGAGTCTTGGGGGGAAGGGCCCGACTTCAGTCGGGCCGTAAGAGCCGTTCGTGCCGCCGCTTCAGCCGCTGAGGTTGGCTCCAGAAGAACTCTTCGTATGATCGGTGCAAGTCGCGTTCCTAAAAAAGCTCACCTCAGGCGCTGAAACGCCCTTGAAACTCAACGATCGACACGGCACAACTGAAGTCGTGCCCTTCCCGTTCGGAAAGATTCCCCATGCTTCGGTCAACCGAAGAGCCTGCGAATCACATCGACTGACGACTTCGTCGTTCGCAAAACTTCCGCTGTTCTGCGAAAAGACTATAATGCTCGCCCGCAAGCTCAAATCTGTTTTTACGTCGAGGTGAGGTGTGCGTACTGCTCTCTTTTTTCTCATCGTTGCCTTCGCGGCCGCTCCCCTTTCCGGCCAATCGGGCGAGTGGAAGCAGCTTTTTGACGGAAAAGATCTGACTGGATGGAAGCACGTTGGACCGGGCAGCATGTCGGTGGAAGACGGGTTGATCCGCACGCATGGTGGCATGGGTTTGCTCTACTGGACCGGCGGCAAACTCGGCGACTGCGTGATTCGCGTGGTGTTCAAGATGCGCGATCACAACAGCAATTCCGGCGTCTTTATTCGCATTCCCATCGAGCCGCGGGAAGAGTGGATGCCGGTGCACTACGGCTACGAGGTGCAGATCGACAACGAGCCGGAAAAATCGAACGAAGATGACTATCACGTCACAGGTACGCTGTATTCGTTGACCAAGCCGCTCGCCAAGCCCGGCAAACCCGGACCCGAATGGAACACGATGGAGATCACCCTCGACGGGCCGAAGACCGTGGTTGTCCTGAACGGCGTGAAGGTGACCGACTACACCGAAGGTCAGCCCGTGCCCGAGAGGAAATTTGATTTTGAACCGCACCGGGGTACGCGCCCCAACGACGGTTACATCGGGCTCCAGAACCACAGCGACAACGACATCGTGTTTTTTAAAGAAGTCGCGATGAAGCCCCTGCCGAAATAGGCAGAGTTGTAATCCCCATCTTCATATCGCTGGAGGAAGACATGAAGCGTGATTTTTCTCGCCGAGAATTTCTGCAAACCAGCAGCGGAGCATTGCTTGCCGCCAACACCGTCCTTCTGGACACGGAGACCTTCGCCTCGCCACGCCCCGTCCCTGCCAGCGATCGCATTCGCCTGGGCATCATTGGCATCGGAATGCAGGGCTCGCCGCTGCTCACCACGGCCATCACCTTACCGGGAGTCGAATGCGTGGCTGCCTGCGACCTGTACGACGGGCACCGCGAACTCGCCAAGGAAATCGTCGGCAACACCAGCCTTCCTACCACGCGCCGCTATCAGGAACTGCTCGACAATAAGGACATCGACTGCCTGATCGTCGCCGTTCCTGACCACTGGCACAAGCAGGTCGTGGTCGATGCCGTGAGCGCCGGCAAGGATGTGTATTGCGAAAAACCCATGTCCCATACAGCAGCCGAGGGTTTCGAAATGGCGGATGCGCAAAAAAAGACTGGACGCATCGTGCAGATCGGCTCCCAGCGCGTCAGTTCTGTGATCTACGGAAAGGCGAAAGAGATGATCGCGCAAGGCGCGATCGGCAACGTGAACCTGGTCGAGGGAACCCTCGGACGCAACGATCCCACGGGTTGCTGGGAGTACACTCCGCCCACTGATCTCTCCCCGCAGAATCTCGACTGGGACACCTGGCAAGGCACCGTCCCCAAGCGCGCTTTCGATCCGCTGCTGTACGCTCGCTGGCGTTGCTGGAAGGAATACGGCACAGGCGTGGCTGGAGACCTGCTCGTCCACCTGGTCAGCGGAATCATCTACGCGATGAACTGGAACGAACCGCCGAAACGCGCCATGGCGTTGGGCGGCATCCTCCGCTGGAAAGACGGCCGCAATATGCCGGACGTCCACGCCTCACTGTTCGAGTACGGCGACATTCCCGTGTACACGCGCCTGAACCTGGGCTGCGAGAGCCCCGAAGTGGTCCGCTTCCAGGGATCGAAGGGCTATATCGAGGTGACAGAGTTCGGGCTGAGCTACTTTCCGCAGCCCGGTGTGGATACTTATCCCAGCTACTACTCCACCAATGCTTATCCGCGAGCCATGCGAGAGGAATATCTCAAGCAGTGGCATGCCGAACACGATCCGGCCCCAGGCAAAGAACCGCTCACGGAATCGACTACCTATCGTGGCAACGATTACGACGACGTTAAACCCCACCTGGCGACGTTCTTCAACGCGGTGCGATCGCGAAAGCCGGTCACGGAAGATGCGGTGTTCGGCAACCACGCGGCGCTCGCCTGCCACATGGCAAACGAATCCTATTTCCGGAGAAGCGCGGTGACGGTGGATGCGGCATCGAGGAGCATCAAGAGCTAGCAACCGCCCTGGGCGACTTGAAAGCGCGAAATCGGCTTCGTTTATTTCTGCTCGTTCGCAGGGTAGTCGCTGCCCGGAGCATCGTAGTCGCGTCCATATTTGTTCTTGTGGGGAACGGGCGGGGCGTCTGCCACCACCCGAATCACGCCCAGCGACTCGTCCTGCTCCGAAACCGTGATGGTCCGGGCAAGGGTCTTCAAGGTTTGAATGCCGGCGGCCTCGGCCCAGACCTGCATCGTGTACCGGCCCGCGGGCACATGAGGAATTGAAATTCTTCCGGCCGCGTTCGAGATGCCGTAGTAAGGAGTCTTAAGCGCAACCACGACCGCATTCATTTCGGGATGGATGTTGCAGAAGATGTAACTGATACCAACCCGATCGAAATGTACCAGCCTTGTAGTGCCAGCTTCATACAATCCCAGATCGAAACGCTTTCCTTCGAACAGCGAGAACACGTTATGGAAAAAGGGATCGTGGTTGGGAAACTCCACCGCCGTTCCGGCGGGAACGACGAGCAGGTGCGGAATGAATTTCTTGTCCTTCTGCACGAGCCGTGTCGGCTGCGCCGGCGCGGCGCCGGAAACCGCTCGCAAAGCGTGGTCGTCTAGCGGGTTGAGCCAGACAACCACGTTACTGCGATCTTTCTTGTTGGTGCGCGCCTGTCCCTCGCCGACGATTTCAATCTGAGCAGTGACGTTGAAATCCTGCGCATACGCCGCCAATGTGCAACCCAGCAGAACCACGCTCATCCATGCGAGACGGGAGGTGTTAGACAATGCAGGTAAATTGAGAGAGAGAGCTTTCAGAACAGTATCCCCATGACCAGGTTGAACCGGTCGGCGGTATATCGATTGTTGTCGATCTGAAAAGTGGAAGTGTGTCCGTACTCGGCAGACAGCACCAGATCTGACCTTGGCCGGAAGATGACATTCATCAACCCGCTCTGATTGCGCACGGCCGGCAGATGACCGCCGCTCGTTCCATAGGCAGAAAATGGGTAGGCGCGAATCTGGCTCGCGAACGGATTATCCTGTCCACCCGCGAAATTGAACTCGACCTTCGCCGACGGCCGCAATTTCAACTGCGCCCAACCGCCCAGCGAATCCAACCCCCTCACATGGCTGTTTGGATCGGTGGGACTTCCGCTGAACAACGCGCTCTGGTAAGAACCTCCCCCTAAACCACCCAGCGCCAGGCCACGGTAAAATTCGCCGCTGAGGCCAAGCAACTTCCCGAACGGAATATTCCAGTCAAGCGTGCTGGCCCAGGCGTCGATAGTGCGGCCGAATCCCCAGTTCTGCTGGCTGTAATATCCGCCGGCGCCAAAACTCAGCGGCTGCCCGAACATCGTATGCGACCAGGCGACGCGGCCTGCGTATCCGGGTTGCCGCGAATATTCTCCCGCCTGCGCAGTTCGCCCATAGCCGTAAACCGGAGGCTCTCCGGTCAGCCCGTCGAGAATCCCGCCCTGCAGCAGGAAATTCGAATTCTCGGAAATTGTCAGACGCCGCTCAACTCTTATCTGCGGAATCCACATCCACAGATTTCCAGCATAGGACAAAGCCGGCTCCGCCAGAGTTGCGAACGACGTCGGCGACAGGGCGGAGAAAAACGGGGCGTCTTGTCCGGCGACAATCGAAGTCTTCGCCCAGTCAAGGTGCATGGTCGCGGTCCGCAGTCGGAACAAGCCGAGCGCGATGCCATTCGGTGCGTACTGGAAGCCTCCGGCAAAATCCGCCTGCAGATCGCCGCGGGTCTTCGCGCCTGCCAGTTCCGGACCGAACACCTCCAGCCCGATTTGCGACTGACGGAGCGAGAAGCCGGTGCTGCTGGAACGACCAAGCAGGTCGGCATCATCGACCTGGCCGGGCACATCCGTGTTCAGTATCCTGCCCCGATTCGAAAACAGGTCCATGAGCACGAGCCCAGACAGTCTCACCTTGTATTTCGAACGGCTCTCAACCTTCGTCTGATACTGGTCGTCGACTTTACCAGTGAGCAGGTCATACTGCTCTTCGAGTTTCGCGAGTCGCGATTCCGGCGCCGACTCAGGAACTGCCTTCGGAGCCTGGCTCGCGTCCTGATCACCTGAATCTCCGGCAGTCTGCGCCACCTGCACCGTTGCCGGTTTATTCGCACTCGACTGTGCGACAGCGGAATGCAGTTCCTCGCGGAGTTCCCGAGTCTCGGCGCGATATTGCTCAGACTCGGAACGCAGGTCGGCCACAATCGAACGCAGCTGTTTCACCTGTTCCTGAAGCTGCTGGACGGCTTCCACCAGTGAAGGATCTGGCGCAGCGCTTCCGTTGGATGTACTCTGCGCGCTGCATTGCCTGCCACTGAACGATGCAAGGGTCAAGGTAAAGCAAACAAACGACCGCTGGAGCAGCATAGTCTCCCCCGAAACAAGCGAATCTTCATGGTTGATGTGATCAGTTTATTTCAGCTGAGCAGAACCTGTGGACGAGCTTCCAGCTCTCAGTCGGCTGTTTCGACCCGCACACCTGCCCGAACAACTCCATCGCCAGTCGCGGAAGCAATGGGCGTACCGCGAGTGCCCGGCAGCACGATCAGAAAAACCGTGCCTTCCGAGCTGGTGTTCTCGACCCTGACGTCTCCGCCATGATCTTGAACGATCTTCTGTACAACGGTGAGGCCCAGGCCGGTGCCGTTTTCCTTGCCCTGGCTCACGAATGGTTCAAACAGACGCTCCCGCACCAGCTCGGGAATCCCGTGGCCGTTGTCGGCGACGCGCACCTCGATGGTGCTCTTGTTGGCATGAATATCGATCCGGATGTTGCCTTTCTCGGGCGTCACCGCCTCGCAAGCGTTCACGAGCAGGTTCTGAAAGACACGCTCGAGCTTGCGCGAGTCGAACCAGCCGTCGGTGGCGCCGTCCTTGTGAACGGTCATACGCACGGAATGATATTCAGGATGCGCCCGCACGTTCTGAATCGATCGCTGGACAACTTCCTCGAGCTCGCCATAGGTGAGGCGCAGCGACTCGCGGGTTCGCGAAAATTCGAGCAGCGAGTCGATGAGATCGGTCATCTGGTGCACGGCCAGCAAGACTTCATGATAAAGCTCCTCGCGCTCGGTCTTGCTGCGATTGCTGTCGCTGAGAAATTCCGCGTTGGCCATAACGGCAGCCAGACTATGGCGCAAGTCGTGGGAAATCGAACTTGCCATGCGGCCGATGGTTGCCAGGCGCTCCGAGTCGATGAGTTTGCGCTGCGTTTCCTGCAACCCGGCGCGCATGCGCACAAACGAGGCGGTCACCTCGGCCACCTCGTCGGACCCGCGAGCCGCCAGCGGATACTCGTAGTCTCCGCGCCCAAGAGCGCGCACACCTTCCACCAGCGTGCCGAGCGGACGGGTCAGCGTGTGCGAGAAAATGAACACCATGCAACTGCCGACCACCAATGCAACCAGACCGAGCGCGATCAGCAGACGGTTGAGGTGTCCCAGAAATGCGGTTGCCTGATCCAGGGATTTCAACACGCACAACTGGACGGGGGGCTTTACTCCCGGGGTTAGATCAACTCGAGTGACAAGAAAGCGCTCTTGCCCAAGCTGAATTTCGGCAGGTTCTGGCACTTTGCCTCCGGTAGTGATCCCGGAGTGTTGAATCAGTTCGGTTTCCTGCAGAGGCGACAGTGTGCTTCGAACCAGTGTATCGCCGTAAAGGAAAACAACCTGGCTGGCCGCGACCTGACTGAGTTCGCGCGCGACAGCATCGTCAATCTCATAACCCAGAACTGCGTAGCCTTCGATTAGGCCCTCCGCCCGAGTCCCGACATAGATCGGCTGAATCGATACTTCGAACAGGTGCTTGCCGCAGAACCACCAGTGACCGTTCGGCTCGCGAGAGAGCGAATCCGTCAAGGACTCTTGCGCCGACTCCAGGTCGAAGTCCGCGGCTTTCGAGTGCAATGCAACCACTTTCCCGGTGCGGTCGGCGAGCACAAGCAGGTCGCTGCCCGCCAGATTCCATTGATCGCGGGATGCGTCCTGAATCGTTGCGGAATCGTGCGTCGTCATCAACGCTTTCAAGGGAGGAAGATCGGCCAGCAACTCGGCGGAGTGTGTCAGGGAACGCTCCCGCAATTGCTGGACGTTATGAAAGGTGTAAACGGAATTGCGCAGATCCTGGTTGATCTGCAGCCGAACCTGCTGTTCGGCGGTCTGGCGGGCCACTAGTAAAGCGCCGACCGTCAAGCCGACGCCGACCAGGATCAGCGAAAACAAAAACTTCGTCCGTAGTCGGAACTTACCCATTTCCTGCCGCGCTCCCCCTGCTCACGCGCGTACGCGTGCGACTACGGTACAAATTTGTACCCGACGCCGTGTACGGTCCGGAAGTGAACCGGGTTGGCGGGGTCAGTCTCAAGCTTTTGCCGAAGTTTCAGAATGTGATTGTCCACCGTGCGCGTCGTCGGATAGTTCTGATAGCCCCAGACATCGTTCAGCAGTTCTTCGCGCGACACGACCCGGTTCGGATTCTGGGTCATGAACTTCACGATTTTGAACTCCTGCGGCGTCAGCGCGATTTCCGCGCCATCACGCACGACCACCATCTTGGTAAAATCAATGACGACGCCATTGAAAGAGAACGTCTCGGCGGCGACCGGGCGGCTCGAACGGCGCACCGCTGCCCGCACTCGCGCCAACAATTCTTTGGGACTGAACGGCTTGGTGACGTAATCGTCAGCGCCCAGTTCCAGCAGAAGTACCTTGTCCATGACGTCGGACGCGGCGCTCAGAACAATGACTGGAACGGCCGGAGCCGTGTTCTTGATCTCGCGACAAACGTCACGACCCGGCATTCCGGGAAGCCGCAGGTCTAACACCACGGCGGAAGGTTGGGCGCTGCGAAAGGTCTCGAGTCCCGACTGGCCGTCGAAAGCAGCATCGACGGAGTACCCCTCGGGCTCAAAGAGTCTCTTCAGGGCCCGGTGCACAGCTCGATCGTCTTCGACTACCAGTATTCTTTCCATGTTGTTTTGTAGAACGCGTCCCGACGGCTCACCCTCGAAAGGGCTGATGAAGAAGTCCGTTCACGGTACCACCAAAATCTCGGTCCGGATACGGCGCTGGGGTCCCACTTCCCCCGACCGCTAAGGCGGCCTCAACATTGTTCGCCGATGTCTTCGCGTTGTCAAAATCCTACGAAATGAGGGTATTACGGGTTGTCAGCAAATTGTCACGGGTTTGCAATTTGTCGCTAACAAACAGAATCGAAGGGGATAAGGAGGGGCCTGCTCTCAAAGAGCCGCAAATCACGATTCGTAGCCTTCGAAGACCGGTGTCCTAAGTTAGCTTGCGAAAACTGCCCGCGCCAATGCCGCGACGAATCGCAGTTCCGAAGGAACACCCACCGTTCTGAATGGACGAATCGTCGTTCTAAATGAATGAATTGCAGTTCCGAATGGAGGCTGCAGCTCCGACTGGACGAGCCTCAGTTCCGACTGGACAAGCTGCAGTTCCGACCGGACAAGCTGCAGTTCCGACTGGACAAGCTGCAGTTCCGACTGAGCCGCGGAGCGGCGACAGGTATTAGCCCAGCGCGTAAGCGCTGGGAAAGCCCCCTACCCGAGCAAGCCCCGCAAGGGGCGACACCGAAAGTCGAGGGCGTAAGCCCGAAGACTAACCACCCCCCAACGTGGCATCCTTCTCCGCGCTCACCACGAATCTTTCCGCGCCCCTCCAACCCTTTTGCCCTCACTAACGTTCCAACGTCCGGCAAACGGGGTGCCAACCCAAACGATTAGGTAGAGGACCTGTCCAGACGCCGCGTAAAGCTCTTGACGGTCATCGCGAGTCCGTGCTATACACAGCGGCAACATTGCGGATAAATCGATTTAGCGTCGATTTAGTAATTCCTGTCATGGGGCTGGCCTTCAGACTGCTACATATTGCCGGATTCGCCGAAGAGTTCGAGCGCAGATCGATCCAATGACGTGCATCCCGAGGAGCAATCGCATGCGTCGTTCTACTCTGTTTTTCCGCGCGACCCTGATTCTGCTTGGCTGTCTCACATTGAGCATTGCCGCCCAGGCGCAATACCGCGCCAGCATTCAGGGAGTGGTCACTGACCCCCAGGGAGCCGTCGTTCAGGGAGCCACCGTAACCCTGCTCGATACCAAAACCGCTCGCACCGTGACCGCGACCAGCGATGCGAACGGAAACTACACCTTCAACGCCCTTCCTCTCAGCAATTACACGATCACAGTCGAGAAGAGTGGATTTAAGAAAAAGACGATTGACAACTATGTGCCGGTGGCCGACCAGTCCAACGCCCTGAATCTCGAACTGGAACTGGGAGGGTCCACTGAGACCGTCAATGTTTCGGCGGAAGACATAGCTCCCATTGAGACGCAGACTGCTACCTTGAGCGGCAACGTGACGAGCAACCAGATTCAACATATGCCGTCATTCGGACGAGATGTTTTTCAGTTAATCCAGTTGACGCCCGGGGTCTTCGGCGATGGAAGACAAGGCGGCGGCGGGGGCGGCGCCCAGCTTGCCGGTACCCAGGGTCCCGGGGCGACGGGCGGGGACGCGGGCATCTTTGCGACCGAGAACGGCCCGCAGGCTCTGGCCGCGGGTCAGCAGTATGAGAACAACAGCATCACCATCGACGGGATCAGTACCGTCAGCGCCGTCTGGGGTGGAACGACCATCATCACGCCAACCGAGGAGTCTGTCGAAAACGTCAAGATCATCTCCAATGGCTACGATGCTGAGAACGGACGGTTCAGCGGAGCTCAGGTTCAGGTTACCTCCAAGAGCGGCACCAACAATATTCATGGCAGCTTGTTCTTCACCGCCCATCGTCCCGGACTGAATGCGTTTCAGCCCTTTAACGGCGAAGGCAACAAGGTTCTCCGCGACGGAAACCAATTTAACCAGATGGGTGGCGCGGTGAGCGGGCCGATCTGGAAAAACAAGATCTTCGCCTCGTTCGCATATGAGACCTCGCGCAAAGGCAACTCCATCAGCCCCGATAACGGCTGGTATGAGACGCAGGACCTGGTAGCGTTAGCCCCTGCGGGCAGCATCGCTGCTACCTATCTTTCGTTCCCCGGTTCGACGGTCGTGGGTTCCGGTATCAATACCAGTGCGGGCTGCGCAACGGCGGGATTTATTGAAGGCACCAACTGTGTCACCATTACCGGGAAGGGCCTCGATATCGGCTCGCCTTTGACTTCAGGACTAGGCAACCAGGATCCGAGCTGGGTCGATCCCGTTGTCAAACCTGGATTAGGTAACGGTTTCGACGGCATCGCCGATATTGCCAACTTCGCGACGACCAGCTCTTCGAATTCGTCTAAGAGCCAGT
The DNA here is from genome assembly GCA_963765755.1 of uncultured Acidobacteriota bacterium. Classification (GTDB taxonomy): domain Bacteria; phylum Acidobacteriota; class Terriglobia; order Terriglobales; family Acidobacteriaceae; genus Gp1-AA133. The sequence goes on along the minus strand of CAVXXV010000005.1, from coordinate 93,194 downwards.
ACTTTGGCCGCCTCGATGCGAACCTCACCGAGAAAGACCGCCTGGCGTTCACCATCTACTACGTTCCACAATCCTCGACTTTCCTGAACGGCCCAGCCCGGCAGTACAACTTCTTCCACCATGACCAGATCAATGAAGCTTATTCGGTGATCTGGAACCATACCTTCTCACCCTCATTGCTGAACGAGTTTCGTGTGAACGCCGCAGGGTGGCGCTGGAATGAGATCAGTTCCAACCCGCAGTCGCCAGTGGGACTTCCGAAGGACACTGTGGATCGCATCGGGGGCATCGATCTCAAGAATTTTGGAGGGAACCCCGGTAGCATCCTGAATCAGTGGACCTACACCTTCAAAGACGTGGCGACCAAAATCATCGGGCCTCACTCAGTTAAGTTTGGCGTCGACGTGACGCGCCTCTTTTACCTGAACCAATGCGTCGGGTGCGGTATCCCAACCTACAACTTTTTCAATATCTGGGACTTTCTCAACGACGCACCGCACGTCGAGAGCTCGAACTTCGATCCAAACTCGGGCTTTCCGTCAACGAACCGCCAGGACGATCGCGAAAACATTTGGGGCATTTTTGTCCACGACGATTTCAAGTTGCGTCGGAACTTGACCCTGAATCTCGGCTTGCGCTGGTCCTACTTCGGCCCGCTTTATTCCAAGCAGGGCAACATGTACAGGGCCATACCCGGCTCAGGGGCGAACTACTTCACCGACCTTTCCATTCGGAAAAAAGACTCCTGGAATCCGGAGAAGAATAACTTCGGCCCGCAGATCGGCTTCGCCTGGAGCCCGGGGAAGTTCAACGATAGGTTCGTGATTCGCGGGGGCTACGGCTTGAACTTCAACCAGGAAGAGCTCGCGATCTCGGCCAATATCGCGGGAAACCCCGGCCTGGTCGTGCATCCATCGCTCAGCATGGCGCAACCTACGTCGGCCAATCCTGGCATCCTGTATGCCACCTCAACCGACCCGCACTCGTTCACCGGTTTTCCTGCCAACAATGCCGCCATCGTAAGCTTTGACTCGAATGGCCTGCCCATACCTTCGCCCATCACCGGTTCAGGCTTCAACGTCAGCATCTTCCCGCAGACTCTTCCCACCATGCGCGTGCATCACTACTCGCTCGATACCCAGTACGATCTGGGTCATCGCCTGGTTGCCAGCCTGGGATACCAGGGTAGCGTCTCGCATAACATCTTCTTCCACCAGAACCCCCTCGCCACACCCGCAGCCTTTGGTTTTCCATTGAATCCGGCAATCCAGGGTGGCGACTTCTGGGGTGTCAACGGGCACGGGAATTACAACGCGCTGCTCGCGGAGCTGAAGCATACCTTCTCCAGTCAGTTCATGGCTGATGCTCAATTCACCTGGTCCAAGAGTCTTGATACAAGCTCCGGCCCTTACTTTGAGCAACCGTACCCGTTTAATCCTGATCTGAACTACGGACGTTCCGACTACAACGTGGGCAAAGCTTTCAAAATTTTCGCCTTGTGGCAGCCGGTGTTCTTCCGCGGCAGCCATGGATGGCTGGAGAAAATCGCAGGAGGTTGGGGACTCAGCGGAATCTTCAATATCCATTCAGGGTTCCCCTGGACTCCTCTCGTGACCGCGCAGGGAGGAAACCTGTTTTGCGGGAATTGCGGCTACAACACTCTGTTTCCGGCTGCCTACCTGGGCGGCGCCGGAACCAGCACCAGCAATGATCGCTTCAAGAAGGTGTCCACGTCGAACTACCCTCAAGGCGGAACAGCTTATTTTGCCGCTCCTCCTCAGTGTTCGTCCACGGTAACGACCGGCTGCTACACGACCTTCACTGGGACTGACTTCGGAAATGCGAATCCTCCCGTACCTGGAATTCAGCGTAATTCTCTCAACGGTCCCGGATACAAGGATGTGGATCTGACCTTGACCAAGGCCTTTGGCTTGCCTACGCTGCCGGTGCTTGGGGAAAGCGCCAAGTTCGAGTTTCGGATTGATGCCTACAACGTATTCAACAACCTGAACTTTAAGACTTCGGAACCGAATGACATTGCCAACAACATCAGTGACAGCGGCTTCGGCCGAGCCCGCACTGCTCTCGCCGGACGTGTGGTCACAATTGGTGCTCGCTTCAACTTCTGACTTCGACTTTTCTGTTCTCTCTCACTCCGCGCGCCCCCGACAGGGCGCGCTTTTTTGTGCTCCTGGAACAATCTCAATGCCCGAGACGGAGCAGCCTTTCGCACCACACGGCTGTCGAAATATCGTCGAGAAGAAAATTCCCGCCCGAAAGTACTGACAACAATCGCTCGCTCGTAATTCGTACTATTACTAATAGCTATAGTTGAAACAAACAAAGTAGCAGGATGTTCCACGTGGAACATTACGACGATTTGCGAGGGTGGATCGCTCGTAGCTCACAGCTCGAAGCTAAGTAGCTTTGAACCCGACGAGCTTCATCGCGGCACTCGCTTCCGGATTCTTCATGAACGTCTGCCAGACCAGTCCGGTGCGGTGGTTCTCGGCCATCAGCATGGTGATGCCGACGTCGATGCCGATCACGTCGGGGTCGTACCATCCGGTCAATGGATTGAAGGCGTCGACGAAACCGTAGCGCGCCCAGGCGCGGTTGTACTTCCTCCGGATGTTGTGCAGCACGCGCATGCAGTCGTCGAAGACAAACGGCAGTGATCCTCCAGTGGCGCATGGCACGATACTGCCGTCGATCGGGCCCATCGCAGGCGGGCCTCCCCATGCGGTGTAGCCTCCGACGTAGTCGGAGGCAGTGATACCCCACAGGTCGTCCGCGTAGTCCGGGAACTTGTTGCGCAGCGAGAGACAGAAACGTTTGTGTGCCTTGGTCGCGTTGATGGAGTTCTGAAAATAATTTGCGTGCGCGTCTTTCATATTCCGAAAGTCGAACCACGCGTGCGAATACTGATGCGTGAAGAGCGGATCGTTTCCGGATATGTAGGGGATGCCCTGGTATGCGATCGTCGGGCGGGTCCACGCTTCCCAGCTTGCCGCTGGAATGGGATGGGTGGGCGAGGCGATCGCGAGCAGGTAGATCATCATCAGCTCGCAATAATGATTCCATCGGCCGGAGAGAAATCCGGACTCGGGGGTCCAGCCCATGGACAGCGTGGGGCCGCCGTTCAGCATCCACGCCCAATCGAGGCGATTGTAGATGGTGGTCGCGAGGTCCCGGATCTCGGCGTCGTTGAAGTACTGACGCGCGGTGAGTACGCCACACAGCAGGATCGTAGTGTCGATCGAGGAGAGTTCGCACTTGGAAACTCGCGCGCCGGTGTTCATGTCGACGAAGTGGTAGAAGAAACCGTGCTCCTGCGGCAACTGGTTAGCGAGGAAGCGGAGCGTAGTGCGTACGCGGTCTTTGATGTCTGCGGAATTTTTATAACCGCGGCGGTCGGCGATGCAGAGCGCGGTGAGCGCGAAGCCGGTGGCGGCAATGCTTGAAACCGTGCGCGTGTCATTGCCGGCAGCAAGAGCACGATCCTTCACTTGGCCGGTCCCGGAGCCTGCCTCGGTCCAGAAGAAATCAAACGAGGCGCGCTGGATTTCGTCGAGCAACTGGTCGTCGGTCTGCGGGGAACGAGAGCTCTTGTGAGACCTGGAACAGGTGGGAAGCCACGCTAGCGGTACGGCCAGTGCGCCAGCCTGGAAGATACGTAGAAGTTCCCTGCGGGTGAGGTCGCGCGAAGCCATCGTAACTCTTTTCGTAGTCGAGTTCAGAGAGTTCCTGCGCGCCCGCGAACGTTGCGGATGAAACGCCCTCAAAATCTTAAAACGCAGAGGGCGCAGAGAACATCCGCAGAGGTCGCAGAGAAATACTGCTACTTCACCGTGACCAGCGCCAGAGAATATGACGGCAGCGTCAGAGTGAGTTCCCCGTTGGTTAGCGCGCGTGTTTCCGGAGCCGCCAACTCTGACGCCTTTCGCAGGTCTTTGATCTGCGCCTGCGTCGGATATTGGGGCAAGCCCATAGCTTCGTAGGCCGCTCTCACGTCGCCATGCTGCGGGTCGACCACCGACACCGTCGCTTGCGCCGGGGCGGCGCCCTTGAACTTCAGGGTCACGGTCTTGGCGGCGCCTTCTTTTTCCGGGGGCGCGTAGTTCCAGACTGCGAGCACGAGCGACCCGTCTTTCTTGCGCGTGACCAGAGCGCTATTGGAATCGAGTGCGATCCGCTCCTCTCCGAGTTGGTGCAGCAAGCGGAAGGCGTTGAATGCGGGCTTCGGAATTCCCCCGGCGGCAATCAAGCCGAAGCCGCCGTAGAACGGGGTCTTTACGACGCCTTGTTCTTCGAATACATCGGAGAATGTCCAGTAGGACATGAGGTCGACGATGCCATCGCACTGCCGGATGGTGTCGGCGAGCCATGGTCCCATGTAGGAGCGATCGGTGACGTCGGGCTCGTTCATATAGCTAGCGTTGAACTCGCTCCAGATCAGCGGCAGGTTGGGCTGCGCGGACGCCTTGATCTGATCGTGAACTTTTTTCACGGCGCGGCACACCATCTGATCGCGCGGAATGGTTTCGTGAGTGCCGAAAACATCTTCCGACTTGTCATTGCTATAAACGTGCGACGAAACGAAGTCGACGGGGACATGGTTGTCGGTGCAATGCTTGATGAAGGCATCGGCCCAGGCGGCTTGCGCGGTGGCGGGGCCACCAACGCGCAGGCTTGCGTTCACAGCCTTGAGCGCGCGCACGGTATGGTCATAGAGTTCCCAGTAGCTTGCCTGTCGAGGATCGCCACCCCAGAAATCAAGGTTGGGCTCGTTCCATACTTCGAAGTACCACTGGACGACTTCTTCTTTGCCGTAACGCTCGATCAGATGCTTTGCGAACTGCGTGATGAGGTCATCCCACTTCGCGTAGTCCTTGGGCGGAGCGACGTTGGGCTTGTACCAGAAGGCGTGCAGCTTCTCGCTGGTCGCGAGCTTCTTTGGCATGAAGCTGAGTTCTACGAACGGACGCACCCCGGCGGCCAGCAGTCCATCGTAGACCTGGTCGACATAGGAGAAGTTGTACTTGGGTTGGCCCTGGGCATCCTCGTCGTAGATCCCGACTTCGTCATGAAAGATTGCGTGGAAGCGAACGTAGCGAAAGTCGGTGATCTGTTTTACTTCCCGCAGGTCGCGGCGGTAGCTGTCGCGGAGGGTGAGAACAGCGCGGCCGGAGCCGAACATCTGTTCCCAGAAGTGGGGAAAGGAATGAGCGGCGGCGGAGGGGTCAACGACGATGGTTTCGGAGGTCTGGGCGGCCGCTGGGAGGCAAATCGCCAGTAGTGCCGTGAGGATGATTACGCGCAATGTTGGGGTTCTCATGAGAGGGCAACCATGTCTGCAGGCTAACTAAATCGGTTTAGTGTGAAGTTTTATAACATGGTGAGGGGTGACAGTCAAGAATGGATCGCCCCGGTTCCAGCACAATGTTGATCAGTTCGCGCACGCAAAAAAAGACACTGCTCGCGGTCGTTCGCGAGCAGTGCTGTTGTATCGGAGGAGAGCGGGAAGGAGCCGCCCCCTCCCCTTATTATTGCCCAGTACCCGTCACAACCACCGTCTGTGGGGTATTGGGTGCATTGTCCCTGATGATGATGGTCGCGGAACGCGGGCCTACCCGGTTGGGCCGGAACGTGACCGTGATCGTGCAGAATCCGTTCGGTAAAATGCTACCGCCGCCGACTGGGCAGTTATTGGTCTGCGGGAACCGGCCCGGGTTCGCCCCACCCATCGAGATGCTGTTCAACACCAAGGGAACGGTTCCGGTGTTGGTCAGCGTGACCGTCTGTGGCGGGCTGATCGTGTTGATCGGCACGTTGCCGAACGCCAGGGAGGTCGGGGAAAGCGTGACCGCCGGACGAATGGTTGTGCCGGTCAGGGTTACGGTGCCGGTAACCGCTGGTAGAGCAACCGCCACACGAACTGTTGCATTCCTGGTGGTGGTGTTGTTGGGAGTGAATGTCACGTTGACCGTGCAGCTTCCACCGATTCCCAGACCTGCGCCATTGATCGGGCAGTTATGGGTGAGGCCGAAGCGTTGCGGGTTTGCACCACCGAGAGTGATGCCGGTGATCCTCAAGGGGGCGCTTCCGGTGTTGGAGACCGTGATTGCCTGGGCCACGGTAGTGACGTTAATCGGTGAGCTGAACGTCAATGCCGGAGGTGCCAGGTTAAGCACCGGGCCAGTCGCTGTAACCGTCAAAGTTCCAGGAACGTACGTAATGTTGTAGTTGGTGGAAGTTTGTCCAGAGCACGTGATTGGATAGGTTCCAACCGGGCTGGTGGCAATAGCGGTAGTCGTACAGCTGAGCGCTCCAGCTAGCGAGTTAGGCCCATCCCCGTTCACGAAAGTGGCGTAGGTTGCCGTGAACGTCGGATTCGCTGCCCCGAACGCGCGGGTTGCATTGTTGGCTGTGATGATCAATGGGACAGCCGTGATCGACAGCGTGCCGGGCACGTAGGCGATCGTGTAGTTGGGTGCAACCGCTCCCGAGCATTGCGTGGCGTAAGTGCCCACCGGATTTCCGGCTGGAACCGTGACCGAGCAAGTCGCTGGAGTCGTAACGCTGTTGGCGACGTTATCCGTGCCTACAAAGCCCGAGTAGCTGGGTGTGATATTAGGAAGCGGAGTGGTGCCATAAGGGATGGTCGCACTACTTGCGGTAATGGCCAGTGCTGCCGGATTCACGATCAGAGTGCCGGTAGCGCTGCTTGCCGCAAAGCCAGTTTGCGCGGCGAAGCTGGCCACGAGGGCGTGATTGCCTACCGCAGGTGCCAACAGGGCTGGGGTGTTGGTGCTATTGAAGACCGCCACGCCACCCGTGAGGGCGACCGTGACGGGCGCGCCGGCATCGACAGTAAGCGTCACGTTGCCGGTGACCGTAACTCCCGCAGACGTGACAGTGACCGTTACCGTCCCGTTCTGGCCGTAGTTGATCGCCGGGGCCTGAATGGTGGTGGTAGTCTGCGCACCCGCCTGAGTCACGACCCATGCAGAGAACATGGGCTGGACCTGGAAGGGAGCCGCTAACGGAGACTGCGGCAGGAAATCGTCTTCAGCCTGCACGCGATAGTAGACCGTGCCGGGCCCAGGGTTCTGGTCAGTTTGGGTTAGGGTTGCTCCATATGCGCTGGCAGGAGAGCTCGCGTTTGTATTGGTAATAACAGAAGTTCCTGCGGGTGCCAAGAAGTTTGGATCTGTGCTTCTTTCGATGTTGAATCCGCTCTCACTGGCGGAGTTGTCGGTCCAGGTGAGAATGACCTGCCCGTTTGCGTCCCGAACTGCCGTGAAGGCCGAAGGAGCGGGCGGTGCGACCTGGAAGATGATGGGCCGCATCATGTCGTTTTCTTCGTGGCCGAGGATATGGCAATGCCACACGTACTCCTGGCCGAAGTTGACCCTATTGTTGATCGTGCCGCCACCGCCGAGAATCGCGTTGCCGGTAGCCGGGTCTATGCCCGAGATAGCAGGCGAGACTAAGCCGTCCGGCACGGTTACATCCAAAGAGCGGACGCTGTCCGGCAGCGGGAACGGGAGGTCCTGACTGAGGGGTTGGAGGGCAACCACGATGTCCTCCAGCGGATTCATCCGGACTGTATCTTTCCAGCCCAGTTCGTTGGTGTCAGGCAACTTGACAGCGCCGTCCCAGCCGACGCGGTTGATGACCTGCACATTGAACAAATGGAAGTGGATGAAGTGAGTGTCCACGCCGTTATGCGTGATCTTCCAGAGCTGGGGCAAAACGTTCGGATCCTTGCTGTCCTGGATGATCTCGGTGGCCCATTCCGCATAACCGAAAGGAAGCGTCGTCTGGACCAGGAAGTTGGTCAGCGGCAGTTCGGTACCGAGCGTGGCGTTCATGCGACCATAGTCAAGAGTAAATAGCTCCTGAATAGCCTTCTGGTCGTAGTTGATTGTAACCGGCGTGGTTTTCCCGAGCGGGGTATAGGTAATGGTATTGTCGGAAATCCTGCCATAGGTACCGGTCGGGGAATTCCCACCGGATGCAACTGGGTAGGACGGTTCCGGAACAATGGCCGGCCCGGGCATTGCGGAGTTGGAGGCGCTGAAGATCGGCGGTAGCTTCGCCTGTAGGGTGGCCAGACTGAAGGGGACGGAGGCGGTCGGGCACCATCCACGACAATCTTCATGATGGTGCGAGTGTTGGGGCCGTACCCCGGCAGGGTTGCAGGGGCACCGCCGGTTGCGACCTGGTCGGAGTCTCCTGTGTAATAGTCGATGCGAGTGTCAAACGCCGGGACGGGCGCGGGCGCGTCGTTATACAGAATGAACGTCTTTCCGACTTGTCCAGTGAAGTCAACAAGGGCGTCCGCTCTTTCTGCCGGTCCTAGCAGTAGCGCGTGGGTCTTGATATTCAAGACCGTGATGTCCCTGCGGTTGTACTCGTAAGTGATCGGCGACGGGGGAATCACTGCCGGCTTGGGCAGTAGTCCGCCTTCGGTGCCGATTTGGACGAACGCTGGGCCAGCGGTGGTCTGGTCCGGAACGAGTCCCATGTCAGCAATGCCAGCCGGTCCCGGAATCAGCCGGACTTCCGTACATGTGGCCGGCGATGGCGTCGTCGCACAGAGGGCGTTGGCAGCGTCGATGGCTTGGTAGAGTGACAAGTTGAGGGTACGGTCATTGCCGGCGCTCAGGATGCGGAATCGGTAAGCTTCGGGTGCCACATGGAGGACGGGATAGGCCTTGCCGTTCACCAACGGAGTATCCATGAAGGACTCCGGTGTACCGGATGGGTTGGGAACGATAGGGCATCCCTCTTTGAAGTTATTGGCAACTGTCGGTTGCAGCAACACGCCCGGGTAAGCGGCGGAGGTGCAGGGGACAGTTACCGCAGTATTCGGGCCGAGAGGACTGTTGCCAGCCATTGATAGAGTGGTTTGCGGCGGGAAGAACCACGCACCATAATCCCACCGGCCAAAGGCGTTGGCGCCGCCGAAATCAGCGGGGTTCTGGTTGGGCATATAGACGTGTGGGAACCAGAGATCGCCGTTGCCGTTGGTTGCAGGAGAAGGTGTACTCCAAATCCAAGTTGGGTCCGTAGCAAGCAGTTGGGAGTCCTTCGGCACGAAGGTCTTATCCTGAATGACCAGTGGAATTAGATGAGCGAGGTCGGCGGTCGCCAAGTCGGGGACGGTACCGGGGACGGTCGCAGTCGCCAGCGCGGCTTCTTCCGTGGGATCGTAGAGGAGGTAACCCGCAGCTTCACCAACGTAGACGTTCAAGCGAGTGATGCCGTAAGCGTGGTCGTGATAGAACATCAACCGGCCACCTTGCTGGTTAGTCCAGTAGAACGTCATGGCGCCATCGCCCGGATCGTTCGTGGCGCCCGCCGCCGAGCACGCCGATAGCCCTGCACAGCTCGGGATCACGGTTCCGGTTGCGTCAAACCACATGTCGGGGACGTTTTGTGTGCTGACGCCCTTCCTGAAGCTGGTTGACTCACCCGCGGGGGCGGTCCATTGATGTGGCGTTCCATCGCTGATCCACGGAGTGTTGCCGCCGTGAAGGTGAAGAGTAGCCCGATTCTGGGTGTAGGGTGTGTTGTCCGGACCGTTCCCCGCTCCCATATAGGTGGTGTCGACAGGAATGAAGAGGTTTCCTCCACTGGCTGTCACGGGCAGGCAGTTGGTGAACTTCACGCGTATCGGCACGCCCTTCTGGGCTAAGAGTACCGGGCCGAGATATTGCGGACTGGATGCCCGCGCAATGGAACAAGTGTTGCTTCCACTGCTTAAGGGCGGAACCTGTACATAGCCTCGCAGCTTCGTCGCGGGCAGGTCAGAATGCATCGGCTGGCTGTACTCAACCAGTGCGATTTCGTAGTAGTCAGACTTTGGAAACGTTGTTTTGTCCGTGGCGATACCGGTTGTGATGCCGGCAATCGGAAGCGCTGGCAGATCGTCCACAAACTTGCGGATGCCGGTGCCTGGAACAACGGTGGCAGGGTTGAGCTTCGCGAGGATGATCGCGCCCGTACCCAAACCCGAAGGATCTACGATGTTGACAACCGGGGCGACATATCCGGCACCAGCTCCGACACCCGTAATGCTCGTGATGGAGCCTGTTGCTGGATCGACTGTCACGGTCGCAGTCGCGTTAGCGGCTCCAACCGTGTTGTAGAAGTCTGTAATGGTGACAGTAGTGGCGGGATCGTACCCGCTGCCTCCGTCCACAATCGTAAAGCCCGTCGCGGAGATATCGACCGAACCCACGGGCAGCGGGCTGTTGGCGTAGTTGGCGACGCCGAAATAGTCCGTACAGTTCGTCGTGACGCCCGCGACCGCGTTGCACGGGGGCATGTTCGTCTGGCCGAACACCAGCGCGCTAACGAGCAGCATCAGGGTTAGGAGAATTCTGGTTTTCATTGCTGCACCCCCTGATTGGCCGGGGCGCTGAGTTTCTGTTGAGCTTCGGCTTTGGCGCGGCGCGCGTGGTTGCGCTGGGCGGCAGCCCGTCGTTGGGCGTTGGTCATTTGCCGCATGGGCATCACTTTGTTTGGGTCCTTGATCCAATTTTTCTTGGGTGCGTTTTGTTTCAGAACCTGATCTTGCGCAGACGGTTTGTTTGGTTGCGCAGCTTTGGTTTGCGCGAACCCCAGGACTCCTCCCAAACAGATCGAGAGAGTGATGAGGAGCCAACGCAAGAACCTGAGAGATGTTTTGATGTCCATGATTTCTCCTTAAATTCGAGCACACTTGTAACCGGATAAATGACCTGAATCCTGGGCGCACACTTCGACCACAGATGTTTTGGGGAGGGGCCTAACTGCTATCCGCCAAACGACCAAGCAGATGGATGGTTCCGAGTTCTTTGGATTTGTGGCTAAGCGTGATAACGCGTCCGGGGGGGACGGAGATCAACAGCCAGCGACACAAAACACTATTGGGGGTCAGCGTCTTCGCCTCGCCTCAACCCAGGAGCAAATGTCGACTCATACAAGCGACCATCTCGCACTGCGTGGCCTTCGTAGAATTCGAGTCGCATTGTGCCACGGCGATGTATCGGTTGCCTGTGTTCCACGTCACGTCCCTTATGTGCGTTCATCACGTGGACACATGACTGTGCACACGAATGTCCCACGATGGTCGCGGCATACGACGGTTCCCGAGCAATGATCTGTGTGCTTGTGTAACTGCGGTCGTAAGTCGTTGAGAAGAAGATGACGAGCGTTACTGCGGCGTGGGGTATGACCATGGTTTCCGGTTTGCGGATGGACCACATGCATGGCGCGTGTGTCCAGATTCCTGTTTTGGAATCACGATCGAGAGAAATGTTTTGAGTGAGCGATTCCCCGCACCTCGCATGTACTTCCGGACATCTTGACGCCCGATCACGATCAAACGTAGAGTTCCTCGCAATCTCACTTGCAGTTTAAAGTCAGCCCAGCTCTGCGGTAGGCGCCACGCTTCAACGCGGTGTTTGTGTCGGGGTATGCGGGCACGAAGCATCGCGGTACAACGAGCGGGCTGGACAAATGGGGAAGACTTCGCGCTAAGCCTCCCAAAAAATCCACAGATCCAGAACCTCGCGGGAGTGTGTCTGCTTCCGCTGAAGGAGGGCCCAAGTGAAACGCGAGAACGTTTTGATGGTCGTGGTGTGTCTGGTGGTCTTGATGCAAATCGGTCCCCGAAATGTGCACGCACAATCAGATCCTGGTCCGCGAATCGGCACAGCGGGAGCGGGAGGCGCTTACCCTGCGCTCGGCGCTGGAGAGCAGGCGATGTTCACGCAAGCGATGCAGGCGTTCATGGAAGTCGACTCGGTGTCCGGAGGAATTGACGGAGAAGGCGGCACCGGCCTTGGCCCAGGATTCAATGGCAACAGTTGCGCACAGTGCCACGCACAACCGGCGATGGGAGGCAGTAGCCCGGGATCGAAGAGTCCACAGAATCCAATCCCCAATCCGCAGGTGGCGCTGGCGACACTCCATGGCGCGGCCAATAAGGTGCCGCCCTTCATTACTCCGGATGGGCCGGTGCGCGAAGCGCGCTTCATCATGACGGTGACACAGCAGGGAGCTGTGCCGGACGGAGGAGTCCACGACTTGTTCAGTGTCACAGGGCGAAGTGACGCGGCAGGTTGCACGATGGCACAACCCGACTTCGCGAGGGAGTTGGGCCGCAGCAATGTAATTTTCCGGATCCCCACACCCGTGTTTGGATTGGGGCTGGTGGAGTCGACTCCGGACAGCGTACTGCGAGCGAACCTGGCGGCGAATGCGGCTCAGAAAGCTTTTCTGGGAATTCGCGGAAGTTTTAACACGAGCGGCAATGACGGAACGATTACCCGATTCGGATGGAAGGCGCAAAATAAATCGCTGCTGATATTTTCGGGAGAAGCCTACAACGTCGAGCAAGGCGTCTCGAACGAAGTATTTCCTTCGGAGCGATCGGCGGACGGCGGGTGCGCGTTCAATCCCTCCCCGGAAGACTTCGCCGGAGGAGAGGCGGGGGAGACTACAGCTGATGTTGCCAAGTTCGCGATGTTCGCGCGCTTGTCGGCTCCGCCGACTCCGGCGGCGCCGACTTCTTCCACGCAGAATGGGGCGGCACTGTTCGACAAGGTGGGATGCAGTTTGTGCCACACCGCTTCTTTGACGACAGGGCCCTCGCGGTACACGGGGATGTCGGGTGTCACTTATCATCCGTACTCTGATTTTGCCATCCATCATATGGGGTGGGGACTTGCGGACCGCATCACGCAGGGAGCGGCGGGACCGGATCAGTTCCGGACGGCGCCGCTGTGGGGTGTGGGGCAGCGACTATTTTTCCTGCACGATGGGCGGACGTCGGATTTGCTGCAGGCCATTCGCGCTCATGATGGGCGAGGGTCGGAAGCTGCAGGAACGGTGCACCGCTTCAACGGATTGTCGACGTCGCAGATGCAGGATTTGCTGAACTTCCTTCGTTCTTTGTGAGGGAGGTGAGGATTGGAACGCGGCGGGCGAGGACGCCCGCCCTTCACTGGCTGAAAAATTCGCTCGGTCCTGGCTGGGCGATTGTCTGAGAGCCTGCATGGGGGAAGTGCGGGCCCTCAGACCTTTACAGTTTCTTCGGTGACAAACGGGAGGCGGGCCGCCTGCCACGCGTCGAAGCCGCCGATCACGTTGACTACGTTGCGGAAGCCCGCACGTTGCAGGACACTGCATGCGATGGCGCTGCGATATCCGCTTTTGCAGTGCACGGCGATGCGGCGATCAGGATCGAGTGTAGGCAGATTGTGCGTTAGCGTGTCGAGTGGCGACCAGGTCGCGGCTTCGATGTGAGCTGCCTTCCATTCTCCTTCTCGGCGAACGTCGAGCAGCGTTACTTCGCCCTTGTCCAACCATGCGCTGACTTGGTCGACTTGAACTTCTGGCAAATGGGCAACTGGCATTTTGGCCTGCTTCCAGGCGGTCACGCCACCCTGCAAAAATCCGCGCGCGCCCTCTATGCCCACGCGGGCGAGGCGCAGGCGCGCTTCCGATAGCTGCTCGTCGTTGTCGGCGATCAGCGCAGGGCGGGACGAAAGACCGAGAACCGATCCGGCCCAGGAAGCGAATTGGCCGGAGAGCGCGATGTTGATCGAACCTGGGACATGACTGGCGGCAAATTCATTGGGCGGGCGGACGTCGAGGGCGACGACTCCCTCGGCGATCAGGGACTGTAGATCGGGGGGAGAGATGGGTTTCAGATCCTGCATTTCAGAAAGCGGGGCTGCGCCGTCGCGGTTAATCTCCGCATCCTCGAGGAAATAGTCGGGGCGGACGGGCATCTTCGAGGTCAATTCGTGGATGAACTCCTCGCGGCTGCCGATCTGGAGAGCGTAATTCGTCATTCGTTCGGTGGCGATGGTGGAGGAACGCTCGGCGCGCATGTTGCGCCCGCATAGCGAACCTGCTCCGTGCGCGGGATAGACCAGCGTATCGCCGGGCAAGGTCATCAGCTTGGCGTGGAGACTGTCGTAGAGCAGGCCAGCCAGTTCGACAGGCGTGTGGGAGGGCGATAGATCGGGACGACCGACGTCTCCTATAAATAAGGTGTCCCCGGTGAAGACGGCCCAAGGCTTCGGAGATTTTTCTTCGTCAGTGACTACCAGGCAAATACTCTCCGGTGTGTGCCCGGGAGTATTCAGGACATCGATCTTCAGCTTCCCTACCCGCAACTGAAAACCATCGCCGACTTCCACCCGGGCAAAACGAGCGCCGCCATGGGGACCGATGTAGATCTTAGCGTCGGTGCGTTCTGCCAATTCCTTGTGGCCGGAAACGAAGTCAGCATGCAGGTGAGTTTCGAAGATGTGGTGGATCTTGAGGCCATTCTCGCTAGCGGCTGTCAGGTAAATTTCAACATCACGCTGAGGATCGATGACGATAGCCTCGCCCTCTGAAGCGAGCATGTACGACGCGTGGGCCAGACAGCCGAGGTAGAACTGTTCGAAGTACATGGCGCCCCTCCGAAGATCGCTCTATCGTAGTATTTCCGGCACTGCTGGTCTAGTGAACGGTTGAGTGAGCGGGGGGAACGATCAAGGAGGCGATGTGGTCCCAGGTTAGCGTCCAAAGGACGGACGCGAACCTGGGGCACCGAGCGTTCTTTGCGGGAAGGTGTTATTTCTGATCGGAGTCAGGGGGTGTGGCAGGGGCGCCTTGGTGGCGGTTCTTTGCCCACTGTTCCCGCCGAGCCAGCAGTTTATCGAATTTCTTCTTCTGGTCCTCATTTAAAAGCGCACGCACCTGGTCGTTGGATGACTTATCGAGGTCCATCATCTTCGAGCGGCGATCGCCCTGTGCCACCGAAGCATCGGCATGAATCTTCTGCATTTCCGCCTGCTCGGATTTGAAGATGTCTGTGACCTTCGCCTTCTGATCCGCATTTAGGTTGAGCTTCTGGGACAGCATATTCGCCCTGCGGTCAGGGTCGAATCGAGCGTGGCCCCGGCCGTGTTCGTGCTCGGGAGGAGCGCCATTGGGCGCTGCCTGCTGGTCGCTGCTGGGAGCATCTTGCGCGATAACGGCCGGAGTTGCTGCGCATGCCAAGCCGCACAACGTCAAAGCCAGTATCCAGTTCTTCAGCATGGAATCTCCTTATATATACGTCTTTAATTTCCCGGGTAAATTTATGAACCCGATTATCCCCGACGAGTTGTCATGGGCAGATGGCGTTTACGAATCTTTACGCAGGAATCATTCCTGGGCGCCGTGAAGTACTTGCGAAATAAAGACATCCGTCGCAGGAAGGCAAGGGGGCCAGGTTCAGTTTCGTATACACGGATTCCCGGGTTCACCCTACACGGGTCATCCGATGGCTAAAAGAACGGGGATTTTCTAAATTGACGAGATCAAAGTTAACCGAGGTCATACGATGACGAATATGTTGAGAAACAGGCGCACGAAGGATTGGGCGAGACTCGCCATGCGAGCCGGTCTGCTGCTGACGGACGCGAAGTTGTGGTCGGCGGTGCAAAACCAGATGCGCGATCGCGCCGATGACATGAGCGACGTCATTAACGAGAAATATGAAGATGCTTCGAGTCGTCTGGCGAATGCGAGTGAGGCGTTACGAGGCCGGAGCCAGTGGCCGAGTTGGGGCAGCTTTCTTCTCGGTGTTGGAATCGGTACGGGCATCGGAATTCTCGTTGCCCCTGGAGCCGTGGATAAAGTACGGAACGCTTACAACGAGCGGGCTGCCGCTTAAACAACGCGTACGGCGTGGCTGAATCAGCCGCGGGACGGGCTCTTAGACAGAGCTTGGTTGGTGCCCACGCCGTAGTCGCGCTCTATTTACTCCTTGTAGTGCTGCCGGGATTCTCGCGCCAATTTCTAATCGATCCGATACATCCCTCCTAGAATGAATCGCGTCCGACTTGGATGGCTTTCACGTCGTCGCAGCGGATCGTAGTAGTTGCGATTGCTGCAAATCTGGCAATCGCGGTCTGCAAATACGTTGCGGCCCTCGCAACCGGCAGTTCCGCAATGTTGGCCGAAGCCTTCCACTCCACCGCGGATCTGGGAAATGAGCTGTTGCTGCTCGTTGGTATCAAACGGAGCACTCGACCTCCGGACGAACTTCACCCATACGGGCATGGAAAGGTTCTTTACTTTTATTCCTTGCTGGTCGCAGTCTACATTTTTGGGATTGGCGGGATGTTGGCCCTGCACGAAGGCGTCTCGCACCTGCGACATCCCCATCCTACGGGACATCCGGGTTGGAACTATGCAGTGTTGGCCCTGACGGCGGCGTTTGACTTCTACTCCTGGCGGATTTCGTATCAAGGGCTGGTATCGCAAAAAGAGCCGCACGAAAGCACGTGGGACGAAATTATCGGAAGCAAAGATCCAACCATTTTCACGGTGTTTCTGGAAGATTCTGCAGGACTGGTGGGAGCGGCTCTCGCTTTTCTTGGAATCTTTCTGGGGCACACATTCCACAATCCCAAGTTTGATCCGATCGCATCGATCCTGATCGCGGGTGTTCTGTCGGCCGTCGCGGTGCTGTTAGGGCGAGAAAGCGGGGCGTTGCTGGTGGGAGAGAGAACGAACAGGGCGAGGATCCGCCGGGTGCGCGACGTGATCCAAAACGATCCTTCCGTGGAACGCGTGGGGGACCTGCTGACCATGCAGTTGGGACCAGAGCAAGTGCTGCTCACGGTGAATATCCGATTCCGTCGTGGGCTTGATGTGCAGCAGCTGGAGTCGGCAATTGCGCGTTTGGAAGAACGCATCAAGGAGAAGGAACCTACAATCGAGAGAATGTTTATTGAAGCTGACTCGCTCAGACAGCGGGGAAACGGATCGCAGGCAGCGTAGTTGGGCGGTTGTCCCTAGCCATTGGATGCGACTTCGTCCAGCGCCCGCAAGGCTACAAAAAGAAACAAGCACACTACTTCCGCAGGATTTTTGGATCGGGGGCGGGGGAGGGATCTCGTTACGGAGGCTTTTACTTGAGAGCCTTGATCTCGTCGACCAGCGCCTTGATCTGCTCTTGCGTCAGTTTGTCCTTGAAGGGGGGCATCTTGGGAGTCTGCTGGTCGTTGCCATCTTCGATCTGCTTCGTCAGTTCAGCAACGGGCTTGCCCGCCTTTTCTTTCATGGGCGGCGTTTTCATTTTTTCTTTACCTTCGGCGGCCGCACCGTGGCACATAGCACACTTCGCTTTGTAGTTGGGATCGTCAACCAAGTCATCGGCAAGGCACATCGACGACAAGATTGGTGACATCACTAAGATTGCGAGAACAAGCTTCTTCATCTTTCTTCGGTCTCCTGTTTCGTATTCTTCAGATTTCGCCTGTCCGGGAAAGGGGCCCGAAACAGTCGTGTTGTTAAAGCCTGATTTGGTGCTGTGTTTATTACTTCGCGTCCATCTCACTGATATGAGCATAGCGTGCTGGTTCGAACGAAAGAACGTAGCACGCATCGCAACTGGATACGAGCGAAAAGCAGATCCTTCGCTCCGCTCAGGATGACAAACATTGGTCAGGATCACAAATAAAAAGTTGTGACCTCCAACATCAGAGAGCACGCGCGATAGTGTCAATATTTCTTGCTATACCCTCACTTTCGGACGCCGGAGCGCGGGGTTGAGCGGGGTTGGAGTCGGATCATGGGGGTGACCATGACATGTCAGAGTGCAAGAATTCGATGAGCGGCTGTAGCCAATCGGGGCACCATTGTTGGACGCCACCACATTTGCGTCAAAATTCACAATTCTCTCGCCTGAGATCGTACCCACCGGTCCGCCTATGCCGTGTGCACTATGGCAAGTGGAACACGAGAAGCCGTCGTTGATGTGGCGGGCGTGCTCGCTGAAGCTGGTGTTTGCAAGAATCGTGGTCAGGTCGTGGCACTTCGCGCACATGGCATACGGACCATTTACCGTCAGATCAGGATTGGGAAACAGATTTGCGATTGGGCCCCCGGGAATGGCAGCCTGGCTGAATTCATAATGGCGCTCGAGTAGATGCAAATACTTTGAGCCGTGGGGACCGTTCGGGCCCGTGCCTCCGAATTCGCGATTGTCGTCGCTGTTGTGGCAGTCGGTGCAGAGGATGCGCTCACCCATGGCCCGGCCCGGTGTTGTGCCGTCCAGATTTAACATCTGGGCGCGCAGGCTGGGCTGGGGCAGACTGCTGCTCCGGTCGTGGGTCACGGGATGGCTGGAACTTGCGGTGGCGGCGAACTGTGGAATGATGTTGAGAGGATCGCCCGCGGATGCGGTCCACACCGGCAGATATCCGTATTTTTTGTCTACCACTTTTCCAGTGCTCGCGCCATGGCAGCGCAGGCAGTTTTCAAATTGATTGATGGCGGGAGTAAGGGCGGTCAAGCCGTCCGATGCGCTGATTCCCACAACCGAATTCTGAGAAGACCGCACCGCGGGAGGAACTCCGAAAGACGATGTGGTCGAGGAGGCGTGTGGATTGTGGCAATCCACACAGGTCGCATGCCGGTTGTTGTTAAGGACGGCGCTCTCGGAGCGATCGTGCAAATTGTTGGCGGACGAAAATGGGTGCCCGGTCTTGGCGAACTCGGCGAAGATGTTGCGAGCCGGCGGATTGATATTGGTGCCGCCATTGTGGCAAGCAAGGCAAGCCTGCTCGTCGGTTCCGCGCAGCAGGCGATTGGGCCCGGTGGCGTTGTGCTCCATGTGGCAATTCGTGCAGGCGTTGCCGGCCACCGTGCCATACCCACCGACGTACGGCTGATTCGAGGTCGTGTTCGTGGCCTTGGCATGGGCGCTGACCGCCCAGCCTCCTAGAAAATTCACGTTGCCGTTGACCACCCGGTTGGGGTCGTGGCAGGCGAGGCAGAGGGCGCCGTTAGAAGCATCGCGCACAAGAAAATCCTGCACGATCT
This sequence comes from uncultured Acidobacteriota bacterium, assembly GCA_963765755.1. GTDB lineage: Bacteria > Acidobacteriota > Terriglobia > Terriglobales > Acidobacteriaceae > Gp1-AA133. The sequence continues at coordinate 74,321 of CAVXXV010000005.1, read as the reverse complement.
GGTCCTTCCCTTGCACGTGGGGATCGTGGCAAGTGTTGCACTCTACGTTGCCTTTGACGAGTTGAACCTTGGCATCTCCCGTGTTCGGTGACGCGGAGGAGAGCAACACGTTGATCTCGGGAGAATCCGCCAGTGGAGTCTTCATGCTCACGGGATGCGAACTGCGAAGGTCGCCGCCAAACTTGGAGGTCGTCTTCATCGACCCAGTCATGTTCAGCTTCCCGTATGCCACTGTCTGGCCAGGGGCGACTGTCCCATCGTGACAGCTCAGGCACAACTTGGTGGGGCTGCCGAGCGGCGGTTGTACGCCTGTCTGATGAAACGTGCTACTGGTGTACGAGTTGTAGCTTTGCACTGAGAGCTGCTGATTCCACAAGGGGGTAGCCGGGCCTGCCATGGCGGAATGCGGCGCGTGACAGTACAGGCATGAGCCCGAGACGCGGCCTTTGATCGGCGACTTGCCCATGGGCGTCATGTCATGCGCCCCCAGCACATCGTTAAAGCCCTGCGCCCAGGCTGCGCTGGACAGCAAAACCGACAGGCAAATGGTAAGAAGGCGCCGGTTCACTGAGTACCGCCTGCGGATGAAGTCGCCGGAGTGTGATAGCGAAATACTTCTACCCTCCGATTGAAAGAATCGACCACATAGATCGCGTTGTTGCGATCAATGATCAGTCCTGAGGGGAGATTGAAGTCGCCGGGGGCATCACCGCCCTGGCCGAAGTAATACAGGAGCTGCCCTTCGCGATTGAAGACCTGGACAATGCTCCACAATCCGTCGACGACGTATAGATTGTGTTCGCTATCCAGCCCGATTCCCTTCGGCCGGAACATCGCGGCGGTGTTGTCGCCGGGATTGCCGACGGCGTATTGAAATGCGCCGGAGCTGTCGAAGGCTTCGATCCGGAAGTTCATGGCATCCACAACGAGGAGTTGGTCGCCCGTCCATCGCAATTCGGTGGGGAAATTGAATTCACCGTCGCCTGCGCCATTCTGGCCGATGGTTTTCAGGATGCTGCCTTCCTTATCGAGCACGAAGATCTTGTGGCGCAGCGTATCGGAGACAAAGATTCGTCCCCCGGCGGAATCCACCGCGATACCGGTGGGGCGCTTGAAATAACCTTCGCCGCCCTTGAGGCTGCCGATGGTGCGGCGAAACTTATTGTCGGCGTCGAAGACGAAAATCTTTCCTGCTTCTGAGTCGGTGACGTAGAAGTTGTCGTCGGCATCGACGGCCACGCACTGTGGGGCGCGGAATGCTTCTTTGCCTTCGCGCTCAATGAGCTTGTATTTTTGCTTCTCGAAATCAAAGACGTGCACGCCGGGGATGCCGGGATCGGTGACGATAATTTTTCCGCGAGAATCGACCGCAATGCTGTATGGACGCACCAGGTTGCGGTAATCGGGGGCACCGGCGACGAAGTCCACGAGGCGGGTCCAGAAGCCGCGCTTCAACTTCACATCGCGCTGAGAGGAGAACATGCGTTCATATACCAGGCTGCGGCCACCTGGAAGCAGGAGGTCGGGCGGGCCCGGCGGAGGCGCGACCTTGGTTTTCGAGGCACCTGCGCTTGCCACCAGTGCGAGCATGATTCCGATCAGCCTGCAGACGCGTTGGAGTTTCTGCTTCAATGTCATCCTTTAAAAAACGTGCATGGTCCGGAAGACGCCTACGTAGAACGAATTCAATCTCACGGGCTCGCCCACTTCGGAGCCAAAACCCTGGAGGAGGTGGCTGTATCCAGCGGTGAAATGCAGTTGACGGAAATACCATTCGGCCTTGGCGTCGGCCTGCTGGAGGAGATTGTTCGAAAAGGCCGAATCGTTTTGCGTGTGATAGTGAGCATGCGAGTAGTCGGTCGTGAGAATCAGACCGCGGATGGGCGTATATCCGACGGCCGCGCCGTAAGACTCGCCACCGTAGAGGATCAGCAAGGTCGGGGGAATGATGGGGGTTGGAACCGGGGTTGGGATCAGACCGATGATGCTTTGAATGGAGTCCCCGCTGGAGCGGCTGTAATTTCCGTTGACCGAAAACTTGCCAGCGGATAGTCCGGTGCTGTAGCCCTGGCTGAACGAGTTGGAGTTGGCTACTGCATCGATGCGGTTCTCGCTGCCATTGGCCGACAGGGTCCAGATCCAAGTGCCCAGTTTCCGGCCAACGTTCATTCCGTATCCGTAACCGGACTGCGTATAGGTTGCGAGCGCCGTTTGTGCGTTGCGCGCGTAGCGGAACGAGGAATTTCCGGTCCAGGCGCCGACTCGCCGGGAGTAGCTGAGGTTCCCGGCGCCGCCGGTCGCGGCCTGGTTGTACACGTTAGAGGTGTAGCGAGTCAGACTCGCATACGAGGAAGCCGTGCCACCCCACAAATTATGGCTGTAGGAGACGCCTCCGGTGTAGTCATTGGAGGAGACATTCAGGCCGAAATAGCTTTGCGCGCGATGCTCTACCGTTCCCTGGAAGCTCAGGTCATGGAAAGGAGTGTAGGTGGTCGTGGCAGACAGATCGATCGAATGAGAAGATGCGCTGATCGGCGACAAGATCGCGCCGTTTTCCTCCACAGTTGGCTGCAGGAGAGATCCTGCCAGATTGTCGGTGTAGGCGCCGCCCACGACCACCATGAGGCCCTTCGCTGGATTAACGGTCAGACTGGCGGCGGCATTGTCATAGGTCTCCTGGATGGGAGCGCCGGAGAAGTCGACGCTGAAATGGTTTCTGCTCAGGTTCGCCATAAAGCTGGTCCTTTGTCCGAACCGCCGCGAGATGCCGAGTTGCACCTGGTTCTGGTCGGTGCTTCCAACCAACGCTTCCGACCCATTGGTAATCTCCGGCAATGTTTCAGTGAGCTTGAAATCGGAATAGCCACCCATCAGATTGAAGCCGAGTAATTGATAGCCGCTATGCAAGCTGAAAACCTTGGAATGGCTATCCCCCCTGGTGTCGGCGCCGAGAACCTCATAATTGCTGTCGCCGGTTCCATAGCTGACGGACAGGGAGGGAAACGACGGTTGGAAGTAACTCCAGTTGACGTTGAAATACTGATCCGTGCCTCGTGTTTTGTAGTCCACGGTTCCGGGAAGTCCAAACTGGCCCTCGTGATTCCAGTTTTTGCCAAAGCTGATGGAGCCAGGGTAACGGCTTCCGCTGAAGAGTTGAGTGTTCGCATTCACGCCGCTGGCATCGAAGATGGATTGAATGCTGGAGTTGGCACGCGACAAGTTGTAGTAGGGACTGACGACAAAGTTGATGACGCGCGGATCGAGATAATCACCGTGCAGATCAGCCTCGCCACCCACGCTAAGGCTGTGGGCGGACTGCGACAGGTTGCCATTGGAGGCGAAGTATCCCACTGCCAGGCTGCTATCCAGATTCATGTGCAGATCATCGCCGACCGTAACCTGCGCACGTACGCCCGCGGCCACCAGAAGAAGACCCAGCGCGATCGCCAACCTGATATGTCGCATGAACTGCATGGCCCCTCCTAAAGCTCCTCGACTCGAGCTTTCTTACGCAGCTGCTGGTGGAGGGTCCGGCGCAGCGCGTCGACCTTGCTTGCTTCCAATTCCTTCTTGAGGGAATCCTTAACCTGTTCGTAAGTTGTCTGGCTGGAAGCCTTCTGTCCGTTCACACGGATGATGCACCAGGAGTTCTCGGCATGGACCAGTTCGCTCACTTGTCCAGGCTTCATGCCGAAAGCGACTTTCGCGACCTCCGGTGGCATTTGCTTATGGGTGATGAATTGGTGGTCACCCATCATCACGCGCCAGTCATCCTCTGAAATTTTTTCGGCCAGCATCCCGAACTCTTCGTAACTTTTTGTCTTCTTCGCCTGGCGCAAAGCATCCTCAGCGCGCTGGCGTACGCTGCCTTCCTGCTGTGGCGTGGCATTGTCGGGGATCGCGAGAGAAATGGTCTGAACCGAAACCGATTCCTCGGCAACAAATCTTGACGGATTTTTATGGTAGAAGGCTTGTACGTCAGCGTCTCGGACCGCCGCTTTTTGCGATACTTCAACCTGCAACAGGTCCTCGATCAACATGGAGCGGCGTATCTTTTCGCGCAGCTTGGAGGTTGAGCCGCCACACTCCGCTTTGAGGTACGAACGGAAATCGTCCTGGGAACTAAACTGCTCGCGGAAGGCCTTCATGGCGACCTCAAGCCGGGCCGGCGTCACCTGCAAATTTCTGCGCGAGGCTTCCTGGTACACGAGTTCTTCGAACTCCAGCATGTCGAGCGCGCCGCGCCGGATGTCGGCCTCCATGGAGACGGGAAACTTTCCGCCGTGCTGGCGGGCGTAAGGGAAGATGGTCATCATCTCGCGCAGCAAGTCATGATCCGTTAAGGCGGTGCCATTGACGCGAGCTACCGTCTTGCCCGTCGGGGTCATGGTTGTGCTTTTGAACATCGATGCCGGCGCTGCGGGCAAAGACTGGGCTGCGGTGGAGACGGCTGCTCCCACGAAGAGGACGAAACCAAGGTATGGATTTCTCATGTGTGTCAACTCAAAAAGACTTCAAAGAAAGAAGGGGTGAGCGGGGGCTCTCCCCCCATCCTTTCGTTAGAACGTAATGCTGTTGATCCCGTAGGCCTCGTTCGATCGATCGGCATGGCAGCTACGGCAAAACTGCGATGACGAGTTGCTAGCTGGATTGTTCGCGTCATACCAGCCTTTCACGAACATACGCGTGGGGTAGATTGCAGGAGTGCCACCCGCGTAAGAGCCACAGAAGGGATCAGTCGCTCCGCCGGTCGTGCAATTTGCGGTGGGGGTCCACACTTGCCCGATGGATTGGCGGCGCTTGGTCATGGAGTGATGGTCGTGGCAGCTGGTGCATTCCACATAAGCACCGGCGGCCGTCGAGGGCGTACCGTTTCCAACCGTGGTACCACCCGCCGCAGCACCGTACAGGCTGCCCGCGTGACCGTAAGCAGCGACGAATGCTGCCTGGGCCGGGTCGTTCGTCCACCACACCTTCCCGTTTGCATCCACGGTTCCGGCCCAATGCTTACCACCTGGAGCTGGGGCAGGAACGTAAGGAATGTGGACGGGATGATCGTTGGTCAAGCCCTCGGCATCCGTAGCCAGATAGGTCGGTGCATGTGCGGAACCGCCGTCCACTGTTTCAACGGTAGTTCCATGCATACCCGTGACACTGGCCGATCCGTCATGGCAAGTCAGGCAGATCGCTGTGCGATACAGCGGGTCCTTCGTGCCATTCACGAAACTGGCGACCGTGGGGTAAGTCGTAAACGTGATGCCGCCGTACGAGTTGTAGGTTTTTCCGAGAAAGGACGTGCCCCAAAGAACGATGGTGCCCGTACTTGTATCGGTGCCGCCGGCACCAGCAGAGCCGCTGTGCGGAGTGTGACAAGAAACGCAGCCGCGGCCGTTAATGTTGTGCGCGCCCAGAACGTCCTGGTCGAGCGTGAACTGCGCCATCGCAGTGCCGGAGAAAGCCACTGCCACGACGATCAGGGTGAGAAGGATGATGTGATGCTTGTTCATCCGTTGTAGACCTCCTGTTACTTGGTCTGCACTGCTGCGGAAGCCTCGAGCACTTCCACCTTGTCCCTCGCCGGTGTGGCTGGTGAAAGACAAACTTGCACGTTACTGCCGGCTGGCGTTGCTAGCCGCAGCCGTAGGCGCGTCCGGATGTTCCCGGTCGCGCTTGGCCTGTTCCGCTGACGCCTCAGCGTCAGTGGTGTAACGAAATACCTGCAATCTGCCGTTGAGCACCTGCTCGGCAACGACGGCGCGATTGTTCTTGTCGATGGTGACGCCTGAAGGCAGAGCAAATTGTCCGGGGAAATACCCGTACTCGCCAAAGTAGGCGCACAGCCGTCCTTGCCGATCGAAGATTTTCACGCGATTCTGATCGGCGTCGGTAACCCAGATATGTCCGTCACCATCAATAGCGATTCCCTTGGGACGCGACATATCCGCCGGACCATCCCCCGGCTTACCGAACATGCTCAGGTAAGTGCCGTCCGCGTCGAAGATCTGAATGCGCTGGTTTAATGTGTCGCTGACATAAACATTCCCATTGGGTCCCACCGCGATGTTGGTGGGTCGAGCGAACGTTCCGGGAGCGTCATCGCCCGCTTTTTGGGGAGGGCCGCCAATCGTGCGCAGATACTTGAAATTGTCCAGATCGTAAACGAGAACGTTGTCCTTCAATACATCGGTGACATAGAGGAGGCGATTCTTGTTATCGACCGCCACGCCGCTGGGCCGTTGCATGCGGTCGGACCCAAAGGTGGCTATAAATTTATGGTTTGCATCAAACACAAAAACGCGCTGCAAACCGGAGTCAGTTACGAAAAGCCGGTCGGCGTCATCAATCCCGAGTCCAATCAGCGCTTTGAAGCGGGCATCCCTTCCGTTCCGAATGAAGTCCACTGCCTTGGTCTCAGGGTTGAAAATGAAAACCGCGCCCACGTAGGTATCAGCGGTGTAAATGTTGCCCTTCGAGTCGACCGCCACACCGTACGGGCGGACCAACTTGAAGCGCGAGTCGGATTTTGGGGCGTCAACCGGCTGAATGCCGGCCAGTCGCAGCATCCAGCTATCTTTTTTCTTTTCCTTGACAGGGGTGACCGGCGCCGCCGGCTTTGGCTCACCGCGGTACTGGCCAATCCAGCGAATGCGGGCGATGTCCGGGGGATCGGGCCAAACCAGATTGCTGGTATCGACCTCGGGCAATTCCGTGACCTTTGGCGCTTCGACCACGGCTTTTTTCTTCTTCCCAGCTTGGGCGCTCGGTACCAGAGACAAGGCCAGGCTAGCGACCGCAAGGCCCAGGAACGCTTTCCGATAAGTTGAAGACACAAGTTGCAGCATGTTCAGTCGGCTCCAAAATTTTGTTGATGACAATTGCGACAAAATTGCAAACTGGACGGCAGGTCTTTTACTAACATTGCTCGCGCCGCCCCCGAGTGAGGCTGGTGGCAACTCAGGCATCCCAACGGCCATTTGACCTTGGAAGGATCTGCAGGATCGCGTACGTCGGTCACAGGATGCCGTCCAACCGGATGCCCAATTCCATCTTTCAGGTCGAACTGCACCGGGTGCTTGGCTGCGAAATAATCTTCGGGAAGTTGGACCTTGCCGTCGAAGATGGTGACTGCGTGTGCGTTCTGCAGCTTTGGGTGGGTGGAACCCGTGCTATGACATTCCGTACACACGCCGTTGCCTTCCGCCCTCAGGAGCTTCGGATGTTCCCCGCCGTGCGGGTCGTGGCAGGTCGTGCAGCCCTGCTCAAAAGCAGGCTGGTGGAGAACTTTCTTGTTTCCCTGTTCGGCCTGATCGACGTGACAATTCAGGCAGACGTTCACGGCGTCGGGCTTGGGAAAAGCGCGGGTCTTTCCGGCATGCGGGTTGTGGCAGTCGGTGCAATCGCCCTCAGCTCCAGGGTGTTGGAACTTCGACTTCTCAATCTTGTCGGCTTGTTCGGAATGACACCCGACGCAAATATCTTTGACCTTCGCCTGGGTCAGAACGACTTTTCCGTTCTTGGGCGCCTCATGACAGACTTCGCACAACTTCTCGCCGAAGGGCGGATGCACGAAAGCCTGCATCAGCTTGGGTTGGAGGGACTGGTGGGGATCGTGACAGGTCACGCAATCGGCTTTGCCGAAGGGTTGCCCATTGTGCGCCTTGATCAGGCCTGCGTCGCCGGCGTCGTGACATTCAAGACAGAGAGCGGGCGAGGATTTCGCAAGGTGATAGGCGAATTCCGGATTCGATTTGTCGCCCGACTTGTGCGTGACGTGGCAGGAATCGCAACCCAGGTCGAGAGCCTCGTGCCGGCTTCCACCCTTGGGGACGTTCAGCCCCGTTTTGTGACAGGTCAGACAGAGGTTCTCTGCGGGAGTGGCGCCTGACGTTGCCTTGAGTAAATCATTCGCCTTACCGGAGGCGTGCGGATCGTGACAGGTCAGGCAATCACGTGTTGCCTGATCGTGGACGTGAGTGCCGGCCGCGCCGCCTTCCTTCTTGCTGTGACATTGCAGACAGAGCTTGGTGGGCGTCGCGGTAAGCAGTTTTACGCGGGTCACGTCCTTGCTGACACGCACTTCGTGACAGCTGAGGCAGTTTTTCTCCGTGGCCGAATGCGCATTCTTGTTCTTCGCCTGATTCTGGTGACATCCAATGCAGGCCGTCGCATTGACGTTCGGATCCAGCATGGTCGGATGCTGCTGTGCCGCTGCGGCAATGGCCAGGCACGCGGCGGCAAGGATCAGACGCATGAGGGTTAAAGCTGATTTGACACACGGGTGTGACTGCGGGGAACCAATGTCTTTCGCGGTTTGACGGCGATCAACCACGCTCTTTGCGCTCCAACTCCCGGATGTAGGCGCCCAGCGAAATCACGACGGCCAGAAACGCCGACACCGGGATGATCAATTCTTTCCGTCTGCGGGTGCGCTCGCGCAGAGCTTCCTCGGCAGTGTTTCTGGCCTTGATGGCGACGGTCGTGCCGGTGTTCAGCTCGGCATCGACGCGGGGCAGGCTGGCGGTATGGACTCGCACTCGCGCCTTGGTCAGCGCCTCTTTTGCCTGGGCCAGTTCAAGTTCCGCGTCGGCAACGTCCATGCCCGCGTTGGCAGCGCGATCCATCAAAGCTCTGGTTTCGCCGATTTGTGCTTCGAAACGAGTCAGATGGTCATGAATTGCCTGCGCAGCTTTACCGGGATCGTCGTCAGCGGAGTGACAGTCCGCACAAGCGGATCCTTTGGCCAGTCCAACAAAGTTATCGTCCGGATGCTTGATTTTGTGGCTGCTGTGGCAGGTTGCGCAGCCTTCCGGGAAAGCTTCTTTGTGAACGCTCTCGCTGAAGAATTGCGCCTGCAGAACATGGCAGGTCGAGCAGACGTTGGCTACTGAAGCAGCACCTGGAGGAACTGCGCCATGACTGCCGTGACAAGTGGAACAAGTCGGCGCAGACAAATCCCCGCGTTCCACCATCGCCTGGTGATGAACGCTGTCGGTGTAATCCGCAAACTGCGCGGCGCCTAACTTGTAGGACTTCATCAGATCACTGTCAGAGTGACAGCGCTTGCAGGTGGTGGCGACATTGGTCGGATGAACCGGCGAGCGCGGATCGCTTCCGGGAAGAATGTCGTGCGCGCCATGACAGTCTGTGCATACTGCGACGTGCTCGTCACCCTGCGCTCGCTTCACGCCGTGTACGCTTGTCTGGTAAAGCGACAGCTGATCGGTGCGGAGGGAAGGGTTGAACCCTTTCATGTGATTGCCATCCGCATGACAGGAACCGCATAGCTCTGTGATCTGCGCCCGCGAGATGTTTCCGCGGAAACCGCTGGAGTGAGCCTTATCTTTCTCGTCGACGGCTGCGTTCCCGCCGTGGCAGGTTGTGCAGCTCATTTCCTTGTGGCCGTGCACGCTCGCGGCAGACTGATCAACAACCACCCGCAGAGTGCCTTCGAGCTTGGAATGGCAGTCCACGCAGGCGTTCTTGACCTGCTCTGCCGTGGCGCAAGACACCAGCATTACAAGGCAAGCGAACCACCAACCGTAATTTCTGTTGAGAATGCTCATCTCCCTATCTGGTTACCTCGACACGTATCCGACCACGCTCATCGAAGCGAGGAAGATCATCGCGAAAATGATTCCTACCTTCACCCAACGAACGCGACGGGCTCCAGCCAAAACCTCAATGAAGGGGAGGGCCATCCAAATAGCGCCTCCTATTGCGAAGCCCAGGATGCCGAGTACTTCGCCATCCAGATGCAAGATGTGTGCCGGAATCAGCTTCAAGGTCTGAAATTGCGCCAGGAAATACCACTCCGGCTTGATGCCGGGTGGCGCAGGGGAGAATGGATCCGCTTTCGTACCAAGCTCCCACGGGAGAAAGACGGCCAACGCGACAAGCACTGCAAGAGCTGCATACCACCCGATTAATTCACGAAGGAAGAAGTTCGGGAAGAAGCGCATCTCTTTCCGGCGTTCCGGATGCTCTTCCCATTCCTTCTCGACCGATTCAGGGACGCTGGTTCCGAACTTCTGAACCAGCATGAGATGCGAGATGAGAATTCCGATGGTCAGTGCGGGAAGAATCGCTATGTGCAAGCCGAAGAAACGGGTCAGCGTGGCACCTGAAACGTCTTCGCCGCCGCGCATGAAAACCATGATTGCGTGACCGATGACGGGAACCTGTCCCGCCACCTCCGTTCCGACCTTGGTGGCGAAGTAGGCGCGCATGTTCCACGGAAGCAGATATCCGCTGAAGCCAAAGCCGAGTACGAGGAACAAGAGGATTACGCCGCTGATCCACGTTAACTCGCGCGGCTTGCGATAAGCGCGTGCCAGCGCAACGCTGAACATGTGAGCAAAGGCACAAAACACCATCAGGTTGGCGGACCAGGAGTGAAGCGAGCGAATCAACCAACCGAACTGCACACGGTTGGTGATGTTCTGCACGCTCTCATAGGCTTCGCCGGCGCTCGGGTGGTAGTACAGCAAAAGCAGAACGCCGGTGAGCAACTGCATGCCGAACAGAAACAGAGTCAGACCACCGAGGAAGTACCACGAACTGTAACGGTGAACGGGAACCGTCTTCTCTCGCAGCGGCGAGAGCGCTTCCTCCAGATTCAGACGCTCGTCGATCCAGGTCTGTACGCGGCTTGCGGCATTCATGACTAGGCAGCCTGCTTCCTGATGACGTAAATCTCCTGGCCACGAACATTGACTTCGTACGTGTCAAGAGCACGCGGCGGTGGCCCTGAAACGTTCTTGCCGTTGAGGTCGTAGCAACCGTTGTGGCACGCGCACCAGATCTGCGAAGTCTCGGGCCGGTATTGCACAGTGCAGCCCAGGTGCGTGCAGACCGCAGAGGTGGAGCGATATTCGCCAGATGCGAGGCGCACCAACAGGGCCGGACGGCTTCCGAAGCGGAAAGTTTTTCCGCTGTTCGGTTTCAATTCATCGATACGACCCGCCAGCGCTTCACTGGCGCTCATGCCGGATTCAGCCGGCGGCACGAGATAACGCAACACCGGGTACATCAGCGAAGCAACAGAACCTATTACAGTGCCCAGTAGGAATCGCAGGGCCGTGCGACGTGGCATCGACGTCGCATTCGATTTCTCGAGAGGACATTCACCTGGAAGAGCTCGCGTGACCATCGAACAGTCCTTTCCTCATGCAGGCAGACCTTCGCCTGAGCGTTAGAGAACACTCGTTCCTCACCACTTACCTCGTGGTATTCACTGTTGGGGGGAGCGGTCTCGAGAAAGCGACCTCACGCAACGAGGCAGTGGGATCCACTCTCGCAATCGAGACGATGTTTCATACGAACCAAATGCTTCCAGCTCGCACTCATGCAGAACCGTTCTCACGAGCACCAGGGTCAGGGGCCTGAGAGCGGTGGCCTCGTGAAGCGAAAAATGGGGGTTCTCGCCCGGAATCTGTTTTTACAAATTTGGAATTTTTGCGGATAAGACGTCTTCACGCCTCAGCCGAGGGGGAATTGATTGAGGCAAAGTTATCGTTCGCGTTCAAAAAACACAAGCCGAAATTGAGCGCAGGATGTAAAAACCGTTTGACAAAACCTGTATGCGGCCATTGAGCGAGTTGTGCAGGCACGTTGCTAGCAGCAAAGCTTAGTCCAAAGCGAACAATTGACTATTCATCCCCCGAAACAACCCAACAACTACTATGCAGGCAGTAGACGCGCGTGTAAGTCGCCGTGCCCCTACAAAGGGTGTCGACAGTTACTCAGGGTGCATTCGAAAGTAACGAATGCCGCGCAAGATGGCGAAGCCTGACATTTGACGGAAGATGGACAAAGAGGTCCAATTTCGGGTACTTCACCCCGGGATATTCGGGCGTGGGCTAGCCTGCCTCACGCCAGAGGAGATGACGCTTAAGATCGAGCAAAGCTCGTTGCAGTAGCGCGAACGTAATTCTCTTCTCTGCAGTCTGTAGTGGAAACCCATTTGTCTCCACGACTCCCTATTCACGATCAGTCGTCTCACGGCTACATCGATCGCAGAGCATTTACCGGTTCCGCGGAGGCGGCGCGAGTTGCGGGAAGCGTCGATGCGAGTAGCGTCATCAGCACCATGATTGCGACGGCTGCGAGGAAAATCTGCGGGTCCGTCGCACTCACCTCGAACAGAAAAGAGCTCACCAGGCGCGACAAAGCTACTGAACCTAGAACTCCGAGTCCGCAGCCGAGTAACGCGAGCTTTGCCCCTGAAATGAGCACGAGCCGGGCGATGCCGACTCGTTGAGCTCCAAGCGCCATCCTGATGGCGATCTCTCCGGTTCGCAACGAGACGGAGAAGGCAACCACCGCGTAAATTCCCGTGATGACAAGCAAGAGGGCACCGATAGCGAAAGAGGTGATGAGGCCGGTGTTAAAACGCCGCGGGGCTTCGATGTTGACGATTGCTTCCTTCATGGTCTGTACTTGCTCGAGTGCCAACAACGGATCGATCTCCGCGACGCTGGCGCGCAGGGTTTGGATCATCTGTTCCGGTGGTAGCGCGGATCGGAGCGCGATGAATCCTCCGGCTGCGTCGGTCAGCTTCCCCGATGCGGTGGCATTGGTAAGTGTCGTGGGTTGTTCCACGGGCGTATACCACTGATCGTTGCTGGGCTCATCGGGGGAGCCCATCTTGGTGTCCGCGACCACTCCGACCACGGTTGCCCACGGTAGAGGTTTCTGTGGATTGCCTGCATGCATCCGCTTGCCAAGTGCCCGCTCGCCGGGCCAGCAGTGTTTGGCCATCGACTGGTTGACGATGATGACCGCAGGCGAGTCGACCCGGTCGTCAGCTGTGAAATAGCGGCCTTCGATCAACGGGATCCGCATCGCCTGGAAATAGTCCGCATAGGTGGTCGCGAACACCGCAAACCTTAGTTTCCAAGTAGCCGCGGTCTGACCCTCGAGTGTGTAGGTGGACTGGCCGAACTGGCCAGAGGCAGGTAACGAATTGACAATGCCCACCGCTACCACACCGGGTTTGGTCGAAAGCCTGTCGACCACGGCGTGGTTGAAGGCGTGCGACGTGGCCGCTGTGGGATAGTTCTGGAGGGGCAAGCGAAATGCGGCAGTCAATACTTGGTCGGCGCGGAAGCCAGGATTGACAGCGCGCATTTTCTGGAAACTGCGCATAAAAGCGATCGAAGTGGTAAGCAGCATCAACGCAACAGCGATTTCCGCCACAACCAGTGTGGATCGCAACCATGGGTGGCCGGTGCTGCCCGAGGCGTTCGGTCCCCCGGACTTGAGGCTCTCGATCGGGTTGGCGCGCAGAGCTCCAAAGGCGGGCGCGAGACTACAGATCACGCCAGTCGCCAAAGAGAGAAACAGTGCGAACGCCGCCACCCCCGCGTCGATGGTGATGGAATTAATACGCGGCATGGATTCGGGAAGCAGGTGCAGCGTCGTTCGGATCACAACAGCCGACAAGGCCAAACCTAAGCCGCCGCCGGCAAGGCCCAGGACCAATCCTTCGGCCACGCACTCGCGAACAACAGCGCGCGCACTCGCACCCAACGCAAGGCGCAGTGCGTATTCACGCCGCCGGCGGATGGCACGAACCAGCAGGAGGCCGGCGACGTTGGCGCTCGCAGCCAGCAGTATGACGGATACAGCGAGCGACAGAATCCGAAGCACGGGCCGGACTTCGCCAACTCCATACTCAAAGAGCGGAATGACGTCACCACGAATGTGAATCGCCGATTGGCTGGCGGGGAAGTCGCGCATGACTTGCTGGGCGACGCGGTCGGCGTCCTGCGCCGCTTGCTTCAGGGTGACGCCCTCCTTGAGGCGCGCCACCATCTGATATCCCCAGAATCCGGCGTGCTCCTCGGCGAGTTCCGCGGGCGTGAAACTCATCGGCACCCAGAGTTGGATCTGGTCGAGGCGACCGTCTTCCAGCGGAAACTCAAAACTGCGCGGCATCACACCGATGATGGTGTAGGGTCTGCGATCAAGTGTGATGGAACTGCCGAGAATCCCAGGATCGCGGTGATAGCGCGTCAACCACAGGGCATAACTGATGACAGCAAGCGGCTGATGGGCATCGTCCTCCTGCTGCGTAAACACCCTGCCAAGAATTGGACGAACACCCAGCGTCGGGAAGACGCTCGCGGTAAAGCGCGCGGCGTTCACTCTCTCGGGAGTCGCGCCACCCGAAATCTCATAACCGATGGGGATGTAGCCACCCGTCGACGAGAAGGCACTGCTTGCGGTCGCGTAGGTGCCGATTTCGCGGGCAGTCACCGACGTCCCGAACCCGTCTCGGAGGTGATCGCCCAGCAGAACAAGGCGGTCGGGATCACTGAACGGCAGGGGCCGGAGCAAGATGCCTTCCACCAGCGAGAAGATGGCAGTCGCCGACCCGATCCCGAAGGCCAGTGTGAGAACTACGATGAGGCTGAAACCGGGCACCTTGCGCAGCCGGCGAAATGCAAAGCGAGCATCTTGTGCAAGCATGTTGATGCGTTCTCCTCAACCGTAAATCTGGGGATCTTCTGCTTCGCAAATGCGAGGCAATTTCACACGGACCTCACAACCGCTGTTTCCATTCCGGTTTAACAATTCGATCGACCCGCCATGCGCCTCGGCAATCTGGCGCGAGAGCGCGAGACCGATACCGCTGCCCGAGGGCTTCGTTGTGTAAAAGGGGACGAATGCATTGCTGGGATTCATGAGTCCGGGCCCGTTGTCGCCGATCATCAATACAACGTTCTGACTTTCAATCGCCCAACGGACGCTCACCTCAGGCGTCTCGGCCTGGCCGCCCAGCTTCGAATGGCCGTTTGTTTCGAGGGCAGCTTCCACTGCGTTGCGGACGAGATTGATCAACATCTGTTCGATCTGATCGGAGTCTACGGCCAACACGACTTCCGGCCCACTCGAAATCGCAACCGGCAGGCGAGTTTCGAGCATGGCAACGCGCTCGATGATTGGGCGCAGAGATACGGGCTTCTTTGCGGGTGGGGGCATCTGCGCCAATTGCCGGTACGCCTGCAAGAACCGGTTCAGGGAGGCGGTGCGCGCTTCGATGATCGCCAGACCTCGTTCAAAGTCCCGCCGCTGCTCCGGACCTAAATCAGCTTCGACCAGGCGCGCACTCAAGCTTCCGGCAATGGATTTGATGGGAGTGAGAGAGTTGTTGAGCTCGTGGCCAAGCACACGGATCAACCTTTGCCACGCTGAGCGTTCCTCTTCGCGTAGAGCGCGGCTCACGTCCGAGAGCACAACCAGCGTGTGCGGCTCGCCCTTCTCGCGGAATCGACTGCGCCTCACTACCCAGCGAACGCTGGACCCATTGATGGGCAGAGCCATTAGTCCTTCATTTGGCGCATCGAGGCATGTGGCAAGACCGGTTTCGTCGGCGCTGCGTCCGAGCAAGCGGCTGGAGGCTTGCCGCAGGAGCTTTTCCCCGGCGGGATTCACCAGCTTGATGATCCGTTGCGAATCGAAGGCGAACAAGGGAGCATCGATCTCTTCCACAACCCGCCGGAGCACAGCGGTCGCTTCGATGGCACGCAGGCGCTGATCAGCGAGCAGGTCGGCGAGAGCATTCACTTCGAGCGAAAGCTCTCCCAAAGCATCTTCAACGGCGGCTCCGCGCGCTCGGAAGGAATAGTCTTCCTCCCTGAGCGCCCCAACCACGTTGGCGAGAGTTTGGATGGGACGAATCGTTTGCTCGTGCAAGACCACCGCGAAGATCCACCAAACCAGCAAGATAGTGAAAGAGATAACGAACCTGGATTCCACCGTCCAAGGCTCCAGCCAGATGAGGATCAGGCCAACGAAGATTCCGGGGAGGGCAACGAACAGCGAGTACAGCCGGATGCGATGCTCGTACCGCAGACGGCGCTTGCGAGGAGTTCGTCGTGTTTCCGCCTTGCCGCTGATCTGCGGACTAAAGGCCATGCTTCTCCATGCGTCGATAGAGCGCGCCGCGGCTCAAACCTAGAGCCTCAGCGGCCTGGCTGATGTTTCCCTGAAAACGCTGCAAAGCCTTGCGGATAAGAACCGCTTCGACCGCTTCCAAGCTCAGTTCCTCGAGATTGGCGGCTTGTGGTCGCTGAAGGTTGAGGCCCAAATCGGCGGGCTGAATCTCGCGGCCGCGACACATCAGAACAGCGCGCTCGATGGTGTGGTCGAGTTCACGGACGTTCCCCGGCCATGCATACTGCGCCATGACTTGCACGGAGAGCTTGTCGAAACCATCGATCTCCCGGCGGTAGCGCGACGCATAACGATTCAGGAAATGCAGGGCCAGTGCAGGAATGTCTTCGCGTCGTTCGCGCAAGGGTGGAATTCGAATCTCGATGGTGTTGAGTCGGAAGAGTAAATCCTCGCGAAATTCTCCTGAAGCACAGGCGGCTTGAAGATCGGCGTTGGTGGCGGAGATCACGCGCACATCGATTTTTCGTGAGCGGGAAGATCCCAGCCTTTCGATTTCGCCGGTCTCCAAAACCCGCAGCAACTTGGCCTGTTGCCGGACAGGAACGTTGCCGATCTCGTCGAGAAAGATCGTGCCACCGTCTGCCAATTCAAAGCGCCCCATGCGATCCGCCCGGGCATCGGTAAATGCGCCTTTTACGTGGCCGAAAAGTTCGCTTTCAAAGACTCCTTCCGCTAAGGCGCCTGTATTCACCGCAACCAGTGGACGAGAGGAACGGTGAGAAAGCGTATGCAGAGTTTGAGCAACGACTTCCTTGCCGCTACCGTGTTCACCAGTGATCAGGACGTTGGCATCGGACGGACCGACTCGTGCAATCGCGTCGAGGACAGGCTGCATGGCAGCCGCGGCAGCGATGAATTCAGGGCGTCCCTGCACTTGTAGAATGCGGTTCTCGGCTGCGAGACGTTCGGCATTCTGCAGGGCTCGATGAAGCTCAACCTGCGTGCGCAAGATTGCAAGGAGACGTTCATTTTCCCACGGCTTCTGAACGAAATCCCGCGCGCCGCGCCGCATGGCTTCGACGGCTAGTTCTACATTGCCCCAGGCCGTCATGACGATTACGGGGAGACTACTGTCGACACTGATAATTTCGGAAAGAAGGTCGAGGCCCTCCTGACCAGACGTCGTGTCCCTCGTGTAGTTCAGATCAATCAGAACGGCATCGTAATACTCTGATGCCAATGCTTCGCGGACTTCCACGGGAGACTTTACAGCGTCGACGCGGTAGCCTTGCGGACGAAGCAGGAGAAGAAGTGCTTCCAGGACATCGGGCTGATCGTCGGCAGCCAACAAACGCGCGGGATGGCTCAAGCACTGTTGTTCTGGGGGGGGAGCGACTGGATGCGGCTTGGCCGAAGTCGGCATACGTTATGGGGATGCGGCGGAAAGGCTGCCGGTCACCGCATCCTGAATCAAGACTCCATTATGTTCCAAAGTCGTGCCGGTCGCGCGGTCAAGTTCGACCCGGGCTTTCTGATGGGTCGTCGAAGCGGTGACGAGGTCCAACTCCGCCAAAGCCAAATCACGCTGTGCAGTCATGGTCTGATAGGTGGATCCGGAGCCCAGTTCCTGTTCTTTTTTGGTGATCTCAAAGGTCCGTTCAGCCAGGTCGCGGGCTTTGCGAGCGGCGTCAACCCGGGCACGGGATTGTTCGACGGAGTACTGAGCGTTGCGGACTTCGATGCGAATCTGTTTGCGAAGTTGCTCTTTGCGAAGCTCAGCTTGCCGGTACTCCAGTTCGGAGCGGTACTGGTCCGCCTTCGCTACCCGATTGCGAAACGGAATGTTCACGTTGAAACCGAGATAGTAGTCCGGGGAGGAGTTGTTAAAGGCATTCTGCCAGGCGCCCGTCAGATCGGTGGGCACGCTGGCGGTGTTTCCGGGCGTCACTATTCCACCTAGCCCCGAGCCGCCGTAAAAGCCGGTGAGCGAGAGCGTGGGCAGCAGGGCGTTGCGGGCGGCCTTGCGGCTGATCTGTCGGTTGACCAGATCGATATCGGTTTCGAGCAGTTCGGGGCGATTTCGCTGGGCCTCAACGATCAGATCAAGGATTGGGGTATTCGTTTCATCGCTGCTGGGTTGCGTGCGGTCCGTAGGAATCACGGGCATCTCTTCCAAGGCAGGATCGTCGAGGCTCTTGGTCAGGGCGTTCTTCATCAGCGATTCCTGCAGTTGCAACGTGGTGCGGGCAACCGTTAGATCCTGGTCGCGCTTGGAGACTTCAGCCTCGGCCTTCATTACGTCGAGGGCGGGAATGGCTTCCAGTTGCAGCTGCTTCTTCGCATTGTCAAAGGTCTGATTAGCAAACTGAAGTGACTGCTCTTTGACTCGCGCCTCTTCATAAGCACCGACCAGATCCCAGTAAATGTTTTCGATCTGCGTAACCGTGGCAATCACCTGATCCTTGAAAGCGATGTCGGAGATCTTCTTGTTGTTGCGCGCGATGCGCAGGTAGCGCATGTTTGAAGCCAAGCCAAAGCCAGCAAGAAGCTGTTGCTGAAAACTGAACCGGTAAAAGCTGTTGAGAGCCGGCGACAGGATCGTAAACAGCGAGTTGGTGGTTTGCCGGTTGTTCTGGAACTCGAATGTCAACGTTGTGCCGGTCGGGAAGGCTTGGGTATATCCGACATTCACATTTGCCGTATTGAGCTGCAGGGAGGGTATCCCGTAGATCCGTTGGTTCGAGAGCGGACTGGTCTGATGTTCAATGCCAAGATTCGCATTGAGTGCGGGATCATAAGACGCGACTGGTGCACCCGCACCCAACGTGGATTGCACTAGCCCGGAAGCACCCGCCCCAGCTCCACCCGCCCCGCTCGTGGTGCCACCAGCGCCCGCACCCGGCGCGCCCGCTCCGTAACCGCCTACACCGCCACCGGGCGTTCCCTGCACGACGCCCGTGTTTACGCCGCGAAAGAAGCCGCCCCCCCGGGTGCGCAGGAGATCGGTATCGGCGATCGGCATGTTGTAGCGCGCGATCGCAAGGTCGAGGTTGTTCTCGAGTGCCAGGGCGATCGCGTCGTTAAGAGTCAGATACAACTTGCCATCGCGCACCAGTTGATCGAGGCGAGAGGAATTTGCGAGTGCGGGCTCGGGCACCTGCTCGGCAGCGTAGGGCTTGAGCGGATTGTACGAGTGCGGCATCTCCAACGTGAGTGACGTACGTGCTTGGGGCAGAGCGAACACTGAAAGCAGCATTCCAAGTCCCGTGATTGACACCAATGTCCGTCCGATTCCGAGAAGGCGCCTTGTCATCGCGACCCCGTGGCAGCCTGCGGAATGGATGGGACCGCGCTGTCACTCGCCAGCCAGCCGTCGTGCAGCTGAACAATGCGGCTTCCGTAAGCGGCATTGGTTTCCGAGTGCGTTACCTGGATGATGGTCGTACCTTGTTGATTGAGTTCGCGGAAGAGTTCCATGATCTCGTTGGCCTGGGACGAGTGCAGGTTGCCCGTAGGTTCGTCGGCCAGCAGCAGCGCGGGTTTATGCACGACAGCCCGCGCGATCCCAACCAGCTGCTGTTGACCGCCGGAGAGTTGGCTTGGGAATAGATCCTTCTTGGCGACGATCTGAAATCGGTCTAAAGCGTCTGCGAGCAGGCCTTGGCGCTGTCGCGAGGGAAAGTCTTTGTAGGAAAGCGGGAGGTCGATGTTCTCGCGCACGGTGAGATCGTCGAGCAGGTGATAGCTCTGGAACACCACTCCGATATTGCGCTTGGCCAAGGCAGCCCGGTCTTTGCGCTTCAAGGAGTGCACTGGCTGTTCTTGAAGCCAATATTCGCCGGCCCATCCGTCATCGAGCAATGCGATGACGTTCAGCAAAGAGCTCTTCCCTGCCCCGGACGGACCCATTATCGTGACAAACTCTCCCTGCTCAATGGTGAGGTTGATGCGACGCAGGACCCAAGTCTGACCCGCTCCGGATTTATAGCTGCGTTCGATGTTGTTTAGTCGGATCATGACGTGTGTTCCCTCTCGATGTCATGCTGTTTTAGCGGTCTACTCGTTCCTCAGCGTTGCCATGGGCTCTACCAGCGTGGCGCGGCGCGCCGGCAAGAAACAGGCGAAGAGGCCAGCCAGCATCACAGTCAGCACGACTCCGACAAAGGTCAGAGGATCGGTGGCCGAGACGCCGGTGAGTTGGCTGGCAACGAACCGCGTCAGGACCAGGCTGGCTGCGACGCCGATGACGACGCCCGTAATAATGACCGCAAACCCCCTTTTCATAACCAATTGCAGGATGGCCTCGCGAGAGGCGCCCAAAGCCAGGCGGATGCCGATATCGTGAGTTTTCAGTGACACGATGTAAGTCATGACACTGAAAAGGCCAACGATGGCAAGAATGAATCCCAGCGAAGCACAAGCCGCGAAGGCGATGGCGGCGAACCTAGGCCCGCCGTACAAGATCCCGTTCCAGCGGCCCAGGAGCGGCGGCACACCCCAAAAGTCCTTGGCTTCCGGCGTCGCTCCCACACCTTTTAGCATTTGGGCCGTGTTTCCCTTGGTGTACTTCACGTACCAAAGACCGTAGGCCAGAATGTCGTCGAACGTGTGGTTGCCCTCGCGAAGCGCCTTGACGTCGCTCAGTGGAAACCTTCCCCGGCCGCCTCTGCCTTCTGTGTCTTCGACCATGATGGCGGTCAACCGCTCGGCACTGCGGTAGGGAAACGGATACAGCACGCCGTCGTACACAATGCTGAAGATCACGGTGGATGCGCCAATCCCCAGCGCAAGCGTGAGAACGGCAACCGTCGCGAAGCCCGGGCTCGTGCGAAGCTGACGGAACGCAAAGCGCATATCTCGGAACAATCCACTCATGGTTCTCACTCCTGCAGCTAGACGACTCGGGCGCCGCGCAGCTTTCTTGGGCTCAACTAAAACTCGCGCCGGCGATCCCCTGATGGTGCGCCGTTCTACCTTGGCCACGAAGCGATATCCGCGTCGAGTTAAGGTCTCGATATATCTCGGCTCTGTTGCCGAATCTCCGAGTGCTTCCCGCAGCCGGTTCACAGCCGCGTTCAAGCCGTGATCAAAACTTACGAAGGTGTCACCCGGCCACAAGCGCGCGCGCAGTTCGTCTCGCGTGATCAGGTCGCCTGGACTCTCCAACAACATCTCCAGGACCACGAAGGGCTGACCGACGAGTTTGATCCGGGTGCCATCCCTCCAGAGTTCATGGGTGTGCAAATCCGCTTCAAAAGGGCCGAAGTGAACGCGCTCCCCTCGTCGCCTCGAAACCGCGCTGGCTTCGAGCCCAGAGGCCGCCCCTTTCGCCCGTAGACTGCGCCATGCATTTCGCAGCCTTTCGACTCCACGCATCGCAATGCTGCCTCACTCGTAGTGCAAGGCCACAATGGGATCGACCCTGGCTGCTCGAAATGCGGGGATCATGCTGGCCAACAACGCAACCATGGCGAGCACGAACGCGACCGCGAAAAACGTCATTGGATCGGTCGAGCTCACTCCGTATATAAAGCTCGACATCACCCGTCCCAGCGCGAGCGCGCCGGCCGCGCCGATTGCAACACCAAGCAAGGTGGGTTTCATGCCCTCCACGACGATCATGCGGAACACATCGGAGAGTGTGGCCCCCAGCGCCAGCCGGATGCCGATCTCCGGGACGCGGCGGCGCACGCTGTACGAGAGAACGCTGTATATCCCGATAGCAGCCAGCACAAGTGCCAGGGCGGCGAAAGCTCCGAGCAGCAGAAGGTTGAAGCGCTGCTGCGAGAGGGAGTTGGCCACCAACTCCTCCATGGTGAGCACATCGCGCACCGGAACTTCGCGATCCACGCTCTGGACCACATTCGCCACCGATGAGATAAGGTTCTTCGGATTCGAAGCCGATCGAATGACCAGCGTCATCGGACCCGACTGGAATTCCCCCAACGCCGACGGCGCGTGTTGCGCGAGCGGGTAGTAGAGCATCGCTGCAGGACGTTTCTGATCGAGACTGTCTCCCTTCACGTCGCCGATCACACCTACGATTTCGCACGGCGCTCCTTTGAAAAAGGTCAGGCCGATGTGTTTTCCGAGCGGGCTTTCATTCGGCCAGAACTGGCGAGCCAGGGAGGCGCTGATCAGTGCCACGGGCGGTCTGCCGGCGATGTCGGAATTATTCAAATCACGCCCATTCAAAAGCGGAATGCGGAGGGAATCTACGTATCCCGGACTGATGGCGCGAACGTCGACCTCGGGCTGCTCCGACATCGGCAGGGTGGGATAGCCTTCCACCGCGATGGGTTGATGCGAACCGCCATCACCCAGCGGGACGTCGTCGATGATGCCCGCGGCCACCACACTGGGAAGAGTGCGCACGTTCTCGAGCACGCGGTCGAAGAACGCAACTTCCTGTTGAATGTTCGGAAATTTCACACGTGAAACACCAAGGGTCTGAGTCAGCACTCCACTCGACTGGAATCCCGGATCCACCTCGCGCAGGACCTTGAAACTGCGAATCAGCAGGCCGGCACCGACAAGCAGGACCAAGGACAGGGAAACCTCCACCACCACCAGGATATTGCGCGTGCGATTCCCGCCGGAATCCGTATCGGTTCGTCCCAGGCCCTGTTTCAGAGCCTCGTTCACATTCGCGCGGCTTAGAGAAAGTGCCGGGAGAATTCCAGCAATGATGCCGGTACCTACCGAGACCAGGACGGTAAAAGCGAGAACTTTCACATCCAATCCAACCTCGACCGAGTGAGGCACTTTGCCGGCGAGGAACGCCATGATCAGGCGGACACCGAAGTGAGCGTATGCCAATCCAAGGGCGCCTCCGAACAGAGCCAGCAAAACGCTTTCCACCAGCACCTGGCGCACCACTCGGGCAGATGAAGCACCCAGCGCAGTCCTTATGGCAATCTCCTTTTGACGGCTGAAAGTCTTCGCCAGCGATAGATTCACGACATTCACGCACGCGATCAGCAAAATGAATCCCACAGCTCCCAGCAGAAACAGCAGGGCCGGGCGAACGTCGCTGACCAAATCGTCGTGCAACGGAACGACCACTGCGCCCCAGCCTCGATCATCTTCGGGATACTGCTGCTCCAGTCGGTTCGAGATGGTATTCATCTCGGCCTGCGCCTGTTTCTGTCCAACTCCGTCCTTGAGACGACCGATCACCAGGTAGTGATGTTCGCCGCGAACAGATTTCTCCTGGTCGGTCCAGGCCATTGGCGTCCACATCTCGGCATAGTCGGGCAGCCGAAAACTGGCGGGCATCACGCCGGCAACAAGGAAGCTGGCGCCATCCAGCGTGATATAGCGGCCCACGATGTCGCGATTCGAAGCAAAGTGGTCCTGCCAGAAGCGATGACTGAGCAGTACTACGTTCGAATGGCCGGGCTGATCCTCGTCTGAAGTAAGCCCCCGCCCGATCAAGGGCTGCACGCCCAGCGTGGAGAAGAAGTCTCCTGAAACCGAGCTGGCATCGACTTGCTCGGGTTTATCCCCACCCGTGAAAGTGAAAGGATGGTAGCTAAAGATCGTCATCTTCTCGAAGACGTGGTTCTGATTGTGCCAGTCGATATAATTCGCCGCAGAGACCGAGAATCGGGTCATCCCCGGGAAACTCTTCTGCGGCGGCACGTGCCACACCGCCATCAACTGATCCGCCTTGTGAAAGGGCAACGGGCGCAGAAGAATTCCGTTGACCACGCTGAAGATCGCGCTATTGGCGCCGATACCAAGGGCCAAGGTGATGACCGCGATGGCGGTGAACCCCGGGCTCTTGCGCAATTGTCGTAGTCCGTAACGGAGGTCCTGCCACAGTCCATTCATTTCGATCCTCACTCGTAGCGCACTGCGTTCATGGCATTCATCCCGCACCTGCATGATCTGTGCTCAGCGCAAAGCTGATCCGCAACTCCACACCCAGTCATGCACTCGCCTCTTGCATCAGCTTCTTCAACTCTTCTTCGGCCACCACCTTGCCGTCGAATAGATGCACTTCCCTTTGCGCATGTCGCGCGAATCGGGGATCGTGCGTGACCATGCAGATAGTGGCTCCGTCACGGTGTAGTTCCTGCAATAGCTCCATGACGGCCTCTCCATTGCGGGAGTCGAGATTGCCGGTTGGTTCGTCGGCCAGCAAGATGGAAGGCTTGCCGCTGAGCGCTCGCGCCACGGCTACGCGCTGCTGTTGTCCGCCCGAAAGTTGCGAGGGATAGTGGCGGACCCGGTGCGCCATGCCTACGCGTTCGAGCGCTTCCATCACTCGAGCCTTACGTTGCGCCGCGGGCATCTTCTGGCGGTACGTCAGTGGCAATTCGACGTTTTCATAAACGGTGAGATCGCCGATCAAGTTGAAGCTTTGGAAGATGAAGCCGATCTCCTGGTTGCGAATGCGCGAACGCTCGGCGAAATCGAGATTCTCAACGGTTCTGCCGTTGAGCGAATAGCGGCCGGAACTGGGCGTGTCGAGCAGTCCGATGATGGACAGCAGGGTCGACTTGCCGCAGCCCGACGGGCCCGACATGGCGACGTATTCACCCTTGCCTACCGACAAGTGAACTCCCGATAATGCATGCGTCTCAACTTCATCGGTGTAGAAGACCTTGGTGAGTCCCTCAATCTGTATCAGCGCCTGCGGTACCAGGTTCATGCTGGCTCCTCGTAATGCCTAATCAAGACGGACACGCTCGTTGCTATCCCAGCGCGACATGTCCGACAAAATCACTGTGTCCCCTTCTTTAAGCCCCTCGATGACCTGAATGGAATTCACCGACGCCCTGCCCACTTTTACCGTTACACGCGAGGCTTCCTTACCGTCCGGGGTGAGCTTGAACAGGCTGATGCTACTGTTCTCTTGACCAACAGCAGGGCGCCCGACGTATAAGATGTTGTCCAACTTCTCGAGATCAATCGTGCCATCAACGCTCAGGTCGGGCCGCGCCCCCTTGGGTAGCTCCCCACTTAGCTTTACGTCAACCGTGACGGTTCCGTTCTGTACGGCCGGGTCGACGCGCATGACTGTGCCGGCAACCACTCCATTGTGCGTATCAATCGCGGCGGGCTCGCCGATTTGGACATCGCGTGCCTGGGTTTCAGCGATCTTCAGAGTCGCCATGAGATGATCGGGTTCGACAACCTTGGCAAGCATGGCGCCAGGCGTTACGTGTTGGCCGACTTGCAGCGGAAGATCCACCAGCACGCCGTCGATCCCCGCCCTAACCTTCAGTGCATCGAGTTGCTTTTCTTTGAGCTGGGCCAGAGTCCGCATCTGATCGACTTTCGCCTGCTGCTGCGCCATCTGTGAGGCAATCGCTTTCTGGTTGGATGTCAGACGCTGGGTTTCGAGATCGTTTCGAGTGGTAAGCTCATCCGCTTTTTCTTTCGACGACTTGTATGCCAGGCCTGAGATCACTCCCAGGTCGTAAAGAGCTTTGTCGGTTTCAGCCTGGCGATGCGCCTGGGCGTGGTCCGCATTCACAGTGGCGGCGCCGGCCCTCTGGTTCATCAAGTCGCTCTCGAGCTTTGCGCGCAGGCTCTGGTATTCCGCTTCTGCGGCTTTCAATTGAAGGTGCGCATCCAATGCGGCCTGTTCCGTCTGGGGGTTGCTCATCTCCAGGAGAATTGTGTTTGCCTTCACCTGCGAACCCGGGAGCATGCGAATGCGGACGACCGTGGCTTCAGTCTCTGCGGGAATCTGTCGAACCGAATCCTGACTGGGTATCAGGGAGCCTGGTCCGCGAACTTGCCGAAGCATCGATCCGTGCTTTACTGTATCGGTCCACACGGTGCTTCGCTCAACCGAGGGCGCGGCGGGCTTCAGCCGCGAAACTCCTAACCCGACAGCTCCCACGCAAAGGACAACCACCGATCCGATGATTGTCTGCCGGCGTCGCTTCTGTACCTTAAACTCGGGCCGAGCAATGTCCATCGCAATCTCCATGGCAATCACAACACCAACTTGTCGAGCACCTGTAAGTCTCTGAAAATACTTTCAAGACGGGCGAGCCGCGTTTCCGCTGGTGAGCGATTGATGTCCCCATGTGAACGATGGTGTTCGGAAATGAACACCGCTCGATCTTGGCGATGTTTGGGCCTTCCGGCACTCAATTCCGCGGATACTACTTGTCGAAAAAGCAGTGACCGATCGCCAAAGACTTGAAGAGTGCGTCTCTATTCCGACCTTAAGGCTTGCGCCGGATCAATCGACGCCGCACGCCGGGCCGGATTAATTCCAGCAACACAGGCGGCCGCGACCAGGATAAAGATGGCAGCCAAAACAATGCGCGGGTCTACGCTAGTGATTTCGTAGAGTTGAGTCTTAACGAATCGTACGCCAAGGATGGCGACCGGCAGTCCGATCACCAGCCCCACCGCGATCTGGATGATCGCCCCCCGCAATACCATCGCTACCACGCTGCTGCGCTCCGCTCCTACAGCCATGCGAATACCAATCTCGGCAGTTCGACGCGCAACCGTATAGGCCGTCACCCCATAGAGTCCGATCATTGCCAGCAGCAGCGCCAATGCGCCAAACAGCATCGTCAACCGCGCGATCATACGTTCTCCATTGAAGCGCTCGGCGATCTGCTGATCGAAGGTCTGGAACCTCACGAGAGTTAAATTGGGATTAATTGACGAGAGCGTCGTGCGCACGATCTTTTCCATGTTGTTGAGCGGACGCTCGGTTTGAAGCACAATCGCGCCTGCGTACAGCGAGATATCTTCCTCGATCGGCTCTTTTGATGAGGTGGGCCGTTGTGTCATGGGTACGAAAAACATCCTGTGATTTTTCCAGTACACGCTGGTATAGGCAGTATCCTCGACTACGCCCACGATTTCGAAGTCTGCGGGAGAGACCGGGCCGGGGTCTCCGAAATGCTGCCCGATCGGATCGACCCCCTGCTTGAAAAACTCCTTCACAAACGATTGGTTCACGACTGCCACGGCCGCTTGCGTGGAAGTATCCCCGGACCTGATTCCCCGACCTCTCACAACGCGAGTGCCCACCGCGTCGAAGTACTCGGCATTTCCTCGCACCCAGGAGGCGCCTTTATCGGAGAGCGGTTGTCCCAGAATCTGAATGCCCTCGCCCCAATTGTTGTCTTCCATGGGCGTATAGGTGCAAATGCCGACCTTTTGAACTCCGGGCAGCGCGTGAAATTGCTGCTCCATGGTGCGATAGAGCGCCTCCAACTGGGTCTGCGAATACCCAGCTGCCTGGGGATTGATGTGCGCGATATAACGGTTTCTGGAATCGAGTTTCAGATCGGTCGCCTGCACCTTATTTAAGCTTTGCGAGAACAGACCGGCGCCAACCAGCAGCACAAGCGAGAGCGCAGCTTGCAGCACCACGAGGGATCGCTGCAGACGCGAGGCTCCGCTGGCCGTGGTTCGCGCTCCACGCAGGGCCTCCACCGGTTGCGAACGGCCCGCAATCCAGGCGGGCGCGATGCCAAACACGATGCCGGTAATAATTGCGAGCCCGCACGCAAAGCCGATTACGGGTAGCGACGGACTGGCGTCAATCGGGAGGTTGGCGGTTCCGGTGAACGCGAGCCTAAGCAGCATCTGCGCTCCCGCATAGGCGACAGCCAATCCGATGAGGCCGCCCATGAGAGCCAGCAGCACACTTTCGGTGAGCAACTGCCGTACAATCCTGCCGCGCATCGCTCCCAGCGCTACTCGTACGCTGAGTTCCGCGCGCCGGGCCATGCCGCGCACCAAAAGCAGGTTAGCGATATTTGCGCATGCGATCAGCAATACGACCCCGGCGATGCACATCAGCAATTTCAGCTGAGAGGCATACTGCTCCTGCATTTGCTGAATTCCGGCGCCTCCCGCGGACAACACCACGTGCACCCTTGCGAGTAGCGGCCGGCCTCGCTCGGTTTGGTATTCCTTGTTCAACTCAAACGACCGTCGCACGACCGCGCTTACCTTGTCCTGCAAAGGCAGCAGGGCAACGCCGGGTTTCAGGCGTCCCACGAAGTACAGCCACATCACGCTCGGGTCGTGGACATAGGGAACATTCGCGAGAACCGGCATCGTCTCGATAGGGAGATAGAAATCCGGAGGAGTGCTCGACATCCGGTCCCCGTAAAAACCTTCGGGTGCGATTCCCACCACCGTCACTGGTTTCGTGTTCACCCAGAAAGTCTGACCAATCAGGGATGGATCACCGGCGTGGTCGCGTTGCCACGCGTGGTAGCTCATGACCGCAGTCATGGGAGCGCCTTTCCGATCGTCCGTGTCCGTCAGCAAGCGACCTGCATGCGGTTGCAGGCCAAAGGTACGGAAGTAGTTGCCGGAAACGAATTCGCCCTTTACTGAGCGAGCCTCCGCCTGCATACCATCGCGCCGAACGGTAATGGTTCGAAAGCCGAATCCCGCCTCCATGGCGGCCAGTTCCTCAAACTCCGGCACGCTCGCCTTCAACTTCTCGTAACTCTCCGTCGGGAATAGCGAGATGTTCCCGTCATCACTGGTGCCAGAGTTCACGCAGCAATCGTTCTGATCGCCGAGGCGCACCAATGATTTCGGATCGGCGACAGGAAGGCTCTGCAGCAGAACCGAGTGCACCAACGTGAAAATGGCGGCGTTGGCTCCGATGCCAAGGGCCAGAGTTAGCAACGCCGTGATCGTGAATCCAGGAGTCTTACGCAGTTGGCGTAAGGCGTAGCGCACATCTTGCATGAGCGTAGTCACGAGGAACTCTTCCGATTGGACGGTTTCCAGCTTTAGACGAAAGCACTCCGAAAGTTATGATGCAAATCGTAATCCAAAACCAGATCGAGGTTTTCCCCAATAAACCAGCCCTTAGTCAAGGTTTTCAACGCGCGAGGTGTCCAGTCACGGTTGCCGCTGTTCAAAAGCGGACACTGCCTGAGCCCCCGGAGTAGCCTTGGCATTTTCTGGAAGGCGACGACGTCACTACTTTTTGGAAATGGGTAGCTCGACTGCGATGCGAGTTCCACCAACCGCACCTGAGGATGCCCCGATCGAGCCGCCATAACGTTCCACAAATCCTTTGGCAATGGCGAGTCCAAGACCGTAGCCTCCGCTGTCGCGGGACCGCGACTGATCGCCGCGATGGAAACGCTCGAATATCCTCGGGAACTCCGAGGCGGGAATTCCGGGCCCGTTGTCCTCGACAGCAACCGATACAAACCCGTTCCTGCGACTGGCCGTGACCTTCACTTCAGAATTGGGGAGCCCGTAGCGAATTGCATTCTCAATGAGGTTCGCCCAAACAATCTCAAGGTCTTCAGGCTCGGCACGAACCAAAAGTGTATCGGTCGGCACAATTAGCGAAATCGTCGTTCCCCGACCATTCGCAAGAGGCATGAGCCGCGCGATCGCACTCTCGCAAGTGCCGACAACGTCCGCGTTGGAAAGCTCGGAGGGTGAGGCTCCGCCGGCCTCCAGATCGGCGCGCGCAAGCCGAAGCATGGAATGCAAGAGCGTTTCGAGGCGGTCAACATCAGATAGAGCATCCGTGATTCCCGAACGATAACTCTCATCGGTACGACGCTCTTGCAACAGAGACTGGAGAGTCGACTTCAAGATGGCTACGGGAGTCTTAAGCTCATGCGCGGCATTGCTCGTGAAATCACGCTGCTGCTGAAACGCGGCATGCAGGGTGTCGATCATTTGCGACAGGGCGCGCGTGAGCGGAGCGATCTCGACTACATTCGTTGCAGAAGGAGAAAGCTTGAGATCCCAATTTGTAGCGGAAATGGCATTCGCGCTGGAGGCAAGTTCCACCAGGGGAGTCAAGCCTTTCTCAATCCAGCGGATGCTGGCAAATGCAGAGATCGCGAGCAACACGATTCCCCCAAAAAACAGGGTAAGAAACGAGCGCAGTAGCGACTGAGTCATCTCGTTCGTGCCGGCCGCGTAAGTCACAATCAGATTGATTCGCTCCTTTGGCTCATCCTCCTCGGAATCCAGAAGCGGGACATCTGGCAGGATCAATGCCCGGTAGGAAATTCCGTCTTGCTTGAAATTCCAGACTCTTTCTTCAAGCCGGTTGCCTGTTGGCAATTGTGGCGATGGAGTCGACGAAGCGAGCACCCTTCCATCTTGCATTTCGATGCGGTATAGATCTGGGACACCCTGAGTGAGCGGTCGCGGCAGAGAGGTCTTATCGAATTGCAGTTCGGGGTGGGGCCCTTCGGAGTAGCGAACCAGCGCCGCGACGCTCATGGCTCGCCCATGGAGTGCGGCGTCAAAAGAATGAAACGCGTTACGCCGCATCTGAAGATTGGCAAGGAACAACAAGCACACAACCAGAACGAGCTCCGTCGCAATCACAGCGACTACGATTCGGCGCTTGATGGAGAACGACGCCATATCATTTCCTGAGAAGGTAACCGCGCCCACGAACGGTCTGAATAATGCTGTTGTTGTCCCCGTTGTCCAGTTTGCGTCGAAGTCCGGAAATATAGACCTCGATGACATTGCTGAACCGCTCCCAGTTGAAGTCGTAGAGGTGTTCGAGCAATTCAGTCTTGGTAACGACCGCACCCTGGCGGTGGGCAAGGTACTCGATGACCCGGTATTCCATTCCAGTTAACGCCACATCGCGGCCGG
Source organism: uncultured Acidobacteriota bacterium (assembly GCA_963765755.1). GTDB lineage: Bacteria > Acidobacteriota > Terriglobia > Terriglobales > Acidobacteriaceae > Gp1-AA133. Next base: position 43,820 of record CAVXXV010000005.1, on the reverse strand, counting down.
ACCGCCGAACAACACGATCGGACGTGCTGATCTCAATGTGGCCTAGACGCAGAGTTGCCGCGCTCTGTCCCTTTCCCCGGCGGATCAGGGCTTTGGCGCGGGCGATCAGTTCACCCAGATCGAAAGGCTTGCTGACGTAATCATCCGCGCCGTCATTGAGCACGCTGATGGCGGTGTCCTTATCATCCCGCGCGGTCAGAACGAGGACGGGAACCGCAAACCCTCCCGAACGCAAGCGGCGTAGGATGGCTTGGCCGTCGATGGATGGCAGCATGAGATCAAGAATGACGAGGTCGTACGGGTTAGATTGCGCCATGTAGATGCCTTCGGCACCATCGGGCGCGTGGTCTACCGCATAGCCGGCACTCTCGCGCAAGCTGCGGCTAATGTTGGCGGCCATACGTTTTTCGTCTTCAATGACCAATACTCGCATGGAAACGATCGTCCCAGCTTTATCGCGGCCCGACTGCTACGAGAGTACTCGGCCAAAACTTAAGGCTGGCTTAATGTCCTTTCCTGCAGAATAAAGGATTGTCCATCGATTGATCTTTTGGAAATGATAGCAGGGCTCCAACTCGCAAAATCAGCGGCCTGCGACGCCATCCGACGTTTGGCTCGGTCGTTCACTTTTTACACGCTCGCGTGTTTCGTGTTTGGAATGCCTCAGCTCTTCGGGCAGCAGGCTCTCGATCTGCGCGGTGTGCTGGCGGCCGCGGAAACAGGAAATCTCGAATTACGGGCCGCGCGACAACAACGGGCTATCGCCATCGCCGGCTTAACGACGGCGCGTCAACTGCCAAACCCGGCGGTCAGTTTTACGGCAGCGCGCGATACTCCTCATGAGGGCGTCTCCCTCGACGTTCCCGTTGAACTCGGTGGGAAGCGGGGCAAGCGTATCGCTGTCGCAAAAGAAGAGCAAAAGTCCACCGAAATTGACATTGCAGTATTGTCCCTGCAACTGCGGCGCCGAACGCGCGAGGCTTTCTATCGCGCGCTGTCTGCCCGTGAAGAGACGGCGCAGGCCAAGACAGCGCTCGAGCTTACCACCCACATCCGCGACCTGGTGCAGCAGCGATTTGAAGCGGGAGATGTCGCGCAACTGGAGGTTTTGCAGGCTGAACTGGAACTCGCGAAATCGCTGGCCGACTACGAAACCACCGAGCAAGCGCAACGGGCTGCAGACGTCACTCTGGCCGCTTTGTTGAATCGCAACCTGGAAGAGCCTTTTTCGCTGCAAGGGGAATTGGATAACGTTCCGCCGACTCCCACCCTCCAGGGCGTGACAGACCGGGCGATGCAGAGCAATGGAGATTTGCGCAAGACCGCTCAGGACTTGAGGATCGAAGAACGCCGGTTGGCACTCGCGAATTCGCAGAAGATCCCAAACCTTGACCTTTCGGCGGGCAGCGATTTCAACTCGCCTCCTGACTTCCGGGTTGGGGCGAAGGGCGGAATTTCCGTGACGCTGCCCGTCTTTAACCACGGCCAGGGCGACATTGCCCTTTCGACGGCTCGATCGGAATTACTGCGATTGACGCTGGCCTCGCAGCGAGTGAATGTTTCCGCGCAGGTCGCCTCCGCATACTTCGACTATTCAGCGAAATCGCATCAGGTGCAGCAGTATCACGACCGCGTGTTGCCGCAAAGCGTCCGGCTTGAACAGATGGCGGAGGACAGCTATCAGTCAGGCAAGACGAACGTTCTGACCCTACTGGATGCGCAGCGACGGCTAAATGACGTTCGAGTGGCTTATCTGGGCGCATTGTTGGCCGCACAGAGTTCATTTGCTGCACTGGAGGAAGCTGTGGGAGCCCCTCTTGACTGAACCGCGCGCAAAGCTCGCCGTTGCCATACTGCTGACTCTCGTTCTTTCCGGATGCAGCAAACACGGTGGGGACGATGAAGAATCGACTTCCGCTGCGCCCGTTCCCGACGTCACTGTGGCAAAGGTGGAGCGGGCGTCGATTACGCAGAACCTGATTGTCAGCGGAAATCTGGCCGCCCTTCCCAATCGTGACGCCAAGGTCGCGGCGTTGGTTCCTGGTCGGATCGCCCGTGTGATGGTCGTAGAAGGAAACTCCGTGAAAGAGGGCCAGGCACTCGCCGAACTGGACGGGACACTGTTGCGGGACCAGGAGCGTCAAGCGGAGGCAGCCGTGGCTCAGGCGAAAGCCAACCTGGATAATGCGCGCGCGGCCGCCCTGCGCGAAGAGGGTTTGCTGAGCCGTGGCATTTCCTCCCGCAAAGAAGTAGAGGACGCACGCACGCAACTGACGGTGAATACGGCGACGTTAAACCAGGCCGAAGCAGGCTTAGCAACCGCCAAATCACAGCTGTCTCGCTCCGTAGTACGCGCGCCGTTTGCGGGCACGGTGGTGAAGCGCTTCGTTGCAGCCGGGGAACAAGTGGACGGAACGTCGGCACAACCGGTAGTCGAAGTCGCACAGATTGAGACCCTGGAGTTGATGGGGACGGTCCCTGCTGCCCGCCTTTCCGAGATCAAGGCAGGTGAGGCGTTTTCGTTCGAGACAAATGCAGTATCGAACACGAAGTTCACCGCTCGCGTAGTGTCAATTCTGCCAGCCGTCGACCCAACGACCAACAATGGCACAGTCCGCATACGAATGGAGAACGCAAAACGCCAACTCAAGCTGGGCGAGTACTTGTCGATCGACCTCCCCCTCAAACAACAAGGAACACGACTGATAGTGCCGAAGCAGGCCGTGTATCCCAATGAGACCGGTCAACCTCACGTGTACAAAGTCACCGGCAATGATGCACAGTCCGTCCCAGTCAAAGTGGGCGTGCAGGCGGGTGACAAGGCCGAAATTCTAGATGGAGTGAACGAGGGCGACACGGTGGTCGTAAGCGGAGGTTACGGTCTGCCGGAACAATCAAAGGTTCACGTGAAGCCATGAACATGGTTCGGGCATGCCGGAACAATAGCCGCGCTGTGTTTCTGGTGACAGCTGCACTGACCATCGCCGGAGTCTTTGCGCTCTTCCGCCTTCCCAGCAATATCTATCCTGAACTGAACTTTCCGCGGATCGTGGTGCTGGTGCACGCAGGCGACCTTTCACCCGACACCATGTTGCTCACCATCACGCGGCCAATCGAAGAACAGGTCAGCACAGTACTGGGCATGCGCCGGGTACGGTCGCGCACCATTCGCGGCGGAGCTGAAATATCCGTTTTCTTCGCCGACAACATGGACATGCAGCAGGCGCTGCAACTCGTGCAGGCGCGAGTTAACGAAGCGCGAGGATCGTTGCCACCTGATACCGAAATCGAAGTAGAACGGCTGAGCCCCACGGTGTGGCCCATCCTGAGTCTGGTCTTGAACGGAAACGTGCCGGACGCCGACTTGCGTGATTATGCCGTTTACAACCTGCGCCCAGCCTTTAGCCGCGTTCCGGGCGTGGCGCGAGTCGAGGTGGATGCGACCGACACCCGTGAGATTTCGGTGATCGTCGATCCGCAGAAAGCGCTCGCGCATCGGCTCAGTTTGCCTGACGTTGCCGACCGGCTCAAAGCTACGAATACAGTCGCCAGCGTTGGGCGACTGGACGCGAATTATCAACAATTCCTGGTGCTCACCAACTCGCAATTCAAGGGACTTGAGGATATTGCGAATGCGGTCGTCGGCGGCGATCCAGGAAATCCGGTACGCCTGAAGGATGTCGCTGAGGTGCGCGAGGGTACTGCCGATCGCAGAACGCTGGTTACCGGCAATGGCAAACCCGCCGCGATTGTGAACGTCACGCGGCAGATTGGCGGCAATATTAATTCGGTGTCGCAGCAGGTGAAAGAAATCGCCTTTCACTCGCCCAATCTCATACCTAACACGCTGCACCTTACAACGGTCTACGACTTGGCGGAGTTTGTGCGCGAGTCCATGGCCAGCGTGCGCGACGCCATCGTGATCGGTTCCCTGCTCGCGGTGGTCGTGCTGTATGTCTTCTTGCGGAATGCGAGCATCACGACGGTTGCCGCGGTCAGCCTGCCGCTTACAGTCGCCGGTACGTTCTTCTTTATAAAACTGCTCGGCGGCACCTTGAATCTGATGTCGCTGGGCGGGCTGGCGATTGCCATTGGCCTGGTAATCGACGACTCCGTGGTAATCGTTGAAAACATCTACCGGCATATTGGAATGGGAGAGTCCGCGGATGAGGCGGCGGAAAAAGGCACGCAGGAATTGCTCGGCCCGGTGATCGGCTCGACGCTGACGACGGTAGTGGTATTCCTGCCTCTGGGCTTGCTGCAAGGTGCGGTGGGAGAATTCTTCGTCGCGCTTTCGATTACATTGACGGCTGCGGTTCTACTCTCTTTGCTATTCGCTCTGACCGTGGTGCCGCTCCTGGCAGAGTACCTGCTTGCAAAGTCCAGCTTTCAGCATTCTTCGGCGCGCTTTATTGAACCAGTGAATCGGCTGTACGAGCGTGGCATCCGATGGGCGCTCGGACGTCGGCTGATCATCGGCGCAGTGACCGCCGCCATGATATTGGTTGCTTATTTCGCATACAGGAATGTCGGAAGCGGATTTCTACCGGAAATGGACGAAGGCGGTTTCGTGTTGGACTACCTGACGCCGCCGGGAACTTCTCTCAGCGAAACGGATAACCTGGTCCGGCAGATGGAGGCGAAGGTCGACAAACTTCCGGAGAAGTCGGGGTATTCGCGACGCACAGGTGCGGAGTTGGGACTGTTTGCAACTGAGCAGAACAAGGGCGATATCCTGGTAAAGCTCAAGCCTGATTCCCAACGCAAGCGTGACATCGAAGCAATCATGAGCGACCTGCGGGGGCAGATCACGAAGAGCATTGCCGGGGTCAACATTGAGTTCGTACAGATCCTGCAGGACATGCTGGGAGATCTGGAGGGCTCGCCCGAGCCCGTTGAGATCAAGATTTTTGGCAACAGCACAGAGGAACTGAATCGCGTCGCGGCAGATCTGGGGGCAAAGGTCAAGAACGTTAAGGGTATCGTTGACTATAAGGGACCCCAGCAAGGGAATCCGGAGCTCGTGATTGACGTGGATCCAGCACTGGCGGCACACGTGGGCCTGACGGTTGCGCAGGTTGCGGACCAATTGCAGGCCGGACTGCTTGGCGATACCACCACCGATTTTCGACTCAGCGATCGTCTGATCCCGATCCGCGTGAGATACCCGGACACGTTCCGGGGACAAGAGAACAACATTCGCCAGTTCCCGATTCTCGCTGCGAACAAGCAGGTTGTTACGGTGGAGTCGCTCGCGAAGATCGGCAACGTTCGCGGCCAGAACGAACTGTTGCGTGAAAATCAGCGGCTGATGGTCGTCTTAACGGCTCGACTCGAGGGCCGTGATCTCGGTAGCGCGATTGCAGACATAAAGAAGGTGCTGGCGGAGTACAAGTTCCCGGTAGGCTACACCTATGAGATCGGCGGGCAGTACGAGAGTCAACAGAGTTCCTTCCACGATCTGCTGTCGGTCCTGGGATTGGCGCTCGCCGCCGTATTCGTAGTGCTGGTCATCCAGTTCCGCGCATTCCTGCCGGCCCTGGTGATCATCTCGGCAGCGCCGCTGTCGTTGATTGGCGTGTTCCTGCTGCTTTTGATCACGGGTACGCCGCTCAACGTCTCTTCGTTCATGGGAATTATCTTGATGGTTGGCTTGGTAGTAAAGAATGGAATCATCCTCTTTGAGTATTACGAACGCCTGCACGGGACGATGTCGGTTACGGATGCGCTGGTGCAGGCGGGTCGAATACGGCTGCGGCCTATCCTTATGACGACGCTGTGCACGCTTTTTGGGCTGTTGCCCCTCGCACTCGGGTTCGGCTCAGGCGCCGAATTACAGAAACCGCTGGCGATTGCGGTGATCGGCGGCCTCACCGTTTCGACGATTATTACTCTTGTCGTGATCCCAGTCTTTTATAGTGCCGCACGGCAATTGGGTTCGCACGAGAAAGCTACAGAATAGAGAACACTCTTTTTATGATGAAACTACTGCGGACGTTCTTGAGCATTGTGGTTCTTCTGGGCGCAGCAATGGGGCAGGCCTCGCCGCACTTATACAAGCAGATCGACAAATTCCAGATCGGGGGCGAGGGGGGATGGGACTACGTCACATACGACCCGAGTTCCAATCGACTGTTCGTCGGCCACGGTATGGAAATTACCGTGGTGGACGCAGCAACGGGCAAAAAGACCGGGAGCATACCTGCGAACGGCGCGCACGGTATTGCGATTGTTCCTGAAAAGAATCTCGGGTTCAGCACGAACGGCCGTGGCGGCACGGTTACCGCATTTGACCTGAAAACCCTGCAGCCCAAACAAGAGATCAAGGCGGGCGAGAATCCGGATGCGATTATCTATGATCGTTATTCGAAGAGAGTGCTGGTGATGAACGGCCGCAGCCATGATTTGATGGCTATCGATCCGGACTCCCTGAAGGTAGTGGCGACCGTTCCTCTCGGAGGCAAGCTGGAATTCGCGGCGACTGATCCAACCCACGTGTACGTTAACGTGGAAGACACCGGCGAGATAGCGTCGGTCGACTCCCAGACCTGGAAGGCAGGTCAGCGCTGGAAGTTAACAGGCTGCGAAGAACCCTCCGGACTCGCAATCGATGAGAAGTCGAACCATTTGTTCACCGTTTGCGGAAACAAGAAAATGATGGTGGTCGATACGAAAACTGGCCAGATCATTTCCGCGCTTGACACTGGAGCGGGGACCGATGGCGCGGCGTTCGACCCGGAATTGGGCTACGCCTTCGCGTCCAATGGCGGCGACGGCACGCTAACCGTTGTAAAAGCCAACAAAGACGGAAAGTACTCCGTTGTCGAGAACGTACCCACGCAGCATGGGGCACGAACGATCGGGATCGATCCGAAGTCTCACAAGCTATTTCTACCGACGGCGGAGTTCGGTCCGCCTGCGGAGGGACAGAGCCGCCCGAGCATCAAGCCAGGCACCTTCGTGATCCTGGTCTACGCACCTGGCAAGTAACCGTCCTGGCATTCGTTGGCTAAGAGCAACGTTTCGTCCCTGAGCACAGGTCCGACCGTCAGGAAGCGAACACCCTACCAAACCTCCTAAACAATTCTTGCTCATGCTTGTGCGCTTCGAGAGTTGCTGAAGTTCCAGGCCAGGCTATCCCGACGGGCTACGGGGGACGCTTAGCCTGGGACGGGAAACGGCAGCTACCTGGGAGGTCCTCCGCTGGAATTTTGCATGACAATTGGACATGAATCGTTTTAATATGCCGCCGACGCCGAGCATACTCCAGCCGGAATCGTCCGTTGCAAAGGGGGGCAAATGTCTTCTACTACTTCGAAACATGACACTCGTCGCTGCCAACTTCTCGCGGGGACTCTCCTGATAGCAAGCCTCCTACTCTTGCCTGGCGTGCTTTTTGGCCAAGGGTATTTCGGGACGGTAACCGGTGTCCTGACCGACTCCAGCGGGGCCGTGGTTGCCCGTGCCAACGTGGTCCTGGTTGATCAAGAAAAGGGATTCACGTTCAAGACAACTTCCGACGCAAACGGATCGTATTTGTTCCGCTCGGTGCCACCGGGCGTTTACTCGGTGACGGCTGAGATGTCGGGGTTCGAGAAGAGCGTGCTCCCAAACATCAAGGTCAACGTCACTGACAATGTGACTGCCAATATGACGCTGAAGGTAGGCGCTTCCACCCAGACCGTCGAGGTGAAAGGCCAGGCGGAGGGCGTGGCCACCGAGGACGCCCAAACCGGGCAGGTGGTCAATCGCCGCTTCATCAACGATCTCCCGCTGATCAGCCGAAACGTTGTGAATCTGACTTCGTTGGCCCCCGGCGTTACCGAGATGGACGATCAGTGCGGAGCCGACTGTACCGGCACCAACTTCGTCTCCAATGGCAGCCGCGGCTCCACTGCCGACATTCTGACCGATGGCGCCTCGGTCACGAACTCCGAACCGAATGGCGGTATCACTTCGGCGACCTATCTTCCTTCGCCGGAGGCGGTGGAGGAGTTCAAGGTGCAACAGACGAACTTCAGTGCGGAATACGGCTTTTCGGGCGGGTCGGTCGTCAATCTGATCACGCGCTCGGGGTCGAACAGTTTTCACGGAAGCGTCTACGACTTTTTCCGGGACGACAGCCTGGACGCGAATGACTGGTTCGCCAATCGAAACGGCGAGCCTATTCCACCGCTCCGCCGAAACAATTACGGCTTTACCTTCGGCGGTCCAATCATTAAGAACAAGACCTTTTTCTTTGTGGATTATGACGGCTTGCGCTCCTCGGGGCTCGATACAGCTACCGCGGGCGTCCCCACCGATCTCATGCGGGCGGGTGATTTTGGCGAGGTGTGCGCGACCCAGGGAGGCGACTTCGATACGAACGGCAGATGCAGCGTGGATGCCGGCCAGATTTGGGACCCATATTCGGGAACTTTCGACGAGAACTCTGGCGGAGCCGTACGGAGTACGTTCATCCCGTTCAACAATCTGGCGACCTACATCAGCCCGGGAAGTCCGAACTTACCAGCAAATCTGCAACCGGCGCCCGGCGTCGCTGGGAATCTGATCGATCCTGTGGCGCAGAAGCTGATGAGCATGTTCGCCGAGCCAAATACGGACGGAGGCATCTACGACAACTGGTTTGGTTCTGGTTCAAGAAAAAACAACAACGACCAGTTCGATGTCAAGATTGACCATCGTTTTACCCAAAACGACATGATCTCGGGGAAGTTTGCCTATCAGTACAGTCACAGCACGAACCTTGATTGCTTTAAGAATTTCACCGATCCCTGTGCAGCCGGTCCCGGCTGGACCAATGCCCATCTGTTTGCGGTCAACTATGTACATACGTTCAGTCCAACTTTGCTCATGAACCTGACACTGGGATTTACTCGCGGGGTATGGCACATCGACGCCTATAGCCCTCACGGCGAACAGGACCCTCTTGGCAATCTGGGATTCCCGTCCTATCTGCAGAGCAACGGATTCAAGGGCGTGCCGGCGATCTTTATCGATGAGTATCCGAGCGCCGGGTACACGAACATCGGTACCGATCCCTACGGCAACTACCGCTTGGGCCAGAACACGGGACAACTAGCGGCCACGATCGACAAGGTCCATGGCAAACACGATTTGAAATTCGGCTTTGATGGCCGGATTCACCAGATTAACTACATCCAAACTAACGCTCCGGTCGGCTTCTTCAGTTTCAACCGAGACGGTTCTTATATGTGTCCGGGCGATCGGGATGGCCATCCTCCCGACGATCCGACTTTGCCCGGCTGCGGCGGCGACTCCATGGCGAGCTTTATGATGGCCCAGATTACCCAAGGCGATGCTGGGAACGGGAGTGGCTCGTATTACGAAATCCAGTACCGCCCGGCCACGACAAACTACCAGTACGGCTTCTTCTTGCAGGACAATTGGAAAGCCACGCCGAAGCTGACCTTGAACCTGGGGCTCCGCTATGATTTCACGCTACCGCGTACGGACCGCTTTAACCGCCAGAACTGGTTCGATGCGAATGTTGCGAGTCCGTTGAATGGAGGCAGCCTCACCTATGATGATGCGGTCACGGGCCAGCCGGTCTCGATCCCACTGCGCGGAGGTGAGGTTTTTGCCTCATCGAGTCATCGCACCAACTATGTGACCGACTGGCACGACATTCAGCCACGCATCGGTTTCGCCTACCAATTCATCCCCAAGATGGTGGTGCGCGGAGGCTACGGCATCTACTACGGGCAATCGCGGTCAGGCGTGACGGGTGTTGTGCCCTATGGGAGCGCGGGCTTCAACCAATTCACCAACGTGGTCACCACCTTTCAGAACGATCAGGCCACTCCTTACCTCCACCTGAACAACCCGTTCCCGAGTGGATTGATCCAGCCCGCAGGCAATACGCTAGGCCTGATGAACGATGTTGGCTTCGACGCGAATGGACCGCTGCGTACCCCGGGTGCAAACCAGACGCCTTACGAACAAAGTTGGAGTCTCGGCATCGAGCGCGAACTGCCCAGCAATATCGTGTTGAGCGCACACTATATTGGCAAGAAGGGAACCCACCTGCCTTTCACCGGTAGCCACCGGCGTAATTTTCTGGGGCCGTGGGTGGAGAGTTTGCCCACCCAAGCTGCCGACCCGGACCACCCCTGCGATACGCTCACTGTGCCTTGCCTGAATAGCCTCGTGGATAATCCGTTCGCCGGCATCATCACCGACCCGAACAGCGGCCTGTCAGGCCCGCAAGTTCAATACTGGCAGTTGCTGCTTCCCTATCCTCAATTTACCGGGGTTAGCACGGAACCTCAGCTCATCGCCAACTCCATCTATCACGGGTTGCAGTTGGTCGCCGAAAAGCGATACTCGAACGGTTTGCAGTTTCTGGCCAGCTACACCTTCTCGAAATCGATCGACGACTCTTCCAACGCAGATCAGAACATCACCTGGCTGGGCAGCTTCGACAGCCTGCAGGATCCCAACAAGCCGTATCTGGAGCGGAGTCTTTCCACTTTCGATATCCCTCATGTGTTTCAGTTCAGCTATAGCTACGATCTGCCGATTGGTCGCGGGCGGCCGTTCCTGGGCAACATGCCGCGCTGGGCGGAGTTGATCGTCGGCGGATGGAAAACGAACGGCATCTGGCGTGTCTCGGATGGACGACCGCTGAGCTTCTCTATCTCGGAGGGAAATCCTCTTCCCACGTATGGCGATCAGCGACCCAATATTGTGGGGACACCCAAGCGCAACCATGGGTCAGACTTTGTGGACAAGTACTTTGTGGATGACAACGTTTTCCAGCGGCCCGCCGATTTCACTCTGGGCAATGCTCCCCGAGCTTTAAGCAGCGTCCGCACCCCGTGGACGTTCACCACGAATCTGTCGCTGGGCAAGCAGTTCGCGTTGCGGGAATCGATGAACATCGAGTTTCGCATCGAGGCTCAGAACGCATTGAATCATCCGATTTTCTCCACTCCGAATACAACCGTGGGTGATGAGAATTTCGGGAAGATCACCTCCACCTCTGGCTTGATTGGGCCACGCGAGATACAACTGGGAATGAAGTTTAATTTTTAGGGGGATTACCGGAAGTTCTGGATGGATAGACAGCATCGTAAACCCCATTCAATCGCAAAATGCGCGATTGAATGGGGAGCCCTCGAGTCGAATGGGCCACCTGCCGACCTGCGGCGTTTTGACTCCCCGCCGTTCTGCCTCGGTTCCGAGCCCGCTACCGGACAAAATGCTAAAGCCTCTCGATGAGAATACGAAAGCAGTAATCGAGGCTCCCGATCTTGGTCGCCTTTTGCAGTCCGGTAAATTGCCATCCGTTCAGTTATGTCCGACTCGGAAACCATGACCTTCAGAGCGAACTGGACATTGAAGGGCTCCCCAGTTCCCACCCCCGCGAATCCGGCTAAGGACTAACTTTAATAAAACTAAAAGAAGCACCAGAGCGCGCTGCTAAGGATGTGGAGGCTCGAGGGGCCGCGCGCCGCCGTCGGGCACCATCTCCGGCTCCATCAACAGAGCGGGAATCATGCCCTCATTGTTAAAGCGGTCGAGAAATTCACGCAGCACAAACGGCTTGCCTGCGAGATCCTGCTGATGCCCATATTCCATGATGAGGCGGTCGGCGAGCAGTTTGCCGGTGATGTAGCAGCTGCCATAGCCCGGCTGGCGCAGATAAAGCAACTGCTCGAATGCGGTGAGCGAATCCCCGGACTTTGCCCATCCACGGGGCGTCCATTCGGCATGGAACCGTCCTGCTTGCTCCAGGGTAAACTCATTGGCCTGCACGTAGAGCGAAGCGAGACCACGGGCTGCACGATTTGCGAGCATGATCCAGACCAATTCGCGAGCGCGTGGATTGTCGTCGTACAGGCCCACATGCATCATTAATTCTTCGAAGGCTGTGGCAAAGCCTTCGGCGCGATTGTCCCAAATGTTGGAGAGCGAGGCCTGACGGCGAATCGGACTTGGATTCGGTTCATCCCGCATCCGTCCCAGATCAATCCAGTGATAGTCGTGGGAAAGAAGCAGCATGGGCTCGCGGTGTGTGACGCGGCTGAAGAATACCCTCTGGTCCTCCGGAACGAATTGCCCGAGTTCTTCCGCGAGCGCCGGCTTTATGTAAGGCTTTATCCGGAATGATCTCCTGCTTGATAAGAAAGTCGACGAACTTATCCAGCCGATCGTGCGTCATCTTGTCGAATGCAGCGGCATCGGCGGCGGGCTCAAGTGGTGGCAGGTTGCGGTTGTGGTGCTCCTCGAGGCGCAAGGCTGCCTGCGCGCGCTCCAGTTCCCGGCGCAGCAGAACGACTTCCTCGTCCCAGTTGTAAGGAATGAAGTGCACATTCTGCTGATACCAGGTGTAGTTCTCCTTACCCACTCCGGAAGATCCGGTTTTGGTGGGGGCCAGTTTCTCCAACCAAGCGACGAATTCGTCGGTCGCCTTGCGTGCATTGGCCACGGCGGCGCGTAACTCCGGGCTCGTTCCGTTCAAATCGGCGTGTTGGTGTTCAGCTAAGGTGCGGACCGTGAGTGTGCCAGCTTCGAGCGATTGCAGGGTGGTGGACTGATTGCGAAGCTCCTGCGCGCCATAGACCCAGAGATCGCGCGCATTACTTTCCTTGAGATTTTCCTTCGCCTCAGAAAGAAAAGCGGGAATCATGCCGATCTTGGTGGTCAAGTCTTTCTGGGCGTCGGCACCCAGCGGGAAGTGGTATTTGTAGAGTTCAATTTCGGGGTAAGGAACAGGACCTTCACGCCAGGGAATATCACTCCGGGATGAGAACACGTTCACATAGAAAGCAGGGTCGCGAGCCCAAGGACGGAGCACTCTCAGATTGAAATCGAGCCCATTCATCTCGGCCTTGACCAGTTTGTAGTCGTTCTGCTGTTCAATCGGCCACAACTTCGGATCAATCGCATCCAGCCGCTTACGCCACTGGGGCAGAGCACTAGCCTTGGCCGACATTGCGCTCGCACTATAGTCGGGAACGTTGTCCTTTATCCCCGGATGCTCGAATTCTCGCCATTGCTGAAAAAACTGAACCAGCGCGAGATAACCATCCGAACCCTTTGCGGCTTGCGCCGAAGAACTGTTCGCAGCTGTCAGGAGGGCGACCGCGATGCCCGTCATGACACAGATAAGGCGCATTTTTGCCCTGTGACGCGTGCGATACGGGTGGCTCCTCACCTTGATCTCCTCTTTAGATGGAACGCCTCGGACAAGAACACAAGGAATGTAGCAAGAATTTCATTTGGCTGGTCTTCCATTTTCCAGGCATAGCGCGACCAGGTCGGAGGCATTGGCTTCCCCCACGCACATAACCGTGTCCGCACCGCCCCAGTAGATTTTTACGATTCCATCGGGCTCCAGAACAGCGCCACAGGTGAAGACCACGTTGTGGACATATCCTGTGATTTCCCAAGGATCTTCCGGCTGCAAGATCCACGAGTCCCCCACTCCAATGATCTTCGCCGGGTCCTTGAGGTCGTGTAGAGCAATGCCCAAACGGTAGATCGAGCCATCCATGGTTCGGAAAACCCCGTGATAGATGGACAACCACCCTTGGTCTGTTTTGATGGGTGGGGCACCCGGGCCGATCTTCATTTCGTCCCAGTGATACGGAACAGGCCTCATAATCAACTGGGATTCTCCCCAATAGCGGAGGTCCGGTGAATAGGAAATCCAGATTGACCAAGGCGCGATTTCCGAATGAGGGCGGTCGAGCCTGGCATAGAGCCCATCAAACTTCTCGGGAAAGATGACTACATTCCGATAATCGGCTTCGGTGATTAGCGAGACTCTTTCGATTTGGATAAAGTCCTTCGTCTTGGCCAGAGCGATCCGCACTCCATTACGTGAGTATGCGCTGTAGGTGATGATGTACTCGCCATCGATCTGAGTCACGCGCGGATCCTCCACGCCGAACTCTTCATAATCGGCGAAAGGGCCGTCCCGGTCAGGCGTCAAAAAAGGATGTGGATCCGCAGTGAAGCGGAATCCGTCGGGACTGCGCGCTAAGCCAATGATGGACCGTCCGCTGCGAAGATGGGAGCGGAACAACATGATGTATTCGTTCCCGTGCTTCACGACCGCTGCGTTGTGAACGGTCTCCACGGGGTAGGGGATCTCGGCCTTAGTGAGGATGGGGTTGTGGCTGCAGCGCCTGACAATGTCCGGCTTCATGATGGTCTCCTCGCCTCCAGGTCAAAAATCGCTGAATAAACCCGCTCGTATGCGTCCACCATGATGTCGATCGAAAAGTTTTGCTGGACACGGCCGCGGCAGGCCCGACGACTAATCTCTGGAATTCGCCCAATGGCCCGAACAGCTTCACCGACGTTGCCAACTAGGAAACCGGTTTCCCCGTCCTTGATCACTTCGCGGCACGAGCCCAGGTCCATTGCGATGACGGGCACTCCCGCGGCATTGGCCTCGACCAAGACAAGTCCGAATCGTTCGGGGATGGTGTTCATGTGCAAAAGAGCTCGGGCATGAGCAAACAGTTCGTTTTTACCCTTCACGTCCACCGACCCGATGTAGAGGATGTTTTGATTGTCGAGGTGGGGCTTGATCTGCTCCTGGAAATACGCCTCATCCTGAATGATCCCCGCAATGATCAACCGCATTCCGCTAAGGCGAGCAACCTCGATGGCGAGATGGACACCTTTATCCGGGTGGATCCGACCCAGGAAAATCAAATCTTCGCCCCCTCGGTCCTGAAAGGGGTACAGCGAGAGATCGATGCCGTTGTAGACGGTCCCCAGGTAATTCAGTCCTGCGGCCCGGTCCGAGTCGCTGACCGAAACGAAGTATCCGTCGCGATACTTCTGATAGATCGGCATGATCTTGTGCGAAGAGAATCCATGGATAGTCGTCAGCACCGGTGTCTTAGTCAGCCGCGTGTAGGTTAAAGCCATAAAGTCGTAGTGGCTGTGGATGAGATCAAACTCGTCAGCGTGCTCAAACGCTTCCGAGATATGAAGGTATTCGGCTACCTTCGGATCGACGGTGGCATCCTCTTCATATCCCTTGTCGACAACGGCATGCAGGCGAGCGTGGGTTACAGAATCCCCGCTGGCGAACAATGTCACATCCCAGCCACGGGCGACGAGCCCTTCGGTGATATTGCTGGCCACTGTCTCCCAGGCGCCGTATTGCCGAGGAGGCGTTCGCCAGGCGATCGGTGAAAGTACCGCTACTCGTTTTTTGGACTCTCTCATGCTGTTCGACCACAGTTCTTACTGCATGGCCGCCAGCACTTCATCGAGCGGAACCGTAGCGAAACCAGTGGCGTGATCCGCCATGCCATAGGGAATGATCAGTTCGCCGTTGTGGAGGACAGCGCCACAGGTATAGACGACGTTCGGAACATATCCTTTGCGCTCATTTTGGTTTGGTTTGAGCAACGGTTCGGAGAGGCGGCCGATCACTTTGCCAGGGTTGTCGCGATCGAGGAGGAAAGCTCCGATGCAGTACGTTCGCAGAGGGCCAACCCCGTGACTGAGGACTAGCCAGCCGGCATCGGTCTCAATGGGGGATCCGCAGTTCCCAAGCTGAATCAACTCCCAGGGAAACATGGGTTTGAGCAGAGCCTTGCTCTCATACCAGAAGTGGACATTATCAGAGAGCACGAGGTAAATATTCTCATTGTCCTGGCGGGAGAGCATGGCATAGAGGCCATTGACTTTACGGGGGAACAGCGCCATACCTTTGTTCTTGGCTGCGGGTCCGTTTAAGGTGATGAACCGAAAGAGGAGAAAGTCAGAGGTCTCCACTAACTCTGGAAAGATCACCTTGCCATCAAAGGCTGTGAAGGTGGCGTAATAAACGTAGCTGCCGTCATCGTTCTGAAAACGAACGAACCGGGCGTCTTCGATGCCGTTTCGTTGCGACGGCGTCGCGGGAAAAAGAATGCGTTCAGACAACGGCTGTTCGGGTTGAAACTGAACCTCGTAATTGGACCGGGCCAACATCAAAATTCCCCGGATCGCCTCCTGATCCGACGAGCGTGACTGCGTCATTTCGAGTTCGAGATGGGCGCGCAGTTCCTCCAATGAAAACCGTTCCCCATACTTGTCCATAATCCGGCGAGTGAATCCGCTGGTCAGGCCCAACTCGAAGAGTTTTCGCTCGAAAAGCGCCTTCTCGTAGTGGGGATTCGGGATTTGACGAGGCTCAGTAAGGAAGCCGGTTGGAGTTTCGACCTCGATCCGGTTGTCAGAGTGGATGATCCCGGTCCGAAAAGTAATGGAGGAAATGTGTCCCTCCCCGGTGGCGCGCAAGCTCAAAATGAAACGCAAGGCGCCGGGAGCAAGGTCCGCCTGGTCAGGATGCGGAACGATGGACGGATTGAACAGGGCTGCAGACTCCAAGGAGAATTCGCAAACGAAATAGGCACCGATCAACAACTGTCTCTGTTCGGAAATCTCCTCATCGGTCAACAAGAGGTCGCGAACCTGTTCGTACCGTTCCAGAAAGGATTTTTGGATTTGCTGGTGTCGTTGCGAAAATTCAGCGGATACTGCGTCGAGAAGTGGCCCGACCTGGTTTTCCGGGAGCGACATGATCCTGGCGATAATCCTGCTGGCTCGTTCCGGAGTCTCTGGGATGAACGGGCGCAGAAGAACGCGGGACTGGTCAGGCCGCAGGATCGTGGCCGTGCGTTGGACATGCGTTGAAGTGGTGATCATGGAATGGTCATTCCTGAAAAACACGGACGATAGCCGCCTTTACTTAAAATGGAGATTGGGTTTGGTAGTGAAACTCTTGCGCGTTCCGAGCAAAAAGTGATCGCTTCTGACCATACGGCAACAGGAATACCCCGTAATTTAGTTACGCACGCATATGGACGAAGATTAGGCCGCGAACCTGCGGCCTTCCTTCTTGTTCCCGGCCAGGTGTTCTTGCGGATAAAGGGAAACCCAAGATGACACATGAAGAATTCACTCAAATCGTCAGCAACGTAATCGAGCGTGGAACGGATCAAGACCAAGGCAAGGGCGCTGTAGAGCAGGACCAGAACAATCAGGGCGGTAATACGAGCATGAATGGTCAATTAGGCCACCGGGACGAGAATGCAGAGTTGAAAAACGCTGACAGTGATTTGTCCGGCTGACATCACGCTGACTTGCGAAGTGGACGCTTGGTTTTCCCCATCTATGTCGTGCACCGTCTTGCCCAGGGAACAGACACCGTCCACCGCTCTTCCTTCCCGCGCCCCTCGTCCCTTTCATCTTGGTCTGGAATGGCACGGGCAGATGCAACCTGGCAGACTACAATCACTGTGTCTTGTTTCGTATGTCGCATTCTCCTTGCAGAAGGAGGAAATGATCGGAGGCCAGACTCCAAGCGGGTATCCGAGGAAGGAACTCTCGGTTGGTTCTGGGGATGTTTCCGGGTAATGCCTTACGATTGTCATGCCATTAGCCTACCGATCTCAGCTCAAGCCTGACTGTTCGATATTGCTCAGAGAGACTAAGTCTTATCACAGAGGCTGAAGGAAGCACCCTCCCAGGCCATGTTCTAAAGACTGAGCAATATTGAGCAGACTCAAAAGCGCAGCGATCGTATCTTTTATTGCAACGAGATGGGGAACGAGCGCGACTCCATTGGATCGGCTCTTCTCCGCATGTGGCGCAGCCTCGGTGAGCAAGGTTTCACACTTGCAACCCCAGTCGCACCTGCTGCGCCGCATCCTTTTTGAATCACATTTCATCCACTTTCACTAAGATCCTTTGGCGCCCGAAGGTCTCACCGTCTCACGGTCAGACTTGCAGAACGCATACGAGCCGATGCTCCTCGAATTCGGTCTTGGCGCGCTCCATTTCGACATTCTTATAGGCTGCGAGCTCCGTACTGACCCGATAATATGCAGCCGAACGAGCCTTGACGTATTCGCTAAGGCTCGACTCACAAGCTGCCTCAAGATTTTCGCAGATTGGGCAATGCGTGGCTATCCCTCCAGCTTTCTGGCATTTCCACTCGCAGGGCGTACTTCAGTTTCGCCTGCCCTGTTGACGATCTCCTGCTCGGCGCGGAGCCAATCCTGTTTGTCGTGGCCGGGCTCACGACCGCGACTCTCATAGAGGTCATACGCCCGCGCCCTTATTATTTCTTCTGAAATGACAGGGCTCGACATAGTCGTTATCTTCTCGGGCCCTCTCTTGGGATCGACGGCAGTAGTGGGCTTGGGTTGCTTGCCAGTAATGGAATTGACCATGAAAGACACCTCTGGTTTTACGAACTAAGAAGAAGGGTACTTCAGATAAGCTGACTTAGTTCAGGGGATCTGAAAGAGGAAAAGGGGTACTCACTCACTCCTAACCATACTCCACGTAACCGAGCGCGTCTATCACCATATCCTGGGAATCGTTCTGCCGGTCCCGGTCCAGAAAGCCTGCTAGGTATCTCAATTCTCATAGGTTTGCCCAAACCTGTCTTGTCAGTGGGAAAAGATCGCACGATGAAAGGCTCTATTGTTTCTGGTGAACGCTACCGAGGTGACTGGCCTGCCATCGCAAGTGATCAATATTGAACAGCCACTCCCTTTCGATTCCCCTATCGTTCCACTTCGAACTGGTCTTCTGCGGATCGCTAAATCCGCAAAGCGAGGATCAGAAGAACAATAGGTTTTTCGAGGCCGGGCATGTTCTATTCCACTTGGCTACCTGTTGCAGCAGTGGCTGGTTGGGCTACTGGCAAGATCACAGGAAACGACGGATTCGGGACGGGCGCCGACCTCTTGCTCGGAATCACGGGAGCATTCGTAGTTCGTTGGTCTCTTGAGAACTTGGGTATCTCCCTCGCCAACGTGTACCTCCTCCTGTTTTCGATCTGGGGAGCAGCGGCCTTGCCGGCCGTTGTGAGGCTCGCGATCCGACGCCATAAGCGATTGAAGACGCGATCGCGACTTCAACTAGTCTACGGTCCGCGCTTCATCTCGAACGGCCTGGTTCCTGCCTACTGGGGTGGGGCAGGCGATTCGGTGTAGTAGCCGGTTCTCGTTCGCACCCGAAGTTTGCGGCGGCTGGTATCGCTGACCTGAACGTCGATTGTGTGATAGGCGAGTCCAGGAATTTGGTTCGAGGACTTGTACCCGATAACGTACTGATCACGAATGTCAGATGCAATGCTTCTTGTGATGGCATCGACCTGGTTGAGGTCCTTTGGAAAGTACGCGGTTCCCCCGGTGTTGAGGCTGATCGCTTGAAGCGCCCGCATCGCAGAAATCGCGGTCTTCGTTTCGTCGAGAAAGGCAATGACATAGACCACAGGCCCGTCTTCCCGTTGCAATTGCTGGACGGTTTCCTCGAGAGATTCCTGGCTCGCATTGTCCTTTCCGTCGGTTACCACCAGTAGAACTCGCTTCTGAATTCTCGCGTCCTGCCTTATATGCCCAGCTGACGCCACGATAGCGTCGTAGAGGGCGGTGCTTCCCCAGGTCTCGACCTTGTCCAGTGCGGTTTTTAGCTTGGCAATATCGTCCGTGAAATCCTGGTCGAGATAATACTGTTCCCCAAAATTTACAACGAACACCTCGTCGTTCGCGTTGCTCGCGCGGACGAGATTGAGCGCTGCGTCGTTCACCTTCTGCCGCTTGGGTCGCATCGAACCTGAATTGTCAATCAGGATGCCTAGAGCAAGCGGTACATTCTCGTGACGAAATGACGTCATCCTCTGCAGCTTCCCGTTCTCATAAATGCTGAACGCATCGCGCTTCAAGCTCGCCATCAGATGGTTCTGCGGATCGACTACCACAGCGTGCAGAACGACTTCTTCAACTTTCTTTCTGAAAACAAATTGTCCCTCTTCGGGGTGCGGCTGCGGCGACGAGGCGTTGTCCTCAGAAGTCACAGTTGCCCTGGTCGCACCAGGGGAAGCGGTCTCCTGAGTGGCCACCGAGGGCGCGGCCTGCGAGACAGGGCGATTGTCTTGCGCCAAAGCGCCTACCACCAGGCCCCCGGCTATTGCCAAGGGAACAATCCCCAAGAAAACTTGGGCAGAATAAATTCTCATTTCAGGCTCCGCCACAAAGCTCGAGCCTCATGGACGCGCAATGGATGATGAGGTCACACCCTGGGGTTGCCTGGACGGCCACGACCGAAGATTACTTAGGCAGGCACGGGGGAAATACCTAGGAAAGTTGGATATCGAGAGATCTCTCCCATGCTGTCAACGCGTCGCGCGACGAGGCACTGAAGGCGACCTACCAGTAGGTGAACGTCACCTTGTCGAACCAGAATCGAATAAGGCTACTACTTGTAGCTGCCGTCCTGTTGGGATTCCGTGCAATCCCGTGAGCAACTCGTGGAACCAGCTTGTCGGTCAGGCGCAAATAACGTCGGACAATCACCTTCTGTTTCAATCGATCTCGTTGAACGGGCAGACTCGACGTGGTAGTGGTCGGAGATCAGCATAGTCCAGCTGCTCAGTGCTAGCCGTCCCGAAAAGCCCCCACGCACCCTACGGGAAAGCACCTACGCGAACGCGGGTTGAACCGAATACCCAGCTCGGGGTGAAGCGGCTTACGCTGTTCTTGGCCAAGAGTCAGCCGGGAGAAGACAGACGTGAGCATGGGTGCCACTGCCATCGAAGACGACAGTTCCGATCTCAGTATCGTGCGGAGAGCCTTGAATGGTGACGGTGACGCATTCGGCTCGCTGTTCCACCTACACAAACACCGGGTCTATGCAGTAATCCTTCGCATGACAAAAAACACAGCAGAGGCTGACGATCTTACCCAGGACGTTTTCATTCAAGTGTTCCGCAAGCTATCCACCTTCCGCGGAGAATCTGCTCTGTCGACCTGGCTGCATCGCATCGCCGTGACCACAGCCCTTATGCATTTTCGAAGACAGGCGCCGCGTCAAGCCTCTTTGGACAACCCCCATGACCGGGATGGCGTTCCCATCACAAAACGTGAACATGGTCGGCATGATGATCGGCTCCGGTGTTCCCTCGATCGCATTGCGCTTTCGCGCGCATTGGAGTCGCTTCCGCATGGCTACCGGACCATTTTTGAGTTGCACGAGATCAAAGGCTACGGACATCGAGAGATTGCAGGACTTCTCCACTGTTCGATCGGAAACTCCAAGTCGCAGCTTCACAAAGCCAAGGAACGAATGCGTGAATATCTCACTCTTAAGCAACAGCCGACACTGCCTCCACGAAACTCGCGCAGAAGACTGGGTGCAATGTACGAGAAAAGAGCTTCCATGGTGAACACCCTTGGTTCTGGTCAGAATACAAGTCCGGCCATTCGACGTGACGTGACCGGTCCGGGTGCTCAGGCGATTCCAAAGATCTTGCTTCTCACGTCTTCAACTCAGAGGCTGGCTGAGAGGGCCATGTAACACAGGTGAAATCGACGTGGAAATGGGAGCATTGATAGTTGCAGCAGACGGTGAAGCAGGAAGCGCAATTCAAGGCTCCGGTTTGTGGACCCCCGCATGGCCGGTTCTGGGCAAAACCGTTCTACAGAGATGGATCGAGAGGGTGCAGGGCCTTGGCGTCGGACTGGTGTCGATAGTGGACCGAAATTCCCAGGAACCAAATCGAATTCACACCATGGTCGAGTGGGCCAAAGAAGGCGTTGAGCAAGTCCTTCTCATCGCTCTCGGCTCGTATGCGGAAATCGACCTGCCCGACTTAATTCGTTTTCACTCTGCAGGACAGCGAAAGGTGACTCGGGTATTCGACCAACAGGGCCCGCTGGGCATCAGCCTGCTGGACCGTGGTTGCATGCTCACGAACCAAGAGCCCGCGAGTCAGGATAGAGACCTACCCTCCTCCCGATACGATTTTCTCGGGTACGCGGTCCGCCTATCGTCCACCGGCAAATATCGGCAACTGGTGGAGGATGCACTGGAGGGACGTTGCGGGATCCACCTCACAGGATCGCAAACTCAGCCGCGTGTCTGGATCGACGACACAGCTCAGGTGGATGCTTCGGCCACGATCGAGGCACCCTGTTACATTGGCCCAGGAACCAGGATCAAAGCTGGAGTTACTCTCAGAGGCTGCTCGTCCGTCGAGCGCAATTGTGAGATTGATCTCGGAACCACACTCGATCACACGAGCATCCAGCCCAACACCTACGTTGCTCCGGGCCTCTATTTTCGTGAATCGGTGGTCGACGGAACGAGGCTGGAAAATCTCGCGCGCGGTGTGACCGTCGACCTTGGCACCGCGGGACTTTCGGCGCGGATTGGCACACAGGCCAGACACGCCCATCGATCGCCCAAACTCGCTCACGGGCCCGGGTTGTCCCGTCGGGACGCCATTAAAGAGTAGGAACACTGCCCATGACGAAAACACAACCCATGACGGTCAAGCGCTTGCCCGAGCCTCGTGACAAAGCTTCCCGCAGAGCGTTCCTTCGGGAAATTAAAGGATTTGTCGATAGCTCGCACCGGCCTCGCCTCATCTTGGACCTTTCGGCGATTGAGCAAATAAGTCCGGAGTCTATTGATCTCCTGCTCGAATGCGTCGGCCACGCGGAGCACGGTGACGGCGAGGTATCCGTCGCGGGAGCCTCTCCTGAAACCTGCGTGATCCTAGAAATAACTCAGGCGGCGTCTCTCCTCAACATGTTTCCTTCTGTTTTGGAGGCCGCAAACGGCCGGCAAGCCTACGCTCTCGAGTTCCGGAAACCGGGTTACACGGACGATCGCGCAGCCTAGTAGGTGGAGTTCGGAGGGACGGCTAGAGACTCACAACGAGGCGCTATGAACACGAGAATTTGGAGATTTCGCACCGCGATGCTGGTCGGACTATTGACAGGAGCTGTCAGTCTGTCTGCGGAGGCTGTTCCACAAAGCACACGTGGACCGGTCCAGACTGAACCCTCGCAGGTGCCGGATGATGCGCAGAAGCCGCTAGAGACAACTGTAAGCGCGACTCCAAGCGAACTACCGGATGCTCCATCACAGGCCCAGCTGGCTCCGCAAGAGCAGGGCGATCATGATGCGTCGCAAGAGCAAAGCCCTGGCTCGGTGCCCTCCGGGGCGGCCGGCGCGAAACTTCCGCATCCGAACGGAGCCCCGGCCGCGAGGCCAATCGGTGCTGCAATCGCACCAGCGAAGCAACGGAGCAGGCGTTCCCTCCTGATCAAGGTTGGCATCGCTGCGGGGGCCTGCGTTGCCGTTGGCTCTGTTTTTGCTTTGTCAAAAGGGACTTCCGGAAAACCGCCTAGTGCACCTTAGAAAAGAATAACTACGCGCCGACCGGGCTTGTGGCGCGGTGTGGAGGTTCGGAACACCATGAGTCGTCATGCTACACAGATTGTCACTTTTTCAGGGATCGATGGCGCGGGCAAAACCACGCAAATCGACCGCATCTCGACGCACCTCGTCGACCAAGGATACTCCGTGTCGCGCGTGAACTTTTGGGACGATGTCGCCTTTATGTCAAAGGTCAGAGCGAGTGTAAGTCTTGCAGTGTTGCGGAACCAACCCCCGCCACTCAGATACGCCACGCTTCGAAACGACAAGAACGTCCGAACCTGGTATTTGACGTTCGTACGCGCCATCTTTTACTTCTTCGATACTTTATGCCTCCGCCCTGTACTTTCACAGTTACGAGCTGGAAATAGCGACTTCGTCATCTTTGACCGCTACTTATACGATCAGCTGGCCCAGATTCAATCCCAGAGTTGGCTGGCTCGAGCCTATATCCGACTGCTGGTAAGTTTGGCGCCCAAACCGGACTTCGCCTTTGTACTGGACGCCTTTCCGGAAGAAGCATTCGCTAGAAAACCCGAATATCCTCTTGACTTCATGTGTGGCTACCGCCGAGCGTTCCTCGGGCTGTCCACTTTTGTTCCTCAACTCATCGTGATCGCCCCATCGACAGTCGAACACGTTGGTCGCGTGATTTTGCGGTCTCTGTCACGAGGATTGCCGGAGTTCGGAAACGCCTCTCGGCTAGGTCTTGGGCCGAACCCATGGTTTCCAGAGAAACTCGAGGAACAACACGTAGTAGTACAAACTCTTTCGCAACGGGACAACTGATGCTTCGACTAACGCCATCTCAGCTCCACCTTCAGAAGAGCAAATTATGAAAGTTGATCCGGCCTTACCCTATCCCGATTCCGGGTCGCCCAATGCCCTCACGGTGCAAATCGAAGGCAAGCCGCGGCTCGAGCTCGGCGAACCGGGGAAGCGCTTGAATGATAGTGGTCGGGTCCCTGCAGTCGAGAATGTTGGCGGACCCTTCGACCGCCCAGGTAAGCCGGCCGTCGATAGCCATGTCACGGACAACGGCAAACCGCCTACAAAGCATTCGTCGCGTTCCACTCACAAGCATCCTAGATTTCGCATTAATGCTTTTCTCTCAAGCCCCGGCATCGGCAGGACGATTTTGTATGCAGCCGGCAAGGACGTTCTGTTTGAGCAAGGCAAATGCGGCAATGCGGTCTTTTACATCTTGGCAGGTACTGTGAAGCTCACTGTGGTCGCAAAGGGGAAGAAGACAACAATCGGCTTGCTTGGCCCAGGGAACTTCGCAGGCAAGGAATGCATCGCCACGATTCGTCCCCGACGGACGACGTCAGCCATGGCGCTCACAAACTGCACCATAGTCAGGATCGCGCGCAAGGAAATGTTGCGGGTGATCCAGCATGAAAAGGCTTTTACGGCATTCTTCATGGATTACTTACTCGCGTGCAACGGCCGAAGCCAGGAAGTCATCGTCGACCAACTTATAAACTCCAGTGAAAAACGACTGGCTCGAGCTCTCCTTTCAATTGCTAACTTCGGCCCAGGTGGCGAACCGGAGGAGGTCGTTCCACAAATCCATCAGGAAGAGCTGGCGGAGATGGTTGGCACCACGCGGTCGCGAATCAGTTTTTTCCTGAATCGCTTCCGAAAATTAGGCTTCATTGCCTACAAGGGGCAAAGCTCCATCACCATCAGTACCGCCAAGCTGGCAAAGTTCGTAGTGGCCTGACCTCGGAACTGAGTTCAAACATTCCACCAACAGTGCGCCGAAGAAAGGAACTCTCGGGCCGGTATGCAAAATCTTCAGCGCGATACGTTTGTTTTAGTTGTGCCCACGTTGAATGAAGCCGGAAACATCGAAACTATTCTCCGACGAATTCAAATTGCCCTCGAACCTCTGTCTCTTCCCTACGATCTGATAGTTGTCGACGACGGCAGCACGGATGAAACCGCCACCATTGTCCGAGCACGCTCTGCCTCGGACAGTCGGATCAGTCTGATTTCCAGGCCGAACGAGCGGGGACTTGCGGGCGCGATTGTGCATGGGTGGCATCATTCAAATGCCAGCCTGCTCGGCGTCATCGACGCTGATCTTCAGCATCCTCCTGAGTTGTTGCCAGCACTTCTCGGAGCCATGCGCCAGGGGTATGACATTGCCATCGCCAGCCGCTATGCGGGCAAGAACGGTGTGCAGGGCTGGAATCCGGTGCGCTCCGCCATCTCCCGCGTGAGTACATTGGCCGCCTTGCCACTGCAGCGAAGAGAGCTGCGGATTGAGGATCCGATGTCGGGCTTTTTCATCGTACGGCGGGAGGCCATTGATGGCCTCAGTTTTGAGCCCAAGGGATTCAAGCTCTTGCTCGAAATCCTGGTGCGAGCTCGTATTGGCTCGGCTCGAGAGATTCCCTATCACTTCGGTGTCCGGAACGCTGGTAAAAGCAAAGCGGGCGCCGCGGTCGCCTTACGGTATCTACAGTTGCTCGGAAGACTGTCAAGGGACCTGATCCTCAGGCCGAGCCCACAATGAAGCTCGCCCTCGTAACAGCATTTCCACCGAGTCGCAAAGGCCTCAACGAATATGGATTTCACGTTGCGGAGGAACTCCGACGGCATCCGGGCATCGAGCTTACGATCCTGGCCGACTATCTGCCTGAGCCGCAGCCGGAGTTGCCGGAATTTTCCGTGGTGCGTTGCTGGGGATTCAATCATCTCAGCAACCCAGTCTCTCTATTGCGCGCGATTCGACGTCTAAAGCTGGATATTGTCTGGTACAACATCGGCCTCGCGAGCTTTGGCGGAAAGCCCCTGCCGGCCTTTTTCGGGCTGACCATCCCGGCTCTGACCCGATTGAGTTCCTGCTATACGCATGTCACGTTGCACCAGCTCTTTGAAACCGTCAATTTGTCCGACGCGGGCGTAAAGTCGCCCATGATATATCGCGCCGCCGGGCACGTGGCTACCCACATGCTCTTATCCGCGAATTCCCTGTCCGTCCTACTCCCTGCATATCACCGAACCCTGCGGGAGAAATACGGCCGCGGTACCGTGAATATTCGTCACCACGGAATTTTCGCAAGTTGTCCAGAGGAGCCCGATCTCTCCGCACGCGGAAACCCTGTGCAGCGAGTGCTCGCGTTCGGGAAATGGGGAACGTACAAGCGACTGGAGTTGTTAGTCGAAGCGTTTGAGCAAGTCTCGGCCAGCGTATTGCCCGTCGAGTTGATCATCGCCGGAGGCGATCACCCGAAGACTCCTGGTTATGTGCAGGAGGTGGCGGAGCGTGTCAGGGACAATCCGCTGATACGATTCGTTGGGTACGTCCCGGAAGAGTCAATTCCCGACCTCTTTCGGACAGCGAGCCTGGCAGTAATGCCTTACACCTCATCGGCCGGTGCGAGCGGGGTTGCCCATCTTGCGTGCCAGTATGGATTACCCATACTGGCATCCGATATCGAGGACTTCCGAGAGCTGGCCGAATACGAATCTGTTTCGATGGAGCTCTTCACTCCAAACGATGTCGAAAGCCTCGCCAGTCGCCTTCTCAGCTTGCTGCATTCCCCGGAACGGCTCACCGCGATGGCCCGTCAGAACTTCTCGGCTGCTTTACAGATGAGCATGCCCCAAGTCATCCGGCAATATCTCCGCTCGTTCGACGTGCACCATCGTCTAAACATGCTGAGGAATTTCTCGAAGTTACGAAATACCCCTCGCTGGATGCCAACGCGACTCCTGATGGCCCGGCGAGTGGAAAGTAAGCTCCGGTCATGGCGTTCATCCGGCCTTTAATAGTGTCCCGCAGACTAAGTTCGATGTGTGATCGACCGGTCATTCCCCCGATCGAGCATTCGAACAGCTCAGTTAATGGCGTTGAGGGGTGTCGTCTGCGCCGCCAATCTCGGGTTGGGGAATGTCACCACGGCGGGAAGTTGAACGTGAACAATTTCGTTCCTCACCGCATACAGAACCAGTTCAGCGATCGAATGAAGCCGCAGCTTGACCAGGAGATTGCTTCGATGGGTGTCGACAGTCTTGACTGCCACATTGAGGATTACGGCGACTTCCTTGGAAGTCTTGCCCTCGGCCACAAGCTGTACGACCTCACGCTCCCGAGGCGATAATCTGGGCGTCCGAGCCGCATTTGGGTCCACTCCCTGTCGTTTCACGTAACAATCCATGATCAGGTCCGACACTCGCGCGCTGAAGCTGGACCTGTTCCGTTGCAGCGCTTCCACTGCTGCGATCAGGTCGTCGGTTCCGTCAACCTTGAAGACCCACCCGCGAACTCCGGCATCCAAACAATCTCGAACCACCTGTTCCCCACGAACATCGGTCAGGACCAGGATTTTCTGCGCTGGATTATTCTTCATGATCTGCCGTGCTGCGTCCACGCCGTTGAGGGTCGGCATGCAGATGTCCAAAATAAGAAGATCGGGTTTTAACTGCCGGCACTTTTCGACCGTATCTCGCCCGTCCGCGACCTGTCCGCAGATCTCCCATCCTTCATGAGACCCCAGCAGCGAGCATACGCCGAACCGGAATACCGGATGATCATCAGCCACCAGAATACGAAATACACTCATAGGCCCTCCTCACACTGAGAAGAAAACTTATCAGCACAAATAAAAGCCGTCTGAGCAAAATTGCTCAAGTGCACTGCCGCGGTTCTGGAAGGCTCGTTCTAGATTCTCCTGAATAGTTGGTTCATGGTCTTGCTATGCGGCGCAATCAGCCTGTCATCAATGGACGAAGACTGTTCACGTGTGTTCAAAAGTGACCATAATTCCGAGCCTGATATCCGACATACTTTCAACGATGCCGAACACAACGGAAACCACGAGGTAGCGAGCCGAGCCAATGCGAAAGAAGACCAGACCATCCGGCAATCCAACCAACTAACAGCGAAAACAAAGCGTTTGTCCGAGATTGTCCGCACGAAGGCCTTGGCACGGCGCAGCCAAAAGCGCGCTCAGGCACCGAAGAATATGTCGTAAGGAACGACTGACGAGGTATTGCAATATGAATGCGAGACTTGCTACCGCAGACGAAAGTACCTTAGCCGGCGCAGCGGCGGCCAGCACGATCGGCGATCAGGGCATGACGCAGCACGGCACTTGTGACCAGTCGCAAGTCGGAACCATACAATTCGATTCCGGATACCTCTCCCCGCACTTCGTCACTCACCCCGAACGCATGGAAGTTGCTTTCGAGGACGTCTACATTCTCATCCACCAAGGCAGAATCAGCTCCAAGAAGGACTTGCTTCCGCTCCTTGCCCAGATCGCAAAGAGTGGCAAACCGCTCCTCATCATCGCAGAGGACATTCGAGACGAAGCGCTGGCCACGCTGGTTGTGAAAAAGCTCCGGGGGCCGCTGCAGGTTGCAGCCGTCAGGGCGCCCGGCGTCGGCGATCAGCGCAGGCAGATGTTGCAGAACATTGCCCTGCTCACCAGTGGAAGAGCCATCGGGGAAGGCATCGGCCTGCAGTTGAAAAACATGCAACTCTCCGACCTCGGTCAGGCCAGCAAGATCCTCATCGACAACAACAGCACGGTGGTGGAATACAGGGCAAGCGATAACACCGCTGTTAGTTTCGTGCCTTAACAGAGTGCGCAACTCTGGTCGTGCTAGACGAGATTCAACAGCGAGCCAGGGGCGGCAGGCAAACCATAATATTCGCAATTACGTCGAATGACCCACAACGTGAGCCATTCTGCACAGTATTGCGTCCCTAAATGAGCGAAGCTAGGAATGCTTCAAGAGAGCAGTTCGCCCCGTCAAACCAGGCGGCCCGATCTTCTCTCTTGAAGCGGTTCGACCCTGGCAGAGGATCAACGTCGTTACCGGTCGCGTCCCGGAGAGACTCAGCAGGCAGGGCGTCTAGAGAAAGAAGCCGTTCGTCAGATGGTGCGCGCCGTCCATCCTCGAACTCGCCAAGTAGACTCTGCCACCTTCTACGCAGGAAAATGAATGTTATTAGCCGGCAAGGTCGCATGGTCAGGCATCATCTTTGTCTTGCTGGCCGCGGGGATCTCGGGACCACGTCCATCGCCCCTTCCTGTGACAACCTCCGGCGATGAAAGAAAGCCGGCGGCCGCTCCTGAGAACGAGGTCAAGAAGACGCAGCAAGCCCTGCGCGATAGAAAGCACTATCGAGGTATGGTCGACGGCTCGTTCGGCCTACGGACCCGAGCAGGCATTCGCTCGTACCAGAAGGCCGAGAGTTTGCCGATCACCGGACAAATAGATTCCCAGACCGCAGCTGCACTCGGAGTCAGGCCTGAATCGACCGGGAGAAATGTGCAAGGTGGACGAGAAGTTTCGCACAGCAACAAGCCCTCAGCAGGAACCACGCGTGTCGAAGGCAGAGCAAGCAGGCTTCGGCGCAAGGACGTCGCTCCAGAGCGTGTCGCTTCCGGCATCGCGAACAACCCCAACAGGAACACCAACAAGTAACAGTCCTCGGTCAGCCTACCCTTTCGTGAGCAGTATTGCTCAGACCGCCTGGTTCCCGATTTGTTAACGTCGCAATTAGCCTGATGTGCCAGCGAGTCTACGCGGATGTGTGCGCTTCTAAGGCAGCGCACGAAGCCAGCGAAGCCGGCGCAGAGGCTACAGAAATGAGGCTGTCCCTAATGAAAAAAGTAATGTTCATATTTGCCATGTTGAGTCTCGGGACGATGTGCTGGGCAGACTCGGCGCGGGAAGATGCCACCGAACGATTGGGAAACGCCACCACTGTATTGCACGAAATTATGGGAATGCCTGACAAGGGAATTCCGGAGGAAGTGTTGGAGCACGCCAAGTGCGTAGCGGTTGTGCCACACATGGTCAAAGGCGGTTTTGTCTTCGGCGGTAAAGGAGGCAAAGGCGTCGCCACCTGCCGCACCGCGAACGGCTGGAGTGCGCCCGCGTTCATCACCATTTCGGGTGGTAACTGGGGACTGCAGATCGGCGTCGAAGCTGTGGACCTGGTCATGATCATTCAGAATGAAAAAGGCATGCAAAAACTTCTCTCGAGTAATTTCCACGTTGGAGCGGACGCTTCGGCCGCAGCCGGTCCCGTGGGACGGCATGCCGAAGCCGGCACGAACTGGAAGATGGATACCGAGATCCTGACCTATTCCCGTGCGAAGGGCGTGTTCGCGGGGCTTACGCTGGAAGGCGCATCGATCCGTCAAGACAATGATTCCCGGCACGCGATTTATGGGCCGAAGGTCACAACTAAAGCGTTGCTGTTGGGCAAGGTAGCGGCTCCAGCCGCAGCTCAGCCGTTCCTTGCTGAAATTCGCGGAGCAAAAGCCCAGGCAGTAGCCGAAGGAAAGGCTGAAGCGAAGGCAGAAGCCAAAGAGAAAGATCAGAAGTAAGAAGCGGCTTCAAAAATCGCACTTCGAGTGCTCGCCATGAAGGCAGGAGTTGGTGAGCTTGGGCAACTACAAACTACAAAACGGCCGGTGCGGTAATTGCATCGGCCTAACTCGCTCGGTGCCCGCGAACATCCATATATCGTGCTTCTTTCGGACTCTGAGCAATTCTGACCATTCTTCTCATCATCCCACCACTGATAATGTGCATGTGAGGGAATGGGACGCTAGGATGGGTCCTGCGCGGTTGTCAACCGCAACCCATTCCCCGGAGTCACTCGTCCCCCAGAACGCAGTTTCCACACCGAGAAAGTCATCTGAACAATAGTTTCTGGCCGAAGGAGCACACATGAGAAAGTTGATCTTCGTACCACTGGCGGCCGCCCTTTTCGTGTCCGCAACCGCCTTCACCCAGGATACCCCGAAACCAGGCGACGCAACGCCAAGCAACACAACACCGATCGCGCAGGAACCCCAGAAGCCGGCGAGCCCAGATACGACTGTGACCGGCTGCGTGCAGAAAGGCGACCAGCCGGGCGAAGTCTCAATTACCGCCGAGGACGGCAGGATTTGGGAACTACACAGTGCCACCAGCAAACTGGACGAGCACATTAACCATATAGTGACCGTCACTGGCACAACCACCCGCGACACGAAGGCGGAAGCAAAGAAAGAAGGGCAGGTCGAGAATGCATCTGGCAAACAGGAGTATGGGAATCTGCTGGTCAGCAGCGTGACCATGGTCAGCAAAACTTGCAGCAAGTGATTTTGATAAGGGCCAGTGATGCTTTGCTGGCCCTCTTTATTATTGGATGGGGACGGCAGCCTCGTTGTCTAGGTTGATCTGGCAAATGCATTGATTCAGAGACTCGGTCTACTTCTGTCTCATCATCCAGCCGATTAGCGCTCCGGCCGTGAAGCAAACTGCAAATGTCGTGGCGACGGTTAGCACCAAATGGGGCTGCATGCGCTCAGTTGCGTCGCTCAAGAACTCCTCCGCACGACCCTTTGATTCCATCGAGCCCTGGGCCGGGGACTAACCTGAGCCGCCACGCGCACGACTAACGAGGCCTGCACTTCCTTGGCTGAATGCTGGGAAGGAGTGGCCTCCGAGCGCGCTCTCTGTCGGGCGGCCCGCCGGGCTCGGAAGGTGGTTCGAGCCCTTTGTTAACGTGCTCGGGTGAAGCCGCGCTCTCACTGTTCACATTGGCCCCGTCGTCATCATGAAGAACAACGTTCAGCAGCGTGCCGTGAACATGCAAGTTATCTCCCACGTCGTACTTGATGAAGCCGAGCTTCCTGAATCGATTCATGAAGAAGCTGACTCGCGAACGGGTGGTCCCGACCATCTCAGCCAGCGTCTCCTGGCTCAGCCTGGGGACCGACATTTCGGACACCCCTTCTTTTCCGAATTGCGCCATCAGCAGAAGGACCCGGGCAAGCCGCTTTTCGCTGGAGTTGAACAATTGATCGACCAGATCGTCTTGATACCGGATGTTGCGCCGCAGTAAGTACTTCAGAAAAACGGCCGACAATTTTGGTTGCAACCCCATTGTCTGCATCATCGCTTTCTTCTCGATGTGCAGCAAGACACACTCAGTCGCTGCGATCGCGGACGACATGCGTAGCAGTTGACCAGCGAGACCACCTTCTCCAAAGAAATCGCCCTCGCCCAAAATGCCAATGGTCGCTTCTTTTCCAGCTTCCGATACCACGCTGAGCCGCACCCTGCCTTTTTGGATAAAGAACAGTCCGTCAGTGGAGTCACCTTGGGCAAAAATCACATTCTTTTTTTGAAAAGAAAGCATCTCCCGGCCTTTCCCAATGGTGGAAAGGAAGGCGTGGGGACTAAAGTGTGCTTTCTTCCTCGGGCTTGAGACGTGCTTTATCACTGGGGGCATCCTGACGAGTGGAACTCTCACCGGTGTCAAGTATGCGCGAACCAAATCCGCGGGCGCTGATCAGTAGTGCTCACAACACCAGAACTCACGCAACATCTCTTCTTTGAACAATGGCTGGCTCCGGCGCCTGCACCAGCTCATCAAACAAGGAGTGGTAGTGCACCATTGCTGTCCTGAGATCTTCCGTGTTTGCTTCATCTTTCCCCACGCGCAGCGCAATTTCATGTGCGGATCGGTAGTTCTCCACTACCCGGGGATGGTCCACAGAAATGTCTGCGGCACGCTGATCGAAGTCGGACACAGGATAGCCACGGGTATTCATCAGCGCAGACACCAGGTCATCGGCTTCCGCAACCGCGCCTTTCGGAGAATCCACAAAGCGAGACTGAACGTATTTCCATTCTTCCAAGTAACGTTCACGCTCCATCGGATCAAGGTCGCGAAGGTTGAGCTTTTCAACCCGCTCCTCGCGGTCCACCAAGGTTGCCTCCGCTTTTCGTTCGGACCCGTGCACCAGAACAGCACGTTCGTACTCAGGCCCGAATCGCTTTCGCAACGCTGCAGTTGTAATTCTGCGTCTTCGTACGTACAGCACTGCCGCGATCGCGATAATCAGAATGAACACGGCTACCAGTACATTCAGCTTCGAGCCCAACAGATTTAGGTTCATTGAATGCTCCCCATTAAGAATGGTCGCTGAACTACGTTGCCGAAGTTCCCTCGGCCGTCAAAGACTGCAATGACGCCAGTATCGAACTCTTGACGTCGGAAAGATGATCAGTATTGACCGTCCCATGAATCTGTATTGTCCGCGGATAAGGCTATAGCCCAATGGGCAGAGCAAAATGCGGAGTCGCGCGCGTGCTATGATGCACTTTGAGGTTTGTAGCACCTTCTCCTCTTTCAGGTTCTCTGAACTAAGTCAGCCCATCTGAAGTTCTCTCTTCCTTAGGCTCTCAAGAAAGGTGGCTCGTCATGCCTTCGAGCGCCATTTTGAACGAAGCTCAGCAACTCCACAAAGTAAGTGCCCGGCTCGACTCCCTAGCGGAAAAACATCCCACCGTCTCCGAGGCGCTAATCACCATCTCCGGAAGCGTTCGCAATACTGCGACTCTGTTGGAAGTGCTGGTGGCGACGAAAATGAGGGCATCCCTCGGACTGGATCCAACGGAAGCCTGATCAGTTCGCCTCTATCATTAATTGTTGGGATTCAAGTTTAAGCTGGGGCTAATCGTGAAGAACGACATTCAGCAGCGAACTGTGCACTTGCAGACCGCTCTCGCCGTAATCGAGGAAACCTAACTTTCTGAACCGGTTCATGAAGAAACTCACCCGCGATCGCGTCGTGCCGATCATCTCGGCCAGCGTCTCCTGACTGATCTTAGGAATTACAATCTCCGGCGCACCTTCCTTGCCGAAATGAGCGAGCAACAGAAGGAGCCGAGCGAGTCTCTTTTCGCTGGAGTTGAAGAGTTGATCGACCAGATCCTCTTCGTATCGAACATTCCGCGCTAGCAGATAGGCGACGAACAGATCCGAGAAGGTGTGCTCCCGGTGCAGCGCCAGTATCATTGCCTTCTTGTCAATGCGCAGGAGCTCGCAGTCCGTCAAGGCGGTTGCAGACCCCATTCGCAACGCCTGTCCTGCAAGGGCGCCTTCTCCGAAGAAATCTCCCTTATTCAAAATGCCCAGAGTGGCTTCTTTGCCAATCTTGGAAACGACCGTGAGGCTGACCTTACCTTCCTGGATGTAGAAGACGGCGTCCGCCGCATCTCCCTGCGCGAAGATTGTTTGTTTTCTGGAATGGGCAAGTACCCTCCTGCCCTCGCCGATCGTGGCAAGGAATGTCTTCGGTTCGAATTTACGCTTCTGCTTGGCCGATGGGGGTCGTGCCATGAATGACTTCATCGTATGCACCTACAATCGTGGGAATCTTGTCAAACTCTGGCAGCTTAAGATGTTCCTTTTTGCACACAATTGACGAAAAATCGATGGCTACCTCACCCCGGCCCTTCAGCTCAGCTAATGTCTTTTGATTGAGCAATATTGAACAGCTTTTCGGCATTGGAACGTGCAAGATATGGCCGTGAAAGTCAGAGAACTCACTCCAAGCCAGACATTATCCGTACCTTGTCCCACTTGTGGTGCGGCAACCGGGGAAGTTTGTGAACTGCATTCAGGTGCCCCGCGCACCGAGGCTCATCGAGATCGGAAGCTTACGGCCGCCGATGCCATCGAAGCGAAGCTCGGCAAAAAAAAACGACTACCGGCAAGCCGCGCGGAACTCTTGCCGGCCATCGCTAAAATGTGACATCCCTTGCGGTCTCGGTAAAGAATCCTCCAATCGTGCGCTCCCGCTCTTCTTTCCTCTCCTCGAATTGTGAGCGCTTTGGGACAGACGCTCCGATTTCCACCAACTAAGGTTGTGATGTTTCACCTGGATGCCCCCAAGTTCCCAAGCTGGAGTCCGGCACACGCCCGGGTTCGACCTTGAGAAATCGGAAGCAGAATCAAATCCCAAGCGAAATTTCAGACCGCCACAGGGCGAGAATCCTCGGAGGATTTTATGAAGAGAGCATGTATGTTGATCGTTGTACCGGCCCTGCTGGTCGCGCTGGGGTTTGCACAGACTCCCACGGCGAGCAGCAATTCAGATCCGACGAGCATCAAGGGATGCCTGGGCGGCTCCGATGGTAATTACACATTTAAAGAAGACAACACCGGCCACAGTTTCAAGATCACCACCAGCAGCGTTGATCTCAAATCACACCTCGGCCACGACGTGACCCTCACCGGACACAAAGCAAGTGCGGCAGCGACAACTGGTGCTGGCGACAATAGCTTTGCCGTCACTTCACTGACCATGATCTCTGAACACTGCGCTGCAGCTGCGGCTGCACCCGCCGGCTCGATCAGCACTCCCGCGGACTCCACGATCCCGCCTCCTGCGGCCGCCGCCGTACCGGCTGCGACGATCCCGGGACCCGCGGATAACACCAGCGCACCCGCTGCGGCTTCGGGTGTAGCTGCTGCAACGGTTACCACGCCAGCTGCGGAAACTGCCTCCGTCACACCCACTCTGGCCACGGCTGCCGCCTCACCTGCGACAACTGTCCCGCCTGCTGCGGGTGCGACAAGCCCATCCGCTGTCACCACTATCGCGCCGAATGCGGCTGCACCTGCTGAGCCTGCCGACACACAAATCGTGGCCACGCCGGCTCCCGTCGCAACTGCCCCAGCACCTGCCGAGACTGCGAGCGCGTCCGCTACCGCTGCCTCCATGGCGCCCGACGCGACTGTACGTCCGGAGACTGTCGTAACACCAAAGGCAGCCACTGCTCACCGAACCCGAGTGCCAGCCGATAATCCGAAAACGTCAGAAACACTCGCTCCCGCCGTGCCACCTGCAGAGACTGCAACACCCGTCGCCGAGGCTGCCAAACCCTCTGCTGCTGACAACGCGTCTTCGCAAACTGCCGGCGCGCCGGATGCAGACGCCGCCACACCTGGCGCAACTGCCAAGAAAGGATCCCCATGGCTCTGGATTTCAATTGCCGTGGTGGTACTGATCGTGGGTACGCTAGTCCCTCTGATCAACCGGTGGAGAAAACGAAGACTCATGGCTCAGTCCGCCAATCAAAATCTTTCCTTTTCGCATCGGACAAATTCCGAACCAGGCAATAGTGACAAGCCCACAACGCGCAAAGCTGCTTAAGCGACGCACGGAGTCATGAGGCCCCAAGCTCTAGTCGCCGGTGGCAACAGCTACCGGCGGCGCCTCCTACAAGGAGAGGAAGTGCTCGGCGATTCGCAGGTCGCAGGAAAGATAAATTGCACTCAGCTGGAAAAGGGGGAAAGCAGCCGCTTCCCAGCATATGTTCAACGGGGGAGTTCTTCTGCCCCTTGCGACTTCCCCGATGCTCTGTCCCAGGGGCCCCGTCACTCTTGTCGTGGCGTTGGTTAGAGATGGGGATTTTTCGACAATCGGCGATTGGTTCTAGGTTGATCGCCTTATTCGCCGAGTTGGGTGAGAGCCTGCGAGGTTTCCGCAACTCCAGCATTAATAGCGAGTGATTCGTAGAGTTCGCGAGTATTGCGCCACATTACCCTTGCCCCGTCCTAGATCCCCCATCTTTTCTTTAAGAGATTGCAGCCGGTCGCAGCGCGTTGGCTACATCGAGAGGATTCGCCTGCAGCTCTTTGCGATAGATGCGGAGTGCTTCTTCGTAGCAGGATTGAGGACCCTCATGCCGTCCGATTTGGCGTCGAACATCGCCCACGTGTCGCACCGTGTGAGCCAATAGCAGTGCATCGTTCTGTTTTCGGCACAACAATACCGCTTCTTCGTACAAGTCTCCTGCTCGCGGTTTCGGCCCAAGTCTCGCTTAGTCTCGGCGGTTCCTCTCAGAGATTGAATCAAATTAGGGATGTCGTTCTGCTGGCGTGACAACTGGACCGCCTCTGCCCATTCATGGGCAGCATCGGTCGGCTTGCGCTCCCCGCGATGTTGCGCTGCGCGGGTGATCGATTCCTCGATTAAGTTATTCATGGTGTCTGGCAAACATCCTCGTCGTCGATAGGTTACGCCTGCATTGTGCGTGGCGCAGCCAGCAGGCACGTAGCTGGAGCACATGGTTGAGTTTCGTGAGGCGCCGGTAGACAATGAACGCGTGAGTCCGCACAAGCACCGGATCGCCGATTACCTGCGGCCCAAAACACTCGCGATGTTGTTGCTCGGGTTTTCTTCAGGCCTTCCCTTTCTCCTGGTCGGCAATACGTTCGGCTACTGGCTGCGCGATGAACACAACTCCCTGAAGGCGATCGGGTTTCTTTCCTGGGTGGGCATTGCCTATTCGCTGAAGTTTATGTGGGCCCCGTTGATGGATCGCGTCGATTTGCCGTTGTTTAGGCGGCTTGGACATCGGCGCGGATGGATGATGTTCTCGCAAATCCTCGTCGGGCTAGCTCTGTTTGCGATGGGCGGAACTGGCACGAAAGCCGGGCTCGGCCGGCTTGGCGCTCTTGCGCTCGTCGTCGCGTTTGCTTCATCGACACAGGACATTGTGGTCGACGCCTGGCGAATTGAATCGGCAGCCGACGGAGAAGAACAAGGCCTCCTCGCGTCTGCCTATCAGTTCAGCTATCGTCTTGCGCTCCTGGCTACGGATTCCGTAATCCTTATCGTGGCAGCGACGGTAGGCTGGCGCATGTCCTACGGTATTTACGGCGCATGTATGGTCGTGGGAATAGTCGCGACCTGGTTTGCAAAGGAACCCGAGCACGCGGATGTGGCTATGGATAAACAAGAGCGCGAACCGCCGCTTTGGACGTGGCCCGGTTTCTTTGACGCTGTTGTGGGACCGTTCATCGCTTTTTTCCGCGCACATGGCTGGCTCGCACTTGTGATGTTGGCGGCAATCAGCCTGTACCGCTTGCCGGACTTCATCATGGGTCCAATGGCGAATCCCTACTACCACGACCTCGGTCTTTCGAAGGAAACAGTCGGTGCGGTGCGCGGCTCAATCGGACTCATCGCTACGTTTGCAGGCATCGCAGCGGGCGGATTCTGCTCGCTGAAGCTTGGCTACATGCGCGCGCTTATCATCGGGGGCATTGTGCAGGCTGCTGCAATTGCCGTGTATGCGACCCTCGCGTTCGCGGGCACGACAATTCCTCTCTTCGCGCTGGTCATGGCAGGCGATAACTTCGGCATCAGCTTTGCAGGCGTTGCGCTTGTAGCATACATGTCGAGTCTCACCAACATCGGATACACCGCCACGCAGTATGCGCTCTTGAGTTCAACCTATGCCTGGCTGGGAAAGATCTTGAAGGGGTTTTCGGGCGCTGAGGTCGAAAGTTTGAGCACCACGTACGGCCTCATTCATGCCTACGGCATTTTCTTTATCGCTTGCGGACTGACCGGCGTGCCTGCCGTCCTTCTTTTTGCGGTATTGGGTTACTGGCACAGGCGGAAGCAACCGGTCGCAGCCACTGCCTCGCAAAGTCTTCACTCATAACCCAACGGTGGAGATACTTGCTGTGCCATTCTGGCAAACTGCGCACCGTGTTTTTGGGCCGCTTTAGCTGGCAAGAACCACTCGCAGTCGGGCCACGGAGGCGCTGAAAGATAGGCTTGCGTAAAATTCTTCGTCGTCTCCACATTGTCCCTGCTCCTCGTGGCAAGCGCTACAGCCGCAGATCAAGCGGATCAGTTTGACCGCAAGACCGCCGAACGATTATGCGCGTAGAGAAGGCAACCAGAAGCTCGTGACATCCAAGGCTCGACTGTTCTTCCTCAACGACAAAGAGCTGCCCGTTGGCCTATGAGCCTTCCGGCGAGGACTTCCTACCACAATGCTTCGGCGAGGCTGACCTCATGCGCCGGATACTGCCGAGCAGTGGCTTTGCTGCTCGAGACTAGCAATATCTTGGGAGAGCGCTGTGTCCGTACGGAATTCATTTGGATCCCATAGTCCTCGAACGTGGAAGGAGTATGTTAACCCATATCATGCACTTGCGGGCACAGCAATAGAGAAGACCAAAAAACATCAGCTTACTTTTGATCTTGCTGAAAGCAATAGCGTCCTTGCCTCTCGACTGGGAATTGACACGCTCCGCTAAAATGATCGACGCACAAAGATTCTCAAGAGGGATCGAATGATCTCGCGCGCCTTTTGCATGGGTTCTCTCTTCGTCAGTCTGGCTCTCGCGTTCACGGGGCGAGCGTTCGCGCAATTCGTAGACAATTTCGACGGTCCGTCCCTTCAGCTGGATCCGACTGGAACAGCGGGGTGGATGTTTCAGGCTGGTGATGGCACCGCATCTATGGACTTCCGCCAGGGTGGACCGGGTTACGCCTCAATTTTTGTGGATGGGACGACGGACAAACGGGGAATCTGGTGGGCACTGATCGAGCGAAAGGCATCCGACAAAATGGATCTGAAGCTGCTACAGAAGCAGGGCCATGAATTTCGGATCGAGGCGCGTGTTCGATCCAGCCACGCCCCCCGCCGCATAAATCTGCAGATCCTGACGCAGCGAACCACCGACTATGAGTCCAACTTGATGGAGTATGACATTCCCGACACCACGAACTGGCACGCCTTTAGCATGACCACACATGGCTTTGACGCCAAGCCGGGGGATTCAATTCTTGGCCACTTGGCACTCATGGATTGGGGATTGGAAAAATATCGCCTTGATGTCGATTACATCAAGGTAGACATGGTGGATGCAGCGACCGCAGCCCCCGACCAGGGCGAGGCAGTTCCTTACCATCCTCCCATCGCAGATCCAAAGAGTTTCAATCAGAAAATCACAGTCGCCGCCGACAGCTCGATCGATATTGAAAACACCGAGGTGAGATTGAATGACTGGTACGTCCAAGACGCAGCCGGAAACAAAATCAACCTGCTTACAGTGGATGGAACTCACTACGTGATCTTGCGTTGGGATTTGCGACAGTTTGCCGGTAAGAAGGTTGTCGGTCACGGGCTGCTGGAGTTGACCACGCATTCAGTCCAGCAGAAAGCCGAACGGCTCAAAGATTTCGGAATCGTGAGAGTCGTGGAAATTCTGGGTGGAGATCCCAACTGGGACCAGACGAATGTGACAACCGACAGCTTCTGCCACTACGAACCCCTCAATCGTGTCCTCAACGCCCAGATGATCATCGATTGGCCGATTACAGAGGGCGACGGTGGCAAGACGTATCTGACGATTGGGCACCCAGTCTTGCAGCGCTTGATCGATGGGAAGACGCTGGGCATTGCTATTAAGCCATTAGGCGCCCTGAATGCCTCGTTCTATTCTATGGAGGATGAGAACGGCAAGAATAGCGCGCAACTCTACTTCAATGTGGAGAAGTGAACGTGGTGCATGCTGGAAGTGTTCGTTAGCCACCGTTGCACTGGCGAGAAAACCTACATTCAATTCGGAGGCCTCTGATGAGTGCTTTGCACTTGAAAATTCCGACGATCCTCTTGGCAGGTCTTGCTACGGTGCCGTTCGTCAACAGTCAGCAAACGGCACCAAAGGAACCACCACCTGCTCAGCTGGCTCCGAAAACCATGCCCGATCAGGTACAGCTATTCATCCCTTACAAACAATATTCCCGCGAGGACAACCAGCGCATCCTGAAGCTCTACGAACCACTGCGCGTTTCTGACGTGTCGGATGGAATGGATGTGGTTGGCTTGCAGGACATCGGGATCGCGGACCCGGCCATCCAGCCACTGTGGCGCGACACGCAAAACTTCACGCACCGCATCGTGGGCATTGCCGTAACCGCACGCTACGTGCCCACCAACAAGCGTCTGGCCAAGACCCCTCCCGAGGAGGTCGACAACTGGTATGCGAACATTACCGGAGAGCCCTTCATGGACGCGCTTTTCCCAGGCTGTGTGCTGGTGATTGACGCGGAGGGCGACGGCGATACTCGTAGCATCGGCTCAACCAACATTATGGACTGGCAAAAGCTGGGAATGCTGGGGGTCATCACCAGCGGCGGTCTGGCAGACAGCGACGAGATCATCTTTCACAAGGTCCCCGCCTATCACAAACGAAAAGGCCGCGGATTCCGCCCGGGCCGCAATGAAATTGAATCTGTAAATCGACCGATTAATTTAGGCGGCGTGCTGGTCCGACCCGGCGATGTGGTCATGGCAGACGGCGATGGCGTGATTGTCGTGCCACGCGAGCACGCCGAAGAAGTAGCGAAAGCTGCCATGCAGTTTCTCGATAACGTCGGCCTCGAGCGTTATCAGAAAATGCAGAAGGGCGTGAAGCCGTGAGGCGCAAGCTCGAGGCCACAACTCCATCCGGCGTGTGCCGTGTAGAGCGAGAAACCAGATGAACGTGGGATTTGTGGGCTTGGGAGCCATGGGTTTGCCGATGGCCAAACGCGTCCTCGGCGGGGGCCATACCATGTACATAACCGTCCATCGGCGCCGCGAGCCTGCCGAAGAGCTTCGAGCTATGGGAGCGGCGATCCTGGCAACTCCCGGCGAAGTAGCCGCGGCCGCCGACGTGGTCATCACGATCCTGCCCGCTGATACAGAACTCAAAGAAGTGGTCTTCGGAACGACAGGCATTCTTGGCGCCATGACCAATGGCAAGGTGCTCATTGAAATGACGAGCGGGACCGCCTTGGCCATGCAAGAGATCGCTGCGGCCGTCGGGTCTAAGGGCGGCTCCGTTCTGGATGCCCCAGTCAGCGGCGGGACTCCGGCTGCCGAGCAGGGCACGTTGACGATCATGGTTGGCGGTGATCAACCATTGCTCGAGCGCTTCCGCCCTTTGCTCCAGGCCATGGGAACCCGCATCCTGCACGTCGGCAACGTAGGCCAGGGCAAAATCGTCAAAATCGTGAATCAGATGATGGCCGCCATCCACCTCCTCACCATCGGCGAGGCATTTGCGCTGGGCGTTAAGAACGGTGCGGATCCTGACATCTTGTACGAAGTGATCAAGAGCTCATCCGGCTACTCCAAAATGATGGACTTGCGACTTCCAGGATTCCTGTTGGAAGGTTCGTTCGAGCCAGGTTTTAAGTTGGACTTGATGAAGAAGGATGTGAACCTGGCACTCGAATCTGCAAAGGCATCAAACACTCCCCTCCTCCTGACCTCCGCAGCGGCACAGGTGTTCGCAGCCGCCAGTGGTGCTGGCAAGGGTAGCAAGGACTTTTCGGCAGCCGCACAGTTTCTGGCCGATCAGGCGGGCGTCGATTTGAGCCAGGTCAAGACCAGGTCAGCATGACGATTTCTTCCGAACTCATTCGGCAGTTGTCCGAATTCGATGCCGCCACTTTGTACGAGGCAGCTGGCCAGCGAGGAATGGTGGATCCCGCGATCCGTCCCATGTGGAAT
Organism: uncultured Acidobacteriota bacterium; assembly: GCA_963765755.1. Taxonomy (GTDB): domain Bacteria; phylum Acidobacteriota; class Terriglobia; order Terriglobales; family Acidobacteriaceae; genus Gp1-AA133. Next base: position 1,475 of record CAVXXV010000005.1, on the reverse strand, counting down.
GGTGCTCATGTTTGCGGTCCAGCGATTACCGTGAGCTGCCCTGCCCGCGACAATCTCATGCTTCATCATGCGGTCGCGATTGCGACCCCGGGCAGCGTGCTGGTGGCAAACGCCGAACGATATCAGTACGCAGGGGCTTGGGGAGAAGTGCTCAGTGTCGCTGCACAAGCGCGGGGCATTGCCGGCTTGGTCATCGACGGCGCCGTGCGCGACATCGAAGCCATCACTGAACGGCGCTTCCCTGTTTTCAGCCGCGGATTAGCCATTGGCGCGTGCAAGAAAGAAAAGATTGGGACATTGAACGAGCCCATCGATCTCGGCGGAGTTACCGTTCGTTCCGGAGATATTGTTGTTGGCGCCGGCGATGGCGTGGTGATCCTGGACAGCCAAACGATCGAACAGGTGCTGCAAGCCGGCATCGCGAGAAGGGAGCGCGAATCAGAAATCTTCCATCAACTCAACCAAGGCAAAACTACGATTGAGATCCTGAATCTTCCCCGATGGGATCGTCATGGCAGGAAGCCCGGCCAATGACGGAGCCGCAACGCTACCGCGCTGAAGATTTGCACAAGTTCTGTTGTGCTGTGCTGCATAAACTGAACGTACCGTACGAAGACGCCTGCGAGGCAGGCGACTGCCTGGTGCTGGCCGACTTGCGCGGTGTCGATTCCCACGGAGTCATACGCCTTCCCGTCTATGCCGGGCGCATTCGCGAGAACGTAGTCAACGCGCGCGCGGTGCCTCGCATCATCAGAACACACGCAGCCGCCGCTCTCATGGATGGGGACAACGGTCTTGGCTCGGTCGTCGGATCCCGTGCCATGGAAAAGGCGATCGCACTCGCCTCCACTGCGGGCATCGGTTTCGTAGGAGTGCGCCGGACCAACCACTTCGGGATTGCCTCCTTTTACGTGCAGAAGGCCCTTCAACAGGGATTCATCGGATGCGCTGCATCCAACGCGCCACCACACATGGCGCCCTTTGGCGGTCGCGCCCGATTCCTCGGCACCAATCCCTTCTCCGTCGGAATTCCTGCGAATCAAGAAGCGCCTTTGCTATTCGACGCTTCCACCAGCGTGGTCGCACGGGGAAAGATCATCGTCGCAGCCCAGGAGGGTAAGTCGATTCCATCCGGTTGGGCGATCGATCAGCAAGGCAATCCGACCACCGACGCAAAGGCGGCCCTTGCCGGATCCGTGCTGCCCTTCGGGGGCCCAAAAGGCTCCGCAATTTCTTTCATCATCGATATTCTGTGCGGAGTGTTGACAGGATCTGCCTTTGCGCTGCATCTGAAGACACTCGAGAATCTTGAGGCTGAGCAAAACCTGGGGCATATATTTATGGCGATGCGGACAGACCTCTTCATGACCACAGATGAATTTGCGGTTCGAATGGACGAGATTGTGCGCATGCTCAAGTCTTCACTCCCAGCTCCGGATGTAGAGCGGGTACTCGCCCCAGGGGAAATTGAGCGG
>CAVXXV010000004.1:0-389559 GCA_963765755.1 uncultured Acidobacteriota bacterium | reverse complement strand
ACTTTGCGTTAGCAGCCTTCGTCGGCCGGCTACATCCTTACTCCAGCCAGAGATATTGGCGTCACTCATTGTGGTCCGAAATTCAGGATTGGCAGGAGCAGACACTACTCCTTCCTCTCGGTAAATCCTGGGAGACCCAGAGTCCTTCGATCAGTTCTTCATCGTTCGGATTGTCCCCAGCGAAGTAACCTCTCGTTCCCCGTGACCAGCCTAGGGTCCACGCTTTGAGCGGTGGCCGTCAGAAACCGATCTGCGAGCTCACGTAGCGCAACGCTGTCATCGTCTGGATCGGCACTTTCGATTGCGGTCCGCCCAGCGAAACAAAAACCAGCGCCACCGAAGCGAATCGTGCCTGCCGAGTTCATCGAAAGGTCAGTTTTAAACGATGGTTCAAGGTGAGTGGCTGCCATCAGACATGTGCTGCGAGCCGTATGCGTACAGAAGAAGCACAATCGGCATAGCAGAGCCGATTCAGACAGGAAGAATGGTCTTGGCACAACGAAATCCGTGAAAGGCTGTGGTTAAGCCTTTGAGGCTTCACGCTCAATGAAGGGATCCCGCGTGCCCGTTTGCCGGAGTGGTGTTGGCAGCTACCTCTTTCCGCGGTCCCGGCTCCGGCACTGAAACCCTCGCGGTCAGGGCCCCCGCCTGCGTTTTCATCTCACGCTGAGTCAGTGCGTAGAGAACCAGCTCGACTCGGTTCGAGACTCCCAGCTTGTCGAAGATTCGCAATAAGGATTTCTTAACTGTGTTCTCCGCCACGCCTAAATGATGAGCAATCGCAGCGTTAGCGAGCCCGGCAGCCACCTGTGCTACGACCTGCTGCTCCCGTGGGGTAAGCAAGGACTCCCCCGGGAGTTGGTCACATGTAGCTTCGGACCGTACTCCAAAGCGTCGATCAGATACATCAATTGCTCGTTGTTCGTCCAGATCTGTCCGTCATGCACCGCATGAATGCATTTGCACAATGCCTTGAACGGCTGAGAAGCTTGGCAGAACAGACCTCGAACCCCGGCACGCAATGCGCTTATTACGAGGTCGCGATCGTATGCGTCCGCGAGCAATACCAGCGAAGTTTGTGGATGCTTTTGATGCACTGATCTCAGTGCCTCAACGACACAGGAACTGTCATTCACCAGATGTTTGGCCCAGAGGATGACATCCACCGGCGATAATTCCAGTGCATGAAGACAGTTGTATAGTTCTGATTCGCAACAGGCTACGGTGAAGCCGGAGAGCCGGCGCAATGCACTGCGTAAAAGGTGCGACTGGGTTAGGTTCGAATCGGCGACCAATACCCGTATAACGCCTCCGCGCGCACGCAAAGGAACTGCCATAACTTTTCTCGAGAATGGATGCCGGGGGAAGGTTATCTTAGTTTTGTCACGATGTGTGACGGCGGGACGCCGCCATTAACGTCCCTAACGTTAGCAAAATGGCGCCCGCTGAGGGAGGCCGTTTTGCAAATGCTGTTTCTTGTCTTGTGCCCTTGCCGAGGGCTAATAATCGAGCACTATACACCTTCTTTACTTTCAAGCCTGTAAAATGTGCATGAATTTGTTCATACGTTAGAAGCTGGCCGCCTAGTGCATCCGCCAGCCTTACTTTCATGCCACGAATTTCTCTCCGACGGAGGTCCTTGAACGGAAGTGGAATGGCGCCGATTCACATCTTCCTGGGGTGCGAATTCTAGCTTGAACCTGCACGGTACACGTTTACCGGACAGCACGCCGCATGGGACAACCGTCCCGCCTCGACTCATTCCGCAGAACTTAGCGGCCGAACCCTGGTGACAAAGAGCACTGACCAAAACGGGTTCCAACCGTCAATATAGAATGGTGTGCGTCTCCGGGCTTGCGGGAGGCTACCTTCATGAGACAAGCCGCTAAGCGACTGCGGTCGTCACTTCTGTTCTTTCCTCTGACTGCAGTCATATTGCTATTTGGGTGTGCGAACAGGGAATCGGCGCAGTCGGCCACGGGTTCCGGCGGGCGCCCGCCCGCACCCGTCGTCGTAGCGATGGTCGAGAAGCGAGATATTCCGGTACAGATCAGGGCTATCGGCAACGTGGAAGCCTATCAAACTGTGCTGATCAAGTCCCAAGTCAACGGCCAGATCCAGAAGATCTTCTTCAAAGAAGGAGAGGATGTCCATCAGGGTCAAAAACTCTTTCAGTTAGATGAACGGCCTTTCCAGGCAGACCTCGAAAAAGCTGTTGGCCAGATGAAACATGACCAGGCTCAGGCAGAGAATTCGCGGATTCAGGCAGAACGCTACGCCGGCCTCGAAAAGGAAGGCATTGTCTCGCATGAACAAGCGGGCCAGTTCCTCTCGCAGGCTAAGGCAGATGCGGCGGCGGTGGAAGCCGACAAGGCTGCGATCGTTGCCGCCCGCGTGCAACTGCAGTACACCAACATTGCCGCCCCCATCAACGCTCGTGCCGGCTCTTTAATGATCAATCTCGGCAACCTGGTCAAGGCTAATGACACGCCCTATCTCGTGCAGTTGAACCAGGTGACTCCCATTTACGTCACATTTTCAGTGCCGGAAGCAAATCTTGATCGGGTACGGCAACTCTTTGCCGCTCGGCAGCAGCTCAAGGTTCTGGCTTATCCCAAGGGTCAAGCGGACCGCCCGGTAGCAGGAAGGTTGACCTTCATCGACAATGGCGTCGACACAACGACCGGCATGTTCAAGCTGAAAGGTACGTTTGAGAACCGGGATCGGCGACTGTGGCCCGGAGAATTTGTCGATGTTGCTCTGGAACTCTCAACACAGAAAAACGCCGTTATTGTCCCCACCAAAGCGATCCAGACCGGGCAGCAAGGCGAATACGTGTATGTCGTCGGCGCGGATAGTACCGCTCAATCCCGTCCGGTGAAAACGTCCGGCGCGTATCAGAACCTGACCATGGTTGCGGACGGATTAAAGCCAGGCGAACAGGTTGTCGTGACCGGTCAGTTGCGCGTGGCCCCGAACGCAAAGGTGACCGTGCAACGCAGCTTGCCCGCAACTCAGACGGATACGGCCGCGACCGGTAATCCTGCCGGTGGTGGACTGTGAGTATCTCCGAACTTTTCATCAAGCGGCCCATCATGACCACCCTGGTCATGGCTGCGATTTTGATTTTTGGTGTGTTCGCGTACCGATTGCTGCCCGTCAGTGATCTCCCCAACGTGGACTTCCCAACCATTTTAGTAAGCGCTTCGCTGCCGGGAGCAAGCCCAGATACGATGGCTTCGTCGGTCGCCACCCCGCTGGAAAAACAATTCTCGACCATCGCCGGCATCGATTCGATGACGTCCACCAGTTCCTTGGGACAGAGCAATATTACGATTCAGTTCAATCTCAGCCGGAGCCTGGATGGCGCAGCACTCGACGTACAGGCGGCCATCACCTCGGCCGGAGGACAATTGCCTCCGGAAATGCCGACGCCGCCAACTTTCCAGAAGGTAAATCCAGCTGATTCTCCCATTATTTATTTGGCGCTGAGTTCGCCCACCATGAAGCTCTCGGATGTAGACGAGGCGGCGGAGACCACCATCGCCCAGAACATCTCCATGGTCAACGGCGTGGCGCAGGTGCAAGTGTATGGAGCACAGAAGTACGCCATGCGGGCCCAGCTCGATCCGAGCGCGCTGGCGTCGCGACAAATCGGCATCAACGAAGTCACGGCGGCGTTGCAGTCCGGCAACACCAATCTACCTACAGGCACGCTCTACGGACAGAACCACACGTTTACGATTCTTTCCAACGGACAGCGCGAAAACGCCCTGCAGTTCGGCCCCATGGTGATTGCCTATCGAAACGGTGCGCCGGTTCGGCTGAACGATCTCGGCCGTGTGACCGATAGCGTGCAGAACGACAAAACCGCAAGCTGGTTTAACGGGGTTCGGGCGATCGTTCTGGCAATTCAAAAGCAGCCCGGCACGAACACGGTCGCGGTCGTTGACAACATCAAGAAGTTGCTGCCCCGACTGGAAGATCACATTCCTGCCGCGGTCCGCATTGACACCCTTTATGACCGCTCGGTTTCCATTCGCGCATCTGTGAACGATGTCAAATTCACCTTATTGCTGACCATTGCCTTGGTCATCATGGTGATTTTCGTCTTCCTGCGCAATGTCTCCGCGACCATCATCCCGTCGCTGGCTTTGCCCATGTCCATCATCGGCACTTTTTCGGTGATGTACCTGCTGGGCTACAGCCTTGACAACCTGTCGCTGATGGCGCTGACCCTGTCGGTGGGGTTCGTGGTGGATGACGCCATTGTGATGTTGGAGAACATTGTCCGCCACATGGAGATGGGCAAGAAGCCGCTGGAAGCCGCCATGGATGGGGCCAGCGAGATTGGCTTCACAATCCTTTCCATGACTTTGTCGCTGGCCGCTGTCTTCATTCCGCTGCTCTTCATGGGCGGGATCGTGGGCCGTTTGCTGCACGAATTTGCGGTGACCATCGGCGCCGCGATCCTGGTTTCCGGCTTCGTATCGCTGACGTTAACTCCCATGCTGTGCAGCCGATTTCTCCGCCACCAGGAGCGGGCGGGACAGGGACGTCTGTTCAATTTCAGCGAGCGGGTCTTTGAGGGGTGGTTGCGTGGCTACGACCGCAGCCTGAAAGGGGTTTTGCGGCACAAGTTCGCCACCTTGATGGTGTCCTTCGTTGTGATTGGACTGACCTTTTATCTGTACTCAATCTCGAAGACTGGCTTCATTCCCGACGAGGACCAGGGGCTGGTATTTGCGTTCACGGAAGCGCAGCAGGGAATTGCTTTTCAGGACATGATGGAGCTGCAGCAGAAAGTGGCGGATGTCGTGCGCTCCGACCCCAACGTCATGAACCTCATGTCCTCGATGGGGAGCCCTACCAACCAGGGTCGAATGTTTTTCCGCCTGAAAGACAAGAAAGACCGCGTCAACCAGATGACTGCCATGGAAGTGATTCAGGCTCTTCGCCCCAAGGTATCGCAGATCCCCGGCCTGAATGTGTTCATGCAGATTCCGCCGACCATCCGCATCGGCGGGTCCCTCACGAAGTCCCAGTACCAGTACACGCTGCAATCGCCCGACACGACACAGCTGTACCAGGATGCACCGAAACTCGAGAGCGCCCTCCGCGTCCTTCCGCAATTGCAGGACGTAACCAGCGATCTGCAAGTGAAGAATCCGCAACTCACCGTCGAAGTCGACCATGACCGCGCGTATGCGTTGGGATTAACCCCGGTGCAGGTCTCCGACGCCCTCTATTCCGCTTACGGAACCCGTCAGATCAGCACCATCTACACGCCCAACAATGAGTACTACGTCATCATCGAATTGTTGCCGGAGTTTCAGAACAATCCCGACAAGCTGTCGCTCCTATATGTCCGTTCCAATGCCGGCAAGCTGGTCCCGCTCGATACGGTCGCGAAGCTTGTGCCTTCCGTGGGCCCACTGATGGTGAATCATCTGGGCCAGTTGCCGGCCGCCACCATCAGCTTCAACCTCAAGCCTGGAATCGCCTTGGGAGATGCCACCAAGCTGGTCGAGCGCGAAGCGAACCGCGTGCTACCCGGTGATATTCAAGGCACGTTTCAGGGAACCGCCCAAGCTTTCCAGAATTCATTTACCGGCATGGGCCTCTTGCTGCTGGCCGCCATTCTGGTGATCTACATCATTCTTGGAATTCTTTACGAGAGCTTCATCCATCCGCTCACCATTCTCTCCGGTCTCCCTTCGGCCGGTGTGGGGGCGCTGCTGACCCTGACTCTGTTTCATCAGGAGCTGAATCTCTATTCTTTTGTCGGGATCATCATGTTGATCGGCATCGTCAAGAAAAACGCAATCATGATGATCGACTTCGCGCTGGAAGCGGAGCGCACGGAGGGGAAGAATCCTGAGGAATCCATCTATCAGGGCGCGCTGGTGCGTTTCCGCCCCATCATGATGACCACGATGGCGGCATTGATGGGCACGCTGCCGATTGCGATCGGCTTCGGAGCCGGCGCCGATTCGCGCCGGGGCTTAGGCCTTGCTGTAGTGGGAGGTCTACTCTTTTCCCAGGTCGTCACCCTCTACATCACGCCCGTTTACTACGTTTATCTCGACAAACTGCAGTCCAGATTCCGCCAGCGCTCCCACGGGCGAAAGTCCAAGATTAGGGGCGAGGAAAGGCTAACCGAGGTAGTTTTGACCGGCCCCAGACACTGAAGTCATCGTGCGGTCTCAAGCACTCGAGTAGCTCGAGAGATTGCCGCGGCTGCGTAAGGGTGAACATGTGCCGGCGCCACTCAACTTGCAGGTATTGCATGACACCCCGGCAATCTCGGACGAAGAGAACTCCGAAAGGGAAACAGCGATGCACCCTTGGTAAACAGTAACTTTTCCTCGCTCATTACAGCTTTCCCTTCCTTCAGGATGGGGATACCGGTCGGGATCACGCGCACTAGGTCATTTCGGACCAGCGGGTCCGGACGGACGACGCGGTTTGCCCCTACGCGCAATCCGGGGTCTACTGCATCTGGAGGCAAACTCCGGACGCAAGTTCTTGAGGGGGATAAATATGATGACGCCGTCGACTTCCAATCGGAACACCAGCAACTCTGACGACGCAATCGTGGAGGCGGGAAACAGCCACGGTATTACCACCTCTGCCGCTCTGTACTATCCGTCGTTGATAGGTAATTGCTGGGACGACGAACTGCTGCCGTCGGGAGACTAGTACCTGATTGCACCGATCGTTTGGATGGGCCCACTTCCCAAGCGACATCAGCAGAAACTGTCTAGCAGCCTTAAGGCTCTGCCTCTGCTCGTAGGAGATAGCTGGAGTGCCACCAATGTTCCTGCTCGAGTTGTTCGCAACGATGAGAGCACGTCGTCGCTCGACCCAGCGACAAAATGAAGAAGGGGCCGAGATTACGAGACGGCTGCGAGAGTTGCTCGATTCGACAATGCCGATACAGGTCGAAACACCCTCGACGATAGCTGCCAGCGGAAGGTTGCCGCAGAGGCAGAGACCATTCAGCAGGAAAGAACGATAGCAGCATGGCTCCGGCGGAATGTGCCATAACAGCCCACTCTTCCATTTGGCGGCTCACGATAGTCGGGAGTGGGCTCTTTGCGAATAGCAGTCGCAAAATCCTCCATCTCAATCACGACCCGGTCAATGAATGTAATCGCCTACTTTTGTGAACTATCCACACTCTGCATCACCCCTGCCAATCATCCGGCGGCTGAGAGACGCCCCAAATGTTCTCAGGTTTCTGCAGTTGGATGCCGCAGTGGCGCGGTTGGTCTGGATCGACGTACACGACCTCGGCTGTGGCGCGTTTGTCTGTGAGACACACACGAATCGAGACTTTCATCCCTACGCGCAATGCGACGGCAGTCAGAATCAAAGCACCATGGAGGTTGACGACGAATGTCTCCCCTTCGCACGTCAGAGGTTCGGTCAGACCACGCGCCTCGATCTCAACCTTCAAACGAACCCGAGTGCTTCTTCGTGATTCACCCGGTACTCGGTCCTGTGGACTTGCTTCAACGTCAGTCATCGTACCCCCTCAGTCCGTGACCGACTTGCCTGTTCTGAAAATGATGCTAGAAGACTACTCCCGAACGAGGGGCGCGCGTGCGACTAAATCCGTGGGAATGGAAATTTGTTGTCGCGAACTCGCCCGCTCCCACGCGGCCCACCGCTATCCCTGTCCCAACGGCACGAATCTTCCAGGTCCAACACGGGCACCTCAAGGGTGTTCATTCCTTCCGCAACTGTTGTGCTACGCAACGTCCCATCCGGTGTGCGATTGAAGTATTGACATGTCATGGCATGGGGGGCTGATGAGATTTCCGGACGCGATTGAATTGGTGCAGCAGGGCACAGGTGACGGCCGAGTTCGTTTCGTCACACCCGATCAGTCTATCTACGAGGCGATTGAGAAAATGGACGAGACGGGCGAAATGGGGAAATAGGGGGGTCCTTGCACTGCAGAACACACCGCTTCTGGCATTGTTCGGGGGGCAAGTGCGTGCCATACGGGCTTAATCGAAGCGAGGGGCCCAAACTGATTGTGAGGGCCGAAGTAAAACGTCTACATTCGACCGTTCCTGCTCAGCACCCCTCTCTTTCCCCGGCAGCATCGACCGGCGCAGGACAGTCGATCCCCAAAAGCTGGCGTGCCCCCTGTCCGGTGTAAATCTGCCGCGGTCGCGCAATCTTCTGCTCGGGATCCGTCAGCATCTCCTGCCACTGGGCCAGCCATCCCACCGTGCGCGGGATCGCGAACAGCGCAGTAAACATCTCAGGTCTGAAGCCCATGGCCTGATACATAATCCCGGAGTAGAAGTCGACATTGGGATACAGCTTGCGCTTGACGAAGTAATCGTCTTCCAGCGCGATGCGCTCTAACTCGAGGGCAATATCAAGCTTCTGGTTGCGCCCAGTAACCTCGAATACTTGGTCCGCAGTCCACTTGATGATTTTGGCACGGGGATCGTAATTCTTGTAGACGCGGTGCCCGAACCCCATCAACCTCCCGTGGCCTTCTTTGATTTTCTTAACGTAGGCGGGGACGTGCTCCTTCGAACCAATCTCGTCGAGCATTCTCAGCACTTCTTCATTTGCTCCGCCGTGCAGTGGTCCTGCCAGAGCGGCGGCGGCGGCGGCGGTGGCCAGGTAAGGATCGGTATGCGCGCTTCCCACTGAACGCATGGTGTTGGTGCTGCAATTCTGTTCATGATCGGCGTGGAGGATGAACAAGATATCTAGCGCGCGAGCCAGTACCGGGTTGGCCACGTATCTGGGCTCAACCATCTTCCACAGCATGTTCAAGAAGTTTTCCGTGTAGGTCAGATCATTGTCCGGATAGACATAAGGAAAACCCAAACTATGGCGATAAGACATCGCAGCGATCGAAGGCATTTTCGCGATCAGGCGCTTAATCTGCAGCAGGCGATTGCTGGGGTCCTGAATGTCTCTTGCTTCCGGATACACCGTTGACAAGGCGGCCACTGTACTCACCAGCATAGCCATGGGGTGGGCGTTGTAGCGGAAGCCCTCCATGAACTTCTTCGTGGTCTCGTGCAGCATCGTGTGATGCTTGATCTGGCTAGTCCAGTCCTTCAGTTCAGCGTCGCTCGGCAGGTTTCCGAAAAGAATCAGATAGGCGACCTCAAGGAAGCTGCAGTGTTCGGACAGCACTTCGATGGGGTAACCGCGATAACGCAAAATACCGCGTTCGCCGTCAATGAAAGTGATGGAGCTGTGGCACGACGCGGTGTTCAAGAAGGCCGGATCGTAGGTCATCAGTCCGAAATCTTCAGGACCGGTTTTGATCTGCCGGATATCCATGGCGCGGACCGCCCCGTTTTCGATCGGGAGGGTATAGGTTCGATCGGTGCGATTATCAGTAATCGTGAGGCTATTCTCTGACATGGTGGGTTCCTCCTTTGGCACTTCGTCGGTGGCCGACGGGGAGGGGAACCGAAGAGGAATACCGGAACCGTCCGTATCCGCGTCAGCGGGGCCAAACTCTGAGCCGGCCGGGAAATACGAGCCAATTGTCCGTTCTTAATGACCCGCCTGGCAGTGAGGGCGGTCACAAGCGGACGTGCGGTATGTTGCAGTGCGAAAAAATGGAATAAGCCTGGGGCAGACAAGTAGCCATATCCCAATTTCACCAATTCTCCTTGGGTTGACGCAGAAGTTCCCAGCCTGTATTCAACCGCCCTGCGAACGTTCTGACCGTCGCTTGGTGTGAAAATACGTCGCTCTGAGCCCAGCTAGAGCATGCCGCGAAAGATTACAACCGCCCACACCAGCATGCCGCCCAGCACGAAAACGACGAAGACCGCGCCTACCGCCAGACGTTCTGCCCATCGCGACATAGCTGTACCTCAGTAAAACCCCTTGTCATCTCACGCAGCAACGGAACGGCAAAATCCGTAACGGCTCTGACACACAACCGCCCGCAGCAGCGGCAGAAGTGTTCCCCGCGTCTCCCCCTTCTGAATACAGGCATCCGCGAGCTGGAGCTGATGGCAAGGCACGCCGCAATAGCCGGAGAACATGATCATGGCGGCGTGAGGCTGCATGATGCGCAGGGCAGTCACGAGGTCGGCATTGTTCCGCTCGCGATGACAGTTGAGAATGACCGCGTCCAAAGGTCTCTCGGCCGCGAGCTCAAGTGCAGCCATATTGTCATCGGCAGACAGGACCTCATACCCGCTTTCGCGCAGCATCTGCGCGGCTTCCGCAAGACCGCAGGTAAAATCATCCAGACACAAAACCGTGGGCATGCACACCCCCCGAAACTGTTTACGCGGCCCTCGATTCAGCGGGAACACAGGTTCCGGTCATTCTGACCTCGATCAGGTCGAGCAGGGACTCGAGGCTCATGCCGCCCTTGAGCATCCGGACGAGGTCGTGGACCGTGAATCCGACCTGTTCACCGGCCTGAACCAGGCGCTCGATGGCGCCATATGCGCTTTCATTGTGAACCTCGCCGAGCGTGTCAAAGCACTCGTCAAATCCCAGCGCGGCCCGCCGGTCGCTTCGCCCTAGCCATGTTGCGGTTCCAGCCATCTCTCAAACTCCTGTGCAAGATTTCTATTCTTTCGGGCTGCGGCGCCATGACGCCGTGCCGGTCCACAGCTGCGCCGTCGCGAAATGAGGACGCGTGAGGCTGTGAATGCCGTCGAAATCGCCCTCGATGATCTCGTCAGGGTTTCGAAACTTCGCACGGAACGCGGGATTGGACCTGAATGCGAGCGCAGGATCATACGACAATGCGGCGAGTTCCGACACTGGCCCTTCGCTCTGGGCAAAATGTGATGAGGTTTTCATGGCAGAGAGCTCCACGTCCTGAGCGGAATAATCCCTCTCAATGGAACAGGGGTATGTGACGGGTATCACAGCTGACTGTGAGAACAGCACACTTGTTCCCTTTGACCAGCTATGAGCCCGGTAGGCCCGACCCTCGATTCCGGCGCACCGATTTTGCATTGAGCACTGCAGGTGAAAACCACGCAATTTGCTGAGGTGGACAGGACAGCATATCGACGGTGGCATACTGGCAGAATCACGCCAAATCTGAGTGCCGGCAGTCCTCAACGGACAGAGATCACGCAGTCACCACTGAGCGCTAGAGAGACAGGCTACTAGATCCGGGTCTCGTGTTGATCGGCTCCTCGTATTCATTCTCTTGCAGACGATTCATGAGAGGACCGCGTTGTTGCCCCCATTGAACATAATCCTGCACCGTGATCTAATTGGGAACCTACACATCTTGCCGCCGTGCCCAGCCGGGCGACGACTCCTTGTGCGACTACTGCACGCCAAGGCGGCCAAATTGGCGCTTCCCTTTTCTTCATCAAACGGTCGGCAGTTTTCCTGGGAAGAAGTTTGTACACTGGCGGCGTTAGAGACCGATCATGCCCGGATCGAAGAGCGTATTAGACTAGCGGAACAGACCCTGATGGCGCGATTATTTGAACTCCCTAAAGTTCCGGAACACCAAGTCGAAATAAAAGCCTTAGAGGATGCCCTCAGAGCAATGCTGAATCTAAAGCGAGAAAGGTTCGGCCACTGGAGATGACGCGCCGATACGCGAATTTGATCAACAAAGGACTTTCAGAAGTTCAAGAAGTGTCGAACGGTTGGAGGTGAAAAAACTGCTGGAGCAGCGTTGCGCTGCTCCAGTTCGGTGATCCCAGGGATAACGGTAAAGACTAGCCACGTCAGGCGGCGAGGGGCCTTCTCAAAGTGCTCGCAAAGCCGATGACTTGAAATTTCGCTCTCGCGTGCAACATGGCACGCACGTGGTGCCTGAACGGCTCGTAATTATCAACTACAAGAGTGCGGACTGTGGGGCATTGATTGACCGTCGTCTTGGTCGTCCTCAGGCATACGCTGAACGCTCGTATATCAAATAGTATGCGGAGATTGAGCAGTGGCGGAATGCGCCAATTTGGGCCAAAGCGTCCTCCTGAATCGGGGTATCGGTGCCCCCAGTAACAACGCCTGCTGAATGACAGAATTGCTTGCCGCATTGTGAAGGCCGAGTTCTTCTCCTAGTTTTCGCCGAGCAGGATAATGACGACCGCCAAGGCGCTCGATCCGACCACCGACCATACGAGAATAGGTGCGAGCCAGTCGCCAATGGAGGCGCGATGTGTCGCCCACCAACGTCGATCGGAAGCAGGCGAGGTATTCGGCAGCGTGGGCGATGGGGAGCGTGGGTTCGCATTCAACAGCGCAGTCGCAGGCGATAGCATGTCCCTGCCCTCAGCTGCCGCCTTTGATTGCGGCTCGTCCATCGGGTGCGCGCGCACTCTCCACGACCAAAATACATATGAGGCAATCACTACTGAGAGGAGGGCCAACAGCAGTTCCATAACGGTTTGCCCTTGAACAATCGAGTACTCTTGCATGGATGCACCCCAGCTTTCGCGATAGCGAAAGAGAGTCGGCCACCATGACAAACGCGCCCGCTGTGAGGACCTGGAAGAGGAGACAGGCAGGGGCGCCCTGCAGATATCTAACGACTCACTTATGTTCTGAAAGTCACGGATATTCAGTGATCGGCGTCACGGATTGTCGTGATAATTTGAAAAGTCTTTCGAAAAAGTCTAGCGATGGGAGTGAACGATGCCATACCCACTATTCCCTAAGGGAAGGGTTGGAAACACGCTGCCAGCCAGACACCTTGCGGCGATTGGCGAAGTCAGGCGTTTACAGAAGCTTGCCCGTCTGTTCGACTTTTCGGAGGTCAATGAGTGGAATGGCGATTTTTCACCAATAATCCAGATTGACTGGGCGGTGTGCACTGGTAGTGCCAACTGAATCCTGCCGTAGTGGCCCCTTATCGAGAAAGCACTCCACTAAAAATGTCGGACCAGGCGTGGGCGATAATGTTGGGTCGCAGGCTCTTTCGCCAAAGCGGCAGCACACCGTAAACCGCCCCCAAGACAGTGATCACAACTACCTGCTTCACTCCCTGGTACGCGTGCGAAAGTCCGAACAGCACCGCTTGCCCGAGAACTGCGGCCGTGACGCTACCGCTCAGCGCTAAAATCTGTTTCTGCAAATACCCGCGATAGACGACCTCTTCACCAAATCCCGCTGAGAGAGAGACCGCGATCCAAAGCAGGATCTCGAAACCACCTTGTGGCAGAAGGGCATCAATCGTCTTGGCACTGCTGGGGCCGAGCAGGAGATGCACTAGCTTCCCCACACCCTCCCAGACGATCCAGAACCCGAAAGCGATGGCAACGTCAACCACAACCGCTCTGGCATTCTCCCATCTTCCTCCAATCAGTTCACGTAACCGTGTTCCACCCCTTCGCAGACCAAACCAAACAAAACCCACCAGTCCCCACTCAAGGATGATCACCGATAAATACAACGGCACATTTCCCTTGTGTTGCGGTGCCATCGAGTCACTCGGTCCCGCGTGGCTCTGTAACCTCGCTCCGCCTACGACGAGCAACACCAGAATCGCTATGAGTAGCGCGGTGTGCCAAACGGGCGCGACAGATTGTTGAAAGAACTCGTCTTTTGTAAGGTTGCGAGCGTCGGGGCGCGAAATTGGATCTGAGTTTGGCGTCAAAGACTCCAAAGAACCTGTTGTTTCATCGCTAGCACTTTATGCTCAATCGGGGCAGAGTTCCAGAGTCATGGGACAGTTGACGTAACCAGATGGGATGAGAAGGCCGGTCTCCGGACGGGATGCGGAGTACGCTCCCAAGTTATCGACGTGCTCGAAGCACAGATAAAAAGGAGACCGGCAATGAAGAAGGTTAGCACCAGAGTCGCGCAGCAGAGCAGGAAAATGTCATCGCAGAAGCAATCCAATCCGCAACTCACACACTTGTCGATTGCTGCGAGCGGGAATCTTGCGAAAACGCAAAGATTCGGTCCCGACCATCAATGAACGGTGAGCCGCTAGTCTTCGCGGATGAATGTAGCCTTCTTCATGACCTCGTGCTGCTTCCGCAGGGCGCGGGCTGTATCGGCAAGGGGGGTGGTGGGAGGGGACGGTGGAGCAACCTCCCAGAGGGGCCGCTCTCCCTTCGCGGAGCTGGAGCCGCTGGAGCCGAGCAGGTTTTGTTGTGTGGCCAAAGGAGCGGCACTAGCATGCTGGTCATTGCTGGCTAGGCGAAGGGGCTGGGGCGGTCCGTTCACAACGGAGGCGCCAATGGATTGTCCCCAGGTCAGTGAGGCAAAAAGGAGGAAGCACAGCGCAAGGGTCGTTTTCATCGCACGTTTCTCCACCGCTCCAGAACCTCTGGAGCTCATCGGCCGCAAGCCCTTAGTTATCAATGCCTGCGTTTCGGCCTTCTGCGCGTGGGTGGCCCACGCACTCGGGCTCCTTCTAGTGCTGGCAACCGACATGCCAAAAGGGGCGCGGGACATCTAGGGTTTCCGGGAGCGGCGTGGCATACAAGCGAAATAGTTTGCACAAATGCGGAGGCGAGGGAGGCTAGCTTGGATTCATTCTGTAGCTTCGGTGCATGCCCACGTGCAGTGACACTCTTTGTCCTGGTTCCGCGTTTAGCCGAAACACGGCCGTTGAGCTATCCATCCTGGAAGGTTGCGGGTCGGAGTCCGGCGTCCAATTCTCGGGGACGTGCTGTTGTAAGGGTAGTTGGTGTAATGATTCCATAACAATGTCGGCTCCCAGGGCCCGAGTAGACTTTGGAGGCGCAAACCAACCAAAGGGCTCGGGAGAAAGGAGCTGAACATGATGATTATAGGTTGTGACTATCACCCGGGCTTCCAGCAAATTGCTTGGCTAGACAATTAGCTGCATAAGAGCACCCGACGTCAAGCAATGCTATGCGGTCTTCTTACTATGGAGGTCGCTTCCGCCCGCGCCGGAGGTGACATCCCTCTCCTTCGACTGTCGTGCCGACCAGACCAAAAGAGGTGGCGGCTCGTCCTTGGACTGCCGGACCGACCACCGCAAAAGGAGCCACCCGACCACGGAGGCAAACCCCAAGAACCATAGTGAGAGGCCTGGCAGCCAGTACTTCCAGTTCATACGTTCTGCTGAACCAGGAAACAACAACAGAGTAGAAAGTACCACCATTGCGAAGCCCGCGACTCCGATCAGGTCTCTCCATCGGATCATAGCCATCTCCACCACGCGTCCCGCGCAACGATTCAAGCGGGGTGCGTGCGAACCCACATTCCAGGTTACCTCCATATAACAGCCAGCGATTTCTGTCAGTGACCTGGATCACAATGCGACGAATCGTGTTCCTCTCCGCGAACACTCCATGCCTGAGTTCAAGGCGACCTGCATAAGGCAAGATGTAACGTGCACAGTGATGGCATGCTCCAGAGCCCCAGCGCTGCCCACCGAACCTTGTGAGCTCTGTCACGTAGGTACGGTGATGTGGAGCACAGCAGGGTGAGACTTGTTCCCGTTATCTAGAGGGGTCGGCTCCGCCTCCCTTGGGATGGCAGAACGATATTCGCACCGACTTGCCGACAACATGCCATGAATGTCTTCAAAGATGCAGGACATCTTTTTCGATTGGCAGGGATCTTCGTTGCCGGCTTGCTTCTGTTTCTAGGCATTCGGCACTCTGTGATCCCGAAAAGCTTCGGAGAGTACGGGCACTATCGTGGCAACGCCGTATCCGAAGTTGCTGTTCGCCCCGTCAAATTCGCTGGCCACCAGAGCTGTGAAGCCTGCCATGCAGATGTCCTCGATAAGAAAAAAGATGGCAAGCATGCGCATGTGAATTGCGAAGCGTGCCACGGACCTCTGGCCATGCACGCGGATGATCCCGGGTCTGTGAAACCGAACAAACTCGATACGGCCACACTCTGCGCCCGCTGCCACGAAGGAAACGCAGCCAAACCCAAGGGATTTCCGCAAGTGGCTTCGGCAGAACACTCCACCGGCCTGCCCTGTGATACCTGCCACCAGCCGCACAACCCAGCCATCGGCGTGGGTGGTGCGAAATGAACATCACACGTCGTCACTTACTGCTCCTGCTGCCGGCGGCGGGCGTGGCCTGGAAATACATCTTGGCGGGAACGCCGGAGGCAGCCCCAAATTACAGACTGAGCGAGCACTGGTGGGGCATGTTGATCGATCTGCCCAAGTGCATCGGTTGCGGCAACTGTGTCAGGGCCTGCCAGGCGGAGAACGACGTCCCCGACGGATACTTCCGGACTTGGGTGGAGCGCTATCACGTCTTGGACTACGACATTGAAAACCCTCAGGTGGATTCTCCCGACGGCGGCAAGAAGGGCTTTCCTCCCGTCAAGGATGCCGGGGGCAAAAACTTCTTCGTCCCTAAACTGTGCAACCACTGTGCGGAGTCACCTTGCACGCAGGTGTGCCCCGTGGGGGCGACGTTTGTCAGTCCTGACGGCGTGGTATTGGTAGACAAGGAATACTGCCTGGGTTGCCGCTATTGTGTGCAAGCCTGCCCGTATGGCTGCCGCTTCATCAATCCCAAGACCAATACCGCCGAAAAGTGCACGCTCTGCTATCACCGGATTACAAAGGGTTTGACCACCGCGTGTTGCGAGAGTTGTCCGACCGGAGCGCGACAACTAGCGGACCTGAGAGATCCTGCAGATCCCATTCACGAGTTTCTGAAGACCCACAGTGTCCATATCTTGAAACCTGCGATGGCTACTCATGCCAAGGTTTTTTACAACGAACTGGATGGTTCGGTGCGATAAGGGTAAGTAACGGCTATGACTGGCATTGACGGCTTCATGTATCCGAACGAGGTGGAACTGCAGTGGAGCGTGTTGATCGTGCTCTACCCGTTTCTCACAGGACTGGTAGCAGGCGCTTTCATCTTGGCATCTCTAGAACGTGTATTCCAGGTGGAGGCGGTGAAGCCCACCTACCGATTGGCGCTGTTGACGGCTTTATCCTTTCTGCTGGTTGCGCCTTTGCCTTTGCAGTTACACCTGGGCCACCCGGAGCGCTCTTACGAGATGTACCTGACCCCTCATCGCACCTCAGCAATGGCCATGTTTGGGTTCGTCTACCTGTGGTACTTGATGGCCGTTCTGGTTCTGGAGATCTGGCTCGAGTACCGACGCGAGATTGTCCTTTTATCCCAATCCAGTGCGGGTTGGAAACGCGCGATGTACCGGGTGTTGACCCTGGGCTCCACGAACATCAGTGAACGTGCCCTCGCAATCGATGAGAAGACTGGTTGGCTGATCACGGTCATCGGTATCCCTTCCGCGTTTTTGCTGCACGGCTATGTTGGATTCATCTTCGGTTCGGTGAAAGCGAATCCCTGGTGGTCCACTCCGCTCATGCCGGTCGTTTTTATCTTCTCTGCCATGGTTTCCGGCATCGCCTTGGTGATGCTGCTGTACATGGTGATGATGTGGGCTCGCCGGCAAGCCATTGACATGGACTGCGTAGATACCGTAGCCCGTTACCTGTTCTACACTTTCCTCATTGATTTCAGCCTTGAGATGCTCGACCTGATTCACCGGATTTACGAGGCCGATGACTCCTTCCGCTCCCTCGATTTTATGGTCCACACCAAGCTCTACTTTTCCCACATTGTGGTGCAGATCGTTCTTGGAACCATAGCTCCGATAACCCTGTTGGCATTAACCCAGGTTGTAAAGATGTCCGCTGTGCTCCGCAAACGCATTTACGTCACCGCCGGATGCCTGACCCTCCTTGGCATTTTCGCCATGCGCTGGAACGTTGTAATTGGAGGACAGCTATTCTCGAAAAGCTTTCTGGGGTATACGACGTACAAGATGGGTTTGGTCACACGGGAAGGCTTACTGATGGCAATTGTGCTGACCATTCTACCGTTCGCGATCCTGTGGGTGCTGGTGAAGGTCCTGCCACCCTGGCCAGCGAGAGAATCGGATCCACTTCCTAGTATCACAATGGCGGACTAAATTCCACCGGCATACCTTGCCGGCCTGAAAATAGGTGGAGACAGTCGTAATCAGATGGGATGAGAAGGCCGGTCTCCGAGGGGATGCTGTACGCTCCCAAGTTATCGACGTGCTCTGAGGCACAAGAGATAAAGGAGTCCGGCCATGAAGAAGCTTAGCACTCGCGCGCTGCCCGCGATCGAAAAGCTGCAGACGCACCCCTCACCATCGGCCTGGATCTGGGCGACCGGTCGAGCTTCTACTGCGTGCTCGACGAAGCCGGGCGCATCGTCCAGGAAGAAAAGATTGCTACCACTCCCAAGGCGCTCGTGGCCCGGTTTGCGGCCATGCCGCGCAGTCGCATCGCGCTGGAGACCGGGATGCATTCGCCGTGGGTGAGCCGGCTTTTGAGTGGGTTGGGACAGGAGACCATCGTGGCCCATGCGCACAACGTGCGTTTGATCGGCGCAAAGATGATCGGCTGGATGCGCAGACTCTTGCCCGGCTGGCGCGCATCGATCCGCAGCTGCTGTCGCCGGTGAACCATCGCAGCGCAAGCGCAGGCCGATCTCTCGATTATTCGGGCGCGGGCCGGGCTGGTGCGAGCACGCACGGCGCTGGTCAACACCGCCCGTGGGCTGACCAAGCCGCACGGCGAACGGCTGCGTGGCTGCAGCCCGCGCAACCTGAATCCCGAGAAAGCGAGCGCGCTGAGTCCACAGTTGCAGCGGGCACTCGGACCGTTGCTGGCCGCGCTGGAAGCGCTGAGCGTGCAGATCCACGCCTACAACGAACAGATCGAGCAGCTGGCGCAGGAAAGCTATCCGCAGGTGGCGCTGCTGAAGCAGGTGAAGGGGGTGGGCACGCTGATCGCTGCTCACGTTCCTGCTGACGCTGGAAGACGCGCAGCGTTTTCGCAAGAGTCGCGACGTGGGCTGCTATCTGGGGCTGCAGCCAGGAAGGCGCAACTCGGGCCAGAGCGAGCCGCAGATGCACATCAGCAAGGAAGGCGATCCCTATCTGCGCACCCTGCTGGTGCAGGGAGCGCAGCACATTCTGGGACCGTTCGGTGTCGACTGTGATCTGCGGCGTTGGGGTCTGAAGCTGGCCGAGCGTGGCGGCAAGAGCGGGAAGAAACGAGCCGTGATCGCCACGGCGCGAAAGTTAGCCGTGCTGCTGGATCGCTTGTGGGTGAGCGGAGAGGTATATGAACCGCTGCACAACAGCAAGCAAAGTCCGTTGGCGAAAGGAGCATAAAAACAAAAAGCATCTCTGGGAAAGGAAAATCAAAAGCCAAGAATCCGAGTTCCAGTAACTGCGTTAAACGCCTGGCCCACTTTCACGGGTTCGCTGTGGAAGAGAGGTCGCTAATCAGGTGGCAGCACCGGCTGAAACGAAGAACACCCAACTGGCACCGAGCGAACAAACACGCTCGCCAAGAGTGTGGATGGAAGGGTGGCGACAGCTCGGCCTGTGGCGAAGAAAAATCATGTCCAACAAAACTCAAACTAGAACCCTCTTGACTCCGACCGGCCGTCTCATGGAAGGCGTTTACACTCAGAACTCCGGCTCGGGCGTAGTTGGTGAAACGGCGATGTTACGCCGGCTAGTGGTACGAACCCTGAGCTTCGCCCCACAGGGTCGTTTCCAAACCGAGCAATTGTGAGCAGACACGAAAGGTCGTAGCGTCGTAATTTCTATGCATACGAGACGGGAACGAGTGCGACTCCATTATCGCCTCAATCTCTTCCATGTGGCGTATCCAGAGCGAGCAAGTTTCTAAACTTGCATCCCCCTCACACTAACGCCTGCTGCGCCACATCTTTCTCAACAAGCATTCCGACTTCACAGTGCCAGATTGACCATTTTTCCTCTTCGGATTGCTGCATCATTGAACCATGAAGGTCAAGAAGCCAACTCTCAAACAGGTACAGGCTATCCGTTGCCCCACCTGTGGCGCGGGGCCGGGCGAGAAGTGCGAACTCAGCACGGGACAGCCCCGTACAGAGCCGCATCGCGATCGACGGCTGATCGCCTCGGATTGAGTGGTCGCGTCGATGGGCGGGCGATGTCCCGCGCTGGGCTGTTTGTGTCTCGCTGACGATTCCCGCCGCAGGCTTGGGAAAGTTCCATCAGCAACCTTGGGGATGGAGCACACGAGTGGTCAAGAGCATCGCTCGGGAGGCGAATATGACGGTTACCAACGTGATTGAGGTCGTGGTGGCGCTGGCAATCCTCTACACCGCTTACCGGTTCTTCCAGAAGCGGGCATGATCGCCATGAAGGAGAAACGTAAAGCTGGAAGGTGCGGGTGGATTTGCTACTGCGGCAGTTTGCCACTCTAGATTGGCTTGGAAAAGCAGTCCGCTTGAAGCGGCCTCTCCATAAATCTGGTCAATGCTGTGGCGCAAAGCAATCATATGGCTGCGGGAGGCTTCGGTGGCACGGCTGCTAGGGTCCTTAGCAAGTTCTAGCTGGTACATCCTCAGCAACAGCTCACTTTGTTCGTCCAGACGTTCGATTGTTTCTGCGTCGATCTGCATACTCTATTGTACGCAAGTCCGAGCATAGCAGTTCAACGGCATCCCATAGTTGACGAAACCAGGCGATTTCACTCACTACTCGCTCTCATGTCGCTGACGTGGCGTGATCGCGAATGCAACGCAGCTTGTCTTCGGCTAGGCCGTCCAACTCATCCAGGCTGATATGGCCTTCCCGAACGAGATCAGCCAAGACCTGGAGAAGCACGGAGTATTTGTATTCGTACTTGGCGTCGATCTCTTTTCGACGCTTCGTCAGGTGCTGTTCAAGTTCCCACAATTCGGATGCCTCTTTGAGCTTCTCCGCCATCTGTTTCGCTTCTCGGATTGTCACTTCCAACTCGCGACGCAGGGCGCGGTCGAAGGCTCGATGGGCAATTTCCTTCTCCTTCGCTGACCAATGCAGGTCGCGCATCGTCGAGTAAACGTCCTTGGCTAGGGGCTGTATGCTGGGCATGATCGCAATCTCCTCCCCAAATTCTAGCCCCAGCCATGGTCGGCTGCATGTTTTCAGGCCGTTGTCGTTCAGTAGAAGTTGCTGCCACGGTGGCAAGGCTAAAGCGGTCGTTAACCGGGTGTCCGCGGTTCTGTTTACATCCCAGATATCGTTCCGTGGTCTGAACAGAGGCGTGGCCGAGCAGAAACTGGATCTGCTCCAGTTCGCCGCCGCCGGAATGGCACAACTTGGCGCAGGCCCTGCGGAGATCGTGGCGTGTGATGTGCTCCAGACCCACTCCTTTGCAACAGTCCCTTACCACGCACTACACCTACATTTTGTGAGATACTCTTGCCGCCTAACTCTCCTCGCTTGCTGACGGCCCGGAAGATCCTTCCGTCCGTAATTTCCGCTGCTTGCGACACGGTCTACAGCAACACATCTCTCACAGGCGCTGTAAAGATAGAGCGACTACCAGGCACGACAGGGCTGCAGTAGAGAGAGGCGAAGAGGACCTCGTGATGCTAGAGACCGGCGAACATGCTCACTGCCCATTACATCCCGCAAGGCTAGGTTTAACGCGCATTAGAATGGCCAAACGAGATACAGCGTATGGAATCATACCTCACCAAAGAACCTTAGCTCGACCGTCGCGGTTCCCACTGAAGGCTTCGTCGTTTGGGGGGCCAACCATGTGTGCCGTTTGATGAAAGAGGCCAACCAGAATTTCCAGAACGCAGTTTCGGTATCCGGTCAAAGCCTTGGGCAACAAGTTTCGGGTCGAGGGTGGGTCTCAGATTCGCTGTAATCTTGAGCAATAGGGGACAGTTCTTCTTCTATTCGTCTCCTAGACTCGGGGAAGGAGAAGCAAATATGTCATTATCCGAGAAGGTCTGTCCTCTGCTCGCGGCTCGCGCAGATACTGATCCTGACGCCGCAAAGCTGCTGGAAATGTTCACAAAAGCCGAGCGGACGTTGAATGAGAGTTTGCTAGGTGATGTCGAAACATCCAAGCTCTTCTCCGCTTCCACTGACCGTCAGGCGGGACAACATGGCCACTGAATTCTGCCAGAAATGCAAACAAGCTCATCCCGGCTGCCTCTGCGATTACGACGATAAGGGTAACTGCGCGGAAAGTGTTGGTGTCAGTGAAGAACAGGTCGAAGAATCGAAGTCTACCAAGGAATCGCCGAAACCAACCCAGGTTCCGGAAGTTGGGCTTCATTCGCTACAACGGGGGGACTTGAAGTCCACCCTTGACTCCTCAATGTCGTGCTCCACGACTAGACCTTGCCGGAATGCGGCCGGGGTAAAGTCCGCCCGACGCTAAACGGAGTTGAAATTGAATCGCAGACTTTATCCTCTTTAGCTCGCACAGAAGAACGTCTCACCGCGCTGAAGGGCCTTAATCGCATGGGGTAGCTTGCTGATTTCCGACTTTGAAATCGCGCCCTGCAGCCCAGCTTTGCGAGCCATTTCCATGATCTGAGTTGAAAGATTCAGAGTGAAGAGCAGAATTGGGATGTCTGCATCAGATTTAGCGATTTCTCGGGCTGCTTGTATGCCATCCATCTGCGGCATCGAGAAGTCCATCAATATGAGGTCGGGGGCAAGCTGTTGGGCCTTTTCTACGGCATCGGCACCATCCACGGCTTCGCCACAAACCTGCCAGTCTGAACTCAGTCCCAGCAAAGTGCGCAGCCCGCGTCGAACGGGCGGACTGTCGTCTGCAATCAAAATTCGTGTCATTGCGGGGCTCCCTTTAGTGAGGCAACACAAAAACCTGCGAGACCTGTGGTGAGCCTGCGGAGACAGTGCAAGTCGCTTGGAGCGGGAGCGACGAAACTACTGCACTTAGGCCCTTAAGGCGAAACAGTGTGAATCGCTAAAAGGTTGCCAGAAATTGCAAACTCGATGAACGATCTGACCTTCGCCCGGTTCATACAGCACCGCCTTGGTCTTCCAATTTCAGCAGGGTACCCTTAGTTCATTTGAAAAAACTGCTCACTTTTGAACAGTCGCACCATGTGTTCCAGGACTGACGGGCACGTCTTCGAAACCGGAACAACGACGGCGCACTGGCGGGGGGGACGGCATGGACGAGCGGTACAATCCAAGTAGAAACCGTAAGGAGAACTGCAAATGGCGCAAAAAGTGATTGATGTAGTTGGAACATCGAAAGAGAGCTTTGCCAAGGCTGCGGAAAATGCTGTCACAGAAGCCGCAAAAACGGTTCGCGGTATGAAGTGGGCGCGGGTCGCGGAATTGGAAATGGAACTCGATGGCAAGAAGATAACCGAGTACCGCACCACAGCGAAAATTTACTTTGATATTGAAAAACAGTGATGTGATTCGGGGGAGCGGAACGCAGAAAACTATTCAGGAGCAGATTTTGCACGCCCAAAACGAAAGCGCCCCAGACCCAACGGAGTCTCACGGGGCGCATCGTTTGAACAGCCGCAACCCGGCGCCCAATTGAATGCACTGCCCAGTCCAAGAAAAGGTCTTGCCGAGATAAACACGAATGCCCGAAATCCTTTCGGATGACGGGCACTCTTTGCTTGCCACTTTAAGACAGCCTGAACGTTCTCAGCTTGCCAAGCCTTCGGGCCTTTGGTCACATCGAACCGCACCGCTTGCCCTTCTTGCAGGTCTTGAAGCCGCCTGCCTGAATAGCCGAGAAGTGCACGAAAACATCCTCGCCAGTTTGACGACTGATAGAACCGTAGCCTTTTGCGTCATTTGAACCACTTTACTTCTCGAGCGTTCCAACACTGGTTCGGGAGCGCTGCCCTTCCTTCCAATGACGCGACATATCGATCTTGTGGGGCCGGTGCTGCCTGATGAGATCCACCAAGAACTTGACCCCGAGCAGAAATGCCGCGATCAACACGCCGAAAATTGTGGCCGTAGCGATCATGGAACGCGACCGGCTTTATATTTCTTCCACATGATTCCCGCTAAGCCAATGCCCAGCATTGCCAAGGTGCAGGGCTCTGGGACCGGGGTGCCGGTGATCCCTGCATAATAAGACCAATTCGGCGGAAAACCCAGTGGGGAGTTGTTAACAAAGAGCTGGCCCGTGCCAACGACGTAGGTGTAGCTGGTCGGCAGATTGGCATCCGGTCCGTTCGCCCAGTCCCAGTCAAACGCTTGCGTTCCCCCACCTTCGGCTGTGAGGCCAATGTAAAACAATCCAAAGCCCGGTTGCGCGGTGAAGTTGGGATTCACCTTGAAGAGAGTCGCGCCTGTGCCTCCAAAGGTAACCAGCTGCGGGGAACTGGTGAAGGTCACCGATGTGGTGCCAACCAGAGCAGGGCTGCCAATTGGTGTTCCGTCACTGTTGACCGGAAAAAGATAGATACCGAATTGAGTGCTGGTGCCCACTCCTGCAGCTCCCACGGTGATATTCACTGTGATGGAACTGATCGATAATGGGCCATGTGAAGGGTCGCGGGACGACGGCACCAAAACGTCGTCCATCACGATCAAGTCCGTGCTAAGCGCAGTTACAGCGCCTGTGAGAGATGTGTTGCTGTAGATCGTGTCGCTGAAACCTGCTGTGGTCGACAACAGCACTCCTGTTAACACGAAAATATCAGCATGAGAGATAAGGAACCGCAAGCAGGGGTTCGTTGTCACTTGGGACTCCGGACAGCGGCGAGATTCCAGAACGCTCCTCAGAAAACAGGCGGGCAGATGGTACACCAGGCGCTCCCCGGCGCAATACGAGATTTACCTGATACGGTCAGGTTGCCGCATAACTGCACTTCGGAAATGTCGGTTAAATTTCTCCTAAACCATTGTCAGGTGGCGCGTGGAAAGTGGTCGACCCCAAGCCCTAACGCGGGAGAGATTTCATCTAACCAACACTTTCAGTAGACTATATCTGAGTCGAAGGTACGGCTTCGGCCCGATGCTGCTAGCGCGCCGGCTCCAATAGTGTGTGGTTTAATCATGGAACCCATAGCAAATGACGTTGAAGAGACGATTCAGAGGCTATGTGCGGAAGCCGACGCAGAGCGCAACCAGGGGAAAACTAAGGGGCTTGCGATCCCGACTCGAGGTGTACTTGCACGAGCACGCTTCTATTTTGACTTCCGTGTGGGAACACACCTACCAAGCGTTGCGCAAAACCAAACCCGTTCGTCGGCGGTCTCCTCAGTGTGGAAATACTGCTCCCGTGAAGTGCGAGCCAACGAAGCAGCCCGCGACTATTTAGACAAGTCGTAACCAGCGGAGCGGACGCCGATCTCGTGAGCCTTATAGCCCTTGCCCTTCTTGCGCATTTATCGACCGTCCACCATGGAAAGTTGCCTTCTAGGGATTCGAAACTTTGATTAGACGGAGGCAATCATGAAACCCAAAGTAGCGGCCAAAAAGCGCAGCAAATTTGATCTTAAGACATTCCTTTCGACCATCGACGGTGGCAGGAAAATCAGAGTTTTTTCCAAAAAGCAGACGATCTTTGTTCAGGGCGATGTCGCCGATTCTGTTCTTTATATACAGACCGGCGATGTAAAACTTACCGTCTTGTCGGCGAGCGGGAAGGAAGCGACCATCGCCATTCTGAAGGAAGGCGATTTCTTCGGGGAAGGTTGCCTTACAGGACAGCCCCTACGCATGTGCTCCGCAACTGCCATAGCCGATTGCTCCGTGATGCGAATCGACAAGAAGTCCATGATGGAAGTGATTCACCGGGAACGTGCGTTCTCCGATATGTTTGTGGCGTATTTGTTGACCCGGAACATCCGGTACGAAGAGGACTTGGTTGACCAGCTGTTCAATTCCAGCGAGAAGCGACTTGCCCGCGTCCTTCTCCTGCTGGCTCACTTCGGCAAGGACGGAAAGCCCGAAGTTGCGATTCCCAAGATCAGTCAGGAAACGCTAGCAGAGATGGTGGGTACAACTCGGTCGAGGGTTAACTTTTTCATGAACAGATTCAAAAAGTTGGGCTTCGTCCGCTATAACGGGGAGCTTGAAGTTCACAGTTCGCTTCTCAACGTTGTTCTCCACGACTAGAACTCCTTTCCTGCCGAACCGAGCCCCGCTTGTGTTCAGACGAAGAGCGCACAGAACGCGCCAAATTGCGTTCCCTGCATCAACAACATGGGCTCTCCGACTGGATTTTCGACTAGGACCCCCGATTCATCGGGAATTACATGGTTGACGTAATATCCCCATCTCTAACAATGTCGGCGGTGTCAAGACGCTTTTGAGCACACGGCGGCATCGGCTCCGATTTGAACGCCATTTCGCTCTCATTGAAGTTTGCCAGACCAACCTTAGGCTCGCTTGTAATCGTTAGGGTCAGGAACTCAGTCCGACCCAACCATCTCTTCGATCGCAACTGCGATCATGATTACTTCTTCGAACTCCCCGGTGAAGGGGAGCGGGATGCCCAATCAATTACTCGGTGATTTGACTGCACACCATCGCCGTTCCGAGCTTGCCCGCGTGTCAGTTTGGGCCTGCGGCCCGCTAAATCTCATGAAAATTATTCCGAATCGAATGCAGAATAGGACAGGCTCGGAGCGGCGAGATTGAGTTCGCACTGGAGAAGTTGAGGCTGTCCGCGTGTCTGATCCGGAGCGTGCGTGGTTGAGCAAATAATTGGGCGTTGTCTCTTCCGTCCTGTGGGAGCGGCGATAGCCTGTGACCCTGGTTAAGGAATTCGCAGCACGCTCTCCGCTCCCGTCAGGAGGAAACCTTATGCCGTATAGGATAGCGGGAATTGACGTACCTAAAAAGATGTTGGCCGTGGTTGTCAGCGACGTGGAAGTCGATGGCGAGTACCAGTTTGAACGGATCCGTTACGGTAGCACCCCAGAGCAGCTGCGATTACTTGCGGAATGGCTAATCGCGCAGCAGGTTGAGGAAGTAGTGATGGAATCAACGGCACAGTACTGGAAACCGGTCTGGGGGGCGCTAGAACGGTACTGGAAACCAATCTGCCAGGAGCGGGAAGGCGCAGGCCCGAAGTCGGGAACCTTACACCTGGCGCAAGCACAATCGAATCGCGGACGGCGGGGACGCAAGAAGGATTTCCCCGATGCCGAACGTCTGGTGAAGCGGTTGGTCGCAAACGAACTGATTCTGAGCTTTGTGCCCGATACCGAACAGCGGCTATGGCGAACCGTCACACGACGGAAGTACCAGCTGACACGCAACCACGTGCGCCTGCAGAACCAACTGGAGGGCTTGTTGGAGGAGTGCCACATTAAACTGTCCAGCTTGGTCTCGGATCTTCTGGGTGCCAGTGCACGCCGCATGCTGAAGGCGTTGGCGGAAGGGGAGACGAACCCAGCAGCTCTGGCAGCGATGGCTGATAAGAATTTACGTGCCACGCAAGCACAGTTGTGCGATGCGCTCGGCGCCGGCACAGAACTAAAGCCTATCTACCGTCGGCTGCTGAAGATGTTCCTAGAGGAGTTGCAGTTGATCGATCAGCAGATCAGCCAACTCGACCAGGAGTTGGCCAGTCTGCTCAGCCGGCACCACGATGCGGTCGTCCATTTGGCGGAGATACCCGGCCTCGGTGTGGATTCGGCACAACAGATCATTGCCGAGGTAGGTGCCGGGGCCGCGACATTTCCTTCAGCCAAGCAGCTCTCGTCATGGGTGGGAGCATGCCCTGGAGACGAAGAAAGTGCAGAAGTATCCAAGAGCCATCGCTCCCCGAAAGGCAACCGCCACATGCGGCGCATTCTGAATCAAGCTGCCAACGCTTCGGCCCAGTCGAAAGGAACCGTTTTCGAGATTGTCTATCGCCGACTGATATCGCGCCTGGGACACAATCAAACCATCGGGGCCATAGCCCATCGGCTTTGCCGCCTCATCTGGATCATCCTCCATCGCGGTGTGCGTTACGAAGAACGCGGTCCCTCGGTGAGTGCAAAGTCAAGACGACACCGCACTAATAGAATGATCCGCGAACTCCGTAGCCTCGGCTACCGGATCGAACCCTTGGTCGCCACAGCATGAGAGGAGAGTTTTCGACCCTGCGAACCGAGCTGTTGCATCTCTTCGTAGTCCCAGTCTCGACGCCACATCCATTTCGGCCTACAAACTCAGTCGTTCTCCTTTACCTGGCATGTGTTCGTCTTAATGGTGATGTTCTGAATTTGTCGCGATTCGTCGGGTTCTCGTCATCTTCACTACGGGCTCCGCTGAGGCACAGAGGTTGGCCACATCTCCGGTCTTGTAAGTACGCTTATCTCAGAATCTCAACGATCGAGAGTGTAACCGAGATGGTAATGGCGAGCGCCGCCAGCAGATAGCATGTCACTCGCATTGCTTTGTCTTCATGCCTAGGTCGCTGGTGGTCATTCATGTGTCTTCCCAGTCTCACCGTCCATCGGCTTGTGCGCCCAGGCACTCACGATGGGGATGACATTGACCGCGGTGTTTAACCGCGTCGCTTCACTGTGGATTCGCTCCGGAAGTGTTTCCAAGTTGCCGAGTGCCTCCAGAGAGACGTTGTGCTGGTGAGCAAGTGGGTGCAGACTGCGAAGAACGTCGATCGCCATTTGCATGCAATCGGCATCGCCCCCTAACAGAATCTCCATGTGCATCGCTGGGGTGGGGAACCCAGCGTTCTGGAATGCTGCATAGAGATCGAGCCCCATCTCTGTGTTGACTCCGGAGCGCAAGAACGTTTCATGAATCGCAGAAAGAACTTTGGACCAAAGTGGCAAGCGCCCGCCAAGCGCAAGCATGGGAATCCAGGAGGGCTCCTGGAACGCTACGACACCGCCAGGACGAACCAAGCGGAGGACGGAGCGCAGTACAGAAATGGGATCTGGAAGAAACATCAAAATAAACCGTCCCACGGCGGCATCGAATTGCTCGCCACCGACGATTTGGTTCACGTCTGTCTGCTTGAAGGTCACGTTGCGCAATCCCGCTGCAGCTACGCGAGTTTCAGCTCGCCAGATTGAACTCGCATCGCGATCAATCCCCACAACTTCCCCGGATGGACCGACTAGCTTGGCCACGAGCATCGCGACATCTCCCATGCCCGATCCGAGATCGAGCACTTGCTGCCCCGGACCTATCCCGGCGGTTCGGAACAAGCGCTCAGTAATCGGGCCGATGCGCTCAGCTTGCCGAATCAGGCGCTCGTGCTCCGCGTTGGTGTAACCGAGTGCGTACTCGCACGTGGAATTGCCAGCCGTGTTCATTGAGCTTGCCGCCATTTCTGTTCTCCTAGAGGACCGATTCGTTTGTTGGCGATTGCTTTCCAAAAGGCTTCATCAAGCCGTCTGCACTAAATTGCCCGCGAGCGTGTCTGGCCAGTTCACTTGTCTGACTTCTCCGACCAGAAACACCCAAACGAGGGCGCCTGCCACGCAGACGCTTGCGGTAATGACGATTGCCACTCGAAAATGGCCTGTCCAATCGACGGTGAATCCCGTTAGTGCTGGCCCGATCACACCCGCGAGATTTCCCAGCCCGTTTTGCAAGCCGCACCATCTTCCCGCCACTCGCGGTCCCGCCAGCGTCTGCGAGAACGTCCACAGGCCTGAGTTTCCGATTCCGGATCCAACTGCAGCTACCATCAACCATGCCAAGTAAGAATGCGGCCCCACCGACGCGCATCCCAGAAAGCCGATAGCTGCCGTCGTCCATCCCAGAGCCATGCCTGCCTTGCGTACCATGCCGACTGCGAGGCCACCCCGAATGCATATGTCGGCAACCCAGCCAGTCGCGAGTGCCGCCAGGGCATCCATTGTGTAATAGAGCGCAGCCTTGTTCACCATGTCATGCATCGAGAGGTGCTGCTCGTGGACAAGGTAGAAGGGAAGCCAAGTGAGAGTGAAGTACAGCGGGTACGCAGTACAAAACGAACCAACGGCCGTTGCCCAGAAAGGGCGCTGTCGGAAAATATCAATGGCGCGAACAGCATCGGCAGAACGGGTAGGTCCCTCCACGCGCGGCATCTTTCTTATCCACGCGGGTAGCCATGCGAGACTGAACAGCCCTATACCGATGAAGACGGGGCGCCAGCCGTAGTTTGTCATGAGCAATCCCGCGCCAAGCGTTCCCGCCGCGGGCCCGAGTTTCATACCCGCAATGATCGCGCCATTCGCAAACCCACGGGCATGCTCAGGCAAATGCTGCGCCAGAAGCTTTGAATAGCATGGAAAGGCGACGGACTCCCCCATGCCCAGGATCAATCGCATGATCAGCAGCATCGTGAATCCGCTAACCAAGCCGGTTACGGCGGTGGCGAGCGACCAGACCAGAAACCCGAGCGCCAACACTCGATTGACGTCAAAACGGTCCACAAACCAGCCGCAGACAAAGAGCAACACGGTATAGGTCCAGAAGAACGACGAGAGCAGAATGCCAAGCTGTGAGGCAGAGATGCCCAACTCATTCTTCAGCAATGGCGCCGCGATCGAGAGATTGCCACGATCAACATAATTAATGAAGACCGAGGCTACCAGTAGCGTGAGCAGGGCCGGCATGCCCCGCGAATGCGGCTGGTAAATTTCGGAATTGGTTGCAGTTGTCGTGTCGAACCCCCGATTCAGACCACAAATGGAATCCACCGCGCTCGCACCTTCTGCATGTAGGCGGCATATTGTGGGTCGTCACGCAAAAAGTCTTCTTCAACCAGGCTCTTGACCGGAATGAACCAAAATGCGCCAAGCCCCATCAGCAGGGCATTCAGGGGACTGAACGCGCGTAGTGCGAACGCAATGTTGGTAAGCAGCATTCCCGTATAAATGGGATGACGCATGTACGCGTAGGCGCCGGTGTGCACTAGCTCGCGTTGGGCCGGTACAAAACCGATGTTGCGTCCGAGGCTCAATCGCGCCCAGACGACCACGAGCAGGCCCACGGCCGCAATCGAATCGGTGATCCAATTTGCAGCCAAGGGCCTGCCTTTCTGCAACAAACCCAGAATCAGGACGAGCCAGTACGTGGCTACAAAGGCCAGCAACCAATACAAAGGGTTAGGCGTCACACGTTTCGGCGGGCGGCGAATGATCATTGTCACCACCACAATTAGCGTGTTGACTGCTGCTGCGATCAGCGGGAACCCGTGATGCCAGTGTTGATAGCGGTAATAGGAGACATAGACCAGCGGGATGCAAGCGATCGCAGCAATTGTGCGATCCAGCCACGGCTGGGAGAGCACGCAAATGAGCTTAAAGGAATGGGTTTGCGCCGTTGCTGGCGCGATCGCCTCGTTGGCTATCATACGTCACCTCGCAGTTACCCTCACCGTCTCAGAACTCCATGCATTGCGTCGCGACCTCCGAACGGAGCAGCAGCGGCGCGCCGGAACCCTTGATACTGAGTTAAGGGGGAAATGTCCCAACAACCATCCTCTTCTGTTTTGCCCCTCTACTAACAACTGCGGAAAAGCTCCGCAAAAAGGTCCAGAAATTTTCAGTTGGAGAGGCAATTCGGTGGCGGAAAGCGGGTGGAAGTCGACATTGACTTGCGGCAAAGGCGAGGCTATCTTAGCGTCATTCCCCGCTGTGTTATCCCCGTGGTTGTGTCTGGATCATCTTCGCAGCCGGTAAATGACCTTCTCTTGCGCTGGAGAGCTGGCGACCAGCAGGCTCTCGAGAGACTGATCCCCTTGGTCTACAAGGAATTGCGCAACATCGCACACTACCATCTCCAACAGGAACGCCCGGGACACACACTGCAGAGTGCAGCCCTGGTTCATGAAGCCTATCTGAGGCTTTTAGACCAGAAGGCGGCGTTCGTCGCTGAGAATCGCGCGCACTTTCTGGCCGTGGCGTCGCGGCAAATGCGGCAGATCCTGGTTGACTACGCGCGGGGTCGTGCCGCGGCCAAGCGGGGTGCCGATCTTAAAGTAGACCTAACCGCGGCGCTGGCCTTGCCGCAAGAGCGGAGCGCGGATTTGGTGGCGCTTGATGACGCCCTCAACCACCTTTCTCAATTCGACGAGCAGCAGAGCCGGATTGTCGAAATGCGGTTCTTCGGAGGTTTGTCGATTGAGGAAATTGGAGAGGTGCTTGGCATCTCTCGTTCGACGGTGAAGCGCGAGTGGAATGTTGCGAAGGCGTGGTTAACGAGGCAGATGAAACGAGGCGGCCATGGAGAAGCTCCAGCAATGGCAAAGGATTAAGGAAATTGTTGCATCAGCGTTGGAGCGGCAACCGGCTGATCGCTGCGCCTTTCTGGATGAGGTCTGCTCACAGGACACGGAACTTCGCGGAGAGGTCGAGTCGCTGCTCGCGGCATACCGCGATTCGGATGACCTGTCAAAGAATCCCTGGCCAGTAGAAAACACAGAACAGGAAGCCGGGCCCAAGATCATCGGTCCATATTGCCTGCTGAAGGAGCTCGGTATCGGGGGGATGGGCCAGGTGTGGCTGGCGCAACAAACCGAACCGGTCCGTCGCCAGGTTGCACTGAAGCTCATCAAAGCCGGCATGTACGACGCCTTGACTGTCCAGCGATTTAAAGCGGAGCGCCAATCTCTGGCGATCATGGAACACCCCGCGATCGCCAAGGTATTCGATGCCGGGACCACCGCTGCGGGTCAGCCCTTCTTAGTGATGGAGTATGTGAGTGGGCAACCCCTCACCGACTACTGCGATTCGAAGAGGCTGGGGATTCGCGAGCGATTGCAGCTGTTTAACCGGGTTTGTGAAGGAGTGCAGCACGCTCACCAGAAGGCGATCATTCATCGCGATCTTAAACCTTCCAACATTCTGGTGGTGGAAGTGGATGGCAAGCCAATGCCGCGGATCATCGACTTCGGCCTCGCCAAAACCGCGACGCCGCAGGCACCGGGAGAGACGCTTTTCACCCAGATTGGCGCATTCCTGGGGACACCCGGTTACATGAGCCCGGAGCAAGCCGATCCTGACGTACACGACATCGACACTCGCACCGACGTGTACTCGCTGGGGGCGATTCTCTACGAACTGCTGACTGGATACCTTCCCTTCGACGCAGTCGAATGGAGGAAGAAACGGCCGGAAGAGGTGTTGCATCAGCTGTGCGAAGAAGATCCGCCGCTTCCGAGTACGAAGGTGAGTGTCAATCGCGACAGCTCGACGAGCAAGGCGCAAGCTCGCAATACGGAGCCTAAACAACTGGCGACGCTGTTACGGGGTGATCTGGATTCGGTCGTGATGAAGGCGCTGGAGAAGGATCGCGAGCAGAGATATGCCACGGCGTCAGCCCTTGCCACCGATATCGAAAACTACTTATGCAACCGGCCAGTGACAGCTCGCGCAGCCAATCTGCGATATCGCTTACGCAAGTACATTCTGCGACACGCGGTGGGCGTTGCGGTGGTTTCGGGTATCCTGGCACTGCTGGTAGCCTTCGCCGCAACGCAGGCCGTCGAACTACGTCGCATTACCCGCGAGCGCGACCGGGCGGATCGCATCACCGAGTTCATGACAAGCATGTTCAAGGTCTCAGACCCGAGTGAAGCCCGCGGGAACACCATTACAGCGCGGGAGATTCTGGACAAATCTTCGCAGGAGATCAACACCGGTCTTGCCAACGACCCGGAACTCCAGGTGCGCCTCATGGACGCTATGGGACACGTGTATGTGAATCTCGGCCTCTACTTAAAGGCACAAGAGACATTCGAGCGCACCCTGACACTTGCGCCTCGCGTCGGAGGAACCAGAAATCCAGCGATCTTAAGCTCGATGTCCCGGCTTTCTTTTCTCCTGATCAAGCGAGGAAAGTTCAAAGAGGCGGAATCCATGCTGCGCGAAGCGGTCGAAGGCCAGCGTCGCATCTTCGGCCCGAACAACGTCGCTACTCTAACCTCAACTCGCTACTTGTCATTTGCCCTGGAGAATGAAGGCAGATACAAAGATGCAGACAACACTCTTACAACGACGCTCGCGACTGAACGTCGTTACCTCGGCCCGGAAGCCCCCGAAACCCTGCTCTCCATGAATCTGCTGGCAAATATACTCGATGACGAAGGGCGCCTGAGCGAAGCAGAAAAGCTGTATCGCGAGACGCTGGAAATTCAGACCCGCACCCTCGGTCGAGACTATTACCAAACCCTAACAACCGCTTCCAACTTGGCAGGCGTGTTGCAAGAAGAGTCCCACTTGGCGGATGCAGAGAAACTGCAGCGCGAGATTCTCGCCGCTCGAACACGAGTGCTCGGTGCGGACCATCCTGATACTCTCGCTGTGAAGCTCAATCTGGCAAATACTCTCGACTCGGGTACGCGATACGCAGAAGCGGAAAAACTCTATCTCGAGACACTCGAGGCACAACGACGTGTCTTGGGCGCGGAACACCCGGAAACTCTCACCACGATGCATAGTCTGGGAAACACACTGCGCCGAGAAGGACACACAGACGACGCCGAAAAGCTGCAACGCGAGACTCTCGCTGTCCGACGCAGAGTGATTGGGCCGGATCATCCCGAGACCCTGAGAACAATGGGAGAACTCGCGGCTACCCTTCTTCTTCAACACAAGGACACTGAAGCCCATCAACTCTACGCGACTCGGCTAGAGGCCATCGGTCGAATGCAGGGTAAGGACAGCCTGGCAGAAGCGTGGTACGACTACGCCTGCGGGGTGGCTGTCGCGGAACAACGCGACGAGGCCATCGAGCATCTTCGTCAGGCTGTCAGCCTTGGCTACTCGGACTCTGAGCACATGCTCTCCGATCAAGACCTGAGATCACTCCACGGGGATCCACGGTTTCAGCAGCTCGTTCTAGACGCCAAGGAGCGTCGCCACGGCGGCCACCCTGAATAAATAATTAGGTTAACGTAGCGCACACGATTCTTTGGCTGGTGCGCCAATGACTCTTGCGGTGCCCGCCTAAGCAGGGGGCGCGCTTACACATACATGCGTTCTTTGCGTCGTATTACCTTGTAGCGGCTAAAAGCTTTTCGAGCATCTTCCAGCCCCAATACTGAGCGAAGCGTGCAGCCCCGAAAGGTATGGGCCAGCATTTCGGGAGCGTGGCGCACAACGAACCACGGATCATGGCAAAACGCCGTCGGCATGTGGCGAACCTTCATCCAGCGCTCAGCTTTCCATCGTAGATATTCGATTTCTTCGGCCGATACATGCTCAGTTCGCACCACTGCAGTTGTACCGTCATACTCCTCGAGTAGCTCATTTGTGATCAACCCGCGCTCGCGGAACTGCTGCGTCATGGGTGTGCGGGGATAAGGCGTAGGGTGCTGGATGTACGGCCAATCCACGTAGCGGCGCGCGAAAGCGAGATTGGCCTCGATCGACTCCCGGGTGTCATCAGGATTGCCGACAATCAGTCCTCCTACTACATACATTCTGTTTCGATGCAGGTACTGGATGGCTTTCAACGTGGCATTCCCGCTGTTGCTGCCGTTATCGCGGGCCGTGTTCTTGGCGGTGGCGCGCAGGAAATCAAGGTCGTTCTCCAGAATATTTTCGATCCCCAGGAACACATACCGGAATCCCGCCCGGCGCATCAGGGGTGCAAGTGTTTCCCCGTGGCTGGCAACGGACGATGTCATGGCCTGCACGAAGTAGTCCAGCTTGTTTAGCCTCGCCTCGATGATGGCACGGCACAACTGTTCGAACCGGCGCACGTTGAGGGTAATGTTGTCGTCCACCAAGAAGATAGTCCTGGCTCCGCGGTCGCGGGCATCGCGGATGTCACGTAGAACCCGTTCAAAAGAGTACGTGTGAAAATTGCGGCCACGCATTTCGATGATCGAGCAGAAACTGCAGTCATACGTGCAGCCGCGCGAAGTCTCGACCACATCCACCTGCCGACCGAGCAGGGTGTAGCCTTGGAGAACCCGGGCAGCGCGATTAGGCGGGCGTATCTCATCATTTTCCAGCCGATGTACCGGCCGAGAAGGGCTGCGGAGCCAACGGTTGCCTTCGCGATGCGACAGGCCGCAGATATCTTCCAACCCTGCGCCTCTCTCGAGTGCCCGCAGAAGTTCGCGAAACGTCACCTCACCCTCACCGCGAACAATGTAATCCACTCCCATTTCCTCGTATGCATCGGGCGCAAGACTGGGATCATAACCGCCCACCACGATTTTCACGCCCGGCTTCAGCGCGCGTGCCAGATCGATGATGCGGTGCGCAGTCTGGCGTTGAAACGTCATCACCGAGAGGCCGACAACGTCTGGATCAAATTCGTGAAACAGTTTCGTGACAGTCTCCCGTACCAGACGATGGGTCAGGATAAGATCGGCCACGGCCACTCGGTGGTGATCATCTACATTTCCAGCCAGCGAGGTCAGAGCGCCATTGGGCATGCGCACAGCAACTGGCGGCATGTGCTCGAAATAATCCGGCATAGAGAGCAAAAGGACGTTCATCGGCTTCCTTGTGTGCTCTAGGGAGGGGCCGCCTGAGTGCACCGCAGATGAGGGAATTGCGAAATCGTACCCCAGGTGGCGTGACACCGCAACAATCTCGCACTGGCGGTTGCTCAATATTGTGGGAATCGCTTGAGGGAGTAACTCGAAGGCCGAAAAGGCCTGTGCCCCACGCCGAGAGGCTCATGGGGCTGGATCAACTAGCAAGGGAAATTCTGCGCCGCTCAAAGACCTCGAGTCGCTATGATGTCTCGAAGGCTTTGAGAATCATGGTTCAACAACCGCCAGAGCGTCCCTTCCTTATCTTTGATGGCGATTGTTCATTTTGTCGCGTCTGGGTTGAATATTGGAAGAGCATCACCGATGGGGTACTTTACGTGCCCTATCAGGAGATAGGGGATCGCTTCCCGGAGATCTCCGGGCAAGAGTTTGCAGCCGCTGTTCGGCTCGTCCTGCCGAGCGGAGAAGCATTTAGCGGTGCTCATGCTGTGTTCCAGTTGCTTGCCCTGGTGCCCGGAGAAACCTCCTTACTTTGGCTGTATGAGCACGTGCCAGGATTCGCACCTGCCGCCGATGCGGGTTACGGTTGGATCGCTCGCCACCGCTCCTTCGCCTACCAATTCACGAAGTACGTCTTCGGCGTTCCCCTTGAACCCGAGACTTTTGGGTATGCCAGTTGGATCTTCCTGCGTCTGCTCGGCCTCATCTACCTGATCGCCTTCTTATCTTTTGGTGTGCAGGCCAGCGGCCTCATCGGTTCCCACGGCATCTTGCCGGCGAGCGACTTCCTGCGTGCGGCACGAGAACACCTCGGAACGGCCAGGTTCTGGAGTGTGCCAACGTTTCTCTGGCTGAATACCAGCGATGCCATGATCCGTACCATTTGGGCTGCCGGTGTGATTTGTTCGCTTGTGCTGTGCACGGGAATAAACTCGCGACTCGTGCGCGTCGCACTATTTTTCCTCTACCTTTCGCTCGTGAGTACCGGTCAGGTATTCATGAGCTACCAATGGGATGCCCTACTGCTTGAAGCCGGATTCCTCACCATCTTTCTTGGATCTTCAAAACTGATCGTCAAGCTCTTCCGCTGGCTGTTGTTTCGCCTGGTGTTTCTTTCTGGCGCAGTAAAACTGTTGAGCCACGATCCTACGTGGCACAATTTCACTGCTCTTCCCGTTCATTATGAAACTCAACCCCTCCCGACACCTGTGGCCTGGTACTTCTACCAATTTCCTCCAACTCTTCAGCGTGTGTCCGTGGGATTCGTGTTCTTCGTCGAACTTTTGATTCCATTTCTCATTTTGGCGCCCCGGCGGCTGCGTGTATTGTCAGCATTCGCGATCACACTGCTTCAGATTCTCATCGCCCTCACAGGCAATTATGCATTCTTCAACCTGCTTACGGTTGCACTCTGTTTTTTTCTGCTCGATGATGCCTTCTTCCGGCGTCGCTTACCGGAAAGCATAGTGAGGCGAGTTCCTCGCGCCTTCTCCCAAAGTAGTGCGCGCCCTCTAGTGCGTCGATCATGCATCCTGCTTTATATGTTGGTGCTTTTCGTCAGTGGCTTCGAAATGGCTGGCATGTTCTCGGGTGCACACTGGGCGGTCGCGGACAAGGTCATCGCCGCGGTTGCACCCTTCGAAATCGTCAATACTTATGGTTTGTTCGCAGTAATGACGACCACCCGCCCGGAAATTATCGTGGAAGGCTCAAATGATCGGGCAACGTGGCTAGCGTACGAATTCGAGTATAAGCCAGGAGATTTGGACCGCCGTCCGCCCTGGGTTGCGCCATATCAGCCTCGACTGGACTGGCAGATGTGGTTCGCCGCGCTCGGTGACTATCACAGTGATCCTTGGGTTCTCCAATTCATGGCGCGGATACTGGAAGGCTCACCAGAAGTTCTGAAGCTCGTGCACCACAACCCCTTCCCTAATGCTTCGCCGCGCTACTTGCGTGCCATGTTTTATCAGTACCATTTCACCACTCCAGCCGAGAGAAAGAGTACTGGCAATTGGTGGCGTCGTGAGCCAAGGGGCGAATATGTTCCAGCCGTCTCGTTAGGTAACTTGTCTCAAATTACGGAATCAGTTTCCCGGTTTCAAATCTCAGGGTTGGCTCAGACGTGTCAGTTGATGCCACTTCTAATGTGTCATACGTTGAGCCAGGAGATATCATTTCCGTGAGGGTGGCGGTGTACCGGCAGGTCGGCCATCGACTGCGATGTACTCCGTGCCATTCATAAATGGGTATCACGTGAAACGGCCCGCGAACCGACCGCTACAAGCTACGAATACAGTGCCTCGCATAAAGTCAGGGAACAACCGCTCTGACTGCGGCTGTCTTGGTGCTTTCGTGGCCGTCCACATCGACCGCAGACGCCGCATAGTACGTTGTAGCCGACGACGTTGGCTGACGTCGAAGCCCTCCAGCTCAGGTCGACGACATGGTTCGCCGTGGCTTGGATGACGATCTTGTACGGCACCTGCGAGACGCCCCCGAAAACCGTGGCTCAGGTCCGAAGCTCAAGCACTGATCTAAACAGGCAGGCCGGAGGCGGAGATTTTAGGAAACCGCTGGACAGTTTCCTGAATGCCCGCAACGCAAAGTGTGAACGATTTCCTCGCCCGACTGCTGCCCACGAGACGAACCCGGCAGAGCGGATCGGGTTCTGCGTGGCCTGATAACGAAAACTGTCTCTTTGAAATTCTTCGAGAGATAACAGGCTTCAGTCAAAAAGCTACGGATTTGGGCGACGGATTTCAGGATTCTTTATGTTTGTTATCCTTCACGATGTCTTCGGGGGGAAGAAGCGTCTTTTTGAGGCGGGTATTAATCTTGCTCAGTTCCCAGAAGATCAAAACGAGGAGAATCGCGATCACGAATAGCAAGAATTGGACAGTCATGTTTTGGCTCTTTTAGCTGCCAAGGAATTGTAAACGCTCAGGCATTCCACTAGCTGTCATCCAGGGCCTTCGGCCCGCGAAAGTGGATGGAAAAAAACGCACCAGGCGACCACGCCTTTCAACGGATTAGCCCTGTTTTTCGACCCTGTTGCAAAATCGTCATTACACTCATTGACAGGTCTCGCACTATTTTGCAGCGGCACTACGCATCCTGTGCACTTCTGACTCAGGACAGCAGCAGGTTGTCGAACGCATTCGGAGCGAGCTCGGCTAGCGAGTGCGTTGCAAGGTCGGAGGGCAAGGGTTTGCCATTGCGGGTTACGCCGATGCTTTTCATACCGGCGGCGCGGGCAGCTTCGATGCCGTGTAGGGCGTCTTCGACGACGATGCACTTATTCGGAGGAACGTTGAGTTTAATGGCGGCGACCAGGAAGACTTCCGGGTCGGGCTTGCCGCGGTGCACGTCTTCGGCGGAGACGATGGCTTCGAAGCAGTCGGCGCTGTTGAGTACTTCGAGGATGGTTTCGACATTCTTGCGCGGGGCGGCGGAGGCGATGGCTTGGCGCCATCCTTGATGGTGCAGACGGTGGACCCACTGGGAAACGCCGGGAAGCGGTTCGATGCCTTGCTGACGCACATGCTGACGGTAGAGGGCTTCTTTGGCGTCGCCGACGCGCTCGATGAGTTCCGGGGTTGCTTGGGCGCCGAGCCATTGGCGGAGGATGGAGTCGTTGCGCTGGCCGAAGCTGGCGAGGAACTGGTCGTGGGTGATGGGATGGCCTTCGCGGGCCATGGTGTCGCGCCAGGCCTGCCAGTGGTAGTCGGCGGAGTCGACGAGGGTTCCGTCCATGTCCCAGAGTACGGCGCGGGTGGGGGTCATTAGAGATTCGATGTTAGAGCATTTTGAGGATTCTTGTTGGCGAGGGAAGCGTCGAAAGGCATAAAGCGAAAGGAGGGGTGGTCATTCAGCACCGCTGTGCAGGAGTGGAGTTCTTCGACTACCATTACACTCATTGGTGGAACGAGAGAGTGGACTGCCACAGTAGGCATCTATACGACTATCGCTTTGAGCCACCCTGGCCGGACCGAAACTTCGAGATGTTACCCAGCTTCAAGGAAAGCTGCAAAGGCGAAGCCTATATCTTGCCCAACGAGGTTGCGCTCCCGCGTGCGGACATCCTGAATTTCTGTTTTGGGAAGACAGGCTGGCGATTGCCTTTCACCCGTATTGAAGGAGCTCTCTGCGCTCTCAGTACCACCCCGATACCGGAAGAATTTAAGCACGGGGCCTTGATCCCGGTCGAAGTGAAATTCTTCGGTAAGGCCGGACAGCAACTCGCCGCAGCAAGCGTTGTTCTGTGGGCCGATCGATGGCGTGAGCCCGCCGTGACCCGGCCAACCGCAAGGCCACCCATCGGAGTGGATATGGGGGAGCCGTGTATTGCCACAGAGCCATGTGTTGCCACACAGCCGCGTCGCTCCAGTCTGTACGACCCAAGCGGATGGGGCGCAGACCCGCAAGGGCCACCGCCTTCGGTCACGGTTCACGAGCGCAGGGCCGAGCATGTTCGAACTAAGAGCCTTGCGCCTTACGGATGACGTGGGGAGAGAGAGGGAATACTGCGTCCGATGCTCCCGTCATCTTCGTGAAAGGATCTCCCGATCGGATCCGCGGGCCAACGGGTGCCATTGCTTCGCGGACCCAGAGTCCCCAATCAGTTCTTCATCGTCCGGATTGTTCCCAAGCGAAGCAGACTGTCGTCCGCCGTGACCAGCGTTAGATCCATGAGTTGAGCGGTGGCAGCCAGAAACCGATCTGCAGGATCGCGTTGCGGCAGCGGGAGCTGCTGGGCAAACAGTACGATCTCATGGGTGAGAGGCGCTGCCCGTAGGGGCGCTGTCGCTGCGGTCAGCCACTCGGACAAGTTGGCGGGGAGCCGAATCTTGCATTTGGCCTTCATCCGGCGGATGAAATCCTGCCGGCGATTTACGGTTGTTCCGAATTCGTGGATGTGGTCGCCATCGACGAAGTGTTGAAGTGCAGTCCCGTTGCATAGCGGCAAATTTCTCGGCACATC
This sequence comes from uncultured Acidobacteriota bacterium, assembly GCA_963765755.1. Taxonomy (GTDB): domain Bacteria; phylum Acidobacteriota; class Terriglobia; order Terriglobales; family Acidobacteriaceae; genus Gp1-AA133. The sequence continues at coordinate 348,421 of CAVXXV010000004.1, read as the reverse complement.
GGCACTAAAATCCCAAACTCCCGACGTGTGCGAGCCGGTGGCCCGCCCATGGCCTCCTTCGGCACTCCCTGACCAGGTAACTCGTCGGGCTCGGAAAATCGCACAGGCCGCCTCATGTCCCCTTGCCCTTCTCAGACTGTCCCAACGTGATCTGGTGAACACGTGCCAGCACGGTGAGAATCACGCCAGCCCCTAAGCTGGCATCTCGACCGGTCCAGCGGGGACTGAAAGAGCACGACCATTCCCCCGCTGTGCGTTACGGCGCATAGGCATAGGTGTGATCTGTGACCAGCTTTGGCTTGGTTAGGCCCTGGGCTCCTCTACTCTTTGTTTCGGCTTTTCTGGTTCTTCTTCCACTACAGGCACACTCGCAGCAGATCGTGGCGGCCCCTTCCGCTTTGGGCTTCGGCAATGTGCTTCTCGGGAGTAGTCTCACTCAAGCGGTGAGTATTACAAATACGGGGAGCGCAGGCATTAGCATCTCCAACGTAAGTGCAAACGGAACTGGCTATGCCGTTAGCGGACTCACGTGTCCGTTCACGCTCTCTCCCGGGCAGAGTGCACTTCTAAACGTCACCTTCACTCCGCCCGCCATCGGTACCGACAGTGGCTCCGTTCTGGTCAGCGCCTCCACGCAAACGTGGAAACGCCATCGCAGGTGGGGGTACGCTTCCTCAACAAATGCGACAGCAACCGTCGCCTTATCCGGTTCGGGGATCTCCGCTGCAGGCCAGATCTCAGCCTCGCCAACAAGTCTCAGTTTTGGCAACCTCGCGCCAGGCACCTCACAGACGTTGAACGAAACTCTGACCAACACTGGCACAACCAGTGTCACGATCTCGCAGGCCAGCATGTCCAGTGCGATGTTCACAGCCAGCAGCTTTTCTCTGCCGTCGATTTTGGGAGCTGGTCATAGCATGACATTCGGGGTGGTCTTCACGCCCAATGTTGCAGGTTCGATTACCGGGAATCTCTCGATTCTCTCGGACGCTTCTAATCCGCAGCTCAACATCGCACTGTCAGGTAGCGCGAGCAACCCCGGGCAGTTGACGCTCGCGCCCACCGCTTTTAATTTCGGCAGTGTCAGTACCGGCTCGAAAGCGTCTCTGTCAGGCACGCTGAGCGCGACTGGTTCGCCGGTTACGATTTCCTCAGGCACTAGCACTAGCGCCGAGTTTCTGCTCGGTGGAATCTCTCTTCCTGCTACCCTCGCCGCCGGTCAATCGGTCCCTTTCACTGTGACCTTCTCACCACAGAGTTCAGGCAGCGCATCGGCCAGTCTTTCTTTTGTGAGCAACGCCACGAACTCCCCTGCAATGGAGTCCTTGAGTGGAAGTGGAGTGGCGCCTACTCAGCACAGCGTTGACCTTTCCTGGGGTGCGAGTTCTAGTTCGAACGTGCAAGGGTACAACGTGTACCGGGCAATGGTTTCGGGCGGACCCTACGCCGCCGTGGTATCCGCCAACCCAGGCACGACCTTCGTCGATGGATCGGTTCAGTCCGGACAAACGTATTACTACGTGGTGACAACTGTCGACACGAGCGGGACGGAAAGTGTGTACTCGAACCAGGTACAGGCTGTCATCCCGTCTCCCTAAGGGCAGAGCATAGGCTACTTCTCGGCCCATATTTCTCAGACATGCAGAGATGTTATTGCCGGACATCGGATTAGAGCGCGGCCACTCCCCGCTCCTGGTTGCGAATCCGAATTGCTTCATCGACTTTGTATAGGAATATCTTGCCATCACCCATACGACCAGTCGCCGCGTGCTTAACAATGGCATCGACGGCACGGTCGACCAAGTCATCCTTTAAAACAAGTTCAACCTTCACCTTCGGCAGGAAATTGATACCGTATTCTCGACCACGGTAGGTTTCGGTGTGGCCCTTCTGCCTTCCATGCCCCCGCACTTCCGATACCGTCATACCTTCGACGCCCAACTCGATCAACGCGTCCCTGACAGGATCCAGCCTGTTCGGTTGGATAATCGCTTCCAGCTTTGTCATATCTCTCCTCGATAAGTTCTCATTGAACGGATGGAGGCAGAGCGTGGGTCTGCCTCCAAGCCAGAGTTCGTCATCCATTCGCAGTCTGTGGTACCGAGCTGCCGGCCAGAACCGGCTTCGGCTCTGCCTTGGGCACTTGCTGTGAGAGCCCCGAAGGAGCACCCAGCGCGGATATCACATACTCGGGATACGCCGAAATGCCGTGCTCGTGCAGATCCAGTCCGTAAAGCTCGCCTTCCTCGGACACCCGCAGCACGCCCATCGCGTTCACCAGGTACATGAGTGTCAGCGCAATACCGAACGTGCACAGCGTAGTGACCAAGCTTCCGATCGCCTGGGCAACCAGTAGCTGGGTCCCGCCACCATAGAGGAGGCCTGTCAACGGGGCAGAGTTATCCGGAGCCAGGGGGCCGGTCGCGCCATATTTGCCACACGCAAATAGTCCAAGGGAAATCGTTCCCCAGATACCGCATATGCCATGTACCGGGACCGCTCCGATTGGGTCATCGATGCGCAACCACTCCAGTAGTTCGACGCCCAGCACCACAACCACGCCGGCAACCCCGCCAAGGAGTATGGCACCGGTCGGACTGACCCAGTAGCAGGGACAGGTAATGGCTACCAGGCCGGCGAGAAAACCATTGGTGGTGAAGCCCGCGTCCCATTTCTTGCTGGACATGTAGGCCCAGAACATTGCGGTCAATCCTGCCGCACAGGCGGCAAGCGTCGTGTTGGCCGCCACGCGGCCGATTCCCTCGAAATCCATCGCCGACAGCGTGCTCCCCGGATTGAAACCGTACCAGCCAAACCAGAGAAGCAATCCTCCGCTTACCGCAATCGTCAGGTCGTGCGGAAGCATGGGAGCGCCGCCATCGCGTTTAAACGTGCGCCCCAGACGTGGGCCGAGAACAATGGCACCAGCCAGTGCAACAAAACCTCCAATCGTATGCACGACGGTGGATCCGGCGAAATCGTGAAAACCCGTTCCGAGAGATGGAAAGAAATGCCCGCTACTGCCCATTGATGCGAGCCATCCATCCGGTCCCCAAGCCCAGTGCCCAATGATCGGGTAGATGAAGCCGGAAACGCCGACGCTGTAGAGCAGATCGCCAACGAAACCCGTCCGGCCGATCATCGCCCCCGAGGTTATGGTCGAACACGTGTCGGCGAATGCGAACTGAAATAGCCAGAAAGCCAGAAACGCGACCCCGGTGGTCTCATACGTTGCCGGCGCTCCTTGCAGGAAGAACCAGTGATACCCGATGAAGCCATTGCCGTGGCTGAACATAAAAGCGAAGCCGAAGGCATAGAAGAGAATCCCGCACAGGCAGGTATCCACTACACATTCCATCAGCACGTTCACGGTCTCTCGCGAGCGGCAAAAACCAGCCTCGAGCATGGTGAAGCCGACCTGCATGCCGAACACTAGGAACGCGGCAATCAGGGTCCACACGGTGTTCACGGGATTCACAACGTCGGCTGCCTTGATTTCCACATCAGCGGCGTAGACATGTGTAAGAAACACACCGGAAACTACCGTGATGATCAGCATCAAGACCGCGAGCCCGAGAGCTTTGCCGCCGAATACCAGGGCGGCATAACGGCGCCATTCAGGATTCTTCAACCGGACAGTCAAGCGGAAGATCTTCTGCGAAAATGACAGCCTTACTCCTCTTCCTCGAATTCCAGACTCCATGCGTTGCTCCTTTTTCATCTAAAGTTCGTTCTCGTTGCTGCTGCTCCGCGATTCCATAGTCCCAAGATGCCCTGTGTAAGAGCCTCCGCCCAGTGATGCTCGTTTACAGTTCAACCGCGGCGCACGTCACATGTCACATCTCTTGCTCTCCTCCACCGTCTCCAGTGACAGCGAGCCCGCAAATAAAGCAGCGCTGCCACACCGCAATTTCACTGTTTGCTGTGGTAGTTTTCGACCCCGTTGTGAGTTCATTCCCGTCCGATCGCGCAGACGAAGGCTCGGTCTCGCAAGGGAGCGGGGGGCGGCTCGGGTGCTGACACCAGGGGTTAGTTGGGTTTGTGCCCAAGCCGCTGATCCCCACATAGCGAGCAACCCAGGTTTTGGCTGCCCGAATCGAATCAAAGAAGCTAGCGGCATCAAAGGCCACCCTTATTTCGCCTCCCGGCTGTCGAAGGTGAAAACCAGTCCTGCTGTGAGCGTGTTCTGGTCCATCACCGGATTGCTGCCCTTCAGGAACACCGGCTGATTTGACATGTCACGTCGGAACTCGAAGCGACTGATGATGTGATGTGCCACTAACTTTTCGAAGGTGGTGGTGAATTCGTTGAAATGGGTCGGAGTCAAGGTGCCAGTCGTGAACCCATCGTGGTCGTCGTAATATTCGTAGCGTGTGCTGAATGCTGAACTGGAGTTAAAGGCATACTTGACGTAGCCGGCGACGCCCGTCCAGAACACCGGATGCGAGAAGGCACTCGTGACCGGGTCGATGATGAAGCGGTCGCCTCTTCCGTAGTCGCCATTCACGATGAATGACAGCTTGCTGGTGGGCGAATAGCTGATGACAGTGTCGCTGAGCTGGCGCACATTGCTGTTGAAACTGTTTTCCTCCGGGCCGAACATATAGTTCTGCGTGATTCCGAATTTTTTGTTGGGATTCCACCCGAAGCTTATGCCGTAAGTCTTTCCGGTATTGTTATCGACAACGTTGTTCCAGCCATTCACGAAGAACCCAGTGAGCGAGTACTTGTCATTGAAGGCATACTTCGCCCGCATTCCGAAATGGTAATAAGGAATGGCATAGGAGAAGAGCAGGCCGCGAGAGTAGTTCCAATTGTCCTTGGTCTCGATGACTTCGGCTCCATGTGGCGTCACGAACTTCCCGACATCCACCTGCAGCCCCTTGCCCACGGGTGCGAGATAGGAAAAATAGGCTTCCTTCAGATACTGACCGAAGCCGAGGCCGCCGTGATCGGAGCCGTTGACCGCATTCATCGCCTGCCCGAAGCCGAGAGCGACGTGATAGCCGGTGCGACTGTTCGTGACCTCGGGAGTCTTGTCCACGACCAGCTCGATCATGTTCAGGCCAAACTGATTCGTCCCTTCATCGAAGAAGCGCAACCCGTTTGTCTGTGACGCGGGATTGTTGAAATTCTGGCTGTAGTACACGTCCACAAATCCGCTCAGGCTGGTCGGCCCCAGCAACCCGGCGAGAGACGGAGGGGATGCAGGCGTCGCGCCCGACGTTGAACCGGTGCTGACGAGCGAGTTGCTTTGCACCGGAGCAGCTGTGGGGGACACTGAGTTGTCACTACCCTTGTCCTTCAGGGCTGCAACTTCCGCGCGGAGGTCTTTCACTTGCTGTTCCAGTTCTTCCATGTGGTGGACGATCGCATCGTTGGACGGCGGAGCCGAACTGGGCTCCTGTCCACGACTGAAAGGCACAAGCAACAGACTGGCAAAAGCGATCATGGCCCCTTTAAGGGAGCGACTTCTCATCTTGGTCTCCAGCTTTCTCCCCTGGTACATCAGCGGATGACCGAGCACATCCGCTGTCAGCACCGCGAACTTAACGATCTGTGAATCTGGAGTCCAACGCATACTTTTGCTGCGGTGAATCGAAGCCTTCGTTAAAAGCAAAAACTTATGAGACCGATAAAACAGACTTATCTCTAACCCCTCTCCTAGGAAGCACCGTGTAGATCGACCTCAGATCGTCCGAGTGCCAATCGCACGCCGCGTTGGGACGTTCCACCTTCGTAGAGAAAGAAAAGACGGGAGAGTTTTATCGAACAACAGTCGACGCACTCGCGGACGAATGACGCCGCTAAACCACTTCGGGCGGTAATGCTTATTGCCGGAACTTATAACCTCGATTGATATTTTTCATGAGTCTGAACTATTGGCAGCCGGTCAGCGGCACGCTACGCTGTTGCACATCTTGCCGGTGCGAACAACTTCAGGTCGGCGCCCGGCCCATTTGAAGGAGATGCATGCCCACAGAATTGCGGGATTTTCTCGCTCTCTCGTATGACGAACTTGAACAGCTAAACCTGAAAGCCAAGGAGCAACGCAGGAATCGCGTTGCTGCTCACAAGATTCAGGAGGATCGTCTCAAATATCTGTCGGACGAGAAGCGCATCAAGGCCGTGACCGTCCTTTTCAGCGACCTCGAAGGCCGCCTGCATATGCTCGACTACGACAAAAAGTTTTTGCTCAAGAGTTGGGACAATCTCACTTTCGACGGTTCGTCCATTCGCGGCTTTACGGCCCAACGGGAAAGCGACCTGCGCCTTGGGATCGACTGGAGTGCATTCTACTGGGCGCCCGCAGATGTCTTCGGGCCGGGCAAAGTGCTTGTCTTCGGGGACGTGATCGATAAAGGCGGGGAGCCTTATCGCGCCGACATTCGCGGCATCCTCAAACGATTCGCAGACGAACTCTACGAGGATAAAGGTTACACGCTCAACGCGGCGAACGAGATCGAGGGCTTCCTGTTTCAGGGACACGACGCCGAGCGGCGCTATCACGAGACTGGGAAATTCGAGTACGTGAATACCGGTGGCTACTACCACTCGCTGCCCGGAGACCCGCTGCGCACTTTCATCGACAGAACCGCTGAAGTGCAGCGGGCCATGGGATTCCAGAACGAGAAAGATCATCCCGAAGTTGCGCCCTCGCAGTTTGAAATCAATTATGGCTATGGCGAAGTTGTGTCCGCCGCCGACCAGATCCAACTGTATAAGCTGATCTGCCGCCAGGTTGCCACCAACATGGGATTGACTGCGTCTTTTTTGCCCAAACCCGTGGTAGGCGTGAACGGCAGCGGAATGCACACCAACGTCTCGATCGCCAACGGCAAAAATCTTTTCTGGGATTCGAAGGGGGAAGAGAAGCTGAGCAAGGTAGGCTGGGCGTTTCTGGATCGGATCCTTACTCATGGGAACGACATTTGCCTGCTCCTGAATGCGAGCGTGAACGCCTATCGTCGTCTGGATCCACATTTCGAAGCGCCCAACCAGATAAAAGCCTCGCCCGTAGATCGCGGATCGATGATCCGTATCCCGATTGGTAACGAGAAGAGCATGCGCGTGGAGGTGCGCTCGGTGGCCCCGGATGCAAATCCATACCTCGTCATGTATTCAATCTTTAAGACCGGCATCGACGGCGAGACGGCGAAGATCAAGGGCTTGCGCAGCGCTGAGCGCTACTTGCCGGATAACATCTACGATGCCATTGCCAATTTCCGCAAAGCCGAGTGGGTCACGACGCTCCTTGGGGAAGATGTGCAAGGCCGCTATGCTGATCTGAAGCAGGCTTCGGCCGATCGTTGTCCGCGTCTACTGGGTACCTTCGTCAAGGCGCAGGAAGTGCAATACCACCACGACGTGTACAACCAGTTCCTCTGGAATCTTTTCTAGGGTTTGTGGATCACAGCTGTGGAGATGCGGTCGTGGCTCCGGCAGGGAATTACGGGACGCGACCGCCGTGTTCGTAAGGGCTACCGCCAGGGTTTTCGAGTGGTCGGCCCTTAGGCTGCCGAAGCATGGTACACACGGCGCACATCGCCGCGCTGCAGACCTTGTTGTCGCCGAGAACCACGCTCAGAGTTAAGGAAAAACCTGCCTTTTAGGGCAAGCGGGCTCTCGGCGTTCTGCATATCTTCGATTTAGCCTGGTCCCCAACCAGTGTGATCTCCGTCCTAGCGGCTTTTTTTCTCCAATGGTGAACTTACGGATAGCGTCATGCCCGGCTGCTGGGCGGCGCGCTACCCGGGCTTCGATGTCTCGCCCGCGATGAGGTTCACTCTTCCATGCCCGAACTAGAAACCAAGTGTCTTCCAGAAAGCGCATATGAACCACTGAAACCGGGCGAATCCTACCCACCGATTGTGTCAGCCGACACGAGCTTGCCGGAACTGACACTGCGGTCCGTTGGTTGGGGCATCTTCCTGTGCATCATCTTTACGATCGCTGCCGCTTATTCGGGCCTGAAAGTCGGGCAAGTGATGGAATCGGCCATTCCCATATCCATCCTTGCCATTGGTTTGGCGCGTCTCTACCGCCGGCGATCCAGCTTACTGGAGAACGTGATCATCACGGGAATTGGAGGAGTTGCCGGACCGGTCGTGGCCGGAGCTGTTTTCACGATTCCCGCGTTGTACATCTTGAAGCTGGATCCACACCCCATCCAGACGATCTTTATCTGTCTGGCCGGCGGATGTCTCGGCGTTCTCTTCCTGATCCCCTTGCGACATTATTTCGTTCGGGATATGCATGGCCAACTCCCGTACCCGGAGGCCACGGCCATCGCCGAAGTTCTTGTCACGGGAGAGAAGGGTGGCTCACAAGCCAAGCTTCTGTTGCAAGCAACCATCATCGCGGGTACTTACGACTTGTTCGTTACGACGTTTCAGGTTTGGAAAGAGTTCGTCGATTTCCGTTTCATTCCCGTTTTTCGCACGCTCTCGGAACGCGCGCGCATGGCGTTCAGCTTCGATGCCATTGGGTTCATCCTCGGGCTCGGTTATGTGATGGGTCTGCGCAGCTCCATGATCCTCTGCGCCGGCGGTGTCCTTTCAAATTTCGTCCTGGTACCGTTGATATGGTTCATCGGCAGTCATCTCGATAGTGCAGTCTATCCGGCAGCGGTTCCGATTTCGAGCATGACCGCCGTGCAGATCTATCGCAGTTACGTGCGATTTATCGGTGTCGGCGCGATCGCGACCGCGGGCATATTCGGTATCGTCAAGTCATTAAGGATCGTGGCCAGTTCCTTTGGAATTGCACTTCGTGTTTTTCGGAAGAAGGAAAGTCTCGTGCTGGAGCGCACCGATCGTGACATATCGATGATGGCAATCTTTCTGGGAGTTGTGATTGGAGCGATCGGCGTGGCGATGCTCCTGGGCACCCTGCCAGTTTCCTGGACTGTGGTGGGACTTGGCCTGTTACTGACACTGGTCTTCTCCTTCTTCTTCACATCCGTTGCTGCCAATGCGATCGCTACCACGGCCCGCAATCCCGTTTCCGGGATGACGATGCTGACTATCATTATTTCGTGCGCTGTCTTGCTCAGGTTCGGGCTATCAAGCACCAGCGGCATGTTCTTTGTGATGGCGATTGCTGCGATGGTGTGCACGGCACTGTCCGTATCCGGCCAGGCAATCACCGACCTCAAAACCGGCTACTGGCTTGGCTCGACGCCTTCCGCACAAGAGAAAGTGAAGTTCCTGGGGGTAATCGCAGCGGCCGTTGCCGTGGGATTTACGATCGTGATGCTGGCGCGGACCTTCCAGTTCGGCGAAGCCCTGCCGGGCGATTTGCGACCCGTCCTGGCTTCACCGCAGGCATCCATCATGAAGGCCCTGGTGGAAGGCTTCATGAGCCATCAACCCATTGCGTATTTACTGTTCGGAGTCGGTGGCATGATCGCTTTGATCATGGAGATGTTGGGGCAACCTTCGCTGATCTTCGCCCTGGGAATGTATTTGCCACTCGAATTGAACACCCCGGCATTGATTGGCGGATTTTTGTCGCACTGGGTGAACAAAAAGTCTGAAAAGACTGGCGGCGAACGAGGTAGAACTATTCGGGAACGTGGTGTGATCATCGCGTCCGGGCTCATGGCGGGTGGTGCGCTCGGTGGTGTTCTGGGCGCGGCCTTGCGTCTGATACCGGGATATCGCGAAGAGTTGATTAAGACGCCCTTCTACTCTAACGAAGCCGTATCGCAGATTGTGTCTGCACTTCTGTTTGTGGGACTCTGCCTCTACGTTTGGTTCGGTTCTGTAAAGGAAACTGCAGTGCAGAAAGAGGAATAAAGGAGACTGTATGGATCAGGTAGGACGATTCGTCGCGGATGCCGTGCTGGGAATCGATACCCTTTGGGGCGGTGACGTCATGTGTCCCTCGGGTACGGGACGGTTCATCGCCGACTCGTGGTTCTCCGACGAGCCCCTTCCCGCTGCATATACCGATCCAGCAGCAGCGATTTTACGGGGATGCGGTGGTGCCTCCGGCAAGAACATCAACCGACAAGGTGTGGAGGACTATCTCCGCAGGGTCGACCTTCAGGGGGCGATCGCAGGTATTCGCGACGAGGCACGAAAGATCCCTGGACTGCGTGGTCTCTACCTCCGTGGCCTTTCGCTTAGCCTGGAAACCATGTGGGATCTTGCCATGGAGGTGTTCGGAAAAGGCGATCCGGTGCCATACGCGCGCTGCGTTGAAACGTCGACCGGTCGACCGCCGGAGCCTTCCAAGCCAGAAGCGAAGCTCGAGCGTGTTGCTGAATTGCTGGGACGTGCCGGCTATTCCCCCTCAGGTCGCGGCGGGCTTGTGGGTTGCGTCGATGCATGGCGCCAGGACCGATTGGTCCCGATGGCTTCGGTGCAAGCCCTGGGCGCGGCCGTTATTGCGCATTTTGATCGCCTCACTGAGACAAACTTGTTGCCCTACCTTCCTGAAGAACTACGAAAGGTACCTCGGGCGAATATTGAATTTCTGCCAATAAAGGACGCGTGGTTCTCGGGTTCCATGAATTACATCGGGCGAGCGCGACAAGCGGATGGTTCCCCCAAGTACGAGGCTACCTACGAGATCAACGCCTCACTACGAATGTCTGTTCCGGAGTTCGAACAATTGGTGAGCCACGAAGTCGTGCCTGGACACGTCACCACGTTCGCCTACTTGCAGGACCTTTGGTTCCGGGGCAAAGCGGGTTTTGAGGCGACGGTATTGACCATGAATACTCGTGCGGCCACCCTGTTTGAGGGTGTTGCTAACAATGCGATTCTCATTGCACATGGAGTTACGGAGATCGAGCACTTGCCAGATGAGGATCTGCAGATTGGCGTTCTGCTAGCGCTATTACAGGACGATGCCAAGAATCAATCGTCGTACCTGACTTGGGGAGAAGGAATGCAGCGTGAGAATGTGGCTGCCATTCTTCGGCGCGACTACCTGGTCACTGAGGAGCGTGCGGATAAGCTTTCGGGTGCATGGGGCAAACACCCTTTGCTCGGTCGAATGTATCTGCCAGCCTACCGGGCAGGCACGGAACGGGTCGCTCAGCTTCGGCGCCTTCACCCGCCGAACGATAGCTTGCCGGCAATCTACGGTTGTTCCGGTCCCGTCGATATCGTGACCATCGACGAGGCGTTGAAGTGTGAGCATGCGCAGGTGTGACCAGTGACCGGCCTTGGATTGGGAATGCAGCGGGTTTCTTTCCTCACGTTCCCGTTTCCCGATGCTCCAGTTGCTCGAAGCCCAGGTGTTGTCATCAGCAACTGGACGTGACCTAAAGGCAAGCCTGTAGCAAGATTCATCAGTCGCCGCACAAATCCCAGCGCAGCACTCGAATTCTTCCTTGACTATTCAAGAGACGGATATATCCTTCCCGCATCGCTCGCACGTCGGTTTGCCGGGCAACCCACCCCCAGGGCAGGGAACTTTAGACATCCACGACCCAAAAGCTCAAGTCAGACGGGCGTGTTCCAGCGTATACGCGGTCTCAACGTACACGAAGAAGAACAGGTTCAGTTGTATGTCTTACTTCATTTGGCTCACGGTCGTAGGTCTTTCCGGATGGGCTACTGGTGAGATCGTAGGCGGCGAGGGATTCGGTAGAGTGGCTGATATTCTCCTCGGCATTTCTGGGGCCTTCCTGGTGCGCTTTATCACGGAGTTGGGTCGTTTTCCATTGGATTACGTGAACCTCCTCCTTTTCTCGGTCTGGGGAGCGGCTGCTCCGCCGGCGACCGTCAGGTTATTGTTGAGACGCCGGAGGCATTCGAAGTCAGGTTCCCGGAGAACGGCTGCCCCCTCCGTACTGTAAAATTTGCCTAGACGGCTTGGCAGCAAATCCCATCCAATAGTGATAGCGGCGAACTTTGAATTCTCGTGCACATGCGTACTCATTCCAGCCCCGATCCTGACCACTTTCAAAAAGTCTTGGCCGATGCCTTCGTCGTGCAAGAAAGTGAAATCGAGACGCGATCTCTTTGTGCCGTCGTCGAACTCCAGGGACTGATCGCGAAGGGCGAACTCGACATCGATCGAGCCATGACTCTGATCGCGGATCGTGCGCGTAACGTGGCCAACGCTACAGGAATCGCCATCGCTCTCTTAAGGGGAGATCAGCTCACATATCGGGCTGGAAGCGGAAATTCAGTCGATCGGGTGGGCCGGAACATGACCGCCGTACTGAGTGTCTCCATGCAAATCCAGGCGAAGGACGAGATTCTGCGCGTCGAAGACGCGCAGGCCGACCGGCGGATCGAGGCGGCCATCTGTCGCCAGTTCGGAGCGCGGTCGCTGCTCATCTTGCCGATTTATGACCATCGAGCCCTGGTGGGGGTGTTGGAGGTTATTTTTAGCGACGCACACGAATTCCAGGACAGGGAAGTGCGCACCTATCGACTGATGGCGTCCCTGGTCGGAGACGCGGTAAACCGTGTGGCGCAGGTTCGGGAGAAGATAACCACGGCGGCTACCGAAAAGAGGGCTATCGATCAGCTTGCCGGGCAGGCTGCGCTCGACCCACAGGCATCCCCGTGCAATGTTGGACCCAAGTCAGTGCCAATCAGCAATCCAGCCAACCGCCGAGCATGGAAAGAACATGTCTTTGCTGCAAAGCTCCCAACGCGCAGACAACTGGCTGGGGTAGGGGCCATCATCGGGCAACGAGCGAAGCTCGTACCCTTATATAAACGCTGGACCGTTGCCGTCTTGCTTGCGCTTGTGACTTGGATCGCTTACAGAGATCGTCATTTCGGGTCGACACAGGCCGATTCCGCACGACAGGGATCGAACCAGATCGCGCAACCGTTGCGCTTATCCTCGCCGAGTGGCGAGTCCCAGCCACCGGCTGTGGCCGTTCCAACGGAACCGGCGAAGGCGACTTTCCCGAGGACGCCGCGATGGGTGAGGGTAGGTAGCGACGAACTCGACTACGTGGCCGAGGATGTGACCGTGCGCCACTTCACTCGAACCCCCGTGCCGCCCCATCTGCCAGCCGCTCACAGTCGTGTCAAGACCATTGGTGACGATGTGACGGTGCGCTATTTTGCTTCAGCACCGGTACCGCCGCGAGTGCATGGTGGAAGCACTCAAATCCATTTCATCTCAGAAGAAGATGCGAGCGTGCACCCTGTCACAACCAAACCCGCATCCATGCCACAGCCTCCTGATGATTCAACGCCGCCTCCTCACCGCTAACTGGGCTTGTGGGAAAACCGTGCCACCCGCTGAATACCCCATAGAATGCCGATGCTGATTTCGGATACGCCCTTTCAGAGCATGGCATCCATGGCCACGACCACAGAGAACGAAGAGATTCTCCGAACTCCACCCCTTGTCTAGATCGGAAGCGAAGTCAGGCGTGTACTGGGATATGGCGAGGACTTGCGAGACAATGGCCTTGTCCCCGATGCGTGCTCGCCGTCTCTCAGTCCCGGCCTTCGCCTTTCTCCTATCTCTAGCCCATGCTGCGCAAATTACACCCCGCCTTTTCGTCTCCGTACTCGATGAGAACGGAGTCGCCGTAGCCGGTGCTCGCGTTACGCTCCAGCCTCCATCGCCGGGCCCAGCTGTCCGATGCGAGACCAGAATTTCCGGCCGCTGCGAACTCCCGCGGACACCGGATGGGCTCTGCCAGATCCACGTAGAGAAGGAGGGCTACTATACAGCGAGTTCCACAATCGAACCCTCAAGCGCTTCTGAAATCGAAATCACTCTCAACCATCTAAAGGAGATCAAGGAAACGGTCGATGTTCATGAATCCCCGCCCCTGATTGAGAGTACGCAAACCCAGTCCCAGGAGCGGCTTACGGGCATGGACATCATCAACGTCCCCTACCCCTCCAGCCACGATTACCGCAACGCCCTTAACTACATTCCCACGGTGTTCGTCGATCCCTACGCCCAGGTGCACGTGGCGGGCTCGCAAACTTATCAGACGGTCACCATACTCGATGGGCTCAACGTGACCCAGCCCTCGAACGGGCAACTTCTGCTACACGTTTCCACCGATGCGTTCCGCTCCATTCGGGTGGAACCGAGTCGTTACTCCGCGGAGTTCGGCAAGGGCTCGGGCGGCGTGATTCTGCTGGAGACCGGAATTGGCGACGACCACTACCGCTTCGTTGCCACCGATTTCATTCCTTCCTGGCAGAACAAGAAGGGATGGAAGTTCGATCAGTTCAACCCGCGTCTTACATTGTCAGGCCCGATCGTAAAAGGGAAGATCTGGTTCTTCGATGCACTCGACGGCGCCTACCAGAATTTGATCGTCACCGAGTTGCCCAACGACCAGAATCAGGACGTGGTGACACGTCTGGGAAATCTCGCCAAGGTTCAGGCCAATCTCACTTCCCGCAATATCCTCACCACCAGCTTCAACCTCAACGAGTATCACGACCAGCACGCCGGGCTCTCGCCGCAAAATCCGCAGGCCTCGACCCCCGCCGTCGGTCAGCCCGCTTACCAAGGGGGCATGAAGGATCAGCACTACTTCTCCGGGGGAACTCTGTTTGAAGTGGCTTTCGGTTTCAATCGCTACGATCTCAACCAGATTTCAAGGGGCGTCGACCCTTACTTCATTTCACCGGAAACTGCGGGCGGCAGCTACTACCTCACGGCGCACACTCGGGCGGATCGCTGGCAAGCCGTCTCCAATCTCTACCTGCATCCTCGCGAATGGCATGGCCGGCACGAATTTAAAGTCGGCACTGATCTGGACCGGTTGCGCTACGACGCCAACTATGTCCGGAACCCCATCTCGTATCTGCGCGAGACCGCGAACCCGGGCGACTGCTTTGCAACGCCCTACCCCTGCTCCCGATATTCCATATTCCCTGGCGCGCCGGCGCTTACGCAGTTCAACAGCGAACTCAGCGGATATGTGCAGGATCGCTGGCTCCTCACTTCGCGTCTCTTGCTCGAGGCCGGGCTTCGCCTGGACTGGGATCAGATTGAGCGTCGTCCGCGTTTTTCGCCGCGTCTGGCAGCGACCTGGGTACTCGACAACAGCGGCAACACCAAGCTCTCCGCCGGATTCGGAGTCTTCTACGACGCGACGGCAATCTTTCTCGTTGCCCGTCCCCGGGCCGGCACGCGCATTGATTACTTCTTGGATCCGGTTACCCAACAGCTCGGTGACCCCATTCTTTCTTCCTTTACGGCAGATCTCCGTCACTTGCAAGCGCCCCGCGTCCTCAACTCAAGTCTTGCCCTGGAACGGAAACTGCCCGCCGACATTTACGTGAAAGTCGAGTACATCCGGAAACGTGGCACTCACGGCTTTGCTTACGATCTCAGTGGCCCATCCACTACGAACGCCAACTTCGTGCTTTCGAACACACGACAGGATCATTACGACGGATTTCAGATCAGCGGACGCCATGCTTTTCGAAATGGGCACATGATCGCCGCGTCCTACGTTCATTCACGCACGCGTAGCAACCAGGTCCTCGACTTCAACATTGACAATCCGCAATTCAGCCCGCAACAGCCCGGGCCCTACCCGTGGGACACTCCCAATCGATTCTTGTCCTACGGACTGCTCCCGCTCGTGAAAGGCTTCGATCTAGCCTATTCCACAGAAATCCACACTGGTGTCCCCTTTAACGTTGTCACCGATCAGCAGCAGTTGTATGAGTCACCGGGTTCACGGCGCTTCCCCATGTGGTTCACGCTAAACACACACGTTGAAAAACGATTCCACGCCTTCGGCTACTACTGGGCAATCCGTGGCGGCTTTAACAACGTCACCGGCAGGAAAAACTGGATCTTCGTCAACAATGACATCACCTCCCCCGACTTCGGTACTTTCAGCGTTTACAACGGCCGGGCCTTCACCGGCCGCATCCGCTTTCTCGGCCGCAAGTAACGCTCGAGTGGAAGTTGAAGAGATGGGAAGGAGCGTACGCACACTAATTCAGTTGCGCTAAGGAAACCGTTGCGGATGTACGCAGGATCTCACGAGAACTGGATGAGCAAGCTGCTCACAGCGCACAGTCTCGGGATTTGAGCCTGGCGTCGATGTTACCAGCGCAGATTCAGCCCATCGCAGTCGTGCCAGCCAGTGCCTGGAGGACCAAGACGTCAATGCGAAGGCAATATATCCGCGTGGCCGAACCTACGGGCTCGGCACCACCGCCTGCGCCTGGTTCGAGTTCACGCTCTCGCTTCCGCTTCCATCCACGGCCGTCACAACGTAATAATACGTATGTCCACCCTGGACGGAATTGTCGGTATAGGCTGTGCTGGTCTCGGTCGACCCGTTAATGATTGCGTAGGGCCCTCCCGATTGCGTTCCTCGATATACGTTGTACCCTGCAACGGTTGACGTGCTGGCCGTCCACGCCAAGCTGACGCTGTGTTGCGGCGGGGCCGTTCCGTTCCCGCTGGCTGCTTGCGTCACGGGGGAATTTGTTGCATTGCTGGTGAACGTGATCGTCGAGGAAGCCGCACCGCTGGCCTGCGGTGCGAACTTCAGCGTGAATGGCACTGTCTGTCCGGCCGTCAACGTCAAGGGCAGGGACAGTCCCGAAACCACAAATTCCGCATTGCTGGACCCCACTGCCGATACGGTGACGCTTGCGCCGCTGGCCACAAGCGATCCGGCCTGCGTTTGCGAAGTGCCTACCGTTACGCTGCCGAAGTTCGAGGTTGCCGGACTGGCGGCCAACTGGCCCGGCGCCGTGCCTGTACCCGAGAGCGCCACTCTCAGACTAGGCACTGATCCATCCGCCGTCAACGCCAGGCTCCCCGTCACTGCTCCCGCCGACGTAGGAGTGAAGATCACGCTGAATGTGAGAGTTTGTCCAGCGTTCAGCGTGGTGGGCACACTCAGGCCATTAGTCGCGAATCCCGCTCCTGTCACGTTCGCCGAAGCAATATGAATTGGGGATCCGCCGGAGTTCGTGAGCCGCTGCGTCTGTGATTGAGAGTTGCCAACCTGAACACTGGAGAAAGCAATGCTGGTCGGGTTTGCAGCCAACGTGCCCGCCGTCACTCCCGTTCCCGTCAGCGCGATGTTCAAAGAGGGGTTGGACGCCGTACTGGTGATCGCAATATTGCCCGTGACGGCTCCCGCGGCGCTCGGCGCAAACGTTGCAGTGAAACTTGTGCTTTGCCCCGCGTTCAATACCAGGGGCACCGAGATTCCGGTCACGCTGAAACCGCTTCCGGTTGCCGACGCCTGATTGATTGTCACGCTCGACGAGCCGCCGTTGGTCAATGTGATGGTCTGCGACTGATTCGATCCCACTTGCACGCTTCCTGAGTTGAAGGTCGCCGGACTGGCTCCCAGTGTGCCCATAGCCTGTCCCGTTCCCGCCAGAGCCACGCTCGCCGTTGCGATATTACTGGTGAATGCGATGCTGCCAGTGGCGGATCCCGCGGACTGCGGCGCAAAGGTCGCCGTAAAGTTCGCACTTTGTCCCGGCGACAGCGTCACCGGCACGCTCATTCCGCTGGTGCTGAACCCCGCGCCCGCCGCGGTAGCTCTGGTGATCGTCACGGCACTTCCGCCCGAGTTAGTGACGGCCCCTGTTTGGTTCTGTGTGCTGCCGACCGTCACGCTCCCAAAGCCGATGGTGCTGGGATTGAAGGTCAGCGCGCCGGGCGGTACAGCGGTGCCCGTAATGGCCATCGCGAGACTCGGGTTCGTCGCGGTAGAAACAATTGACAAGCTTCCACTCAGCGTACCGGCTGCCATGGGGGCAAAAGTCAGGTCGAAGTTCGCGCTCTGCCCAGCCGCAAGGGTGAGAGGCAACGCCAGTCCGCTTATCGTCAAGCCCGACCCGGTCACGTTAGCCTGGGAAATAGTCGCGCCCGAACCGCCGGAATTCGTCAAAGTTACCGTTTGCTTTTGTGAGCTTCCAACTGTCACGCTTCCAAACGATACGCTGGCCGGCACGGCAGCCAATTGTCCGGCGGCAGTGCCGTCGCCGGAAACCGACAAGGCCACGCTGGTGGCCGAAGTCTTTTTGGGCCCCGAAGCATTCGCTAAGTTTGTAGCCAAAGAGGCAGTGCCGTTCACGGTGATGCTGCCACTAACGGGAATCGGTGTTTTTGGCGAAAAGGTAACAGTGAAAGCGGCGCTTTGCCCAGGCGCCAGTGTGACCGGCAAGGTTAATCCGCTCACCGTGAAAGCGGCGCTGCTGACGGAGTTTTGCGAAACCGTCACGCTGCTGCCGCCGGCATTCGTAAGCGTGACAGATTTTGCCTGGCTTTGCCCGACCGGCACGCTTCCGAAGATCAGTGAACCAGGCGTCACTGTCAATTTGCCAGCCGCAACCGCCTTGCCCTTGACGGATACGTCGATTTCCGCGGCCGACGAGGCATCGCTTCGAATGGCAACTTTGCCAGTCGGCTGACCTACCGACTGAGGACTAAATGCAATCGTCAGACTGACACTTTGTCCCGGCTGCAGCGCGAGCGGAGTTGCCGGACTCACGACCTGAAACGAAGACTCCGAAGACGCGAAACTGGAGATCGTTACGACTGCTGAAGTGTGATTAATAAGCGAATCGCTCAGTTGTGTATTGCCGCCTACCACGCCGTCGCCAAAATCCAAACTCGTGCTAGCGACCGATAGCGAACCACCGCCTGTTGTGGAAGTTCCGGTACCGGAAAGCGGTAGACAGCCTGGCATGACTACCGAAATGAGAAACAGGAGAAAAAGACCTGCAAAACGGCCCCAACGCGAGCGACCCATGTTGTCCCCTTCCAAGCCGCGACTCGCGTTCGCGCGGCGGGAGAAATTGGATTGGGCGCCCTGGCTGTCCTTTCGTTCATAGTGTCTTTTGGACAGTCTCAGAGCTACCGCATGCCGATATTAAGTCGCGTATTCCAAGGCCAACCAGATGCCAGAAGTCCAGTGTGATTCGCGTCAAAAGTGCATCGGGTGAGTCACCAATTCAAAAGTGATGCAATTCGCAACATCAGTATTGGCGCGGGTTTCAGCGACGTCAGAAATCTCACGCTCGAGATGCATTTCCCCTCGGTTTTTGTTGTCGTGAGAAAAGCGTGGATATGTTCAGGCAAGCTTTCAAGAATCTAGGAGGTCGTACGTATCCCAAAGTTCGCTAGAGAAAAACGTTTTGGACTTTCTGACTCATCCTCACGTGGCGGCCGCTCGACGCCTTTCCCAAATCGTGACGTCCCTTGGCGCACCTCGCGCGGCCCAATTCTTGACATCAGTATTGCTTGCAGCAGGGTCGTATAGCGTGCCGCCTGCGCCAAGAACAGACGGAGCGTCTGCCGGACCTGCCCCTCCCCTTATAAGTTGGCAAGGAAAACCACTCTGGAGTTTCCCCGGCCCGATCAATCCACCGAAATATCAAAAGAGCATCCTCGGCGCGGCCGGGACGGAGCTGTGCTTCAGCCGCACCAATGACGCGGGCAGGTTTGACTGCCCCGCTTTCCTTTTGGGTGGAAATTTCGCAAGAAGCTATAAAGATGAAAAGGGCAATGAGACGTCGCCAAAGGCATCAGCGGATCGAGAAGGGAATTGAAGGGAAAGATGGTGCGCCCTGAGAGATTCGAACTCCCGACCTTCTGGTTCGTAGCCAGACGCTCTATCCAACTGAGCTAAGGGCGCGGAAAACTGGTAGGCTGATTCCCACGAATTATATCGGAATCGACGGCTCCTGAAAATGTGCTGGCCCTTGTGTAAATCTTCGACCTCGGGCGTAATTCTTTCTTGAAGGGTAGAAATTCCTACCAGGTGCCTGGCAGCAACTGCTCTTTAATTTCATCACCTTACAGTATGGCCGCGTAGCTGCAACAGGGATAAACAGACGAAGTGGCGCGCAACGGGGCGCTCTAGAGAATAACTTCGGCCAGAGGTTTTCTTGAGCGCCCCTTTGCATTTCTAGCCCGTTTGGTCGCGTTCCGCATTTCGCGACTGTTCCCCCGCAGCCCTCCCCCATCATTTACGCTAGCGCCAGGTTTTCTTTCACATCAATCCCTGCCTGCCGCAGTAGTTTTGCCACCGCTCCCTCGTTCAACCGCGACGCGTCGTATTCCACTCGCACCGTTTTATCCTTCTCGTTGAAGTCCACCTTCCGGATTCCGTATACCTCGCGCATGCCATCGATCGCTCGCATCTCCCGTTCCCCGGGATTGGCGCCGTAACGGTAAGCGACGTCCAAGTAGGTCATTTCGTTGTGTTTCCTCCGTCCTCCAAGATACAACAATCGTCAGCGCCACCAGCGCAATCAAATAAGACGTCCATATTCCCACAACCGGAGGACCTTCTGTCGTCTGGCAGTCTTTGCGAGCGAAGGTGTATGGTTTGAACGACCAGACACCCGAGTCACCTCGCCGAGTCTGCCCTGGGCTGGTCCGAGGGTAGTCAGTTTTCCATGTCCAAGCACGTTCAGACTACAAGTGTCGCCGAACTCGATCCCGTTTGCGGGATGACGGTCAATCCCTCCACCGCCAAGGGACAGGTCGATCACGCCGGAAAGACCTATTACTTCTGCAGCTCGAATTGCGTGAAGAAGTTTCGCCAGGACCCCTCAAAATACATCGCGAAGTTACGCGCATCCGCCGAGCCTTCCCTTGTCACGATCGGCATTTCGAAGCCACCCACCGCCGGAAAATTATCGACCCCGGGTACGACAGCCAGACAAAAAGACCCTGTTTGCGGCATGGATGTCGATCCTGCTACCGCAAAATTTCATTTCGAGTATTCGGGCAAGACATACTACTTCTGCTGCGGTGGATGTCTGGAAAAATTCCGCGCCGATCCCGAACGATATCTCAACCCGAAGTCTTCCGATAACCTTGTGCAGCTCGAAGCACCGCCGTCCGCCATCGCGCCAGCGACGCAGCGGGCACAAACGTCGACACCAGCCGCTGGCGAGCGCTTCTACGTTTGCCCGATGTGCCCCGAGGTTCGTCAGACCGCACCCGGCCCCTGTCCAAGTTGCGGAATGGCGCTCGACCCCGAGAGCCCGCTCCCTGTATCCAAAATTGAATATACGTGCCCGATGCATCCGGAAATCATTCGCTCCGAGCCGGGTAGTTGTCCCATCTGCGGCATGGCACTGGAGCCGCGCACCGTCACCGCGCACGAAGAAGAGAATCCCGAACTTCGCAATATGAGCCGGCGTTTCTGGGTCAGCGTCGCGCTGACCGCGCCTCTGCTCATCATCGCGATGGCCGGCATGCTTCCCGGCATGCCCGTCCAGCGCGTCCTGCCCGCTGGCTGGCTCCCTTGGATCGAACTCGCGCTCGCCACTCCCGTCGTGCTCTGGGGCGGCTGGCCGTTCTTTCAGCGTGGATGGGCCTCGATCGTCAATCGCTCGATGAACATGTTCACGCTGATCGCCATGGGCACTGGCGTCGCCTTTGTCTACAGCCTGATCGCAACCGTCTTCCCGCAAATCTTTGCCCCAGGTTTCCGGGGAATGAACGGCCAGCCCGACGTTTACTTTGAAGCCGCCGCCGCCATCACAACTCTGGTTCTGCTCGGCCAGGTCCTCGAACTTCGGGCTCGCAGCAAGACCAGTGCGGCCATTCGCGCGCTGCTCGATCTCAACCCCAAGACCGCACGCCTCTTGACCTCTGACGGCGCCGAAAAGGATGTTCCACTCGAACAAATCAAAGCCGGCGACCGCCTTCGAGTTCGTCCCGGAGAGAAAATTCCTGTCGACGGCGAGGTCCTCGAAGGCAGCAGCTCAGTCGACGAATCCATGATCACGGGCGAGTCCATCCCCGTCGCCAAAGGCGCTGGCGCGAAAGTCATCGGTGCCAGCGTCAACGGCGCCGGCTCATTCACTATGCGCGCCAAGCGCGTTGGCAGCGAGACCATGCTGGCGCAGATCGTCCAACTCGTCAGCCAGGCGCAGCGCAGCCGCGCTCCGATCCAACGACTCGCCGACAAAGTAGCCGCCTGGTTCGTGCCTGCCGTAATCGCGATTGCTGCCGTGACTTTTATTGTGTGGGCGCTTGTCGGTCCGCAGCCCCGGCTCGCGCATGCCCTCGTCAACGCGGTCGCCGTCCTGATCATTGCCTGTCCCTGCGCTTTAGGACTCGCGACGCCCATGTCGGTGATGGTCGGCACGGGTCGAGGCGCATCCGTGGGCGTCCTGATCCGCACCGCCGATGCCCTCGAGCGGCTGGAGAAAATCGACACACTTGTCGTCGACAAGACGGGCACCCTGACTGAAGGCAAACCAAGTGTCACTTCCGTGGTTCCCATTGGTCTGGAGCGAAAAGAACTCCTGCGTATCGTCGCCAGTCTTGAGCGCGGCAGCGAGCATCCCTTGGCAGCAGCGATTCTGGCCGAGGCCACCGAGAAAGAACTCGCGCTTGCCCCCGTAAGCAATTTCCAGTCACACCCCGGTCAGGGAGCCGAGGGAACAGTGGAAGGCCGCTCCGTCGCTGCAGGCAACCGCCAGTTCATGGAGAAGCTCCAGGTAATGATCCCCGACGTGCCTGATCGCTACCTGGGCGCTGGCGAGGCAGAAATTTACGTAGTGGTCGATGGTCGTTTCGCTGGATGGATCGTGGTTGCCGACGCCATCAAGGAATCCAGTCTGCAAGCGATTCGTGCGCTCAAGACCCAAGGCATTCGCCTGGTGATGCTGACAGGAGACAACCGCCATACCGCAGAGAATGTTGCCGCCAAGCTCGGCATCTCGGAATTCGAAGCCGAAGTGCTGCCCGGTCAGAAGGCTGAAATCGTGCGTCGCCTGCAAGGGGAGGGAAGAATCGTAGCCATGGCAGGCGACGGCATCAACGACGCCCCCGCCCTCGCCCAGGCTGATGTAGGCATCGCCATGGGCACCGGTACCGATATCGCCATGGAAAGTGGCAGCGTCACGCTGGTGAAAGGGGAACTACCCGGAATCGTGCGCGCCCGCAAACTCAGCCAGGCCACCATGCGCAACATCCGGCAGAATCTTTTCTTCGCGTTCGTCTACAACTCGCTGGGCGTCCCCCTGGCCGCGGGAGTGCTCTATCCATTCTTCGGAATTCTGCTGAGCCCCATCCTGGCCGCTGCCGCCATGAGCTTCAGTTCAGTCTCAGTAATCACAAATTCGCTGCGCCTGCGCTCGGTAAAGCTTTGAACTCCCGGCGTATGTCGGCAATTCTTTTGCGCTGGTAGCGGTTTAAGAGCAGCTCTCTGCGTCCTCCCATTCGTTTCCCGCGCCTTCTGCGAGCTCAGCCCCGCACCCCCACGCAGATTTCCACCAAGGCCTTCGAAGGATCGGCCGACCGCTCATCGTAAATCTCATAGTCCGCGCCATAAGCCCGGTCGATCGCGGTCGACCAGATGCGCTGCCAGGTTTCCACCACGACTCTCTCCACAGGTCCGCGATCAGAAAGAAATACCGCATACTTTCCGGCAGGAATCGTTTTCGCCACCATCCCGACGGGAAATTCAGCCGCCGACTTCACCCGCGCACCAATCACAAACGTGTAATCGCCGTCTTTGTCGCTGGCGTATTCTGTATAAACCGCCCGGACCGCCCCGTCGGCTCTGTTCGGAATCAAAGCAAGCAGATTCTCTTGCCAGAACCGCCCCCACTGTTTCGCAATAATTCCGTCGCCCGACATCTCGCGCGCATTGCTAGTGCGGCCGGCAATCCCAACCACAGTGAAGCCCGGTTCATCCACGACCTTCAGTCCCATAAACTTGACCCCCACGGCAACCCTTTGAGCCGGGATTCCCGCGCGATACTGACGGCTGCTCCCCGAAATCTACTCGCAAAACGCCCGAGTGGACGCGGGCACACAGCTCAGACCCGGACAGCACGGCGGAAACTGTGCCGGGCACTGCATTCCCTTCGGCGTACAGCGCGGTCCGCTGACGCTTCCGGTTCCCGATAACCGCACCGAGTGTGGGCTGCCCGCGGCATTGTCGGTCAACATAATCTGTCCGTCCACACTGCCCGAAGTCCTGGGTGTGAAGGTCACGTTGATCGTGCAACTGGCACCCGCCGCCAGGCTTCCGCCACAATCGTTGGTTGCCTGAAAATTTGCGCTGACGACAATGCTTGTGATTTGCAGCGTCCCCGTCCCGGTGTTACGCAAGGTCACCGGCTCGGCGCTGCTAGGCTGGCCTACGACTTCCTGTCCAAACATCAGGCTGCTTGCCGACAGGGTCAGGCCGGGAGCCGCGCCCGGCATGCTGCTGGAGCAGGCCACTGTCATGCAGATTCCCATCAGAATCGATCCGACCAACTGTTTCATTCTTGTGCCTTCCATCGAACCAGACAACGCGGTATCAGGGCCGGGTAAAGATACTGCGGAGGGAACCGAGGCTTTCTATGGGTGGATAGTGTATCTGGGAGGGAATTCGTGTCAAGAAAACGAAGGCGAAGGAGAGAAAACGTCGTCCAGAAATTCTAAAGCTTGCTAAGAAAGTCTGTGACTTCCGGAGTGCTCCAGTCGAACGCATTGGCAAACTTCCGCCGCAGAACGCCATCGCGGTCGATGATGTAGGTCTCCGGAATCTGGATCGTCCCGTACATGTGCTGGATCTTCGCGCTGGGGTCGCGTACGGTCACAAAGTCCATTCCGTACTTGTTGATGAACCGATGGTAGGCGCCGTCGTCCTCGTCGGCGCTGATGGCCACCACGACCACGCCCTTGTCCTTCAACTTCTGCTGCATCCGTACCAGGGACGGCGTCTCTGCCACGCAAGGCGGACACCAGCTCGCCCAGAAATTAAGGACCACCACCTGCCCCTTGAACTGGCTGAGGGTGACCCTGCGTTCCGCATCCTGGACCACGAAGTCCGGTGCTGCCTTGCCGATCCGCGGTGGCCGCGAGCTGCTATAGCAGCCCGCCATTGCCAGCACGCCGAATAGGCCGAGAAAGAAGATGATCCGTCGCACATAGATATAATAAAGGATTCGCCCTATGGGGACGCCAGTACCAGCTTTGGAGCGCCCGGTCGTCTCAATCATCGTTCCCGCCCGGAACGAGGAAGCCTCCCTGTCAACCTGCCTGGAATCCCTGGTTTCCCAGTCCGGATTGCCCTTCGAAATCATTGTGGTTGACGATTGCTCCACAGATAGAACGCGTGCGATCGCCGAGTCTTTTCCCGGGGTCCGCGTGATCGATCCTCCCCCACTGCCTCCCGGGTGGACCGGCAAGAACAACGCCGTCGTCGCTGGAGCTGGCGCGGCGAAAGGGAAGTGGCTGCTCTTCACTGACGCCGACACTGTGCACCAACCCGGCTCGCTCGCCCGGGCCATCGCGGAAGCCGAGCATCATCATGCTGACTTGCTGTCTTATTCTCCCGAGCAGGAAGTCCACGGCTTCTGGGAACGAGCGGTGATGCCCGTAATCTTCGCCGAACTGGCCAGAAAATATCCCCCCTCCGCTGTCAGCGACCTTTCCAAAAACCTTGCGGCCGCAAACGGCCAGTACCTGCTGATCTCGCGCAAAGCCTACGACGCGGTAGGAGGTCATGCCGCCGTCGCCTCCTCGCTGCTCGAGGATGTCGCCCTCGCCCGGGCCGTTCGCAACGCCTCCCTCAGAATTCGTTTCCGCTACGGCGGGGACGCGGTACGCACGCGCATGTACCGAGGCTTTGGGCAAATGCGCGAGGGCTGGACCAAGAATCTCAGGTTGCTTTTCCCGGCCACCGTCTCACTCGCTCTCTGGCGCGCTCTCGAATTTTCTCTGGTGCTGGCGTGCCTGGCCTTCAGTGTCGTGTCTGTCGTTGCCGGTGACTGGCGACATGCTGTGTTTTACCTGATCGTGCCCGTAATGACGGTCGCGAGAATTGCGACGGCACATTTCTCGTGGGGTTCGAATTTCCTGGGAATTCTCGGCTTGCCCGTGTTCTCGTACCTGCTACTGCGCTCCAGATTACGCCATGCACGTGGGGCGGTAGCGTGGAAAGGGCGGACCTATCCGGGCACGGCCGGCATCAAACCGATTTCGTAATGGAGAGTCATGGTCTACCTGACCCGTAAAGCCGAATTCGCCGCCTCGCACTACTACCACAATCCGCAGTTTACGCCAGAGCAGAATCGCGCCACCTTCGGCAAGTGCAATAACCCGAACGGCCACGGCCATAACTACACGCTCGAAGTCACGGTGAAGGGCAACGTGGACGCGCAGTCCGGCTTCGTAGTCGATCTTAAGCAACTGAAAGACGTCATGAACCGCGAAGTGCTCGACGCGATGGACCACCGCTTCCTCAACAAGGAAGTGCCGGAATTCCTGCACCAGATTCCGACCACGGAAAATATCGCCATCGCCATCTGGCAGCGTCTCGCGCCCAAACTCAAGGCCGCACAACTGCACCGTGTCCGCGTGTACGAGACGCCGGACCTGTTTGTCGACTTCTACGGAGAAGCCGCGTGAAGGCTCACCTAACCCGCCGTTACCTGTTCTCCGCATCGCACCGCCTGCACAGCGACGCGATGCCCGACGATTGGAACCGCGAGACCTACGGCAAGTGCAACAACCCCCACGGCCACGGACACAATTACCACGTCGAGATTACCGTCAGCGGCACGGTTGATTCCGCCACCGGAATGGTCTGCAACCTGGCCGATCTCGACGGCTTCGTGCACGCCGAAATCCTGGAACGCTTCGGTCACCAGAACCTGAACACGCTGCCTGAATTCAAAGACCAAGTACCCACGACCGAAAACCTCTGCATCCGCATCTACGAAATAGTGAAGCAGGGCTTCCGCCACGCTCATCTAGAAAAAGTAAGAATGGAAGAAACCATGATGAACTCCTTCGCCTACGCGGGAGGAAAAGAACTGCGCGATTGACGAGAATCAGGAAAAGAGCTTCGGGACTGACGCGAACCGACAGAGCGTTGTCCTGGCGATAGCCGCCAGAGGCAGCGAAATTCATTAGCCCAGCGCGAAGCGCTGGGTAAACGAAACGCAAATGCAAGCCCCGGAGGGGCGGCAGCAACGGCCGCGAACCAAAGGCACTTATGAAAACAACCGAAACCTCAACCCTCACCAGCGCAACCTATGAAGACCTGGTCCGCGAAATGATCGTCCGCCTGGGCGAAGACCCCACCCGCGAAGGTCTTGCCCGCACCCCCGAGCGCGTTCACAAAGCCTACGACTTCCTCACCAAGGGCTATCGCGAGGACCCCGAAGCGCTACTCAAGAAGGCGCTCTTCACCGTCACCTATGACGAGATGGTCATCGTCAAAGACATCGAGATGTTCAGCCTCTGCGAACATCACATGCTGCCTTTCTTCGGGAAGGTACACGTCGCCTACATCCCGAACGGCAAGGTGATTGGCTTGAGCAAAATCCCGCGCCTGATCGAACTGTTCTCGCGGCGCCTGCAGATCCAGGAGCGCCTGACCACCCAGATCGCCGAGACCATCCAGAAGGTAATCGAGCCGCAAGGTGTAGGCGTAGTCATTGAAGCCCGCCACCTCTGCATGATGATGCGCGGAGTCGAGAAGCAACATTCGTCCGCCGTTACATCCTCGATGCTCGGCTGCTTTCGCCACGAAGAAGAGACGCGAACGGAATTCCTGTCCCTCATCCGCAACCGCGCCAACGGAGTTTAGTGGGCTAAGCGCCGCTCAAGTGGAAAACACAAGGTCCCTCGACTTCGCTCGGGATGACTGTTGATTCCTTAATGTTCCACGTGGAACGTTGTGTGGAAAGTGCCAGATTTTCTGGAAATATTTTCGGGGCAGTTTCATTTTGGGACGTGGTCAAAGATCACCATGTTCCATAGCGATACCGGTTCCGACGCTGCGGAAATAATTTGATCATCAAGAGTCCAACCACAAAGCCGCCCACGTGCGCCCAAAACGCAATGCCGCTCGTCTGCGTCGTTTCTGCGATCGCGGTGGCAGCCCCACTGAGGAACTGGCTCACTCCCCAATAGCCCAGCATCAACCACGCGGGGATCGGGAAGAAGAAGATGGGGGGAAACCAGATGAGCACACGCGCCTTCGGATACAGGACGAAGTACGCGCCCATGACGCCTGCGATGGCCCCACTGGCGCCAATGCTGGGCAGGCGCGAGTTCGCGTTGAACATGATGTGCGCAAGGCTGGCCGCTACTCCGCTCAACAGGTAGAAAACCAGGTACGGAAAGTGCCCGAGATAATCTTCAATGTTGTCGCCGAAGATCCAGAGCATCCACATGTTTCCCAGCACATGCAACAGAGAGCCGTGCAAAAACATCGATGTAAAGATCGGTAGGAGCGCGGCGCCGGGACTGAAGACCGGGGTGCCTGTCAGCAATCCGATTTCGAGTCTGGGAACCACGCCGAACTGGGTGAGCAGCGCGTTGAGCTGGCCTCGGCTCTGCAGCCCGAGCTGCCACTCGAAGAAGTAAATCAGCAGATTGACGGCGATCAGGAAATAGGTGACGAATGGCGTGCTGAAAACCGGCTGATCGTCGCGCAGAGGAAACATAAGGAATCAGGTAAAGTAGACTTGAATTTTCTCATGAATGGCGTACTGATCATCGACAAACCGCCGGGCTTCACGTCGCACGACATGGTCAATCGAGTGCGGCGTATCCTGGAGCAGCGCGCAGTCGGGCACCTGGGCACGCTCGACCCCCTGGCGACGGGGGTTTTGCCGATCGTCTTTGGAAATCTGACCCGGCTGGCGCAGTTCTACACCGCTTCGGAGAAGAGGTACGAGGGAACGATCCGTTTCGGTTTTGCGACCGATACCTACGACGCGGAAGGCGAGGCGACCAGCGAACCGCAGGCGGTATCGACCTCGCTGGAAAACTTGCGACAACTCGCGCAGCACTTTCACGGCAGTATTGCACAAGCGCCGCCGCCGTTTTCGGCAAAGAAAATTCAGGGCGTGCCTGCCTACAAGCTCGCGCGCAAGAAGAAAGAAGTGAAGCTCGCGCCCGTCCAGGTGGAAATCTTCGAGTTTGAGATCCTGTCCTACGTGAACGAGCGGGCTACGTTTCGGGCGCGGGTTTCGTCGGGAACTTATATGCGCTCCGTGGCTCACGACCTGGGGAGTGCGCTCGGGTGCGGAGGGCATCTCGAATCGCTGCGTCGCACGAGTGTTGCGGAGTTTGGAATCGCGGACGCTCACACTCTCGAGGAGTTGGAGACTGGGTGGCGGGCAGGGAATTGCGATGAATTGTGCGTTCATCCGCGGAAACTGTTGCCCGAGATCCCATCGGTGACTGCGACGGACGAGATTGCCGCTCACATCCGCATGGGGCGAGCGGTGAACCTTCCGGAGTTTTCCCGAGCGAAGCAGGTGAAAGTTTTCTACGGGCAGACCGAGTTGATTGCGATCGCCACGCGTGTCGCCGGCACTCTTTTTCACCCGAAGATTGTTTTGGCGGGTGAGTCGGCGGTACCGGCCGCAAGCTGATCCCAGCGGCGGAAGGTGCGCTCTGCGGGAAAAGCGAGTGATGATCCGAACGTGAAAGGCACGCGACCGGGCACCGTCACGCCAACTGACCCGGTCGCTCATTGTCCTAGACTTAAGGAACACTTTAACTTGCTGCGAATCCCGTCGGCTAGTTGTGACGGCGCAGACCGTTCGCCATCGTCTTGATCAGCGTGGCATTGGCGTCGTCGTCTTTGACTGCCCAAACGAAGGCTCCTCCCAGGCCACCGCGGTTGATGTAAATCGTTTTCAGCTGCACGGTGGTGGGGTCGTCGTAGCTCCAGAAGGTTTGCGTGGATTCGTTGTAGAGCCAGACCGCCAGCCTGCGGCGATCCAAATAGCTTTTGTATCCCGAACTCGTCGCGGTGGAGAGCGTCAGGTAGGTCTCGACTCCGGGTGTCTGTAAGAAATCGGCCGGGTCGAAGGGCGCGGGGCCGGTGGAGGTCTGGTAGAGGCCGTGATTGGTGCTGGGCACGCCGGTCCAGCCGCGGCCATAAAGCGGTATTCCCAGGACAAGTTTGCGCGGAGGAACACCCGCCTTCAGGAAAGCGCTGACTGTGTAGTCAAGATAGAAGTTGTCGGCGCGGGCAGGATCTTGCGGGCTGTCGAACAACGGGGAAGCGTGGTTGGTCGAGGTTTCCCACGTGCCATGGAAGTCGTAGCCCTGCACGTTGTAGAAGTCGAGGGTGCGGCCGACCTTGGCCAGTTCAATATTCGAGAAGTTCTGCTCGCCCGCGGGGCCGAACATGGTCAGCAGGTAATGCCGGTGGTTGGCTCGGCCGAGAGCATCAAGTTGCTTTCGGAATTCGCGCATCAGCAATGTGGCGTTGGTCTTGTCGGCGGCGGTCGGAAATTCCCAGTCGATGTCGATGCCATCAAAAACACCCCCGGCTGAGATGCCTGGCGCAAGGTTGCCGTTGATAAACAGATCAATACAGGAAGACACAAACGCTTGGCGACTGGCGTCGGTCGCGGCCGCTGCCGAGAATCCATCGGCCCCGAGGAGCGAGATCAACACCTTCAAGTTTGGATGCAATTGCTTGAGCTGCTGCAGGGCGGCGAAGTTGCCATACAGCGGGCCGGTGTAGGGACCGGTAATGGTGGGGAGGAAGGGAGTCTGGTAGTCAGCCCAAGAATCGGCGATGAAGCAGCCCGTGCTGTTCACTCCGCCGAAAGCATAGTTCAGGTGAGTGAGGCGGCCGGCCACTCCGTTGGCCTCGAGGTTCGCAATGAATATTGGAGTGCTCCAGAAGTGAGCGTTTGGAATGTCTGATATATAGCAGTTGGCAGGAGCATTGGGAATTGGGTTGGGAAAACGAGGGATTGGCAAAGGCGCGTGGTGGAACCGCTCCCCGACTTCTTCGGATTGATCGGGAACCGCGGGGTCCTTCGACTTCGTTCGGCTGGCGCCTCACTGCGCTCAGGATGACAAGCGTTAAAGTCAGATGACAAGAGTTCGATGACAACAGTCAGATGACAAGAGTTGGGGAGATGCGCTTCTCACTCCATGATTGGGGAGCAGCAGGGTTTTTGGACTGATTTGGGTTCCATCAGTTCGACTCGGGTGAAGTTCGGGTCGTAGAGGTTGAGTTGCCACTTTCCGTCGCGGCCGATCTGCGGGGGTTCGCTCGGCTTGGGGCCGCGCTTTAGAACCGTTTCGTTGCCGGCCTTCACACTCGGAACTCCTAACGCCAGATGATGCATGACGCCCAGCTCTTGGGGATCGGGGTTGCGGACGTTGAGCATGTACTCCAGCCAGTCGGTGCCGTCGGGGACGCGCATGTCGACCCAGTCGGTGGCATCGTCGGTCATGCCACCATGCCAGGTTTCTTTGAAGCCCAGAATGTCTTTGTAGAAGTGGTCGGACGCGGCGCGGTCGCTGACTACGACGCCAACGTGAATGATGTGATCGGAGATGCGGGTGCTGGGAAGAAATTTTCCGAAGTTGCGGCTGTGCAGTGAGCCGGGCATGTACTGGATGAATTCCACGTCGTGACCGTCGGGGTCGAAGACATCGAACCCGCGGTTGCCGTCGAGCATGGGCTCGAGCTTGTCGGGAACTTTTACGCCTTTACTGGCCAGGTAGGCGCGGAGTTGTTCGGCGTCGGTGGTCTCGAAGGAAATGTGCGACAGGCGATCCTGTTTCGGATCGGTGAGTTCGGGAAATACCTCGATGTATTGATGATCGTTGACCTTGAAGTAGGTAAGCATGAGGCCGGTGCCCTCGTCGGGCGGCTTGTTAAGAGTGAAGGGTTCCTGGAAGCCGAGCACGCCCCCGTAAAATTTGCGGGCAGCATCGAGGTTGTCGGTCCGGAGCCCGATGTGGGCGACACCGAGAATTTTCGGGCGCGTGAGGGGAGCATTCTGCGCGGTACAAGAAATGGCAATGAGAAGGGAACTGACGATGGCAAGAAGTTTCATGGCGCCCTGATAGTGCAGCGGCGATGCGTGAAGCGTCAAGGTGAAGGTTAGGGTGACGCGCAAACCCGATCTTCAGATGCGATCGCCACCTTCAGGCGGAGCGACAGCGATTCCCATGGCAAGGTGGCTAGTTCGCAGGAAACGATGGTTGTTCGGCTGTACCAACTCCAATCACGTCATAGCCAGGGCGCATCAACAACAATTTAGTGTCCGACACAGCGTAGAATCGTAGAACGAGCTGTCCGGTGTCCAGTGAAATAATGCCGCGACCCCCGCTATCGATGGTGTAGGTGCCTGTGCAAGTGAGATCGGACTTGATAGGCTCGGCGCTATCTTTAACATCAACCTCAGAGGCTGTGAGGACAAACTGACCAGTCCCGTCCGGGATGCCTGTCCCCAAATAAGAATCTTGCCTGGGCAGGAAGAAGAAATCAGAAAAGCCGTACAGCGAGACCGAGAGTGGAACTTGCAGAGATGCCAGGGTAAAAGGAGTGTCCTGCTGCCGGAAAAACTCGCCGCTGCCCTCAGCGGACTTGATGTAGCCCCGCGTTGGCGAAACCCAATACCAAACGATCGGTTCGGGCATCGCAAACTGAGCGTTGGCGTTGCCGCGCCCGTTCTCGGCAACATGATATTGAGTGAATGTAACAGGATATGGCGGGCCATCGAGAACCGAGTAGGAGTTGTTATCGTACATGTCCCCACTTGCATTCGATCCGCTTCCGTCCGCTTGGATGCGAACTAGCCGTACTCCGGCCAAGTGGTAGCTGGAATCGGTGGACTGCAGGGAGAAAACCCAGGTGCCCTTGAAAGCTGCCAGGGAATACGGTCCCCCGGTTTGTTTTTCAATGACTCCAGACAGTACGGGCATTCCGGTCGACATGACGAATGCTTTATCCAATGAGACCGGGTAGACGCGGAAGGGAACCGGGACACTGTTGTTCCAACCCTGGAAGTTCAGGCTGAGAGTGTTGGTGGTGCCGAAGGCATAAGTACCGGTGAGAGGGGTCTGGTCATAACCAGCGGTGTCGTACATTCCGTTCAGGGTGCCGCCGGCGCCGGTAAGCACGCCTAGTATGTTGACCTGAGGATTGTACTGGCCAGTGATGTTGAGGCCGGAAAGTGCAAGAACCCGGGGGCCGTCCAGCGATGTGCTCAACCCTGCGGCTGCCTGCTTCTCAATCATCCCGGTGCCGATGCCTTGGGTGTCGAACTCCATGAGGCGAGCCGCCGCATCATTCAGTAACGCAAGGCGGAATGACATCGTTGCTGTCTGCTGACCGACATTATAAGTCAACGTTGCGTGCCCCAGGTTGTCGTGCTCGAATCCATAGAAGCCAGTCACAGAAACGCCCGGCAGAAAATTGTTCGCGCTACCGCTATTGATGTCGAGAGTAGCCGAGAGGCGTCCTGCGCCATCCAGCTGGATGGTGCCAGCTGCCGCCGTCAGGGCCAGGCCGTCGGGCCCCTTGAAACTGAACGTGTAGGCGCCGGTGAAATCTGGGTGCGTATTGACAATAAGGGTCACGTTGGCGCTGGCCGTCTTGGTCGGATCGGTCACCGACCTAGCTACGATGGCGATGATCATCTCAGAGGAGCCGGTGGGCGCTGAGTAGACGCCTTGACTATCGATTGTTCCAAGTGTCGCGTTCCCCCCGGCAACGTCGCCCACAAACCACTGCACGCCGCGGCTGTCGAGATCGTTCTGTATGTCGGCGGTGAACTGCTGGACAAAACCAAGTACCACTTGTGAGGGTGTGCGTCCCATTGAGATCTGAACCGCGGGCATCAGCCTGAATTGTGCGGAGGCAAATTTGGTCGTATCAGCCGCGCTGGTGGCGGTCACGACCAGGTCCACTGGCTGCGGAACAGAGGCTGGGGCCGAGTAGGTCCCGTCGGGAGCGACGACACCGATCGCAACACCGCTGCAAGTCGCCGAGCAAGCAAGGCTCCAGCTAACGGCCGTGTTCGTGGCATGCAAAACGCTGGCAACGAACTGGTAGCTCAGTCCAGCATTCACCCCTGCGGGATGGGAAGTGATAGCGACCGAGATGGACGGTGGTGGAGGGGGTTGAACCGTGTTGGGGCCACTGCCACCACAACCCATTAGACCTCCCAACACTGCAGTGGCAAAAATCTCCGGACCAAGACGACAGATGAACCCGCGAAGATCCTGTGCTGTGAGCATTGTCTTGTCTCCTCAGGCAAGCCTAAGGGTGGTGGGGAGGCAGGAGGAACAGGTTCAGGTCACAGGGCACGGTGATAGTGTCCCATTGTGAAACCGTGGAGGTATGCGCCTCGGTCAGGGCATCTAGATCGGGGGGGACCAACAATGCCAGCATGTCCGATAACAGGTATTATGTAAATATACGAACCTAGACTCCCCGGCTGTGCCACTTCCGAGATCAGGGGCACTCGAAATCTGCGCTGTGAGACCATGCACTCACGCGCTTATCGATTTCCAGCCCACCAGGTCCCGTTGCAGGATTCTTTCCAGACTCTCCACTTCCGGGCGAAAGCGTTCGTAAAGCCGGACGGCAAGATCGGCAGGTAGCTCGCTAAATGGCGGGCCGCCGCTAAGGAAGAACTGCCGGAGGGGTGAGTCCCGGATTGCGGCCACCAGCTTGTCAAACCTTTGTGCCTTGAGCCAGTCAGCCAACCGGGTTGCGTTGCGCGTCCGGGTGTAGTTCCGCGGGTGCGTCATGCTTTCGGATGTGTGTATGGAACGGTACTGCGACACGGTCAGCGTAAAGCGCGGCACGCCGATGAAGTCGACAAGCTTATCCACATAGGACTGCGGATCGTCCCGCAGATCATCGTAAACGGTCGCCAGCACCTGCTCGGATCCCAGGGCATTTTGCCAGGCCCGGTAGTTCTCGCTGTATCGACTCGTGTCTATGAATTCAGGATCCTCAACAATCGCCTCCTCGAAGCTCCAGGGAATCAGCCCATAGGCGCGCTTCACCCGGTAGAGGGACAGGATGCGTTCCACGGGATCGCGGAATACGCAAACGACGCGAGCGTTGGGAATGAGTCGCGCGATGCGCTCTCGCGCCTCGACCGAAGCAAAGTAGGTGGGAGCAACTTCACCAATGCGCCGACCGTTGGTCGCATGCGGATAGTGCGCGAGGTACCATTCCAGCCCCCGGTGGAAATGGGTATCGAAAAAACGAGTTTCCTTGGTGGCCCCGGGAAGTATTGCCCGCGCGCGCAGGACCTCGTGCAACCAACTGGTTCCAGTACGCGGCGGTCCCACAATAAAGAACGACGGAAGAGCCGCCAGAGAGCCTTCGGCTTTAAGGGCCGCGCTTCCCTTCTGGAATCCGTTGCGAGCCGAGATTCGCTGAATCCACGACCGCTTACGAGGATGTTCTACCGCCCCCTTCGACGCATCCATTTCGATTGTTTGCAGTCCGATCTCTATGAATCGCGACGAGTGGCGGTTCCCTGACGTGACCCGAGGCCTATCATGGGGCTGCGGTGGGATGGCGACGGGTACCAGAAGGTTGTGAAAAAAGGGGAGCTGGGGGTGCGGAATCAGCCGCCGTATTCAAACATCAAGACCGCCCGTCCATTAATTTCTTCAAGTCTTCCTTGAAGATGCGCAACTTATCCAGACGCTCGGGTGTGGCTTCCAGAATTTCCTGCTTGTTCTGAAAGATTTGGCGCCCGTTCCTTTCGACGAGCACGCCGATCGCTTCCCCCATGCGCCACCCGGGAGCGCCCAGGATCTGAAAGCCATCGACGCCAGGAACCAGCATCGCGATGCAGTTATCGCGTACGACTCCGACGCACTTGGGAAAGCGATCGAAGGTCTGCAGTTCGAAGCCGGCCATATAGATGCGTTGGAGTTGTTCGGCGAGGTCCATCGATCACATTGAGAAACTGGGGAATTTTGTAATTGAGGAATTGAAAATCGGTAATTTGAAGGTTAGCTGCGTCTCGCATGAAGATTGCAAATTACCGATTACCAAATTACTAAATTTCCCAATTACTCAATTTCCCAATTCCCTACATTTTGTATCGCCCAAGGTCCTCGTCGTTGAGGTCTTCGAG
Source organism: uncultured Acidobacteriota bacterium (assembly GCA_963765755.1). Taxonomy (GTDB): domain Bacteria; phylum Acidobacteriota; class Terriglobia; order Terriglobales; family Acidobacteriaceae; genus Gp1-AA133. Next base: position 312,617 of record CAVXXV010000004.1, on the reverse strand, counting down.
CATCTTGCGGAGGTCTTCGGGGGTCAGGCGCTCGGAGTTGCTGGCCGCGACTTTGGAAGACTTGAGAACGTCGTCCTCTACAAAGATCGGGCAATCGACGCGCAAGGCCAGCGCCAATGCATCCGAAGGTCGGGAGTCGATGCTGATGATGCGGCCGTCGCGCTCCACCCAGATAACAGCGAAGAAGGTATCGTCGCGCAACTCTGTGACGACCACTTTCCGGACCTGAGACTCGAGTCCAACCAGCACGTTCTTGATCAGGTCATGCGTCATGGGCCGGGGCGTGGTGACCTTCTCGATCTCGAGGGCGATGGCATTGGCCTCGTAGACGCCTACCCAGATGGGCAAAACCGTGTCGCTGCCGATGTCTTTGAGAATCACGATGGGCATATTCGTAACGGGATCCATCATGAGGCCGCGAATTTTCATTTCTACTTCCATCGTGAAACCCCTGGGGTCGTGAATCCGGCTACCTGCTTTGCGTTCAAGCTTTCACCAGCGCGACTGCCCTCCTTATATCACCAATTCTCCCAGCAAACTGTTGGGAAACCTGCTGGTAATCAGCACGGGCACGTAGGTGCCGATGGTTGGATTTGCACCATCAGGCGCGGTGAAGTTGGCGGTCTTATTCTGCGAGGTGCGGCCGATCCATTGTTGACGCGCGTCATTCCTGCCTTCAACCATCACCTCAAGATTCTGACCCAAGTGGCGCTCGTTACGCCGCTTCTGAATGTCACGCTGACGCTCCATCAGGACGGCCAGGCGATGCGCTTTTTCCCCGTCGGCAATGGCGTCGTCGAGTTGCAAAGCAGGAGTGTTGGGCCGCGGTGAATATTTGAAAGAGAACACGCCGTCGTATTCGACGGTTTCAAGCAGGCTAAGGGTTTGCTCGAAATCCGCTTCGGTCTCGCCCGGGAAGCCGACGATGATGTCAGTGGTAAGGCTGATATCACGACGGGCCGATTTCATCCATGCAATGCGTTCGAGGTATTGCTCGCGCGTGTAGAGGCGCTGCATGACGTCGAGCACTCGGTTCGAGCCGCTTTGCACTGGCAGATGGATGTGATCGCAGAGCGTGGGAACAGTATCGATAACATCGACGATGTCCCGACCGAAGTCGCGCGGGTGCGAGGTGGTGAAACGCACTCGGCGAATGCCGGGGACTTCGCCGACCGAGGCGAGCAGTTCGGCGAATGACTTCTTCCCTGCCGGATCCTTGTAGGAATTGACGTTCTGCCCGAGTAACTGAATTTCGGTGTAGCCGAGATCGGCCATCTGGCGGGCTTCGGCGAGGACCGAGTCCGAGGTTCGGCTGCGTTCCTTGCCTCGCGTGAATGGGACGACGCAGTAGGCACAAAACTTGTCGCAGCCCTCGATGATCGTGATGTAGCCGCGGTGCGGATTGGTGCGCGAGGTGAATTCGGTTTCGAAGCACTCGTCGGTCTGGCGGTCGTCCAGGCCGGTAACACGCCGGCTGCCGGCTTCGATTTGCACTAGCATTTGCGAAAGATTGCGATAGGAGGCCGAGCCGCACACCATGGAAACGTGCGGGGCGCGTTCGAAAATCTTTTCGCCTTCCTGCTGGGCGACGCAGCCCAGCACTCCGAAGACCTTGCCTTCTTTTTGATATTTCTTGTAGTCGGCGAGACGGTGAAAGACTTTCTGTTCGGCTTTATCGCGAATGGAGCATGTGTTATAGAGCACGAGGTCGGCCTCTTCGACGGTTTCGACCTGGCGGTAGCCCTCGGAAATGAGCGTCCCAATGACCTTCTCGGAGTCATGGACATTCATCTGGCATCCGAAGGTTTCGAGGTAGAACTTCTTGTCGGGAGTTGCGGCCATCCTGGGTCCAGTATATCGCAGGGTTTGCTCGCAATTTGGGTGCGTGCGCGTCTAAAGGACTTCGGCCCCTGTGTTTTCAGCGTTCGGCAGGACTAAAGTCGTGCTCGTCCCGCTTCGCCAAAAGGCGAGCTTCAGTTTTTGTTCTTAAATTCTGATCAAGAAAGGACCTTCATGAAGAAAGCTATTGTGCTGGTCGTTTTATCGTTGTCGTTGAGCGCTGGGGCACAGATGCAGAAGCCTCCAGCAAAACCTTACACGATGAAGACGCTTCTCCTCGAACAGCTACGCACTACGCATAACACGAAAGATTGGTTCGTGGATGCCAATACCGCCGTCGCCGGACTGACTCCCGAACAGGCGAGCTGGAAGGATGGGAGCGGCAACCATTCAGTGGGACAGCTTGCATATCACCTGGTGTTCTGGAACCAGCGCGAGTTGACGAAGTTTAAAGGCGACGAGCCCTCGAAGTTCAGCGGGAACAACGAAGAGACGTTCGACAAGTTCGACGCGAAGCAGTGGTCAAGCATTGTGAAACAGCTGGACGAAGTGATGGCGGAATGGGAGAAAGCAGTGGAGGCCGCGGACGAAAAGAAACTGGCCAACTGGTATTCCGACATCGCGCATATTGGAACCCACAACGCGTACCACATCGGCCAGATTGTTTTCGTCCGCAAGCTGCAGGGATCGTGGGATCCGGAGAAGGGCGTGAAGTAGCCGGCTCCTGATCCCACGTCATCGCGCGGGTCAACCAGCTGACTGCAGGGGCTCGCGTGTGTCAATCGTCTCGCCGGCCTCGGCAAAGGCTTGCATCCAGACCAGCACGCGCTTCCAGCCCTCACCGTGATCCTTGCAAGCCTTCTCGTCTCCGGCGAAGCCAGAGTGGCGCAACCGAACAGCCGTGCCAGTGCCAGCTTTGTGAGGCCCCTGCGCTTGCAGGTTGTGAACCGGACGTGCCTCGAGTTCCCAGCGCACCACCGTACCGGCAGTATCGCTGAAGCTGGCCGTCCAGGTGTGGACGAGCAGGCGTGGTGGATCGACCTCAAGGTATTCGCCGTGCACACGGAACGAGGTGCCGTCGGCGCCGACCCCGATGCTGTGCCACTTTCCGCCGGGACGAAGGTCGGCTTGGCACTCGGTGATGCGGTACATGCCGGCTTGTCCCCACCAGCGTGGCATCTGGCTGGGGTCGGTGATTGCCTGAAAAACTCGTTCGGGCGGCGCAGCCACGAAGATTTCGGCTTCGATGGTGTCATGGTCGGGAGTGAGGGCGACGGTTGCCATAGAGCGATCCTTTCTATTTCTCCACAAACTTCTTGAGGTCCCGCAGGACACCGGGCCATCCGCCGGAGTAGTCCTTGCGCGCGACGGGCAGTTGAGCCAGGCCGCTGTGCGTGACGCGAACGAGGGTGCCTCCCTTGCTCGCCGCCAGTTCCCAGCGGACGACGGTGCGTTGCGTCGGGCGATCGTGCCAGTTAGCGATCCAGGTGTAGCTGAGCACGCGAGGCGGATCGTACTCGAGGACTTCGCCGTCGCAATGAAATTTGCTGATGCCGTTGATGTTGAGCTTGGTCGGCTTGGTGTCATAGGTCCAGCGGCCGCCTTCACGCGGCTCAATTGAGAAAGACTCGATCTGGCAGTCGTCGCCGGTCCACCATTGCAGGACCTGCGACGAATCGACAAGGGCTTGAAAAATGCGGGTAGCCGGCGCGGCGACGTAAATTTCGCTGACCAGTGTGTCCTGGTTGGGTGTAATCACAGTTGAGGCCACAACATTCCTCCACTACTTCTCCAAGAGTATTTTGAGAGCGTCCAGCAACCCGGGCCAACCCTGACGGTAGGCGTTGCGCTCATCCGTCATGTTGGCGAGACCGCTATGCGTGACTTTCACGCGCGTCCCGGTCGCGGTCGGCGTCAGTTCCCAGCGCACCAGGGTAGGGTGCGATGGGTCTTTATGAAAGTTCGCGTGCCAGGTATAGGCCATCGTCCGTGGCGGATCGAATTCGACGATCTTGCCGTGATGGTCATAGTCCGTCGCAGTAGCGGTTTCGTGCGACGTGAATCGCCAGCTGCCGCCAACACGCGGTTCGAGTTCCCAGCGAGTCATCGGAAAGGCCTCGTTGGCGCCCCACTGCAACGCCTGCTCGCGAGTGATGAGCGCCTGGAATACTCGCTCGGGTGGAGCGGCGATCTCGATTTCCGAGACCACCGCATCCCGGTCGGGGGTGATGATTGCCTTGGCCATGAGGAAGTCCTCGAATGCGCTGCGATTACATCGCAGCCTTAGTGCGCACCACTTCGAAATGTTCCTTGGTTTCTTTGCCGTCCTGTACGAACGTCCAGTCCTCGGTGTGATGGTCGGCGTCGGGAATGCCGATGACCAGCGAGTTCATGTGGCCCGCCTTGGGGCTGGACAGGTTGGTGCCGTCCACGAAGGTAAACGTTACGGTCTTGCCATCGGGCGAGGAACTGGCCTGCATGCGCGGCTGGTTTCCGGCCGCACAGTAATGCGTCATGAGGATGCGATCATTGTCCATGTGAAACACGCTGATCATGTCTTCATCACCCATGATCTCGCTCACCAGGGCAGATCCGCCCGAGGTAGAACGGAAGACTAGCCTCACGGGTTTTCCGTTGTTGGCCTTCCCTTCCCAGCTGCCGTTCAGCGACTTCAGATGTTCGAAAGTCGACTTGGCGTCGGATTGGGCGAAGACCGGAGTGATCATGAGCAATAACAGCGAGGCGGCGATGCGTAGGTGATTCATTTCTGGATAGCTCCTTATTTTTTTTTGAATTTGAAAGCCGGGCTCAACCTTGCTGGCCCGCTTTGCTTTATTCCATTTTTTTCCGTTTTTGTTTGACCTTTCTGTGTGCGCGATGCGCAGAGGCCTTCACTGGAGCGGCGGCGATTTCCTTCGCATATTCCGCTTCCACAAAGGTCTTCAGGCTCGCCAAACTCGTCGACCAGAAGCTGCGGTATTGCTCCAGCCATGAATCCACCGCGCGCAGGGGCTCGGGATTGAGGTGATAAAAGCGGTTGCGGCCTTCGCGATGCTCGTTGACCAGGTGTGCGCGCCGTAGAAGACGCAGGTGCTTCGAAATGGCAGGCCGGGAGATCGGAAATGCCTGGGCTATCTGTCCGGCCGGCTGGCGGCCTTTGCGCAACAGGTCGAGCACGGCCCGGCGGGTCGGATCGGCCAGGGCGCTGAAAGTGGCTTCCGGAGAATACGTAACCGTTTGGTTCCGCATAATGCGTAACTGTACGGTTACATGAAGAGGATGTCAAGGGGGAGCGAAATTATTTTCTGGGGTAGATGAGCAGCAGGTGACGGCCTACGCGACCGAGTCCAAAAGCGATGCCCAAACCGAGGACACTTCCAATGGCGCCGCCACCTAACAAACCAAGCCAGCAGGAAAGTGCAACCACCCAGCGTTAAGGCCCGCGCGTTCGATGGCGATGCCGAACGCCCAGAAACCAGCAAAGGCGGAATAGGCACCGACCAGGGGAACGAAAAAGGCGAATGTTGCCAGGAAGCGTAGCTCTTTTACAAAGCACAGCAAGAGAGCCAGGAGAAGGCCCCCGGCGGGAATAAAGATTAGCAGCAAGCCCGCCATGGGGAACATATCTATGCTCCGTTATTGACCAGATCGAGGAAGGCTTGATGGACGCGAGTATCCTCGCTGAGCTCGGGGTGGAACGTGGCGGCCATGGTCTTTCCTTCTCGTACGACTACCGGATCGTTGCCTTCCGTAGCCATCACTTGCACGCCCGGGCCCAAATGCTCGATCTTCGGCGCGCGGATGAACACCATTTCCAACGGAGACTCGCCGAGCATTCCGGTACGAATCGAGCTATCGACTTGGCGTCCGTAGGCGTTGCGGCGGATCCGGATGTCGAGCGCGCCCAGGCCGGGCTGAGGCGGGTTGGTGACTTCCTTGGCGAGCATGATGGCGCCCGCGCAGGTGCCGAAGGTGGGCTTCACACGGACGAATTCCTTGAGCTTTGCGAAACCCTGCGCGCCAAGAATTTTCAGGAACGCGCCGGACTCGCCGCCCGGGATCACCAGGCCGTCAATCTGGTCGAATTGCTCGGGCTTGCGGACGAGGATTACGTCGGCTCCCAGCTCTTCGAGCCGTTTCTTGTGGGCGTCGAAATCGCCCTGGATGGCTAGAACGCCGATAGTCATAGGAGCTTTCGGCCTCCAGCTGACAGCCGTCAGCATCTCAAATTCCAGCTGAGAGCTGGACGGCTGAAAGCTGAGAGAGCTCTGTACTACCAGCCCCTCGTCTGTAGCATATGAGCTTCGTCCAAGCCTGATACAGCGAGGCCCTTCATCGCGCCCACCAGGTCTTCGCTGACTTCAAGTAATACTTTAGGGTCCTGATAGTGGGTGGCGGCGCGGACGATGGCCTTGGCGCGCTTCTCGGCTTCGACCGGGTCGGCGAACTCGGTGGAGTTCTTCATGAAGATACCGGAGCCCACGAAAACGGCCTCCGCCCCCAGCTGCATGACCAGCGACGCGTCGGCTGGTGTGGCGATACCGCCGGCGGAGAAATTCGGCACAGGCAGCTTCCCTTCTTTCGCGACCATACGGATCAGTTCGTAGGGCGCGCCATGTTCCTTTGCTTTGGCGTACAACTCTTCTTCGCCCAGCACAGTCAGGATTTTCATTTCCTGAACAATCTGGCGAATGTGCTTGACGGCGTGCACGACGTCGCCGGTACCCGCTTCGCCCTTGGTGCGGATCATGGCCGCGCCTTCCGCAATACGGCGCAGAGCTTCGCCCAGGTTGCGCGCACCGCAGACGAACGGGACTTTGAAGGCGTGCTTATCGACGTGATGGGCTTCGTCGGCCGGCGTCAGCACTTCGGACTCGTCGATGTAGTCGACGCCCAGTTCTTCGAGGATCTGTGCCTCGGCGAAGTGGCCGATGCGACACTTCGCCATGACCGGGATCGACACGGTGGCCATGATCTCGCGAATCTTTTTCGGCGATGCCATGCGAGCTACGCCGCCCTCGGCACGAATCTGGGCGGGCACGCGCTCGAGCGCCATGACCGCGACCGCTCCGGCGCGCTCCGCGATTTCGGCTTGCTTGGCGTCGGTGACGTCCATGATGACGCCGCCCTTCAGCATTTCGGCGAGGCCGGTTTTCAGGCGGAGGCTGGTGGAGTGGCCGTTGCGGGATCCGTTCGTGTCTGCCATGGGAGTCAACCTTTCATCACAAAATGTGGCGCGAGGTGAAGCTCACCTCAGGCGCTGAAGCGCTACGCAAACCCAATCGTTGCAGCACGAGTAAACTCGTGCCCTTCCCGGCGTGCTCGCGCACTCGCTCTCGGCAGCTTACTGCGTGAGACTGCCAGGATACATTTAGAAATAGCCTATCTCAAGATTGGTATTGTTAGACCATCCATTTACGGTATTCTTTCCATACCACTCTTATGGCCCGCGAGATTACTGCGTTTCCGTTGAGCCTGCCGGCCCCGCCGGCGCGGGGGAATCTTTATCGCTGGCTATACGGAGAACTACGTTCCGCGATCCTCGACGGACGGCTCAAGCCGGGGTTTCGGCTGCCGGCTACGCGCGATCTGGCATCCGCTTACCGGCTTTCGCGGGCGACCATCGTCACGGCGTTTGATCAGCTGAAGTCGGAAGGGTACGTCGAGGGGCGGTCGGGATCGGGTACGTATGTGAGCCAGGTGCTGCCCGAGCACCTGCTGGATGTTCGCGGACCTCATCTGGAAAAAAGGCTGCCGCACCGGCGGATCGCGTTGTCTTCTTACGCGCGGCGTTTGCAGCCCTTCCGCGGGACCGCCGCTCGCCCGATTCGGGCGTTTCGCGCGAATCAGCCGGCTCTGGATTTATTTCCCACAGATTTGTGGGCGCAGGTGGCGGCACGGCGCTTGCGTCGCGTATCGGCCAGTCTGCTGGCAGGCGGAGAGGCGCTGGGCTACCGACCGCTGCGGGAGGCGGTCGCGGCGTACCTGAACTCGTCGCGAGGTGTGAAGTGCACGGCGGACCAGGTGTTGATTCTCTCGGGCGCGCAGGAAGCGCTCGATCGCACGGCGCGCATCTTGCTGAATCCCGGAGAGTCGGTCTGGATGGAGGAGCCAGGTTATCCCGGGGCCGGCGTCGTTTTCCGTGCGCTGGGGGCGAGTATTCGCCGCGTGCCGGTTGATGCAGAAGGGCTCGCACTCGAGAGCGGTCGCAAGAAGTGGAGCTCGCCGCGGCTCGTTTACGTGACGCCCGGTCACCAGTTCCCTCTCGGCGTAACCATGAGCCTGCGCCGGCGGCTCGCACTGCTCGAGTGGGCGCGACGTTCGGGAACGCTGATTTTCGAGGATGATTACGACAGCGAGTATCGCTACTCAGGGCGGCCGATTCCGGCGATGCAGGGGCTTGATCGGTCGGGCGTAGTCATTTTTGCGGGCAGCTTTAGCGCAGTGCTGTTCCCTGCCCTGCGTCTTGGGTACCTGGTCGTTCCTCCGGAGATGGTCGACGTGTTCGCGGCGGCAGAATCGGTGAGTACACATCATCCTCCTCTTCTCGAGCAAGCGGTCCTGTGCGACTTCATCACGGAAGGGCATTTCGCACGGCACATTCGGCGAATGCGCGAGATCTATGCGGAGCGGCTGCAAGTCTTGTTGGAGAGCGCAAAGACCAAGCTTGCGGATTCTCTGGAGATTTCCAGCGTAGAGGCCGGACTGCAGACGGTGGGCTGGCTGCGCCGCGGGTTGCGGGCTCGGCGGGTGGCGGAGTTGGCCGCGGGTCGGCAGGTGGAGGTCGTTCCGTTGGACGTGTACGCGTCGGGGCGTTCGAGACGCGAGGGCCTGGTATTGGGATTTGCGGCGGTAGATCCGCGGGAGCTGAGGCGCGGGGTAGAGGAGTTGGCGCGGGTGTTGGGGTGAGTTTTTGGGAGCGGGTTTGGGTATCAATTGGCGGGTGCTCTCGCCGTCCACTGACTATTTGTCGACGTACTTCGCGAACATCTTTTTCGGGTCGATCGCTATGAAGAGGCCTTTGCTGCGGGCGAGGGGCTCGCCTTTCTGATTCAGAATCTCAGCCATATTGATGTGCTTGCGGCCTTGCACTTTCACTTCGCGGGATTCCACACGCAGCGGCTTGTTCAGCGGGACTGGCTTCAAATAGTTCACTGTGATTTCAGATGTGAGCGCGATCACGTGTCGCAGCTTGTTCACCTTGCCCATGGCTTCGTCGAGAATGGTCGCGATAATTCCGCCGTGACAATGGCCGGGCGGCCCCGTGAAGCGTTTGCCAAGGCGGAAGCGGCAGACAAAACAGTCGCGCTCTTCGTCGTAAGTGAATTTCAGGCGCATGCCTTCGGGATTGTTCTTGCCGCAGGCGAAGCAATAATTTTTCTGCAGGCGTACATAGCGGGTGTCGTGACCGCGGCCGCGGGTTTTGGTTGACATACCGCGATGATTGTAGCGTGTGCCTGTCGAATGTTCGGTGACGTACCGAACGTGCCTGGCAACAAACGCGAAGCTTGCGTTTGTCACATACGGCTGTGATAGACTTCCCGGCCATCCGCAGTTTTGCGTTTCTTTCGCGCTGCGGTGTGCGGAAAATCGACCCTTGGAGGTCGTTGTAGATGGGCCTTGCTCTTCTGGCGGTTATCTGGTTGATCACCTTCGTCAGCACATACTTCTTTATCTGGCACCCGTGGTGGCTCCCGACCGGCGCGTCCGCGGCAGCCGCCGGCATCGATCACCAGTTCGTCAACACCTACATCATTATGGGAGTCGTGTTCGTTCTGGCGCAATGCTCCCTTGGATTGTTCGTGTGGATGTACCGGGATCGCAAAACCACGGCGCCGGCTGACTACTCGCACGGCAACACGACGATGGAGATTGTGTGGACCGTGCTGACGGCCATCCTGTTTGTCGGGATGAACCTGATGGGCAGCAAGATCTGGGCGGCCGAGCGCTTCGAGCCGGCCAGTGCTTCCGCGATTCCGGTGGAGGTCACGGGCATGCAGTTTGCCTGGTACTTCCGGTACGCGGGAGCTGACGGAAAATTCGGGTTGACCAGTCCCAAGCTGATGGACCCTTCCTCGGGCAGCGAAGCGGCGATCGGCCTCGACACAGGCGATCCGGCGGCGAAGGATGATGTCGTGACGGGCACGATGTTCCTCCCCGTCAACCGGCAAGTGGATTTGACCTTGCGCGCCGTCGACGTGATCCACAGCTTCTTCGTGCCGAACATGCGCTTCAAGCAGGACGCGGTGCCTGGGCTTGCTATTCACATGCATTTCACGCCCACGCAGATTGGCGACTACGAGATTGCCTGCGCGGAACTGTGCGGGCTGGGGCACTACAAGATGCACGGCATGTTGAAGGTCGTCAGCCAGGAAGACTTCGACAAGTGGCTAGCCGCACGGGAGGCGGAGAAACAGTAATGGCTACCTCGGAAGTGGCGCACGCGCACGCGGCCCCGCAGGGCTTTATACGGAAATATATCTTCAGCCTCGATCACAAGATCATTGGGATCCAGTACTTTTTCCTGGCACTGACGGCGGTGTGGGTGGGCATGGTCCTGTCGTTATTCATGCGCATTCACCTGATCTGGCCCGAAGCGAATCTGCCGCTCGTCGGACATATCGCGCCGGAAGCGTACCTTAGCCTGCTGACCATGCACGGCACCATCATGGTGTTCTTCGTGCTGACCACGGCACCGCAGGGTGGTTTCGGCAACTACTTCCTGCCGATTCAGATTGGTGCGCCCGACATGGCGTTCCCAGTCCTGAATATGTTGTCGTTCTGGACGACGTTCGTGGCGTTCGTGATCATGCTGGCTTCGTTCTTTGTGGCGGGCGGCGCGCCTCTGCATGGTTGGACGGGTTATCCGCCATTGAGCGCAATTCAGTCTGCGGGGCCAGGCGAGGGACTGGGCGCGGATCTTTGGATCACGAGCATCGCGATCTTCTGCGCCGCGTCGTTAATGGGCGCGCTGAACTTCATCACGACGACGCTCGACCTGCGCGCCCGGGGCATGACGATGATGCGCATGCCGCTAACCGTGTGGTCATGGTTCATCACCGCAATTCTTGGACTGCTGGCGTTCGGAGTTCTGCTCTCAGCGGGCATTCTGCTTTTGATGGATCGCAACCTGGGCACAAGTTTCTTCGTGCCCGTGGATGTGATCAACGGGCAATTAACTGCGCACAAGGGCGGATCGCCCCTGCTGTGGCAGCACTTGTTCTGGTTCTTCGGGCATCCTGAGGTATACATCGCGATTCTGCCCGGCATGGGCGTGGCGTCGCAGGTGCTGTCGACGTTCTCGCGCAAGCCGATTTTCGGTTATCGCGCGATGGTGTACGCGATGCTGGCCATCGGGTTCCTGGGCTTCATGGTCTGGGGACATCACATGTTCATGAGCGGGATGAGCCCGTACTCGGCATTTGCGTTCTCGCTGCTGACCATGGCGATCGGCGTTCCCTCGGCGATCAAAACATTCAACTGGCTGGGCACCCTCTATAAGGGTCGCGTGCGGTTCTATACGCCGATGCTGTTTGCCATTGGCTTTGTGTCTTTGTTCGTGTCCGGTGGCCTGAGCGGGCCGTTCCTGGCACAGCCTACGCTCGATATTCCCCTGCACGATACTTATTTCGTCGTCGGCCACTTCCACCTGATCATGGGCGTTGCGGCCATTTTTGGAATTTTCGCGGCGACCTATTACTGGTTCCCCAAGATGTTCGGCCGAATGATGAATGAGGGGATGGGCAAGATCCATTTCTGGATCACCTTCATCGGCACCTACGCCATTTTCATGCCCATGCACTATCTGGGCATGGCCGGTCATCCGCGACGCTACTCGCAGCTGACCGAACTGGCCTACCTGCATCCGCTGATCCCCGTACAGAAGTTCATGACGTACGCGGCCTTCATTACGATCGGGGGGCAGCTTATCTTCGTCTTCAATCTGTTCTGGAGCATGCTCAAAGGGACGAAAGCAACGGACAACCCTTGGGATGCGACCACCCTGGAGTGGACGACCGCCACCCCTCCACCGCACGACAATTTCGCTGGGCACACGCCGGTCGTGCATAACGGTCCGTACGAATACGCAGTTCCTGGAGCGGCGCGCGATTTTGTGATGCAAACCGATCCGGCGATCGGAGCATCGCACTAGACCAGAAACGGGTATGTCGACCTTGGCTCCGAATCTTGCAATCAAAGTCCCGGGATCCCGCGATGCGGGAGGCGGGAGTCCTCCGTCATACGGCGGCGGGGGCGATGGGAACGACGGCGCTAGTAATGGCGCGTTCAATTACGGCGAGCGCCTGCGCCGGGCCCGGCTAGGACTGGTGCTGGGACTGACGGCCGTATTCATGCTGTTCGTGGGCTTTACCAGCGCGTTGCTCGTGCGCAAAGGGCTGCCCTCTTTTGACGCGCAGACAAACACGTATTCCCGGGACTGGATTACGCTTCGCCTGCCGTGGACGTTGCTGATGGTCAATACCTTCGTCCTCCTGTTAAGCAGCGTGACCATTGAGTTTGCGCGCCGCGCGATTGCCAGGCGAGCGGCGCTGGCTCCGGTGAAGTCGATTCCTGGCGTTTCACTGGGCGACGAGCGAGGGTTCCCTTGGCTGGGAATGACTGTGGTTCTCGGGCTGGGATTTCTCGCCGGACAGCTCGTGTTGTGGGATGTCTTGCGCTCGCACAGCTTCTTCGTGAACACCAGCCCGAGCAGTTCGTTCACGTACTTGCTTTTTGCAACCCACGCGATCCACCTGGCTGGCGGGATCATTGCGCTGGTCTATGCGGGGGCCTCGGCATGGCTGATGCACAAGCCGATCGAGGCTCAGAGAATCGTGGTCGATGTCACTGCGTGGTACTGGCATTTCATGGCATTGCTGTGGATTTATATTTTGGTTTTGCTGATGATCGTTCGATAGCTCTCCAAGGAGACGCCTGACGATGGCAACGGTGCAGCATGTGGCTCATAACGCACAGGGCGAGTTCGAACCGTCCCTGTTTGGCACCTATTCGAAGAAGATTGGCATGTGGCTGTTCCTCGCCTCCGATTCCCTGACCTTCGGAGCCCTGCTCTTTGCTTACAGCTACGGCCGCATTTCCAATCCAGCGTGGCCGACGCCGTTTGGCAAAGAGAGCATTGCCAATGCCACCGTCATGACCGCTTGCCTGCTGTCGAGTTCGTTGACCATGGTGCTGGCGGTGATGGCCGCGAATCGCGGAGACAAGCCCTGGGCCCGAAACTGGCTGCTGGCCACGATGTTCTTTGGCGCAGCGTTTACCGTGCTGCACGGGATGGAGTGGACCAAGCTGATCGCCGAAAAGATGACTCCCTCCGGCAATCCGTGGTCCTCCGTACCGCTATTTGGCGGGACGTTCTTTACCTTGACCGGAATGCACATGCTGCACGTCACCATTGGAGTGATCTATCTGGGCGTCATTGCTCTGCGGAAAAAGTTTTTGCCGGTGCTGCTCGGGCTGTGGCTGATCGGCTGGCTGGCTACGCCAGCAGACAGCGTTTTCCACCTCGGCATTCACGTGCTGCTGGTGGGCGCAATCGTGTCAGCTGTGGTGCTGTTCCTGAAACCCAAGGATTATGATGCCAATGACGTCGAGGTCGCTGGTTTGTATTGGCACTTCGTCGATCTGGTCTGGATGTTTATCTTCCCGCTGGTCTATCTAATGTCTACCAAGGTGTAGTTGAACCAACGGAGAACTCTACGATGCATGACACGACTGCAGCACACGGAGACAGCAAGGCAACTTATCTGTGGGTGTGGGCCGCACTCCTGCTTCTCACCGCGGTTGAAGTGGTACTCGCTTACCGGCAAGTACTGCAGCCCGTACAGATGCTGGAGGTTCTGCTGGTCCTCTCCGTGGTCAAAGCCGGATTGATCACGATGTATTTCATGCACCTGAAATCGGAGGTGCCCTCAATGCGGTGGCTGCTGACGATTTCTGTCACGGCCTGCTTCGCGTTGATGTGGATCTTCTTCTTCCGGGATGCAAACCGCATCATCCAGCTGGGAGTGAAATGAAGAAAGCCGCTGCCATCTCGATCCTGACGATGGGTCTGTGGGTGATGCCTGCCTTCGGACAAGGTTGCGCAATGTGCTACGCGAATGCCAGCGGCGCCACTAAGGACGGCCAGCGCGCCATCAGCCGTGGCGTGCTCGTGCTGCTGCTTCCGCCGCTGGGCTTTATGAGTATTGGAGTGGGGCTGGCATTTCGATACGGACGCCGCCGCGATCAGGAACGTCAATAGACTCCAGCCTACGTCGGCCGGAACATAATCAGATTTGAATCGGCAGACGGCGGATCACACTCCATCTCCGCCTGCTCTCCCAGTACGCACACTTCTTCCGCACGCAGCAAACGTAGAATCTCTCGCGCCCACTCCGACTGCGCCGATCCATCGCAACGGACAAATACCAGACTGGCGTCCTCCCGGGTCCGGGCTTCGTAGCGCATTGCCGCGTCTGACGGGATTCCGAGGTTGGCCAATGCTCCGGTGCTTTTGTCGCCGGGCCGGCATATGCCGCAGGCCACTGCATGCAGATACCCACTCGCCCCTACGAAGAAGCCGACGTCCGGAATCACCACTCCGCCTAAGGTCGCAAGCCATGCCACCACGCGATCGTATTCGTGTTCTTGGGACAATTCACCCGAAGACGATTTCACGCTGCGGACCTCATCAGCAACCGGGTGCGTAGGCGGAAGGAAGACACAGATGGTACTCGTTTCAAAACCGGCCGCGTTGAGCGAACTCACAATCTGATCAAGACGAGCGTCCAGCGGAAAAATTCCGTAGGCCGCCGACCTGCTTGGCTGGGAATCCACTCGTGGCCTCCTGGCACACTAGACATGCGAGCAAGCATCCAATGCGCAAAAATGGCTTACCCATGTTCCATTGCATCACGAGTGCCAAAAGCATTGCGCTCCTTGATTCACGGTAGAAGTTCGCAATGGTTCTGTTTTTATGTAGTTTTTGCGCTGCCTGTAGGACAGATTGTCGCTGCTGTGGAAAATTCTGCCAAGAAAGTTTTGCACGCGATGAAGTTTAAATTTCATGACCACCACAGCAGAACGCGAGAAGCAAAGCACTTTCTCAATGTGCAACGGCTCGGGACGCTTTGGCACGCCGTTTGCACTTTAGTCCTGCAACAGCAGCGACATTTTCTTCCAGGAGGAGTTTCATGAAGAACTACTTTATCCGCGGATCAGTATTAGCCCTTACCTTGGGCGTGGCCACCATGGGTTCGCTGTATGCGCAAGACGCGAAGCCGGGTCAGAGCGACCCGCAGGCAACACAGCCGAGCCAGTCGCAACCCGCGCCGGGCGCAGCGCAGTCCGCACCCACTTCGGCCCAGAGCTCCAAAGAATTCACGGGAACGATCGTGAAGGAAAAGGGCGCGATGATGCTGAAGGATTCTTCGGCGAACGTCAGCTACAAGGTTGACGACGACAGCAAGGTGAAGGAGTACGAAGGCAAGCAGGTGAAGGTGACCGGAACTCTGGATTCGTCCACCAACGTGATCCACGTGGACAGCATCCAGGGGATCTCCTAACCCAACCACGCTGATCAATTCGTAAGTTCGCGGCGTGCACGACGCTGTGTCGGGTACGCCGCTTCATTTAGGAGTTGCCATGCAAACGCGATACGATCCCCGCACCGCGGTGACGTTTTTGCTTGCGGGAGTTGGCGTGGGCGCGATGCTCGCGCTTATCTTCGCGCCTCGCCACCCTAATATCCCACTTCCACAAAACCGCCGCGCTGACGACCGTCTCACCGAGCCATCCCTGTCGCGTGCCGTATAATAGAGAGATTCCGTAAGCTCGCCAGCCTGTCCTGTACACCGTACCAATAGCTGCAATCAGGCCGGCTTCGGGCTTGCGGCGGTCCCTTTAGCAGATGTCCACAGACTCCATCGTTGTCCGCGGCGCACGCGTCCACAACCTGAAAAATATCGACTTCACGATCGGCCATAATACGCTGACCGTAGTTACTGGTGTATCCGGGTCCGGGAAATCGTCTCTTGCGTTCGACACGATTTACGCCGAGGGCCAAAGACGCTATGTCGAATCGCTTTCCGCCTATGCGCGGCAATTTTTGGAGCGCATAGAGAAGCCGGAAGCGGACCAGATCGACGGCATCGCGCCAGCGGTTGCCATCCGGCAGAAGAATTCCACACGCAATCCACGCTCGACGGTCGCCACTGCCACCGAAATTTACGACTACCTGCGACTTTTGTTTGCTCGAGTCGGGCGCACCTACTGCCTGAAGTGTGGCCAGGAAGTGAAGAAGGATGCGGTGGATGAGGTTGCGGACGCAATTCTCGCCATGGAAGAGGAAACGCGTCTGCAGGTGTTCTTCCCTGTTCAGCCGGAGAGCGCCCGCCCGCTCGAGGCTGAGAAGAAAACAACGCGACGCAAGAAAGCGAGCGCCGAGCTCTCCCGGCTTCCCAGCGATCTGTTGAAGACTCGTCTGCTCGATCTGCGCACGCGGGGCTTCAATCGCCTATACCAGGACGGGCAGATCTATGAATTCTCAACTCCAGAGTCGTTGCTCGACATCAACTTCGCCGCGCCTGTATTTGTGCTAACCGACCGCCTGGTGGTCGCGGCCGATGCCCGCGCACGCATTGTGGATGCCATTGAAACTTCTTATCGCGAATCCGGCGAAGTGATCTTTGAGACGGCGCCACGCGAAGGCGAAGCTCCCCAGCGATTGCGGTTCAGCCAGCGTTTCGAGTGCAAACAGGATCACATACGCTATGAAGAACCCGAGCCAATCCTGTTTTCATTCAATAACCCGTACGGAGCCTGCCCACGCTGCCAGGGCTTCGGAAATACGATCGATTTCGATCTCGACCTGGTGATTCCCGACAAGTCGAAGTCACTGAACGACGGCGCGATCGAGCCGTGGACCAAGCCCAAGTATCGGCCACTCTTCACGGAACTGCGTCGCTTCGCAAAACAAGCAAAGCTCCCGCTCGATGTGCCCTGGTCGGACCTCGATCCGGAACATCAGAAGCTGGTCGTGGACGGCGAAGGAAAATTCCCGGGAGTGCGCGGCTTCTTCGCCCACCTGGAGCGCAAGAAATACAAGCTGCACGTGCGGGTGTTCCTGAGCCGCTACCGCGGGTATTCCGTGTGCACCACGTGCGGCGGTGCGCGTCTGCGGCCGGAGGCGCAACAGGTCAAGATTAACGGGCGCAATATCTGCCAGGTTTGCAGCATGACCGTCGAGCAGGCCGCGGACTTCTTCCAGTCGCTTGACCTGCGTCCGCAGGAAGCGGCCATCGCAGACAAGTTGCTGGTGGAGATTGGCGAGCGGCTTCGCTTCCTGAACGATGTGGGGCTGGAGTATCTGACGCTCGATCGGCTGGCCTCGACGCTTTCGGGAGGAGAAGCGCAACGCATTCAGCTAGCGACGTCGCTTGGCTCGCGGTTGGTCGGGACACTCTACGTTCTTGACGAGCCCTCCATTGGCCTGCATTCTCGTGATACTCACCGGCTGATCAAGATCCTGCACAATCTGCGGGATCTGGGAAATACGATCCTGGTGGTCGAGCATGATCCCGACATCATGAAGTCGTCGGACCGGATTCTCGACCTGGGGCCGGGGGCGGGCGAAAACGGTGGGAAAGTGATCGCGACCGGGACTTATGCCGAGATAAAGAAGAATCCTGCTTCCCTCACCGGCCGGTACCTCGCGGAAGAATTGCGGATCCAGCTCCCAGCCAACCGACGCAAGCCCGGGCCGCAACAGATCAAGATTCGTGGAGCACGGGCCCATAACCTGAAGGGCATCGACCTGAATATTCCGCTGGGGATGATTGTCGCGATCACCGGGGTCTCCGGCTCAGGCAAGTCGAGTCTCCTGCATGACGTGCTCTACCATGCGGTGTGCAGCGCGAAAAAGCGGACCAATGGCACGCAGCCGCTCGCGGCGCAGTGGGACAGCATTGAAGGCGAGGACTATCTTGATGAGGTGGTGCTCGTCGATCAGTCTCCGATCGGGCGCACTCCACGTTCGAACCCGGTTACCTACATCAAGGCGTTCGACGCCATCCGCGATTTGTTTGCCTCCCTTCCCGAGGCGCAAAAGCGCGGGTTCAGCGCGGGACACTTCTCATTCAACATTCCGGGAGGCCGCTGCGAAACCTGCCAGGGCGACGGCACGGTTACGGTCGAAATGCAGTTTCTTGCGGACGTGGAACTGGTGTGCGAGGAGTGTAAGGGGACGCGTTACAAGGCGCAGGTTCTGGATGTTCGCTATCGAGGCAAGAACATCCATGAAGTCTTGAATCTGACGGTGAAGGAGTCGCTGAAGTTTTTCGCCGAAGTCCCGAAGATTACGGAAAAGCTCAGGGTCTTGGAGGAGGTCGGCCTCGGGTACTTGCGCCTCGGGCAATCGGCTACCACCCTCTCTGGAGGCGAAGCGCAGCGTATGAAGCTGGCGGCCCACCTGCAGCCGGCAGCCCGTGAAATCGGGCGTCCATCGGCGGGTGGGAGCGGCCTGCAAAGAAAGCGAAGGATCCTCTACATCTTCGATGAGCCGACCACGGGATTGCATTTCGACGACGTCAGCAAACTTCTTTCGGCTTTCCGCCGTCTAATTGACGCAGGGGGCTCCATCGTCGTCATTGAGCACAACCTCGAGGTCATCAAGACGGCCGATTGGGTGATTGATCTCGGCCCCGAAGGCGGGGAACGGGGTGGCTACGTGGTGGGGACCGGGACACCAGAGACGATTGCCAAGCTTCCCAATTCATACACGGGAAAATATCTCGCTGCTGTGCTCAATGGATATGGAACTTTCGGTTCCAATGGCCACAAATAGACCATTGCGGTGCATCCTGAGCGTAGTCCTGCTTATCGCTGCGTCCCTTTCCGCGCAAACCTCCAGCAGCAAGACGGTGCGCCACCATCGCGTGGCCGAACCCGATCAATCCCAGCCACCGGAGCTCGCACAGGCCGAGACAGCCATCGAGAAGAAGAACTTTGCCGCCGCCGAGTCGCTCCTTAAAAAAGTCGTGGGCGCACAGCCTGCGAATTATCAAGCCTGGTTTGATCTCGGCTTCGTCTATAACGCGCTGGGCAGGAACGAGGAGTCCATCGAGGCCTATCGCCAGTCCGTCAGCGCCAAGCCTGACGTGTTCGAGTCAAACTTGAACCTTGGACTTACTCTGGCCAAGAATAAGAAGCCCGGAGCTGAGGACTTTCTAAAAGCCGCAACCAAGCTTAAGCCACAAAGCCACGTGGACGAGGGGCACGCTCGGGCATGGCTGGGGCTTGGGCACTTGCTCGAGGAGCAAGATCCGGACGCTGCCGTGGAAGCCTTCCGCCAAGCCGCTGCCCTTCAGCCCAAAGACCCCGAGCCCCGTCTTTCGGCGGGATTGTTGTTGGAGAAGGCGAACAAGTTCGCCGATGCCGAAGAACAGTACAAACAGGCCCTCGTGCTCGATCCTTCGTCGCAGGATGCGCTCGTGGGCCTGGCCAATATCTACATGCGAGGCCAGCGCTTTCCGGAAGCTGAAGAGTACTTGCGCAAGGTGGTGAGCCAGCGCCCGAACGAGGCTGCTCCTCATGTTCAACTCGGTCGTGTTCTGGCTGCTGATCAGAAATATGACGAAGCAGCGGCGGAGCTGCAGGCTGGTCTGAGGATTGCGCCCGGCGACGTCGGGGCGCAAGGCGATCTGGCAGACGTCTTATTGGAGGCCGGCAAGTTCGCGGAAGCCGAGGCCATGTACCGCTCGTTGCTTTCGACAAACGCGGCGAATCCTGAACTCCATCACAAGCTGGGGCAGGCCCTGATGAAGCAGAAGAAGTTCCCCGCGGCGGAGCAGGAATTTATGAGTGCCGTGAAGCTGAAGCCCGATTGGGGCGCCGCCTATGGCGATCTAGCCATCGCGGCCAATGAGGCCAAAGATTATCCGGTCGCGATCCAGGCCCTGGACATGCGCGCCAAGTTTTTGCCGGAACTTCCCGTGGGATATTTCATGCGCGCCACAGCTTATGATCATCTTCGCGACTTTCATCAGGCTGCGGCTAATTATCATCTTTTCCTGCAAGTGGCGAATGGGAAGTATCCTGATCAGGAGTGGCAGGCTCGGCACCGCTTGATCACGATCGAGCCGAAGAAATGAACGAACGTATGCGAAGGTGGGGCACGATTCTCGCGATGCTCACGGCTGTAGGCATTGGTTACGGATTTACGAAAGAGCTTAGCCTGGAGCAATTGAAGGCCAAGCTGCAGAACGCCAAACCCGACGACCGCGCCGCGCTTAGCGTCCGCGTGGCCGAGTTGCAGGTCGAGAACGCCGACAAGCTTTACACTGCCGGAAAGACGGAAGAGGCCGTCGCCGCGATTCACGAAGTCGTTTCCTATACCGAACAGGCGCAACAAGCCGCTGACCAGACGGGCCGCCGCATCAAGAATATCGAGATCTCAGTCCGGCGGATGGCGCGCCGGCTCACCGACATCAAGCGTGGGCTTCCCTTCGACGACCAGGCCACAGTGCAGGCAGCAATCGAGCGCCTGGATAAAATCGATAGCGATCTGCTCCACCGCATGTTCGGCAAGAATCCACAATGAAAATGCGATTCGTTTTCAGCTTTATTTTCCTTGCATGCTTGTCGATCATGCCCGCCCGCTCGCAGCGCCGGTCCGATCCGCTGACCCAGGAGGAAATCGACCTGCTTCGTGATTCGGCCGTCGAGCCGGAGCCGCGCATGAAGCTGTACGTGCAGTTCGCGCGCGCCCGGTTGGTGAAGTTGGAGCAAATGAGAGCGGATCCCAAGGTGAAGGACCGCCCGGGCCAGACGCATCAGATGCTCGAGGATTTCCTGTCGGTCTACAACGAGTTGAATGACAACCTGGACAACTTTGAGGGCCGCAGATCGGACTTGCGGAAGGCGCTCCGCTGGGTGGTCGAGGGCGATACTGAATTTCAAGCGAAGCTTCGGGCTCTCAAGGACGATGCGCGTTCTTCCAAGGAAGACGTCGCCCAGTATCAGTTCATCCTATCCGATGCGCTTGAAACCGTGGACAACAGCACGAGCGATCATCGCAAGCTCCAGGCCGATCAAGAGGAATTGTGGAAGCACAAGAAGAAAAGCAAATCGTAGTCCCGCCCGCTGGATTGGCGAACATCTTTTGCCAACGCCTGGGACTGCGATCTGCAAACCAGAATCCACAACAGATCGTGCTACGCTAGCCTCTGCGTGAGAGACAGTATCCTCACAATATTCCTCGAGAGCTATCGCGACCTTCGGCCCGAGACTCCGTCGCCTGCCCTTACGGTGCAATTCTTCCCGTTCGCCAACGTCAACAATACAATCCGCCTACGCGAGGGCAAGCTGCTGGTGCGGCTCTCCGACTTGCTCGAAGGCGCTCCCGAGCCGGTGCTGCGCGCGATTGCTCACATCCTGCTCGCCAAGATGTACCGGAAGCAGATTGCTCCGGCCCATTCGGTGCGTTATCGAAAGTACGTGCATAGCCCGGAGCTGCGCAGGAAGGCTCACCTCGTCCGGCAGTTGCGCGGCCGGAAACGGCTGGCATCGCCTCGTGGTTCGTTTTATGACCTGGACTCAATTTTTGAGAGCTTGAACCTGAGATTTTTCGGAGGCATGCAGGCTCGGCCGAAGATGAGCTGGAGCCAGACCCGCGCCCGCAACCTGCTGGGACACTACGATCCAGCCCACAATGCCATTATCGTGAGCCGCATCTTCGACCATCCGAAAGTTCCCCGCTACGCGGTCGAGTACATCGTCTACCACGAGATGCTGCACCTGCGGCATCCCGTAAAGCTGAATGGCAGCCGGCGTTGTGTGCACTCCCCGGAATTCCAGGCCGAAGAAAAGCTGTTTCCGGAACTCGAACAAGCCCGGAGCTTTATCCGGCGGATGTAGAGGCCCGAAGGGGCAAGCCCTTTGGCGTGATACAGATCACACCGGCGCGTGATCTCATGCGTTGACGCCCCGGCGCAGCCCACGCTATCCTAATAAAGTTGAAATTGAAATTCATTTTCAAAATGGTATCGGGCACTTTCCTATGCTGCAGGCCTTCATAGTTACCTTGCGCGAGGGCGTCGAAGCCGCCCTGATTGTGGGTATTACCCTCGCCTATCTGGCCAAGATCGGGCGGACCGACCTGCGCCGGTCAGTCTATGCCGGCATGGGAGCCGCTTTCGTCGGAAGCATCGGGGTCGCCGTCCTCGTATCGCGGCTCAGCCTCAACCAGGACATCGTCGAGGGCTGGGTCATGCTGGCCGCAGCCTTCTTCGTTATCACCATGATCATCTTCATGATGCGTACCGGCAAAAAGATGAAGGGTGAAATCGAGAGCAAACTCCAGTCGCTGGCCAGCGAAAGCTCGCGCGTCGGGGTCTTCCTGTTCATCTTCCTCATGATATTGCGGGAAGGGGTCGAGACAGTGTTGACGCTGGCCGGCGTGACTTTGAATTCGACGGAACTGATGACCTTTATCGGTACCCTGTTGGGCGTGCTCTCCGCCGTGGCTTTTGGCGTGATGTTTGTGAAGGGCAGCGTGCGCATCAACCTGCAGAAGTTCTTCCGCGTGACCACGGTCATTCTGTGGTTCGTCGCCGCTCAGCTCATCATCAGCGGCCTGCACGAATTGTCGGAGAACGGCGTGTTGCCTTCCTCCAAACAGGAAATGGCCATGATCGGGCCGATCGTCCGCAACGACGTCTTTTTCTTCATCACGATTTTCGCGCTGGCCGCCCTGATGGTCCTGTTCGAGGTGAAGTCGCGCCAGCCAGCGCCTGAAGCGGTCACGCCTGCCGAGCGACGCAAGGCGCTTTGGACGGCCCGCCGCGAGCGTCTATGGATGGGATCGGTCTACGTCAGCTCTTTCCTGTTCATCATGCTGGTCACGGCGGAATTTATCTATGCCAAGAGCCTGAGTCAGCCGCAAAAAGCTGCCGAGATCGCATTCCAGAATGGAGAGGCGTCGATTCCGCTCAACCAGGTCTCGGATGGCGACATCCATTTCTACCGGGCATCTGAGAACGGAGTAGAAGTGCGCTTCTGGCTTTATCAGAAGCCGGATGGCAAAATTGCCACGGTTCTGGATGCCTGCGAGATTTGCGGATCGGTTGGCTTCTACAAGGGCACGACCGGCGTAGTCTGCAAAAACTGCGCGGCCCCCATCAATCCGCAATCGGTAGGCATGCCGGGTGGCTGCAACCCGATCCCCTTGAAGGCCGAAACTACCGCCGACGCTGTCATCCTCAAGGAAGCGGACGTAGCTGCCCAGACCAGGTTCTTCCAGAAATAGCCCATGTTCGCACGGCTCCTCTACGAAAGTTTTCGTCGGCAGAAGCGCCGCAAGCTGCTGGCCGGAATTGCCATCACCCTGGGCGTCGCAGTCGCGACCGCGATGATCGCCGTGGCCACCGATATTGGCGACAAGATTAATCGCGAGCTGCGCAGTTACGGCGCCAACCTGCTGGTCACACCGCAGGAAGACACCATCGATGTTGAGATCGGGGGCGTCAACCTCAAGCCGCCGAGCGATGGCAACTTTCTCAGCGAAGCCGACCTGCCCAAGATCAAGGGCACCTTCTGGCGCCATAACATTCTGGGCTTCTCGCCCATGTTGCCGGTGAATGTTTCGCTCGGTAGTTCGGGACGCACGCAGGACGTAACGCTGCTGGGGACCTACTTCGCGAAGCCTCTCGCTTTCGGCAAGGAACAGTTCACCACTGGTGTTAAGAACACCCATCCCTGGTGGAAGGTTGACGGCTCCTGGCCGGGGGAACAATCCAGCGATGTGCTGCTGGGCGAGCATCTCGCACGGAAGCTGGAACTTCACAGCGGCGACACCCTCACCATCGGCGGGCAGAATCATCGCGTTGCAGGAATTCTCTCAACCGGGGGAACCGAAGATGACCAGATTGTCGCGCCCCTTCCGGTGGCGCAACTGCTTCTCGGCAAGCCCGACGCGGTGCGCCGCGTCTACGTGAGCGCGCTGACCAAGCCCGAAGATGCTTTGGCACGGCGCGACCCCAAGACCATGAGCGGCGAACTGTGGGATCGCTGGTACTGCTCGCCCTACGTGCAGTCGATTGCCTACCAGTTGCAGGAAGCCATTCCGCATTCTCATGCGGAGCAGATTCGGCAGGTGGCGCAGAACGAAGGTACGGTGCTGTCGCGCATCAAGGGCCTGATGCTGCTCATCACCCTGGCTGCCCTGTTCGCGTCCGCCCTGGCAGTCTCGGCGGCGATGGCCACAGCCATCTTCGAGCGCCGCCGCGAAGTTGGATTGATGAAGGCTTTGGGCGCAGGCAATGTTGCGGTCGCAGCCCTGTTCTTCGCGGAGAGCACGTTGCTCGCGCTTCTCGGCGGGGTGATTGGCTTTTTCACCGGCTCCTGGCTGGCGCACCGGATCGGGTATTCGATCTTTGATGCGCAGATTACGATCCAGCCCGTGTTGTTTCCGGTGATTATGGCGATCGCCGTGATTGTGACTTTTGCGGGGAGCGCGGCAGCCATCCGGCGCGCCGTGAAGTTTGATCCTGTGTTTGCCCTGCGAGGCGACGCATGAACAGCACAACGCAAGTTATCCCAAGCGTAGCCGAGCGTCGCGCCGCCTCGCCCCACACATCCATGTTTCTGCGCATGTTGCTGCGCGCCGCCGTACTGCGCCGCGGGCGTGCCGCGTCGGCCTTGTTGGCGATGGTGGTTGCAGCCGCAGTGGCCACCGCCATGATGAATCTTTACGTCGACGTGCAAGCCAAGCTTCGCAAGGAATTTCGCAGTTACGGCGCGAACGTAGTAGTGGTCGGGAAAGACGGCACTTCCCTGCCCCCGGACGCAATCAGTAAAGCGGAAACAGTCCTGGCCGGCCGCGGGATGGCTGTTCCCTTCGCGTACCTGGTGGCGCGTACTTCGAATGGCCAATCTGTCGTCGTGGTCGGCACGGATTTTGAACGCATCCAGAAGCTCAATCGTTGGTGGTCGGTGAGCGCCTGGCCTTCTGCTTCGGGCGAAGCACTCGTGGGAATGCGAGCCCTCTCCGTGGTTTCGCCAGATGGCAAGGCGTTCGATCTCAGCTTTCTGGGCCGAACCATTAACCTGAAGACCGCAGGCACGCTGCAAACCGGGGCTGCCGAAGACAGCCGGGTTTACCTTCCCATGGCCGAGTTCTCCGGATGGAGCGGGATTCATCCCTCGACCATCGAAATCGCCGCTACCGGATCTGCCGAGGAGATCAACGGTGTCGTCAGCCGTCTTGCCGGTGCGCTTCCGGTTGCCGATGTGCGACCCGTCCGCCAGATTGTGGAAGGCGAAGCCCGCGTTCTCGGGAAAACGCGCGCGACCCTCTACGCAGCCGCAGTTCTGATCGTATTGACCGCCGCTCTTTGCGTGCTCGCCACGTTGACAGGCTGGGTCTTCGATCGCCGTAAAGACTTCGCCATCATGAAAGCGCTGGGGGCATCGGAAGGACTGGTCAGCGGATTTTTCGCCGCCGAAGCCGCGGCGCTCGGCGCGGTGGGCGCAGTCGTGGGATTCCTGGTCGGCATCGGCATCGCGGCCTGGATCGGCCGCGTCAACTTCAATGCCCCGGTCGTTCCGCGCTTCAGTGTGTTTCCTGTGGTGCTCGTCGGAAGCATCGCAGTGGCGCTGCTCTCGGCCATCGTCCCAATGTCGATGCTCCGGCGTGTTCAACCCGCTATCATCTTGAAAGGAGAGTAAAGGTGATCAAGCTTAAGAAAATCAGCCGCCTCTATCCCGCCAAGGCCGAGGAAAACGGCGGCACCATCCGGGCGCTGGATGACTTCTCGCTGACCGTTGACCCGGGTGAATGGGTCTCGATTATGGGCCCTTCGGGCTCCGGCAAGTCGACGCTGGTGAACCTGATCGGCTGCCTCGATCGTCCGAGCAGCGGCGAAATCTGGCTCGACGGACAGGACGTCGCCGACATCTCCGCCGCTGAGTTGAATCGCGTGCGCGCCGAAAAGATTGGTTTCGTCTTTCAGCAGTTTCACCTCATCCCTTATCTGACGGCAGTCGAGAACGTCATGCTCGCGCAATACTTCCACAGCATGACCGATGAGAAGGAGGCGCTCGACGCGCTGGAGCGCGTAGGATTGAAAGACCGCTGCCATCACGTGCCCTCGCAACTGTCGGGTGGCGAGCAGCAGCGCGTCTGCATTGCGCGCGCGCTGATTAACGATCCCAAAATCATCCTGGCCGATGAGCCGACCGGTAATCTCGACGCGCAGAACGAGGAAATTGTGCTGCGCCTGCTGCGCGAGTTTCACCAGCAGGGACGCACCATTGTGATGGTTACGCATGATCCCGTCGTGGCAAGACTCGCCGACCGTCGTATCGAGTTACACCACGGCAAGATCGCCGCGCAGGAAGTCTTTGCTCTGGCCGACGAGGAGCAGTTCGACGAAATCCTCGAGGAACTATGGGTCATGGAAGAACACGGTGAACGGGCCGAGTTGGGACGCATGGAAATGCACGGTGCCCTGCCCGTCAGCATCGCCGTGGAAAAGATGTCCGAGCTTGGACTCGTGATTACCAGTCCCCATCCACCGGAATCTCACCGGCACAAGCCTTTCATCAACCCATGTCACGATGCCATGCGTCCGCAGGGAATTTTCGTTCCCGATGGCAGCGCCCTGGTCACCCTGACGCCGCGCGGACGCGACAAGGCCGGCAGCATCATTCGCCGGCACAGACTGGCGGAACGCCTCTTCACCGACAGTCTCGCCATGGACAGCGAAACCGAGATCGAAGAACAAGCCTGCAAGTTCGAGCACATCCTCTCGCCCGGCGCGACTGACAAGATTTGTTCGTTCCTTGGACACCCGAAGACCTGCCCGCACGGCGCGCCCATCCCGCCGGGGCCTTGCTGCGGAGGGAAAGTCCTGGGAGAAGAGGCAGCCGATCTCTCGGAGCAGGCCAGCGTCAAGACCGGGCGGTAGAAAGTTTCAACCGGTGCCGCAGCCTGCCCGATGCGCGTGCGCATCGCGTCGTAACTTCTTAACTACTTTCTGCCGAAAACTTCCTTCAATAACGCTGTGGTCTGGGCGGCAGGATCCTTGCGGATTTTCTTTTCTTCTTCTCCCAACATGAGAAAGAGGCCGTCCAGCGTTTTGCCGACTACATATTTGTCGATGTCGAATTGCCCGGCGAGAGCGTTGCCGCCGGGCGCATTGGCGAGCACCTGGTTGTACTGCTGAACGACGCCCACGCGCTCCATGGAGCGATGGACGATGGGTGAGAAGGTGGTCGTGAGATCGCCGGAACTGCTGCGCTTGAAGTAATCGGTGGCTGCGGTGTCGCCTCCGGTGAGCACCTGGCGGGCGTCGTCGAAAGTCATCTTGCGAAGCGCGGAGAGAAAAATCTGCTTGGCTTGCGGAGTGGCTTGCTCGGCCGCACGGTTCATTCCGACTTCAAGTTCGTCGACTCTCGCTCCCATGCCCAGCATACGCATGCCTCGGCCAAGAGTCTCGAGTTTGGGTGGCAGCAGGATCTTGATGGCTTGATTCTTCAGGAAGCCGTCGGGCCTGCCGGTGAGCGCCACCGCTTTCCCTGTGCTCACCTGCAGAGCCTGCTTGAGGCCCGCGATGATCTTGTCGTCGCTCAGGCCGGCGGTGTTGCCGTGCGCGAGTGTGTCTCCAGCTTTCTTCAGTATCTCGTCAAACTGAGCGGCGGCATGCGTAGAGCAGCCTAATGCAACCGCGATGCTGAGCACGAGAATGCGCATGGAACACCTCGGACGGGAATCGTCGAGGGATGATTCTATCGCACCAGCCTGTATGGACCTGCCATTGGGTCGCGGGCGCAGAGTTGATCAAGCGAACCATGCGCAGCACACGATATCCGCATGACATCCTTTATGATGAAATTGACGATGACTTCCCCAGCGCCCAGACCAACCATTGGAGTGTTCGACTCTGGCTTCGGCGGCCTCACCGTGCTCAAAGAACTAGTGGCGCTGATTCCAGGTGCCGACTATCTCTACTTCGGCGATACGGCCCGCCTTCCCTACGGATCCAAATCGGTGGAAACGGTCGCCAAGTACGCGGTGGAAGCCACGCATTTTCTGGAAGGCCAGTCCGCGACCCTTCTCGTCATTGCGTGCAACACCGCAACCGCGCTGGCGCTCGATCAGATCACCCGCGCCGCGAAAGTTCCTGTGATCGGCGTAGTCGAACCTGGCGCCGAGCAGGCCGCCGCCGCCAGCAAGGCTCGTCGCGTGGTGGTGATCGGCACGGAGGCAACCGTCAGCAGCCACGCCTACCTGAAGGCTTTGGAGCGGCGCGGCATCGCAGCCCGCGAGAAGGCTTGCCCGTTGCTCGTTCCGTTGGTGGAGGAAGGTTGGGTGAATCACCCGGTCACCGAAGAGGTAGCTAAGATTTATTTAAACGACGCGTTCGGTGATGGCTTCCACGATGCTGATGTCCTGGTGCTGGGCTGCACTCATTACCCGCTGATCAAGCCCCTGTTGCGTCGAACCGCGCCGGGCACAGTCAGTGTCGTAGACTCAGCACACTCCACTGCGCTCGCGGTCGCGCAGAAAATTCGTGACCTTCATGGAGACGTTCCACCCGAACGACAATCACCCTACCTGCAGTTTTTCGCCACTGACTCGGTAGAGAAGTTCCGCCGTCTCGGTCCCAATTTTCTGGGCCATCCCATAAATTCGGTCGAGCACGTAGATCTTAAGGAATAAAGAGCGCGCTCGTTAGGGGTTCTTCCGTGCTCCTCCGTGTCCTCTGTGGTAAAAGCTTCTCCTCCCTAAAAGCAAAAGGACCGCACGCCGCGGTCCTGATGCAAACCAAGCTCGAAAATCTTAGTACAACCGGAAATCCACTTCCACGCTGATATACACGGCCACCGGCTTGTTATCTTTCACGGCCGGATCGAAGCGCCAGTTCTTCACAGCCTCGATAGCTTTTTCATCCAGACCAAGTCCCAGGCTGCGCAGAACCTTCATGTCCCGCGGACGGCCATCAGGTCCTACGACGAGCCCGAGAACAACCGTTCCCTGATACTTCGCCTTGCGCGCTTCTTCCGAATACTCAGGATCCGGGGAGAACACGGGCTTGGGAGCAGAAACGCCTCCACCCACGTGGAAAACGCCGCCGCCGATGCCACCACCACGCCCCGGACCGACGCCCGGCCCTTCACCCGAGCCCACGCCGCCTCCGGAACCAGAGCCGATGCCTCCGCCCGATCCCGTGCCATTCGAAAGCGGACCGTTCGGAATCGCAGCCATAGGATCGCCGAGATTCGGCATGTTGTTCATCGCGAGCTTGATCTGTGGAGGAACGACGACGGTAGGCTCAACTGGCAGTTTGGGATTCTCGTTGCGCACCACCACCATGGGCGGCGTGATCTGCTCCATCGCCAACTTGGGCAGTCTGCCCTTCGTGGCGGCCAGTTTGTCGCGATCGCCACCACCGCCGCCGCCACCGACTTGAGTCTTGGAAGGCGGCAGGGGCGGAATGTCTGCGTCCGACAGCAGCGGCATGACCGGACCTTGTTTTTTCACCACGGTCACAGCCCGGTTTGCATACATCGTTCCGCCAATCAGCAATGCGATCAGCACAACGTGCACGCCGGTGGAGGCCAGCGCGCCATTTTTCTTGTAATTGTAGAACCCCCAGATATCACGTACCGCAGCGGGCTTGGAGGTCAACACAAGCGGCGGCAGTTTCTCCGGGAAGAATGCGTCTTTCAGGTTCGAGAACAGCGACCGGTACCACGGGAGCGCGAGATCGTCGTCCAGCGCATTCTCGCCTTCGACCGGGGTTGAAGTCAGCTGCAGCGGCGGCAACTTCGGCGGGAACACCACGTCCCGCAGGTTGCTGAACACCGACTGCCACCATGGTCGCGTGAGACGCTCGCCCCAAAGCTCGCCTTGCGCCTCGGGCCTCGAGGTCAGTACCAGAGGCGGAAGTTTTTTGGGGAACAGCGCAGCATCAATGCTCGCGAACAGTGATTTCCATAGCGGCACATCGAGCGTGCCTTTAGGCAGGAGTAAATCTAACTCTGGCTCGCGATGATCGGAAAGCTGATTTTCTGGTGCCATAACTGAGAAACGGTAACTTCTGTTTGTCTCGCACTGGCTGGGTAGACCGCTGCTTCTTTACCTGATGATCGCTCGCTCTACCAAGTTGCCTGCTTCACTCAGCTAATTCGAGCAACCACAGTGCCGCTCGCACGGCTACCCCTTCCCCATTCGATTCAGACGGTTAGATGCGGCAAGAACTACAGTCGATGAAAATTGTACACTTTTTTTCTCATAATTCGACAGTACATTTCGAAGTCCCATTGATACACGACCTAGGTACTCCTGTCCGGCCTCAATGGACGTACTTTCGCTCCCTCCCTATAATGAAAATCAACCATTTAGGAGAAATTTGCCGCGTGCCGCTTGAGCTCAAGACGACCGTCAATCTTCCCAAAACTGACTTCCCCATGAAAGCCAATTTGCCGCAAAACGAGCCAAAAATACTGGCTCGCTGGGAAGAGACGGACATTTACAAGCGCATCCAGGAAGCGCGTAAGGGCTTGCCGGTGTATGTCCTGCACGACGGGCCACCCTACGCCAACGGCGCCCTGCACCTTGGGCACGCCCTGAACAAGTGCCTGAAGGATTTCATTGTGAAGTCCAAAAGCATGAGCGGGTTTGATGCGCCCTATGTCCCAGGATGGGACTGCCATGGCCTCCCGATCGAGATCAAAGTCGACCAGCAACTGGGCAAAAAGAAGCTCCAGCTAAATCCCACCGAGGTTCGCCTGGAGTGCCGGAAGTACGCTCAAAAGTTTCTGGACCTGCAGCGCGGGCAATTCAAGCGCATTGGTGTTTTTGGACGCTGGGACAACCCTTATTCCACGATGACTCCCGAGTACGAGTCGATCGTGCTGCGCACGTTCTACTCGTTCCTCGAGCACGGATTCGTGTACAAGGGCCTGCGCTCGGTCTACTGGTGCATCTACGATAAAACGGCGCTCGCCGAAGCGGAAGTCGAATACGAGAACCACACCAGCCCGACCGTGTGGGTGAAGTATGCGATGGCGGATGATCCCTCGGCGATCGACGCGTCGTTGCGTGGGAAGAAAGTCTTCACCATCATCTGGACCACGACCCCCTGGACCTTGCCCGCATCGATGGCAGTGGCTTTTCATCCCGACGAAGAGTACGTCGCGCTCGAATCCGGCGGCGAGGTCTACATCGTGGGCGCAAAGCTTGCCCAGGATGTGATTGCTAAATGCAGTCTTGCCGGTGCGACCGAGATCGTACGCTTCCCCGGACGCAAGATGGAGAGAGTCAATTTCCGTCATCCTTTCCTGGATCGCAATGTTCTTGGCGTCCTCGCTGAGTATGTGACCATGGATACCGGGACGGGCGTGGTACACACGGCGCCTTCGCACGGCGCGGACGATTTTGTCACCGGCCTGAAATACGACCTGGACGCCACTTCGCGGGTGGACGAAGCGGGCATTCTGCGCGAGGGCCTCCCCGAATACGAAGGCAAGAGAGTTTTCGACGCCAATGCCTCCATCGTCGAATTACTAAAGTCCCGCGGCGTGCTTTTGCACACGGAGAAGATCGAGCATTCGTACCCGCATTGCTGGCGTTGCCATAACCCGATCATCTTCCGGGCGACCGAGCAATGGTTCATCTCGATGGAAACACCCATGGCGGGCGGAACGCTGCGTTCGCGCGCACTCGAGGAAATCAGCAAAGCCAAATGGGATCCGGCTTGGGGTGAAGGCCGCATCGCGAACATGATCGCCACGCGTCCCGACTGGTGCGTCTCGCGCCAGCGCATCTGGGGAGTACCGATCGCGGTGTTCCTCTGCGAGAAATGCGGCAAGCCGTTAATGAACCCTGCGGTGAACCGCTCGGTAGAAACACTGTTTGCGCGCGCCGGGGCGGATGCGTGGTACACGCCGGAAGCCGACACTCTGGTCCCTGCAGGGACGACTTGCGGGCATTGCCAGGGAACGACGTTCAAGAAGGAAATGGACATCCTCGATGTGTGGTTCGAGTCCGGTTCCAGCTATCTCGCCCTGCGCGCTGCCGAACCGCAGTATCCGCCGGTTTCGAACTTGTACCTGGAGGGCGGCGACCAGCATCGTGGCTGGTTCCATTCTTCCCTGCTTTGCACAGTCGGCACCGAGAATCACGCGCCCTACAAGCATGTCGCGACCGTTGGTTGGACGCTCGATGAAAATGGCCAGGCGCTGTCCAAGTCGCGCGGCAACGACGTCGACCCAGTCGACATCTCCAACCGCCTGGGCGCCGAAATCGTCCGGCTCTGGGTAGCCTCCGTCGACTTTCGCGAAGACGTCGTCGGCTCCGAGCGCCTGATGCAGAGCATCGCGGAGAACTACCGTACGATCCGCAACAATCTCTTCAAGAACAGCCTGGGCAACCTGTACGACTTTGACCCCACGCGCGATGCCCTGCCGTTCGACAAACTGCAAGCGCTCGATCAGTACATGCTGCGCCAGGCGGCTGCTTTGGCCAGCGACGTGGTCCGCTGGTACGACGAGTTTGCCTTCCACAAGATCTACCAGCGCGTCTTGAATTTCTGCGCTGTGGAGTTGAGCGCGTTCTACTTTGACGTGCTCAAAGACCGGTTGTATACCTCGGCTCCAAATTCACCAGGACGCCGCGCCGCCCAGACCACCATCTGGCGCATCCTCGAAGCCATGGTGCGGCTGCTGGCCCCTGTCATGAGCTTCACCTGCGAGGAAGTTTGGGGATATCTGCCGCAGACCGCCGGTCGTCCCTCGACCGTGCACACGGCGTTGTTTCCGAAAGCAGAAGAAATCTTCGGCACTGTGAATGTTCCCGACGACCCGAAGCAGCTCGAGGACTGGGCTACCCTCCGTTCCGTGCGCGAGCAGGTTCTGAAGGATCTGGAAGGAGCGCGCAACGCTAAGCAGATCGGCAAGGCCGTAGAGGCGCAAGTAAAGGTGATGGCCTCAGAACCCGTCTATTCCGTGCTGTCACGTTACCGTGATCAACTGCGCTACATCTTCATCGTGTCGGCGGTTACACTCGAGGAAAAGAAATCCGGCAATGGCACCGGTGCTGTATCGGTTAGCGTCAGCAAAGCCGACGGCCAGAAGTGCGAGCGCTGCTGGAATTATTCCGTGCACGTCGGCGAGAACAAGAACTACCCGACCGTCTGCGAACGTTGCAGTGCTGTGTTGAGAGAAATCGAAGGTGAACAGTAGGCCCTAGTGCGGGCCGAGATAAGCAGTTCGTCCCCCATGCGAAAATTTCACCTCTTGATCGCCGCGTTCGTTGTGCTGCTGGACCGTCTGGCCAAGCTGGCTGTGGAACGCAACATTCCCCTGCACGACGGAATCCAGATTATTCCCGGGTTTTTCCGCCTCACCCATCTGGAAAATCGCGGCGCCGCGTTCGGCCTTTTCGCCGACTCATCGTCGCCCTGGACGGTGGGAACGCTGGTGCTCTTCTCGGTGATCGCGCTGATCGTGGTTTCGATGCTGCTCTGGAAAAACAGCCACACGCTATCGACTACGGGTATAGGACTTTCACTGATCCTGGGAGGAGCGATCGGCAACCTCTGGGACCGTCTTACCGCCGGCCACGTCACCGACTTCCTGCTTTTCTACGTACGCTCCTACCAGTGGCCAGCGTTCAACGTAGCCGACAGCGCCATCGTGATCGGCGCGGGGTTGCTGGTGTACGAAATCATGTTTACGAAAGCCCCAGCGGAAGGAAAAGTTGGCTAGAACTGCAGCTGGGACGTTAAGGGTTAAGCTCGAAACTCTCTACGGCGTTCCATACAGCTGCTTATAAACATTCGCATTGCGCATGATCGCTTGCACGTACTCGCGCGTCTCGGTGAATGGGATGGATTCGACGAATTCCTGCGGGTCGCGGTACTTGCCTTGCGCCAGCCAATCTTCGACACGATCCGAACCCGCATTGTAGGCTGCGAGTGCATACTCGAATGATCCGAACTTGTCGACCATGCTCTTGAAGTAGCGTGTACCCAACTGGAGGTTGACGGTAGGCGTGTAGAGCTGGTTGGGGCTGAAGTGATGCATTTTCACTTCTTTCGCCACCTTTTTTCCCGTAACCGGCAGCAACTGCATCAGACCGACGGCATTCGCGCGAGAGATCGCATTCGGATTGAATTCGGATTCCTGACGGATCAGCGATGCTACGAGATAGGGATCCAACTCGTTCTCGGTCGAGAAGCGCTTCAAGTCGCCCCAGTAGGCCTTCGGGAATAGAGCCTCCCAGTAAGGGCGCGGCAACTCGGGCACATCCACGGCAAAGTAGTTGGGCACGCCGCGTTTCATGACTTGGATGGCGCGATCGTAACGCCCGCTGTCCTGATAGAGACGGGCGGTTTCCGCCAGCGACCAGTTCCCTTCTTCGCTGGGCGGAGCCGCCTGGATCTCACGCACGGCAAAGTCGACAAGGCCGCCGTTCTCAAGAAGTCGCGCCTTTTGTAGGTGCAAGTCTTCAGCGGGAGGCTCGCTCGTAGTCACTTTTCCCGACAGGTCAAGGGGAGGCACCCGATCGAGTAGCGCGTACTGTACGGGCTCGGTCGTCGGCTTCAGTGCTTTCAGGCGCTGTCGGGCGAGCTCTGCGTAATAGAAATTCCTGAACCGATCCGAGAGCTTTTCGTAGTAGGCCCGCGCCTTGTTCGGTTCGTTGTCTTCTTCCGCGAGCCGCGCACGCCAGTACAATGCCGCCGGAACCTCTCCGGAAGCCGGATAGAGCGCGACCTGCTGATCGAACTCCTGCTTGGCTTCTTCGTTCCGTCCCTGGCGCAGGCTCAGCCACGCCACTTTCCAGTGCGCGTACGATGCGCGCGCGCCGTTGGGAAAGCGCTGCTGCATTTCCCGGTACGCGTCAATCGCCTTATCGTAGTCTCGCCGCAGAAGGTAGACGTTGCCCGCAGCCAGCAGCGATTGCTCCAGCCACGGACTGGCGGGTGCGGATTGTCTGAGCTGCGCCTGCAAGCGCAGGAAGCCCTCGTCATCGTCTGCCGCACGAGCCACTTCGCCCAACAGGTAAAGTTTCTGGGCCGCAATCTCCGGCGTGCTGTCGGGCGTGGAATTCAGAACCTGTTTCGCATCTTTGCTACGCCCGCTCTTTTGAAGAGCAGCTGCCAAAGCCAGTTGCAGTGAAGGTCGGTCGTCGGGACTCACTTCGTCGAGCAGATCGCGGTACTCGGTGGCCGCGTCGCTGTACCGTTTGCCCTTCGCGAACAAGTCGGCCCGGGTGCGGCGCTCGGTAAGCAACAATGGAGAAATGCTGCCCGTGAGCTTCTTCAGTTCCGTATTCGCCGTATCGGCTTCAGGGCTCGTCGGCATGCGGTAGTACACGTTGCGCAGCGCCGCCACGGCTTTCTCTGTCTGTCCCATGGCCGCATAGGCACGGCCCAAACCAAGCTCCACATCCGCACGTGCCGGGACGCGATCGCCTTCGAGCAGGGCGGCCGCTTCCGCAGCACGGTTGTCAGCCACCAGCGCGCCCGCATACACCACGTGCGCATCCTTCGTAAGCAACGAATCCGGATAGTTTTTGCTGAAGTCCGCCAGCGTCGCGACTGCCTCGGCCGTCCTTCCCGTCTGCAGGTAGGAACTGCCCAGGTAGTACGCAACGTAGTCGCCGAGATCGCCGGCCTTGGGCTTGGCGTGATTTAGCGGATCGATGGCCTTCGCGTAATCATGATCGAGAACATGCGCGTATCCAATTGCCAGCCACGCCAGCGCGCCGGCGTCTTCCTTGGAGTGGCGCTGGGCATATGCGGTCACGCCGGCATAGGCTGCCGGAGTTCTTTCCTGAAGAAGTTGTTGCGCCATGGGACGCAGGCTCGCCGAGGCCACAAAGGCCTGGCGGATACGCTGCACGCGCGGAGACATGCGCCGCTTGCGTTTTTTGGCGGCCGCGCTCTTGGTTGCGGGAGCATGCGTACTCTTGGACTTGCTGGATTGCGCCTTCCCCGACTTCGGGCCGGCTGCCTTGGGAGCAGGCTTATGCGTCCCCGAGGTAGCAGCACTGTCGGCTTGCCTTCCGAAGGCGTGCGGGGGAACACACAGAGATCCATACCCGATCCCTGCAACGATGCACAAAATGAACGTACGGGAGGACAACACGCTCACAATCTATCGCCGGAAATTGGCGCCCATCACTGAAATATCGTCTTCCGCCAGGCTGCGTACCAGTTCCGCCTGGAGGTAGTCCACACTGGCCGCCACCGTGTTTCCATAACGCTTCTTGAAAGTGGCGCGGCTCTTGTCAATGTCTTCTTTCAATCGGTCATACAGGTCTTTGTTCTTGCGGCCTTCAGCGACCTTGGCCTGGTTGTACAACTTGATCTCGTCCACGAGAAGTCTGGCGAAGCGTTGCGCCTTGCGGTGAACGTCCGCGTCTTCCTCGCTGAGTGCGGCGCCAGCATGGCTAATGGATGCGCCTGGATCCACCCCGGCAGCCGCCGCTGCGACCGATACGACTTCCGCATGTGCAGACTCGGATGGAGCTTCGTACGCTGCGGCGGCCGCCGCGGTGTGTCGCGGAGCATGGCCCGCGAATGGGTCGTTGAAGCTCGGAGTCCCCTGCATCGAAGGAGCTGCCGGAACGGTGTCAGCATAAGGCGCCGGTTCGCGCGGAGCTTGCTTGCGAAGCGAAACCAGCTCCAGCCATGCGCTGGTCGATACCACCAGCAGTTCTACCGATGCCGTGTCCAGGCGATTCTTATCCAGCCCGCAGTCCACATACACGAGAGCCGCAACTTTGTCTTTCAGAAGCAACGGCAGCATCACGATGTGATCGTCAGCCGGACCGCCAAAGCGGTCGATGAATCTCGGGTCCATGTCAAGGACCTGTCCGCTGAAAGGCGCTTTCTCGTGCAGCACGCGCTCCGGCAACCCGCGCGATGTATCGAGCGTGAAGTCCTTGACGGCGTCATTATCTTCGAAGCCTCGACCCTGCCAGCCGGTTGCCAGGCCGCCTTTAATCACGAACAGAGCGGTGCGCCCGGAATGCTGGGCAACGCTGTCGAGCAACGCGCGGAGAATCTCTTTTTGTGTGGCACCGGCGTGAATCGCAGCCACGCCACGCAACAAATCTACTGGACCGGCGCCGCTCGATCCTTCGTGCGCCGCCCCATCCATGGCTCCCTGCGGCAACTCTTCAAGAACGCGACGCACCAGTTCTTCGCGGATCTGCGAAAGGTGCCCTTGCAGGACCTGCGTGACCACACGCTCGACAATCTGTCCAACTTCGTTCGCGTCTGTCATGAATTCTCGGTAATTCTCGGGAAGACTCTGCCGAACTACCCAGCTAACCCTTGATTATACGGTACTTGCGCTGCAACTTCCGGTGCCTTTAGGACGTGTTCCCCGGTGTGCCCGGCGACCCCATAAAATTTATCGTAAAGCGCACCCGCCCGGATACGGCAAAAGCACTCGTCAGAAACCTTGGTTACCAAGTAGAATAACAACTCGCCAATCAGCGAGAGCCTCGCAAAATACTGCATCGGACTAAGAATGAGCACCATCCAACCAAAGATAGGTGAGCCCGTTAGCGACGAACTGGCGCTGGTCCAGGCGGCCAAGAAGGGCGAAGTCTCTGCGTTTGAGGAACTGGTCAAGCGGTACGATCGAAACGTTTTTCGTATCGCTCAGCACATCACGCAGAACCGGGAAGATGCGGAAGATGTAGTCCAGGACGCATTCCTGAAGGCCTATAGCAACCTGGAACAATTCCAGGGGCAGTCGAAGTTTTACACCTGGCTGGTTCGGATTGCCGTGAACGAGGCGCTGATGAAATTGCGCCGCCGGCGGCCCGAGCGCACGGTTTCGCTGGACGAGGACGTCAAGACCGAAGAGGATTCGGTTCCCCGCGAGATCGCGGACTGGAGTCCGAACCCCGAGCAACTCTACAAGCAAGCAGAGTTGAAAGACATCTTGACGCGGACGATCCAGGGTTTACCACCAAGTTTCCGGACGGTTTTCGTCCTGAGAGATGTGGAAGGACTTTCCACCGAGGAGACGGCCGAGGCTTTGGGCCTCAGCATCCCCGCGGTGAAATCAAGGTTGTTGCGGGCCCGCCTGCAACTGCGGGAGCGGCTCAGCCGCTACTTCAAGAAACGTGAGAGCGGAGATGGCCAAAAGTGAAATGCTCTGAATTCCTGCAAGAGCTGACAAATTATCTAGACGGCGCACTCGATGATCGGACCAAGTCCGAACTCGAGGATCACTTGGCTTGGTGCCACAACTGCTACGTGGTCTGTGACACCACCAAGAAGACCATTGAGATCTATCGGGACTCTGAGCTGTACGAACTACCCGACGACCTTCGTACCCGGCTTCGCTCGGCGATCATGTCGAAATGCCAGCAGCGAAAAAAGACCCAGGAGAGTTTCTAGCAACAAATCCCCCCGCGATTCTTCCTGACAAAATTTAAGGTCATTGTGTGCAAGAGTTTTCCTTTGTTCGGTTTTGGACAGAGCTAACCCTGCGTCCAAGTCGAACCTTTTCTCCGGTATCCGAATCTAAGTATTTGTCCGGAGTTGGCTGCTGCCTTGCACTACTGAACATTTGTGGTTCTGGGGAGGTCTCGCAATGGGGAAGGTAATTGACGCGCTCTTTGGCTGTTGGCACCTGCAGTACAGTTTTCCGATCACGTTAAAACCCGGGTCGCGCCGCAACCAGGCGGCAATGCTGACCGGAACATACGTGGTCTGTCTCGAGTGCGGCAAGGAATTCCCCTACGACTGGCAAGAGATGAAAGTCGTTTCCGGCACTCGCAATCATGCCAGTGCGATGCGTTCTCTCGCGACCAAGGAAGCTGGCTAACAACAAGTCAGCGTTAAATTCGCGATCAGAAAACGATACCGGCAGCCCGTGGGCTGCCGGTTTTTCTACTTGTAGAAAATCGTGGAATTAGTCATCACGGCGGTGAAGAGTGGGTCGATCATCGTCGCCGCCCTTGTCGCCATTCTTATCGGTGGATTTGTCAGTGGTTGACGCCCGGCGCAAACTGGGCTTGTTGCCACCCTTGTCATCCACCACCTTGCGGCGGTTTTCGAGACTCGCGAGCCGGGCTTTCACGTCGCCAAATTCCGAGGTTGTCACGATGTATTGCTGGCGCGCTGGAAGAATGCGGCCGATCTCTTCTTGTGATTTCGTGATCCGGTCCGGCGTTTGCGGATGCGTAGAAAACGCCTTCGCCAGCGTGCCCGCTTTCTTCTTCTCGCGCGCCTGCAGTTTTTCAAAGAACGCTACGTAAGCGTTCGGATCGTAGCCCGCCTTGTACATGTACTGCAGTCCCAGGTAATCGGCTTCCGACTCGAAACTGCGCGAGAATGCCAGGA
This sequence comes from uncultured Acidobacteriota bacterium, assembly GCA_963765755.1. Lineage (GTDB taxonomy): Bacteria > Acidobacteriota > Terriglobia > Terriglobales > Acidobacteriaceae > Gp1-AA133. Next base: position 273,402 of record CAVXXV010000004.1, on the reverse strand, counting down.
AGCCCATGGGTAAAGCCAGACCGGCCACGGAACGTACGGCGTAACCGATACCACCACCCACGAAGATCAACGGGATCGTTCCGATGTTGGCCCACTGCGCGCGCGTCATCTGCCGCGTGGCATGCCGCGCCGCAACGTGCGCGATCTCGTGCGCCATCACGCCCGCCAGTTCCGACTCCTCATCGGCCGCCAGGATCAGGCCGGAATTCACGTAGAAGAACCCGCCAGGCAGCGCGAAGGCATTCACTTCGTCCGAGTCCACAACCTTGATCGTGAACGGAACCTGAGCATCGGAATTACGCACCAGATTCTGCCCGATGCGATTCACGTACTCAGTAATCACCGGATCGCGAATCAGCTTCGACGTCGCTTCAACTTCCTGGGCATACTGCTTGCCCATGCGGATCTCGCCTTCGAGCGAGTACCAGTCGCCCAGCCCGCGGCCCCCGACTTTACGATTTCCGATGGCGTTTACATCGTTCTTACTACCATCGTGCTTCACGTTGCTGTCGTCGGGCTGCGCGATGGCGGTTGGCTCTTTCTTCGGCGGCGTGTCTTTCCCGTCAGCGTCAGCGGGTGTCTTCGCTGTCGGATCCGAGGGAGCTTTTGCGGTGGGATCGGAAGGAGTCTTTGCGGTAGGAGCGGGAGTCGATGTCTGGGTCGGAGAACTGGGCTTGGCCGCAGGACTCTCCTGATCCGTGGGAGTTTCCGCCTTCTGGTCCGGTGTCCCTTGCTTTACCGAGGGCGCCGAATCGTCGGTAGTGTTCTTGGAATCTTGTTGGGCGAACGCCGGGACGACAAACAGCAGCGCCGAAAGAACGACCACTCCTGGTGAGAGGCGAAACTTCATAACCAACTCCTGCCCTGGACCCGGGCCCCGCTTGAGGAAATTATACGCCCGGTCGAATGTGGAACTCCTAACGATTCTCATGAGTTGGACGCCGAAAGGACATAGGAGGTTATCTGGAAAGCGAGTACTGAGATGTAAGATTTTGGCGACATTTCAGTCACATAACCGTTGGGAAACGATGCCCGGGCAGGCTAATGGTGCCTATCTGACTGTAAAGCTCCGCAAAATCCGGTCAAATGTCGGTCGCAACCCGTCAAAATCGGCGTTGGGAGCAATGAACACCAAGTACAAAATCAGGCTGCCCTTCCCGCGTACGGCCACTAGCCGGATCCTCTCCGGAATCGCCTGCCCCTTCTCCCGGATCGCCGAGTTTCCCAGCATCTCGACGCTCTTTGCTGCTCGTCCGCCGACGGTCAGATTGACTGGATTCCCCGTCTGCCGCAATGCCGGGTTCGTATCCCGGATGGAATTGATCAACTGGCGGGTCGCTTCACCCAGTTCCGTCCCGCCGCTCCCTGGAGTAAAGGCGCTGACAATCGTCCCGTAAGCGACCGTCTCGCGGTCGGCCCCACCCCTGGGGTACAGGGTCACCGACGAGGTTGGATCCCCAACGATCTCCCAGTTCGCCGGATATGACACGCGGAACGCTCTGTGCTCGTATGGCTTGAGGCTGTCCACCGAAAGCTCCTTGGCGGATAAACGCCGGAGAGCGATTGTCGGAACGGCGACATTGGGGGCTTCGACCTTCTCCGGCCCTATGCTCGAAAGCGCTTTTTTCGCGGCAACAAACTCAGCGCTGTCGCCTTGCTGATATTTCTTCAAGGGAAATCGAGACAGGATCGATGCCACGTCGCGGGCGCGGTTTCCCGGGTCCGGATGGGACGCCAGAAAGCTCGGGCCGCCGCCACTTCCCTGCTGCTCTTTGAGTTTCTGGAAGAACGTCACCATCGCGCGGGGATCGAAGCCTGTGTCGTAGATGATCTGCGCGCCCACCATGTCGGCTTCGGTCTCCGCTTCGCGCGAATACTTGGTGAACACCGAGCCCGCGCCGATCGAAATTCCCATCTGCGCCAGCGATCCCGCCCATCCACCAACACTTGCTCCCAGTACCCCGCTCAGGATTGCCAGCGGAATCGAAGCCTTGCTCTGCCGTGATGCTTGCCGCGTGGAATGCCGCATAACGACGTGCGAGATTTCGTGTCCCATTACTCCCGCAAGTTCCGCCTCGCTGGCCGTCGCTATCGTCCCCGTGTTCACGTAGATTGGGCCGCCCGGCAGGGCGAAAGCATTGATGTCTTTCTGATTCACAACCCGAAACGTGTACGGAAATTTAAAGCCCGGAGCCTTCGCCGCCAGTTGGTTGCCAAGCGCGTTGATGTACTTCGAAATTGGATGATCGACCGGCAACAGCGGCAGTTCTTTTTCAATTTCCGGAATCGCCTGCCGCCCGTAGTCGACTTCCTGTTCGAAGGAGTATCGATTGCCGCTGGTCGGATTCGCCGTGACCCGGCCCTTCTTGGGATCGACGTTGGCGAGAAGAACCGCAGACGTCAGCAGAATAAGAAGAGCGACGACGCGCGTTCCGCGAAAGTGTTTGTCGTGTTTCATAGTGATCGCGCGCAAACGATTTCTTTGCCTCCTCGCGCGATCTTCTTCGCCAGCTTTGCGGTTAAAGGCTCTTAACCGCCGAGTTCGCGAACAAAATCCGCAAAGAACGCAAAGTGTCTTTTAGTCATCATCAGGCTTCAGACCTGCCGGGATTACGGTGTGTTTTGCTGCCGGCATCTTGATGTTGCCCTTGCGTTCGCGCCACAGAATTGCATTCAGCACACGCGTATCCACCGCATCCGGCCGCGTGAAGTCCATCCGAGACGAAGCTTTCGCGCCTTTCGCGGCCGCCGCATTCACTTTGTAGATCAGGCCATTCTCGCGATTCGAAGTGTCCGCCGCGAATGGCGCCTGATTCCCTGCTCCCGAGAAGGATCCGACCATCAGCGGCGCGTACCCATCGTTCACATTCATCGGGGGCAAGCCAAGGAGTTCTTCCACACTGTGCACAACGCTCGCGGTGGTAAAGAAGCGATGTTCAAGGACAGGACTATCGCCTGAGCGGGGCGCGTACTTGCTGATTACCAGCACCACCGAGCGGTGCGCGTCCACGTGATCCACGCCATCCTGCGCGTCATCTTCCAACACGAAGATCGCCGTGTCATCCCAATACGGACTGTGTCCGACCGCTTCCACGATTCTGCCTAACGCAAGATCATTGTCCGCGACCGAAGCGGTGGGCGCGGCCTTCCCTGCCCGCGTGCCCCCCGTGTGATCGTTGGGCAAGTGCATGATCACCAGGCTCGGCAGTTGCTCCCCCTTGCCATCTTTTCTTGCCTGAACAAAACCCTGAAACTCGTTCAGGAACTCGTCTGCGCGCAACTGGTCCGGGTAGTCGACGTTGAAGGGCGGGTACGCAAGATCAGTGTGCTCCTGCAGTTCGGGCATCGTGGCCTTGGTCTGCGTGCTCAACGGAATCGGCCACGGGTAAGGACTCGGGCCACCTTTGGGATCCCCCAGCCCGGCCGGCAATGGCTCTCCTTTCCGGATCGCGTCATGCTCACAAGAAATCTGCGGCTGCGGGTTGCCCTCCTTCGGAGAAGCATCCGGCGTCTTGATCGGGCAGAATTCGCTATCAATGAACTCGCCGTAGTCGCGATAGGTGATTCCATGAGCTGCCGCGTTCACCCACAAATATCCAGTTTGTGGGGAGTCCACATTCGGAATGCCGCGCTCGGCCGGATATTCCTCCGCCACCGATCCGCTGAAATCATACGTGCGCTCTTGACCGCGATACGTAACCTGCCAGTTCGCTTCGGTGTAATCGGTCGAAATGGCAGCGGTAGACCAGTCATGCCCGTTACCCGAGACTTCCCCGCTGTCGTAGAAATTGTCGTAGATTCCGAACTGCAATGCGAGCTTGTGCTCGTTAGGAGTGATGTCGCGTCCATACATGGTCAGCGATGGGTCGCCGTTCGCTTCTTTTATGTCGCCGAAAATCTGATCGTAGGTGCGATTCTCCTTGATGATGTAAATCACGTGCTTGATGGGATTGGCGCCGCCGGCAAACTGGAACTTCCCGGCATCCGCATGCAGCCGGTTCCCTTCCTCGACTTGCCGTGTAAGGTCGGCGAGTTTCTTGCTGGCATCGGCATAGTGCACGCGTCCCAGCGATCCATAGAGTAGCGTCGCAATGTAGGGATGGTCACGACGTCTTCGCCCGGGTGGAATTCCGTTCTGCCCGTTGTTCGGTCCGGTGCCGCGTCCCTTCGCGGTGGCAATCCACAGGTCATCGCCATGCACCGCGAGGGCCGTGGGATACCAATCTGCGGGAATGAAACCCGCGGCTTCCTGAGGCGCTTGGGCAGCGCCTTCTCTGCTCCCGGTCAAGTCAAATACGGCAATCGAATTCAGCATGGCTGTTGCCACCAGCAACTGCTTTCCATCGCCTGAGATGGCCAGCGCTACCGGCGAGGTGCCGCCATACGCTTGTCCATGAAGCCGGGTCGAGTACCAGCGCGTGGGAGTTCCATCCGCAGTGGAGATCGCTGCCACCTGGTCTGCATTTGAGAGCGTTACATAGAGCGTTTTCTCGTCCGGACTCAAAAGGAGCGCGGTCGGATGCGATCCGGGCGCGGTGTCCGATTCCGGCTTGCGCAACGAGATCCGGCGCACAACCTCGCCACTCGCCAGGTCCAGTTCCGCAACCTGCGAGGCATTCCACAGACTGCACCAGGCCCTGCGCCCATCGCGCGCCACGACTACCGTGTAGGGATACGCCGAAGGAATCATGCGGTTCGTGCTCAAATCGAACTGGTGCACGACCTGTCCGCTGGTTGCGTCGATCAGGATTACGCTGTCGGAGTAGTTGTTGGCCACCACCAGCCGCTCCCCCTCCTCGGAAGCGACGACGGCCAGTCCCGCCGGATAAGGGATCGCCGTACCCTCCGGCGTATTGAATAAGCCACGGGCAACGAGCTTTCCCGCGGCCAACTTGGTCGGCGCGATCTTGATCAATCGTTCCGGAGCAACCTTGCCTTCGCTAAAACTGTAAACAGCAATTGCATTTCCCGTGTCGCCGGGTTTTGAACCGGTCGGGTCCGTGATCGATCCCAGCGAAGCGTACAGGTGCCTACCATCCACACTGAACGCGAGTCCCACGAAATAGCTCTGGTGGGATTCCTCAGCCAGGCGATCGTCTGGAAAATCCTTTACCTGGCCGTTGCTGAGATTGGCGATCGAGATGGACTGCCTCCCGCGACTGTCCTGTGTTCCATATCCTGCGTGTACCATCGCCGCATAATGCCCGTCGGGACTAAGCGCAATCGTTGCCGGGAAACTGTTCAGCGGCGAAATCCGGCCGGTGTCGGCCGCGAGCGATTTGCTGGTGGGAAGTTGAATCGGCGCCTTGGCTGTCTTGTCCTGACACATTGACGGGGCTCCGCTCAGAAGCAGTCCAATCGTAAAAACAATTGCCCTTCGCACAGATTCCTCCCTTAGCTTCGCGACAATCATCTCCAAAAAACAGAAAGCCGGTCAGTATCTCTGACCGGCTCATAGGTTTGCAATCTCGGCGGGCTAGTGGGTTTCGCTGGCCGCGCGCTGCACCGCTTGTTCCTGTCCGTTGGGTTCTTGCGGAGCATTGTGTCGGACGTCGGCGCCGCGCACCCAAAAAATCACGTCCTCGGCGATGTTGGTGGCATGATCGGCCACGCGCTCGAGATTGCGCGCCACCAACAAGGCATCCAGCGCTTGCCGGGTCGTTTCCGGCCGCTCATTCATGGTCTTCACCAGCACGATGAAGGCTTCATCTCGCATGCGGTCGACCACGTTATCCATTTCAAGCACCGCTTGTGCCAGCTCGGCCTTGGCCTCGATGAATGATTCGAGTGCGCGCCGCACCATCGCGCTGACCGCCGCTGACATCCGACCGATATCCACTGGAAGGTCAACTGCGGGCAGCGCGACCATATCCATCACGCGTTCCGCGATGTTCACGGCCTGGTCCCCCACGCGTTCGAGGTCTGCATTGATCTTGGTGACGGCGAGAATAAAGCGGAGATCCACCGCCATCGGCTGCTGCATGGCGAGCATATCAAACGCCAGCTCGTCGATCTCGCGCTCGGAGATGTTGATCTGGGTCTCGCCTTCCAGCACCATCTGGCAGCGGGTCAGATCGCGATCCAGATACGCCTGGCAAGCGCGATCCACCGCCTGTTCGGCGAGTCCTCCCATCCGAAGCAGCTTCTGGCGCAATTCGTCGAGTCCCTGTTGAAATCGGCTACGCATTATCCAAACCTGCCTGTGATGTAGTCTTCGGTGCGTTTGTCCGAGGGATTGGTGAAAATCTTCTCCGTCTTGTCGTACTCGATAAGGCGCCCCAGAAGAAAGAATCCCGTGTACTCGGCGACCCGGGCTGCCTGCTGCATGTTGTGCGTCACAATTACGATAGTGTACTGCGCCTTCAGTTCGAAAATGAGTTCTTCAATTTTGCCCGTCGAGATGGGATCAAGCGCCGAACACGGCTCATCCATCAACAGCACTTCGGGTTCAACCGCCAGGGCACGCGCAATGCAAAGGCGCTGCTGTTGGCCGCCGGAAAGGCTCGCCCCCGACTTCTTGTGGATGTGGTCCTTCACCTCGTCCCAAAGCGCCGACGACATCAGGGATTTTTCCACCACGTCGTCGAGATGCTTCCGGTCGCGATAGCCGTTGAGCTTGAGTCCCGCCGCAACGTTATCGTAGATCGACATGGTCGGGAATGGGTTTGGCTTTTGAAAGACCATGCCGATGCGGCGGCGCAGCTTGGTGGCCGACGTTCCTTCGTACGCGTCGTACTCGCCGATCTTTACCTTGCCCTCCACCCGCGCTTCGGGGCTGGTCTCGTGCATACGGTTCAGGCACCGGATGAACGTCGACTTGCCGCAGCCCGATGGGCCGATAAGGGCGGTAGCATGATTGGCCTCTACTTTCAGGTTGATTTCGTGGAGCGCCTGGGTCTTGCCATACCAGGCATTCAGGTTTTCGACCTGGATCCCAACTCCCATAGCTAGGCGACTCCTCCGAGAGTTCCGCGCCGCACTACAAAGCGTACGGCCGCCACCGCCGACACAATCAGGATGATCAGTACCAGCGCCCCCGCCCAGGCCTGTCTGTGCCAATCATCGTATGGCGAAATCGCATACGTGAATATCTGTAACGGTAATGCCGCCGTGGGCTGGTCCAGATGCCAGTTCCAGTACTGGTTCCCGAAGGCTGTGAACAAAAGCGGAGCCGTCTCTCCTGCCACGCGGGCAAAGGCCAGCATGACTCCGGTGATGATGCCCGAGGTTGCCGTGCGCAGAGTGATCGACATGGTTGTGCGCCAGCGGGGTACGCCCAATCCGTAGGCGGCCTCGCGCAACACGTTGGGGACCAGCAGCAGCATCTCTTCTGTTGTCCGGGTGATAGTCGGAACCATCATGATGGCGAGAGCCACGCCACCCGCGAGCGCCGAGAAATGCCTCTGTCGCAGCACCACGAGCGCATACGCCACGATGCCGATTACGATGGATGGAACGCCGTTCAGCACATCCGAGACGAAACGAACCATGTCTCCGAATCGGTTCCTTCCGAACTCCGCCAGGTAGATGCCAGCCCCAATCCCCAGGGGCACGCCGAGCAGGCTGCCAATCGAAAGAATCAACACCGATCCGGCAATCGCATTGGCCATGCCACCGCCGATTTCTCCGGGTGGCTTCGGGGTCTGCGTCAGAAACGCCAGGTTCACCGACCCGATCCCCTTGATGACGAGGTACGCAAAAACCGCCACTAGGGGCGTCAGAACAATGATCACGGTCGAAACGGCGAACAGGGTGGCACCGTGATCCGCAATCCTTCTCCACAGGCTGATTTCGAGTCTAGGAGTTACCGGCTGGGCGGGATCAGGCACGGGCCCTCGCAGGTTGTCCACGCGTTACGCTCCATACCATAAAACGTGCCAGAGCGTTCACGATGATCGTGACCAGGAACAACGCCAGACCAATTTCGATCAGTGCGGAAAGGTACAAGTCGCCCGCCGCTTCGCTGAATTCGTTCGCCAGCACGCTGGCCATGGTGTATCCAGGAGCGAACAGGGACTTCGCAATTTCCGGGCGGTTCCCGATCACCATGGTGACGGCCATCGTTTCACCTAATGCGCGGCCCAGGCCAAGAATGATTCCCCCCACAATTCCGGCGCGCGCATTGCGCAGGACGCCGATGCGAATCATCTCCCACCGGGTCGCGCCCAGTGCAAGCACCGCTTCCCTCTGGTGCTGCGGCACGACCTGCAGCACCTCGCGCGTGATCGAAGAGATGATCGGGATGATCATGATGGCCAGGATGATTCCCGCGGCCAGCATTCCGATTCCGAACGGCGCACCCTCGAACAGCCCTGTCCAACCCAGCGTTTTTCCGAGAAATGGTTCTACATAGTTCCGCAGAATCGGAACCAGCACGAAGATCGCCCACAGCCCATAGATCACGCTCGGGATCGCAGCCAGCAACTCAGTCGTAAAGGAGAGCGGGCCGCGCAGCCACTTCGGGCACATTTCGGTGGTGAATACACCGACGCCAACCGCCAGGGGTATGGCAATCACCAGAGCCAGCAGTGAAGAAACGATGGTCCCGTAAACGAATGGGAGGGCGCCATACTGATCGTTAACCGGATCCCAATCCTGCCCCCAGAAGAATTTCCAGCCAAATGCGTGCCAGGATAACTGGGAACGGCTCACCAGTTGCCACACGATGAGCGCCAGGATCAAAAGAACAACCAACGCGCACCCTAAGATCACCCATCCAAAAGCCCTGTCAGCGAACACTCCGTCGGAGGAGTTCAGCAGCGGACTCGTACGCATTTTGGGATGCGATCCTGCCACTGGCTGTGGCCCCGCCGGATGCGGGCGAAACAGGGCTTGGTTCGCCATGGCTGGACCCTAACAGAAACGTGTTACAGGAGTGTTAAAAGCACTTGCGCTACAGACATTTGCCGTTGGTGCCGCCAGCCTGCTTCGGGGCTGAATGCGTCCTCAGCCGGCTCGAGGTTTTATTCTGAGCTACCAGCGATTCCATTAGAATCGGGAACGCATCTCCACCATGCCCGTCTTCGCCGCGGTTGATATCGGTTCGAACTCGGTCCGCCTTAAGATTGCCCGTCTGCGCGGCCGCCGCCTCCACGCAATTCACGAAGACCGCGAGGTCACTCGTTTGGGGGAAGGCGTTTTTCGCTCCAATTTCCTGTCGCCCGAGTCGATGGCGGAAACCGTCAAGGTGCTGCGCCGCTTCCATCGCACGGCCCAACGATTGGGGACTGACTCGGTTCGCGTCGTCGCCACCAGCGCCTTGCGCGATGCCCGAAACTCGCAGGCTTTTCTGGAATGGGTGCGTTCGGCCACGGGGTGGACGGTCGATATCATCTCCGGCCTGGAAGAGGGCCGGCTGATCCACCTCGGCCTGGTCGCCAACCTTCGCCTCAGCACCTCCACCGTGTTGATGATCGACTTGGGCGGCGGCAGCTGCGAGCTGACTGTTTCTCGTCGAGGACATATCCGCGACACGGTCAGCCTGCCGCTGGGCGCAGTGCGGCTCACCAATGAATTTCTCGGCCACGATCCGCCTCGCAAAGGCGAGTTGCAACGCATGCGAGGGTTCATTGCGCGCGAGGTGGGACGCGCCTCGGCACGGATCGTCGCGTCCCGCGTCAAGGTCGCGCTTGCGACCTCAGGAACAGCGGCGGCTCTCGCGGCGTCTGCCCATCACCTGATCCGTCCTTCGGGAAAAAGCCGCACTCTGACCGTTTCGGCAACCGAAATGAAACGACTCGCGAAGCTCATCAGCCGCCTTCCGCTCGAGGAACGCAAAAAGATAGAAGGCATCGGCCCGCGGCGCGCAGAAATCATCGTGGCGGGCGCGATGGTGTACCGGGAGTTGGTCGAACGTTGCCAGCTGCGCTCGTTCCGTTATTCACCGCTCGGCCTGCGCGATGGACTGCTCGCGCAGATGGCCGCCGAATATGATCGCAGCACGCGCTCTGGCCGCCAGATCGAATCCGAACGCTGGGATTCACTGCAGCAGGCCGTCCACCATTACCGCGTCGACATGGCTCATGCGCTGCAAGTGCGCGACTCGGCGATGGAACTGTTTTCCGCATTGAAGTCGGTGCACCAACTGCCCCCGGAATATCGAGAGTGGCTTTCGGCTGCCGCCATGCTGTATGAAGTCGGCGACTACGTGAACCGCAATGGCCGCCATCGCCACGCCCAATACATCATTTCCAATTCGGAAATTCTCGGATACACCCCCGAGCAGCGTCGCATCATCGCCGCCATCGCCCGCTATCTTGGCAAGTCCCGCCCCACGCCCGGAGACAGTAGCCTTAAGGGACTATTGCCAATCAATCAGGAATACATCGCCAAGGCTTCCATGCTTCTACGCCTGGCGCGGTCCATGAATCTCGGACGAAGCCGCGCAGTGCAGAAGGCTCGCGTCAGCGTTCGCGATGGAGCCGTCATGATGACGCTAATGTCACGCCGCCGGGTAGGGGTGGATTTAGAACTGTGGGCGATTGAAAAAGACCGCGATTATTTCCGGGAACTCTTCGGGCGGGAACTCTCGGCCGCCGCTGCGTAAAGCGATCGGACAATTTTCGGAGTGAGGCACCAGGAAAGCGATCCCGAACTTCTTCGCAATTCCACCTTGGCAACCGCGCCCTTCCTCAATTCCATCGCAGCTTCGCATCCGGTAGGACTGACGACCCTCCCGAGAAACTCGCTCAGGTTCGGATTATGGCCCACGACCATAATGGCCTCGAGCTTCGCGTACTTATCGAGCACCTTGCGGAAGTCGGCGAACGTCCCTTGGGGCCGGAGTGCGGGCTCGATCTGCAGCTTACCCTCGAAGCCCATTTCGTTGCCGACCAGCGACGCGGTTTGGGTGGCGCGCTTCAGGGGACTCGAGATCATGGCGTCGACTTGCGCGTCGAGTGCGGCCAGCGCCCGTCCCACGTAACCACACTGTTCGATGCCTTCTTTATCCAAGCCGCGTTTTTCATCCTTCTTCGGCGATGCAAGGCGCTCCCCCGCATTCGCGTGACGCAGGAAGTAAACAATCATTCAGCCTAACTGTCCTTTCCGACCGTGCTGCGCCGTCGGGCTCGTGCTGCCGGAGCCGGAATCGTTTGCAAAGGCTGTTTGCCATCTGCCAGCGCAATAAAAAATTCCTGAGCGTTGAACGCAGAGGCCCCCGTCGGCGCTTTTCCGCCGCGTTTGCCAGGAATCTGCCAAACCCGATGATAGGTGCCGTCTTTCGCCAGAATGCGCGTTTTCAGATTGTCGGCCAGATAGCCCTCTAGCATCTCCTGCCGGACGCGCTCGACGGCCATCGGATCTTTCAATGGCGTAAGAACCTCAACCCGCTCGTACAGATTACGCGGCATCCAGTCCGCACTGCCGATGTAGACCTCTTCCTCGCCTGCGTTGGCGAAATAGAAAATACGGCTATGCTCAAGAAAACGTCCCACAATGCTGCGTACTTTAATCCGGTCGCTGATGCCGCGCACGCCGGGTCGCAGCGCGCAGATGCCCCGTACCAGCAGGTCAATTTCGACCCCCGCCTGAGAAGCCTCGTATAGCGCCAAAATCACCTTCTTGTCGAGCAGCGCATTCATTTTGGCGATGATGCGCGCCGGCCGCCCTTGCCGCGCGTGATCCGCCTCGCGCGCGATCAGCCCGTGCAATTTCTCGGCCAGGTCCAGAGGCGCCACCAGCAAGGGCGAGTAGCTGGGATTTTCCGCGTACGCCGTGAGGAAACTGAACACGTCGTGAACTGCGCTCGTGATTTGCGGGTCCGCCGTCAGCAGGCTCAGGTCGGTGTAGATGCGAGCCGTCGTGGCGTTGTAGTTTCCCGTCCCGATGTGCACGTAACGCCGCGTTACCGCATCCGGGTCCCGCCGCGCCAGCAGCGACAGCTTGCAGTGTGTCTTCAGTCCCACCAGGCCATGGAACACCTGCACGCCGGCATCTTCCAGGTCCCGCGCCCAGCGGATATTCGACGCCTCATCGAAGCGAGCTTTTAATTCGACAACCGCCGTCACTTCTTTCTTCGCGGCCGCCGCAATCAGCGCCGGCACGATAAGCGAATGCTCATTGGTGCGGTACAGAGTCTGTTTAATGGACAGAACCCGATCGTCCTCTGCCGCCGACTCGATAAACGAGATCACCGAGTCGTAGGAATCGTACGGATGATGCAGCAAAACATCGTGCCGCCTGAGTTCCTCAAATAAGTCTTGGGATTTGGCCGTTAACCGCAATTCCCGAGGGATGAATGTTTTGAACTTCAGTTCCGGATGCTTGGTCTGTTCGTACACATTGAAGAGCCGCGAGAGGTTGACCGGTCCATTCACGGAAAACACCTGCCACGGATCCAGTTCGAACACGCCCCGCAATCGTTCGATGATTTCCGGGTCTGCGTCCGCCTCAATCTCCATGCGGACGGCATCGCCCTTACGCCGGTTGTGAAGTTCAGCACGAACCGACTCGAGCAAACTCCGCGCCTCTTCTTCCGCCAGATAAAGATTGCTGTTGCGCGTGACACGAAATGCCGCCGACGACACGATGTCATACCCGTGATACATCCGCGCCGCGTGGAAGGCGACCAGATCCGCGAGGAAGATAAAATCGTCAGTATCTTCAGAGGGCAGCCGGATCAGGCGCGGTAACGCCCGCGGCACCGTCACTACGCCCGTGTAAGTCATCGCCGAGCGCCGTCGCCGGCGCAGCAGAAAAGCCACGCACAATGCCTTGTTGATCACCCGCGGAAAAGGATGCGAGGGATCGACCGTCACCGGGGTCAGAAGTGGATCGAGTTCCCTTTCGCAGTACGCCTCGACAAAAGATTTGGCGGCCGTATCCAGTTCATGCAAACCGAGCACGCGGATCCCGTGCTCCGCCAGCCGCGGCCTCAGATGCCCGTTCCAGCAATCATATTGATCGTCAACGAAGTCGTGCGTTTCGCGGTTGATCCGGTCCCGTTCTTCCACCAGAGTCAAGCCATCGGCCGCGCCTTCGTTGTAGCCATCCTCGATCTGCTGCACCAGGGATGCCACCCGCACTTCAAAGAACTCATCGAGATTGCTCGCGGAGATGGAGAGGAACTTCAGCCTCTCCAACAGCGGATTGTTGAGGTCCGAAGCCTCTTCCAAGACCCTCTGGTTGAAGGCGAGCCAGGACAGTTCCCGGTTAATGAAGTTCGACGGGTTATCGAGTAATGGACGGGCCATATCTAGGGAAGATTCCGCGCCGAGTGTAAAGGAGCCTTGTCGATTATCAGGAATTTCGCTTCCGACCCATCTTCCCGCTTCAGATACATGAAATGCTTGTCCAGACGCAGCACGACGCTCTCTCCCGCATTCCAGAAGCCGGGACTAAACTCGCGCATCGTATGCGGGAGAAATTCGCCTTCGTAGCGCATCCCATTCACGTCAACCGCAATCGTGAAGTAGGGGTCTTCGGTCATGATCGGCGTATTGACGATGTAGAGCTGAACCCGGTCGCGTTCGTGTTGCTGCACGCCAAGGATTTTTCCCGTTACCCATTCTCGTTGAGCACCGTGACCGGTAGAAAGCGCCACCAGCACGAAAACCCACACGGTAAGAGCCTTGGTCGTCATGACGAAACTACAGTATAAAACAGCCTCGAGAAATCGCGCTTTTGCAGGGGAATGGGAGGATTTCGGCTGCGTAGAGCCGTCTCTGCAGCAGCGGAAGAAGTGAGGCGCCATCCTGAAAGGTGGCGCCTTCCCAAGTTCACTGCCCGCAAGACATCGCTACCTAAAACGTGTAGATCAGATCAAACTGCAACCGGTTGAGCCAGGGTTCTATCTGCCCCGCTTTCAGTCCGGCCGCCAGAGGTGCGTTCAAGAGATTGCTGTTGAGCGCACGTCCGTGCCACCACGTGAATCCCGCCACCGTGTTTTGACGAAGCTTCCATAGAGCGTAGATACGATGCTGCAGGATGTTCGTTGGCGCGCGTTGATCGCTTTCCGCGAACGACGCGATCACGGAATCCTGTTCCTGCCTGAGCCAGGCATATCCGAACTGCAGGTCGCCCTTGTTCTTCTGCTGGCCCACACTGGCATCGATCAGGTAGACGTGCGATTGCTTCCCCAGGCTCGTGTTGACGGACGGCTTGCTGCTGGTGCAGGTCACAATCAGAGTGACCGGATCCTGGGTGCAACCGCTGCGCGCTGAGTTGTCGAACGGATGGTCCGACGCATTGAGGTTGTTCTCGTACTCGAGAATCAGGTTGATTGGAAAGCGAGCCGCCGGTGTCTTGATCTGATTGTTGAGGATGAAGTCGGCGTACAGGAAGTTGGAGAGGAAGTGCCACACCGGCGCATTCGGCTTGGTGAGGTCGACCCAGGTGGCGTTGGTCATACCATTGGGCGAGAACACGCACCCGTTCGCGCTGGGCACGTTGATGGGAACAGTGGGTATGCTCCCGCCCGCTCCCGTCACCGCCGGGTTCGAGCAACCGGGACCTTCGCCCGGAACCAGGATCGGCCCCGTGTTTCCCCCCGCTGGCGTAGTGGTCGGATTGCCATTCAGTCCGGCATTGGTTGCCTGGACCGCGAAGGCGCTCGAGTTCAGGAGCGCATCCTGGTAGCGCCAGTTCTGGAGCAGGAACGATGGCGTCGTCGTCCACGGCCCGAAATTCAGTCGTGCCGAGACCTGTCCCCCAACCGCAAACGAATCATGTCCCTTGTAGAGCCCGCCTGCTCCCGACGCCTCGTTGTACAGCAATTGCATCGATTGGAACGTCACATTCTGCAAGCTCGGCACGCGATGAATATCGAATGAGAGTTTTTCGTTAAAGCCCTCTGGGTTTAGATCGACGTCGCCCGTCACGCTGGTGCGTTGCCACTGGTAGGCAAATTTGCCAGCCGTAATCGACAACCAGCGCAGCGCCACGGGATTGTAGGTGATGTAGGCGCGGTCCAGCCCTATAGTCTTGCGATCGAAATTGTTGGTTAAGGTTTCATTGGTGGTCGTCGGATCGCCGAGCGACCCGGTCGCCAGCGCCACGGCTCCATAGAAATCTTCGTTTAGCTTGCCATCAAAACCGAAGCGAGCGCGCACACGGGCACGGTTGCGGTCCGCGACTCCGCGCTGCACAAAACTCTCCCCGCGAATCCGGATGTCTCCCGTCCAGCGAAACCGGCCCAAGGCACTTTCGAGAAGCGCCACGCGTTTCTGCTCATCCTGGGTGCTCACCAGTTCGTTCTGTACCGTCGCTTTCACGTCCGTAAGATCGGAACTGAGCTTCGCAACCGCATCCTTGTCGGCGCTGGAAGCCTGCCCCGCCGCGACTTTCTGCTGGGCATCGCTGGCCGCCGCCTGGGCCTGCTGTGCTGTTTGCTGCGCGGCCTGAACTGCTTGATCGCGTTGCTCGAGCGATTGTTGCAATTGTTGAATCTGTTGTTGTTGGGCGGCGAGCGCATCGCGCAACGCCTGCACATCCGCCGCGGTCACTTGGGGCTCGGCCGCTTTCGCCGGAGGTTTCTTTGATCGGGGCTTGGCCGTTTGCGCAAGTAGAGTCACGCCCAGAAGTGGAACAATGGTCCATGCAAGTAAGGCTTTCATCTTCCTCTTTCCTCAGTTGGCGCTTTCACACCGAAGTTGGTTGAGCGCTACATATGTAAGTCTATTACATTAGTAGACTATAAGCATTTTTCTTGCCGCGGCTGCGCAACCTTTCAGCTACTATCCCGCCCGCTTTCAATAAGATCGAGCGGAGAGGCCCAGGAACCGACGCCGCGGGGTGCAGAGTGTTGCACATAAACCCCTTCGGGACCGCCCCTCCGGATTCCGTGCCACTGCGGGTCACGTGGGGCTCCACAACTTTCGCGGGAACCCTCTTTAATCTCGGCTCTGTCGGGGCCAATTCCAATGAGCGACGTCCCAGGTACGGGCATTTCCAACGAACTGAAGGAAACTCTCATCTCTCCATCTCTCCCTGTTTAATTTTGTGAAAGCGAGTCAGACCTATTCGCGAACTCTCGCTCTCGGAAGGTTGAAGAAGTGTACATGGTATGCTGTTTTCTATCATGATTATGTGCACTTCTGGATGCTTCAAGGCTGCAAGGTTGCCGTGATGCGCGACCTTGTCCGACTCGGTGATTGACCGAGGTGAGTGTCGCCTGTAACATTTCGCCACTGTGAAGAAAGCAAAGAATCCCCGCGTACCGAAGGGCAAGATTGAAGAGTTAATGAAACTGCGGGACGCGGCGCTTGAACTTCAGGTCAGCTTTCCCACGATCAAGCAGTGGATCTACAAGCGAAAGCTCCGTAGCATTCGGACGGCAGGCGGCCACCATCGCATTCCACGCAGTGAAGTGGATCGGTTGCTTTTTCGCACGCGGGGCAAAACAGCGCCGCAACGAAAAGAATCTTTTCGTCGCGTGAGCGGCCGGAATCAACTGGTAGGACGGATCGATGCGGTGCGAATCAGCGGCCTGATGGCGGAAGTGAAGATTTCAATCGGCGAGCAGCAAATCACTTCCATCATCACCGCGAGTTCCGCTCGTGAAATGCAACTCAAAGCCGGTCAGACCGCAGCAGCACTCATCAAGGCAACCGAAGTCATGATTCTCCGGGTGTGAGATGAAAAAGATCCATTGTCTTCTGCGTTCCTGTCCTCCTTTGAATGAGAAGGGTAAAAAAGTATAGGCACGAGGATCCTGTTCATGAGTATTCGCAGATGGAGTTCGCTGTTGATCATTGTTTTCGTGCTCATCGCCGAAATGGTCACAGCCCAGGAGTTTACGATTGCCGCCGCTGCGGATCTCCAGTCTGCAATGCAGGAGATCAGTAACAGGTTTCAACAAAAGACCAGCAGTCACATAAAAGTGATCTACGGCTCGTCGGGCAACTTCGCGCAACAGATTCAGAACGGCGCGCCGTTCGACATGTTCTTTTCGGCCAATCTCGACTATCCGAAACAGCTGGAAGCGTCCGGGCTGACCGAGCCGGATAGCTTCTACCAATATGCCAGAGGAAAGATCGTGGTCTGGGTGCCGAACGATTCGCAGATGGACGTCCACTCCGGAATGCAATCTTTACTGGCGCCCTCGGTAAAGAAGATTGCGATCGCCAATCCTCAACATGCGCCTTACGGCAAGGCGGCGGTCTCCGCCATGCAGACCGCAGGCGTGTATGACAAGGTGCAGGACAAACTGGTTTTGGGTGAAAACATTTCGCAGACCGCATCGTTCGTTGTTTCCGGCTCTGCGGATGTCGGGATCGTCGCTTTATCGCTGGCCTTGTCGCCGAATATGAAAGACAAGGGCCGCTATACGGAGATACCGAGTACGGATTATCCGCCGATCGAACAAGCCTGCGTCATCTTGCGGTCGTCGAAAAACACAGCAGTTGCCAAGGCATTTCTGGAGTTTGTGAAAACCGACGCCATCAAAGACTTGCTGCGAAACTACGGCTTCGAAGTTCCGGGTAGCCCGCAATCGAAGTAAGCAAGCACGGGATCACATTGCGGCAACAAAAAGTCCCAGGTTCCGGGTTCGGATCCTGGGACACCCAGCCAGATTGAAAACCAATTCCGTCTACCGCACCTGCTTGATCTCCGCCTTCACTTTTTCCGCCACGCTGGCGGGCAATGGAGCGTAGGTCAAGGCCGCTGTCATCTTCTGACCGTCGTCAACCATCCAGTTCAGGAAGTCGGTGATGATCTTGCCCTTCGCGGCATCCTTCGATTGAGATGGAATCAGCAGCCACGTAAAGCTCGAGATCGGATAGGCGTCCTTGCCAGGCGCATTGGTAATCGACACCCGGAAGTCAGCCGGCATGGTTTTCATCGACCCGGCGGCGGCCGTTACGCTTTCGAGCGAGGCCTTTACGAACGTTCCCGACGCGTTCTTCACGCTGCCATAGGGAATCTTGTTCTGCACGGCATAGATCAACTCGACGTAGCCGATTGCGCCCTGCATCTGACGCACGACGCCGGCGACGCCTTCGTTGCCTTTGCCACCAAGGCCGACCGGCCATTTGATCGAAGTTCCCTTCCCCGGTCCGCCTTGCCACTCAGAACTGATCTTCGACAGATAGTCAGTGAAGATGTAGGTAGTGCCGCTGCCGTCGGAACGATGGACAACGATAATCGGCTGGTCGGGAAACTTCACGCCCGGGTTCGCTGAAGCAACCGCCTTGTCGTTCCAGTTCGTGATTTTGCCCAGAAAAATTCCCGCAATCACTTCGGGCGTGAATTTCACTTCCTCTGTGACGCCCGGCACGTTGTAGGCGGGAACCACCGCACCCAGGACAGTGGGAACGTGCAGAATTTTCACTTTCGCCTGCGACAGTTGCTCATCAGTCATGGGACCATCGCTGGCTCCAAAGTCCACTGTACCGGCCAGCACCTGGCGAATACCGCCGCCGCTGCCGATGGACTGGTAGTTGATCTGTATATCCGGATGCGCGTTGTGGTACTCGTTGAACCACTTCGAGTACATGGGATAAGGAAACGTGGCGCCGGCTCCGTTCAATGTCGTTTGGGCCAGAGCGGGTAGCGCTACAGCTGAGCAGAGAACAAGCACCGCGATTCGACGGATCACTCGATCGCCCTCCTGTGGGTGAGTTTCCCCTCGGTTCTATGCGCGGGGTGTTACAGTACTGTTACAAATTGGTGAATTTCTCATGAAACACCGGAGTTTGATTGCGCCAGCTCCGGCAGCGTTGGCACACTCTTGTGGGGATCACTGAAACTTGGCCGATTCAAACGACCGCTACGCGCCGGGCTGGCCTGGAATTGCGCCGCGCTGGACATCCAGCGCTAAGTCGGGCATTGGCACAGCTCTCAACCCGCATAGCCGTGTCTGGTATACGCTCAGCCACGGAATCCTGAACGAGGTCTACTTTCCTCGCGTCGATCAAGCCTGCACTCGCGATCTGGGATTGATCATCACGGATGGGCGCAGCTACTTCTCTGAAGAAAAGCGCCACTGCACCTTTGAGAACGTCCCTTTCGAACCGGGTATTCCCGTCTTCCAGCTCACCAATACGAGCCTTGACGGCCGTTACCGGATTCGCAAAGAAGTTTTCAGCGATCCCTATCGCAACGTGGTCTTGCAGAGAATCAAGTTCGAGCCGCTGCGGGGCAAACTTGAGGACTACCGTTGCTACGCGCTGCTGGCACCCCATATCGCAAACTGGGGATTTGGCAACACGGGCTGGGCCGGCGACTACAAGGGACATCCGATGTTGTTCGCCAGGCGCGACCACGTGACGCTGGCCTTCGCCTCTTCGACTCCATGGAAAGCGCGCTCGGTCGGCTTCGTTGGCTATTCCGACGGATGGCAGGACTTATCGGAGCACTTCCGTCTCACTTGGGATTACACGCGCGCGGAAAACGGCAACCTCGCCCTCACTGGGGAAATTGATCTCGCCGACTGCCAGGGAAAATTCGTGCTTGCGCTGGGCTTCGGGCGAAATTGCTGGGAGTCCGGGCAGCAGGTCCTGTCCTCGCTCCTCGAAGACTGCGACGAGATACGCGAACACTTCGTGCGCCAGTGGCGCAATTGGCAAGAGAGCATCCTTCCTCTGGATCGGGAGAAGCGCGAAGTCGATCTCTACCGCACCAGCATGGCGGTCCTGCGCAGCCACGAGTCCAAAGATTTCGTGGGCGGCGTCATCGCGAGCTTGTCGATCCCCTGGGGCTTCAACAAAGGTGATGAAGATCTAGGCGGATATCACCTGGTGTGGCCGCGCGATTTGGTGGAAACCGCGGGTGCGTTGGTCGCGGGCAAAGCCATCGTCGACGCCCTGCGCGTTTTGCGCTACCTCGAATCCACCCAGGAAGCCGACGGCCATTGGGCGCAGAATCTCTGGCTGGATGGCCGCCCGTATTGGAGTGGCATCCAGATGGACGAGACCGCTTTCCCGATTCTTCTGCTCGACCTGCTACGCCGCGAAGCGGAAGGATTGCTGGGCGATCTGCATCGCTGGTGGCCGATGGTGCGTAATGCCGCCAGTTTCATTGTCCGCAACGGACCCGTCACCCAGCAGGATCGCTGGGAAGAAGACGGCGGCTACTCTCCTTTCACGCTCGCGGTCGAGATCGCCGCCCTGCTCGCTGCCGCCGATGTTGCCGACCTCGTAGGCGAACCGGTCTCGGCGGAATATCTCCGCGATACCGCCGACACCTGGAACGACAACATCGAGCGCTGGACCTACACGCTCGATGGCGATCTCGCGCGCCAGATCGGCGTCGACGGTTATTACGTGCGGATCGCTCCCGACTCCGACGGTGCGGCCTCGCCGTTGCAGGGCTTCGTGCCCATCAAGAATCGCGCCCCCGATCAGAGTTCGGCTCGCGCCACGGCTGTGATTAGTCCCGATTCGCTGGCCTTGGTGCGTTTCGGCCTGCGCGCTCACGACGATCCCCGGATTCTCAACACCATCAAAGTGGTCGACGCGCTTCTACGCGCCAAGCTCCCGCAAGGCCCGTGCTGGTACCGCTACAACGGCGACGGCTACGGCGAGCATGAAGACGGCAGCCCCTTCGATGGCACCGGCATCGGCCGTCCCTGGCCACTGCTCGCCGGAGAACGCGCCCACTACGAGATCTCCGCGGGACGTCCTGAAATCGCCGACGCCCTCTTGCGCGTGATGGAAGCCTCGGCCGCCGGGGCCAGCCGGCTGATCCCCGAGCAGGTGTGGGATGCCGGAGACCTGCCTGAACTCGAGCTTTTCAGGGGAAAACCGACCGGTTCTGCCTGCCCTTTGGTGTGGGCGCACTCGGAATATATCAAGCTGCGCCGCTCCTTGCGTGACGGCCGCGTCTTCGATCAGCCTCCGCAAACCGTGCAGCGTTACATCGTCGAAAAACGCCATTGCCAATATTTCTTCTGGATCTTCAATAACAAGGCACGCACCATGCCCTGCGGCAAGACGCTCCGTATCGCCTTGTTGTCGCCCGCAACGATCCACTGGAGCATGGATGGTTGGGAGACTTCTCTCGACACCCACACGCGCGATACCCGGCTGGGGTCCACGTCGCGGACCTCCCCACCGACAAGGTTCCCGTAGCACACGAGATCGTCTTCACATTCAAATGGGACCAGGACGCCCGCTGGGAGGGCGTGAATTACACGGTGGTAGCGGAGTAAATTAGAGGTTGTGAGTGGGCAACAACTATCCCGTGTATTCCAACTCCACCACCGTGCAGTCATCCCCTAGCGGCGTGCCCGCACAAAATGTCGATACCGACGCAAAAATATCCTCGAGCGTTGGGCTTTTCGCGGCGACTTCTTCCAACCGCTCGTTGTCGTAAAACTCGCCGTGCGCATTCTCCGCTTCTGTGACGCCATCGGTCACCAGGATGAAGCGATCCCCGGGCTTCATATGCACGCGGTCGCCTTCATAGGTCGCGTCGGCGAGCAGGCCTACCGGAAGATTTCCGTGCTGCGGCCGGAAAACTTTCCCTTGCGACACCAAAAGCGGCGGAACATGCCCGCAATTCACGTATTCGAGTTCGCCGTCATTGCGAATGCGCGTGATTATGACCGTCGCGTATTTTTCGCCCAGGTGCTTTTGGGTGAAGAAGCGGTTCACCGCCCCCATGATGTCGGCCAGCGGCATTCTCGTGCTTAAGTGCGAGTACACCATACCCTGCAGGGTCGAAGCCAATAGCGCCGCTGACACTCCTTTGCCGCTTACGTCCGCCAGTACGACCGCCAGCCCGTCTTCGGTGTTCACGACGTCGAAGAAATCTCCCCCAATCTCTTTGCAGGAAAGATTTCGTCCGCGCATCTTCGCGAACGGAACTTCTGGAATCGTGACCGCCATGAGCCGCTGCTGGATCGACGCGGCAATCGCCAACTCCTGCTGGTAACGGCGCGATGCTTCCTCGGCTTGCACCAGGCGGGCGTTCTCGATCAGCGAAGCCGTGTCCGTGGCAATGACGCGCAGAATGTCGCGGCTCACATCCGAGATATCGCGCGACGCAAAGCGCGAATCGAGATACAGCGCGCCCATCACTTCGGCCTCCGCCGGATTGTTGGCATCTCGATAGGTCTGCACCTGCGGCTTACGGAGCGGCAGGCAAATCACGGTGCGCAGATCGTAGGCCACAATGCTCTGCCGGACCGCCAGGTCGATGGACTGGCTGGTATCCGTAAGCAGGAACTCTGAATTCGATTTCATTGCTTCTTCGAGGATCGAATGTGAAATCGTCTTGTCGTCCAGCAAAGCCTCGCCCTTCGAATTCCGCCCGGCTGCCAGGCGCAAGTTCCCTTCTTCATCTTTAAGGAACACGTAACCGCGCTCGGCACGAATCAATTTCAAGGTTGTGTCGACCAGCGTCACCAGGACCTCGTCGAGCACTCCGACCGTGTTGAGCTTGCGCGCCGCCTCAAGAAACAGTGTCAGCTTCTCCAGATCGGTTGTGTCGGTAGAAATCTGGATACCTGAAATCTGGCTGAGGAACTCGCGCGCCGTATTCGACGTTGCATGCTGCGGGCTGAAAATGACGTAGGCGACGTCCCGCACTCCAAACTCCACGCGGTCATTGCGCTGCAGCCTTTGCCGCTGGACGCGCTCCCCATTCACATAAGTGCCGTGTTTGCTCCCCTGGTCAACCACGAAGAAGTCGCCATTCTCCGCGACAATCAATGCGTGGTCGCGCGATACACGAGGGTCGGGAATGACCAGGTCTTTGTCTACCTTGCGCCCAACGGAAAACGGAGTGCGATTCATCACGATCGAGCGCTGCTCATTGCCCTGCACGTAGATCAGCGAGGGGAAGACCCCGGAGCCGGGGTCGGACGTGATGCCGGAAATGGGATGGAACGCCATAGGCGAGCTTCGCCGTATTTCTCTTGATTACAGATAATGACAGGAATGAGGCCCAGCGGAAAGGGGCTGCATCTGCTTGCTACCCGCGTTTCTTTCCCGCCGGGGGAGCGGCCGAAGCACAAGTACATTTCGGAACGGTAATTCCAATCAGGAGCGGCTTCCCTTGAAGGCTGCAATCGCCTCCTGCTCGGTGTCATAAACCTCGAATACAGTGGCCAGTTTCGTGATTGAAAGAACATCGCGCAGCCTCTGGCCCAGACCGGTCAGCTTGATGTCCGCGCCCTGGGCGCGCGCCGACGAATACACGCCTACCAGCGTTCCCAGCCCGCCGCTGTCGATGTAGGTGACTCCGCTCAAGTTCAGCACGATACGCTTGGTGGTCTCCAGCAACTTCTTCAGGCTCTCGCGGAGGCCGCTGGCTTCCTCTCCGAACACGATCCTTCCGGAGCAGGCTACGATTGTCACGCCGTCTGCCAGCAGCGTATCCATCTTGAGCGTCATCCCGGCCTCCCAGTCCTCAGTCGTCAAAATTGCCTGAGAAGCCTACCGCTTGCGACCACCCAATGCAAGTTTTGAGCACAGATTGCGGGCTGGAAGCTAATGGGCGTTTTTTGTCGTCAGGCTACCATCCCGGCCTGCGGCGCGGCTTCGAGGACTCTCGTTTCGTGCTCTTGCCACATGTTAATCAGCAGGATGCTCAGCGGAATGAGACACACAATCGGCATGGGAATCTTGGCGCAGGTATAGAGCGGCAGCCACCACCACCGCTCCACTGTCTGGGGGGCGAGGATCAAGGAAGCAATGCCCAGACCGATTGCCGTCACCCATGGCCACACAACGGCGATAACCCCCAACAGAAATCCGGCTCGTGAAATCAACCCGCGCGCCCACAACACCCGCCAGTTCTCGACCAGCACCAGCAAGGCCGGCAACAGCAAGATGAAGTTATACGGCGCAAACATGGGAATAATGATTACCGTGATGGCCAGTACTAGCGCGGTTACCAGCGAAAACGCGCGCGACCCGGCTGGCCGTTCCCGAAACCGCCAGCAGATCGCTGCCACCGCGGCCACGATGAGAACGGTCAGGATTCTTCCCCAACGTTGCGTCAACAAGACATCCAGCATCGACATGCGACCCGCATAAATTCGGTAGTCGCGCAGCGCCATGAGGAAATCTCCAAACCACCCGGGTAACAGAATTTCGGATCCGGCAAACAACAATGCCATGGTGCTGACGAATCCCCATATGAAGCGCTGCCGCCGCCGCCAATCACTCAACGACCATAGCAGTAGGCAGGCTGTGATCGGCACCACCAATTGCGGTTTGATGGAAGCCAGCGCCAGCATGGCTCCCGCCGCGAACAATTGCCCACCGACCAGTAATGCCATCCCGCCCGACAGCAGTCCCGCCACCAGCAGGGTGAGTTGCTGAAGTTTCAAAGCTTGCAGCGACGGAAAACTCCCCAAGGTGAGAACAATTGCGGTGACCAGAAAAATGGGCGGCGCGCGCCACCCGATAGCCCGAAACCACAGCGGCACGCTCAACCCGGTTACAACCACCAACAGCCAAAAGAACACGATCATGACGCGCTCAAACGGAAAGCCCACCGACGGTGCCAACAAAAAGGCAACGTACACTGGATACGCGAACCCCTGTTGATCGCGTGGATCTTCCGGGCGGCTCGCGTCCAGTTCGCGCCCGTAATACCCCACTTGAATTTCGCGGGTGACCTCGCGGCTGTAAGGATTGCGATGGTGCAGCAGCAATTCCCGCGATCCCAGCCAGCGCGGATATAAGTCCGACAAGTTTCCACGCGGCCGTTCGTGAGCGACGGCATCCGCGCGCTGGTAGGGCACGAGGATACGGCTGACGTAAAACCACATGCTGCCCGCGCAAACCAGTGCCAGCACCAACCCAAGTTTTGGATTTTTCAGCAAGAATTGTTCTCAGCGCCTACCATTCAACGGCTAGAAAACTTGTTGTCGCGTCATTAAGGTAGCACTCCGGCGAAAGACTTGGCGCGATTGTCGCGCGGCGCCATCCTAACGCCCGGCCGGGAGTAAAGAATGAACTCCTTATCTTCGTACACCGGGTTCCACGCCGTCTCGCGCATCTTGGCACAGATCGGCGAATCCCGCGGAGCCACGACGATGTCGGTAGGGTACGCATCAAGCGTCAATCGCCAGTTCGCCCGGGCATCATAAAAATCGAAAATCTGCCGCATCACCTCGTTTGAGTAGACCTCTTCATAGCGTCCATCGAGCGACACCTTCACCGAGGGGTAGAGTTTCCACGAAACATACGCTCCTAACCGGAATGGAACCATGGCGTTGCCTTGGAAGTGTTGGTCGGTGAGATATTCCACTGCGCCTACGGGATAAATCGGCTGGGGTACGCGAAGCCGCCAGGGCCTCTGTCGTATCCCGGAAATCATGGCCACGCAACCGAGCGCCGTCCAGGCAGCCATTGCAAAATAATGCCTGCGCTGCACGAATTGCAGGAACCACCGCCCTGCCGGTGTGTCCTGCAAATAGAAGGGCGTATACGACAACCACAAAATGGCAAAGACCGGGAGTAGTTTCCGATGCAGCGTAGCCTCGAACGCCGTGGCCGCGAGCGGAAGAATGCCTGGCGTCCTTCGGATTCCAACGGCCACCAGGACGTACAAGACTACGGCGACCGCCCCGACGAAACAGATCCCCCACACTGGTCCCAAATCCCACACCGGACGCCACTCCGGAGCAAACGGTCGAGACATCCACAGTGCGCGTCGCAGATACTGGAAATAGGCGTTCCCGTACGGCGTCAAAAAAACCTCAAGGACCATGCCCAGCAGCGCGATCAGCATCCCGCGGATGCTTTCTCCGCGTAGTGCTCTTTCGAGGCAGTAAAGCGCCGTTAACCCAATCCCTAACACAAACCCACCGTGAAGGTTCACCCACAACGGGAAGATGATCAGCCATGCGATCAACCAGTTTCGCGATCCCCGGCGATCGAACTCCCAAAACGAAACCAGCACCGCCAGGAAAAAGAATGAATAGACCTGCGCCCGGATCACCGCAAAGAATCCGAGGTAGGCAAGAAAGATTGCTATCGGAGCACATACACTTGTCAGGCGGTAGTCCGCGCCCAGCTTTGTTGAACATCGCCAGCACAAGGCGCCCGTCCCGAGCGCAAGCAGGAATTTCAGAACCAGCAAGGCGCGCCCGCCAAACCATAGTGTCGCAAAATACGCGACCGCTCCTGCTCCCCATTCGTGGTCAATCCACGGACCGATGGTCGGCGTATAAGCGAACGGGTCTGCGCGCAGCAGGTGCCCGGCCCGTAAACTCTCCCGAATCAAAGCCATCTGATGCCAGAGGTCGATGTCGACGAAGTTGTAGGAAATCAACGCCAGGAAAAAGAAGGCGGGTCCGGCGAGCGACGCGATCTGCAGCCACTTACATAGGCCAGGGAGCTCGCCGGATTCCGCTGCATTCCAATCGGTCATAGCGAGGTCTAGTCAAAAAGCCAGGCCGAACTTTACTTCATCAAATACTTTAACTAGCACGATAACCCGCGACGCTAGACTCCCGCTGCAACTTGCGCGCAAGCACCTGATACTGCCCCCCGAGGGGCACCTTGGCCAGGAAAGCCTCGAGTGGTCGCATCACCCGCAATGCGTGTGGAAAGAAAAACCGGTGGTCCGTCCGCAGAACTTCCAACCCTCCATCGCGCAGCAGCCGCCCCGCTTCGCCTGGAGCGATCTTCACCACGTCCCGGTCAAACTCGCATTTGTGCATTACGTACTGTGTTCCCGGATTCCACGGGTTGTTTTCCCACAGCGCGAACACACCACCGGGCCGCAGGCAACGGCCGATGTAACCAACCGCATCCGCACGCTTCACCACCGGGATGTGATGGAAGACTCCGTTACAGTAGATCGCGTCGACCGAACCGTCCGGCGTGTATTCCGCGAACGTAAGAAACCGGCATCGTGCTCCCTGCGTTATCCGCGCCCGCTCCAGCGAACGCTCGGAAACATCCAGTCCCACGACGGACTGGCTCCCAAGACATTCCCTCAGGAACGCTGTCGTGTCCCCCGTACCGCAGCCGTAGTCGAGCACCGAGCGCGCGGGAAAACCAAATTCCGCTAGACACTTTGCAAGCCACTTCACTCTGGCTCGCGCAAAGAATTCCTTCTTCTCTCCGCTCGCAGCTAGCGCATCGTTCAGACATTCGTCGTAGTTGTCCGCAAAGCGGTCGAACTCGGCGGGATCGCTCATCGGCGCGGCAGCCCAAGCACGCTCAGAAAAAAACTCGTGAAGACGGTTTGCGCACCCAAGGTCAGCAGCATCACTGCCAGAATCACGATCCGCATCGTGTGCGAGTAGTCGAGTGGGCCGAAATGCCGCAGCCCCCACCCCACCACCGCTATCACTGAGGCAACGAACCCTCCGATAAGCAGTACTGCGCCCACAGCCAACCCCACCTCGAGGGTGATGTAGCGGAAAAACCTGTCCAGCGTTGGATCGGGTGGATGTAGCTTCTCCGACACCGCAAACAGCTTTGTGAAGACCGCAAAGCAGATGCTCTGAAACCCCAGCAACACAAATGCCGCCGCGTAAAGAAGCGTATGCACATCGTAGGTCACCGTGCCCACGGTTCGTGGCGCAGGTAAAAGCCACGCTCCCAGCAGACCACCCACCGCCACAAGCGCAATCCCAGGATACAAGAACAACCAGCGCGGACTGTAGAGCAGAAAAAAGCGCAGGGTCCGCCAGCCGTCGCGCCACGTGCGCAAATGCGGCGGCCGGCTGCGTCCATCGGGAGAAAGCGTGGTCGGCACTTCGGCGATGTGCAAGTTCAATAGCGTCGCCTTCACTACCATCTCGGTAGCGAACTCCATGCCGGTCGTACGCAACCCCATCCGCTCGTACGCTTCCTTGCGGAACCCACGCAGGCCGCAATAAAAATCTCCCACCGCGCGATTGCGGAAGAACAATCGGCCCAGCCAGGTCAGCGCCGGATTTCCAAAATACTGGTGCATTGCTGGCATCGCTCCTTTTTGAATCCCGCCTGTGAAGCGGTTGCCCATGACCAGGTCGGCGCCTCCGCGTAATGGCTGCATAAAACGCGGAATGTGCGCGAAGTCATAGCTCGCGTCAGCGTCACCCATCACGATGTACTTGCCTGCCGCGGCCGCAATGCCCCCCATGAGCGCATTCCCATATCCCTTGGCCTGCACGCGAATCACGCGCGCCCCCAGCCTTTCGCCAATCTCCATCGACCCGTCGGTGCTGCCGTTGTCGGCCACTATTACTTCGCCCGGGATATTCGCGTCACGCATGGCCTGCTGCGCGCGCAGGATGCAGGTCTCCAGGGTCTCCGCCTCGTTCAAGCACGGCAAAACCACCGAGAGTTCCACCCCCATCGCCGCCCCCTGCTGAACGGGATCTTTAATTTCAGATCTGATGGTCGCGGCCACCTGCGCTCCTTTAGAACAGAATCCAACCACACCGCTTTCGCGGCATTCTGCTACAAATTAAGTCCACTCACGAATTCACGTGCCAAGTTTTCATCGGAGTTTATCAAAGGCATTGTCCCCCGGAGGCCCGGTGTCGCTCCTTTTTGGATTGATCGTAGCGGCGCTGCTCGCGCTCGGCTGGTTTGCGCCGAGAGCCGGTGACCGCTGGATCCGCCCCATCGAACAAAGCCTCGTACGTTTTTCCCGACGAAGATCTGCGACCGTTCTGTGCCTCGGCGTGGCAGCAATTCTGATTCGCCTTGCGCTTCTGCCCGTCTCTCCCATCCCAGTGCCCGCCGTTCATGACGAATTCAGCTACCTGCTGGCCGCCGACACCTTCGCACACGGTCGCCTCACCAACCCGCCCCACCCGATGTGGATGTTCTTGGATACCTTCCACGTCCTTCAGCACCCGACATATGCCTCAAAGTATCCCCCGGCGAACGGTGCAGCGATGGCGGTTGGCCAGTTACTCGGCCATCCCTGGATCGGCGTACTGCTAAGCATGGGAGCCATGGTGATGGCCATGACCTGGATGTTGCAGGGATGGTTCCCGCCGCCGTGGGCTCTGCTGGGTGGCGTCCTGGTGGTCGCGCGCCTCGGCTCGTTCACATACTGGGTCGATAGTTACTACAACGGTTCGGTCGCGGCTGTCGGGGCCGCACTGGTGCTCGGAGCGTTTCCACGAATTGTGCGCAAAAGCCGCCCCCGCGACGCCGTGCTCATCGGTGCAGGCGCAGTCATTCTGGCCTGCAGCCGGCCAGTCGAAGGACTTGTCTTCTGCCTTCCAGTCGCCATCGCTCTGCCGCTCGCATTTCGATCAAAGCAGAAGTCATTCACTTTCCGAGTCCTTCTTCCAATGGCGCCCATGCTGGCCACGGGCCTGTTTTTCCTGGCGTACTACAACATACGTGTCACAGGCCATCCAACCCTGTTTCCGTACGTTGCCTACCATCGCCAGTATTTCAACTACCCGGCCTTCGCCTGGCAGAAGGTGGCCGCGCCGTTGCACTATTTCAACCCTCAATTTGAGGTGTTTTTCAATACGTGGCAGCGTGCCCAATACCCGCTCACCTGGGCTGGCTGGAAGCACCGCACCTTCAGCTCATTCTGGATCTGGTGGTATGTTTTCCTGGGTCCGGTCCTCACCCTTCCTTTCGTGATGCTGACCCGCGTAGCGCGAGACCTCCGCATGGGGCTGCCGCTTTGCCAGTTTGCCCTGTGCGCGGCCGGGCTGCTCTCGATCGTCTGGTTCCAGCCCCACTACGCGGCACCGCTCGCGGCTACGCTTTTCATTTTGCTGGTTCAGGCCATCCGGCATCTGCGCCGCGCCCAGATCCAGGGCAAGCCGGTCGGCATCTTCTTGACCCGCTTGGTTGTTCTGCTCGCTATCGACTGGACTGTGATCCAGACAGGTCAAGCGGCCCGGCATCCTATAGTCGGCTGGGCGGCCAACCGGGCTTCCGTTGTCAGCACCTTGAAATCAGTCCCGGGCGAGCACCTCGTTCTGGTCCGTTACCAGCCAAATCACAACGTCCATCATGAGTGGGTCTACAACGAGGCTGACATCAACCAATCCCGGATCGTTTGGGCCCGCGAGATTCCCGGCCAGGATCTGCATCCGCTGCTCAACTACTTTAATAACAGGAGAATATGGCTGCTTGAACCGGATAAATCTTCCCCAGAACTCAGCTCCTACCCCCCGGATCGGTAGCAGATCGACCCAAGTCAGGGCAATCCTGCCCTGTGATCTACCAATAACCACCTCGCCAGGGCCCCGGAATCAAGAAATTAGCTTCCCCTCGGCTCCGCTCGCGGTATGATAGGCGCATCCGGACGGCGCGCGGGCCCGCCGGGCTCCTCAAATCTTTGATTCGATTGAAAAAGGAAGTCGTTCCGATCTCAGGAGCACTCCGGGTATCGCTCGTGACAGGTGGATCTTCATCTTCGATTCATGCCTGTGTCTGCAGGAGGAATGGGAATGTGCGAAGCCCTTCGCAAGTTGATGCGCGATGAGCAAGGACAGGACATCGCCGAATACGCTGTCATGCTGGCCGTCATTCTGGTCATCGTGGTGGGAACCATTCGCCTGATCGGCTCGAACGCGAATACGGTTTTCTCGCAAGTCGCCAGCTCGATTCAGTGACCCGCAATACCGGTCCGCGCTTTCCGTTGCGTGATCCGGCGTGCAGATTTTTGACGGTTACTCGGCCTTGGGCTCGTAAGCAATTTGGTCGTTCGAAAAGAGCGTGCGACCTGAGGTCGCACATTTGCAATTTTTTGCCATGTTTTGAGGAGTAGGCATGAATCGTTCACGGCTCCTTTTCATTGGAGTCCTTGCATTGGCCCTCGGAGCGTTCGTCAGCTTCGTTGTCTACAAAAATATGATGTCCAAGACCAATGCCAACAATGAGCCGGGGGCCGAGGTCATTGTGGCCGCCAACGACCTTCAGGTTGGCTCGAAATTAATGGATGGTGACGTACGCCAGGTCAAGGTTCCCACCTCCGTACTGCCCCCCAACTACTTTCGGAACAAGTCGCAGGTGCTCGGCCGGGGCGTGATTCTGCCCGTTCAAAAGGGTGAATTCATTCTGCCTAGCAAACTCGCCGCAGAAAACGCCGGCTCCGGACTTCCATCCCTCATCCCGCCTGGCATGCGGGCGGTGTCGGTCCGCGTGAACGAGGTCGTAGCGGTCGCTGGATTCGTCGTTCCCGGAACCCGCGTGGACGTGCTGCTGACCGGCAACCCAACTGGTGGCAACGAACCGCAGACCACGACCGTGCTCGAAAATGTTGCCGTGATCGCGGCCGGCCAGAAACTCGAGCGCAACGCTGCCGGCGACCCACAAACCACGCCGGTGATCACCTTGCTGGTTTCACCCGACGACGCTCAGAAGCTCACGCTCGCCAGTTCACAAGGGCATATTCAACTCGCCTTGCGCAATCCGGTCGACACCAAGAAGGAAGATATCGCAGCGATGAAAGCCAACGGCCTTTACCGGAATCTGAATCCGCCGGCTCCCCCGCCTCGCCCCAAGGTGGTCAGGGCTCCAAAGACTGAGGCTGCCCCACCATCGCCCACGGGTTATAAAGTCGAAGTCATTCGCGGCAACAAGGTCGATGAAACCAAGTTCCCAGATCAAACAGGCGCCCACTAGGAAATGGATTTCTCTCGCGCGACACAACTTCCACGGTCTTCTCGAATCCCGAGGTATCGCAGGATGATGCCGGCTCCGACAATCGGCGGTACTCTCGCCACTACCCTCTTGTTGTCTTCGCTCGGATGGGCCAACACTTTGCAGCAGGATCCGGCCAACCCCGCGCCAGCCGGCCAGCAAGCGCCTGCCCAGCAGTCGCCTGCGCAGCTTGAGCATCCCTCCTCAGCCTCCGTGCCTTCGCCGAACGAAGCCACCGGCGCCGCACCGCTCCGCGTGATGGTCGGCAAATCCTTGCTCATCAATACCAGTGAACGCCTCAAACGCGTCTCCGTCACCGACCCCGCCGTCGCCGACATCTCGGTCGTGACGCCGACCCAGGTTCTCGTTCACGGCCGCTCCGCAGGTGAGGTCTCTCTGCTGATCTGGGACGAACTGGAACGCTCGCGCAGCTTCGATCTGCGCGTCGACGTCGATGTCACGGCCGCCGCCGAAGAGGAGAAAAGCGTCTTCCCGGACGAGCAGATCATCGTCACCCCGTCGCGTTCCGCCATCGTTCTTTCGGGCCACGTTTCGGATGAAACCGTAGCCACGCGCGCCGGCAAAATTGCCGAGGCCTACTCCAAGAACGTCGTCAACGTGCTGACCTTCGGTCCCAAGGGTGCGCAGGAAGTTTTGCTGGAAGTGAAATTTGCAGAAGTGGATCGCACGGCCATCACCCAGCTGGGGGTCAACTTCTTTATGCCCGGCCAGGGGAATACGATTGCACTGAGCCAAACCGGACAGTTTGGCTCTGTTGGCATCCGCAATACCGGGACCACTACCACCACCAATGGCAGCACCTCCACAACCACCACTACTTCGGCTCCACCGACCGTCAACATCAGCGATTTCCTGAATCTGTTTGTCGCCCGTACCGACATCAACGTGGGCGTCGTCATCAAAGCCCTGCAAGCCAAGAACCTGCTGCAGATTCTCGCCGAACCCAATCTCATCGCGGTCAACGGCAAGGAAGCGAGTTTCCTCGCCGGCGGAGAATTTCCGTTCCCCATCGTCCAGCCCGGCCAGGGCTTCACCGCGGTAACCATCCAGTTCAAGGAATTCGGCGTGAAGTTGAAGTTCACTCCCGTCATCATGCCCAGCGGCACAATTCACCTTAAAGTAGTGCCAGAAGTCAGCACGCTGGATTTCGCGAACGCCCTGCAGATTTCCGGCTTCCTGATTCCCGCGCTCAGCACCCGCCGAGCGGATACCGAATTCGAACTGCAGGATGGCCAGAGCTTTGTGATCGCAGGCCTCATGGACAATCGAGTCACCAATATTGCAAACAAGATTCCCGGGCTCGGGGATATCCCGATCCTCGGCAATTTTTTCAAGAGCAAGAGCGCGCAGAAGAGTAACGCTGAACTGATGGTGCTGTGCACTGTCAAAAAAGTTTCTCCCGAGATGAAGGCGCCCGCCGGACCGACGAATCCGCTGCCCTTCCTCGACAACCAAAAGTTCGACGGGAACAAGCCCGCGCCGGGAAAGTAGTGTTGTGCCATGCCTGAGCTTTCGGTAATCGTCGTCGCGAGTGACAGTGAGCAGCGCGCCATGCTGCAGGTACTGGTCGACGGAACCAGTGTGGCGCGAACTGCCCACTCTGCCCCCAGCTATCCCGTGACCGGCACCGATCCTCTCGTGGCCCGAATCCGCAGCGTGAATCCTGACGTCATCCTGGTGGATGTCCCCATCGACAATCCATCGGCCGCCCTGCACGCCATCGAAATGCTCCGCCACGAAATGTCCGATACCGCGGTGTTCGCGATCGGCAGCCTGACGCAGCCCCAGGTCATCGTGAGCGCCATGCGCGCGGGCGCGAAAGAATTCATCGAGCGCCCCACCACCACCACTGACCTGCTCGAAGCTTTTATCCGCCTTTCATCGAGTCAGCGCAAGGTGAAGCGCGAGGGCCCGCGCGGCAAGACTTTCACCGTAGTGAACGCCAAGGGCGGCAGCGGCGCAACCACTGTGGCCGTAAACCTGGCTTTGGCTCTACAGTCAGCGTACGGGAACGTTGCCCTGGTCGACCTGGCGCCTCTCGGGCATGCCATCCTGCATCTGAATCTGAAGGCCCCATTCACCGTGGCCGATGCCATCCGCAATCTGCATCGGCTGGACAGTTCCCTGCTCGAGAGTTTTATGACTCGGCATTCCGGCGGCCTGCAGCTTCTGGCTGGCGCCAGCACTCCGGCGCTCACGGAACCGAGCAGCGCCGAGTTCGCGCGGCTTTTCGATTTGATGGCCAGTCATTTCCGTTACGTGGTCGTGGACAATTCGTCGCGCCTCGACAGCGCAACCCGGCTTGTGGGAAATCTCTCCGAGGTCGTCCTGCTGGTGGCTCATGCGGATGTTGCTTCCCTGTGGAGCGCTTCCCGGGTGGTGCAGTTTCTCGGCGAGAATGCCGGACGCGAGCGGGTCAAGCTCGTGCTCAACCGTTTCCGCAAGATTCCCGGTTTCCACGAAAGCGATGCGGAAACCGCATCCGGCGCCAGCCTACTGTGGCGGGTGCCTAACCAATACTTCGCGGTCTCAAGCGCGATCGACCGCGGCATCCCGCTCATGCAGCAGAACCATACCGAGATTGCACGCTCTTTTAGCGGACTGGCGACCGCGCTCACCAAAGACGACGATGACGTCAAGCGCTCCGCCTGGTCGCTGTTTAAAACTGTTTAGGACGACAAATGGCAAATCTGCAAACTTTCGAGCGAGCTGAGTATCAACAGGTAAAAGCCGACCTCCATCGCAAGATCCTCGACCGACTGGATCTTGAGAAACTCGGCCGCACCAACAGCGAGACGGCCCGCGAAGAAGTCCTGATCCTCATTCGGACCTCTGTCAACAGCGAAGCGGTGCCGCTCAGCTTTGCCGAGCGGGAACGCCTGGCGCGTGAAATTCTTGATGAGATCTTCGGGCTCGGCCCGCTGGAGCCACTGCTTAAAGATCCCAGCATCTCGGATATTCTCGTCAACCGCTTCGATAAGGTCTACATCGAGCGCTCCGGAAAGCTAGAGCCGACGGGGCTCTCGTTCAAGGATAACCAGCACCTGATGCAGATCATCGATCGCATCGTGTCGCGCGTTGGCCGGCGCATTGACGAGTCTTCGCCCATGGTCGATGCCCGGCTTCCCGACGGCTCGCGCGTCAACGCAATCATTCCACCGCTGGCCATCGACGGCGCCTGCCTCTCCATTCGCCGTTTCGGACGCGACCCGATCACCGCCCGCCAGATGATCGAGAACAAGAGCTTGACCGAGCCCATGCTCGAACTGCTCTCGGCAATGGTGAAAGGCCGTTTGAATCTTCTGATCTCCGGTGGAACCGGCGCCGGTAAAACTACAGTGCTCAACGTTCTTTCCGGATACATTCCGAACAACGAACGCGTCGTCACCATCGAAGACGCTGCCGAATTGCAAATGAAGCAGGAGCACGTCGTGCGGCTGGAAACCCGCCCGCCCAACATCGAAGGCAAGGGTGCCATCCGGCAGCGGCAACTCGTCATCAACAGCTTGCGTATGCGTCCCGACCGCATCGTGGTGGGCGAGGTGCGCGGCGAGGAAGCCTTTGACATGTTGCAGGCCATGAACACCGGTCACGAAGGCTCCTTGACTACGGTCCACGCGAACTCGCAGCGTGACGCGCTGGCCCGAATTGAGAACATGGTGTCGATGGCGAATCTGAATATTCCCGAACGCGCCATTCGCCACCAGATCTCGTCCGCGATCCATGCCGTGGTGCAGGTAGCTCGCCTCTCCGACGGCACGCGCAAGATCATCACCATCTCCGAAATCACCGGCATGGAAACCGAGATTATCTCCATGCAGGACATCTTCGTGTTCGACCGCCTCGGGATCGACGAGAGCGGCAAAGTTCGCGGCATGTTCCGTGCCACCGGCATCCGTCCGAAATTTGCGGAGCGGTTGGCCACCGGCGGCTGTCGCCTTCGTCCTGGACTGTTTGAATCGCGTTTGGAGGTTTAGCTGAGGATTACTCGATGCCCGCACTGATTGCTTTGCTGGTTTTCGTGGTGGTCTCGCTCGGGGGCTTCGTTGTCTTCTCGCTGCTCGACGAGCGGAAGTCGCGCGCCCGCGTGCTGCGTGACCGCCTCGCCTCCACCAACGAAGCCGGAGAATCCAAGCCGCTCGAAGACATCGCCCTGTTGCGCGATGAAATGCTCAGCGAAATTCCTGCGCTTGACAACCTGCTGCGCCGGTCCGACCGCGTCTCGGCTTTGCAGAAGATGCTTTCCCAGGCCGACATCAAGATTCGAGCGGGCAACTTCCTGCTGCTGTGCCTGGGTGTCGGTGTGCTGACCGCATTTATCGTCTATGCGTCCGCCAACAAAGTTCTGATCTTCGCATGGGTAGGTTTTTTGCTGGGCTGTTTCATTCCATATTCCTTCGCGACCTATAGGCGCAGCAAACGCTTCGGGGAATTCGAGGAGTTGTTCCCGGAAGCCATCGACACCCTGGCGCGTGCGGTTCGTGCCGGACACGCCTTCACGACCGCGCTCGAAATGATTTCCGATGAAATTTCAGAGCCCGTGGCCAGCGAATTCCGCAAACTCTTCGAGGAGCAGAAATTCGGACTTCCGGTGCGCGAAGCCTTGAGCAACCTGGTGGACCGCGTTCCGATCGTCGACGTCAAATTCTTCGTCACTGCCGTGATGCTGCAGCGCGAGACCGGCGGTAATCTCGCCGAGATTCTCGACAACTTGTCCTACGTCATTCGCGAGCGCTTCAAGATTCTGCGCCAGGTGCGCGTCTACACTGCGCAGGGCCGCCTCACCATGATCCTGTTGATGGCCATGCCACCCCTCATCGTGATGGGCATGTATTTCATGAACCCACTGTTCATCAAACCGCTATTCACGGATCCGATCGGGCACGCCATGCTGGTGATCGGCATTGCTCTGCAGACGGTCGGCTATTTCGTGATTCGCAAGATTATCCGGATTCAGGTCTGAAACTATGGCGATGATTCTGGCCATTCTGATTTTTGTGACCATCGCGCTGGCGGTCTTCGCATTCGGCGCGGCGGCCTATGCTCCTTCATCGATCATCGGGTCCCGTCTCCGCTCCCTCAGTTGGAACCGTCCCCAGGTCCAGGAAAAACCTGCCATCCGGGAACGTATCGAGCAGGCGCTCGACCCGCTTAGCAAGGCCCTCCCGCTGTCGAGCGACGATACGGATCGCACCCGCGGCTGGCTGATCGAGGCCGGCTACCGTGAGAAGCGCCACGTCACCATCTACCAGGGTGTTCGCGTGCTGTTCGGAGTGATTGGCTTGGTCTCGGTTTTGTTGATCAGCGGCGTCAAGTCTCCTCCGCTGCTGGTGGGCGTTACCGGCCTTGGTTTCTTCATCCCACGTTTCCTGTTGAAGCGGAAAATCAATGCCCGCCAGATGCGCATCCGCCTCGGCATGCCGGATGCGCTCGACCTTACCGTCATTTGCGTGGAAGCCGGCCTCGCACTCGATCAGGCGATGATGCGCGTCGGCGAAGACCTCCGCCACGCTCATCCCGACCTGGCCGACGAGTTCTACCTGATGAACCTCGAGCTGCGCGCCGGCAAACCGCGCGCGGAAGCCCTCCGCAATCTTTATAACCGCACCGGCGTCGACGATATCAAGGCGCTGGTCACTACGCTTGTGCAAACCGATCGCTTCGGTACCAGCATCGCGCAGGCCCTTCGGGTGCACTCCGATTCCCTGCGCACCGAACGCCGGCAACGCGCCGAAGAGCAAGCTGCCAAGACCACAATCAAGATGGTTCCTCCCCTGGTGGTGTTTGTTTTGCCATCGATCATCATCGTGACTCTCGGACCGGCCATTATCGCGCTGTATCGTACCCTGGTCGCATAAGGAGCGACTGAAGTTGGGAGTCTCGATGTCGGAGTTGCTTTCCTGCGGTTGCGCGTTTAACCGAACGCGCCGCCAATACCTCGCCACCCGCATGGCCACTGCGGGCACCCACTGGACGCGACTGCGCGGCCTGCTGGGCACTCCCCGTGACAATTTCGTGCAAGGCCGGGGCCTCTGGATCGTTCCCTGTCACGGTGTGCACACCCTGGGGATGAGTTTCCCCATTGATATCGTTTACCTGACAAAGGACAATGTAGTTCTCCATCTTGAGTATGGCCTCCGCCCCTGGCGTTTTGCCCCCATCCGGGGGCGTGCCGCATCCGTACTAGAACTTCCGGAGAACACGGTCCGCTCAACAGGCACTACAATTGGAGACGAGCTTGAGATCGACCCGCACCATCCTGGAGAACCCCGACCAGCATGATTGAAGGCCCCAAATTACTGGTCGAGTGGTCGTCTCGCTGGGACGAGTTCTGGACTGCCATCGGACCCGCATTCCGACGCTCGCCCGTCCCCTTGGCAGGCGAGGCCCAAACAGGCTTGTTCCCGATTCGAGGCCTGCTGGTTTCCTGGGGCGCGGAAGCGATTCTGCTCGCGCTGGCCATCTGGCTGCCCGGCAAGCTTCGCGAGATGCCCACATTCCGCACCGTCACCCCGCCCAAGCATCAGGTCATTTACTACCAGGGAAACGAACTCCCACAGGTGGAAGACTACGGCGGCGCGCAGGTAGGACGCTCGGGCAATGCAGGCGGACAGCAGGCTCATCACGAGAGCCAGGTCATCAAGGTGGCTCGGGGTTCTTCCCGCACTGACAAGGTTGTGGACGCTCCGAACGTCAATCTTCCCGTGTCTCTGGCGCCGGTAGCAAACCTGCTGGCCGTGAGCCCGGTTCCCGGTCCGCCGCCGTCTGAGGGACTGAAGGCGACGACGCCAACTCCATCGCTGTCGAAGAACGCTATCGTGGCTCCGCCGCCGGAAGTCATTCGCGATCTGGATCGCTCCATTCCACGCATGAATAACAGCGTCGTGGCGCCGCCACCGAGCAACGTGGCCACAGAGCGTGCGCGGCAAATAATGGGCCTTTCCGCCGCGACCATTATTGCTCCCGCGCCTACGGAAGTTCCGCGCGATCAATCGCACTCCGTCGTGTCGATGACTTCGCCCATCGTTCAGCCGTCGCCCACGGATGTACCGCGCGATGCCCCGCCTCTGCGCGGTCCGGCCGCGTCGAACACCATCATCGTGCCCCCGCCAGTCTCTGCCCCGCTTCGCGAGAGCACGCAGACGGCTAAGCTGAACATGCCGGCGCCGGCCGTGATCGCACCTCCACCATCACAGGTCACAAGCGACCGCACGGTCTCAGGCGCAAGCCTCTCCGATCCGAAAGTCGTACCGCCTCCAGTGCAGGTTGGCGGGCGCTCGTCCGACAAGCACGCCATCCTCGGGATGACCGCTGCCAATCAGGTTGTTCCTCCACCTCCGAGTGTGAGCGGCGGCACGGCGATCCATGGCGGCGGTCGAGGTCAGAATTCGAAGGCGGGTGGCTTTGGCACTGTTCTCTCCGCTGACAATGTCGTGCCTCCTCCGCCCACGGTTTCGCCCGAGGGATCAGGCCGTGGACGCGGTTCTACGCGCGGCGGACCCGACGGAACTCTCGGATCAAATGACGTGGTGCCTCCACCACCCAGTCTTGCCGGCGGCGATCCGCTCACGCGGCGAGGCACCGGCAATCGCGGTGGCGGCATGGGCGGCCCGCTCGACGCCGGCTCTGTTCTGGCCCCTCCAGCCACAAACCCTGGCGGCAATGGCGGAGGCAAGGGCGTAGTGGTTTCCAGTGAACCAGGCTCCGCCAAGGGCGTGCCTAACAGCGGCACACCCGGTTCCCTCGCGATGTCCCCATCGGGCAGCGCCAAGAGTGGACTAGGGGGTTCGGGCGATGGCACGGGCATCGGACGGGGCACGGGTCCAGGCAGTGGCCTGAGCGGTGAAGGATCTGGCGCGGCAAAGGAAGGTACCGGCCGCGGTTCCGATCCTAATTCACACGGCGGAATTTCGCCCTATCCCGGTCCCGGCGGCGCGGGCAACGGGACCAGCGGCCAGCCTCCCGCCCCGGGAGTGGCCATCAACGGCGGAAACACTGCCGCCGCCATCGTGAACCTGCCCAGCTTCGGTACAGAAGGAAACGATCCAAGTGCGCCAGGAAGATCGCCTACAGGAGGAAGTCGGCGCCCGTTCACAGTAACCACCAAAGGAACTTCTCGCTCTGGGGGAGCTTTTAATCAGTATGGCCGCCTGCCTGGCGATGTCCAGACGACATATTTAAGCGTCACCGGCTTTGGCACAGTTTCCATGGAGTTTTCGGATCCGCTTTCCGTAAAGAATGCCTACGCGGAGGACCTTGCGACTCCCGAACTGCTTCAGGGAAGCCTTTCCGTTCGGCTTAACGGCGCGCGCATCATGCTCGAAGGAAAAATGAATCAGTCCGGGCACCTGCACGACTTCCATCAAATTTTTGCGGATCCAGGCGCCCCGGTTGCCAGAGTCGTAGCGGCCGTCTCCACCTGGAAATTCACTCCAGCCCTTCGCGGCAATCAACCGGTCGAGATCAGCGTCCTGTTAGGCTTCAACATCGACACCCGCTAGCCCATGTGTCCATGTAGCGCGGGCGCCCCGCCCGCGGCTCTTGCTTTACCGTATCAGGCACCACTCGCGCGCCGAAACAACACAGCCGTCGCGTCCCGGTACTCAACCTTCCAGCCAGCCCGATCCACGAGAAGGCTCGCCAAAGCCGAATCCGCCGCGACCAGCACCCAGCCTGCCTTCATGTCCTGCAACGCACCCTCCCATCCCGGCTCACCATGCACGATCTTCAAGTAACGCTTTAAGAATTCTGCTCCATACAGATCATGTCGGTCATCGACCGCCACCAAAGTTTTCGGATAAAGCCGGTAAATCAAATACCCGCCCCACCTGTCCGGACAGAAGACGGCACCGTTGTCGTGCGCACCTGCCAGCACGTCCACCGCCCTCACCGGAAAGCGCTTGTCGTCAAATCGAGCGTTCATCCATTGCGCCGAGCCCAGCCGTCCCTGATGTGCGCACACCCAGAGCAGCCCGACCATGGCGATTGCAGGCCACACATGCCCGGCCACCCCGCCGTTCAGCCCAGCCATGCGCGTGCTGAAGCGGTCAAAGCGTGCCAGCAGGCTTCGCCATCCTTCCCCAATCTCGCGGCTACCGGCCATTTCTCTCAAAATCACAGAGAGTTGCGGAGCCACAATCAGCGCCAGCAGGATCGACGAAGTCGGGATATTCCGCGACGCATACATTCCCGTGTAGATC
Organism: uncultured Acidobacteriota bacterium; assembly: GCA_963765755.1. Taxonomy (GTDB): domain Bacteria; phylum Acidobacteriota; class Terriglobia; order Terriglobales; family Acidobacteriaceae; genus Gp1-AA133. Next base: position 232,718 of record CAVXXV010000004.1, on the reverse strand, counting down.
GCAAACAGACTCACCAGCACCTGGCTGAGCGTGATTTTCTTACGGGCGCCGGCTGTTGCGATCACCGACAGCAATACGAGCCCGGCAAAACACTTCTGCGCCAGCCCGTGAAAATTCGGCGACAGGAACTCGTCGATATGATCCATCAGGAACCGGTCGCCCAGATAGCGATAGATGTGGACGTGAAGCTGATAGCCGGAAGGGTTTGCGAGCGTGAGAACGCCACATGCAATCCCTGCCACGGCCAAAACCTTTGCGCGTGAGCGCGCCGAGTCCTTCTCGATTCCGATGCGCGCAGTCCACACACTAAGCAGCGCGCTAACAAAGTAAATGCCGAGCAGCGCGAAACCCAATAGGAATCCGCCATGGACGTTTACCCAGAGTAGAGTCATCGCAGGAAGCCAAGCCAGCCGCCGCCAATTCCCCTCCGCCTCAAACCGCTCCAGCAGGCCGAACCAGAGGACGACCAGCAACCAGCTCACAATATGAGGCCGCGCCAGAAAGTGAATCGTCGACGCCGTCAGCGCCACCAACAGCACACAAATTGCAACTGGCAGATGAGCGCCTCGCGCCATCATCATTCGGAACACCAGCGCAAACGTAAGCGCGATCACTACCGCCGTCAGCAACACAACTCCGTTCAATCCGGCCCAGGCATGGACCAGGCCTACGACGAAGTCATACAGCCACTCCCACGCAAACCAGGGCTTGTTCTGCATGGTGGAGGAAAAAACATCGGCGCGAGGGATGGAATGCGCGCTGCGAATGAGTTCGCCGGTTCGAATGTGCCACCCGATCCCGGCATCTCCCAGCAGTCCTTTCGCCAGGGTGCCGCAGGTCAGTGCCAACAGCAACAAAACGAAAACCAGATCGCCAACCGAAGGCAGCGCCAGCCGCAGCCATCGGGGCCGAAGCCCCTCCGCCTCTACCGCTCGCGACGAGTACTCCGACGCCCGTCGCCCGTTTTCAACTTTCAGGTCCAAGGAAATTTACCCGACGCCGATCGCGCTCCATGTTAATTGGCCGCGCTGCCATGTTAGTTGAAGTTTCGTGGTTCCTATCAGGGCACGCCTTCGGGCATGCCGTAAGCAAAGCTTAACGCTGCAGTGTCCGCCGCCGGCTTCTCGGCCAACGTGACACGAGAACGGGGAAGGGCACAACTTCAGTCGTGCCAATTGCAGCAGACAGGCTCGCGCTATAGCGTCCTGCACAATTCAAAGCGAACTGCAGTGGCTGAAAGCGCGGGGAAAACCCTGCGATTTTGGGCGAACAAACGGCGCGCACTGGTGAGAACGCCTGATTTCGCCAATCAAGCTCTGGCATGGAAAAATGTGTTGGTCTGGCAGGTGTCAGAGGTGTTTTAGCTTGCGATTGCCCCGGAGTGGTCCTTTTGCCCGAGAGGTACGCGAGCAAGGACAGTGGTGCCGCGACCTGGTTCCGATTGGATGGACAATTCTCCGTTTACCAAACGAAGCCGCTCGCGCATGCTGATCAGGCCTAGCCCTTGACGATTCATCGCATCCCGCCAATCGAACCCAATTCCTGAGTCCCGCACAGCCAAACTGATTCCTTCCTTTGTGCCGCGCACTTCCACTGTGAAGTTGTGATCCCCGCTATGCTTTACTGCATTCTGCAATGCTTCCTGAAGGACTCGAAACAGGCAAAGCGAAATTTCCTTCGGAATTGTCGCCGGTACGTCCGAATGGTTGAATTCAATCTGGACATTTCGCTGCTCGGACGACTCATGGCAGAAGCTCTTGGCCGTAGCCACGAGGCCGAGGTATTCGAGCTTCGAAGAATGCAGACGATGCGAGAGCGCCTGAATGTCTTCCCCGAGGTCGAAGACGCGCTGGCGTGCATGCTGGAGAGACCCGTGTATATCGACCACCGAGCCAAGAGCTTCATGGTCGCACCGTTCTAATTCGACGGCTAGCAATGCAACCCGTTGCACGATGTCATCATGTAGTTCTCTCGCAATCCATGTACGTTCTTCTTCATGAGCCTCGATCAACCTACGCCCCACACTGGCAACAGCTTCCTCGGCGAGCTTTCGATCAGTGATGTCCAGGCAAGATCCGATGTAGCCAGCAAAAGTGCCATCTTGGTTGAATCTCGGCACACCAATATCGAGGATCCAACGGTACTCTCCGTCATTACGACGGATGCGATACTCCATCTCAAACGATTGACGCTGATCAAAGGCTTGGGAGTAGGTTTCCAGGCAGCGCTTCAGGTCCTCGTTGTGTACTCCTTCCGCCCAGCCGTCTCCGAGCTCCGCGTCGAGCGGCCGCCCAGTGAACTCCAGCCAGGGCTCATTGACATAAGTGCACAGCCTGTCAGTTCCGGCCATCCAGATCATTACCGGGGCCGTGTTGGCAACCAGTCGGAAGCGCTCTTCGCTCTCACGGACTGAATGCACGGATCGTTCATGCTCCTCGGCAAGGGCTGCCAGCACCATGAAAGGTATCGAAGCGAAAACCAGGAACATCTGTAGCGGTATGGGGTCGATCAGGGGTACTAGATTGGAAAACGGGCCTCGGCCATAGACTGCTCCCCAAATCGATAGAGAGGTCACGACAATCAGCGATGTGCTGATCCCCAACCACCCGAATCGCAATGCGGACCAAAGCAGAAATGGCACCAGTGTGTAGAACAGTGCAGGCGATCGGCTGTTCTCGGGGAGGGTGAACACGATGTAGCTGACAAGAACCAGCCCCACGATCAGCATCACTCCCTCGAGTTGAAGGGCACGCGATTTTCGGACCAATACACGCCCTTCGCCTACCCAACTCAACAGGGCCGGCGTCACCGTGACGAAGGCAAGCACCTCGGACAAAAAAACAATCCTCCAGTTCGTCCAATAGTCGCGGCCAATGCCATGCGCGCTCAGAAATGCTCCCGTGAATGGCGCAAGGACGATTGCAAAGAACGAATACTTGGCCAAGGCCCTTACGCTGTTGAGCCTAGGCAAACCACCGAAGCAATATCTAAGACCAATTGCTGCAATGAGCACTTCGACGGTGTTGCCCGGAATGAACCAGGCAATCGAACTCAGCGGCACGCCTGCCTGCAGGTCAGCGAGAGCAAACCCCAAAAAGGATGCAGGAATAAGCAACGGCCAGACACTGACCCGGACCAACAACAGCCCTGTTACCAGGATCGCGCATCCTGGCCAAAGCGGCCACACTGTTTTGGGATTCGAAATCAGCAGCGCTGCCAGTTTGGGGACGAGGTACGACAATGCCGCTGTTAGGCACACCACAAGTAATGTCGCACGGGAATCAAGATACGGCTGGCTGCGCGAGATGCGATTGTTGGCAAGGAAGCTGCCCCGCATTTCTAAGTAACGCCCGGTTCTGACATGTTCCATTATTTGCAGAGCACCCATCGAAAACTATTCAAAGATTTCATCCAGCTGCGAAGCCTTCAAAAAAAAGAGACAACCCGATTCCGTGTAGCTTTCGGAGTGGATGGTGCCTGTTTCCGCGCGGCAATAGTCACCTGGCTTCATTTTCTGACCTTCGATCACAAGGTCACCCTCCAACAGGAACACCTCCTCAAGCCCTCCATGCCGGTGTGCCGGGAAATGAGTACCAGGATCCATGCGAACCAGCGACGTTGCTATTTTCCCTTGCTCCTCGACCGACAAATGCTTAATCCAGCAACCGGGCACTCTTTGAGACTGCCAGTTGATCGTTTCGGCCCTCGCGATGAGCAGCCCAGATTGATCTAAGGCAATCTCCATTGCATGGGGGCCGAGTCTTGTCCCGCCTTGGGGGTTCGCCTGGTCGTCTTTCTTTAGCAATTTCCTGCGGAGCGTTTCGGAAATGAATATTCTTCCGGCAAGTACCTCGACAACGGCTACGCTCAAGTCGCTTCCCATCCGGGATTTGAGGACAAATCCTTGTGCATTCAGTGAGAGCGCTTCTTTTGCAACATCTTCGTCGTCATGATTCGTGAGAATAATGGCGGGAGTTTGAACTCCCCGGCTCCGAAGCTGGCGCAGGGCATCAATCCCGTTCATCTTTGGCATAGAGATGTCGATCACTAACAGGTCCGGCTGCAATCGACATGTGCACTCAACAAGCGCGAGTCCGTCGGGCACTTTGCCCACAATTTCGTAGTCGGTCGCGAGACGCTGCTCCACGGTATCGAGCATCTCTGGAAAATCGTCAGCAATTACGATGCGTATTCGTTCAAGCTTTGTCATCAGTCATGTGCATTGGCGCAGCGGTGCAAGTAGACCACGGGAGCGATCCAGAGAGCCATCGATTTTTTGGAGACGCCTTGTTTTTGCAGGCTAACAGTGGTGTGTGCTGAACGAAATAGCTCCCTAGGACTAAGAAATGGCACCCTTGAATCACCAAGTAGACTGTCATTATCCCACGCGGCTTGACAGACACTGCCTCGCCAGGGGCAGGCTTATGCTCCGCCCCGGCGCGGGCAAAGCGAAGGGCGGCCCGCAGGGTGGTTGGAAAACGAAAGACGAGATTCTGGGCGAATCGTCGGCAACCCGGAACTGAGGAACCTAATCTTAGTTGATGAAAAATCGCCTCTCTGACAATGTCGTTCCCGTCAAGAACTTTTTGAGCGTACTAGCCCGTGCACTCCGAAGAGCGCGCCATTTCGCTCTAGTTGAAGCTGTGCCATACCAACCTAAGGCTCGCTCGTAATCCGTTTCAGGTCAGGAACTCGGTCCGACCCATGCATCTCTTCGATCCACAACTTCGATCATGATTACTACTTCGAACTCCCCCGCCAAGAGGGAGCGGGATACCCAATCAATTACTCGGTGTTTGACTTCACACCATGGCGATTTCCGGGTTGTCCCGCGTACGAACCGAACTTTTTCAACTGCTCGTAATCCCATCCCTTGCGCATCATCCAGTAAAGGCGTACCGCCAGTTTTCGCGCCATAGCCACTTTGGCGATTTTCCGTCCGCGCCGCATGGTCAGGTGGACATACTTACTGCGCCATTCCGGAAGGCTGCGCACCGTTACTTGCGCCGCTTCCACCAGCAGGAAACGTAATAGAGAGTTCCCTTGTTTCGTGATGTGGCCGAGTCGTCGCCGATTCCCGCTCGAGTCTTCCAGCGGCACCAGTCCCAGATAGCTCGCGATCTGCTTGCCACACTGAAACCGATCCGCGCTCTCGATGATCAGCACGAACGCCAGTGCCGTCAGCGGCCCTACTCCGGGATGGGTCATCAAGCATTGGGCCTCCGGACACTTCTCCACTTCTTGCTCGATCGCCTGCGTCAACTCCGCGATCGTCGGGTTCAGTCGATCCAGCAACTCCAGCAGATCCTGCCGTCGCCGGCTCGCCCACGGAGCTAGCCGAAATGCCTCCAACTGTTTTCGTCCCGCTTCCCGAAACAGTTTCTTCTTGCAGTGGAGACCTTCGTTCAGGGCCACCGCTTGCAACTGGTTCATCATCCGCGTGCGCGCCTGCACCATGCGGTGCCGGTGCCACAACAGTTGCCGCAAATCGCGATTCTCCCAACTTGGTACCCAGATCCGTGGAAAGTCATCCTTCAGTAGCAAGCGCAGAATGTGTTGTGCATCCTGGCGGTCCGTCTTCTGCTTGCGTTCGCGCTTCCTGCGAATCTCGGCGGCGTCCCCGATCCACAACTCGATGCTCAGTTCTGCCAGCAGTCGCTCGAACCAGCGCGCATGCCCACTGGCTTCCATCCCCACGCGCACCCTCTTTCCCTGGGCCGCCAGCTCACGGTAGAACTTCTCCGCTACCTCCCGGTGCTCCAGTCGCCGCTCTTGCAGTTCCCCGGTTTCGGTATCTACATATGCGATTTGTTGAAAGCCCGGATGGTAGTCTGCTCCTATAATGATCATTGTTCGGCTCCTTTCTCCCGGGCCTTTTGGTTGGCTAGCACCACCAAAGTTTACTCGGGTCTACGGAGCCGACATTGTCATGGAATCAATTTAACCAACGGTGGTGATAGTAATCGCGTCGCAGCTCATCGTTGCGCTGGGCACTCAACACCTGGCCCGGTGCCGAGCGCCCGCAGGTCGACTTATAGCCGTGGGGGTATTTGGATGACACTTATCAGCGGGCGAAGCCGCTGCACTCACGGCCAGTTTCGGCCCGACTGAATGGCCTGCACGAGAAGCCTCAGCTGAACTGCCAGTAAGACAATCCCACCCGCATGTGGTGCATCAGGCTGTCAGGAAAGCTGTACGCGATCGCGATCCCCATGAGCGCGTGCGCGACTGCCAGCGGATACAGGCTGCGGAAAGTCCGAAACATCTCCGTGAAGAACAATCCGCCGAGAAGGGTCAGCCCGGTCAAGGGCATATTCGGCAGGTGCAGCAGGGCGAACAACACCGAACTCACGAGAACCGCCACCCGCGCACCCAGCAGCGATTCAAATCGCAGGTAGAAGTACGACTGCAACAGGAACTGCTGTCCTACCGCCCAGATCACGTAGGGCCACAAATTCCTGAATTTCGGCCAGTCCGGATTTGCCGGTACCGGATGCCCCATCGCCATCACGAGCAGCGGAATTGCTACCGATACGACACCGCCGATCGCGAGAATTAGCAGGGTGCCTCTACGCGAAGGCCAGACCAACCCTAGTTCCGCGAGACTGCGTCCTCGAAAACCAAACCACACCACGCTGGCGACTAGTGCAACAATAAGCAACGTGTGCGCCAGGCTTCGCGGAGTCCAGAATTCAAGTTCGAGCAGCAGAAAGACGAGAAGGATCTCTCCCCAAATTATCGTTTTTCGGGGAGCCAGCCCCGCGGCGTCGCCAGCGGAATGGGCGCCATCCGCCACTGGCGCCGTGGCAATGTTTGATGTAAAACTTTTCGACCCCGGGGGCATGGCGGCAATCTTATAAGTAGGTGTTTATGCCCAGCAAGACCACAACCCGAGTCGTAGTTGTCGGCGCCGGCTTCGGCGGCTTGAATGTTGCACTCTCGCTCGCGTCGACGCCGATCGCAGTCACCATTGTTGACCGCAAAAACCATCACCTCTTTCAACCATTGCTTTACCAGGTGGCGACCGGGGGACTTTCCCCGGGCGAGATCGCGGCGCCCGTACGCGGCGTTTTCCGCGGCGATTCCAACGTCGTCACTCTCCTCGAAGAAGTGGAAGGCTTTGACCTTGACCGTCGCATCGTCAAAACCAGCGAGCAGGAACTTCCCTATGACTACCTGGTCGTTGCGGCCGGAGCCACCCATGCCTACTTCGGCCATGACGACTGGGAGCCCTACGCTCCGGGCCTGAAGACGATCGAGGATGCACTGGAGATTCGCCGACGCGTGCTGCTGAGTTTCGAACTCGCTGAGCGGCAGGCTCTATCCGGCGCGTCGGACGAGCCGCTGAATTTCGTCGTAGTGGGCGCAGGCCCCACTGGGGTCGAACTTGCCGGCACGCTGGCCGAGATTTCTCGTCACGTACTCTCGCACGAGTTTCATTCCATCGATCCGGCACGCGCCCGCATCATCCTGCTCGAAGGCGGTCCCCGCGTGCTGCCCGCCTATCCCGACGACTTATCGCGCAGTGCCGAAGAGCAACTCCGCCAACTGGGCGTGGAAGTTCGCACCAATGCGATGGTGACCCGAATCGAGGCGGGCGTCGTCTATTGCGGAGACACACAAATCGTCGCGGCCGTGATCTTGTGGGCTGCCGGCGTCGCGGCCTCGCCCTTGGGCAAAAAGTTCGGTGCAACTTGCGATCGCGCAGGACGCGTGCTGGTCCAACCCGATCTCAGCATTCCCGGCCACCCGGAAGTTTTCGTCATCGGGGATCTGGCTTCGCTCAAGGACGAGGATGGTCAGCAACTTCCCGGACTCGCACCCGTTGCCATTCAGGAAGGCAAGTATGTCGCCAGGATGATTCGCCGCGATCTCGCCCACGAAGCCCGAAAGCCCTTCCACTACTGGGACAAGGGTACTCTGGCGACCATCGGCCGCAATGCCGCAGTGGGCGTGTTCGGCAAGAAGATTCATGTCTCCGGATTCATCGCATGGTTGTCGTGGTTGTTCATCCACATTTACTTTCTGATCGGTTTCCGCAATCGCCTGCTGGTCTTCTTCCAATGGTTCTGGTCGTACGTGACTTACGAGCGCAGCGCCCGCCTGATCACAGGGGCTACCACGCTGCCCGGCTGGTCAGGAACGCGCCCTGAGTCGGAGACAACCAAAACCGCCGAGGACCAGTTCCCTACCGCCCGCGCCGGGTGAAGACAAGTTGCGACGCTGTGCTCCGGAGGTTCGTTTGCAGCGTAAGCCGCCAATCACCACAGCAGGAACACTCCGAAAAAGATTGCATTGTCGATAGGAAATGCCATCATCAATCGCACCGACGATATCCCCAATCAAGGAGACTGGCATGCGTCTTTCTTTGTGGATTGACTTGCGGAAGGCCGCAACGACTCTATTGCTGGCAACAGGACTGCTCCTTTCTGGAACCAGTCATTTGCAGGCGGCGCGCTCGGCCTCGGTCGCTTCAGGAAAGAATGGGATCGTCGTCGCCGGAGAGAAGAGGGCTGCCGATATTGGGACGCAAGTGCTCGAAAAAGGGGGGAACGCCGCCGATGCAGCGACGGCAGCCCTTCTCGCCTTGAGCGTAACCAAAATTGGCGCTTTCACCATGGGCGGAGAAGCCTCGGTACTCTTCTTCGATGTCCATCAGCAAAAAGCCCACGCCCTTTGGGCGCAAGGAGCTGCTCCGCTTGATCCGCAAGCGATTGCTTGGTACCTCAAGAACGGAATGCCTGCCAGCGACATCCGGACCGCAGCCGTGCCGGCAGTCGTGGATCTTTGTGTCACGTTGCTCAAGCAGTATGGGACGATTTCGTTTGAAGAAGCCGTCAAACCAACTTTGGCGCTGCTCGATGCTGGAGGACCAACCTGGTACATCGATACCTCGGACGGAAGCAGAATTGAGACGGGCCGAAACTGGCAGGCGGATTTAGCCCGTACTCTGCGCAAACTGGTCGAAGCGGAGCAAAAAACAAAGGGAAACCGCGAGCAAAGGCTGCAAGCGGTGGCTGACCGTTTTTATCGTGGCGATATCGCCGACGAATTGGAAGCCTGGTACATATCCCAGGGAGGATTTCTACGAAAAAAAGATCTGGCGGCCCACCAGACCTATATTGAAGACCCGGTTTCCGTGGACTACCGAGGCTATCAAGTGTTGAAGTGCGGACCCTGGACGCAGGGCCCTTACCTGTTAGAAGGGCTCCGCCTGCTGGAAGGATTTGACCTCAAGAAAATGGGACTGCTCTCGCCGGACTACATCCACACCGTTACCGAAGTGATGAAGCTGGCCATGGCGGATCGCGATGAGTACTATGCCGATCCGCGGTTTGTAGACGTACCGATGAAGGAACTGCTTTCTGAGGAGTACGCGAAAATCCGGCGGCCGCTGATTGATCCGCTGAGAGCTTCTCTCGAACTTCGTCCCGGCGATCCGTATCAGATGAAATCGGTCAAGAAAGGATTGCGATCCTTCCCAACCCAGGGGGGAACCACTACGCTCACCGTGGTGGACCGGTGGGGAAATATGGTGGCCGCTACGCCCAGCGGATTGGGCAGCACGGCTGGTCCAGCGGGGAATACAGGCATCATTCATGGCAGCCGGTTGATCAGTCTCAATACTTGGCCTGGACACCCCAACTGTATTGCCCCAGGCAAGCGGCCACGAATTACCTTGAGTCCGGCCCTGGTGCTGAAGTCGGGAAAGCCGGTCGTTGCCATCAGCGTTGCAGGAGGGGATCTGCAGGATCAAGCTGGCCTGCAGCTCATCCTCGATTCCATAGAATTTGGCATGCATGCGTCCACGGCTGTGGCAACTCCTCGATTTGCGACCGCGCACCATATCAGCTCGTTTGGTCCGGAGGGTCCGAAATTGGGCAGCCTGGAAGTGAATCGTGATGTCCCTGAAGGAACTGTGAAGGAGTTGGAACATCGTGGCCACAAAGTGCAACTCACGTCCGGTGAAATCGGAGGAGCCGCAATGATTTCGTGCGACCTTGCCGCTAACAATGAATGCCAAGGAAGTGGATCCGCTGCGCAGAACGCTGGGAAATAGTCTTTGAGAGGCAAGCAGAGCCCTTTCGCAGGCAATTTGCCCCTACCGATATAATTGAACTGTCGTGCGGACCCTTCGTCTTCTCATCTACTGTTCCGCGCTTCTGGCCGGAACTGCCTCTTGCGCGCTCGCTCAGAGTCAGGCGCGCTCCACAGAAACGATTATCGTCATGCCGTTTGAGAATGCCTCGGGCGCTCCCGGCCTGCAATGGATCAGCGAAGCCTTCCCGGCATTCCTGAGCCAGCGCCTTGCATCGGACACCATCTTTTCCTTGACCCGGGAGGACCGATTGCGGGCCTACGATCGCGCGGGTATTCCTGCCGAGGTTCAACCGACACGCGCCAGCATCTATCGACTGGTCGAGGAAATGGACGTCGATTACGTCCTCCTCGGCCGCTACCGCTTCGATGGGCGCTTGTTCACCGTCACAGCGCAGCTTCTCGACATGCAGCACCGCAAGCTTTCGGCCGAGGCCAGCGAGTCGGGCGCGCTAGTCAACCTTATCGACGTGCAGACCGCGCTGGCCTGGGATGTGCTCCATTCCCTTGAACCTGGCACAACAGTAGATCGCCAAACGTTTACCAGCATCACTCCCGCCATACGACTCGATGCTTTTGAAAACTACATTCGCGGCATCATCGCTGGCAGCAATGCGGAAAAGATCTCTCACCTCCGCGAAGCGGTGCGGCTGAACCCTTCGTACAACGAAGCATGGCTTTATCTGGGTAAGACCTACTTCGAGGATCGCCAGTACGATCCCGCGATCGCTGCCCTGAGCCACGTTTCCCCGACGGACGCGGGCGCCGGCGAAGCAAACTTCTATCTGGGTGTGTCTGCCTACAACATCGGGGACTTCTCACGGGCGCAAAGCGCGTTTAACTTCGTTGCCCTGCGTTTACCTCTGCCGCAGGTCTACAGCAATCTGGGCGTCGTCGCGAGCCGACTAGGTAACCAGAAAGAGGCGGCGGAGAACTTTCAGAAAGCCGTGCAGGACGACTCGAACGATGCCGACTACCGCTTCAACCTCGCGTTAGTTCTTGCACAAACCGGCGATCGGACGGAAGCCGAGCGGCAACTCAAGGAATGCTTATCTCTCAGCCCTACCGACACGGAGGCCCGCGCCTTTCTCGACTCTCTGCCCGGCAGTTCGCGTTCCGGCCAGACGCCGCAGGAACGCATCAAGACAAACTACGACGAGAATTCTTTTCGCCAACTGGCGGTCGGGATGCAATCCGCAGCGGAAGAACGGCTGGCCAAGACCGATCCGGCGACGCATGCATTGTTTCACGTGGGCCGCGGTCAGGAATTGCTGTCCAAGGGTTTCGTTGCCGAGGCCCAAAAGCAGTTCCGGGAGGCCGTGGCACTCGATTCCGGCAACGCCGAAGCGCATGCCGGTCTGGCGCGTACGCTGGAAGCCGACAACGACTTCACCGGCGCCCGCGCGGAGGCAGAAACGGCATTGGGGATCAGGATTTTCGTAGATCCTTTGCTGCTACTCGCGCGGCTGGATTTGCGAGACAATAAAGCCGACGCAGCCGCGCGCAGCGTCGACCGGGCATTGAAGCTGGAACCTACCAACTCCTCGGCCCAGACCCTGAAACGCGCGGTCGCAGCCCAGCTGGCGCAGAAAGCGCCGCCGCTGCCCAACTGATGAAGCTGTCTTTGCGAGCGATTGTCCTCTACGCGCTGTTCGGACTTCTGGGGCTGACGACGCCTGCTTCCGCAGACGTCCTCAAGATCATCGTCAACGACACCATCCAGCCGATTACCGACGAGTTCATCGGTCGCGCTCTCGCGCAAGCGAAAGCTACGGGCGCGCAGGCGCTGCTGATTGAAATCAACACACCGGGCGGGCTGGTCGATTCCACCCGCGAGATCATCGAGAAGATTGTCGACTCTCCGGTTCCCGTCATCGTCTATGTCACGCCCAGCGGATCGCGCGCTGCCTCAGCGGGATTCTTCATTCTGGAATCCGCCGACATCGCCGCCATGGCACCGGGAACCAATACCGGCGCGGCCCATCCCGTCACCTTGGGCGGCGCGAAGATGGACGAGGTGATGAAGCAGAAAATCGAGAACGACCTCGCGGCTTTCATGCGCTCGGTCGCCACCCGGCGTGGGCGCAATGTCGACGTAGCCGAAAGCGCCGTCCGCCAATCGAAGTCCTTCGCCGAGCAGGAAGCCCTCTCACAAAAGCTCATCGACTACGTCGCCTCAAGTGAAGACGATCTGTTCCGACAGATCGCGACCAAACCGATCAAGCGTTTCGACGGCAAGACGGTCACCCTGAATCTGGTTGGCCAGCGCGTTCAACCTTTCGAGATGACCTTGAAGCAGAAGATCCTCGACCACCTGATGGATCCGAATGTCGCCTTTATTCTCCTGGCAGTGGGCCTGCTTTCGCTTTATGTGGAGTTCAACCATCCCGGCGCCGTCGTGCCCGGAACCGTGGGCGTGATCTTCATCCTGCTGGCTGCGTTTGCGCTGAATCTTCTACCCGTCCGCTTTGCTGCCCTCGCCTTGATTGCAGTCGCGTTCGGCCTGTTCGCGCTTGAGGCCAAGTTTGCCAGCCACGGCGTGCTCACCACCGGCGGCATCGTTCTGCTCACGCTGGGTGGACTGTTGCTGGTCGACGCTCCCATTCCCGAAATGCGGGTGCGACTGCTTACGGCGCTGACTGTCAGCGTTCCGCTGGGAATCATTACGGCGTTCCTGATGACAATTGCTCTGCGCGCCCGCCGCAACAAAGTCGTCACCGGAATGCAGGGCATGGTCGGAGAGATCGGCGTCGCCCAGAGCCCGCTTGTTCCCGAGGGCAAGGTGTTCGTGCACGGCGAGATCTGGAACGCGATTTCCTCAGCACCCGTGCCTATCGGGTCGAAGGTCGTTGTGCACCGGGTGAATGGCCTGCAACTAGAAGTCACCCCGCTCGCCGTCCCAACTCAGACTCCCGTTGCAAGTACGGTTCCGTAATGCAGCCCGCACCTATCCATACAACACCTGAGCCCGCAGCTAGATCGCAGGGTTCTCCAGTAATTGCGGTACAATCCGCTTCAGACACCGTTTACAACCATAGCGCCGGGAGGCGCAGCTATGCTTTCTTTAGGTGGCATTGCCGTCATCATCTTCGTCATCTACATTCTCAGTTCCATCAAAATTCTTGCCGAATATGAACGGGGCGTGATCTTTCGCCTCGGCCATCTGCTCTCTCAGGCGAAGGGGCCGGGCGTGATTCTGGTCTTCACTCCCATCGACCGGATCGTCCGCGTCTCCCTGCGCCAGGAAGCTCTGGAAGTTCCTCCTCAGGACATCATCACCCGTGACAACGTGACCCTCAAAGTCAACGCGGTGATCTTCCTGCGCGTGATCGACCCGAACAAGGCCGTGGTCGAAGTATCGAACTACGTCTACCAGACCTCGCAATTCGCGCAGACCACGCTGCGTTCGGTACTGGGCGAGCAGGAACTCGACGAATTGCTCTCCCACCGCGAAAAGATCAACCTGCGCCTGCAGAGCATACTCGACACGCACACTTCGCCCTGGGGCGTGAAAGTCACCAACGTCGAAGTCAAGCAGGTCGACATGCCGGAATCGATGCTGCGCGCCATGGCGAAGCAGGCCGAAGCCGAGCGCGAAAAGCGTTCCAAGATTATTCACGCCGAAGGCGAGTTTTCGGCCGCGCAACGCCTGGTCGATGCCGCCAAGCTGCTCGCCACCGAACCGGTCAGCGTGCAGTTGCGTTACCTGCAGACCTTGACCGAAATCGGCGTCGAGAAAAACACTACGGTGATCTTCCCCGTGCCAGTCGATTTCTTCTCGGGCCTACAGAAAATGCTGGGCGGCGGCACAGACACGACTCCGGCAAAAGCCGGATAAGCGCAACTTTTCGGTTCGTGACGGGCTAACACCGTCGGGAGACAAGCATGGGTTCTCAGGACACGGAAATTACGCTCGGCACCGGCAAGATGCTGACGCTGTTCTTCGGCTTGGTCGCGCTGTGCGGCCTTTTCTTCGGTCTCGGCTTCTCGCTCGGCCGCGGCTCAGTCCGTCCTTTGGCGTCGGGCGACCAACTGCAATCCTCGAATGGACCGGCGTTGCACCCCTCGGCCATGAAGTCAGGCGGTGCGCAGAACCAGAACTCCGGCGATATGACCTTCTACAAGGCGGTGGAGAACAAGGACACGGGCACCGCTCCCGCGGATGCTGCTAAAGACACGGCCAAAGCTGACTCTGCGAAATCCGGCAGCGCAAAACCACAAGCCGACAACGATGCCTCCAAGTCAGGCCCACCCGATCCCATGACCGCAACCTCCGGTCCGGGCTACTTCGTCCAGGTGGCCGCCGTCAGCAAACCAGATGACGCTCAGGCTTTGGTAGAGGCGCTTAAGAAAAAACAGTACGCGGCATTCACCGCCAGCACCTCAGGCGGCGACAAGCTCTTTCATGTGCAAGTAGGTCCCTTCGGCGATCTCAAGGAAGCGGAAGCGACCAGGGCCAAGCTGGTTAGCGATGGCTACAACCCGATTTTGAAGCGATAAAGCTTACCGGCTCCCACTTTGTGGTTGATGCTTTCAGCCTGCACGAAGCGCTTACAGAAGACACTGGGCCCAAAGTATCCTTCTATTACTTAAAGCTAACTACACTTCCGGATCACTTATAGGCTCGCCGTAGCACGCCCGATGACCTCTGGGTCTTCCCAGCCTCCAACAATGCAACCACAGGCCCAGGAACGCATGGAATCGGCATCCCGTGCGCTACCAGAACCCTGTTTTGGCCCACCCCAATCCATGTAAGCGTATGAGATTAACTATAACTTATTGATACTATTTGTAAGTGATTGATGAAAACGTCGATTTCAGAACCCCCTCGAAGCCAGGGTGCCCCGCTCATTGATCAAGGCCGCTGGTTGATCATCAGGTGCGACCAGGGTGTGCCGGCGTACATGATCCAGGCTCCGGATTGCTTCGGCTCGCTCGCCAGTCCGGTGGTCTTCGCGTCGAACGGCCAGAGGATCATCCAGTGCGGCGGTTCCTTGATGGGATTGCCGGAGGTCGCGTTGGGATCGCTGGCGCTCCAGTCGGTGCCGCCGGAAAACATATAGACGATTCCTGGCTCGCTGTTGGTAGGTTTTGGCTTGAGCGCAAGGAAGTCGCGTTGCCAGCGCAGCGCGGCCGCGTTCGCACATTGCGGGTCGTCGCCCACCACTCCGGGATGCCCAGGGAAACATGTGAACCCGTTGGTCCCTTCGCGCAACACGGTCTCGGTGCCGTGCTCATCCTGATCGACGATGCGGGCGGCTTTCGAAATTTCGGCCGGCCCGGCCGCGAGCGCACGTGCAATCTTTGCCTCGTTGTTGTCTTCCTTCGGTCCCTTCTGAGCGTGCGCGGCGCCACACATCGTGCAGGCAAGAATCAAAGCGCGGCAAAACAAGTTTCGATTCATCAGCCCCTCCAGACCAGCCGTGTCGATTGCGCACGACGCGACAGAATCTCACATTTGATGAAATGCACAAAACGGAACAGGCTTCGAATCTTACAGAGGCCCCACGTCTCGAAAATCGCCAGACATGGGAAACCCCGTAATCTGGAATTGCGAACGCCGGGGACATCTTGACCGACAAACTTTGATTTTCTCCTCCGCCATACTTCCCTCTTCCTGCATCCAAGGGTTGAACTAAGGGGGAACGTTATGGACGGCACCGCGGCAGAACAGCTTCTCGACGAGCTGCTCTATGCGATGGAGACTCTGGAGACGCGGTGTGCGGGCATTCTGCAGTTTCTCAAAGAGGAGAATTACGCAACCGACGAACAACTCGCGCCGTTCATGGAACAGGCCGCGAACGCAAGCAATGTTCGTTGGCGAGCCGCTCGCCTGAGGATGACGAGCCTGCTTCACTCGGCGATGAAGGACATGGAAACGTCCAGTCGCAAGGTCGAGCCATCCCTAAAGCATGCGGAGCCCGCTAAAGAAGAAGGCCGGGCTTCCGGCTCGTCAAAAGATGAGGTCGGCGCTGAGCCTGTTCAGGAAGCCGCCACGAAGGATTCTTCGGTCGAGGCGGGAGTGGGGGAAAAGACCGATTCTGCACAGTCAGACTCCCCAACCAAGGGTGCAATCTCCCAACCCGGCGATTCGCCTAAGGATTCAGGAGTAGAGCAAACCGCCGCGGCCCAACCCCAGAAGACACTCCAATCCAAGGACAGCCCACAAGAAACGACCCGCGAAGTTATTCCAAAACCGGAGAGTGCCCAGCCTCACGAAGTCGAGCAGAAGTCTGGGAAAGCGGAAAAACAACCTGAGGCACCCAAGAAACCGGGGAAACAAAACGCTGCATAAGCAGTGCCGATCCGTCAGGATGCCGCCGTCGGTTGAAGCAATTCTGCGTAATTTGGTTTTGCGTCACGCCGGAACAGGTGCTCGTTCAACAATCTCCGTTTCTGCTCCCGGACAGACTCATGAACTTACGGCAGATTCGGACTTTTGGTGTAATGGCCTTCCATGAGAAGGCCGGTCGTAGTCAAGTCGAATTTTAGTTTTTATTAGACAAGATTTTTTCTCCTGCCGAGTCGCCGCTGTCGCCATGCTTCCATTCGCACTCTCGAGGAGCGATTGGTTTCGCTCGGTGCATGTTGGGCGTTCTCGTTTCAGCCGGTGCTGCTATCTGTTTGGCGCCCTGTGGTTCTGCTCTCGGAGAGTGGAACCTGGGCCAGGCCATTAACGCAGTCACCGGAACTCGGCTTTGGGCTTTTGTCTTTTCTCTTCCTGGGACGGTTTCGTTTTTAGGCGGCCGCGGCCAGGGTCCTTCGGCTGCTGTTGTGCAGCGGTTCGTATACTTCTCCGCTCACCCATAGATGATGCAGCAACACCGCCAGCTTTCTGGCCGTGGCGATGATGGCTCGCTTCTTTCCGCTCCTTCCACCACGCTCGGCCAGCTTCAAGCCCCAGCGCCGGAGATCACAGTCCACCCCGAATGGCCCCAAAATGTGCTGCGCTCCTTGCACCAGCAGCGTGCGCAGATACGGATCCCCTTCCTTGCTGATGTGCATCTGCGGCTCACTCTGTCCCGAGTTCCTGCGTCCGGGCTGCAGCCCCAGATCGCAGCCCACGTCGCGGCTCTTGCGGAAACGATGCGGATCTTCCAGTGTTAGCAAGAACGTCAGCGCGATCAGCGTGCCCACGCCCTTGATCTGCTTCAGCAACGCCACCTGCGGATAACTCGCTCGCGCCAGGTTCTCGATGCGCTCGTTGGATTCCACGATGCCTCGCTCAGGGATTCGATTGCGTTCAACAGCGGTTCCAGTGCGGCTTGCAGTTCTGGACTCAAACTCTCCGCTTTCTCCGGATTCAGGTTGCGCACGTTGCAGCCGCGCAGTCTTTCGCCGTAAGACTTCGCCAGTCCGCGAGCCGTGTTGACCAACCCCGTGCGCGCCCGCACCAGGCCGGCACGCGCCCGAATCATCAGGAGATCGGCTTGGGCCTGTACGCTGCGATGCTTCCCCGGATATAGCAACTCAGGATCGATCCGGGCCAGCCGCCCCAGCGTCTGCGTATCCAGCCGATCGTCTTCCTTGCGGCTCTCCCCGATCAGCCGCACCTTGCGCCCCTTCGCCACGATCACCGCATGCCCTAACTCGCTGAGCAAGCGACTGATCCAGGGCGAATGCGTCCCGATTTCCAGCGCGATCCGGCTGTGCGGCATGGCGCCAAAGACTTCCTGTAACGCTTTCGCATTGGTGCGCACGCGCTGCTCCAGTTGTATCTGGCCGGATTCGTCCAGCACGCAGTACCAGCTGTTGCGATCTCCCAGATCCAATCCCACGGTTAAGTTCTGCTGCGAGATTTTCTTGCTCGGCTTTGCCGCTACGGTGCTAACCTTCTTCATTGCCGGTCTCCTTTTTATCTGTGCTTCGAGCACGTCGATAACTTGGGAACGTACTCCGCATCCCGTCCGGAGACCGGCCTTCTCATCCCATCTGGTTTCAACAACTACGATGGGACACGAACTCGCACACTCAGGCGGCGCGGTCCAATAACTTCGCGCCGCGCTCTGATGCTTTTGCAGGAAACCTTCGTAGCAGCATCCAGGCGACAAGAGAGCACAATACAAACGCAAGCAACATCAGCTCGAGAGCGCGTATGAAAAAGTGATCGATCAGACCCCGTCCTCTGGCGTCCAAATCTCGAATCGCCTTATCGCTCATTGCCTTGAAATCGCTTATGGCTGCTACTTCATCATTATGAAGAGCAGCCAGCACCACTTGTCGTTCCGCACGCATGTCCGCAGTTGCGGCGAGCCGTTCGCTACGAAAGGCAGCGATGGTGGCAAGCCTCTGTTGCTGCAGGGCATCCACGGTCCGCAGGCGTTGCTCGTTAAGAAACGCCTGCGCGGACAAACGCTGACCTTCAACATCTGCCCTCACCGCTTCGCGTGCCTGACCCACGAACTCGGGCATGCGGTCCATGTTGCTCGATGCCTTCGCTGCGGTGTTTGACAGCACCACGAAATTGGACAGCGCGGTGCTAACCTGCGGATCGCTGGTTACGTCGCTGAGCAAGAGTTCTGCCTGCCAGCGTGCTTGCTTGGGAATGTAAGCGTTGTACGAATCCAAACGGGCCGTAAGGTCACCTACACTCTCCCCTAATGCCTTGATCGAGGCCATCGCTCCCAAGTCAGATTGTTCAACCTTGCTGATCAGGTCTGGATCAAGCGACTGACGGCCAACGAGGCTGGCTTGAATGGGATGAGCGTCAGCCCAGGTAGAAACCCTTTGACGCAAATCGGCGACATCGGCTGTGGGCGAACCTGACCGAACAGTGCGCTCCATCTCGGCGTCCATGTTCTTCACCGTCTCCGCGACAACAGCGTGGAATTCTCCCAGAGCCTGTTTCAAGGCGGCCCGTTCCATATACGTGCTCATTTGAAAAATGAACGCCCATGTATCGAGGACGGCGGCAATCGGGTCGGTGTTCAGCAATGACGTCTGCATGACGGGAATCGCCTCGGCTTTCCACTCCAGAGCTTGTCTCCGGACGGCTCGCGAGTGCGACTCCGAAATGATTTTGTCAGCGGCGGTTTCTATCTCCGCTGAGTAAAGAGCCAACAGTGACTGATTCCGTGAACTCAGCTCCGGTGCGGACGACGTGACGTTCTTGGCGATCTTTGCCGAAGACTTCTTTCTACTGTTGCCACCAGACGCGCACCCCAACGACAGTAGCAACAGACCGCAAAACACGCAGCGCAACCGATGAGCAGGCCGCATATTATATTCCTTTAACTCCTGCCAAGAGCCGCCGGTAGTGTCAGCATTGACAGGTTCTTCATGGTATTAGCAAGGCTCTTCAGGATGAGTGCGGAACTACTGGCGTAACATCGTCATTACACCAACGATGCCGGTAGTAGCGGTCCACTATCGGTGCTCCAGAGCAACGACATCGGCGCGCCAACCAAATAGCTTTTCAGATGGCTCGGTCCGTTGCGCCGGCCTGTTGAGGGGGTGCGTGCTCGTTTGGGCACGCTGATACTCCGGGCCGGTCCCCCCGACTTCGGGCCGAGCCACCCAGCGAAATTCTTTGCTCGCCAAGCACGAAGGCGACACTTCCAACGACTGTGATTATTGCTAGGTGACCCGGTGTGCCGTTCTTTGGCAACCTGAAACGAAAGCAATGTCGTGACGCATGGTCCCTCCCGAAGGATCCCTTCATGGGATTAACTCCCATTCGGGAGGGATTGTTTTGCCCAAAACGAAGACGCTACGGAGCCTCGGAACTACAGCCGATTCGAGGTGTAAATTCCTCACCGGTTGACGAGCTTGGGGTTTATTCATGGCACAAGTGCCACTCCAAAGGCCGACCGACCGACAGCAGCTCATCATAGAGCTTGTAGCTCAGGGTCTAACGAACCGCGAAATCGCTGAAAGCCTGGGAACCAGCGATACCGCCGTCAAAAACTACGTCCGCGAGATCTTCCTAAAAGTAGGAGTAAGGAGTCGGCTTGAACTCGCTCTCTGGTATGCGGAGCAAGTGCATCAGGGGAAAAGTTTCGCCGACGAAAGTCCATCTGTTCCTGCAGAAACCGAGGAACTCGAACGACGGAAGAAAATAGCCGCATGATTAGTGAATTGCCCCAGCAGGCTTTGCCCGATACCTACTACTACTGAGCGAGTAGTCAACATGAAAACTGCAGTGGGGCGAATTGCGGGATCCATCCAGCGGAGATCCTTGCATACAGGGAGGACCATGCCTGCAATTGCGGGTCCATGAGTGTAATGGCCTTCCATGAGAAGGCCGGTCGTAGTCAAGTCGAATTTTAGTTTTTATTAGACAAGATTTTTTCTCCTGCCGAGTCGCCGCTGTCGCCATGCTTCCATTCGCACTCTCGAGGAGCGATTGGTTTCGCTCGGTGCATGTTGGGCGTTCTCGTTTCAGCCGGTGCTGCTATCTGTTTGGCGCCCTGTGGTTCTGCTCTCGGAGAGTGGAACCTGGGCCAGGCCATTAACGCAGTCACCGGAACTCGGCTTTGGGCTTTTGTCTTTTCTCTTCCTGGGACGGTTTCGTTTTTAGGCGGCCGCGGCCAGGGTCCTTCGGCTGCTGTTGTGCAGCGGTTCGTATACTTCTCCGCTCACCCATAGATGATGCAGCAACACCGCCAGCTTTCTGGCCGTGGCGATGATGGCTCGCTTCTTGCCGCTCTTGCCGCCACGCTCGGCCAGCTTCAAGCCCCAGCGCCGGAGATCACAGTCCACCCCGAATGGCCCCAAAATGTGCTGCGCTCCTTGCACCAGCAGCGTGCGCAGATACGGATCCCCTTCCTTGCTGATGTGCATCTGCGGCTCACTCTGTCCCGAGTTCCTGCGTCCGGGCTGCAGCCCCAGATCGCAGCCCACGTCGCGGCTCTTGCGGAAACGATGCGGATCTTCCAGTGTTAGCAAGAACGTCAGCGCGATCAGCGTGCCCACGCCCTTGATCTGCTTCAGCAACGCCACCTGCGGATAACTCGCTCGCGCCAGGTTCTCGATGCGCTCGTTGGATTCCACGATGCGCTCGCTCAGGGATTCGATTGCGTTCAACAGCGGTTCCAGTGCGGCTTGCAGTTCTGGACTCAAACTCTCCGCTTTCTCCGGATTCAGGTTGCGCACGTTGCAGCCGCGCAGTCTTTCGCCGTAAGACTTCGCCAGTCCGCGAGCCGTGTTGACCAACCCCGTGCGCGCCCGCACCAGGCCGGCACGCGCCCCAATCATCAGGAGATCGGCTTGGGCCTGTACGCTGCGATGCTTCCCCGGATATAGCAACTCAGGATCGATCCGGGCCAGCCGCCCCAGCGTCT
Source organism: uncultured Acidobacteriota bacterium (assembly GCA_963765755.1). Classification (GTDB taxonomy): domain Bacteria; phylum Acidobacteriota; class Terriglobia; order Terriglobales; family Acidobacteriaceae; genus Gp1-AA133. The sequence continues at coordinate 211,338 of CAVXXV010000004.1, read as the reverse complement.
GCGCATCCAGCCGATCGTCTTTCTTGCGGCTCTCCCCGATCAGCCGCACCTTGCGCCCCTTCGCCACGATCACCGCATGCCCTAACTCGCTGAGCAAGCGACTGATCCAGGGCGAATGCGTCCCGATTTCCAGCGCGATCCGGCTGTCCTTCTCATCCCATCTGGTTACATCAACCATGCCCACTTGGTGGTTGTCCAGGTTTCGTCTGCTACAAGTGCTAGTAGTCACACCCGCACCAAGAGAGCAATCTCAATTACGGACTTGGGGCCGACATGTCACCCATGCGCGTTCTCGTGGTCGATGATTACGAACCCTTTCGGCGATTTGTCTGTTCGATGCTGGGGGAAAGGCCGGAATTGCAGATCGGCGGCGAGGTCTCAGACGGATTAGAAGCGGTTCAAAAGGCAGAAGAACTGCGACCGGACTTGATTCTGTTGGATATCGGGATGCCAACTCTGAATGGAATTGAAGCGGCTCGACGAATCCGCAAGCTCTCCCCCGAGTCCAAAATACTCTTCGTGAGTCAGGAGTCTTCTGCCGATATGGTACAAGAGGCTTTCCGCTTAGGGGCCCTGGGCTACGTAGCTAAGACGGATGCGGGAAGTGAGCTTCTAACCGCTGTGAACGCCGTTCTTCGGGGCGAGACATTCGCTAGTAGCGGACTTGCGGAACGTAAATTGACAAGAGCACTCAGTTCATTCCCACTGAACGAGACTTTATCCTGACTTCTTCTGACGCTGGGGTCGTCCTCTCAGCCCAAACCACCGCACCCTTCACGGGAGAACCTTGCGAAAGGACTTGCAACTCCCTTTCAGGAACGGTGAACTCGGTGAAGCCGCAATGCAAACAGACCAAGGTCTCCTGAAAAACCCACACGATGGGTTTATCTAGACCTTCGAGTCCGCGGAAGTGGATGGCAATTTCGCCATTGAACACGCTCTGCCTATCGGAATGGCATCCTTTACAGCTCATGGCGACCCTCCGCCGTGTAACGTTAGGACTGGCAGCCATGGTGCGTCTGTTCAAGATTGCTCACTTCTGTAAGACGCCCTCACGGGCGTGGCCAGCTTGGAGCCGACTCGGGACATGAGGATTGCTGTTGTAACATCCCCATTACACCAACGAAGCCGCTAGTAGATCGCGCCGATGGGCACGCCCGCGAGGGTCCAGGCTTTCAGGGGCTGACGGCGAGACGGCGCCGGCACCTGCGATCCAATCGAAACCGATGAACAGCTGGTAAGTCGGCTCTTAATAGTTCTCGGCGGGTAAAGGCGCACTACTCTGCATCTCTTACAGCACGATTGAAGTCGTGCCCTTTCAAAACACAAATGGCAAGGAATCTTTTTCCGCGGTCCAGGAGTGCCCTGATACGAACCCCCGTCGCTCCTACATACCGTCCGGAACGAAACACTCCATAGGCAATCCGGCTCAGGCGAAACCCATGCGCTTGACCAATTCATGAAAACGCCGATCGTTCCGCACCGGATCGAGTTGCGGTTCCACCTGGAGATAACCCAGCCAAATGGAACGTTGGTCGAAGGCTTTCTGCAACCAGGCAAAGGCCTCGTCGTAATCCCGCAGGCCTACATGAATCAACGCGATCTCGAAAGGAGCAACGTACTTTCGTGCGGCCATCGCATCGAGCCGCTTCAGGAGAGAGCGCGCCTTCTCCTGCTCTCCGGCGATGGCATAGCCTTGCGCAAGCCGGGCGAGCGCAAAAGTGCTGTCATCGGTGAGCCGCGCTGCTGTTTTCAGAGCGGACAGGGCCGGCTTGAACATGCCCTTCTGCAGATACGCCTGCGCCAGCAATATGTGCACAAAGAAAAAGTGTGGATCTATGTCGAGCGCGGCCTGGTAGTGCTCGAGAGCCGGATCGTACCGTCGCTCGAAGTAGTGCATGCGGCCAACATCGGTCCGGAAGATGACCGAGAGCGGATCCATTGACAGCGCCTTCTCTTTATCCTTCAGGGCTTCGGCATGGCGGTGCTGCATGCCAAGAAGGGTTCCCCGCCAGTGGTAAGCCTCGGCACATCCGGGGTTGAACTCAAGGGCGCGCTGAAACTGCTGTTCGGCCCCGGGCCAATCCCATTCATAGTCGCGCAGGACGACCCCCAGTGCGGTGTAAGCCTCGGCCAGGGATGGATCCAGTTCAAGAGCCTTTCGGGCTGCGCTTTGCGCCTTGGGATAGGCTTCGTGCGGAGCGAGCGCGGAGTAGTAGCCAAGCATGTTGTAGCAATCCGCCACCCCGACATACCCCTCGGCCCACGCGGGGTCGCTGGCGATGGCACGGTCGAAATAAGAGAGCGCCTTCTTTACGCTCTCTTGGGTGCGCTTGCCGCGGTGATAGCGTCCCTTCAGCAAAAGCTCGTGAGCTTGCGGATCGACCGGACGAGCGCTTTCTAAACGCGCCTGTTCTTCGGGAGTAAGTATGATGCGCACCTGGCCGGCGACCTGGCGCGCAATCTCGTCCTGCAGCGACAGGACGTCGCGGAAGTCGCGCTCGTAACTCTCTGCCCACAAATGCTGGTCGCTCGGGGCATGAATCAGCTGGGCGGTAATCCGGATACGCTCGCCCGAACGAAGAACCGATCCTTCCAGCACGGCATCGACGTTCAGTTCGCGCGCGATCCGAGGCAAGGACTTGCGGGCTCCCTTGTATTGCATGGCCGAAGTGCGGGAGATGACGCGCAGCTTTTCAATTTTGGCCAGGCTGGTGATCAGGGCTTCGGTCATGCCGTCGGCGAAATAGTTTTGCGCGGGATCGCCGGATAGATCCGCCAGGGGCAGGATCGCCAGGGCGCGAATGTGCGTCGGGTCGGGCCCGCCCGCATGGGGCTGCGGCGAGTTCGGATCGGCGCCCAGTTTCTCGACGGGCGTGAGGAATTTGTAGCCTCGGCGCGGAAGAGTCTGGATATAACGCGGGGCGGTGGCGGAGTCGCCCAGGGTGTCGCGCAGGCGCGCGATGGCATTGTGCAGGCTGTGCTCGAAATCGACGAAAGTGTCAGAAGTCCAGAGCTGGGCACGAAGTTCTTCGCGGGTGACTACGTCTCCGGCCCGCCGCAGCAGGATCTCAAGAACCTGCAGGGGTTGTCCCTGCAGCCGCAGCTTCGCTCCCCGCTTGCGCAATTCGCCGGCGCGGGTATCGAGTTCGAAGATGCCAAAACGCAGGACACGCGCGGCTGGAGCCGGGTTCGGCATATCGAGGTCCGCCAATGCGGGCTCAGGCTATCACAGAATGTTGCGATCTCTCATGATTCACGGGCTGAGCCGCAAGTCCGCCTCACGAACGCAACGGGCATGCCGATGTCATCGGCGATGCATGAAGAAATACATGACTGCTGCGATCACCAGTAAGGTCAGGAGAAATCGAACGATGGAGTTCAAACGGGCGGGCTCGGGAGTAATGGGCAGGTTTGTCACGAGCGAGTTGTTTAAGGTTGCATCTTCGATCGTCGTCGCCTCGAGTTGGCCAGCGGACGTCATTGATGAGGTTGGCTGGAAGATGGGGGACCAGTTCGAGAATGATGGCTTCTTCAGCGTGGCGGTGGCATTCTCCGTGGTGAAGCCTTGCAGATCACGTCCGCCAACTTGCGCGGCGAACTGTTCGGAGAGATGCGGAAAGTGCTTGTCAATGAGGCCGAGCAGTTGCTCGGCCGCGTGATCCAGTTTTTCGTGAGTCGCCGGGTTGATGCCCGTCTTGTCCGACTCCTCGGAATGCACGGCGAAACCGCCTTCCGGTTTGCGGTCAATGTGCACCTGGAAATTGAGTTGCTTGCCCTGCGACGGAATTTGCAAACCCGGAAATGCTTCCCCAAGAGCGGCAACCAGCTTGGCCTGAATTTTCTGTTGCAGTTCTTCGCGCGTCGGGGCCTCAAGCGGCGGCACGGTGGGATCCGCCGCGCGAGCGATGAATCCACCCTCGGGCTTCGGCTCAATCTTGTAGAGGAAGCGCTGCACCAGGTGCTTCAGTTCCATGGTTGAGGATTGTAGCGTGATTGGAGGCGGCAGGTGAGGTTACGTCGGTGCTGTGGAGAAGTGAATGCAGAGAACGCTGCAATCCCTGAGTAGATTAGCCAAGTCGACACTGCCTTTCAAGTGAGCGGCTTGGTGTGAAGACGGAGCCAATCCAATATCTGGGGAAAACGAAATTTGTGGTTAGCTATGGAGCCCTCGACAAACTTGTACCCGTCTTCAGCTTCGATATCAATGTAATGCCCGTTGCGACGAAAGAAAACGTCAGTCGCGGTGAATGCGATCCGCTTGTTGCCGTCGAGGAAGCCGTGATTGTTGCCGAGCGACTCCATCAACGCCGCACCTTCTTCCTCGAGGGAGGTGTAGCAACCAGTTTGCGGCCGGAAAACCGCGGCCTCCACAGCGCCCTGATCCCGAACGCCGTGGAGTCCCCCGAACATATCAATCAGCAGGTGCTGCATCTGGTAGACCTCTGCTACCGTCAGGTACTCCCGCATTTACTTGGCGAGACGCTCTAACAGATCGCGGTTGCGAGTGACAGACTCCTGAAACGCGTCCATCACCGCGGGTCGGACCAGGTGTTGGGAAGGAACTACGTTGCGCAGGTAGAACGTCAGGGCCTGCTCGAGCACGTGCCGCTTCGTTTGGCCGTTCTTCTCGGCGACTGCGACAAACTCGTCATAGAGCTTGGCATCAATTTCAGGCGTGAACTTTTTGGTTTTCGGGGTGGCCATGAATCGCACTCCTGCTCAAGCTTATACTTAGTTTATGGGTGAATCAAGTATAATCTTGATATATCCATCATACTTATTATAAACCACTTACACCATGATACTTTTTGGCAGCCTGGACATAAAAAACCCCGCCCAAGCTGAGCTCGGACGGGGCACCTTTTCGAGAGGTCCGACTCTTAAGCTGAGGCCGCTATCGGCGTTTTTGCCTGGTCGGCGCGGAAGCGGAGCAAGGCGGCGATGTTGCCGACTTTGTCGAACTCGGGGTCGCCCTTTATATAGAACAGTTCGATGTCGCGGCGGATGGCTTGCGGGATCATGGCTTCGCAGACGTCTTCCAGTTCGCGCGTGGCACGGCCGCAGACTACGCAATAGGGGACCATGTGCGAATCGATGTGTCCGCAGTTTTCGCATTCCACGCCGCGGGCCATGTAGTTTTCGCCCAGGAACAAAGTCTGCACTTCTCCCAGTTCGAGCGACCGCAGCACACGCCGCAGGCCTGTGACGCCGCGGCTGTTGCCTTTGGCCATGCTCATGGCTTCGCGCAGCAACGTATCGCGGCGGCGTTCCTGATCTTCGCGCAGCAGGCGGCTGGCGTTATGACGGATCTCGTCGGACGTTAAGGCGGCAATGTCGGCGGGAAAATGTCCTAGCACACGCTGGCGCACGTAGGGGTGCAGGTGCGCTTCGAATTCTGACCAGTTCGTGTCGTGGCAGGCGACGACCAGTTTCTCCCACAAGCCGCGTTCCAACTCGTCTTTCAGCCGGTCGGCGACCTGCTTATAGTGCTGCATGTATTCATTGGCAACACGGCGCTCGACGTGGCCGGCGTTGTATCCGCCGTAGCCGTCGCTGCGGCTGCGCGGCAGGCTGCGGAACAGTTCACCACGCTCTTTCAGCTCGTCAAGACGAAGATCGAAAAATCGTCCGCGCTGGCGATCGACCAGAAGGACGCAGAGTTCCGGTTGCGCGCCCAGCAGGGCGGCCAGCGGTTTCAGGTGGAAGCGGCGGTTCACAAACAATTGGGTGGCGGGCAATTGAGCAGGGAGATCGAACTCGCGCCAGATTTTTTTTGCGCTGGAGGCGAACACGGCCTTGGCGCGGGCCTGGTTGCCGCGAAGGTTCCCGGCCATTTCCAGGATGCGATCAAGGTCGGCCCGGGCGCAGCCATTCTTGCCGTGTTTCTCGCTTTCCCGTAACGCCTGGCGGACCAGATCCTTGGCGAGGATCGCATCCTCTTTGTGCGATTTGTTCTGCGGAGTACGCGGTTGAAAGTAAAAGCTCAGAGCACAACTATCGGAATCAGCCTGAAAAGCGGCTAGTTCACGGATGTCCTCGCGGGTCATCATCACGAATTCTCCTAATTTCCGGGAAGTCTGTTACGCGGTATTAGATCGTGCGATCGGTATCTGCTTGGACGGAGCGGCGAACATCGGAGACTTACGCAGGTGCTCGCAGGCGGCCTTCACGGACGCCCGGATGTCCTCGGGCTTGCGGTCGGTAATGGCGGCGATTTCTTCTTCGGTGAAACCTTCGATAGCCTGCAGGATGAAGGCTTCGCGGGCCGAGCGGTCGGTGCCGCGCAGGGCAATTTCGACCAGGCGCAGCATTTCATCGGAAGATGCGATTTGTTCGGGAGTGGAGACGCGGCGGTCGGCAATGATGTCTTCGCCGAGAATGGCCTCGTCGGGCTGATGGAATTGCAGTTGCGGCTCGTCGCTGGCGCGGACGTTGCGCTTGCGCGCCGATTCTTCCAGATGCACGTTGCCGTTGTGCTGGTTCGCGCCGGCGGCCATCTCGTCGATGGCGCGCATGGCGAGGCGGTAGAGCCATGGTTCAAGCGCCAGGCGCTCCGGCTTCTCGCCGCCATTTCCCAGAGCGCGAACAATGGCTTCGTCCACCACTTCGGCGGTGCTGATGGTGTCGGTTTCGATCTGTTCGGAAGTTTCGCGGAAATAAAGTTCACGCTCGACGAAACGCTCGAGGCGGCCAAGATTGACATTGACGTAGGTGCGAATGTCTTCCCCGGAGATAACCGGGGGATGCACGGAAGCGAGCGTGTCCTCGAACGGCACTTGTCGTCCCGGACGCAGTTCTTCCCCCTGCCGCCAGCGCGGGAACTTGTGGGTCGAGCGCAGCAGATCCTTGTGACGGGTGATTTGTTGAAGCAGGTCGTCGAAGGCGGCCTTTACGGCCGAGGAGGGCGTCGGAGCTTTTTTCTGGGCAGCCATCTGTCCGGAGGGCAGGCGCAGGTTCAGGGAGACAACGACTCCCTCCCTGGGCGAATTCTCCTCAATGAGACCCTTGAGATGAATGAGTTCGGGACGGAACACCTGCAGCCGCTTGCGCAGTTTTTCGACCTGCTGGTGCACTTCTTTTTCGATGTCGGGAGTTTTGCGGACTTTGTAACCGATATGAACGTTCATGAGAGCCTCGAAGGCCGGGAGTAGATCCGGTGAAGCTATCAGTACCCTTACAAGTCGGATTCTACACCCGCAGGCAGAAACGCAAGTACCCGTTTTGAGAGAAATTTGCTATCTGATGGTTGGGGAAATTGTGACGTATGCACTTGCGGAAAGGCAGACGACAGGTCTCAGGCACGTACACCGTCATCCGCACCAGCAGCCTGAACGCCCCCGATTGCTACTCAGGATGATTGGCGGATCGAGGTTTTCGGAGGATCGGCGACTCGAAATCTGCTTTACTTGGCGTTCTTCGGACGAATGGCCTTGTCCTGCTGCTGCTTGCCCTCGGAGAGGTATTCCTGAACGGACTCTTTTTCCATCGGATCGCTTTTGACGCGCAGGACCATCAGGCTCGCAATCACGAGAACGATCAACGCGATGATGCCGAGAATCGTCATGTTGGGTAATGGCTGATAGCTCGTGGCCCGAAGCTCGCAGGTCTAAGTTTTCTAAACCGCCACCGTCACTGACGTCTCCGTACGCGTCACTTCGCGATACATCGTATCCCGCTCGATCGGTTCCCTGCCCGCTTCGGTGATCAGGCGGACCAGATCTTTGCGGCGCATGCCTTGCGGAGTCGTAGCCCCCGCGTCGTGATAGATCTTTTCCTCGATGACGGTGCCATCGATGTCATCGGCGCCGAAGCGCAGGGCGATCTGTGCGATCTTGGGCGTCATCATCTGCCAGTAGGCCTTGATGTGCGGGAAGTTGTCGAGCACCAGGCGGCTGACGGCGATCTGCTTGATGTCGAGCATGCCGGTAGTTTTTGGCAGGTGCTCGAGCGGCGTGTTGTCGGGATGAAACGCCAAGGGGATGAAGGTTTGAAAACCGCGGGTTTCGTCCTGCAAGGCGCGCAGCTTGATGAGGTGGTCGACGCGGTCTTCGTCGTTTTCGACGTGGCCGTACAGCATGGTGGCGTTCGATTTGAGGCCGATCTGGTGGGCGGTGCGCGCGGTGTCGAGCCACTGGTCGCCGTCGATCTTGTGATCGCAGATGATATGGCGGATGCGGTCGGCGAAGATTTCAGCGCCCCCGCCGGGAAGCGAATCAACGCCTGAGGCTTTGAGTTGTTCCAGCGTTTCGCGGATCGAGAGCTTGGCCCGTTTGGCGAGGTAGGCGACTTCCACCATCGTGAACGCCTTGAGGTGAACCTGCGGGAAGCGCTGTTTCAGGCCCGCGCAGAGGTCCAGAAAATATTGAAATGGAAGATCGGGGTGGAGTCCGCCGACGATGTGGAATTCGGTGACCGCCTCAGTGTATCCGGAGGCTGCGGTCTGGAAAGCTTCTTCCAGCGCCATGGTGTAGGCGCCGGGCGCGTCTTTCTTGCGTCCGAAGGCGCAGAGACGGCAGGCGGCCACACAGACGTTCGTCGGATTAATGTGGCGGTTGACGTTGAAGTAGGCCTTATCACCGTGCATGCGTTCTCGGACGTGATTGGCGAGCCATCCAACGGCGAGGATGTCGCCGGTGCGATAGAGGGAAAGCGCGTCTCGCTCGCTGAGGCGTTCGCCGGACAGCACTTTGTCTTTGATGGGGATCAGTCGCGCGTCGTCAGTCTGGAACGGGTGCAGGGACATGCTGGTTTGATGATATCGCAGCGGTCGGGATGGGGAAAGTTCGGACGCAGGCTCGCATCCTGGATGAAAACTTTGAACCGAATGGACCATTCGAAGAGCAAATTTCGGCGGCTAGCGGAGAAAGTAGCGGCTGAGGTTGCCGCGAGCGCTGATTTCAGCTCGCAGGATGCGGGAGAAGAGCCAGGCATAGAAGATGGCGTTGCCGGCAGTGACCACGGCCATCCCAGTTAATTGGTTGGATGTGGAGCCCGGATGCACAAGGCGTGTGGCCCAGGCCAAGAGCCATCCTGGCTGGGTACCAGGTAGCCAGAATCCAAATTCGGACTTGCGCAGGATCGCTGTCAGGAATAGCGAGACCATGCATCCGAAGGCCAAGCTGGCTATCCATACGCGGGTTTTGCGTTCTGCCATGATTCTGGCGTGTCCGGAGTGGGAAGGTACTACGAGATGGTTGGCGATTCCAGTTACCTAGGTGTATTCCTGCGAACCCTGAAACGCAGAGGCCGCGGAGAAAGGCCGCAGAGGGCGCAGAGAAGGTATCGCACTGCGGGGCATGCAAGACTTGGGTTGGTTTTGTCTGGACCGCTCGTGGCTCGCAGCCGAGCTAGCGCCGTGTCAGCAGATCGGCCGCTACAAATGCGAAGAAGACTACAGAGATCACGCCGTTCATGGTGAAGAAAGCGGCGTTGAGTTTGGAAAGGTCGCGAGGCGAGACCAGAGTGTGTTCGTAGACGAGGAGCGCGGCGACGGCGATCACCCCGGCGACGGCGAGTTTGCCCAAGCCGAAGACGGCCACGAACGCAATCAGCAGTATCAACATCACGATGTGGAATGCCCGCGCTACCGCGAGTGCGCCGCGGATTCCAATATGACGCGGAATGGAATGCAGGCCGGATTGGCGGTCGAATTCGTAGTCCTGGCAGGCGTAGAGAACGTCAAACCCACCAACCCAGAAGGTGACAGCCGCGGTCAGGAGCAGGATTCGTGGATCGAGCGAGCCGCGCACAGCGATCCACGCCGCGGTCGGAGCGATGCCCAACGAAAATCCCAGCACGAGATGGGACCAGCGGGTGAATCGCTTGGTGTAGGAGTAAATCAAAACAACGGCTAGTGCAACGGGGGAGAGAGCAAGCGCGAGTCGATTCAACTGCGAAGCAGCGAGGATAAACATCGCGCAGGAGACGACGACAAAGCTCGTAACAAACGTCGGGGACAGCGTTCCCGCCGGAAGCGCCCGGGTCTGGGTTCGAGGATTGGCGGCGTCGATGGACGCGTCGGCGAACCGATTAAAAGCCATCGCCGCGGAGCGGGCGGAGATCATGGCCACGATGATCCATGCCACCTGTCGGATGGTGGGCAGGCCTCCGGCTGCCAGCATCGCTCCGCACAGGGCAAATGGCAGGGCAAAGATGGAGTGCTCCCACTTGATCATCTCGAGCGTGACGCGCAGGTTGCGGAAAAGGGGCACAGATAAATTCTAGCAGGGCGAAATCGAGTGTTGTCGGGGAGGTCTTCCCTTCCCCTTCTGTGTTTCTCTCCACTGCAACGCTCACGAACGGTAGCCGTGCTCTCCAATCAGAGGGACGAAGCGGCAGCCGGTGTGTTCTGAGATGACCGGCTTGCCCTGTATTTTCTCCACCAGTTGCAGTTGCTGAGAGTCGGGCGTACCTACGGGGATCACCAGGCGACCGCCGTCTTTCAGTTGGTCTACTAAAGAATGAGGAAGGATGGGAGCGGCGGCGGCTACGATGATGCAGTCGTAGGGCGCATGTGCGGGCAGGCCGGCGCTGCCGTCGCCGATTTCGAGCGTGATGTTGGCATAACCGAGACGCTGCAGGGTTTCCTGCGCGGTCATCGCGAGTACGAGCTGACGTTCGATGGTGTACACGTGACGGGCAAGCTCGGCCAGGAGCGCCGTTTGATATCCGGAGCCGGTGCCGATTTCAAGGACGGTGTGTCCGGGAGCCACCTCGAGCAACTCGAGCATGAGGCCGACGATATAGGGCTGCGAGATGGTCTGGCCCTCGCCAATGGGGAGCGGGTTGTCATCGTAGGCTTGCGCTTGATAGGGCTCGGCGACGAACTCGTGCCGGGGAACGCGCGACATAGCGGCCAGGACGCGTTCGTCGCGGATGCCGCGCTGGCGAAGTTGGACTTCGACCATGCGGACACGGCGATCACTGAGGTCCGGGTGGAAGAGCACGGTTCAGTGTACTGCGTAGCGGCGGCGCACCGAATGTTGGAAGGAAAACGATTGTGGTCTGTTACCGAAAAACACAAGGTCCCTCGACTGCGTTCGGCTGGCGCCTCACTTCGCTCGGGATGACAGTGAGAAAGAGGGAAATCGTTTTGGATGCACTTGGAAGAAGGGTTCGTTTGGATCGCAGCTATAAGGGGGCGGTTGCTATACACGGAGAGGCCGGCACCTTTTCGGGTGCCGGCTTCTTTATTGCGAAATGGGTGTCGTGGCAAACGCCGCCTTAGAAATTCAACACGATCCCCGTGCTAAAGCGCCCATTGTTTTGGGTGTTGCCGAAGAAGCGGGTTTGCAGGTAGTCGCCCTGGAAGCGCCACGAGATCAGTGGAACCAGTTTGTAGTCGAAGCCGCCGCCCAAAGCTTCTGCGAAGGCCGTGTCTGAGGCCGAATAGCCGGTGGTGCTTACGCTGACATGACCGGCTCCGAATAGCGCGTGGGCGAAGGGACGAATCTTGCCGACCGAAACGGAAACGCGAGGCCCGAACAGGTAGTTGTATTCCTTGGCGTCGACGTTAAAGATTTGCGTGCTGCTGGGGAAATTGTTGGTGCCGTACAGGCCGTTGATGTCGGCGACGATGCCGACCCAGGGTAGAAACTTCCCTTCCAGCGACCCTTCCCATCCGTTCAGGTTGGAGCGGTTGTTGTGGTTGAGGTCGGCGCTGCCGTAGGAGTACCCGACGAAGAGGTTCCCCTTGGGAATCTGGGCCACGGCAACAGAAGACGGAGCGCAAGACAATACCAGGAAAGACAAGAGTGCGATCAATTTTTTGTGCACAACAACTCTCCTTGAGGATTGCATTTTCCGCATTAGATGCAGTCGATGTGGTGTGGGATGGCGGAGTTAATATAGGGAGAACCCACTGGCTAATGCCCGTTATTTGCGGCGTATAACAGCACACCGAAGGCAAGCCCTGCTACAAAGGCCAGGACGCGACGGTCGAGGCGCACGAGTCTCGTTCTACTTCTTGCGTTGACGAATTTTTACGTCGAAGCTGACGACGCCGTTCTGATCGCGGGTGCCTACGATGGATACATTACGGCGAATGTAGTACTCGCCCTGGATAATCTGCTGCGACGCTTGCGAGACGTTCTGGCTATAGGTCAGTGTGAAGTCGTTGGAAATCTGCTGCTCGATTGTGACCTGCGGGCCGCGCGTGGGGTTAGTCTCGGTGCTCAGGCCTTGCGGGTCGATCTTGATCTTGCTGATGCCAAGCAGGCGCTGCACGCGGTTGCTGACCGTGGCGTTCAGGGCTTCGCTCAGGATCAAGTTCGACGCCGTTTGACTGAATGCCGTTTCGCCCGATTGCGCCAACTGCGCGGATTGCTCACGGGTCTGGCCAACGGCGATCAAGGCAACGATGTCGGCTTCAGGAAGAGGCGGGTCGGATCGGTACTTGACGCTGAGCGGCTTGCTGGTATCGCCGTTGATGCTGACCGTGATGTCGTAGTCGCGGACGCGAGTGGTGGCCTGAAGGTCGAGCACGGGCTTGATGCTGACCGGGCTTTGAAACAGAACTTCCCCGCGTTCCAGGCGATACTTCGCGCCGTTGAAGTTGATTTCGCCCTCGAGGACTTCGACTCGGCCTAGAAGCGCGGGCTTGGCCGCAGTGCCGCGGAGGCGGAGATCGGCGTCTCCGGAGAGCCGAGCGATCGCGGTTTGCATCTGCAAGTCTGGGGCGGTGGTGACGTGGACGTCGAGCTTGACGCGGTACAGCGGTGAGGTTGCCGGGGGAACAACCACTGATTGCGCACCGCTGGCGGCATAGGCGGCGAAGTCGAAGCCGGGTGTGATGGCCAGCTTGGTAATCGCGACATCCCCGCTGAGAGTCGAGCCCTCACGGGTTCCATAAAATCGCAGATTCGCATCGGCCGTGGAACTGACCCCGGGCGGGTAGCGCAGGCGAACATCCTGAGCATTGGCGCTGAAATCGAAATTGATCTGACCCTGGTACGTGGTGGCTCCGCCCGTCAGGGTGAGGGTGCCTCCGCCACTGTGCGCCGTCAGGTTGTCGATCTGCAGGCGGTTCTTGTTAAAGGTAAGGGTGCCGTTCATATCGCTGAGGCCACTGGGCAAGTCCGCGTAAGCGAGCGAGCCATGGCTCACGGTGACTTTCCCTTGCAGCAGCGGGTCCGCGACTGGGCCACTGACCGTCATCGAAAGGTCGACCTGACCGGAGGACGTGAAGTTCGAGTTCAACGTTTGAATAAGTTGGAGATTGAGATGGCCTTCGCCGGCAAGATCGAGATCATTGCCCGCCGCCAGGGAGGCCGTGCCGTGCGCGGAGAAGTTGGTGTTCTCGCCCACGATGTGGAACTGTTCGAGGCGCACCATCTCCTGAGCCATGGATAGGCGAATCGGTCCCTCGTTCTTCAAGGCGACTTGATCCACCGTCACGTCGAAGCCGTCGAGGTTGGCGGTTACCGTGAGGTCGCGGGGCTTACGCAGCGGCCCGCGCACCTGGATCACCCCGGTTACACCAGAGTGTCCGCCGATCTGGCCGTTCAGGTATTCGCGGAAGATGGAGTCAAGATCGAAGTGGTTGAAGCGGACGGTGAGGTCGGCGGGATAGTTGTCGCCGGCCTGCACTGTTCCATCCAGATTGAACTGCGCGTGCTCGAATTCGGAGCGTGCTGTCAGGTGGATGGCTTGGCCTTCGCTGACCGCGTCGATGTTCAGGTTTCCGGCTCGTTCGCGGTCGAGCGTGAGATCTCGCACGAGAATATTCGCATTAATGACAGGCGTCTCGCGCGTGCCAGAGCCCTGCGCCGTGAAGTCCACGCGGCCCTCCACGGGTACGCGCGTGGTCTGCAGGCGCGGAATACGGGTCAGATCGAAATTCTTGCCGGTTAAATTGAAATGATACGTGTGTGCATCGAGATCGTAGGCGGCACCGCCGCTGGCCTGCGCGTCGTAGTACGCCACGTGCATGTTATTCAGCGACACCTCGCTACCGTTAAAGCGCAAGTCAGATTCGAACTGATGAATCGGCTGACCGTAAACGACGGCATCCGCAACCTGGACATGACCTTCGGCATGGGGTTGCGCTCGGGTGCCTGAGGCCTGCAGCATGAGGTTCGCCCGTCCGGTTACGGGGTAGTGGTAGCCGGCCAGCGCCTGAACCTCGGCAATGTCAGCATTTTTGAGATCGACGTTTGCGGTGAATGTATCCTGCGGCGTGAAGCTTCCCTTCGTAAGAGAGGCGCTCACTTCGAAGTGACTCGTCGTGTCGCCGCGGACAGCCGAGGCACGGCGTATAGCAAGAACTCGAGGAGAAACCTGAATATCGGCGGCCAGCATATCCCAGTGAATTTTTTGTTCAGGAGTGCGGTCGGTTGCCGGAACGATGGAGTCGAAGTCCTGAATCTGCAGGTGGCCGGAGAGACTGGCCGAGGAAACTTTACCGCTGGCCGCTCCCGTGAAGCGCGCGTTCCCGTGCAACGCCACCGGCAAGCGACTGGGACCATGGAGCGCAACAATGAGAGGTTGCAGTTCGGCGAGATCCGACGTCGATGCTGAAAGCTGCAGTGACGACGTTCCGGCGAGCTTGCCATTGGCATGGACCTGGGTGGCGCGCGTGGCCAGGTCGAGTTGCGCCAACTCCAGTTCGTCCGCGTAAGCCCGATACGTTCCGCGGGCGTTGGCCGTGACGGGGATTTGCCCGTCTTTCAACCTTGCAGGCGGGGCAAGGGTCACGGCAAAGTCCGCCTCCGCGCGGCTGGGAGAACCGGTCCAGCGCGCATCGACCGTTCCCTCGGCGCTGCCGGCCAGATTCAGGCGATCGAGCGGGTACTGGCGCGTGCTGACCGCAGCGGCGAGCGCGCCGGCGGAAATGTCTTTCAGCCGCAGGCGCAATAGTCCTTTTTGTTCTTCGGCCTTCTTCTCCTTTACGTTTTTGCCTTTTGCAGGAAGGGGCGAAGCTTGAGGGGCCAGCCAGTTGGAGATCTCAACCTCGCCACTCACTGCCCCTCCCAGCAAGCGCCCTTGCGCCTTGCTGAGTTTGAGCTGACGGTCGTTTAGAGAGAAATCGGAATTAATACTGGCGTCGCGCAGGGAGACTTGATCGTCACGCCACTCGAAATTCTTCAACGCGAACTTGCCGTCGGAGGCAAACTTCTCCGCCGTCCAGGTTCCCTTACCGTTCACGTCAGCAAAGCCCGCGCGCAGCTCACGCTGGCGCGTAATGAAAGCGACTTCGCCGAGATCGACAGCCCCTTTGTAGTCGGCGCTGATCACGGGATGGAAGAAATCCCGGATTCGCCCGCTGCCCTCGAGGTGGGAGCGTCCGGTGTCGAGCTTCAGCGAGCTTACTTCGACTTCGTTTTTGCTGAGACTGAAGCGGGCGGCGGCGGTCCAGGAAAACGGCTGGTAATCGCGGTAGCGCGTGCTGACTCGTCCCAGCACCAGCGAGCCGTCATAGCGTGAGTGCAGGAAGGAGTAGCTCATGTCGGCCGAGACGTTCTTCACGTCAAAATCAAATGGTGCGGCCTGATCGTTCCAGAGAAAATTGCCTTCACGCACCTGCAGGTTGCGGATCGAAAGCGAGAACAACTCCTCTACGGGATTCTTGGTCGACTCGCGCTTGACCTTGGGCACGGGCATGTTAGTAGTGCCATCGGGATGAACGATCAAGTGGATCACGGGACGCTCAATCACAATCGACTTGAATCCGAACTCGGTTTCGAGCAGCGAGATGATGCGGATCCGGGCTACTACACGGTCGGCATGGGCAAGAGGTACTTCGTCGGCTGCCTCAGTGCCGTGAATCGTCAGGCCGCGAATTTCCGCCTGCAGTCGAAACGGGATGGTGTGGTAGGTGCCAAGTTCGACGCGACCGCCGGTAATTTTTTCCATTTCCGCCACGATGCGGGCGCGCACGTAGGCCTGAAAGGAATCGGTGGTCATGTACCAGGCCACACCTGCGGCCGCGATCAGGCCCAGCAGAAAAAGCGCGAGGAGATATTTCCACCATTTGCGACGGGCTGGCCTGGCGTCGTCCTCCGTCACAAACCCTGGCCTCCGCGAGGGGCCGGCGGACTGGAGGAGGGAGTGCTGATCTTGCTTTCCGACCGCAGGCTATGCAGCCAGGAAGTGAAGAGTTCATTCACTTTCTGTTCGGTGAGGATCTCGCGGATTTTTCCGGACACCTGTGCCAGAGGAACATCGTGGGCCCCGGACTTGCGCAACTCAGGAAGAAACGTGTCCTGGTAGTAGGACTGAATCATCTGTGGCGCGATCTGAACTGTGGGGCGCAAACGGGCCTCCACCTGATGCAGGACAGCAATGTCATGCGCCAGCCAGGTTTCCACCTGTTTTTGCGCCAGTCCGTAGTGCGCCAGCGCTGCGTGCCACGATGAAGAAGTCGTAGCTTTGTGCTCCTTCTGAATGTCCATGATGCGTTGCTGCACTTCTTCGGAAGGCGGCTGAGGAGCGTCTGCGCCCTGGGACTGTTCGCGGAGAAGTTCCTGATCAATCAGGCGGTCGAGGGCTCGGCTGCGATCCTGGTCGGTCAAGCTCTCGAGCGGGCGGCCTTCAATGAAAGCTTCGAAGCGGACAGCATCGTCCCAGTCGCTCTGCAAGATGACGTGCCCGTTCACTGTGGCGACGATGCGGTCGACAACGTCGGCAGCGCGGGCGTTGGAACAGGCAGCCAGCAGGAGAAGCCCGAGTAAAAGGGGAAACTTACGCATTAAAATGCCTGTCCAATGCTAAAGAAAAAGTTGAAATGACTGGCCCGCTGTGGAACGAACTGGGTCGTAGACGACACGTCATTGACAGTGTTCGTAACCGTCTGGAAACTGGGAAAAGCGGGCGGATTCAGATTGTAACCGAAATCCAGCCGAATCGGACCGATGGGTGTCTTGTAATGCACCCCAATGCCGACGGCATGGGAGACGTAATTAAAATCGCACTGCGTGTAAGTAGTTTCATGCAGGCAGAGGTCAGGGTCCTTCTGGCGCCAGCGAAGCAGGTTGTCGAACATGTCGGCCGGTTTGGCAAAGACGTTCCCCATGTCGTGGAAGACGGCGAAGCTGATGTTGCTGCCGACATAAGGCAGTTCGACAGGCGGCAGGCGCAATTCGAGCTGATTCAGAAACAAGGCGCTGCCTCCAAGCGGAAAGCCGGTCTTCAGGTCGCGCGGGCCTGCCTGGTTTAACCCGAAACCGCGATGAGAGTTGCCGCCGCCGGACAGAAAACGTTCGGGCAATGGGATCAGGCTGGCGTCGGCGGGCGGAGCCTCGTTGGGCTCGAGAATCACGGTCTTGCCGAAGGGATTCTGGATACCGAGGCGAGTCGAGCGCGCAAACACGAAACGCTTATTGGGCGGGCGGTTCTTGCCAAGTGTGTGGTAAGTGGAATTCTGTGCCAGAACCCGACTGAAGTCGGCCTCTGAGCCGAAGTAACTGGCTGCCACGCCCGCATCCAGAGTTGTGTAGGTGCCTTTGGTGGACTCGAGCGGGCTGTCGCGGCGATCGCGGATGAATGTAATTGCTGGAATTCCCACTCGAGTGGGCTGCGACAGAGTGGGAATCAGATTTGGGCTAATGACAAGATTACTGGCCTGGACGCGCCGATAGGTAAAACTGTAGACCGCTTCGGTGGGAGGTCTGCCCGAAACGACGCATTGCTCGTTCGAACCAAAGCACTGGTGGATCTGGGCCGAACCCTCCAGACGCTTGGAGGTGAAGGTCGTCACGTCCAGCGTGTTGTCGTAAAAACCGGTGAATGACAGCGTGAGCTTGTCATTGTCGAGCCAGCCGGGGGCGTTGTAACTGATCAACGCGCGCTGTTGCAGGCGACCGAGATGTCCCTTGAAAATGATGGTGTGATCCAATCCGCGAAAGTTCAGCCGCGTTATTTCCAGCGAAACGCGCGGGCTGATGCCGGTCTTGCCCTGCGGCACT
This sequence comes from uncultured Acidobacteriota bacterium, assembly GCA_963765755.1. GTDB lineage: Bacteria > Acidobacteriota > Terriglobia > Terriglobales > Acidobacteriaceae > Gp1-AA133. Next base: position 193,432 of record CAVXXV010000004.1, on the reverse strand, counting down.
GATGGACTGGCCCCCGGCTGGCCGGTTTGCACTTCGAGTCCGAGTCCGTAATTGAACGTGTAGCGCTTGGCTTCTCGGATGTCGATCAGGACATTCTTGGAGGGATCTTGTCCGTTAGGATTCTGCACGGCGGTATCGACCTGGCTGAAAATTCCCAGGTCGTACAGTGAGGCCTGCGTCCTGAGCATATCTTCCTGGCTCAAGGGACTGCTCGGGCTGACGCGAAGTTTTCTTTGCACGACGTAGGGCCGGGTATGCACCAGGCCCGAAACCAATACCTGGTCGACAAAGAACTGTCCGCCCTCCTGAATGCTGAAGTTCACGGCGATGTGGTCTTCGCTTCCCGGCTCGTTGTGGGTAGAGACTTCCAGCGTTGCGTCGGGGAATCCATTGTTAAAGTAATAGTTGAGGATTGTGTCGCGGTCGCCGGCCAGCCGGTAGTCGGAATAAGGCTGCCCGGTGGCCGTATCGATGCGGCTCTGCAGGTCGTCGGTGGGCACTTTGGAGTTGCCGATAATCTTCACATCCCCGACCAGAATTTGTGGTCCTTCAGTAATTTCCAGGGTCAGGGCCAGGCGCTTTTCCACACCTTCATAGTTGTCCAGGAGAGTGCTCTTAATCTGGATCTTGCGAAAACCATTCGCGCGGTAAAGGTCCTGCAGACCGTTGATGTCGGAAGCCAGGAGGGACTGGCTGAACCGGCCGCTCGAAAGCAGGCGTGTGGCCGGTTGCACCTGCATACGAGAACGGAGGGCCGTCTGGTCGAAATACTTATTGCCAGTGATGATCACCTTCACCAGTTTGTGGCGTACGCCGGGACCGATGACATAGACGGCGCGCAATTCGTTCTTGGCGGGATCGGATTGCTTCTTGATGCCGACCTTGGCGTCGAAATAGCCACGCGACTGCATGTAGTCGAGCAGGTTGCGGCGGCCTTCATTCAGCAGGTCGTCGTCCAGAGCGTTTTCTTCGTAAACTGGCACGCGCTTGCGGAGGACCGACTTGCGGAGTTTGAAACCTTCGACCGCGATGTCGACGTTTGGGCCGGGGTCGATGAGGAACGTGAAGTCGAGTTTGTTGGTGTCGGGTCGATAAATGCGCGACGCGATGGAGACCTGCGCGAGCAGGCGATTCTGCTTCAAATATTTCTTGCGGATGCGCTGGAGGGCGCTGCTGACCCGGTCGGCGGTCACCCGATCGCCGGGATGCATGTGGGCGATGTCTTCGACCTGGCCTTTGGAGTAAGCGCCCGTCCCGGTCACTGTAATTTCTCCGACGGTTGCCGGGGAGCCCGGGGTCACGCGGAACACGACATCCATCTGCGAAGTTTCGGGATGGGGATGCTCGTCGTGGGTAACTGCGGAGCGATAAAAGCCGTTGTCGGACATCACTTGCTGAATGTTCTTGTTGGCGCGTTGCAGTTTCTCGGGAGCAAAGATTTCGCCAAGTTGAAGCTTGGTGGCGCTGACCAACTGGTTCGCGCTGGGACGACCGGGATCGCCTTCGACGGTGACCGATCCTACGAAGTAGTTCCCGACGGTAGAGAAGGAGAGCGTCACCTGGCCGTCAGTCTTCTCGGCTTCGACGCGGATGTCGGCGAACAAGCCGGTATCAAAGAGAATTTTGACGCTATCGCGCAGAAGATCACGGTCGAGCGGGTGCCTGACTTTCTGTGGCATGAGGTCGCGCAGATGATCCTGCTCGCGCAGTGGTACGCCCGTGAAACGAATCTCGCTGACCGGCAGGCCAAGGTAGGCGGAGATCGCGCCGAGCGCGGGATTCGAGGCCAGGGAGGTCTCGTCGCTGGGCGGGACATTCTGTTGGGGCGAGGGCGGAATCTGCTGCGCCGAGAGCAGCAAGGGCAGCAACCACACGAACGCAACCCTGCACAAAGTTGCCCTTGCTCGCAAAAAAACTCCTCGACCCGTTGGATGGCTCACTGTTTCGATGAATGGCTGGAAAGCAACGTTGTCTGCGTGTGTTGTACAGAGCAGTCTCGCAACGGCTAAAGCCGCTCGGACATTCGTCGTGCTTACGGACGGGCTAAAGCCCGTCCCTTTCACAACCCGTCCTTACAACAGCCCCGCTCCTCACGGCCCCGAAGGCCGATCCCTTCACAGCCCACTGAACCAGAGTCTCCTTCCTGTTGAAACACGGGACTTATAATAAAGGTTTCGCGGCTCGAGACTGATAATGTCTTTGGAACATGACGAGAGATATTCCCGACAAATTCTGTTTCGGGGCATAGGCGCGCAGGGACAAAAACGGCTGGCAGCGGCACGCGTGGCCGTGGTCGGATGCGGAGCGACCGGCTCAGCAGTCGCTTCGTTGTTGGCGCGGGCGGGCGTCGGGACGATCCGTATCATCGACCGCGATTATGTCGAGCCCAGCAATCTGCAGCGACAAACGCTGTTTGATGAGGCGGACGCGCGTGAGTCTTTACCCAAGGCGATCGCGGCGGCCAGACGGATTGTGGCTTTCAATTCGCAAATCGTGGTCGAACCGCAAGTCGCCGATCTTACTCCCGACAACATTGAAGTTCTCCTTGAAGGTGCGGAACTCGTTCTCGATGGCACCGACAATTTTGAAACGCGGTACCTGGTGAACGATTATGCAATCAAGAGCGGCGTGCCGTGGATTTATGCGGCGGCCGTGGGCAGCTACGGTGTCACGCTGAATGTGATTCCAGGAAAAACCGCGTGCCTGGCCTGCGTGTTTCCGGATTCTCCGCAGGGAATTTTTGAGACCTGTGAAACGGCTGGCGTGCTGAACTCGGCGGTGAACTTGGTCGCGTCCGTGGAGGCGGCGGAAGCCTTGAAATGGTTGGTCGGCGCCGCCGAGCGGATGCGCAGAACGCTGTTGTCTTGCGATGTGTGGACTAACGAGCGCGCGGAAATTCAGGCGGGCAAGCCGCGGGCCGGATGCCGGGCGTGCGGAGAACACGACTTTGTTCACCTGGCGGGTGAAGGCCGGCCGCATATCACGTTGTGCGGGAGGAACTCGGTTCAAATCCACGAACGACACCGGCCTGTCGATTTTGGCGAAATGAGTGAGCGACTGAAGCCGCACGGGACGGTCCGGCACAATGATTTCGTGCTGAAGTTCTGGCACGAACCGTATGAGATGACGCTGTTCTGCGATGGGCGCGCCATCATCAAAGGAACTACAGACACGGGCGTGGCGCGCAGTCTCTATGCGCGGTTTGTCGGCAACTGAGCCGGGGAATCATCATTATTTTTCTGCGTCTTGTACGCATAATCTTGCGCATTTCATGAAGGTGCGCTGCCTGCGTTCTTCCGGAAAAGCCTAATAAAACAGGAAATCACAGGCAAATCCGTGCGTTCCGACGCACTGGCACGCGACCTGCTCCTACGGAAGGAGGAAGTCTTTCTCCCGGAGGCGGATATGCGCGTATTCACGGTAGGGATGGCGGTAGTGGCGTTTTCGGCGTTGGCCCTCGGACAGGCTGGCGTTCGGCCCGTTCCGAGCTATTGTTCGAACAATTGCGGACCCTATATTCCGCAAATCTCGACTCCCAGCGTGAGGTTTGAGACGGTGTCTCCCTCAGGAGCCGGAGCCAGCAATGCGACCGGCGGAATGCACGCGGGCGCTCGCAACTCAACATTGTCGATCGTCGACGGAAATCCCGACGCGGTGCACACCCAGGTGGTGTGGTACTCGGGCGGAGGAAGCCCGCTGGTCTCGCCGGCAGTGCGCTTGCCGCATGCCGAAGGCCCGATGGCGATGCATGCCGAGCACATGATGCACATGGAGCATGAACGAGGTGAGGAAGCGCACCAGGCGTGGACTTATTACGCAGGACGCGCGGAGTCGGCCAGCCCGGTGGAAGCTTCGGCGGCGGCAAAGAGTGGACGACATGCAGCTCGGACCTATACGAATGCAGACGTAGAGCGCGTTGGACAGATCAGTCAAGATTTCAAAAAGAAATAGAATTCAGGTCACTGGTCACCGGAAGAATTAGATTGAGGCTCGGCGATTGCCGGGCCTTTTGTCTTGCGCGTCGTCCGATGCCATCGCTCGGCTGGCTTGGACGCACCCGCTCCATGGACAATGGCGATGAAATTCTTGTTTTGCTGGTTGTTCTGATATCTTCAGGTGCTTTGACGCCCGCCTCCTGAAAGAGACAGCTGGTCGGAAGAGAGCTCCCATGGCAGAGATGTCCCGTCCTGAACCGTCGCGGATGTACCGCTGGATTGTGCTGCTGTTTATCAGCGTAGCCCAAGGAGGAAATTACTACATTTACGACAGCATCAACCCGCTGGAACGGATCTTCATCGAGAAACTGGGCTACTCGGGCACGATGTTTGGGTGGCTCAATTCCAGTTATAGCGTGGCCGCCGTGCTTACGCTTCTGCTTGGCGGAATCATCATCGACCGCATTGGAACGAAGAAGTCCCTATTCATGTTTGCCGTGTTGTGCTTTCTAGGAGCGTTGCTGACGGCGTGGCGCGGAAATTTTGTAACTATGGTTGCGGGACGAACGGTTCTCGGTTTGGGCGCGGAGTCCATGATTGTTGCCGTTACCACTGCTTTGGCGAAATGGTTCAAAGGAAAGGAACTGAGTTTCGCATTCGGCGTCAACCTGACCATCGCGCGGGTGGCTTCGGTGGCCGCCGACAACTCCCCCACCTGGGCCAAGTCGACGTTTTATCCCCAGGGGCCCTCCGGGGAACCCAGCTGGCAGGGGCCGCTCATGATCGCAGTAGTGGCGGGGTTGCTTTGCTTGGTTTGTTCGGCGGTGTACTGGTACCTCGAAAGCGTTGCCGAAGCGCGCTACGAGCTCGGTAAAGCCGGGGCGGTCGATAAGCTGGAGTTCAAGGGCATCTTTAAGTTCAATCCATCGTACTGGTATGTTGTCGGCTTGTGTTTTACGTTTTATTCCGCCATCTTCCCTTTCCGCACTTTTGCCATCGATTTTTTCACTAACAAGATTCTGGCCTACCAAGGCGGGGTGAGCGCCTCGGAGGCAGTGAAGGTAATCGGCCTGCAGCAGGCTGGGGTGCTGAATAGCCTGCTGCCATTTTCGGCGATGATTGCCACGCCCTTGTTCGGACTACTGGTGGATCGGATTGGAAAGCGGGCATTGTTGATGATGGCTGGGTCGATTCTGCTGATGCCGGTGTACCTGATGATGGCCTACCTGCCGGCCTCGCGTTACGTGACGTTCGCATTTCCCTGGATCTCGCAGGGCCACGTGACCATCGAACATGCAACATTGCCCCTTCTTTTGCTGGCGACGATGGCGATGATGGGGACAGTGTTCTCGCTGATCCCGGCCATTATGTGGCCGTCGGTGGCTTACATCGTGGGGGAATCCCGGCTAGGGACGGCATACGCGCTTATGACTTTGATTCAGCAGATCGGCTTCTTCATCATGAATCTGCTGATTGGCAAGGCCAACGACTATGCTGGCGCCGGGTTAGGCAATCCCGGAGGCTATGCCCTTGGGATGTGGATTTTTTCGATTTTGGGCTTCGTCGGGCTAGGCTTGGCGATCCTGCTCCGATTTAGGGAGACCGGGCCGCACGGGCACGGGCTGGAGACGATTACGACCAAAACCGGGGCGCCCGCTTGACCCCAAGCCGGTTACGTCAGTCACTTCCAAAAAGTGGAGGTGGGCAAAGCATGCCAGCCCAATGGGTTTTGTTATTCTGGATAGGAACTCTATGGGAATCGGGTATCCCGAAACGACCCGCAACCAGTACAACGTACAACTAGTTAGCCGCATCTGAACATATGCGGCCGGAAAAGGCGACTTGACCGAGCAGCGACTGTCGGAAGCACAGGCGATTGAACGCGCCAAGCAGGGGGACGCGGAAGCGTTCGAGTTTCTCTATAACCTGCATAAGCGGCGCGTATATTCTCTGTGTTTGCGCATGACGGCGAACACCGGCGAAGCGGAAGATTTGACGCAGGAAGCTTTTCTGCAGTTGTTCCGTAAGATCGGAACGTTCCGCGGCGAGTCGGCTTTTTCGACCTGGCTGCATCGCATGGCAGTCAACGTTGTGCTGATGCATTTGCGGAAGAAGGGTCTGCCGGTAGTTTCACTGGAAGAGGCGACCGAAGGCGACGACGATACGCCGAAGAAAGATTTTGGGGCAGATGATCCTGTCCTGTCGGGTTCGGTTGACCGGTTACGCTTGCAGGATGCGGTGGACCGGTTGCCGCCCGGATATCGCTCGATTTTTGTGCTCCACGACGTACAAGGCTACGAGCACAATGAAATCGCGACCATGGTAGGTTGTTCGATCGGAAACAGTAAATCGCAGTTGCACAAAGCGCGGATGAAGTTGCGCGAGTTCCTCAAAACGAGCAGAGCCGAAAAGGCCGGATAAGCCGTGAGGAAGCCAGCGCAGGCGGTACGAAACGACTTGGGGAGAGAGAAGTCATGAAGTGCGAAGAGTTTCAGCGTGAGTTGCCGGATTTCATGGAAGACGGCGGCAACGCAGAGTTGCAGTCGCATCTGAAGGGTTGCACCAGCTGCTCGGGACTGGTGACCAGCCTGCAGAGCATCATCCATGAAGCGCAGTACCTGCAGGCCTCGGAAGAGCCCAGCCCGCGGGTCTGGAATTCCCTCGAAATCATTCTTAGGCAAGAGAAACTGATTCGTGAACCGCGGGCGTCGCATTCCCTGCTTCCTTCCTTACGACAGGGTTGGGGTCTGGCGGCGTGGCTGGTGCCGGCGGCGGCGGCGCTGCTGGTGGGAGCTGGGATCCTGCTTTTCCCCCATACCAATGGCGGTGGGGCAAACACAACCCAGCAGGCAGCGCTACGCACCGGAGCGGCCAAGTCGACTTCCGACCAAAGCGACGAGCAGTTGTTGCAGGAAGTTTCCATGCGGGCTCCGATGATGCGGGCCGCCTATGAGAGCAACCTGAAGGACGTAAACAACTACATTCGGGACGCGCAGGAGTCGGTAAACGCCGATCCTAACGATGAAGAGGCGCAGCAGGCTCTGATGGACGCCTACGGGCAGAAGTCGATGATTTACGAGATGGCTTTGGACCGTTCTCTGCCATAATGGACCATCCAAAATCCACGCGGTGAATTCGCTGAGGGCTACGAAGTACGAGGGATCTATGCAACGCAGTACGAACACCACTGAGTTGACGGTCATTGTCCTGGTCACGCTAGCGACTTTTGCGGTCGCTGAGACGAAGAAGGAATACCGCTTCGAGGTCGGGCCCAAATCGAAAATTTCCATCATCAACCAGTACGGAAGCGTGTCGGTAAAGCCCTCAACCGGCAACTTCGTGCTGGTGAATGCCACTACCTATTCCGACCGCGTTGAAGTGGATCACACGCAAAACGGAAGCCGTGTGGACGTGCAATCACATCTGCTGTCGGGCGCGACCCCTGAGAATTCGCGAGTGGATTACGAAGTGCTAATTCCGGTCGACGGCAGTGTTGATCTGGAATCGACGACGGGCCCACTGAGCGCCGAGAGACTGCACGGAGACGTGGAAGCGGAGGGTGCGAATGCCGCCGTCGACGTGCGCGAGATATCCGGCAGCCACGTGCATGTGAAGACCATGGCGGGCCCGATTACGCTGACCAATATTCGTGACGCACACGTGGAAATTGATTCGGTCAGCGGCGATGTCACCCTCAATTCCGTTACCGGACCTTTAGTGCGCGTGAGTTCGACCAGCGGGAAGATTCAGTACGACGGCGATTTCGGACATGCCGGCGAATACCGCTTCAATAGCCACTCGGGTAACATTGACGCCACCATCCCCGAGGACGCCTCGGTCGATGTGAAGGCGCAGTCGGTACGCGGCCAGGTCCAGAGCGACGTTCAACTCCAACCTAAGGTCCACACTTCTTTCCTGGTCAAGGAAGGGAGTTCCTTCGCAGGTACCATCAACAAGGCGGCTTCCTCGGTATGGCTGCGAACCTTCAGTGGTAAAATCCACCTCAAGAAACGCTAAAAACAGGCCGAGTAACGCAGGGAAAGCAGCCCGAAACAGCATGAAGGGCACGCCAGCTTCGCGCCAGGATGTCGAGGCGCCCGCGGCCAGGCGCGATGCGCCGGTGCGGGCGGTTTTTCTTGTGGGCTTCATGGGTGCCGGCAAAACCAGCGTCGGGCGTGCGCTGAGCCAGCTCTTGGGATGGCGGTTTGAAGATCTCGACGACCGGATCCAGACGCGTGAACGGCGGACCGTTCCAGAGATCTTTGAGGACTCCGGTGAACCTGGGTTCCGGCAGGCGGAGCGCGCTGCCCTGCGAGAGTTGCTGGCAGAAATCGATTCAGGGCCCCCGCGGGTTGCCGCATTGGGCGGCGGGGCGTTTGTGCAGGAGGAGATCGCTTCCCTGCTCGCCAAGTCAGGGGGCGCCACGGTTTTCCTGGATGCTCCGGCGGATGAGTTGTGGCGACGGTGCGGAAGCGATGTGGTGGATCGGCCGCTGCGGCGCGAAGAATCAGAATTTCGCCGGCTGTACGACACGCGGCGTCCCCGATATCTGCAGGCCAGCTTGAAAGTGGAGACGGGCGGAAAAACCATCGAGCAAGTCGTGCGTGAGATCGCAAGCGGGCTAAAACTGGATCACCGGATTTCCGGCGAGGAGAAGTGACGTGCAGTTCTCGAGAATGATGACGATGTTGATGGCGGGCGTGCTGGCAGCGCCGCTCATCGCTGTAGCCAGCGATAAAGACAAAAAAGATTCTAACGGCCTGGTTGATTCCGGGTCGCTCGGAGTTTTCATGGGCGGCAAGCGGATCGCCACCGAGACGTTTTCGATCCAGCAGAACAGCGACGGCAGTGTGATCTCGTCGCAATTCAAGACCGAAGAGGGTACCGACAAGGCGGCGCAGACTTCCGAACTGCAACTCGCCCCCAACGGAGATATCCGAAAGTACGAATGGAAGGAACTCAGCCCGGGGAAAGCGCAGGCCACGGTCGCGCCAAGCAACGATTACCTGATGGAACACATCTCCGGCACTCCGAATGAGAAAGCTGAGGACCAGCCCTTCATGCTGCCGCTCTCCACCAGCGTGCTTGACGACTACGTTTTCATTCACCGAGAGGTGCTGGTATGGCGCTATCTGGCTAGTACCTGCAAGCGGGAGAACGGACTTGTTCAGTGTCCGGCGAACCAGAAGACACAGTTCGGGGCGATCAATCCGCATCAACGGTCTTCCCTGCCCTTGAGCGTGGAATTTCAGGGCCGCGATAAGGTCTCGATTCGCGGTAGTGAACACGAACTGAATAAATTCGTTTTGCGCAGTGAAGGCGGGGACTGGACGATCTGGCTGGATGACCAATTCAAACTACAACGAGTACTCGTGACCAGTGACAATACAGAAGTGATTCGGGACTGACAGCTCGATTGAAGTTCGACCGGCGTGGCACACCCACATGGTTATCATCGACACACGGACGTCTCGCGTTATTTTCACAACGCTTCTGTTCGCGCTGGGACTTGGATTTCTCTACATCACTCGCGGCACGCTGATCGTCTTCCTGTTCGCAATCTTCTTCGCTTACCTGATGGAACCGGCAGTCTCCCGGCTGGAGAAGGTTTTGCGCGGGCGGGGACGGGCGATCGCGCTCATCTATGTGCTGCTACTGGCCGGAGTCAGCCTGTTTTTCTTTTCGGTAGGTCCGCGCATCGGTCACGAAAGCGCCCGCTTGGGACAAGCCCTTCCTGACTGGCTCAACCGCGTCAGTTCGGGCGCGATTGCGCGTGACATCGGACAGGAACACGGGTGGAGCAGCACCACGCAGGAAAAGATGCGTGGGTTTCTGACCAGCAATTCCGAAGACATCAAGAACTACGCAGAGCGTTTCGGGTTGCGCGCCGCAGGCGTCGCCAAGGAAGCGTGGCTTATCCTGCTGGTGCCGCTGCTGGCGATCTTTTTCCTGAAAGATGGACGCGTGTTCAGCGACGTAGCGCTATCGGTGGTGCAGTCGCGGCCACAGCGCGAGTTCCTGCAGGCCGTGATCGCCGATTTGAACCAGATGCTGGCGCAGTTCATTCGCGCGCAACTCACGCTGGCGGCATTTTCATTGATTGTGTACACGGCCTTTCTGGGCGCGATGGGGGTGAACTACGCGCTGGTGCTGGGAACGGCGGGCGGGGTGATGGAATTCATCCCCGTGGTGGGGCCGCTGGTCGCGGCGCTGCTGATTTTGGGCGTGGCCATCCTGATGAACTACCAGCATTGGGCGTGGCTGTTGCTTTTCCTTTTGGTCTGGCGAGGAGTGCAGGATTACGTGATCTCACCGCGGGTGATGGGCAAGAGCATGGAGTTGCACCCGCTGGCGGCGATTTTCGGCGTCATGGCGGGCGGCGAGATCGCGGGCGTGCTGGGCGTGTACCTGTCGATTCCGGTGATGGCGAGCTTGCGGATTGTGTGGCGGCGCAGCCGGATTTATATCGAGAAGAAACGGTTCGGGCCTTTGAATGAGTATACGTTTGGGACCGAGATCCAGCCGCGCAAGTGAGTGGGCGAAAGCTCTCAGCTGTCAGTCCTCAGTTGTCAGTTACGGCTTTTCTTCGAACGATCCTTCTCATTTTTCTTTCCAACAATCGATTAGTGCTTTCCTGAGTTCATGTCGAGCCGGACTTCGGGATCAAGCTTCGTTGGTGTTGTAAAATTCAAGAACACCTTATGTCGAACAAGATACCCGTCGGAATTCTGGGCGCGACCGGCATTGTCGGGCAGCGGTTTGTACAGATGCTCGAGCATCACCCGTGGTTCGAGGTGGCTTGGCTGGCAGCGTCGGACCGCTCGGAAGGCCGCGCTTACGGCGAGGCGGCGCGCTGGCGTCTGAAAACCTCGATCCCGGAGCGAGTGGCGAAGATGACAGTTTCGCCGGCGAAGCCGGAGGGCGCTCCCAAGGTAATCTTCGCAGCGCTGGATGCGAGTATTGCCGCAGAAATGGAACCGGCGTTTGCGGACGCGGGCTGCGCTGTAGTTTCCAACTCCAGCGCCTTGCGCATGGCGAAGGATGTCCCGCTGGTGATTCCGGAAGTCAATGCCGGGCACGTAAAGATGATCGAATCGCAGGCCTGGCGGCGTAAGTCGGGTGGATTCGTGGTCACCAATCCCAACTGTTCTGCGATTGGGTTGGTGCTGGCGCTCGCTCCCCTCGACCAGCAGTTTGGTTTGGAGACTGTCATGGCGGTGACGATGCAGGCCGTAAGTGGCGCGGGGTATCCAGGCGTGGCTTCGCTCGACATTCTGGGCAACGTGATTCCCTACATCGCGAAAGAAGAAGAGAAGATGGAAGAGGAAACGCTGAAGCTGCTCGGCACGTTGAATGGTTCGGGGTTTGTGCCCGGAACATTTGCGATGAGCGCGCAATGCAACCGCGTCGCGGTAGAAGACGGACATACGGAGTCGGTGTCGGTACGGCTGAAGAAAAAGACCAAGGCCGCGGATATCATTGCGGCTTGGAACGCTTACACCGCAGAGCCACAGAAACTACGCCTGCCGAGCGCTCCGGAGCAGCCAGTGGTGTATCTGGAGGCCAACGACCGTCCGCAACCGCGCTTTGACGCGGAGCGCGGTGCGGGCATGACCACAACGGTTGGACGGTTGCGTCCGTGCCACGTGCTGGACTGGAAATTCACGGTGCTCTCGCACAACACGATTCGCGGAGCCGCAGGGGCCGCGCTGCTGAATGCGGAATTGCTGAAGGCGCAAGGATACCTGGGGTGAGGGACAGGAACGGCTGCGGTCTTCCCTCTGACTTTGCGACGCTAATGGACGAGGACTGCATGTCCTCACGACAACCGGCAGGACGCCTTCACCACAGCCCTGAGCGAGTTCTCCTCCCATGATTGTCATGAAATTTGGCGGTACCTCGGTGGAGGACGCCAAGGCGATCGACCGCACGGCGTCCATCGTCAAAGGACGCATTGGGAAAAGACCGGTGGTCGTGGTCAGCGCGATGGCCAAGGTCACCGACACACTGCTCAAGATGGCGCAGGCTGCGGGAGCGGGTGACCGGGAAACTGCGATCGGACTATCGCGCGGGCTGCGGGAACGTCACTACAACACCGCGGGAGAACTGCTCGGGACCGGCGTCTTCACGCGCTTCCATGGGGAACTGGAAGCCGAGTTTGATGCGCTGGACGAGTTGCTGCGCGGGATTGCGGCGGTCGGTGAACTGACTCCGCGCACGACCGATCACGTTGCCGCTTACGGCGAATTGCTCTCCAGCAAGATTGTGAGCGAAGCATTTGCTGCGCGAGGCCTCAACGCGTCGCTGGTGGACTCGCGGGATTGCATCGTTACGGACGCGACCTACACGCGGGCTGTTCCCTTCTTCGAGGACACGAATGAACGGCTCGCCCTGAAATTGAAGCCGCTGCTAGATGGCGGGCGCGTGCCGGTCATGGGCGGGTTCATCGGGTCGACTCGCAGTGGGGTTACGACCACGATAGGCCGTGGCGGATCAGATTTCTCAGCAGCCATCGTGGGCGCCGGGTTGAATGCGGAGGCCATTGAAATATGGACGGACGTCGACGGGATGATGACGACCGATCCGAATTTGTGTCCCGATGCGCACCGGATCCGGGTGATCAGCTTCGATGAGGCAGCCGAGCTAGCCTACTTCGGGGCGAAGGTTCTGCACCCGGCGACGGTCTTGCCGGCGGTCCAGAAAAATATCCCGGTGTTCATTCTGAATTCGCGGAATCCGACGTGTGAAGGAACGAAAATCACGGCGCGGGCGCCGCACTGCAAAAATATCTTTAAAGCGATTGCCGCCAAGAAGCGGATCACGATCGTGAATGTAGCGGCGCCGCGGATGTTACTGGCGCATGGATTTCTGCGGGCGATCTTCGAGGCGTTTGACCGGCACAGAGTTGCGGTGGATGTGGTTTCGACGTCGGAGGTCAGCGTTTCGCTGACGGTCGACTCGAATGAAGCGATTCCGGCGTTGGCTGCGGACTTGGCCAAGCTGGCGGACGTAAAATATGAAGGCCGCAAAGCGATTGTCTGTCTGGTGGGGGAGAACCTGCGCGAGACTCCAGGTGTTGCGGCGCGGGTGTTTGGGGAACTTTCCGATCTGAAGGTGCGGATGATTTCGCAGGGGGCGTCTGAAATCAATCTGACGTTCGTGGTGGAAGAAGAAGACGTGCCGGGGGTGATTCGGCGGTTACATTCTTCATTCTTTTCCGAGCTGGATCACGACGTTTTCGCTTAGGACTAAGAACGGCGTTCACCACAGGGGACACAGAGGAGCACGGAGGAAAGCTGTTCCGCTGGAAGTTGGCTGCTTATGAATTTTCTAGTGCTGGGTCGCGGGAAGACTGGATCGCTGGTGGCGCAATACGCCCACGATCGGCACCACCATGTTCGGGTGCTGGGATCTGAAGACAACCGGAATGGCAAGGCGCTCACTCCTGATCTCTTGCGCGATGTAAATACCGTGATCGACTTCACTACGCCGGCATCGGTGCTGGAAAACATCCCGGCCTGCGTTCGCGAGAAGAAGAACATGGTAGTCGGGACCACCGGCTGGCAGGCACATGCTGCGTCGGTGCGTGCCGAGGTGGAGAAGGCGGGCGTTGGATTTCTCCATGGCTCGAATTTTTCCATCGGCATGAATCTCTTCTTTGAGGCGGTACGGGCGGCGGCTCAGGCGGCAAATCACGGGTATTCTGGACAAATCTTTGAACGACATCACCAGCAGAAAAAAGACGCTCCTTCGGGTACCAGCCTGGTGCTGCAGCGAATCATTAAGGAAGCGTCTGGGGCAGGACTCGAGATTACGTCGTTTCGTGAAGGCGATGTGGTTGGGCTGCATGAAGTGATCTTCGACTCCCCGAATGATCGTATTTACCTGTGCCATGACGCCAAGTCGCGGCACGGATACGCCGAGGGAGCAGTACTCGGTGCCGAGTGGCTGAGCGGGAAGACAGGCTATTACGAGTTTAAAGACATCTGGCGCGAGCTCTAACCTCCACATTCTCCTCCCTCCGGACAACCCCGCTCGTTGATGCCGGCATCTCGTGAGCACGATCGATCGATTTTCCTCGGGAACGCTCCTGGAGTTATCCTTAGAGATATGCAATTGCGTGGATGCGGTACTGCACTCGTCACACCATTTCACCAGGACGGGTCCATTGACGAAGCCGCGCTTCGCAACCTGATTGCGTGGCAAGTCGAATCGGGCATCGACTTTTTGATTCCCTGCGGAACCACCGGGGAAACGCCCACCCTTTCGCGCGATGAGTGGTTGCGGGTGATTGACACGACGGTAGAAGTTGTTGCCGGACGTGTGCCTATTATGGCCGGAGCAACTTCGAACTCCACGCAGGAGGCCGTCGAGAAGGCGCGGGAAGTTGCCTCGCGGCCGGGCGTCAATGCGATCCTCACTGCGTCGCCGTACTACAACAAGCCCACGCAGGAAGGCCAGTACCGTCACTTCAAGGCCATTGCGGAAGCGGTCGACAAGCCCATCATTCTCTACAATGTGCCGGGGCGCACCAGCGCCAACATTGAGCCAGGAACCCTGGCGCGGCTTTCGGAAGTACCCAACATTCTGGGCGTGAAAGAGGCCAGTGGGAACATTACTCAGATTGCCGAAGTGTTGAACGCGGTGCCAGAGAGCTTTCTGGTTTTCTCGGGCGACGATGCGATCACACTCCCGGTGATCGCGCTGGGTGGCGTCGGGATTATTTCGGTCGCGTCGAACGAGATACCAGCGGAGATGGCGGCGCTCACGCGGGCGGCGCTCAACAATGACTGGACAACAGCGCGCAGCATTCATCGCAAGTATCTGCCACTGATGCAGGCGAATTTCATCGAGTCGAATCCATTGCCGGTCAAGGCCGTGTTGGCGATGATGGGGCGGATCGAGGAAGTCTACCGGCTACCACTGCTGCCCATGCGGCGCGATACACGTTCGAAGCTGCAGAAGATCGCAACCGAAGTGGGCTTGATTACCAAGCCAGCCGCTCCCTCACCCGAGGCTGCGGAGTTCTTCGTATATGAGAACTGGCTGGCCGGGCCGCACAAGATCGTACTTCACCGCTCGACCTGCGGGCAGTGCAATCACGGGAAAGGGCGTCCGGCGGGACATGACGCCAACCACGCGAAGTGGCACGGCCCGTACGGAACGCTGTCCGAGGCGCGCACGGTGGCGCACGATATGCAGGGGATCTTAATTCGCAGTGAGTGCAAATGTATTTAAAAGCGTCGTTGGTCGTCGGTCGTTGGCCTTTCTGAGCGGCGATACTGCTCACTGATCTAGCTCCTCGTCATCGCGTTTTCTAATGTTCCTGCCGATCCGCAGCAGTGTGACGGCTTCGCTCATGGCGCTGTTTCATTAATGGAAAGCCAAGCGTTTATACTGCTCGCTCATGCCATCCCTGCAATCCTCCATCGAGCGTCTTTCTTCCCTGGGCGAAGTGGAGCATAAGCCGGAAGCCCGGGAAACGTTTCTGAAATTTCGCGAAGCGTTGACGCAGGGAAAAGTTCGTGCTGCCGAGAAGAAAGAGGGACGATGGGTGGTCAACACCTGGGTGAAGCAGGGGATCCTGCTCGGATTTCGGCTGGGCGAATTGACCGAGATGGGCGACGGCTTGTCGTTTGTGGATAAGGACACCTTCCCTGCGCGGCGGTTTGCGGTGGCGGATCGGGTGCGAGTTGTGCCGGGAGGATCGTCGGTGCGCGAGGGCGCTTACGTGGCGGCTTCGGTCATCTGCATGCCGCCGATGTTCATCAACGTGGGGGCTTACGTCGATGAAGGAACGATGGTGGATTCACATGCGCTGGTGGGATCGTGCGCGCAGGTCGGGAAGCGCGTGCATCTAAGCGCTGCGGCACAGATCGGCGGGGTGCTGGAACCGGTGAATGCGGCTCCGGTGATTATTGAAGACGACGTTTTGGTCGGCGGGAATTGCGGCGTGTATGAAGGAACGCTGGTGCGGGCGCGGGCGGTGCTGGGGGCGGGGACGATTCTGACTCGGTCTACGCCTTTGTATGACCTGGTGCGCGGCGAGGTGTATAGGGCGTCGGCTGAACGGCCGCTCGAGGTGCCAGAGAATGCGGTGGTGGTGCCAGGCTCGCGCGCGGTGAATAAGGGGCCGGACTGGAACCTGTCGTTGTATACGCCGGTGATCGTGAAGTATCGGGATGAGAAGACCGACCGCGGGATTGAGTTGGAGGAGTGGCTGCGGTAGGGTTTCAAGTCGTTCAAGAAGAATTTGGCGATCTTCGGTTAGTCAAGGCTAACCTCAGGGCCTAAAGCCCTGATGCATGTGCGTGCTTTCGGCACGGCTGAAGCCGTGCCCTTCCCTAAAGACTTTCCCCGCACACAACCACATTCAGCACAGCTCAGCGCATCTTACGAATTAGGCCCAAGACACTACCAGCATGCCTTCCGGACCGGAGCCGTTGGGGGTGACCTTAATGCCAGAGAGGCTTGGAACGATTACGTCTGCCTCGTGCAATTCTTCGGCCGGGTAGGTGCTGGGCAGCGAGATAACTTTCATGCCCGCGCCCTGTGCGGAGCGAATTCCCGCGGGGGCGTCTTCGAAGACGATGCAGTCTGCCGGGTTGACTCTCAACAGCTCTGCACCTCTCCGGTAGGGTTCAGGGTCGGGCTTGCCGTTCTTCACGTCGTCGGCTGTGACCAGGATATCGGGAACCGGGATGCCGAATTTCCGCATGCGGGTTGTGGCCAGATAGCGGGTGCCCGAGGTGACCACGCACCAACGCCCTTGCGGGATAGAGTTCAGCAAGGCGACCGCGCCAGGAATGGGAACAATGCCATCGGCGGCCGCCTCGCGGTCTTCGATGATTCTGGTTTCCGCTTCGGCGTCAAGGTGTGGGGCGACGCGTCGAATAACTTCGACCGTGCGCACTCCGTGCGCGGCCTTCATCACTTCATCGGGATCGAGGCTCTTTTCCAGCGCCCAGCGGGTATATTGGGCAGCCACTACGCGCGTGGAGTCGATCAGGACGCCGTCGAGGTCGAAGAGGATGGCGGAACAATGGAATGAGGGCATGCGGTGTTATGAGATTAAATGATGCGCCTGCCCGGGAAAAGATTCGGAGGCGGAATTTGTGACAAGAAGTATCTTTTCTTCAGGCAGTGGAGGGACGACTTGGGACCGGGCCGCCCCTCGACTGACTAACTCAACACCTTTCGTACATTCTTCTCCACCCTGCCGCCGGTCTAGTCTTCGTCGGAGTCATCTGGGACAGGAGGCGGCATGGGCAGGGGAGCAGTCACGTCCAACGCATAGCCAGGAATGGCGCAGCTGGCGGAGTCGCAGCGCACTTCGGGATAGGCGAACAGGGACTCGTGGCCTTGCTTGTCGACTGCCGCGACGGAGACGTAAAAGCTGTCACCGGGATTGAGTCCCAGAGTCTGGGGTGAAATCGTTCCGCCGTCGTGCGAAATAACAACTCGTTGGCGATAGAAGTTCTCATTCACGGAGCGTGCGGCTACAACAAAGTGATCCACATGCCCACCCTCAGGCCCCTCGAAGCGCACTCTCACACCCTGGACCGCATTGCCACGCGCGTTGAATTCCTGCGGCGCGCCGGGAGCACGCGCCAGGCTTGCTGCAACGGAGGCCATAACCTGTGCGATGCGCGACGCATAGGTAGGAGTGATGAACTGGACCAGATCGTTCGGGGAGTGTTGGTGCGTGGTGATGAATGTTGTGTCTTTACAGCTTGCGGGAATATTCGCGGGCGGAGGACAAGGCAGCGGTCCGCCGCAACTGTTGTCCACGGGCGAGGGCGAGCACTCAAACGTCTCCATGAATCGCACGGCCGGATGCGCCTGGCTGATGAACGACGTGTGATCGCTGCCGCGGCCGGGGCGGTCTTCACGCAGTTTGGGGATCATGGTGATCGAAGGAACATAGGTGCTGCCCCATGTTCCGATATAGCGCATGACTCCGCGCGACGGAGAAGTGTTGTCGGTCATGCCGTCGGGATCCGTGCTCAACCGTTCGCGCGGGATTCCGGGCGAATACAACCGGAAGTTCTGCAGATCGGCCGGTGTGTTGGCAGTATTGTCGCCGCCCGGAATATCGGTATTCAGCATCGCGATGACGTGCGGTTCGTCGAAGTAGCGGGTCAGGTTGGCCGCGATGGATGCGGAACCAAACAGTCCCTGTTCTTCGCCGGAGAAGGACATGAAGACGATGGTGGCATCGAATTTATGACCGGCCAGCACACGCGCGAGTTCGAGGACGACAGCCGTTTGCGCACCGGAATCATTGCCACCCGGCGCGTCGGAAGTCGCGTCAAGAACGTTCGTGGTCCGCGAATCATAGTGGCCACCGATGATCACCAGCCGATTGGGATGTTTTCCAGGCAGCCATGCAATCACGTTGAAGGTCGGAGCCGTTGGACAACTCGCGTGCACAAAGGGGTCCAGCCTGACCTTGAGTCCGGGAATCGCGCTGTACTGGCTGAAGAGGAAGTCGCGCGCGGCGGTCACGCCGTGTCCAGGTTCGGGTTGGTCGGAGCAGGACTGGCGCGTCCGGAAATTCTGCATTGTGGTCGCGGTATCCAGGATGCGGTTGGAATCTACATTGTTGACGATCGCGCTGATTTCCGGATCCGTTGTCACCGGGCTGCTGGGAGCCAATCCGACAAGCACGAGGGGCAATACGACCGCCAGCATCAGGCTGCTGTGGGTCAGCGTTCGCTTCATACAATTCTCCTTCGTGGATAACAATTCGGGCGGGGTCGGTTTTGAGGCACTGCCGTGGGGAAAGATGATCCCTTAGGAGGCGCACCGCGCCTCGGATGGAAGATCGTTACAAACTTCTTTCCTCACGGGGAACTTGGACGGGAACCGCCGGAAATAATGGAAGCGTTGCCTTCTGTCTTCAATCGGGTGATTGCTGCATGACTCCGAAGTTAACTGAAAACGATGTTTGAAGGATGTTCTTGAAGGTCAGGTCGATCCGCTCCAAAGCCAAGCGGCGAGAAGCCGATCTCGGTTCAAGAATTGAACGATGCTTTCGGGACTACGGTGAGCGGGAGCGCCTCGGTGGACAACATGCGGCGGCGCGTTTCCAAATGCCTTTGCCGGAAGTGGGCTGCGGCGCGATGTCCCCAGGTACGGACGAAATAATAATTCAGGCCTGCGCCGATCAGCGAACTGGCTACCGGGATCAGCCGTCCTGCCCATTTTTCGACCACTTCCCCGCTGGCCTTCGCGGCGATGCGCTGGATTACGCGTGGAATGAATTTGTTGATGACTTCTTTTTCGAGCAGCTCGCGGCTGATGTCGACACCGGCGGCGCTGGCGGCGGCGATCCAGAGTTCGGCCATCTCATCGTCGGTGTTGAACTGAAATCCGTAGATCAGGCTGAGCTTCTGGATGGTGCGCATCGTGATCGCAGAGAGAAAGCCGAGATCGGGGACCACGGTCAGCAAGCCTCCAAGGCCGAAGCCGGCGCCCTGCACGGCAGCCATTTTCGAGCTGCTGCGGAGAATTGAGTTCGCGACTTCGTCGAGGCGGCCGAGTTCCATGGTGTGCATGCTTTCGAAGCTGGTGATCGGCAAATCGTAAGCGGCGCGGAGTTGGATCAGAAATTTGTCGGGATTGACCTTCACGGTTTCATAGGCGTGGGTCAGGCCTCGGACCAGGCCGGTCTCGATGCGGCTGCGCAGCCAGGATTTATTGTTTTTGCTCATGCGAGATGTTCGATGCTGCGATGGGCGCAGGCAGCAGTGGAAAATTGGCGGATTTCACCTTAGCGCACTCAATAGTCCCAGGCAAATGGAGATGGTTCGTTTGCGTCGGGCGTTTACGGCTAAGACCCGGCGTGCCAGGACGCTCGCGCTTGTTTTCAAACCATGCCTGGGGAACACAGGGTCCCTCGACTGCGTTCGGCTGGCGCCTCACTCCGCTCGGGATGACAGCTAGTTAAGGGCGGTGCCTTCATTGAAGCGTGCTGGGAACCCACATCGCCGAGCAAGCTCTACTCTCTCGTGTGCTAGCATCAGTACCTCGAATGCCATCAGGAAAACTGCAAATCGTGCCGCTGGGCGGACTGGGCGAGTTTGGAATGAATTGCATGGCCCTGCGCTGGGGCGATGACATCCTCGTCATTGACGCGGGGCTGATGTTTCCGGAAGCCGAACTGCTGGGCGTCGATATCGTGGTGCCCAACATTTCCTATCTGATGGAGAACCGCCAGAAGGTGCGCGGCATTGTTCTTACGCACGGACATGAGGATCACATTGGGGCGCTGCCCTGGGTTCTCTCGGAACTGAACGTCCCGGTGTGGGGCACGGAGTTTACCCTGGCTTATGTCGAGGACAAACTCGACGAGCATGGACTGCTTGATGACGCCGATCTACGGGAAATTCGGCCGGAAGAGCGCGTCAAGATTGGACCTTTTACGGTGCATCCAATCCAGGTGACGCATAGCCTGGTGGATTGCGTGGCCCTCGCGATCCATACCCCGCTAGGCGTGGTGATTCACACCGGCGATTTCAAGGTCGATCCGACGCCGACGGATAACCGGCTGTTCGATCTTCATGCATTTGCGGAGTACGGCAAGGAAGGCGTGCTGGCGCTTCTGCAGGATTCGACCAACGTGGAACGCAAAGGGTATACGCCCAGCGAAAGGGCGGTGCGGCGTAAGTTTGACGAAGTATTTGCGCGGACCGAGCGCCGCCTCTTCATCTCCTGCTTTTCGTCGTCCATTCACCGGATCAAGCTGACAGTTGACCTGGCGTTCGAGCACGGCCGCAAGATCGCTTTCATCGGGCGGTCGATGAACAACTCCGCGGAGATTGCCGAAGACCTTGGCTACGTCGAGATTCCCGAAGGCCTGCTGATTCATCCGGGCGACATGAAGAATCATCCCCCGCAGAAGGTGTGCGTGCTGATCAGCGGCACGCAGGGCGAGCCGATGTCGGCGCTGTCGCGGGCGGCGGTTGACAATCATAAGCACGCGAAGATCGAAAAGGGCGACACGGTTGTGCTTTCGTCGCGCATCATCCCTGGGAACGAGAAGGCGATTTACCGGATGATTGATCACCTGTTCCGACGCGAGGCGCACGTGATCTATGAAGATGGGTCGTCGCCGCCGATTCACGTCAGCGGACACGCCAGCCAGGAGGAATTGAAGCTCATCATCAACCTGGTGAAGCCTCGTTTCTTCATTCCGGTGCACGGTGAATACCGTCAGCTCAAGTTGCACGCGGAAATGGCGGCCTCCATGCACGGGTCGGTGGGTCAGGTGATCCTGATCGAAAGCGGAGATGTGTTGGAGTTGGACGAATTGGGGGCGCGCAAGGTTGGCCGGATCAACGTTGGCCGGGTTTGCATTGATTCTGGCTCGCGTACCGACGTGGTGGAAGACCTCATCGTCAAAGACCGGAAGCATATCAGCGAGGACGGAATTGTGCTGCCGATTATCGCGATCAACAAGCTGACTGGAGTCGTGGAGAGCGCGCCGGAGATCGTGACGCGGGGCTTCAATCCGGGCGAAGACGGCCTTATGGATGGGGCAAAGCAGATTGTGATGCAGACGCTCGATGTGTCCAGCGATGAAGAGAAGGCCGACTACGGGGTGATCAAGGAAAAAATCCGCGCGGATTTGAAGCGGTATATCTCGAAGCAGACGCAGAAGCGGCCGCTGATTATGCCGGTGATTCTGGAGATCTAGCTGCGAGCCACGAGCTACGAGAACAGCAAGACTGAATCTCGAACGCGTTTTCGTCCATCTGAATTGAGAATGCTCGTAGCGGGTTTGGCGATAAAAAAATCCCCACCCAGGCTAAGCTTGGGTGGGGCACCCATTTTTGGAGAATCTGTCATCGTTACCCTTGAAGAAATCCGAGTCGCGCATGCCCGCTTGCGGGGCGTCACTGTCCGCACACCTGTGCTAGAAGTTCCGGAGATTATTTCGGACCCGGCGGATACTCGTCGATTGTTTCTGAAGCTGGAGAACCTGCAACCCATCGGCGCATTCAAACTTCGCGGGGCTTACAACAAGATCGCTTCTCTGTCGCCGGACGAACGCAAACGCGGGGTGATCGCCTATTCGAGTGGCAACCATGCACAGGGTGTAGCGTACGCGGCGCGGGCGCTTGAGACGAAGGCCGTCATTGTCATGCCGGGGAACGCTCCCGCGATCAAACTGAACGCGACGGCAGGGATGGGAGCCGAGATCGTGAAGGTCGGCGCGGGCAGCCAGGAGCGGCAACAAAAAGCCGAGGAACTGGCGGCGCGGCACGGGTACGCCATCGTGCCTCCATATAACGACGAAAAGATCATCGCCGGCCAAGGGACGATGGGATTGGAGCTTCTTGAGCAGGTACCCGAGGTCGAAACCGTGCTGGTGCCGGTCGGAGGCGGCGGAATGATCAGCGGGGTGGCGGCGGCCATCAAGTTGAGTAAGCCGTCAGTGAAGGTGATTGGAGTGGAGCCAGCGTTGGCGGCGGACGCGCAGGCTAGTTTTCGCAGTGGCAAGGTTGTGAACTTTGCGGCAGACGAGGTCACCCGAACCATCGCAGATGGGTTGCGCACGCAGAGCATTGGTGCAATCAATTTCGAGCATATCCGGAAGTTTGTGGATGACATCGTGACCGTATCGGAGGACGAGATCAGGGAGGCAATGCGGCGTCTGGCGGGCAATCCGCAGACCGTGGCCGAACCTAGTGGAGCGGTGTCAGTAGCGGGATTTCTGTTTCGCGCGAAGGAATTGCCTCGTGGGACGATCCATGTGGCAGTGATCAGCGGGGGGAACATTGAGCCGGGGATGCTGGCAGAGTTGCGAAAGTGATGAGACCCAATCGCTCGTGTTCCACGATCTTAATGGCCTTCCTTGCGCCCTTCGCGCCTTTCTTAGCGGTGCTGTTAAGGCGTCCTGAGGAAAGCTCTTAACCGCAAAGGTCGCCAAGGTCGCGCGAAGGACGCGAAGTTCAAACGAAGGCCTTCACCGGCCCGCAACACCTCCTGAGTGTGGGTGGCAGTGTAGAATTTAATTTCTGCCTTGATATTCATCCATTGAGGTTTGACCATGCCGGTTTCCGCCAGTGTGCGGATCTCTTCGAAGGCTTTGCCTGTCGTTTTCTTCATCCTTACTCTGCAATTGGGTTCGACCAGCGCATTGGCTGCCGGCGAACATGGGACGCTGATCCGCGTGGCGAACATCTATTTGTCGCCGGACACGAATTCCACCAAGCTCGCCGAGATTGAACGCGGACGTGAACTCGTGGTTCTGGAAAACGCGAGTCCACCGTGGGCGCACGTGGAAGCGCTTCTGAGCGAAGAGAAGACGGTGAGCGGGTGGATTCTCGACAAGGGTTTCGTACGCAGCACGAATCCGGATGGCGACAAGATTGTGTTCGGAGAGGCAGCGGACTCGGAGGACGAAGCCAGCCGGCGGCATGGGCGGCGCGGCGCCGACAAGGACGCACTCCGACTTTACTATCGGGTGTTCGACCTCTTCCCGAATTCGCCGCTGGCCGGGCAGGCGCTGTACCGGGCAGCCGATATCCGCTGGCAGGTGGAGCGCATCGACGTAATGTCACGGCCGTCGGCGAAGGAGCGCGATCCCGGCCTGCGCGAGGGCATGAATGAAGACTGGATGAAAGAGGTCATGAAGAAGTTTCCTGGATCCAAGTGGGCGGATCTGGCTGCGTATCACTTGATCGAAAACAAGCTGTGCGGCGATTGGCAGGGGACCTCAAAGTGCCCGGAGAAAGAAGCGGAGCGTTACGAAAAATATGCCGATGAACGTCCGGGGTCGCCGGCGGCTCCCGAAGCTTTGTACCAGGCGGCCAAGCGGCAGGCGGCTTTGGTCGATATCTACAAGACTGAGGAGCAAAAGAAGAAAGCCGATGAGGCCAAGGGCAAGGCGATCTCGCTGACACAGAAAATTGTGTCGCAGTACCCGCAGTCGGATTGGGCGGCGCGGGCGCAGCGGCTAATGTTTCTGGTGCAGGGGGATGTGCCAACGTTTGGGAACGCGCTGGAGTGAGGGAGGCAGGCTCTGGGCTCTAGGCGGTCTCAGGTCTCAGGTCTCAGGTCTCAGGTCTCAGGTCTCAGGAATTGGACGTCTTAGCACGCTCACGCGTTTTCCGTTGACACTTTTCATTGTTTGCACGTGGGCACAAAGGCTAGGCCCAGAGGCTAAAGCTAGAGCCATGTTCCCCTGCTGTATCTAACTTCACAATCTTGCCGTGGGCAATCTCTGGGATACTGGTGTTTCGTCCCGGAGGAAGCTTGAACGACTACCTTTTGTCTGTGGTGCTGGGAATTGTGGAAGGGTTGACGGAATTTCTGCCGGTGAGTTCAACAGCCCACCTGCGCATTGCCGAGAGTCTTTTGCACATTTCGCTTTCGGACGGGTACTGGAAAATGTACTCGATCGTGATTCAACTGGGAGCGATTCTCTGCTTGCCGGTCTATTTCCGTGCTCGAATTGCGAAGTTTCTCTCTACGTTTCCAGGCGGGGAGCGCGGCGACCGGAATATTCTCACGCATCCTCTGGGCCTGACGACGGTGGCCTTTGTGGTCACGGCGGTGCCTTCCTACCTGCTGACTAAGGTGATTGGTAAAAATCTGGAGAGCCTCTACGTCATGGGCGTAGCGCTCCTGGTTGGCGGGATTGTGATGTGGGCCGTGGACGCGTCAAAGGCTACATGGGAGAAGGCCGGGCCGGGCACGACAGGCAGCCCCATCCGCACCTGGAGGATGGAAGACATGAGCCTAGGCCAATCGATCTGGATCGGCGCTTGTCAGATTCTGTCCGCGGTATTTCCAGGAACCTCGCGGTCGATGGCGACAATCGCCGGCGGACAGCTGACGGGCATGTCGCGGGCGGCGGCGCTGGAGTTCTCATTCTTCTTGTCGATGCCAACCATGGTGGTGGCGACCGGCTACACATTGCTGAAATCGCTGCGCGGAAAGGGTGAGAATCCGATTGGAGTCGGCGAGTTGACATCGCATGAGTGGGTCGTGCTGGGGATCGGGTTTGTCGTGTCCTTTGTCGTGGCGTATGCCAGCGTGGCGTGGTTCATGTCCTGGGTGCGAAAACGGGGCTTTGCGCCTTTTGCGGTTTACCGGATCATTGTGGGGATTGCGGTTCTAGCATTTGCAGCAAGGCTGGCTGGGTAGAGGGGTTGGCAAAACGATCTTTCTATCTGCGAGTCACGCGGCTGTTGCCGCTTCGGCGGGCGGGGGACGCCCGCCGCTCGCTTGTTTGTTCTTTTGAGGACCAGTGAGGGGTTCGGACTCCACCGTGCTGGCACCTTCTCCAAGCAATTGATCCCAAACGGCAAGCGGGGCAGGGCTTTTGCTTGTCGTTCGCCCCGACACTACTTCGATACGGCGTCGCGGATTCCGTGATTGTCCGCGAGGCCGGTTCTTGGCATAATCGAGAGGCTCTGGCGCGCTTCGGTCACTGGTGGCTGCTGTGTCTGTACGCAGCTAAGGGTGCGGAATACGCCTAAATGAAGACTTTTTCGCGCATATTCAATCCAACCAGCAACCGGCGGCTCAACGAGCTGGTCGGCTTCCTGCTGATCGTCTCCGCGCTCCTCCTTTTCCTCGCGCTCGCGTCCTATTCGCCGCTCGATCCTTCGTTCAACAGCGCTTCGGTGCTGACGACGGTGCGGGGCGCGCGCAACTGGATCGGCATCGTGGGTGCAGTTCTCTCGGACGTGTGCCTGCAGGCCTTCGGAATCGGAGCATTCCTGTTGCCGGTGTTCCCTGCCCTGCTGGGCGCGCGCTGGTTTCGTTCACGCAAAGTGCAGTCGCCGGTGGCAAAGAGCATGGGCGGAATGTGGCTATTGATTTTTGTGCCGGCGTTTCTTGCGCTGCTGCCGGGCCATGTTCGCTGGCTGGGCGTGATACCGATGGAAGGCCTCGTCGGTCGAGTTGTCGGCGACTTCCTGATTCACTACCTGAATCTCGCTGGCGCCTATATCGTCTGCGCCACGGTGCTGGCGGTAGCGCTGTATCTGTCGACCGCCTTCTCGTTCTCCAACTTGCAGGTTTGGGTCCCCACGCGATTTGCGTTTGTGCTTGCCTTGCGCGACCGCTGGCACGATTGGCGGACCGATCGCGCGAAGCGAAAAATGCAGAAGGAACTGGAGAAGCGGCGCGCTTCCAAGCCGGTGGTTACGGCACAGTTAATTCCGGGACGAGCGTTGCCGAACGCTTCCGAGGCTCGCGCCGCACGGCCTGCCGATAGCCGGCAGGAAGCCGTTGTTTCGAATCAACCGCGCACTGGTATCGAGCGCATGATGGCGTCTGCGGAATCGGCTGCGCCTTCCAATGCAGTACCCGATGGCTCCGCACAATCGTCTACGGGTACCCGCGCGGAATCGGGTGTAATCGTTCCCGAGGTCTCCGAGCGTGCCGACAGTTCTCAAAAGCACAAGACCACGCTGCCCCGCATTGCGGGCGGGTTCAAACTTCCGCCCAGCAGTCTGCTGCACCGTCCGGACGTAGCGCAGTCGGTCGATGCCGAAGAACTGAAGCTTCTGGCCCATGTGCTCACGGAGAAGTACTCCGAGTTCGATGTGCACGGTCAGGTGACCCAGATCAATCCCGGCCCGGTGGTGACGACGTTTGAGTTCAAGCCGGAAGCCGGCGTGAAGTACAGCCGGATTACGAATCTGACCGAAGATCTCTGCCTCGCGCTAAAAGCAGAGAGCATCCTGGTCGAGCGCATGGCGGGCAAATCAACGGTGGGCATCCAGGTGCCGAACCGCGACCGGGAGATTATCTGGCTGCGGGAGAACATCGAAGCGACGGAGTTCATCGGGTCCAAGTCGAAAATGACGCTCGGGCTCGGCAAGGATATTAACGGGCGCATCGCTGTGGCGGATCTGGCTACCATGCCCCACTTGCTGATTGCAGGTTCGACGGGCACCGGCAAATCGGTTGCGATCAATGCCTTCATCATGTCGATCTTGTACAAGGCCACGCCGGACCAGGTGCGGCTGATCCTGGTCGATCCGAAGCGGCTGGAATTGGGCAACTACGAGGGCGTGCCTCATCTGTATACGCCGATCATCACTGAGCCCAAAAAGGCTTCCTACGCTCTGCGCAACGCCGTGCGCGAAATGGAGCGCCGTCTGAAATTGCTGGCAGAAAAAGGCGTTCGCAACATCGACCAGTACAACAAGCTGTTTGAGGAAGACGGCACACCCAGCCTGTTCGGCGAAGACTCCGAAGAAGGCCCGATCCCCTACATCGTAATCATCATTGACGAGCTGGCCGACCTGATGATGCTCGATGGCAGCAACGTGGAGGAATCGGTGACGCGCCTGGCGCAAATGGCGCGCGCGGTCGGCATTCACCTCGTGCTTGCCACCCAGCGGCCCTCTGTCGATGTGATCACCGGTTTAATTAAGGCGAACTTCCCGGCCCGCATTTCCTTCCGGGTGGCCACCAAGGTGGACTCGCGAACGATTCTCGATGCCAACGGGGCCGAGGCCCTACTGGGACGCGGCGACATGCTTTACCTGCCTTCCGGATCAGCGCGCGTACATCGCCTGCACGCTCCGTTCGTGACCGAGAAGGAGATTGCCGCCGTAGTGGAGTTCTGGAAAGCGCAAGCCCTTGCGAAATACGACGACAAGTTCACCGAGGCGCCGCGCGAGGAACGTGAGGCCGGCGAGGGCGGCGAAGCGGGCGATGGTGAACTGGAGAACGACCCCCTCTACAACGATGCGGTGCGGCTGGTCGTGGAGTTTGGCAAGGCTTCGACTTCCCTTCTGCAGCGAAGACTGCGCATCGGCTACGGGCGCGCGGCGCACCTTATCGACTTGATGGAACGGGATGGGATTGTGGGGGCGGCCGATGGACCTAAGCCTCGCGAAGTGCTTAAACGTCCGGATTGGATTTCTGAGGTTGAGGAGTCGATGCGGTAGGAGTTCTCCTGACGTTCCGAGAATATCTCCGGCTTTCGATTCCTAAAAATCTTAAACCGCAGAGGACGCGGAGAACCGCCGCAGAGGACGCAGAGAAAACTCCGTCGCATGTTCTCACTTCAAGGGCGTTCAGCGGTCACATGCCCTTCAGCGGTCACATGCCCTGTGGAATATTCTCTCGCTATACTTCTCAGGTGACCTCTTCCCGCGATTTGCTTGATTCCCTCCAGCGCTATTGGGGATACAGCTCGTTCCGTCCACTGCAGGAGCAGATTGTGGGCAGCCTGCTGGGCGGACATGACGTTTGCGTGGTTATGCCGACCGGGGGCGGGAAATCGCTTTGCTACCAGTTGCCGGCATTAGTCCTGGGCAAGACTGTAATCGTTGTTTCACCTCTCATCGCACTCATGCAGGACCAGGCTGTGCAACTGGCGCAGATGGGAATTCCGGCAGCGGTTCTGAACAGTATGATGGCCGGCGAAGAGCAGGCGCGCGTCATGCGTCGTGCGCGCTCGGGCGAGTTTCGGCTTCTTTACCTGTCGCCGGAACGGCTGGCTCGAGGCGATACCCTGGAGTGGCTCAAGGCGGTCCCGACCGCCTTCTTTGCGATTGACGAAGCCCACTGTATCTCGGAATGGGGCCATGAGTTTCGTCCGGAATACCGCCAGCTGAGCCGCTTGCGCGAGCAGTTTCCGGATCGCCCCATCGCGGCGTTCACGGCCAGCGCGACGCGGCGCGTGCGGCACGACATCCTGAACCAACTGCAGCTTCGTGATCCGCACAAATACATTGCCAGTTTTCACCGTCCGAACCTGCGCTACGTGGTGAAGGAGTGCAACGCGAACTCCCAGCCACAACTCCTGGTACGAGCGCTCAAGAATTACGTGGATGGCAATGTCATTGTGTATTCGCCCACCATCGCCCGCGTGGAAGAAACGGTGGACATGCTCGAGGAGCATGGCATTGCGGCCATCGGCTATCACGGCAAGATGGACGCCAATGAGCGGCGGCGGAACCAGGAACGCTGGATGTCGGACGAAGTGCGGGTGCTGGTGGGGACGATTGCGTTTGGGCTTGGCATCAACAAGGCCGCCGTTCGGGCCGTCATTCATCTTTCACTGCCAAAGTCGATCGAGCAGTATTACCAGGAAGCAGGTCGCGCGGGACGAGATGGGCATCCGGCGGACTGCATTTTGCTGTGGCAAAAGCGGGACACGGCGCTGCTCGCGCACTTCATCAGCCAGATTACGGATGAAGCGGAAACGGAACGGGCGTGGGAACGCTACCGGAAGATTCGAGACTTCGCGGATATGGCGCGCTGCCGGCACCGGCAAATCTGCATGCACTTTGGGGAGACGCCGAAGTGGAATTCGTGCGGCAGCTGCGACGTGTGCGGCTCCAGGCCCGAATGGCTGAACGTTCCCGTAGCGGAGTCACGCAAGAGCAGAAGACGACATTCTGCACCGGCGGCTTCCACGATCCAGCTCTCGCCGGTTGTAGGATCGAATACATCGGTCGCCGATCACGAGTTGCGTGAATATCTTCGTCAGTGGCGTCGCAATGTATCCAAGGAGCAGGGCATTTCGGCATTCATCGTGATGTATGACACCTCGTTGGAGGCTCTCTGCCGGCTGCGTCCTCGGTCGTTAGAGGACCTGAGGTCGGTTCCGGGATTCGGTGAACGCAAGATTCAAACCTACGGTCCTCAGATTCTCGAGGCGCTTGCCGAGTTCGACCGCGGAGCGCGGGCGACCAATATTGCAGGTCCGCAAGTAAAGCCGGCGGAAGAAACTCTTCAGTTATTGAGGCAAGGCAAAACCTTCAGCGAGATCGCCCTCCTGCGACAACGACAGCTGAACACCGTGGTCAACGCAGTGGCCATGCTGGTGGAGCAGGGGCAAGTTCCGTTTGACGAGAAGTGGGTGGATTCGAACCGGCGATCCATCATCGAAGCGGCCTGCGCCCGACTGGGGATTCAATGGCTGAAGCCCTTGAAGGAATCGCTTCCGCCGGAGGTTACGTTTGAAGAAATCCGGCTGGTGGTGGCACGGCTGCGACGGCTGAAGATGCAGACGAAGGAATCAGCTAGCGCTTAGACGGTACTTTGGGTCTTATTCTTTCATCCCGACAGCCTCGTCCTCCCAGCGTCTGTCTATCCGATCGGAACCTCTACTCTGCCTTTCGCGCTTCTGTTTTCAACCCACGGAACGCGAGGCTTCCCAACACCGCGACCGCCAATAGCATGGCAGCCCACAAAACGGCTTTGTGGCGCTCTGACCAGGGGCGTTCGTCGGGACGATTGTGGTAGGCCGAGTTCGTCGCTTCGGCACCGAGTTGTGCCAGCGCGGCGTTCTTATCCTCGCGAAATAGCTTTGCGTAGTCGTAGACCGGCGCGCTGAGTTGAGCGTCGCCATAGTAGAGCCTGAGTGACGTCTTACCCTTCGGTTCAAAGTACAGGCGCCGCTGTACGCTTTGCGGCTGAACTTTGGTGATGGGAAGCGGCGGATCGTCTCCGTTCTCGATCGTGATGGTCAAGCGGCCGGTGTAGTCGACAACACCGTTAATCGTTAGATCGTCGGACACCACGGTGGTCCCCGCGCGGTTTATGCGAATGCGGCTGATGCTGCCGGCCGCCATTTGCATCCCCTTGTCACTGACGACGCTGACCAGACGGCGGAAGTTCACGCGGTCGACTGGAACTTCAAACCGGATGCGATCGATCGCCATGGATGGCGCAACCTCGCAGGTAAAGACCGTCGCATGCTTCGACTCCCCCTGGGAGTGACAAACACCCGCATCGGTCCAGAGCGCTTTTTTCTCCTGCGTATATGCCACCATCGCTTGCTTCACATCTTTGGGGAGAACGCCGGAGGACAGACGCACGTGGACGAACCGAAAAGTCCAATCCGGCAAGAAAATCGTGGAATTGGAACCAAGCTTCTCCTGCGAGAAGTCAAAGAGAGTGGAGGGTGACGGCCAGGGAGTCACGCTGCCGCTGGCGAGCGCTTCCCTGCCTGCAACCGACGCGGTGACCAGAAAGTTTTTGCGGTCGATAGCAAGGCGGATGCGGTTGTATTCCGTTGCGGGAGAGATGTCGAGATCAAATTCGGTATGATCGCCGTGTTGAGCGAGGTTCAGAATTTTGGCCTCGCCTTCCTGTACAGAGGCGGACGCACTCTGCGACGTCAGTTGATACGGCACCTGGGTGGCGCCGTCGTAGAGGCGGAGATCGGCAAGATCGGGACGGGCATGGGCCCAGATCGCGGTGTCGACGATCAGATAATTCTGGCGGTCTGGAGTTGTGCTGCTGACCTCGCGCACCTGATGGAAGTATTGAATTTGAGGCTCGGGATTGGCCGCGGGGGCCAGGGCGCAAAGCAGTGAGAGAGCCAGGCATGAGAAGAAAAGGCGCTTCACGCGGGCTCCTGAGTTTTTTTATGGTTGCCGGAGAGCTTCAGCCAATCTCGCTGGTAGACGAAAGAGATGGTCAGCAAAAGGATTCCGAGCACGATAAAGCTCACGATGCGGTATCCCTTGTCGAGTTGTGAAACATCGTAGACGAACACTTTGACAATGGTGACGGCAATCAGCAACAACGCCTGCCACCGGACGAACGACGAACGCCGCCAGAATCCGATCACCATCAACATCGCCCCGTAGGCCATCCAGAGGGCGGAGTAGGTGAAGTCCTCCGCCAGGCGGATGCCCCGGGTATTTTCGGAATAAGCCGGGTCGTAGGGCGCATAACTCCGACCGTTGTAGGCCGGGTTGATGGCCGCGCGCTCTCGCGCGTAGTAATCGGCCACCTCATGGCTCAGGGCAATCAAGGCAAGCACGTTGAGAACAACCAACGCGATCGCCGCGCATTGACGACTGGGTTCGTCACTCCGGCGCTGCCCGTACCAGGCCAGCGCTCCGAGCACCACGATTGCCACAACATATGTACCCATCCGGGCGTTAAAGATCAGGGTGGTGGCGTGGAAGTCGTCGATGGCCACGAGGCGCAGGACTCCCAGCGCGAGGGCGCCTATGGCGAAAATGTTCAGGAACGTCGAGCGGATGCGGTCGGCCAGCCAAAGAAGGACGCCGGCCTCGACCAGCCAGCCGATCGTGATCCAGTGTCCATCGAGACGGATCGGGATCGCGACCGTGATGAAGCCGATGGCCAGTGCCAGATGCAGATAATGCAGTCGTTCAATGTTCTGCGGGTCGGGATAGTAACGCTGCGTCTGCCGGCTCAGGTAGATGTAGACCGCCGCCAGCGCGAGTGCGAACCAGGCCATCGCATGCTTGTCGACCTCTTCAAACATCGCGTAGACCTGGAGGAAGTACACGCCTGCGTTCACAAAGGCGAGGAACAGGGGAACCGCCGCGAACGGAGCGGCTTCACTTTCGGGTTGGCGCGCCAATAGAGGGGCGACGGCGAAGATTGCAAAGAACAAAGTAGCGAACGCGACGGTCAGGTTGAGTTGACTGCGGTTATAGAACTCCGAGTACCAGCCGATGTATAGGATCAACGTCCCGGCGTA
Source organism: uncultured Acidobacteriota bacterium (assembly GCA_963765755.1). Classification (GTDB taxonomy): domain Bacteria; phylum Acidobacteriota; class Terriglobia; order Terriglobales; family Acidobacteriaceae; genus Gp1-AA133. The sequence continues at coordinate 161,044 of CAVXXV010000004.1, read as the reverse complement.
GGCGAGCGCCAGCAACCGTCGCCAGGGCTTGCGCGCGACCATGGCCACCGCAGCCACGTCGAGCAAAGCCACGTAGGAGAACAACTGAAGTTCCTTATTGACTCCAGTAGATAACAGCAACGGAGTTGTGTAGCCGCCGGTGAGTGCAAAAGCGGCGAGAATCTCCGCATCCTGAGTGATCGCGAGGATAGCTGTGGAGGCGGTGACCGCCAGCATCGCAACGAAGGCGATGCCGCTTGGGATCAGGCTGTACACGTGGAACGCCGCCCATAACGAGAGATACAGGACCCCAATGCCGACAGCCTTCAGGGAATACGAAAATATCTGGTAACCATGGGAGCGAAAACGCTCACTCCATATCACTACCGCGATTCCGGCCAGCAATCCGATGGTGACGCGGCCGGCCGGACCAATCCAGTTGTTGTCAAAGGCATACTTCAAAAAATACGACACGCCAATCAGCACCGCGGCGATGCCGATACGGTTCAACCAGTGGGAACCGATACGGGATTCGAGATCGGCGTCGCCGGCATGCGCGCGGAGCCTCACCCTGGGTTGGGGAGGAATGTCGGGGACCGGTGGCGGCGGTGGCGCAGGTGTAGAAGCGGACACAGTCTCTTGCCGAGCAACTGGCGTGGGGATGTGCTGATGCGCCGGGCCAGCGCCCAGTTTGCGCTCCAGCCGGTCGACGCGCTGCGCCAGATCTCGGACCAGTTCACGCAGTGCCTGCAGGTCGCTCTGGGTGCTATCCACTGGGCTCCTTGCGAGATTTCTACCGCATTATCTGCGAAACTGAGGTGAGTTACACGTCATTTTCACGGGGACGAATCATGAAGGTTCTTACGGAATACCTGAGGTTTCACACGCGTACCCATCGAGCGTACGTTCATATCACGCCGCAGGTGGAAAATGCGGTGACGAAAAGCGGGGTGACGGAAGGCATGGTGCTGGTGTCGGCCATGCACATCACGGCGGGCGTGTATGTGAACGACAACGAGAGTGGGTTGATCGAAGACATCGACAAGTGGCTGGAGGGTTTGGCTCCTTTCCGCAAAGAGTACAAGCACCATGAAACCGGGGAAGACAATGGCGATTCGCATTTGAAGGCTCTGCTGATTCATCACGAGGTGATCGTGCCGATCACGGCAGGCAAGCTGGACCTGGGGACGTGGCAGCGCATTTTTTATGCGGAGTTCGATGGGCAGCGGGACAAGCGGGTCATTGTGAAGGTCATGGGGGAGTAGCACTCGTCTCTTGTACTGGCCCGTGGCATGCCCAATCCTTTATGATCTTCCTCCGCCTCTGAAGGAGCAACGATGAGTTCTGAAGAGTTGCACGAATTGCACGAGCATGCGGAGCATGCCAAACACAACCCCAGCCTGGCTCCGGTATCGGTGACGATGGCGATTCTGGCAGTACTGGTGGCGATTGTCTCGCTGCTGGGGCATCGGGCGGCAACTGAGGCGGTGCTCAATCAGGCGAAGGCGTCGGACCAGTGGGCCTATTTCCAGGCGAAGAATATTCGTGGGCATGAGGACAAGCTTTTTGCGAATCTGACGACCATCGTTCCCGCCAGCAACTCTGAAGGGCTCGCCAAGATGCGCGAGGACTACCTGGCGGAAGCGGAGCGTTACAAGGACGACCAGAAAGAAATTGAAGGCGAGGCCCGCAAGCTGGAGCAGGAAGTGGCGCTCGAGCAGAAGCGCGCGGATCGGTTCGATCTGGGCGAAGTATTTCTTGAGATTGCGCTCGTGATCACCTCGATTACGCTGCTTTCGGGAAAACGATCTTTCTGGTATCTGGGGCTTGTATTAGGGACCGCCGGCATCCTGGTGGCCGTCACCGGATTCTTCGCGCGGTAGAAGACGGAAATAGCAATTCCTTACACCGTCCTTCAGTGCAGTCCATGAGAGCATGAATCCGACTAGTTTGCAGAGCCTCGCTCCGGCAGGAAAAGTAGCGTCTGCGAGGTGTGGATCTTCTGCCCCGGGAGCAGGAGGTCGAGCAGCAGTTCCCGAGGCTTAGGAGTCGAAAATTCGACGTCGTAGGTTTCCCCTACCGTAATGGTGAGTTGCGCCTTACTGGAGTGGGTTTGAGCCGCGGGAAGATCGGCTCCGTCTTTGGCGATGACGCGCCAATCCACAAGTCCGTTCGGGTCGCCCAGCGATACTTGCATCGCTTGATTGTTGGTCGAGATGTTGATCAGCCGGAAGCGATATTTCTTTCCCGCCTGCAAGCGCAGCGTCTTGCTCTGGGGCGTCCCATTGATGAGCGCCAACTCCTGCAGGGCGCCGAAATCTCCCAGGCTGAATACGAATGTCAGATCGGATGCGGGATCGAGTTTCTCTCCCGGGGGCAAGACGATCAACGGACCGTAGATACCATTTATGAGCTGCGATTCGTCGTGCCAATGGGTGTGGTAGATGAAGGTTCCAGCGCGCGGAGGCGTCATTCGCGCTACGAAAGATGTCCCGGGCGCGATAAGTGGCGTCGTCTGCGTAGCGGCACCGGTCCATCCGGGCACGCCGTCGTAGTAGCTCTCCAGCTCGATTCCATGCCAGTGGATGGTGGTGGGTTGCTTCAGCTTGTTCAGCACCTCGATCTCGACCGGTTGTCCGCGGGTGAGCACGATGGGCGGTCCGATCAATCCCGGCTTGATGGTGGCATCGCCTTGTCCATTTTCGTGCAACTGCAGCGCGTAGCGTGGCGCTCCGCCACGCTCACTGATCTCCAACTGGAACCTTCGATCAGCATGCCAAGGAATCTTCGCAGTCGCCTTGGCATTCTCCGGAACCGTGATACCCAATACGAGTTGCCCCATGCCCATGGCGTCGCCCACTGCGGCGTGTGGACTGGAGGCGGAGCTCGCAGATTGCACCGACAGGCCTGGCAAGTCCGGAATTACGGGCGGGGTCATGTGGATGAGCATATGACAGTGGAAAAGCCACCGTCCGGGGCGATCGGGAGCCCAGCTCATGTCGAATGTTTCGCCTTGGGCAATGCGCTGGGTCACGACGAGGGGACGCGATTCTCCGGCGTAGGTTTCAATTCGACCGCCGCGGTTGAAGGCATCGACGTGGAAGTAGAAGCCATGCAGATGAAGGGCGTGCGGTTCGTTGGATGCGTTGATCCACCTCCAGCGCACCGGCTGACCAAGCTGGTATTGAAAGCGCTGCGTGTAAGGCCACGATTTTCCGTTGATCGTCGCCAGTGTCTTTCGCGATGCCAAGCCGGCATGCTCCGAGATCATCCCCAACACAAAGATTTCTTCGTCAGTGTCGGCGCCGGGCGGATCAACAACGAACGCACCCGTCAGCTCGGAGTCGACGCCGTGCCGCAGCTTCAGCTCATCGACTTCCGTTGCGCCCCAATAGAGATACAAGCCTGGTTTTGCGGCTCTAAATCGGACCTGCTCGATGGCGCCGGGAGCCACATGCACGCTGGCGTCTCCGGCTGCTGGATCTCCGAAACCGTGCACTGCCACCGGGACACTTAGGGAGTTGTGAAGGGAGGCGTGGATCTCTGTGCCCTGAGGAACGCGGATCAGCGGCCCTGGATTCTGGAGAGGCTGCCCGGCTTCGCCGAAGGCGTACACCAAGAGAGCCATGCCGTCGTCGGCCTCCGGGTGCCACGTGCCTTTCGCGATCTCCAGCTGAATGCTAAGTACTCCTTCGTGGAAGACCCCCGCCGGGTTGTGGTTTTGGTTGGGGTGGATGAGAGGAATGGAGTCGGCCGGAAAGGCGCCAGGGGAGCAAATGAGGAGGATTGCAAGGGCGCGGGTGATCCGGCGAAGGGGACGACAACGCATAACAATATCGAACGGTCTAACACGTTACACGCTTAACCTCTGGGGGTAAAGGCTGTCGAGACGATGCGCTACCACCGGGCTGATTTGGCCTCGCATCGCCAGACTGGCAGCGATAAAGTCTTCGCGCGCAAGCACATTCGCCCTTGTTCCCGGTCACGTCCGAAGGTGATTCGAGTCACAGCAGTTCCTTTCCGAGAAGCCGACACTAATGGACGTAAGCGAGGAATGCTGAGTTCTGTTACAGCGTTCTTCTGCAGAAGCTTCAAAAGTGGCTAATTTTGCAACAAGCGAATCGGTTGACGAGCACGGCCACTGTTCAATTTACGCGGTTGATATTCATAAGGAGAGAAAGCACTCATGAAGACGACGAAGCTGGTCATGTTAGTGATGACTATCGCGGTGGCACTGTTCATCCTGATCCCGAACCTGTCGTGGGCGGCCGATGACGGCGCGACCCTGTACAAGACGAAATGCGCGGCCTGCCATGGTCCAGATGGAGCCGGCAAACCCGCGGCGAAAATCCCCAGCCTCGTCGGCGACGAAGCCAAGAAGGCGTCCGATGCAGATCTGGAAAAGGCTGTCACGGAGAAGCCGAAGCATGCCGGAGTTGCGAAGTCGCTGACGCCGGATCAGGTGAAGCTAGTCGTTTCGTACATTCGCGACCTGCAGAAGAAGTAAAAGAACGGCTGTTCCCTTTTGCGCACCCGGTCTGGCCGTGAGATCTCCGGTGGGGCTGGGAGCAGGCGTGAGGGTGCCACGGGTCCGTCAAGAACGTGCAACGGGGCAACTCAAGTCTCAGCGTCCAGGACAGGAACAGCCACCCCGGGTTCCGGTGTCAGTTTTCCGGGACCCGGGACAGTCTTGCGTGAAGGGCCTATGAGTTTGCGTGAGCTGGGCTTCTTCTCCAGGCGTAGAGTTACTCCCCCATCTACCCTTTGTCTCTCTGGAGCGGAGGCGCCACGCAAGCGCGGGCCGGAGAGATTTCCATGAGCAAAGCGCTGCTGTACGACGCCACCCTCTGTATCGGGTGCAAGCAATGTGAGGGCGCGTGTGCGACCCAGAACAAGCTTCCCTACACCGATCAGGTCGCGGCGGAAGAAATCCAATCCGAGCATAAGTTCACTGTCGTGCTGACCAAGGGCGACAAGTTCATGAGACGGCTTTGCATGAACTGCGCCGATCCGGCGTGCGCCTCGGTATGCCCGGTGGGCGCGCTGCGCAAGACCGCGGCCGGGCCGGTGATCTACGAGGAGAACCGGTGCATGGGTTGCCGGTATTGCATGGTGGCGTGTCCTTTCAGCGTGCCGAAGTACGAATGGAACAAGCTGCTGCCGCGAGTGCAGAAATGCACGATGTGTCCGGACCGCGTGCAGGCGGGGAATCCGACCGCTTGCGCGGAGATTTGTCCGACGGGCGCAACCAAGTTCGGCGAGCGCGACGAGTTGATCGCCGAAGCGCAGCAACGCATCCGGGAGAATCCGGGCAAATATGTTGAGCACATCTACGGCGTGAGCGAAGTGGGCGGGACGTCGGTTTTACTGCTTTCGAGCGTCCCCTTCGAACAGTTTGGCTATCGCGCCGATCTCACGCGCGATCCGCTGCCGATGTACACCTACCGGGTGCTGTCGAGGATTCCCGACTTTGTACCGCTCGGCGGAATGGCGTTGGGGGGCATCTGGTGGATCACGCACCGGCGTGAGGAAGTCGCCGCGGCGGAAGGCGGCCATGGACCCGAGCCTGTGGTCCGGAAAGAGAGCGGCAAATGAAGATCAAGTTCACTTTCTGGAAGGCCGTGTTCCTGGCCCTGATGGTGGCGGGCTTCTACGGAACGATCGTGAGGTTCGGGCAAGGGCTCGGCCGTTCCACCAACCTGAATGACCAGTTCCCCTGGGGACTGTGGATCGGCTTTGACGTCCTGTGCGGGGTGATGCTGGCAGCGGGCGGGTTCACGCTGACAGCCGCGGTACACATTTTCAATATCAAACGGCTGCATCCGATCGTGCGGCCCACCATCCTCACGGCGTTCCTCGGGTACGTGCTGGTGTGCGTAGCGCTGATGTACGACCTGGGCAGGCCGTACCGGATCTGGCATCCGCTGATCATGCGGAATCCGCACTCGGTGATGTTCGAAGTCGCGTACTGCGTGATGCTGTACACGACCGTGCTTTCGCTTGAGTTCTCACCGATCGTGCTGGAGCGGTTCAATCTTCAAAAACCGCTGAAGATCGTTCGGGCGGCACTGATCCCGCTGGTAATTCTGGGAGTCATTCTCTCGACGCTGCATCAGTCCTCGCTCGGGACCGTGTACCTCATTATGCCGGAAAAGCTGCACCCTCTCTGGTACACGCCCCTCCTGCCGGTGTTCTTCTTCGTGTCCGCAATTGCGGTCGGGCTGGCGATGACGATTTTCGAGTCGTCGATGAGCTCGAAATATTTCGGGAGGCAGTTGGAGCTGCCCATCCTGCAAGAACTCGGTCGTGTGTTGGTTGTCGTGCTGTGCGTGTACGGGATACTGCGGTTCGAGGACTTGCTGCATCGGGGAGTGCTGAAGATGCTGCTGCAGCCGGGATACGAGGTGTATCTGTTCTGGCTGGAAATCAGCTTGAGCTTGTTGTTGCCGTTGCTTCTTTTATCCCAAAAGAAGATACGAACCACGGCGCAGGGGCTCTACGTTGCGGCAGTGCTGGTGGTGCTGGGATTCATCACGAACCGTCTCAACGTCAGCATCACCGGGCAGGAGTCGGCCGCGGGAATGCATTACATGCCGAAGTGGACGGAAATTGCGGTGACCGGCGCGATCATTGCGGCCGGGTTCGCATTATTTGGATTAGCGGTGAAGTACCTGCCAATTTTCCCCGCGGAGGAGAGCCACCCGGCGACGGAAGAAATACCCGTTCTCGCGGCGACTCCTGTGTTGGGCCATGCCGGAGACTGAGCCAGATCGAGGACGATGGAAGCGCCTGACCCGCAGCCTGAGCGCCAAGCTGATCAGCTTGCTGCTGCTGGTAATGACGGGAACTTTTGGGCTGCTCGGCTACCTCAACATTCACCTTCACCGGCAACACCTGGAAGCAGCCACCCTGGCCAGCGCGGAACGGGTCAGTGACGTGATCAAGCGCAGCACCACGTACTACATGCTGCGCAACGACCGCGAAGGAATGTATCACGCCATTGCCACCATGGCCGACGAACCCGGCATGGTGCGGGTCCGGATCTTCGACAACGAGGGCAAGATCAGCTACTCGTCCGACACGGCAGAGGTTGGCCACATCGTTGATAAGGGCGCCGAAGCCTGCTACGGGTGCCACGTGCAATCCCAGCCGCTGGCCCGCTTGAATCGTCCGGACCGGTTCCGCATTTACCGCGACAGCAAAGGCCAGAGAATCCTCGGTGTCATTACGCCTATTGAGAACCAGCCCTCCTGTTCGAACGCCGACTGCCATGCGCACCCTGCGGAGCAGCAGGTGCTAGGCGTGCTGGATACGAACCTCTCCCTGGCGAAGGCGGATGCGCAACTGGCACAGACCAGTCAGCGCATGCTGATTTATACGCTGATCGCATTGATCGATATCTCGCTGCTCAGCTGGCTATTTGTATGGCGACTGGTCGGTCAGCCCCTGAAGCATCTGCAAAGCGGCACGAAAGAGTTGGCCGACGGCAACCTGGGTTACCAATTGGAAGTGGATTCGACCGACGAGGCGGGAGAGCTGGCGAACTCATTCAACCGCATGAGTCTGCAGTTGCGTTCCGCGAATGAGGAGATCGTTGCCTGGGCCAGAACCCTGGAAGACCGCGTGGATCAGAAGACTCGTGAGCTGAAACGTGCGCACGAACAGGTATTGCATGTCGAGAAGATGGCGACCATTGGAAAGATGGCGGCGGTGGTGGCGCACGAGATCAACAACCCACTGTCCGGGATTCTGACGTACGCAAAACTCGTCCGGAAATGGATTGAACGGGGAGAGGCGGAGACCACGAAGCGAGAAGACTCCGAGCAGTGCCTGAACCTTATCGCCGAAGAGAGCCGGCGATGCGGCGATCTGGTGAAGAACCTTTTGACCTTCTCGCGCACGGCGCCGATGAACCGACAGAGCACAGATATCAACACGGTAGTGGAGCGCAGTCTACGGCTGATCGCACCGCAAATGGAGATGAAGGGCATTGACGTACACCCAAAACTGGCACCCGACTTGCCGTGTGTGCAGTGCGATCCCGGGCAGATTGAGCAGGTCGTGCTGGCTCTGTCTCTTAACGCCCTCGACGCCATGCCGCATGGCGGAAATCTGTGGCTCGCCACGCGGGTGCGTCCGGATGCGAGCGGGATCGAAATTGAAGTGCGAGATGACGGGTCGGGCATTCCAGAGGACATCCTGCCGCAAATTTTCGAACCGTTCCTGACGACGAAAGAGAGCGGCAAGAGTGTGGGTCTCGGCTTAGCCGTGAGTCAGAACATCATCGAGCGCCATAGCGGCCGGATCGAAGTGCAATCGAAAGCAGGCAAAGGAACAACGTTTACGGTAACGCTGCCAGCAGAAGACAGCGCGTTTCCTGTTGCGGCTTCCAAAGTAGAAGTCGCGCAATCGAAATCGAGGTGAGCGAACTTGAGTACACAAGGAAGACTTCTTATTGTTGACGACGAGTTGAGTGTTCGGGACTCATTGGCCAAGTGGTTTCATGAAGAGGGCTACGAAGTCGGGATCGCCGAGGATGCGAACAACGCACTCACGCGATTGGCGGAAGGCCGATGGGATGCGGCGTTGCTGGACATCAAAATGCACGGGATCGACGGCATCGAACTGCAGAGGCGTATTCACGAGATCGACCCGGAACTCATCGTCATCATGATGACCGGGTACGCATCGGTGGAAACGGCGGTCGCGGCACTGAAAAATGGGGCGTATGACTACGTGACCAAGCCGCTCGATCCGGACGAGATCGCGCACCTGGTGAAGAAGGCGCTGGCACATAGGAGGACGGAGCAGGAAAACGTGCGATTGCGCGAGACGGTGGCCGAGGTAGCCCGACCGGATGACATCGTGGGGCAGAGTTCGATCATGCAGAAACTGTTCGATGCCATCGAAACGGTTGGGCCCACCGACGCGACTGTCTTGATAACCGGGGAAAGCGGAACGGGCAAGGAACTGGTGGCGCGGGCGATCCACCATGCCAGTCCACGCAAGTTTCATCCGCTGGTGGTCATTCATTGTGGAGCATTGACGGAAACCTTGTTGGAGAGCGAGTTGTTCGGGCATGAAAAGGGGGCTTTCACCGGGGCGCAATATCGAAAGAAGGGGAAGTTTGAGATCGCCGAGGGAGGCACGGTGTTCCTCGATGAGATCGGCGACATCAGCCTGAAGACCCAGACCGACCTGTTGCGAGTACTGCAGGAACGCGAAATCGTGAGGGTGGGAGGCAACCAGCCAATCAAGGTGGATTTTCGGTGCGTCGCCGCCACGAACAGGGACCTGGAGCGAGCTATCGAGGAAGGCAAGTTCCGACCTGATCTTTTTTATCGGCTGAACGTATTTCGCATCGAGCTGCCTCCTTTGCGGGAACGGCGCGACGATATACCGAGCCTGGTGAACCACTTCGTGGGCAAGTTCTCGCTCCAAATGAACAAGAAAATCACCCGGGTATCTCCCGGCGCAATGAATCTGCTGCAGCAACAGCCTTGGACTGGGAATGTTCGCGAACTTGAGAATGCGATCGAGCGGGCGATGGTAGTGGCTCAGGAGCCGGAGATCCGGGAGTCGGACTTTGCTTTCAAAGCCAATGCGGTGCCGAACGGCGCCCCGAAAAGCCTGGACGAGATCGAGAAAGCGCACATTTTGAGGACCCTGGAGACTGTGGGCTGGAACCAGACTCGGGCGGCAGAGATTCTTAACATTGATCGCGTGACGCTGCACCACAAGCTGAAGAGATACGGCTGGAGCAAACCAACCGCTCAAGCGCGATGAAGCTGCTGCAATTGCTGCCGATCGGAGATTTCGATGGCCGGTTGCTGATTCAACTAGCTCCAGCCATGGCGAATCTCTTCCGCGTGCCGACCGAGGTATTACAGGTGCGGCTGGATCCGGAGTTTGCCTATCATCCGGAGCGGCAACAGTATCACTCCTCGGAAATCCTGCAGGCCATGCAGAGATACGTGGGGCCGGACTCATGGCGAGTGCTGGGGGTGACCGGGGTCGACCTCTACATTCCGATTTTGACTTTTGTTTTCGGAGAAGCCCAGATGGGCGGACCGTGTGGTCTGGTTTCCGCTCACCGGCTCCAACAGGAATTCTATGGACTACCTCCAGATCGAGAGATTGCTCAACAGCGCCTGCTGAAAGAAGCGGTTCACGAACTCGGTCACACTCTCGACCTGACACACTGCGATGACTATCAGTGCGCGATGGCACCTTCCCATGCGGTGGAGTGGATTGACCTGAAAGACCGCACACTGTGCGGAGCATGCCAGACGCGAATGCTCGTCAGTTGAATTCTGCGACGGTCCTTTCTTTCAACAACGTTCGCCGAATTCTCGGCACGAATGCTTATGGATCGTCTCTTATGAGGCGAGGCTGACCACGTTCGTCTTGCTGGTAACCCGTTTTCCCCCATTTTTAGTCTGTCCCGAATCGAGAAAGACGCCGATCGACTTCGGCCTCCTGCGTGCATTGGTGCAGGCTACTGATCGGCTGAGGAAGCTTTCCTTAATGCTTTCTCACGAAGGAACGCTCGATGCTTTACAAATGCGCCAACGAGAGTTGCAATGCCCCCTTTCGAAGTTTGCGCGAAGGGAAACTGTTCCAGGTTGAAACCGAATTGTTTAGCGGCCACGATGCATCCTCCCACGCAGCCAGAAAGGGACGCCCCACCAGGCGGGTGGAGCATTACTGGCTGTGCGATGCGTGCTCACCGTTCGTGACCCTCAGCTTCGACCGGGCACGCGGAGTAATCACGGTTCCCTTGCCTGACGGTTTAGGGAAGAAAACAGTGAAGATGCTGTCCACGGGCGAGGCGGGGATGGATGTGGCGGAATACGAGCGGGCCCAAAGAACCCTCATTGAGGTGATGAAATGACGATCGCAACGGAGCGGCGTTGTGCGGTTTGTCTCGAAGCCCGCGTCCAGGAAGCAGGCTGGTTTTTACTCACCGAAAACCGCTGGACAGACCGGCTGAAGATTCTGTCGTGGAACGATTCTCTGGCTGCCCAACCGGGGATCTACGCGGCTTGTGGGGCAGAGCATGTTCGGCAGTTGGTAATCCACTGGATGGCCATGGGAACATTGGACTACCCCTTTGCCCGGGCCTACGGCCAGAACAAGAGGTTGCATCGACAAAATGGCGCTAGCCAGCACGCTAGCGACACGGACACCACGGGCGTCAAAGTGTTGGATGAGCTGGCCGTCCACAGAGAGAGTCTGGAGCGGATTCTGAGTGAGAGCCCGCAATCACTGGGAAGTATCTTGATGGCGTTGGTGGGCGCACTCGATGGTCGGCAAAGTTCGGTGCTCGCAGAGCGGGAAAAAGAAACGGCTCACGCGCTTACCTAAATCCTTGTTGAGCAACAGTCGACGAAAACGACTGTGTTGGTGAGGCTGTTGCTCATCAGGTAACACCCGCCTTTTTCCAAGTTTGCCAGTCCGCTTTTACAGCTGCGGCCATTTCACGCGCCGCAGTATACAGCCAGTTGTTCTTCTGCGCGTTCAGGTGCTTCCGCAGGTTCTTGACCATCTCACGATTTGCGAGATGCATGTTTGCCGTCTCCCAGCCCATCGAAAACAGCAGGCGAGATTCATCGCGGTTACGCGGCAGAACAGCCAAGTCGATGCGCGAGCAGTGCGGTGAGAGGCGCCGGACGATCCAGCGACCGCGCAGATTCACGAATGGGTCCGGGCAACGCACCGCACGGGACAACAGCGACTGGTACCAGATGTCGGTGGGGCCGGTGTGGTCCTGGGCCCAGGAAACTGCGGACGGAACGATTTGCTTGGCTTCGCGGGCGATCTTCCCACCATGAAATTCGATGATGGCAACAAACCTCTCTCGACCGAGACTTCCCAGACCCGCGATCCGGCGAGCCAGCCGATAACGTAGTCCAGGTTGAGGCAATAGGTGTTCGATAGCGTCACGGGCACTGGGCGAAATGTCGCCCCGGAGCGTGGGAAGATCGTCCATCTTCTTCCAGAAGCGATCTGGATCACGCAGCTCATTGAGGGCGATGGACCGCAACCACTTATTTCCTTCCTCGAGCACAAACGGCTGGCCTGCCTCCGCCATACTCTTGGAGTAGCCGTCCAAAATCTCTGCACAAGCGTCTTTGCCGGAAACCGCCAGGCGCTTTTCCTCGCCAGCCAGCAGAACGCTGGTCGCCAACCGCACCAGGTCATTGCTGTAAGAGAGGCTGCTGGCTTCATCGAAATCGTTTACGCCCCAGATGAGGCGCCCTTCGATGTCGCGCCATGTTCCAAAGTTCTCCACATGCAGGTCGCCGACGGCAAGGATTTTGGGAGCTGCGGCGAGGTCGGAGCAAACCTCCGGCCAAGTCTGCGCCCAACGGTAAAAGGTAGCGCGAAGGAATGAGAACGCGGACTCCGCCATCTTCCTATGTTTAAGCCGGAGATCACCTTCGATCAGGCTTGTGTGGGTTCGCAGCCAATCTTCATAACGCGCTGTGGCCTTGACGACGTTCATGGAGCCTGCGGCCATGAACGATAGTGGCCTCGGGACGGGATGTCAACGCGGATGGAGTTGGGATGCGGGCCGGGCAATGCGGTGCCCGCATCCGAGAGGGGTCGATTCTAATTCGTAAAGTATTCCGCGTTCTTGGCCGCGAAATGTTTCTGATCTTCCGCCAGATCATCGATAGGGTGAATCGAGTCGGAAGTGCAAGCCGGCACGCAGGCTCCGCAATCGATGCAGCCGTCGGGCTCGACGTACAGCTGAGTTGCCGCTTCAAACTTGGGATCGTCTTTTTTCGGATGAATGCAGTCGGTGGGGCAGACGTCAACACAAAGAAGATCTTTGATACACGAGTCGGTGATCACATAAGCCATGATGAAGTCTTCCTGAGCTTGAATTGGAGTCTTGCGACCTCTCCTGAATGCGAGGGTAACTGAGACAAGCGGGGGGCTGCCGTGATGGGGAAGCCGAGCACACCGTCCGTAGGTCACGCTCATGCGTGACGGGTATCACAGCCGTAGTTATCGGCGGGACGGTAAAACGTATGGCAACAAGACGTAAGTACTGACCCCAAAAATTGCCCGGCCCCCCTCCAGACCCCATATGCCGCTACCTCAAGCGGCGGGCCGGGCATTTTCCTCAAACCAAAACTCCCCGCAAAGGCTTGCGTCGAGCTGAACCTTATCTAAGTACCTGTGTCAACGATGACACAGTGTATCCGTGGGCACACTCCGTTCCCGGCTCCGCCATCCAGTAACTCCTTGCATATCAACATGCTGCCTTATGGACAAACTCCTGCCATTGCTTCCTGTGCCGAACAAAAACAGCGAGGTGGCGTCGATGGCTTGGACGATGGGGAGCAGCAAGACGGTTCGGGTTCTGGGATGGATCATTCCAACGCTTGCAACGCTGATGACCCCCTCAGCACTGGCCCAAGAACAAGCAATCGTCGCCGCGCCGCGGGTGAAGCGGCAGGTTGTGGTGAGTGTTCCGGACCGCAAACTTGTCGTCATGGAGAACGGCGCCGTGCTACGCGTTTTTCCAGTCGCGGTTGGGGCGGGTGTCAGCCCGAGCCCGACGGGCGAGTTTGAGATCGTTACGCGGCTGACGGAGCCGACCTACTACCACTCCGGCGTTGTGATTCCACCGGGCGCAGACAATCCGTTGGGACCGCGCTGGGTCGGCTTCAACAAGAAGGGATATGGCATTCACGGAACCAACGCGCCTGGTTCGATCGGTAAGGCCGCGTCGCATGGATGTATCCGCATGCGTAACCCCGACATCGTGCAGTTCTTTGCCATGGTGAACGTCGGGGACACGGTTGAGATTCATGGGCAGCGCGACGAGGAAATTGCAGAAATCTTCGGCGGCGAAGTGGACGAAACCACAGTGGCAGTCGCGCACGCTGCAAGTACCGGGTCGGCCGGTGGGCAGTAGGGTCAACAGACAAATTCACAGGAGAACGTTATGCAACTGGCAATCACAGCAATCGCAGTCATCGCGGGAATGGTGTTCTCGCTGGCCATCGCGCTGCTGGTGGAAGAGTTCATTTTCGGAGAAGTCTTCCGCCTGTTCTTTGCACGGCAAACGGTGCGGGTAAAAGCAGGGTCCAAGCAGTAGGACGAAGGAGGCTGGTCATGTTGTTCCTGAAATATTTGCTGATGACGGTGGGAATCGGGATGATCGTGGTTTCTGCCGGTATTCTCACGTACGACCTCATGCTGGAATTGCGTTACCGGCGAGCGATGGCCAGTGACGGGACTGTGCCGTTGCCTGCTCCTCCGCAAATCAGGTGGCGCACGGCTGCGGCGTTCGTGATGCTGGCATGGGCTCCGATCCTGATTGCGTTGAGCATCGTAGTCGTCCCTAGCGGGATGGCAGGAGTTCGCGTCAGCCAGACGCAGGGCACACTTGCCGGGACGCTGTATCCGGGCGTTCACTTCGTAGCGCCGCTGCTGGAACGAGTTGAGTTGTTCGACACACGGGACCAGCTGTTCACGACCGGATCGATCGAAGATGGCAAGAATTCCTCAAACAAGGCGCAACCACTCAACGTGCAGGCCAAGGAAGGACTCACACTCGGCCTGGCGATTACCGTCAGGTATCGGGTAGACCCTAAGCATCTGGACTACGTTGAAGCCAATTTGCCGCAGCCAATCGAAAAGGAGATTGTGCCGCCCGTGGTGGCCAGCGTATGGCGCGAACTGGTGCCGAACTACACGGTGCGCGACGTGTTTGCCGCCAAGCGGGAAGAGGTGCGCGGGCGGGCGGCGAGCATCCTCACGCAGAAACTGGCTGCTGATGGAATTGTTGTGAAGGAAGTCATGTTGCGCGATATCCAGTTACCGCCCGAGTACGCCAAGGGACTCGAGACTCTTTTACTGAAGGAACAGGAGAACGACCGGATGGGCGTGGACACCGAAATCCAGCAGAAGCAGGTAAGAATCGCGGAACTGCAGGCAGAAGCGACCAAGGTTCAGGAAGTGAAGCAGGCCGAAGGCGCGGCGCAAGTGCACGTGTTGCAGGCTAAAGCCGAATCGGACGCGATGCAGTACACCCTACCCCTGAAGGAAAAGCAGATTCAGCAATCGAAGCTGGAGGCGGAAGCGCGCAAGGAATCGACCATCAAGAATGCCGAGGCCGCCGCGGAAGCCAAGGTCATTGATAGCAAAGCAGAGACGGAACGGCGCAAGCTTCTGGCCGGAGCCGAGGCGGACCGGATTCGCGTGACCGCCGCAGCGGACGCGGAACGCATGAAGGGAGAGGCGGCCGTACTGAAACAGAATCCCCTGTTGATTAATAAGATTGTTGCCGAGCGGCTGTCGGACAAATTGCAGATCATGATGGTGCCCTCCGACGGAAAGTTTTTCTTTGCCAATGACGTGCTGCGCAGCATGAACGTCGCAAACCACAGCAGTCAGGCGGAAGTTCCAGAGGATTCGCAGGATAAGTAGCGTCGGCCTCAGGCGGCTGCTTTCCTTCGCAACCGCCCTGGACGTCAAATGGCGATGACTCTGAGGAGTACAGACTGCAATGAACGGCCCTCGGCATTCCGCAGTTTATAATTCGCCCATCGCAGAAATGTCTTGCTCCGCACCAGGCAGTTCCAGCCGTTCGCGCGTTCTGCTGCTTGCCATCCTGTTTTTCATGGTTTCTACCGCGCTTGCATTGGACTGGAGCGGCCCCGAGCAGGAGTTGGCGCGGAAAATTGTGGCAGCTACGGGCCCGGGCGCTGTGTCGGTTGATGTAACGAATCATTCTTCCTTGAGCAAGAAGGACTCGGATGAAATCGGCCGCGGGCTTCGGACGCAACTGGAAGGGCTCGGTGTTCGGATTGTGAAACCGGAACAAGCAGCGGCAACAGTCGCAGTTTCCCTGTCGGAAAACTTGCAGAGTTACGTGTGGGTCGCCGAGATCCATCAAGGGGCGGGAGAATTTGCGGTGGCGATGGTCTCTATGCCACGGGTGGACGCACCGGCTTTTGTGAGAGAGGCTCCGCCGCTGACCATTCGACGAACTCCGATCTGGGCTCAAGAGCAGCCGATCCTCGACCTGGCCGTCCTTGAGGAGGCGTCTGGGCCATCCCATATCGCGGTGCTCGATCCGGAGAAGATTGCACTCTACCGGCTGGCGAATGGGCGTTGGCAACCCGAACAGTCTCTGCCGATAACTCATTCTCGGCCGTGGCCTCGCGACATGCGCGGGAGACTGATTCTCCGGCAGGACCATTTATTCGATATTTATCTTCCCGGTATGTATTGCCAAAGCGCAAGTTCACCTCCGCTGAGTATGGTGTGTCACCCAAGCGACGATCCGTGGCCTATGTCGGAACAGTTTGCGCTTGGAGGTTTTTACGCCGCCACCCGCAACTTTTTCACCGGCGTATTGTCGCCGGGACTTGGAAAACAGACTTCGACGACAAAGTTCTACACGGCGGCGCCGCTTCCCCGCCCTACGTACACTTTATGGATCTTCGCAGGAGTGGACGGAACCGTTCGGTTGCTGGATGGAATCACCGAACAAACTGCGCGGCTCAACTGGGGCAGCGACCTGGCGAGCATAAAGACGACCTGCGGATCAGGTTGGCAAGTATTGGCCACCGGGCCGGGATACAACTCCAGTGACTCGGTGCGAGCTTTTGAGTTTCCGGACCGCGATCCGGTGGCAGTCAGTCCGGCGCTCGATTTTTCAGCGGGCATCACGGCCTTGTGGACGGAAGCGAAGGGCGGCAGCGCTATTGCTGTGTCACGCAACACAGAAACGGGGAATTATGAAGCTTTCCGGCTGGCAATGGCTTGCGGTCAGTAGTGCATTGCTGTGCGTAGGGGCGTCGGGTGAAACGCGCCCGCAATATGGGTCGACCCTCAGAATGGCGACCCGGATCGCGCCCCAGACTCTGGATCCGGCGGACAAGTCCCTGCCGGACTCGGTATCCAAACGCAACCTGACCCGTCTCATGTTCGAGACTCTGGTCACGCTGGATGACCGTGACAGACTGAAACCTGGGCTAGCGACCTCCTGGCAGGCTGCTCCTGGAAACCAGCGGTGGCAGTTCTGGCTGCGCCGCGGTGTCAAATTCCATGATGGATCGCCTTTGACGGCGGAGGCGGTGGCGGCGGTATTACGTGCGGCGAATCCGGACTGGAATGTCTCTCCGGCAGGCGATTCTGTGGTGATTGAACGTGATTCTGGCGATCCCGATCTGGCAGCGCGAGTTGCGCAGGCACGAAACGCAATTACAAAACGAAGCGAGGGAGGCACGCTGATCGGAACCGGACCATTTCATATTACGAGCTGGCAGCCTGGGAAGAAGCTCTCCTTGGCGGCAGACGAAGGATACTGGGGCGGGCGGGCGTTTGTGGATGCCATCGAGATTGAATTCGGAAGACCAGCGCGAGACCAACTGATTGCGCTCGATCTGGGGAAGGCTGACATCGCGGAAGTAGCCGTCGAACAGTCGCATCGAGCGGCGACCGAAGGACGGCGCGTCGTGTCGTCGTCGCCGGTGGAGTTGATGGCTTTGGTATTCACTCGGGAGCGGGCATCGGCCGACGATGGCAAACTTCGTGAGGCTCTTGCCTTGAGCATCGACCGGAAGTCGATCCGCAATGTGCTGATGCAGGATGCCGGTGAGGCAAGCGGCGGGATCCTGCCAACCTGGGTGAGCGGTTATGGGTTCGTGTTCACTTCGGATCAAAATCTGGTTCGCGCGCAGCAGCTGCGCAGCGAAGTGAGGTACGCTCCTTCCTGGACTTTGGGCTACGATGCCGATGATCCCCTCGCTCGGGTAATGGCTGAACGGATTGCGCTGAATTCCCGCGACGCTGGTATTCGGCTGCAGGTGGCAACGTCGGGGGCGAGCGATGTACGACTGACTCGCGTCACATTGGCATCCGTTAACGGTCGCGTGGCGTTAGCGGCTGCGGCCACCACCACAGGGCTGCTCGCGCCGAAGATAGCTGGGAATTCCGTCGATGATCTTTACCAGGCGGAAGCCGCGATGTTGCAGACGCAAAAAGTAATTCCTCTGTTCCAGCTGCCGGCAAGCTACGCGTTAAGCGAAGTAGTGAAAGACTGGAATGAGGATCGAGACGGGAGTTTTCACCTCGACAACGTCTGGCTCGGGAGCAAGCCTTGAGTTTTCGCCGCAAATTGCTGCTGCTGTTTGCCCTGACGGTGTTTCTATCGGTGGCGACGGTGGCATGGCTAGTATCCTTGGCCACTCGTCGGGCCTTCGAGCAAACCAATGAGGCGCAGTCTGCGGCGTTGGCTGGACAATTTCAGCGGGAATTCAAGCGGCGGGCGGATGACGTGGCACGGCGGGTGGAAGCCATTGCGGCCAGCGAGTCCACCACGCGCATGGCTCTCAACTTAAATCGGGGCATTTCCGAGGCAGGCACTTATCTGAACGAAGCAGGGCCCATTGCAGCCAGCCAGCAACTTGATTTTCTGGAATTTGTCGACGCGGGAGGAACGATCATTTCTTCGGCTCAGTCACCGGCCAAGTTCGGTTATCGCGATACATCGCTCGAAAATCTCACTCAGCTGGCGGCCAAGCCGGCATTCCTGAAGCAAGAGGACCTGGCGTCGGGTAGTTCATTAGGCCTGTTTGCGGTGCGCTCGTCGCCGATTGGAGACTCGCCCCTCTTAGTCATCGGCGGACAGCGGCTGGACAAAAACTCCCTGGCCTCGCTTGAACTTCCCGCTGGCTTGCGGGCGATGCTGTATCAAAGTACCGGCGCAGCATTTTCTCCGCAGATGCTTACGACCTCATCCCCGGATGTTGCCCGGCAAGCGGACAAACTGGTTCCCTTGATCCAGCAAGTGCAACAACGCGGCCACGAGGCCAGCGCGTTGATTCACTGGAGTGCTGATCCGGCTGACGATGAAACGATTCACGCGGTTCCCCTGAATGGGTCGGACGACAAGACGTTGGGGATTCTGTTGGTGGGTAGTTCCCGGCGATCGTATGTGGAGGTGAAACGCCGTATCCAGTCGGCGGCCCTGTTGGTGGGCGGAGCGGGAATTCTGCTGGCGGTCTTGCTGAGCAGTTGGGCGGCGGCACGCTTTACCCGGCCGGTGGAGGATTTAGCGGCGGCAGCACGCGAGGTGGCCGCCGGCAATTTGCGAGCCCACGTCGAGGTAACGTCTTCGGACGAAATCGGAGATTTGGCTGAGGCCTTTAACCGCATGACGCGCGATCTGCTCGAACAAAAAGAGAGACTGATCCAGACTGAGCGCGTCGCGGCATGGCGGGAGTTGGCGAGACGGCTTGCCCATGAATTGAAGAATCCCCTTTTCCCGTTACAGCTGACGGTCGAGAACCTGGTGCGGGCACGCGGCCAGAACCCAGCCATCTTCGAGGAAATCTTTCGAGAAAGCTCCACGACATTGCTGGCAGAGATCGGGAATTTGAAGCAGATCATCTCGCGCTTCAGCGAATTCTCGAAGATGCCTCAACCTCAACTCCAGCCGGTCATCATCAACGACGTCGTCGAGGGCGTGGCCCGGCTTTTCCAGGCGCAGCTCGAATCGCGCGATGGCGGAACAATCGCCTGCAAGCTGGAACTCGCAGCCTCTCGGGAACCGGTGGCGGCCGATGGGGAGCTGCTGCATCGAGCTCTCTCAAACCTCGTGCTTAACGCAATGGACGCGATGCCGCACGGAGGGACGTTAACGCTGCGCACGCGGGACTCTGAAGATCGTGTCCGAATTGAGATAGCCGATACCGGCGTAGGGCTTACTCGCGAAGAGTGCGCTCGCCTTTTCACTCCGTATTACACGAGCAAGCAGCACGGGACCGGGCTCGGGCTTGCGATCGTGCAGTCTGTCATCAGCGATCATGGCGGGACCATCAGCGTACAAAGCCAGCCGGAACATGGCACGACATTTCTCGTGGAATTGCCTCGCAATCTAGATAAACTGCACGCCCCGGTTCTGGATGGTTCTGCGAGCGTGACTCAAGGTCGATAGGAGGCAGGGTTGTCGCAGAAGGCACATCTTCTCGTGGTGGATGACGAGGCCAACACACTGGCATCGATGGCGCGCGCGTTCCGGCTGGCCGGGCATGAAGCAGTGGTGTGCGACAACGCGGCCAAGGGGCTGGAACTGGCGAAGTCCCAGAACTTCGATCTGATCCTATCCGACGTTGTGATGCCGGGGAAGGATGGGCTGTGGTTGCTTGAGAATCTGAAGAACGAAGGCGTGGCGGCCCCGGTGGTCATGATGTCGGGGCAGGCGCACATCGAGATGGCGGTGAAAGCGACCCGGCTGGGTGCGCTGGATTTCCTCGAGAAACCAATCGCTACTGAGAAATTGTTGCTGACGCTTGACAATGCTCTGAAACTTCAGCGACTGGAGAGCGAAAATCGTCAACTCAAGC
This sequence comes from uncultured Acidobacteriota bacterium, assembly GCA_963765755.1. Classification (GTDB taxonomy): domain Bacteria; phylum Acidobacteriota; class Terriglobia; order Terriglobales; family Acidobacteriaceae; genus Gp1-AA133. The sequence continues at coordinate 140,687 of CAVXXV010000004.1, read as the reverse complement.
AGCAACTCGGCAAGCATGAGATCGTCTGGCAGGGCGAAGCGATGCGGCGCATCATGGCCCAAATCGATCGCGTGGCTCCCAGCGAAACCCGCGTATGCATATTGGGGGAGACTGGCACGGGCAAGGAATTGGTAGCACGCACGTTGCACGAGCGAAGCGGTAGAGCCTCCGGTCCGTTCGTCGCACTGAATTGCGCGGCGGTTCCGGCCGAGTTGATTGAGTCCGAACTGTTTGGGCATGAGAAAGGCTCGTTCACCGGCGCGGCCGGACGGCACGTGGGCAAATTCGAACAGGCGGAGCATGGGACGCTGTTTCTTGACGAGATTGGCGACATGCCCCTGCACATGCAAGCCAAGCTCCTACGCGTGCTGGAAGAAGGCGAAGTGGAACGCGTAGGCGGGGAAAAGCCGGTGCGCGTCGATGTGCGCGTGCTGGTGGCGACGCATCGGGATCTGGCTGCACTCGCAAGAGAGGGCAAATTTCGAGAAGATTTGTTTCACCGCATCTATGTCTTCCCGCTGGTGCTGCCGCCGTTGCGAGAGCGGCGGGAAGACATTCCGACGCTGGTGGAGCATTTTGCGAAGCAGGTGTGTGCGCAGAACGGGTGGAAACCGATTCCCTTCAGCAGTGAAGCGATCCAGGGATTGCAGGAATATCCCTGGCCAGGAAACGTGCGCGAGCTACGAAATATGGTGGAGCGGCTCATTCTGCTATCTTCCAATGGCGAGGTCGATCTCAACACCGTAGAACTTGCGTTGCCCGCGGGTGCGAGCGCGCCGGCGGGGCACGTGGACTCGGGAACATTGGCTTCGCGAGTTGAGGGATTTGAGCGCCAGGTGATTCTCGCAGAGTTGAAGCGGGCTCACTTCAATGTGGCAAGCGCCGCGCGGGCGCTTCATCTGGAGCGCAGCCATCTCTACAAGAAGGCGGAGCAATTGGGCATAGATCTGCGCGCTGTTCGCAAAGATCAAGATTCGTCGAACTAACTTGACGTTCGTACCAATCCAACTTTTCTGAGGCCACCTTGCCTGGAATTTTGTGTTTTTCCGGTGTGATTCTGTTGCTGGCCAACTTTGGTTTTGCAGTCGAGCGTCCATCGCCGGCCGCTTATGGCGTGCGCATGGAGCGAGTGTGGATCCCAATGAAAGACGGGGTGCGCCTGGCCGCAACTTTATACATGCCGGATGGCGCCAAGCCCGGGGAGAAGTTTCCCGTTCTGCTCGATTACCTTCCATACCGGAATGACGATGGGACCGCTGCCGGCGATTATCCCAAGAATGCGTACTTCGCGCGGCGAGGCTACGTGGGGGCTCGCGTCGACATACGCGGATTCGGGGCGAGCGAGGGCCGTCCCACTGATCGCGAATATTCGGAACAGGAACAGACAGACGGGGAGCAAGTGATCCATTGGCTCGCTACGCAGTCCTGGTCGAATGGGAGAGTTGGGATGTATGGCATCTCGTGGGGCGGCTTCAATGCGCTGCAGATGGCCATGCGCAATCCGCCGGAGTTGAAAGCCATCATTGCAATCGATGCTACCGAGGAATTGTTCCACGACGACATCCACTACATCGACGGCTTGATGCATGTCGACGAATTCGAACTGAACATGGACATGGCGCCCGGAATGACGGGTGCACCCGAGTACACGCTGGATGAGACAGTGCTGGGGCCTCGCTTTGAAGCTGCACCCTGGTCGCTGGAGTATTTTCGGCATCAGCGGGACGGGGTTTTCTGGAGAAGTCCGGTGCGGCCGCTCAGCGAAATCAAGATTCCTTGTTTCGTGATCGGGGGACTGGCAGACGGTTACCGCGACAGCATCCCGCGGATGCTGGAACAGGTAAAGGCGCCCATGCGGGCGCTGATCGGGCCCTGGAACCATTCCTTTCCCAACGATGCGGATTTTGGTCCGCGCATTGAGTGGCGTGAGGATGCCGTGCGCTGGTGGGATTATTGGCTAAAAGGGCGAGATACTGGCGTTCTGCAGGATCCGAAGCTCGTTATCTTCATGCGGAACTATTTTCCGCCGAATCCGAATCTAGAGAGTGTTCCGGGAGAGTGGAGAACAGAAAAAGGATGGCCTCCCCAGGGCCAGAAGCAATCCACGTTGTATCTGCAGCCGAACCACACCTTGGGGGCAGATGCAGGTGGAGAAGAAGTGCATCGCCTGAAGTATGTGCCTTCGATTGGAGTGGAGGCTGGATTTTGGTGGGGCGAATTACTTTCAGATCAACGGCCGGTTGACTCGTTTAGTCTTGTTTATGACTCCGCGCCTCTCGAGGAAGACTTCGCGATCATGGGCCGGCCGCACGCTTTCCTGAAGGCATCCGCAGACGCGCCGCTCGCGAATTGGTTCGCACGACTGTCGGATGTCGCCCCCGACGGCCAAGTCACGCAGATCACGGGCGCGGGTTTAAGCGGGGCTCAACGAGACTCGATGAGCGATCCAAAACCACTCGAGCCAGGGAAGTATTATTCGCTCGATATCGAGATGCACCTGACGACCTGGGTATTTCCAAAGGGACACCGGGTTCGCCTCTCTGTTTCCAATGCGCTTTGGCCGATGGTGCTATCGACTCCTTACAACATGACAACCACGCTTCAACTGGGTAGGGACGAGGGGTCTCGCCTGACATTGCCGACGGTGCCGTTACACGGTGACAAGGCATCGAATATTTCTCCACCGCAACCTTCGGAGGAGCGTACGGACCTCAAGTCTTTCGGTTTTCCCTGGCCCGGAGAGTGGCTGGTTACGAGAGACGAAGGCCACCAGAAGACGACGGTGTTATGGAAAGGCAAGATGGGCGGGCAATATCCCTGGGGCAAGGAAACCGATCTGGAAAAGCTCACCTACGAGATCGACGACTCCCATCCCGAGATCAACATCATTCAAGGCGAAGCCGAGACCACATTTGAACTGAAAGGCCGCGTGCTGGTATGGAGCGGGCATCTTTCTTTCAACAGCGACGCGAAGAACTTCTTCTATAAATACACGCGCGAACTGCGGAAGGACGGCGCTTTGATTAAGACAAAGACCTGGGAAGAGACTATTCCGCGGGACTTTCAGTGAGCGCCTGCCGATTGTCCGCTGCAGGCGTCCGTTTTCGGCTGTTTGTATACCGCACCGTCTTTTATGACGAATTCAACGTTCTCAAGGACGCTGATGTCCTGGAGCGGATCGCGTGAGACAGCAATCAGGTCGGCAAACTTTCCGGGCTTGATCGACCCCACTTCCTTGGAATGACCGAGCAGGTCCGCGGCGTTTGAGGTCGCGGCCTGGATCGCCTGCATGGGCGTCATTCCATACTTCACCATGAATGCGAATTGTTTCCCGCTTGTGCCATAGGGACAAACGCCGGCGTCTGTGCCAAAGGCCATCTTCACGCCGGCTTTCAGCGATTTCCGGAAGTTGTCGCGCTGCAGTTGGCCAAGTTCGGCGTCATGCTGCAGGAAGTCGGCAGGTGTAGTTCCGTTCTTGCCGCCGGCCTGGATACATTCTTCGTCGTAAATATCCATGTCGAAGTAAGTGCCGCGCTTGATGGCCATCGCGATGCCTTCGTCGTCGACCATCTCCGCATGTTCGATGGAGGCGGCGCCGGCCAGAATGGCGTTCTTGATCCCCTGCGCGGCGTGAGCGTGCACCGCCACGCGCAGACCGAAGTGACTGGCTTCGTCAACCGCAGCATTGAGTTCTTCGGGGGTAAATTCAAGCGAACTGGGATTGCTTCCGTGCGTCAGCACCGCGCCAGTGGAGAGGACTTTGATCACGTCAACTCCGTCGTGAGCCAGTTGGCGGATCCGTTGGCGAACTTCCCAGGGACTATTGGCCTCTCCGTAGTGCAGATCCCAAGGGAGCTGGATATCGGGTGCCTGTCCCGTCATGGCGCCGGCACCTCCAGTGATCGTGATGTAGGCGCCGGCGACATACATGCGAGGTCCGGGAATGTCCCCGCGAGCAATGGCATCACGGAGGGCTACGTCATTGAGGGCGCGGTAGGTGCCTACATCGCGCACCGTGGTGAACCCGGACTCGAGCATCTTCCGCGCGTTGGTCACCGACTCCAGCACGATCTGGGAAGCAGTCTTGCGCAGCACGTTGAAGGGCTCGCCACCGACCTGACCGTCGGCAACGTGCGTGTGGCAATCGATCAAACCGGGCAGGACTGTCATAGCGGAGAGATCAATGACCTTCGCCCCGGGTGGTATGGCCAAGCCTTTTCCCACCTCGGCAATCTTGTGGTCGCGAATGAGGATGACCTGATCGGATAGAACCGTGCCTGCGTCCGGATCAACGAGGCGGCCTGCCTTCACGGCCGTGACCTGCGCGGCGGCGATCGCACACAGAAACACAACTCCAGCGGCAACGAGGTGGCTTCTCACTTCTCATCCTCCACGAACAAAGAGGAGGGCGGGGCGCCCTCCTGCGTTCCTGTACTTTGGTGATGCAAGCTTAGTCCGCAGCCGCGGCAGAGTGACCGAGGCCGCGCTTCAGATCGGCGGCGAGCAGGCGATGGAACAACTGTTCGCCGGCTTCCCGTCTCACCGACAAGCGTCCGGCGCCATAGGCTCGCGACTTGAGACCACGCTGCACGTCCTCGCAGATTCCGAGATCCTCGGACTGAACTCGATCACCAACCGCGATGCTCTGCGTGTTGTAGTCACGGCGAGCGTCGCTGATGTCGCTGAAATAGAAATCGAAGATGACGCGGCAATGATCGACGTCGAGAGGAATCACCAGATTCGTGTCCATGTAGCCCGCATAGCAGTTGATCATGAAATTGGGGTATTGCCAGAAATACCATGCGCGGTCTCCCTTGCGGGTTGCCCCCGTCGCCGCGTCCTCTTCTGAGGAGACCATCGGACTCGATTGCAGGCAGTAGCGATCTTCATTTTCGATGGTGTACTGCTTGTAGTCGAGGACGCTACTCAGCCCCTTGTGCAAGTGGGGTACGTGATAGCCACCGTCGAGATAGTTGTCAACGAACACTTTCCAGTTACACGCGATGTCATACGACCGGCTATCGAAGTAATGAAGCTTGGCCAGTCCAAGCGGCTCGCAGCGCTTCCCCAAACCGCCTAGAAAACTGCGCAGGGGCTGCGCCTTGGGATCGAGGCTGACGAAAACAAATGCCTCCCAAGTATCGACTTTTACGGGGACCAAGCCATTGCCCTGGCGCTCGAAATTCTTCACGCCATCGAACTCAGGCATACCCTTCAGGGAACCATCAAGGCCGTAATTCCAACCGTGGTATGGACAATGCAGAATGGATGCAATACCGCAAGGCTCAGTGACGACTTTTGCAGCGTGGTGACGGCACACATTGTAGAAAGCTCGAAGTTGACCGTCGCTTCCTCGAACAGCAACGATAGGCTCTCCGGCGACTGTGGCAGTTACGAATTGTCCCGGCATGCCAACCTGATCGACGCGGCCAGCAACCTGCCAGGAGTTGGTGAAGACCGTAACAGCCTCAAGCTCGGCGATCCTCGGATCCACGTACCACGGTCCAGGAATCGTCGAGGCTTCCGACAACGGCGCCTTGTCGTTGTAGCTGGCCAGAATCTCTTCGATAGAGATCTGTTTGATCATGAGTGTCCTCTGGAATTTGCCGACATGCCCTCGTTCGCCTAGGATCCGATTGCTCTTTTGAGCACTTCGAGGAACTGGTTGATGCGCGCTTCCTTGCGCTCGCCAAGTTCCCCTTGACGCCGGAAAAGGCCCGGATCGAGTTCTTCGGTCAAAAACGCATCCTGAAAGCGCTCGATGGTCCAGTCGAGGATGGAGACGATCATCTCGACATCGAGGTCCTTGCGCACCTCGCCGCGCTGCACTCCAAATTTCACAAAAGCAACCGTGCCGTACGGGTCTTCAGTCATCAGGAAGCGGTTGATTTCCCGTTTCAGAGCCAGGTCGGTACCGTAGTTGCCCAGCAGTGAGATGCGGTAGGGGATCCAATCCTCGCGCACCAGGTGTTCGGTCCGCTCGAGCCAATAGCGCAGCACGCCGAAAAATCCGAACGCCTGCACGTCGGCGGGGGCATCGAGGTAAGCAGGAAACGCGCGTACCGCCTTCTTGTAAACCTCAAAGAACAAGCCGTCCTTGCTGCCGAAGTGCTGGAAGATCGACCCCTTGGCGATATCCAACTCTGCAGCAATGTCTCCCACGCGGGCCGCGTGATATCCCTGTTCTGCGAAGTGGCGCATGGCCGTATCGACGATGCGAGCGCGCTTCGCCTCAGAACGGGGGCGCGGGGGAACCTGATTCCGATAACGGGGAGGAGTAATAAGACTGCTGGCGATTCCGCTCATAAATTGACCTCAAGTCACGGAACGATACCGAAAACTTCTTTGAAATTCAATTCCAATTTTTCAGTCTTCTGCGCTAGTGTATTGCCCCACAGTTCATCGTGAAGATGACTTTCGGTCAAGCGCCTATATGCCGAGTGCCGGACAGAAATCTTACGACGCGATCGTAGTCGGCGGCGGCCACAACGGCCTGACTGCGGCTGCATATCTCGCCCGTGCCGGGCTGACCACGCTCGTACTGGAGCGGCGCGAGATTGTCGGCGGCTGCTGCGTGACGGAGGAGGTCGCTCCCGGTTGCCGCGCGTCCACGACATCTTACATCGCCAGCATGCTGCGGCCGGAAATAATTAGCGATCTGAAGCTAGCCGAGCATGGATTGCGAATGGTGCCGTGCGATCCCGCGATCCAGGTCGCGTTCCCTGACGGCTGCGTGGTGCCGTGGTGGGCCGATCGCGATCGAGCGGTCATTGAATTCCGCAAGCATTCGCCCAAGGATGCGGAAACCTTCGTCCGCGTCGACGAAAAACTCAAGAAACTGGCGCGATACTTGCAGCCGTTTTTTTTAGAGCCTCCTCCGGAAATCGACGCCAGGAGCCTGCTCGGATGGAATGATTTGTTCCGCGTGGGCAAACGGTTTCGGAGCATCTCGAGTGCAGAGATCGCAGAGCTGGTCTCATTTCTCACGGGAAGCCTCGGTGAGTTCCTCGACCGGAACTACGAATCCGAAACCATCAAGACCATGTTCCTCGCCAACAACGTATATGGCAAACATGGAGGACCGTATCAACCGGGCAGCGCACTGGGACTTCTGTTTCACCTATTGAGCGGTGGCGAACATCAGCTCCAGGGCTTTTACGGTCACGTGATGGGCGGCATGGGCGCAATCTCGGAAGCACTTGCTGCGGCAGGACGCAAATGTGGTGTCGAAATCCGGACCTCCGCGCCGGTCGCTCAAATCAAGAGCCGCGAGGGCCGCGCCAGCGGTGTCGTCTTGGAGGATGGGACCGAGATCGACGCACGCATGGTGCTCTCGAACGCGGATCCGAAACGCACTTTTCTGAAAATGCTTCCTGAGCGGGATCTACCGCCAGACTTCGTACATGCTGTTCGCGGGATCAAGATGGCCGGGCCGTGCGCGAAAGTGAATCTGGCGCTTTCGGAAGAGCCTCGTTTCAAAGGTACGCCTTCGACCTACACGCCTCTGGAAAGGACGTTCTACACGATCGTGCCGTCGCTGGAATTTGCCGAGCGCTGCTACGACATCGCGAAATTCGGCGACATTCCAGAAGAGCTCTGGGTAGACTGCGTGATTGCCTCGAATGCCGACGCATCCTTGGCACCTCGCGGCACTCACATCATGACCTGTTTCGTACAGTACGTTCCCTATCACCTGCGCACGGGAACGTGGGACGATAATCGCGAATTGCTGGGTGACCGCGTTCTACGCAAGATCGGTGAATACGCCCCCAATGTGCCGGGATCGGTTATTGCGCGCCAGACTTTGACTCCCCTTGATCTGGAGCGAACCTATGGCCTGACCGAAGGGAACATCTTCCACGGCGATCTATCGCTGGAGCAATTGTTCTTCATGCGGCCCGTGCCGGGGTGGTCTCAGTACCGAACGCCAATCGAAGGTCTTTACTTGTGCGGAGCAGGGGCGCATCCGGGTGGCGGGGTGACGGGAGCGCCTGGCCATAACGCAGCACAACAGGCTCTGCGGGATTGGAAGAAGGGTCGCTTGAAGGCAGGTGCGGCATGAGCTGGCGCTGCATGGCGTCGCGACCGCATGGACATTCACGCGTTTACTCTGAACCGTTGGTTGAAGGCAAGCCTATCAAGGCACAATTCGAATACGTCGACGATTAGCAAGCGCAAGGAGAAAGCATGACGAAGAAAGGCATTCTGGAACGGTTGAAAGAAGGGCCGGTTCTGGGCGACGGCGGTTACCTGCTGGAGTTGGAGAAGCGTGGATGGGTACGGCCGGGTCCGTTCACTCCTGAGGTCGCGATCGTATATCCGGATGCGCTCCGCGAATTGCACATCGAGTTCCGGCAAGCAGGTGCTGAAGTTCTTCAGGCCCTAACTTTCTATGCCAGCCGCGACAAACTGGCCACGGTGGGCTTGCAGGATAAAGTCGAGGACATCAACCGGTCCGCCGTCCGCATTGCGAAGGAAGTCGCAGGCGACGACTGCCTGGTGGCGGGGAATTTGAGCCTTACCTGGATGTATGAACCGAACAGTCCGGCGGCGGCGGATCGCGTGCGTGAAACGTTCGATGAACAATTGCGCATCCAGATGGAGGAAGGGGTCGACTTCATTGTCGGGGAAACTTTCTCGTGGCTGGGCGAGGCCTTGCTGGCGGTCGAACGTGCGAAGACGACCGGACTCCCTGTGATGGTGACCATCTGCTTCGAGAACAAAGATGAAACGGCGGAAGGAACAAACGCACCCGATGCCGCAAAGACGCTGCTCGACGCGGGCGCCGACATCGTGGGCATGAATTGCCTGCGGCCTCCGGAGCACATGCTCGGGCCGATGGAGCAGATGCGAAAGGCGGTGTCGGGTTATCTCGCCTGCCAACCAGTGGGGTTCCGGACTCCCAAAGACAAGCCAGACTTCACAAGCCTCCCAGAATTTCCTTACGCTCTCGACCCGCTGCAGCTGACGCGCAAAGACATGGGTGCTTATGCCGCGCAGGCTCGAGAAATTGGAATCAATTACATCGGTTCGTGTTGCGGGTCAGTGGCCTCGCACGTTCGGGAAATGGCAAAGGTACTTGGCAAGCTTCCGCCCGACAACCGCGTGTGGAAAAAAGGTGGTGCCAAGCCGATGTCGGCCTATGAGTACTATGACCACGATAAAGCAGACGTGAAGGGTTAGTTGCGCAACCTTCGCGCTGAAAACAAAAGGCCTGCTCCAACGAGCAGGCCCTTTTCAATGCGCAATCCCTGGAGCGTTCAGGCTGCGGCTTCCGGGTCTTGAGCAATCACCAATGGCACGTTCACCAGATGCTCATTGATGAACCACTGCTGCAGCTCATTGGTGCGCAAAACATCGCTAATGACGAGATCGTTGGTGCCGTCGTCACCAATAGTCTGCGCACGCTTGGCCAGCTTTCGGCACTGGCCAATAATGATCTGGTGAGCATCGAGCAGGCGCGAGATTTGCACCGGAACCTCTTCCCTGCCGCGCGGTGGGCGCTCGATCTGGGTGGTTTCCGCAATGTCGGCCGCCATCGCCAGGCTGATGCCGCCGAGCAACTGAATGCGCTCGGCAATTTGATCAACCAGCTCGTTCTGCTCCTCGTAGTGTTTGTCGTACAGCAAATGAAGCTGATAGAAGGTTGGACCGGCCACCTGCCAGTGCGATTTCTTATACAGGTCGCGCAGCGTGATTGTGTCAGCCAGAAGCTGATTCAGCTGTTCCGTCATCTCCAGACGAACCGGTTCTTCCAGATCCAGGGGGAGCAGTTGCTCCACGGTGCCGTAAGACTGAAATTCTCGCGCTTTCTGGTGCAAGCGTGGTTGCGCACTCACTCTGCCACGATTGGCAGAAGCAGATTCCTTCTTTGCCATGGGAAAGCTCCTTGCGATGCGAAAGGATGGGGCTATGAGCAGCTGTCACAGAAATCCTAAACCTTAGTAGCTGTCAACCCGCCGAAGGGTTGGATGATACGGGCGAAAGGTTTGATTCCCGTGAAATTCGAGCGACCAAGGCTTGCCAAGGCCGCGATCGTTTTACTAGCTTTTTATCATCGGCCTACAGGCAATATCTCCTTTACCACTTGAGAGCCAACGTCAGATAGCTGCCCCGAGCAAGCTATACATCAAGACCGCGAGCACAAAACTGGCAACTCCGACATAAAGCCAGTCCCGCTCAAGGGCGAATGCGAAGACAGAGAACGCCACGCGCGCAACCGGGGTAGCGATCAAAAAGAGAATTCCAAGCTGGATGACGCCCCGTCCATGCAGGGTGCTTGCAGACCGAAGAATCCCCTTCCACTGTCTGAGGTCAGATGGCTCGCCTGCGAAAGCGCGGTACTGAGTGGGGGCAAATCCGTGCCGAGCGAGAAAGACGAGACCGCCGATGACCACCACTGCAGCCGCCAAGGTCACGCCGGCGCGCAACAGGTTGGCGATCACAACTTCAATTTTTTGATCGGTCCAGTCAGCCTTTCGAAACATAGTTAAATCTTCCCCGACAAGGCGCCATAAAGCATTTCGCCGCCCAATGCCACGATTACCGCCGCGAAGACCCAACGCAATTGTTGTGTCTTGGTGCGTGCAAGCATTCGCGCCCCGGCAAGCGAACCGGCAAGCACTCCCAGCACGACCGGCATCGCTAGTCCGGGATCGATGTAGCCGCGACTCAGATAGATACCGGCGCTGGCCGCGGCTGTGACCCCTATCATAAAGTTGCTAGTCGTCGTGGATACTTTGAAGGGGATGCCCATGGCGTGGTCCATCGCAAGAACTTTGACAGCTCCGGAACCAATGCCCAACAGGCCAGACAGGGCGCCCGCTCCGAACATTAAACCAAATCCAGCCGGAACGCGGTGAACGTAGTATGCCTTTGGCCCAGCCAGGGATGGATAAACTCCATTCATGCCAAGACGTGTCGCCAAGGGGTCAGGAGGGTCGTCGGCAGGAACCTCCACGGGAGTTCTGCTGGAAGCATAGCCGGAATAAAGAAGAACGAGGCCGAAGACGGCGCCGATCGCCGCGGTCGAGACACGAGCTGCAAGGAATGCTCCAAAAAGGGCACCCACTGTAGTCGCAACTTCCAGGAACATGCCAATGCGGATATTGGAGAAGCCATCCTTCAGGTAAGCCACCGCAGCGCCTGAGGACGTAGCAATCACTGAGACCAGAGAGGCACCCACGGCATACCGGATGTCCACTTTAAAAACAAGAGTCAGCAGTGGGACGAGCACCACGCCTCCGCCTAGTCCCGTGAGCGCACCCAGGAATCCCGCCATGAACGAACCGACGCCGACCAGGAACGTGAACTCGAGATTGTTCATCCCACCTCCCGCTCCCAGTGTGCCATAGTCGGCATCCACTGTTCGGGGAATGCGGGTTAATACGCGAGATGCTCTCAATGAGTTTGAGGCACGCAGACGGATGCCAACAAGGCAACGGAAGGAAAGGTAGCCGCCCGTAATTAGCTACTGGGGTGCCGCAGTGTTTACGATCCCCCGATCTGAATCAGGGGCGTATTTGAAACAGGTGTGTCGGGTAAGTGTAGCCCGCACTCCGTTTTTTGAAATCCTGCCCAGCGACCGGCGCGGGGGTCCTCTCCCGGGCGAACCGCTCGAGTGCAATAGGTGCATCCGATGCTGGTGTAATTTGCGTCGTGCAGCGGGTTGTAGGGGACGTTGTTTTCGCGGATGTAGTCCCATACTTCGTCATTTGTCCAATCCGCAATGGGGTTGATCTTGACCAGCTGAAACTTCTGGTCCCACTCCACCTTCTTTGAATTCGCGCGAACCTTGGTCTGATCGCGCCGAATGGCGGTGATCCATGCGCGCAGCGAGCTTAGCTTCTCTTTGAGCGGCTCAACCTTACGCAAGGAGCAGCATTGATCAGGGCTTGTCGACCACAGCGCTTCACCGTAGGTTTCGGCCTGATCGGAGGGCGTTAGGCGCGGTTGCACACGCTCCACCCGAATCCCATAACGGCTCTCCACCTCCCCGATGAGCTGGTAGGTCTCAGGAAACAGAAAACCTGTATCGATGGTGAAGACGCGCAGCGAGGGATTGAGGCGAACGGCGATGTCAATCAGCGCCATGCCCTCTGCTCCAAATCCTGACGCCATCTCGATGGTGGAACCGAAGGTACGGAATGACCATGCAAGCACTTCTTGCGGCGTCCAACCTTCCGCGACTTCCTGAGTTTCCTTCAGACTCTTGATCACTGTCTCCACTCCAGGTTTCCCCCAAGGACATGGTTCTCCAAAACGAATTGCGATTCGGCCGGTTGCTCGACCGGGTGAGATGACTTCCACGGAGCCACACCAACTTCCTCGACTGCGGGCTCTGAAGCCAGAACGTTTCCTATCAACAAAAGTGTCGGTGCCGGCAGCTGCGGCGCTCCCGGCAATTCAGCAACCGTAGTTCGATAAACCTGCTGTTGCTTTGAAGTTGCGCGTGAGACGATCGCGCATGGTGTTGCGGGATTCAAGCCTGCGCCGATCAGCTGATCGGCGGTTTCGCGATAGTGAAACCCAGGCATGTAAACCGCAAGGGTCGCTCCCGATGCAACGTAGGCCTCCCAGGCCACCGCTTGGTCGGGATTCGCAGGATGACTGGAGAGCAGAATCACTGCGGATGATTTGTCGCGGTGCGTAAGCGAGACTTGGGCCGCGGCAGCAGATGCGAGTGCCGAAGTCACGCCCGGCACCACTTCAAACTCCACGCCTGCTTTTCGGAGGGCGTCCATTTCTTCGCCGCCACGGCCGAAGATCGAAGGATCTCCGCCCTTCAGACGAACCACCCGCAAGCCGAACGATGCGAAAGCGATCAGAAGTGCATTGATCTCCAGTTGCGGGGTGCTCTTTCTGCCGCAACGTTTGCCGACGTTGCGAACATGTGCCGTGGCCGGAATCAATTCCAGAATCTCGGAGCTGACCAGATCATCGTGCAGGACGACGTCAGCGCTCTCGATTAACTTGAGGGCCTTGACGGTCAGCAAATCAGGTTCGCCAGGACCCGCTCCAACGAGAAACACCTTACCGTTCATGCGCGGCCTCCTGCACAAGGACATCGTTGGAAAGGGCGGCGTCAAAAGGAGCGCGCGCAGCCCATTCATGCAACAGCTTGCGGCGGTGATCCGGATTCAAAGCTTTGCGAAACAGCTGGCTTCGGATTCTGCCCAGCTGTTCAATCCATCCCGCATAGAAGGGCGCCAGTTGGCGTTCAAATTCGCGTCGCAACTTCTGCGCAAGTGCCGGACTCTTCCCTTCCGTGGAAATTGCGACCTGGAGAGATCCACGACGAACCACCGCTGGGTAATAGAAGTCGCAACGGTCGGGGTCGTCCACCACGTTGCAGAGAATCTGACGGCGGGTGGCTTCGCGGTAGACGAGATCGTTGACCCCAACCGACGAGGTAGCGGCAATTACCAGGAAGATCGCATCAAGGTCGGAGACCTCAAACTCGCGGGCGTCCCACTCAAGCACTCCTGTTCGCGCCCAGCCAGCCACCGCAGGAGTCACCCAAGGAGCGACAACTCGAACCTTGGCGTGAGCAACCAACAAGCTGCGAATTTTCGATTCGCCAATCTTGCCGGCTCCCACCACCAGGCACGAGCGACCTTCGAGTTTTAGAAACATCGGAAACAAACTCATAGCGTCCTTTTCTGCCGTCTACCCTTCGATTCCATGCGGCACGCGTCCCGGCGAAGGATCACGCAGCACCGCACTGATCCATTCCCCCGCCAGGCACTCGCGCAGTTGTTCGTCGCTGTGCCGTGCAAAAAACTGGCGGAGGTTTTCGTTCGCACGGCGCTCGTCGAGATAGCGACGGAGCAGCCGCTCGATCGCATCAGGCACTTCGCCGGCAAGGCAGCGATAGCCCACCGCACGCGCAATCGACTGGTGCAACCCAACTGCTCCGCCGACACAGAAGTAGTAGGCGTCCTGCATGCGATCGCCGACCTTGATCTTCTTGCCTTCGATTCCGATGTCAGCGATCCAATGTTGACCGCAACTGTTCGGGCACCCCGTTACGTGCAATTTCAAGTGCTGCTCGAATCCAGGAAGCCGCTCTTCAAGCTCCTCGACCAGCCAGCGTGAGAACGCTTTGGTCTCCGTAATCGCGAGTTTGCAGAATTCCGAACCGCTGCAAGCAACCGCACCTCGCCAGAACGCCGAACCTTGCACCGGCATTCCAGCCGCCGTCAGTTTCTCGGCCAGCGCGTCGATGTTCTGCCGCGGAACGTTTACGACAATTAAGTTCTGCATGTTGGTGATGCGAACTTGGCCGCCCGCCGTACGCTCCGACAGATCTGCGGCAGTGTGCATTTGCGCCGCCGAAATTCTTCCCCGCAAGATTGCAGCACCCAGATAGAACAAGCCGGCCTGTTTCTGAGCATGGATACCCACGTGATCTCGGTACACATCGTCTGGTGGCTGCTCGTCCGCAGCAGGCTCAAGTTTGAAACCAATGCGCTTCTCGAGTTCCTGTTGAAAGATTTCGGGAGTCCAGCCGTGGCGCAAGAAGAGAAATTTCAGGCGGGCGCGTTCGCGATTCTCGCGGAGGACATCGCTGTCACGGAAAATCTCCGCGATGCCACGCAGAACCGGGACAACCTCGCTTTGCCGCACAAATGCGTTGAGCCGGGTTGCAAGATGAGGATCAGTTGAAAGTCCCCCCGCGACCCGCAGCGAGAACCCAATTTCATCTTGACCACGCAGCCGGCGGGTGACAGCCGTGAGTCCAACGTCATTAATCTCCGGATAAGCGCACCACGAGCGGCACCCCGTAATGCAAACCTTGAACTTTCGGGGGAGGTTGTAAAACTCGGCGTTGCCCACGAAGAAGCGGTTCGCCTCAAGTGCCAGGGCAGAGGCATCGAAAATCTCTTCCGCATCGACACCGGCCAGGGGGCAACCTGTGATATTGCGTGTGTCGTCACCGCAGGAACCTTTTGTCGTGAGTCCTGCTCGCCACAGGCTATCGAGAACTTCGGGGAGGGCTTCGATTGTCACCCAGTGCAACTGGATGTTTTGCCGGACCGTCAGGTCTGCATTTCCACGGGCATAACGTTCAGTAATTTCAGCGATCGTTCGCAGTTGGTGCGCCTGCAGCAAGCCGTTCGGGATTCGGATGCGTACCATGAAGTACGGCAGCGCCTTCCCCTCACCGTTCTTTCCTCCCACCACGCCGGCCCCATCGCCTTGGGTGTAAACGCCCCACCAACGGAAATACGTGCCGATCCATTCCGGGGGAATTGCGGTGAAACCTTCCCGCGCGAACTTGCGAATCTCGTCGAGACCCTCCCACGGGTTTCGCTCCCGTTTGAGCCGCTCGACACGTTGCGCTTTCGTTTCTTTGGCTGGAATTGTCATAAATGCAAAAAGCCCACCGCCAGTTTTATCTACTGGCGGTGGGCTGATAATTGCTGATTCTTAAAGACTTATTACGTCAGCAGCCTCCCTGTGCCAGAAGACACGTGTGCGCAACAACAAGTACAACAACACACCGTGAAGGTCTGGCTAGAGGCCAACATCATCGCGTGATAGTAGAGCGGAACCAGGATTCTGTCAACTGCAGAACTTCCCGGCCCTATGCAAAATTTGAATAGGCGCAATCGAATATTTGGAGTCGCGGGTTTGCAGTTGGTCTTTGACGAGCTTTCCAAGCTGAATTATTGTCTATGAGTCCGATGCTGACCCATCGCCATCACCGCCATCATCATCACGCGCACAGCGCGTTGGCGGCGGTGCCGGTCTAGTCTGACTTAAGCACTCATTGAATCACGAGCCCGCTGACGCGAAAGCTTCAGCGGGTTTTTCTTTTTCTGCGGGGGAATATGGACATAAAGATCGATTTCGAAAAGATGCAGGGGCTGGTGCCGGCCATTGTGCAAGACAAGGACAGCGAGCAGGTGCTGATGCTGGGTTTCATGAACGAAGAGGCTTATGAGCGCACTCTGGCATGCGGCTACGTCACATTCTTCAGCCGAACCCGTAATCAGCTTTGGACCAAGGGTGAGACTTCTGGCAATCGGCTGAAAGTTCTTTCGATCAGCACCGATTGTGATCGGGATACTTTTCTGGTCCAGGTGCACGTCGAGGGCGCAGGAGTCGTTTGCCATCTCGGAACACGGTCATGTTTTACAGAGAGCCTGCCGATCGCTCCCCCGGCAATTACCGGACAGGAGGCAAAGCGATGAAACTGCGACTGGGAATTCCCAAGGGCAGTCTTCAGGAAGCAACTCTGCAACTATTCGCGCGCGCCGGACTCCGTGTCTACACCAACGCACGCTCGTATTTCGCATCCACCGATGATGCGGAGATCGAGTGCATGCTGATTCGCGCCCAGGAGATGGCGCGTTACGTGGAACACGGCGCCCTTGATGCAGGTCTTACCGGACTTGACTGGGTGGTCGAGAGTGGCCTGGCGGTTGTTCCCGTCGCTGACTTGATCTATGCGAAGCAGAGTCGGGGGAAGGTTCGCTGGGTACTCGCGGCTCCAGAGGATTCCGCGTTCAAACGTCCAGAGGACCTTGCCGGGAAGATTATCGCTACGGAGTTGGTGAATGTAACCCGAAACTATTTCCGAGCCAGGAATGTGGACGTTCAAGTCGAGTTCTCGTGGGGAGCGACTGAAGTGAAGCCTCCCATGCTCGCCGACGCGATCGTCGAGGTGACGGAGACCGGTAGTTCGCTACGCGCCAACCGACTGCGTATTCTCGACACTGTGCTGGAGTCCAACACACAAATCGTTGCGAATCGTTCTGCCTGGGCGGATAGTGAACGGCGACAGAAGATTGAAAACCTTGCGTTGATGCTTCGAGGCGCGATGGAAGCTCGTGACCGCGTGGGCCTGATGCTGAACGTGCGAAAACAGGATTTGAGCGGCGTTCTGGCAGTGTTGCCTGCCTTGCAGAATCCCACGATCTCGACTCTCAGCGACAGCGATTGGGTCGCAGTGAACACCGTCATCGAAGAATCTGCGGCGTGGCAAGTGATTCCACGCCTGAAGGCTGCGCAAGCCCAGGGCATTGTCGAGTATCCGCTGAACAAGGTGGTGATGTAATGCGGATTTTTTCCGGAGACGCTGCTTCACGCCGAGTGCGAAAGCTGGAGTTTCGCAGTTCGGAGTTCGCGACCGTGGAGCCCAAGGTCCGCAAGATTGTGGGCAATGTCCGGCGCAGCGGGGACCGCGCCCTGCGCAAATACGCAGCCGAGTGGGACGGCTTGGCCTTCGATCAAGACATACGCGTTTCACAGGCTGAGTTGGAAGCGGCGTTGGCAACGGCACCTCGAGACTTGCGACGGTCATTGCGTCAGGCGGCAGGAAATATTCGGCGTTTCTGCCAGTGGCAGTGTCCGCGCGAGTGGAGTCGACGTACCGGCGGCATCTCATTGGGACAGGTGGTGCGCCCACTCGGATCGGTGGGCTGCTATGTGCCCGGCGGAAGGCACCCGTTGGTTTCCACTCTTCTCATGACCGTCATTCCCGCACAAGTCGCGGGCGTCGCAAACATTCGGGTGGTCAGTCCAAATCCGAGCAGTGAAGTTCTGGCAGCTGCAAATCTACTGGGCTTACGCGAGGTCTATCGAGTGGGAGGGGCGCAGGCCGTAGCGGCCCTCGCCTATGGCACAGCCAGCCTTCCGCGAGTCGATAAGATCGTCGGTCCCGGCAACGTCTATGTGACCGCTGCAAAGAAATTGGTGTCGTTCGATTGCGCGATTGATTTTCTCGCAGGGCCGACCGAAGTAGTGATCCTTAGCGATCGTTGCCGAGTTGAGTTCATCGCCTCTGACCTGGTGGCACAAGCAGAGCATGATCCCGCTGCTTTGCCGATCTTCATCACAACATCGAGGCGGCTGGCGCGAGACGTGAGCCAGGCTGTATTGAACATTGGAAATCCAGTCGCAGCTCAGTCGATTCGTCAGAATGGAGCCATCCTGCTAGCCGCGTCCCACGGCGAGGCACTAGCGTGGGCCAATCGCATTGCTGCGGAACATATCACCATCGATGCGAAAGACCTGCCTTTTATCCAGAATGCCGGGTCGATTTTCGTAGGAGACTATTCGGCGCAAGCGGCCGGCGATTACGCATCCGGCCCAAACCACGTGCTGCCAACAGCCGGCATTGCACGTTTTCGCGGAGGTTTGACGGTGCATGATTTCGTCAAGGTGATCACGGTACAACAACTCTCAAAGCCTGGTCTAAAAAACATCGGCAGGACCGTCACCTATCTTGCGGAGATGGAAGGATTGACTGCACACGCCGAATCGATTCGCACGAGGTGTCCCGATGCCTAGAACGCGTAGCGCAGTGTCTAGTCTGCCCAGCTACCACCCTCCTTTGGGTGGACGTATCGGATTGCGCCTCGATTTCAACGAAAACGTGGTGGGGTGTTCTCCAAAGGTCCTTGAGCGGCTCCACAAGTTCGGGGTGGACGAACTGGCGCGTTATCCAGAGCGCGAACCAGTGGAACTGATTGCGGCCAACCATCTCGGCGTAAAGCCCGAGGAACTGCTGCTCACCAACGGCGTCGATGAGGCCATCCACCTGGTCTGCCAAACGTATCTGGAAACGGATGACGAAGTCCTGATCGTTGTTCCGACCTTCGCAATGTATGAAATCTTCGCATCGGCCACCGGCGCCCGCATTGCTAAGGTACCCTCAGGCGCCAATTTCTCGTTTCCCACCAATACGGTTCTTCGCCACATCACTGGCAAGACGCGTCTCATTGCAATCGCCAACCCCAACAATCCCACCGGCGCGGTTGCTCCATTGGACGACCTGTGCATCATTGCGCAATCCGCGCCGGAGGCGGCAATACTGGTGGATGAGGCGTACTTTGAATTTCACCGCGAGACTCTCTTGCACAGGTGGCGGGAATTTCCAAACATCTTCGTGGCGCGGACGTTTTCGAAAGCATACGGATTGGCCGGATTACGCGCGGGTCTCTTGATGGGCAGCGCTGCAGCCATGAGCGAGGTTCGCAGGCTTGCATCTCCCTACAACGTGAACAGCGTCGCCCTGGCGTGTCTGCCCGTTGCGCTTGACGACGTTGCTTATGTGGACGCTTACGTAAAAGATGTTTGCGCGGGACGGGAAAGACTGGAGGAGGAACTGATGAGCCTTGGCATTCCTTTTTGGCCCAGCCGCGCGAACTTCGTTCTCATGCGCATCGGCGAGCAGAACTTCGCTTTTGTTCGTAGGATGCGCGAGCGCGGAATTCTCGTCAGGGACCGGTCGCGCGATCCGGGCTGCGAAGGCTGCGTGCGCATCACGCTCGGGTCGACGAAACAAACCGACCAACTGCTTTCGGCCTTGCGGAAGACCCTGCAGGAACTCGGCCTGGCGAGGCAGGAGGTGCGCCCATGAGGAAGGCGCGAATCCACCGGCCGACCAAAGAAACAGACATTCTGGCCGTTTTGAATATCGACGGCCAGGGCCGCTACCGGATTTCCACCGGCATACGCTTTTTCGATCACATGCTCGAATTGTTCACGCATCATGGCGGTTTTGACTTGGAGATCAAGTCACGCGGCGACCTCGACGTAGATCAGCACCATACGGTGGAAGACGTTGGCATCGTCCTCGGCCAGGCCTTTGACAAGGCTCTGGGCAACAAGAAAGGGATTTTGCGAGCTGGGTACTTTCTGATGCCCATGGATGAGACGCTGGGAATGGCTGCCGTCGACTTCTGCGGGCGCACTTCCATTAGCGTGGACACCAAGGTGCGCGTGCGCCTGGTGGGTGATCTGCAGGCAGAACTGGTGCACGATTTCTTCGAAGGCTTCGCGCGAGGGGCCCGGGCGAATGTTCATACGCGCGTGTTGTACGGCCGCTCGAACCATCACAAGATCGAGTCCCTGTTTAAAGCTTTCGCCCGTGCGGTTCGCGGCGCTTGCTGGCGGGATCAGCGCATGGCCCGTTTCATTCCCAGCACGAAAGGCGTGTTATGAGCATTGCGATCGTCGACTACGGCGCAGGAAACCTGGCATCCGTCAAGAAAGCTTTTGATGCGCTGGGCGAAACCGCTTTGATTACCCGCGATCCCACCTGTGTTTTGAAGGCCGACAGAGTCGTCGTCCCCGGCGTGGGCCATTTCGCCGCAACCGCAGGACTAAATGATCGTGGGCTAACGGACGCGATCTCGAATGCCATTGCGCAAGGTAAAGCAGTCCTGGGGATATGCCTCGGAATGCAGTGGATGTTCGGATCGAGTACGGAGGCCCCGGACCACAGTGGCCTCGGAATTTTTCCCGGAGCCTGTACGCGGTTTCCTGCGGAGGTGAAGGCTCCGCATGTAGGCTGGAATCAAGTATCTCGCATCGGAGATTCGCGACTGCTACGCGGCATCGCAGAGGGCTCATTCGTCTATTTCACGCACTCCTATCGTGCGCCAGTGGTCGACCAAACGGTGGCCAGTTGCGAATACGGCGGCTGGTTTTCCGCTGCCGTCGAGCAGGCAAATATCTTCGGCGTGCAATTTCATCCGGAGAAATCTGGATCCGCCGGCAAACAACTCCTTCAAAATTTCTGCGAGTTGCCATGCTGACGAAACGCATTATCGCGTGCCTCGACGTGAAGGGCGGCCGCGTCGTCAAGGGAGTGCAGTTCGTGAATTTGCGGGATGCGGGAGACCCGGCAGAATTGGCGGAGGCGCACAGCACGGCCGGAGCCGACGAGATCGTACTGCTCGACATCTCCGCCACCGCTGAGCAACGAGCGACTCTGCTCGACACGGTGCGGCAAGCTGCGAGCAGGCTTTTTATTCCCTTCACCGTGGGTGGCGGCATCGGTTCTCTGGAAGGTGCTTCCGCGGTGTTCGACGCCGGCGCCGATAAAGTAAGCATCAATTCCGCGGCCCTGGCAAATCCCGGCCTCATCACCTGCATTGCCGATCGTTTTGGCGCACAAGCCGTGATTGTTGCGATCGATGCCAAACGCGTGGACGAGGACCGCTACGAAGCATTTTCCAAAGGCGGCAGAACAAATACGGGACGCGACGCGGTTGCCTGGGCGAAGGAAGCCGAAGAGCGCGGAGCCGGAGAGATTCTGCTGACCTCAATGGATCGAGATGGCACCGGTGCTGGATTTGATTGCGAACTGACTCGCATGGTGGCAGATGAAGTCCGCATTCCGGTAATTGCTTCCGGCGGCGCCGGTTCCTCCGCTCACTTCATCGACGTCTTTAAGACAGGACACGCGGATGCCGCATTGGCAGCATCAATCCTGCACTACGGGACCACCGCAATGGAGGAGCTTAAGGTCTCGCTACTTGCCTCCGGAATACCTATGAGGTGGCCGTGCTAATTCCATCGATCGACCTGATGGCGGGAAAGATCGTTCAGCTCGTGCAGGGAGAAAAGAAAGCCCTGGAGTTCGATGATTTTGAGGAGTGGATCACACGCTTCGCCAGTTTCCCTTTAGTGCAGCTCATCGATCTGGACGCGGCGATCGGGACGGGCAGCAATCGCACGTTGCTGGGTAAATTTACAAACCGCCTTCCCTGCCAGGTCGGCGGGGGGATCCGCTCATGGGAAGACGGCGCCGAATGCCTGGAAAACGGTGCCCGCCGGATCATTCTCGGGTCAGCCCTCGTCAGAGACGGCTCTATTAACATTCCTGCCGCGCGTCTGTTTGCGGAAAAGCTGGGGGCAGAGCGCCTAACTTTTGCTGTCGATTCCAGGGAAGGAAAAGTCGCGATCAAGGGCTGGCGCGAAATTACTTCGATCGAAACCTCGGCCATGCTGCAAGCTCTCGAGCCGTATTGCACGGCATTCCTGTACACGCACATCGATACGGAAGGTCTTCTCAGAGGCATTCCACTCGATACCGTCAGCCGCCTGCGTAAGCTGACATCGCGACAGCTCATTGTTGCCGGAGGCATTCGCAGCCAGGACGAAGTCAATCAACTGGACGCAATGGGCGTTGACGCAGTGGTTGGAATGGCAATTTATTCCGGTCAAATGAAATTGGATGCAATTGGTAATTGACTTCGCAGATGGAACCAGCGCGCATCAATTTCTCGGACGATATCGCGCCATTGCCAGATCGACAATTTCCCCTATCAACTGCGTATAGGAGCGCCCTGAAGCTTTTGCCGCCATGGCGAATTCCTGCTTGCTCGAAAGCCAGGGATTCGGATTCGCCTCAAGAACGAATACTTCCCCCTTCGCCGAAAGCCGCATGTCGACGCGCCCATAATCGCGTAATTTGACCGCGCGGTGGGCGGCGAGCGCGGTCTGCGTCAAGCGCTCCACGGTTTCTTCATCCAGATCCTCGGCGATGCTCGACTTGGTCAGCTTGTAAGCTTCGGCATCCTTTTCGAACTTCACGTCGTAGCTGGCAATCTTCGGCGTGCCCTTGGGAAGTTTCGAAAAATCCAGCTCTACCAGCGGCAGGGCTTGCGCATATTCGTAACTTCCAAGGATGGCTGCGTAGATTTCTCGACCTTCTATGTACTCTTCAATGATGGCCGGGGAATCAAACTCGTCCTGAATGTACTGCACACGTTCCATCAATTCTTTCACGCTGTCGACTACGGCATTCGAATTGATTCCGATCGATCCATCCTCCGCCAGCGGTTTTACGATAAGCGGGAAGGCGATGTCGTGTGCGTGTTCGATGGTTCCGCGATAGGACGTTGCAAAGTAGGGCGTACGGATTCCGTGAAAGGCGAACATCTTCTTGGCAATTGCCTTGTCCTGTGCGAGAAAGCTGGCGTGCGGCCCAGCGCCGGTGTAGCGCAAACCGAGCAGGTCAAGGTAAGCGGCGACGTGCATTTCCTTTGTGTCGTCGCCCGCGAAAGATTCAGTGAGATTGAAAACCAGGTCGGCTTCGCACTTCGCCAATGAAGTCAGTCCTTGCGGACTGCCATCCAGAATCAGGTACGACGGTTCGTGCCCAAGCTTCTCAAGAGCTTCGAAGATTTCTTCGCGATCTTCCTTTTCTCGCTTTTTCTTTTTGCGGGCTTTCTTCTTGCGCGTAGCCGGTTTTGGTTCCGGAGGAGGTTCAGGAACGGCGCCTTCTTCCTCCCAGATATCGTAAAGGATGGCGATCTTCATCGCGAATTCCATCCCGGCTTGAGCCGTTTGCTCATCTTCATAATCATAATTCGCGCAAAGTCATGTCTGCACGAACTTGCCGCGCATCATATAGTTCGTGGCCAGCGTCGTTGCATAGACGGTGATCTCAGCAAGATGTTCCGCTTCCCGCCGCGTATCAGCGCGTAAGCCCAGTTCGCCGATCCGCTTCTCGATCGCTTCCACCAGCTGCTTGATCAGAGGACGCTGTACTCCCGTCCAGTAC
Organism: uncultured Acidobacteriota bacterium; assembly: GCA_963765755.1. Classification (GTDB taxonomy): domain Bacteria; phylum Acidobacteriota; class Terriglobia; order Terriglobales; family Acidobacteriaceae; genus Gp1-AA133. The sequence continues at coordinate 117,379 of CAVXXV010000004.1, read as the reverse complement.
GTTACTTTGTCGACCACCGTCTTCCGGTGCTGCCGCACAAATTCCTGCGCGGGGCGGACGGTCTTCTTCTGGCGCTTGGATACATTAAAAATATCTACCAAGTCGGTGTCCAGCGCCAAGTCCACAACTGGGATCGCTTCGGGAACGGACTGACGATAGAAATCCGCAACTGTCGATTCCATCTCGTCCACTGTGATGTCGGGATATCCGCGGCGTCGAACCGGATCCACATTCCCAAGTTCTCGCGCAATGCGATCCATGTAGCGCAATTTCTCCATCGCTCCCCATCCCCGATAACGCTTGCGCCATCCGCTCCTCGGCGTCAACCAGACTGCGAAGGTTTCCGCAAAATCCTCATCCGGATGTTTCTGCGCGTACCAGCCGGCGAGATGGCGAACGTAGTTCCGCGAAAAAGGAACGGGCCGATAGTTATCGAGATAGCGGCGGCGAAACGGTCCGAACAAAGTTTTCCATTCCGGATTTCGATAAAGCTTGTATGCATAATTAAATGCATGCCCAGCTTCGTGCCGAAGGTACATCATGACTTCGCGTTGGTCCTCGAGGTCATTCATTTCTTTTTCGAGCGAAGCGAGGTCAGGATTGGCGAGATAAAACGGGATCCCGATGACCGGCTCGCCCGAGGGACAGCCCCATTCGTCGGTGAGATAGCAAGCCGGCCGAAATTTTGCGAGACGCTTGCGTCCCAGTTCTTCGTAGAGTTGATGTACGAAGCGCTCGATCGGCGACCCCTCCAGTTTCAAACCGAGTTCGCGGATCGGCTTGCCCAGAATCTCCTGCAAAGTCGTTTTCGGTTTTTCGGTGAGCTCCATGGGATCGGGGAGAAGACTTCCTATCCGTCGCGTTCCGGGGAGGAAACGGCTGGCCCACCCAGGCAGAACTAGTATAGAGGCGATCCGGTCAGGTCATCCCGTACGTAGGACCGGGGCCCTCAACGGCGGAGGCACGCCATCCCGTGCTGCAACACAAGTGCATCTATTCCAGCTACATACAACAGTTACATCCAGTTTTACTGGAATGTATTGCAGGAGTCGATGGTCCCGCCATTCATGCCGCGCTGAAACCACTCCACTCTCTGTGCAGATGATCCATGGGTAAAGGAGTCAGGACTGACTTGACCTCTCGACATGCGTTGCAGGCGATCGTCGCCGACGGCGGCAGCCGCGCCTAACGCGCTCTCAACATCGCCACTCTCCAGAAGATTTCGTTGTTGCGTCGACTTTGCCCATACGCCCGCGAAGCAATCGGCCTGCAATTCCATTCGCACGGAGAGTGCGTTTTCCGAACCTGGATTGCGTCCCTGCAGGCTGCGTACTTTACTTTCGATGCCGAGCAAATTCTGAATGTGATGTCCTAATTCGTGAGAAAGCACGTAGGCTTGCGCGAACTGGCCCGGCGCACCGAATCTCCGCTGCAGTTCATCATAAAAGCCAAGGTCGATGTAGACCTTCTGGTCTGAAGGACAGTAGAACGGTCCGGTGGCCGACTGCGCGGCTCCGCAGGCCGACGAAGTGACATCGCGAAAGAGCACAAGCTTTGCGTGCTGGTACGGAATTCCCTGCTGCTGCAGAATTCCAGCCCAGGTTTTCTGCGTATCATCGAGCACAAACGAAACAAACTGGACAAGCGGCTCTTCCCGCGCATCCCGCTGCGGATCGGGCTGGCTCACCGCGGGCCCGGTCGCAACTCCCTGCCCACCAAGAAGTGAGAAGAAGTCGCGTTTGAAAACCAAGCTGAGAACCAGGAGGATCAGGAACCCGCCAATTCCGATATGCATTCCCCCTATACCGCCGCCCCCGCCGCCTTCGTCTCGACGATCTTCTACGTCATCGCTTTTGCCACCCGGCGTCCAACGCATACTGCACCTCATCCCATGAAAATTGGCGCATCAGATTATACGGGCAGGGACAGTGACTGTGGGACACACAGAATTGTTAATTGTGTGCCACACCTCACACGTCTCCTGAACTCCTGCGGTACACTAGAAAACTTTGACAGCCATTCAGGAGGATTTCTATGCCCGATGCCACTCTCAGTGGCGCAGATTTCAAAAAGCAGCTGCGCGAAGGCAAGCCAAAGATGGGTTTGTTCCTGAACGCGCATAGCCCCACCGTCGCCGAGCAGTTGGCGCACAGCGGTTACGACTGGTTGCTCGTCGATACCCAGCACGGTCCCATGGGGTATGAGAAGCTTTCCGCGATGCTCTCCGGGATTGCCAATGGGGGCGCCAAATCCATGGTGCGCGTGGGAGGCTACGACGACCGTCCGGGCATTCAGCAGGCGCTGGACATGGGAGCCGATGGTGTTCTAGTCCCTTACATCAATACCGCCGAAGAAGCGCGTCAGGCGGTGAGTTGCACCAAGTACCCGCGAACTGGAACTCGATCGGTCTATTTTCCGCAGCGCAGCATGAACCGTGCCGGCCTGTTAGGCTACGCGGGCAATTTCAACAACAACGGCATCGTCGCTCTCCAGGTGGAAACCGCTTCCTGCATCGACAATATTGCCGAGATCGCGGCCGTGCCCGGCGTGGACATACTTTTTCTTGGACAGAATGATCTATGCATGTCGATGGGCTTGTACGAAAAGTACGAATTCCCGCACATGTATACCTCGCCCGAACTAGGCGCGGCGACGCAAAAGCTCATTGAACATGCGGGTAAGAACAACGTCATCCTGGGCCTATTTCTTTTTGGCACCACACGCGTCGGCGAGTTTCTGGAGAAAGGCTTCACCTTCATCAGCATTGGCAATGACCTGCACCACGTCTTGACGCAGGCTGGCGCCTACGTGAAGGACATGGAAGGCATCGCGAAAGAAAAGGGGAAAGACTGGACTCGACGTCCCACTGCCCTGCTCTAATTCCTTGTTCGAGATTCCTTGATAGCGCTCCGGTGAGTCCGGGGCGCTATTTTCCTGCTTCCAACCACCATACATTGCGGCGTTCTACTTCGCGAGTTCTTCCGCAAGCATCAGGACCTGTTGTGGACTTTTCCCGCTCTCTCGCAAAAAACGAATGCTCAGTGAGTCATGACGCTTCGCCATTCGCTGGCCCGTTGAATCGCGGATCAGGCTGCAGTGATAGTAAGCAGGCGATTCAAGACCAAGAGCACGAAAAATCAAAATTTGGCGAGCCGTGGACTTGAGCAAATCCGCTCCTCGCACAACTTCGGTGATCTCCATCTGAGCATCATCCACTGCAACCGCCAGCTGGTAAGCGGGCACATCGTCGCGCCGCCAAACTACAAAATCTCCATAGTCCTTGCCCGCAACAAAGGATTGTTCACCGAGGTGCTTATCTATAAAGGCGATCGGCTCGCCATCGGGAAGGCGAAAACGCCAATTCATGCCGACGGGGGAATCAAAGTCCGTGGCGTCAGTGCGCGACCGGCATTTTCCCGGATAGATCGGCTCATCGTCCGCGTCGTTCGGCGCGGCTGCAGCGGCCGCAAGATCTTTCCGGGAGCAGGTGCAGGGATAAATCCAGCCACCATCGCGAAGTGTCTTCCAAGCCTCCAAATAAAACGATCCGCGCTGGCTTTGCTCGTAGGGTGTAAATGGCCCACCTTCCTCTGGCCCTTCCCCCCAGTCAATGCCCAGCCACCTCAAGTCTTCGTACATCGCAGTCACAAACTCGGGTCGGCAACGTTGCGGGTCGAGATCCTCATTCCGCAAGATCAACGTTCCTCCATGCTGGCGAGCCCGCTCCGCAGCAACCCAGAATGTGCGGGCGTGGCCAAGATGAAGCAACCCGGTTGGCGAGGGAGCCAGGCGTCCCCGATATTTTGTTTGGGGTGAAGATGAACTCACAACCGCATTTTACTGGGAAGATTGCCCCATCGAAGTGTCCGCGGCAACCTCAAGTGAATGGGATTGGGGAGAGGGAAACTCACCTTCCCAGATGGCCACGACGACCGTCGCCAGGCAATTCCCCAACACATTCACCGAGGTGCGAGCCATATCCATCAACTGATCAATTCCCAACAGCACGAACACCGGTTCGACCGGCAAGCCGAACGAACCGACTGTTCCGAGAAGAATGACTATCGCGGCACGGGATACACCTGCTACGCCCTTGCTGGTCAAGAGCAAAGTAAGCATGATGAGCAACTGCTGGCCTACGCTGAGGTGAATGCCGGCGGCTTGCGCCACGAAAATCGACGCCAACGAAAGATAAAGAGTGCTTCCATCAAGGTTGAAGCTGTACCCGGCCGGCATTACAAAAGCGACTACTTCCCGCGGCACTCCGATCCCTTCCATTGCTTCCATGGCGCGCGGTAACGCCGCTTCCGAGTTTGCCGTTCCAAAGGCGATGGTCACCGGCTCAGCAACGGCTGCAACAAATTTTCTCAGTGGAACTCCAACCACTAAGGCGATCGGGAGCAGCACTCCGAAAACAAAAACCAGCAACGCCACATACAACGTGGCAAGCAGTCGCGCCAGATTGAACAGAATCCCCATGCCGGTACTGCTCACCGTGTATGCGATCGCCGCCCCGACGCCAATGGGAGCAAAGTACATTACGAGGTTCGTGAACTTGAACATCGTTTCGGCCAGGCTCTCGGTGAAATTCAGCAACGGCCGGCGGCGGTCTTCGCGCACCTGGGCAAGCGCAATGCCGAACAATATGCTGAAGACCACGACCTGGAGAATCTGTCCTTCCGCCACGGATTTCGCCAGATTCTCGGGAAAGATGTGCAGGATCGTTTCGCTGGCGCTGAGCTTTTGCACCTGCAGGGCTTCCGTGCTGGCCGCAGTCGGCACCTTCGCCCCAACTCCGGCCTTACTTACGTTGATGGCGACCAGTCCAATGATCAGTGCAACAGTAGTGACGACCTCAAAGTAAACAATCGCCTTGACCCCCATCCGTCCAACTTTCTTGAGATCGGAGTGACCCGCGATGCCACTTACGAGGGTTGCAAATAACAGCGGCGCAACGATCGTCCGAATCAAGCGCAGAAAGATCAGGGCAAGAACGCGAACATTCAACGCAATCTGAGGGAAGTCATGTCCCAGGGCGGCGCCCGCAATCATTGCGATGAAAATCCAGGTTGTCAGGGATCGCTTGTGGAGGCCGTAGGGGATAAACGCAAGAACCGCGATCCAGCGCGCTAGCAATACAAACCGTGCCGGAACAGGCGTCCCGTGGTGAGCGACCACACTGAGGATCGCGCTAGCAGTTACCAGAACGACTAGCACGATCCACCATCTCCTCATCATCGCGTCATACCCTTCATGATCCGGCTGGAGAGCATCACTCTCACAACGCCCGTGGATTCGCTGTGCAAGCGACCGATTGTAGACAACGATCGGCAAGGCTCAAATGAAATATCGTCACCTGCCGTGGATTGCACCGTTCTTCGTGCAGTCAAATATTCTCAGGACACCGCCCCTAAAGTCCCCAGATGAGCTAAAATTTCACCGCCACTCAGGATGGCACCTGATCAAGCTACGATCTTTCCACCGCTCTGACGATCGCGGCCCGATCCTGCCGCTCAGCATTTGTGTTTTCTCAGAGGACTCCGTGGCTCCACATCGACGTCCAAAACATCAAGGAGGAAAGTCATGGTAACGGCTCTGCCGAACGTCCAATTGCAGAACAAAGTTCTAGAGTTCATTTCCAAACCGCGCAAGATGTTGATCAACGGCAAGTGGGTGGAATCCGCTTCCGGAAAGACTTTCCCGAGTTACGACCCCTCGACTGGTGAAGTGCTGGCCCGCATTGCCGAAGGTGATCGCGAGGATATCGATCGTGCTGTCAAGGCCGCTCGTGCCGCGTTTGAGACCGGCCCGTGGCCGCGCCTGACATCGTCGGAGCGGGGACGGATGGTCTGGAAACTCGCCGACCTGATTGAGCAGCACCTGCAGGAGTTTGCTGAACTCGAGACCCTCGACAACGGCAAACCGTTGAAGGTCGCTCGCGCCGCCGATGTTCCGCTCGCCGTCGATCTATTCCGCTACATGGCCGGCTGGGCCACCAAGATCGAGGGCAACACCATCCCGATTTCGGTGCCTTACACGCCCGGCGCAAAGTATCTGGCATACACGCTTAGAGAACCGGTTGGCGTTGTTGGCCAGATCATCCCGTGGAACTTCCCTCTGCTGATGGCGGCGTGGAAACTGGGCCCAGCGCTCGCGACTGGATGCACTGTGGTCATCAAGCCCGCCGAGCAGACTCCGTTGTCGTGCCTGTTGCTGGGTGAGCTCGTGCAGGAAGCTGGGATTCCGGATGGTGTCGTCAACATCGTCCCGGGTTACGGCGAAACGGCCGGAGCAGCCCTTGCTGCGCATCCCGATGTCGACAAGGTCGCCTTCACGGGTTCGACCGAGGTTGGCAAATTGATTCTGCAGGCTGCAGCCGGGAACTTGAAGAAAGTCTCCCTAGAGTTGGGCGGGAAATCTCCCAACGTGGTTTTTGGAGACGTCGATATCGATGCCGCCGTGGCTGGCTCGTCGAGCGCGATCTTCTTCAATCACGGGCAATGCTGTTGTGCCGGCTCTCGCTTGTATATCCAGAACGATATCTTCGACAAGGTGGTTCAAGGCGTATCGGCTCGAGCCGACAAAATCCGCGTGGGGCCCGGCATGGACTCCTCAACTGACATGGGCCCGCTGGTTTCAGAAGAACAACTGAACCGAGTTTGCGGCTATCTCGAATCCGGCTTCTCTGACGGCGCCAAGGCGGTCACCGGCGGGCAACGGCAAGGCGACAAGGGCTACTTCGTGAAACCCACCGTGCTCGTAAACACCAATGAGAAGATGAAAGTGGTCCAGGAAGAAATCTTCGGCCCGGTCGTCACTGCCATCCCCTTCAAAGACCCGAACGAACTGGTCGCGAAGGCGAATGACAGCGCTTATGGCCTGGCAGCGGGCATCTGGACACGCGACATCCAGAAAGCTCATCGCCTCGCCGCCCAACTCCGCGCCGGCACGGTGTGGATCAACTGCTACAACATATTCGACGCCGCGCTTCCCTTTGGCGGTTACAAGCAATCCGGCTGGGGACGCGAGATGGGACACGATGCGCTCGAACTGTATACGGAAGTGAAGGCAGTCTGCGCAGCGCTGTAGAGAGTACTCCCAACACGAATCAGGGGAGCTTCGGCTCCCCTTTTTATTTCGGTGAGGCAGCTAGCCTCGACAATCCTTCCGCGCTCGTTGAATGTCCTTCACATCTCCCATGGCAATGATCACCCACTGGCTGGGAACAACGGCGTCGTCGGGAGGGTTGATAACGAGTTCACTACCTGCGGACTGCGTAGGGTTCTTCAGCCCAAGGACCAGGAGATTGTATTGTCCCTTCAAGTTCAGATCATGCAGCGCGCTTCCCACCCACTTCGACGTAGGGGTGATCTCGATCTCCTCGACTCGAAGAGTGCTTCCCTGCTCTTTGAGCATCTGATCAAGGAATCCGACCACATGCGGACGGATAAGTTCGCTTGCCATTCTCAGGCCGCCGATCTGGCTGGGCGAAACTGTTGAGCTCGCGCCCGCCCTCATCATGCGATCGGCAAATTTCTTATCGGTGGACCGCGCTACGATGCGCATCCCAGGAAACCGCTGGCGCACGATAACGGTGATGACGAGATTGTCCTTATCATTGGGCAGCGCCGCAATCAGGCCTCGGGCGCGGTCCAGCCCCGCCCTTTGCAGGATCTCTTCTTCGGTGGCGTCGCCCACTGTATAAAGCATTTGGCCCAGAGTTTCGGGATGCAGGTCGCGCATCTTCTTCACATTCTCTTCGGAGATGTCAACCACGACGAACGGAGTTGCGGTCTTCTGAAGTTCAGCAACGGCGTGGCGCCCGGTATCCCCGAGAGCGCAGACAATAAAATGTTGGGTGAGCTCATCGATGCGCTTTTGCATCCTGCGCCTCCAGAAAGGTTTGCTGACCTCGACTTCCACAAGGAAAGCCGCGACCACAGAAAACACATAGACGGTAATCGCCACGCCGAACAGAACAATGCCGATGTTGAAGATGCGCAGCGCTGGATTGTGGCTGGTGTCGACGATCTCCCCGTAGCCCACTCCGGCCAGGGTGATAACCGCCATGTAAACCGCCTGCAGAAAAGAGACCGACTCGCCACCTAGCAGCCGATACCCGGTTACGCTGACGCACAGCAAGCCCAGAAGCAAGGCGAGCGCGAACAGCAGGCGTTTCCGCAAGGCCATTAGCTCACCGCCGCCACTCGTCGATCAGATTCGCAACCAGGCCGCTCCAACCCGTCTGGTGGCTAGCACCCAGTCCCATGCCAGAGTCTCCGTGGTAGTACTCGTTGAACAGCAGGCAGTCTCGCCAGTGATCGTCCTTCTGAAATTTCTCATAACGCCCAAAACACGGGCGTCGTCCATTCGAGTCCCGGCTGAAAATGGAGATCATCCGGTTGGCGACCTCTTGCGCCATCGCGGTGGGCGTGATGGGACGGCCATTGCTGCCGCGGGTGCTCACTGCCGAGGACGATCCGAGGGCCTGATCGAACCGCACGAAGGAGTGAATCAGCAGATAGGAAGTGGGAAACCACACCGGCCCGCGCCAGTTCGAGTTCCCGCCCTTCAGCTTAACCTCAGCTTCGCCCGGTTCGTATCCGAGCGAGCGATCGCCGAATTGAAATGGATGCTGCCGATGATATTGCGAGAGGCTGCGAATCCCATGGGCCGACAGGAATTCATCCGGATCCCAGATCCTTTCCAGGAGACGCTTGAACTGATTCGGATCCGCAATGGACAACACGTATCGCCTGTCTCCATTGCCCACCGCGTAGCACGCATCGCCCACCAGGTCCGGACGATTCTTGATGAACCATTCCACGTCGCGCAAAAAATTCGGGTGCGACTGCAGTTCTTCATGCTCGAGCACTTCGATCGCATAGAGCGGAATCAGCCCCACCAGCGAGCGCAGTCGAAACTTGTGAAACTCGCCATTCGGAAAACGTAGAACGTCGTAGAAGAATCCGTCCTTTTCATCCCATAGTTGATAGTTCCGGCCACCCATCTTCTTCATGGCCGCGCCGATGTATACGAAATGCTCGAAGAACTTGGTCGCGACGCCTTCATAGACAGGATTCTCGCCTGCCAGCTCCAATGCGATGCGCATCAGATAAAGGCAGAAGAATCCCATCCACCCGGTTGCATCCGACTGCTCGAGAATCGCGCCATTGGGGAATTTCTCTCCGCGATCGACCACGGCAATATTGTCGAGTCCCAGAAAGCCGCCTTCAAACACGTTGTTGCCTGCGCTATCGACGCGATTTACCCACCAGGCAAAATTCATGAGCAGCTTGTGAAGGCATTTCTCCAGAAAGCCGCGGTCGCCCTTCCCCGTTCGCTGCTTCTCCAATTGGTACACACGCCAGCAGGCCCAGGCATGGACCGGAGGATTCATGTCGGAGAATTCCCATTCGTAGGCGGGGATCTGTCCGTTCGGATGCTGAAACTGTTCGAACAAGAGGATCCAGAGATTCTCCTTTGCGAACTCCGGATCAACCAGCGCCAGCGTGATGCATTGAAAAGCCAGGTCCCAGGCCGCAAACCACGGAAACTCCCACTTATCCGGCATGGAAAGTACGCGCATGGAATTCAGGTGGCGCCAGTGAATATTGCGCATGTGCTTGCGCGATTCCGGCGGGGGCGTCTTGGGATTGTCGCCCTCGAGCCAGAGGTTCACGTCCCATAGATAGATCTGTTTGCTCCACAACATTCCGGAGAGAGCCTGCCGTTGAACAAGCTTGTCGTCGCTGGTTGCGCGCGGCGGATGAACTGTCGCGTAGAACTCATCGGCTTCCGCTTTCCTCTGAGCGACGACGCGATCGATATCCGCAAAAGCGTTGTCCAGCCGCTGAGGAGCCAGTCGCAATCGCAGAACGACCGAGTCTCTTGCAGGAACATCGTAGGTGTATCGAATACAGGCCTTGGTCCCGCGCCGCGCCGGATTGACGCAGTTTTCTCCATGAATGATATGGCGATGAAAAGCGTCCTTCACAAATGGCTTGCGGTTAGACGTGCAGCCATAAAGCCGGATGGCATTACTTTCGTTGTCCGTGAAGAGAGCTTCGCCACCCGCCGGAGAGTGGAGATATCTCTTTCCGAGCGAATAAGGAAACTGGAGATTGCGTAACTGCACACGACCGAAATCGTCAGCCGTCAGGACGATCGGGCCTTGGCCGGCAGGTTCACCCATGATGAAGGGCTCAGTGGCTGGCGGGTCCGTCCATGCCCAGGTATTGCGAAACCACAGATGGGGCAGCAAATGCAGGGTCGCCGTTTCGGGACCGCGGTTGAAGGCCTCGATGCGAATGCAAATATCTTCAGCGTCGGCCTTGGCGTATTCAATGACCACATCGAAATGGCGGTTATCGTCGAAGATGCCCGTGTCGAGGAGTTCGTACTCCGGCGCTCCGACCTGTCCCCAACGGCGCCGGTTCTCTTCCAGCAACTGCGTGTAGGGAAACTCTCGCTGCGGATACTTGTACAGAAGCTTTTGATAGCTATGCGTGGGAGTATTGTCGAGATAGAACCAATACTCCTTCACATCTTCGCCGTGATTGCCCTCATTTCCAGAAAGACCGAACATGCGTTCTTTCAGGATGGGGTCTTTGCCGTTCCACAACGCCAGAGCGAAAACCAGAAGTTGATAGCGATCACAGATGCCAGCGATGCCGTCTTCGCCCCAACGGTACGCTTTGCTCCGTGCCATATCGTGGGTCAGAAACTCCCAGGCGCAACCATCGGGGCTGTAATCCTCGCGCACACTTCCCCAGGAACGCTCACTCACGTAAGGTCCCCATTTACGCCACGGGACAACAAATCCTTTATAGGGTTCAAGAAGACGTTCGTGTTCTTTGCTGCGCGGCTTACCCGCGGAGGCATCCATTCCTACTGACTCGCTTTCTCGTCCCGGCCGGCGCGAGAGAGTGCTGAGCTGACCTTCTGCATCTGCGCCGCGAAGCGAGGAGCGTTGTATGCCGATGGATTGTCAACCTGCTGGAATAGCCCTTTTATCGCCTCTCGCACGTCGGCATCGTTTGCGCCTTTGTTGTTTTGCATGTAGGCGGCGAAGAGCGAGTCGAGCGACATCGCGGCCTGCTCTGCCGAGCGTTGCCCCTGCACCGAGATCGAATCGCCATCCTGTGCGATTGATTTCATAACCGCGAGAGCGAAGGCTTGATCGTAGGATTTCGCATTTAATTGCTGAGCAAATTGCGCAGCGGTCGCCGCAGCGCGGGTTGCCGTGCTCGCAATTTCCTGAGGACTGCCGTTGCGTGCGCCCAGCAACGCGGTCAGCTTCGTGATGTCCACATCCAATTGCTGGGCCTTATCAGGACTGCTCCGTTTCGCAATGTGCCGGAAAACCACGTACCGCGATTGATTCCAGGCGGGAACTCCCGGTTCCCTTCCCGCATAACCCAATTCTTGCCGCCAGCTGTCTTCTGGCTTGGTCAAGCTGTGGTGGCAAGCGAAGCAATCGAGTTCACCGTACTCCGGCCAGGAAGGACTTCCCGCTCGGCGCGCCAGTCGCTCCAATCCTTTTTGGAGTTGCACGGCTTCCCCGACGCCCCATACCTGTACACCACGCCATGCGTTGTCGGTGGGCTCTTTCCAGTGCAGCGGCATCACGGAGCTGAACAAGTTGAGTTCGAAAGTTAAGTCCGGATGCCCGGCCGCGATCATCTCATGGTCGACAAACTTCTCCGAAGTTCCAAGGTGACAGGCCAAGCACCGCTCGCCGCGCTTGACCAGGTCGCGCGTGTCATACATCCCAAGCTGCACAGACTTCTCATGCGGCCAGTCCTTGGTGGTATGCGGCCCCAGCCATCCGGAAGCAGGACCGTGACAGCTTTCACAACTCACTCCATCCACGAGTTCAAAGGTCTCAGCGCGCTGCTCGCTCGGCACCGACAGGGCATGGCACGCCAGGCACTTCTGCGACCGATCGGGGCGCCCGATGTTGAGAATCTTCCCTAGACGCAACGAGACTGCATTCGAGAGCACCTGGTAAGCGCGCGCATGCTTGTCCTGTCCCGCCCAGATGCTGTACTCGTTTTGCGATACGTGGGTGATCTGCCGGGGCTGGATACTGCCATGACAGCTGCTGCTGGCGCATCCACCGGGCCCGTTGTATTTCCCGGTCGGAGCGTTTTGCGCAGGGGCACACGAGAGCAGTACCAGACACACGACTGCGTGCCATGCCGGGTTGGCCTTGTTGCGCATTGCGTCTGGCGTAGGTAAGAGTCCGCGCGATTTTGCAGCGGGATGGCCTTGCTTATACCTATTCCAGAAGCTGGAATCAATTGACAGTTTGGTACGCCGGCAGCACGAGCGTACAGGGACCTATAGTCATTCGGTGTCCCAAGATCGGCATTCCCGCCGATCATCATTGACGATAAGATTTCAGCAACCTTTCCATCGTGATCGAGTCTTAAGGGGACACTAGCGCCTTGTTCGACCAACTCAGGGCGATTCAGCAGAAGTTTGGCTATCTGCCGGCTGATCAACTCCACCAACTAGCTGCCCGGATCAACGTCCCGGTAAGCCAGATTCATACCGTCGCCAGCTTCTATCCTCATTTCCATCTGACCCCGCCTCCTCGGGCTGAGGTGAAGGTTTGCGCAGACATGACTTGCCACCTCCGCGGCGGTCCGGAACTTAAAGCGGAGCTGGAACAAACGTTCCGAGGGAGCAGCCCCGACGACGTTTCGATTCGCGACGTCTCTTGCCTCGGTCGTTGCGACAAAGCCGCCGCTCTCGCAATCAATGATCGGATTTATTGCGGATTGGACGCACGTGAAGCCGTCGCCATCGTGCGCGATGCGGCAGCCGGCCATCCTCTTCCGCCCGAACCCCGCGATCGTCCGCAAGTGTCCGTAATCTCCGATCCGTACTCTGGATCCCCAAGTTACTCCGTGGTGCGACGATTTGTGGAAACCCGCGACTGGAGCAGCACCATCGCGACCCTGAAAGCCAGCGGCCTGCGCGGAATGGGAGGCGCAGGTTTTCCCACCGGCAACAAGTGGGAGATCGTTCGCAACGCCCCAGGCAAAAACAAGTACATTGTCTGCAATGCCGACGAGAGCGAACCGGGCACCATCAAGGACCGGTTCATCATGGAAGCAGTCCCCCACCTCGTGATCGAAGGCATGATCATCGCGGGACTTGTCACCGGAGCACAGCAAGGCATTCTCTACATTCGGCACGAATACGAAGAACCCAGGGAAGTCCTTCAAGAAGAGATGGACCGCTGTTACAGTGCCGGATTGCTTGGAAAAAAAATCCTAGGCTCCGCGTTGACGTTCGAACTCGAAATCTTCATCAGTCCCGGCGGCTACATCTGCGGCGAAGAAAGTGCGCTTCTCGAAGCCATCGAGGGCAAGCGCTCCGAGCCTCGCAACAAGCCGCCATTTCCGGGGACCAACGGCCTTTGGAACCAGCCAACCGTCATCAATAACGTGGAGACTTTCACATTCGCCACCGCCATCCTCGCACATGGCGCCGACTGGTTCAAAGCCCAAGGCAAGAACGGGTCAGCCGGGATGAAGTTCGTGGGCATTAGCGGGGACGTGAAATCTCCCGGAATCTTTGAAGTGCCGATGGGCACGACGTATTCCGAACTGATTCACGAAAAAGCTGGCGGCATCGCGGGACAACGGAAGTTGCTGGCCTTCGCTCCTTCGGGCCCGTCGTCAGGTTATCTGCCCGCATCGATGGTCGACTTGCCACTCGACTGGAACGCCGTGGCGGCTGCCGGATCCATGGTCGGCTCGGGCGCCATCGTGGTCTGTGCCGAAGGCCGTTGCATGCTCGACATGGCGCTCAACGCCGTGCGTTTCTATCGAAACGAATCTTGCGGCAAGTGCGTTCCCTGCCGATTGGGATCGCAGAAGATGGTTGAAATGCTAACCGGATGGACCGAAGGCCGATCAGCAAGCACGGATCGACAGGTTCTAGATGAACTCTCCAGCGCGATGAAGCTGACTTCCATCTGCGGCCTGGGTCAGGTTGTTCCCGTTCCCATCGCATCCGTCCTGAAGCATTTCCCCGAAGTGGTCGAGGAACACATCACAAGCCGGCGTTGTCCCGCCGGTGTTTGCTTCACGAAGCGAGGCTCGGCATGAGTACGAAGCCGGGCGCTGAGATCCAGTTGACGATCGACGGAACCAGCGTCTCGGTTCCTGCCGGCACAACCATCTTCGATGCCGCCCGCCTGAATGGAATTGCAATTCCCACTCTCTGCCACCAGCAGAACGAAAATCCGGTCGGAGTTTGCAGAGTTTGCGTGGTCGATATTGGCCAGCGGGTCTATGCGGCATCCTGCATCCGGCAGGCTGAGCCGGGCATGAACGTAAAGACTTGCTCCGATCCGGTAAAAGCGGCGCGCCACACGCTCATCGAGTTGTTGATGTCGGATCATCCCGCCCCATGCGCTCGCCAGCAGCACTCCGGCGATTGTGAACTGGAACGGCTCTCGGCAGCTACCGGGATCAGCGAAGTTCGCTTCCCAAAACGCTCCACCCCACGCGGTAAGGACGATTCCTCTGCGGTCATTGCAGTCGATCACGAATCGTGCATCCTTTGCGATCGCTGTGTGCGCGGCTGCGACGACATCCGCCACAACTGGGTGCTGGCGCGGCGCGGCAAGGGATATCAGGCAGGCATCGCCTTCGACACCAATCTACCGATGGCCGAATCGTCCTGTGTTTCGTGCGGGGAGTGCATGGTGTCGTGCCCCACCGGCGCGCTTACCAACAAGCGCGTCGTCGGAACCCAATTGGGCGAAGGCGAGGTTCTCGACCCCACAGAACTTCTCGGCCTGCCGATCTTCCAGAACGTATCTGGAACCTTCCTCGAACTCAATCAGAAGGCTGTAGTCAAGCGCCACTACCGGGCCGGAGAGATTATCTGTCGTGAAGGCGACTTCGGCTCAACCGCTTTCTACATCCTCGCAGGTAAGGCGGAGGTTTTTCTCGCGAGCCCCATGGCGCATGTAGAGACCAATGGGAGCAGCCAGGGATTCTTCAGAAAGCTGAAGAGCATGCTCAGCACCCGTGGACAACACCGCCGCAGCGAAGAATCGGATCGCCCCTTTATCCCCATTGATGCGTCCGTTGACCTTCCCTACGACCGGCCGATCGCCGACCTGAATCCTGGGGACCTGTTCGGCGAGATGACCTGCATGAGCTATTACCCGCGCTCGGCAACCGTGCGGGCCAAGACCGATTGCGTGATGCTCGAGATGCTGCGCAACGTCCTCGACATCCTGCAGCGAAACAAAACATTCCGGGCACAGTTGGAACGGAACTACCGGGCCCGCGCTCTTGATTCGCATTTGCGCAGCGTGCCCATCTTTTCGTCGCTCACCAAGGACTTCATCGATCACCTTCGCGACCGCGTCGAACTCCTGCGCTTCAGTCCCGGTCAGGTCATCTGCCGGCAAGGGGACGTGGCCGACAGCTTTTATCTCGTGCGGATCGGCTTCGTCAAAGTGTCCGAAGATCGTCCCGGCGGCGAGTTGATACTCGCCTACCTTGCGCGCGGGGGATATTTCGGTGAAATTGCCCTGCTTAGCGGAAGCCCGAGGACCGCCACCTGTACCGCGCTCGACCACGTGGAAGTCGTACGCATCGCGCACGCTGACTTTGAATTGATGCTCGAGCGCTTCCCGGAAGTGCGCGCCAAACTCGAGGCCATTGCACAGGAACGCGCCGCAGAGAATCGCCGCCGGACCGCTCAATTGCAAACGCTGCCAGTTGATCAATTTCTCGCCAATGGCTTGATGGAAGCCCAGAGTCTGCTGGTTCTCGACCTGGAGCGTTGCACGCGCTGCGATCAGTGCGTACGCGCTTGCGCCGATGCGCACGATGGCGTAAGTCGCCTGGTGCGCGAAGGTCTGCGCTTCGACAAATACCTGGTCGCAACCTCCTGCCGCCAGTGCCGCGACCCGCTGTGCATGGTCGGCTGTCCCGTCGGTTCCATTCGTCGCCGGAATTCGCTCGAGGTCATCATCGAAGACTGGTGCATCGGGTGCGGATTGTGCGCAAACAATTGCCCGTACGGCAACATTAACCTCCACCCGTTCCCTGTGGAACTGGACGATCCCGCGCATCCCGGTCGGAAAATCGCCAGCACGCGCGTGAAAGCTACGTCGTGCGACCTTTGCCACGATCACGCCGAGCCCAGCTGCGTTTATGCGTGCCCGCATGACGCGGCACATCGCGTGAACCCGCCCGAGTTCTTCGCCGGACTCCTCAAACTGCCCAGCGGAGCGAAGAGCTAGTCCCATGCTTATCGATCGCACCCACCGCAAATGGCTCGTTGGCAGTATGGCTATCCTGGTTGTGGCAGGAGCGACTTACGTTCCCTACAGCCTTCGCTCGCCACAAGGACCGCGCGGCGGCAGTGTTCCGGGAATCGTTTATGGAAGCGTCGGATTTGCGTTCATGCTGTTCGCAGGCCTGTTGGGACTACGCAAGAAATTTCCCGTCTGGCGCGTCGGACGGGCCCAGACCTGGATGCGCGGTCATCTCTGGCTGGGCTTTATAAGTTTTCCCCTCATTCTCCTCCATGGCGGCTTCCACTTCGGCGGCCCACTGACACGTTTCCTGATGTGGCTGTTCGTCTTTATCTTTGCCAGCGGAATTCTGGGAGCCGCCCTGCAACACTTCCTTCCGCGCCTTCACACAGCCCAACTTCCAATGGAAACCATCTACGAGCAGATCGACCGGGTTCGCGGCCAGCTTGTGGAGGAAGCCGAGCGAGTGGTTGAGGAATCGTGCGCGGCGCTCGAAGGCGACGTCCCCAGCGCAACCGAATGGCAGCGGGCCGCGGCGGCATCGGCGGGAGCCAGCTGGGATGTGACGGTTGCGTCAGGCATGCAAGTGGACGAGCAAGCGAGCGCTGAATTGCGCCGCGTGCTTTCCGCTGAAATCTGTCCTTACCTGAACCAGGCAGGAGCGCGAAGTGCCCGGATCGCGGATCCGCAAGTTGCTACCGCACTCTTCCGTCAGCTGCGCGTGTTGCTGCCGGCAACTTTGCATCCGAATATCGACGATCTGGAAAACATCTGCGAAGAAAAACGCCAGCTCGATAAGCAGAGCCGACTCCACAAGATTCTGCATGGCTGGCTACTGGTTCACGTGCCCATCTCCTACGCATTAATTCTGCTCGGAGCATGGCACGCAATCGTGGCTCTGAGATTCTAAGCCGACGGCAATGCTGCGAAGAATACGCACCACCAAAAAACTCGCGCGCCGCATCGATCTCCAGTACTTCAAGCACTCTCATCCGCTCCGACGATGGCGATTCTGGCTCTCGGTAGTAGTACCGGTGGTCGCACTCGGCTGGCTCCTTGCCCAGCGCGCGCAAGGCGGTCAAAAAGCATATTCCAGCGGCCCGCTCTCAGCTTCCCACGCCGTCTTTACCCAGCAATGCAGCCTTTGTCACGTGGCGCGCGCGGGAGCATTCTTCAAGGAGGTCAGCGACAACGCCTGCCTGGCCTGCCACGACGGTCCGGTGCACCACGCCAACCAGGCGTTCACGCCTTCCTGCTCATCCTGTCACATCGAACATAAGGGGTCTGCCCGCCTGGCAGCAACGTCGACCGCCAGTTGCATCCAGTGCCACGCAACCCTTCACACCCGGGACGGTCAGCAACACTTCGCCGCTGCGATCTCCGGTTTCGATCGCACTCACCCAGAATTCTCTCCGACGGCGAAGCACATGAAGGACCCCGGCCAGGTGCGCCTCAATCACTACCTGCACATGAAGCCGGATCTCGTAGGCCCGAACAGCCAGCGAGTTCAAATGGCTTGCGAGGACTGCCATCGCTTGACCGGAGTCCAGGATCGCTTTCCGTATGCGAGTGACTTGGCTCAATCCGCGGCCTCGGATCAACCGAGAGTCGCAAGGCTCTCGCTCATTTCCGCCACAATGGCCCCAGTGAAGTTTGCGAGCCATTGCGCGGGCTGCCACACGCTCCAGTTCGACGCCCGCTTTGCAGGGCAGCAGGTGCCGCACGACAAGCCTGAATTCATCCATGCCTTTCTCGTAAAGCGCTTTCAGGAATACATCACAGCGAATCCTGCGGCAGTTCATCAGATCGAACCGCCGGGCCGGCAAGTTCCGCGACGTGACCGACCGATCCGAATCGCCACGACGGCCGAGCAATGGGTTCAGTTCCACGTCGATGATGCCGAATGGCTCCTTTGGACAAAGACCTGCAAGCAATGCCACGCCATCAAGGCCGCCGGCGCCGCCCTGCCCGAGATCCTTCCGTCACAGATTCGTTCCCGTTGGCTGGAACATGCGACATTCGATCATCATGCGCACCGCATGATGTCCTGCACTTCCTGTCATGCAAAGGCAATTGACAGCCATGACACTGCGGATGTCTTACTCCCCGGAATTGAGACCTGCCGACAGTGCCACCGTGATCAAGCTGGATCAAAAGAGGTTGCGGAAGGGCGCTGCTTCGAATGCCATCAATATCATGATTGGAGCAAGGCCCGCGGAACAAGAGGCCGCTTCAGCATTCCTGAAATCCGCGGAACAGCGCAATTGCAACCCCCACAGCGTTAGTCAACCGTGCCAAAAACTGCTCATCGTGGTTCGCCGGCTCTTTGAGTGCCTGGCGCAGCTGGCGGGTCATCTGTGACCGTAAAGAGCTGACCATCTCGCAGGTACATTCTTTCCATCTCTGCCCGATTGAATGGACGCGCGCCGCGCCGTCCAAAAACCGCCAACTGGTTCCCACTCTCATCCACTGCCCGATCGCGATCAATGCCCCGGGAAACGGCCAGGGCCGCCCCGCGCGTCCTGTAACGAGCGATCCACTTCGGCGTGGGCCGGGGGCTGAACCCGCTGAATGCGGGATTGTCGACAGGAGAAAACAACTGCACGACCTGCAGTCCATTTTTTCCATCGGCGACATACGCGAACAAGCTCGAACTGACCATTCCCAGCTTCACATCGTTCGAGTCCTGCAACCGGCCGCCCGCGTTGAATATCTGATCCAGCTTTGGTGACTCTGGATGTTCCACGTCAACAATCGCGAGTCCTTGTCGTCCTGCAGCGACGTAAGCATATGTCCGTGCTACGTAAAGATTCCGTGCATCGTCGATCGCCACCTGCCCTCCAGGCACCGCCTTCGGCTGATCGAGAGAGGTCACATCGAGCACCTTTAAGCCCTCCCGATCCACCACAAACGCGTAGCGGAATTGAATGGCAATTCCCCGAGGTTCCACCAGGGTAGGAGATCCAATCTCTGTAGTGACCTTGGGCAACAGAGGGTTGTCGATATTGACGACGACCAACCCGCGATCACACAAAACGTACGCATAGGTTCCGGCAATCGCGATGCGACGCGCTCCGTTCAAAACTCCCTTCGGATTGAATGCCTGTGCTCGCTTAAGAAAGTTGTTCGCTGGATTCCCATCGAGCAGCGTGCCAACTCCCGGACTCTTGCTCTTAAGGTCTGGATTGCCGACGATCACCAGACCCTCATATTTGTCCGCCACGTAGAGAAACCCGTACATCAAGTGAATCGTCTGTTCCTCGTTTTCCTTTCGATGAGACCGCAGCGGGTCAACTCCTAAAGTAGTCGGGCTCGCGATTGCCATCGCATATTTCGTTGGCAGATAAAATCGCTGGCCCAGTGGTGACTCGGGAGACGTCACCACCCGTTCTGAGATGTCCTTGTTGTCAACGTTGGCAATATCAAAGACCCGCAAGCCGCCCTTGCCCATTGCGGCATACAAGTATTCGCCGCGCGCTTGCACATCCAGCACTTCAGACCCCGCGTGGTTGTAGGCCTCCCTCAACTTGCCGTCGCCCTCGATGTGCTTCTTATAGTCCTCGGGATAAGCGATCTTCTGAAAATCGCTGCCCAGCACCGCGGGTGGTTCCTCGTGCTCGGTCACGGCAACTGCCTCGAATCCACTCTTCCCATCCGCAACGAACACGTAACGCCCCATGAAATTCATAAAGCCCGTGCCCTGTAACAACAATTGGGCGATCCACGCATTATTGTCGTTGGCTCGCGACACGTGGCAGTCCGTGCAGCCCTTGGTTTCTTTACCCCGAACGGTGTGCGGCACAAACGTGGAGAAAGCCTGCCCGCTGAAGCCCTCTGCCGAGATCGTCTGCTGTTGGTAATAGAGCCAGTCGCGATCGCTATTCTGCGAACTCACGACAACCGCACATGCAGATCGAACCGGCGCAACGCGATGCCCGGTGACCGTCCCGTCGATACCAAGCGTGTAGATGTCGTCGCGCAATACCTGGAAGTTGTACGAGGTCCAGTTGCGCGTTGTCAGGCCCTCGTTGTGCAGCATGGGCGTCCGCTGGTTCGCGGTCATCGACAGATGACATCCGTAGCAAGTGGGGGCCCATGAAGAGTGACACGCGTAGCACGTCATACGACTGTTCGCGTGCGCCAGTTTCGATTGATCTGTGGGAACGTCTCCCCACGACACTCCATCCTGCTGGAGGGTCTTCGCCAGCCGCGACTTCTCGCTGTAGTGCTCGTTGCCCGGCGTGATCGTGTCGATTACCTGCACGATCTCCCATTCTGTATGACTGTCAAGCATTGAGCGCTGATAAAGGCGCCCATCTTTCCAATAGAAACGTCGTTCTCTCCACGGAGTTCGTAGCGCGGCCAGATTCGTTCCCCGCTCGGGAGCGGCCGTTCCCGACGTGATCAGAGTTGACTTCTGCTGCGCCGTTCCATGGCAATCCACGCAATCGATCTCGACGGCGTTCCGCGTCTCCCCATAAAGCTTGCCGTTGCCATGGCTGTCCTGTTCAAAATGGCAATCGATGCAGTGCATGCCCTTCTCAAGATGAATGTCCTTGAGATGGACAGCCTTGTCGAATTTCTCCGCATCGTCGAACGCCACCGGCTTGTCTTCGCTATCCAGCAGCGTACCCTTGCGGTCGTGCTTGAAGGCCGCGCGGAAAATCCAGCCGTGGCTGTGGAAGTCGGCAAACTGTGTGTGGTCGAGTTTCTTGTTGAACTCGGGGGTTCCGGTTTTCTCCAGAAAATTCACGTCGGACCAGAGTCCGCGCACCGCCGACCCCTCAGGATTGCGCGCTTCAATCCGGCTGCGCTCCTCTGCGTTCGGATGGCTTTGTTGCGTGGGCCACATGTACTTCCCGTCCATTTCGTTGTCCCACCACGTGTAGCCGAAGTACGTCGCGACCATGTTCGTGCCCGGATGGATGTGGCACACCATGCACTGGCTCGACGGAATTGAGCGTGTGAACTGGTGACGAATTGGATGGCCTGACTCGTTGTGCGTTATGGTCGGATCTTGCGTTGCGCTCTGGCCAAGGTTGCCATACTCCGCGAATGAGCCGGAATGATCCTTGGATCGATCATTCGCGTAAACCACATGGCATCCGCTGCAACCGCTTGCGCGATAGTCCCCCGGCTGATCGTTCGTCCCGGGAAACGACAGCAGTGGATCGAGGAGTCGGGTCTTCTGCAGTCCGAGAAATACGGGATCCGTCCGCAACTCGGTACCGAATCCCCGCTCGCTGAGCTTGATTTCCGGCTTCCCCGGATCTTCCTCTAAGTCAGGGTTCCCAATCTCGGCGCGCTTTCGTCCGCCGCGTTCAAACACGCGCAACACATTCCCCGGTTGTGAAACCTCCCATCGTTGCAGCGGTTCGAGGAAGGGCAACACACCTTTCTTCTCGATCTCTTCAGCCGTCGGAGCTGGAAACGTCATAAGCCGCCGCGGTCGCCCGTCTTCCCCGTAGCTTTCCCCGAAATGCGGAGACTTCAAGGGAAACGCACCGTTGTTGTAAAGTGCGGCTCCCCACAGCATGGCGCCATGCGTCATCATGCTGGTCTGCACCTTGCGAACCTCCGCCGTATGACATCCGCTAAGCCCACAAGTCTTCTCTGCCACGCGAAGGTCACCGGGATTTACAAACCGCACATAGTCCCAGTCTTCCTGCAGCCAGTCGGTGTAGGGCCGTTGGGGATTCGCAGCTGATTGTGACAAGCGCTTCGGCTGAGGATGCGCTTCTTTTTTCTCCCTTTCGTACTCGGCGGATTTCGGAAGCTCCCCCGATCTCAACTGAATTTGGCTGTTGCCTCCGTGGCAATCGACGCAGCCCAGCCGCAAAGTGCCTGAAGGGTGCATGGTCGCGCTGTCGGTCGAGGTGTGACAGGTTAGGCATCCGCTGGACTTGCGGTCTGCCTCCGCCTGCGACTGCTGCAACAGGATGTTCTCGGCAGGAGTCTGCGATTGAGCCTGCGCCAAAGCGCACGACATCAACAGGATTGCGTGTTGCAGGCAGGTGAAAGCCCTTAACCGCAAAGCGCGCGGAGTTATCTCCCAGTTCCTGAAGAAAACACTCTTCAAGTGCTTCTTCGCGACCTTTGCACAGTCCATCGCGTCCTTTGCCATTAAGAAAGGGATCATCGCTCTAAAATTGAAATCGAACATTCCCGAATAGTGAAAACAGCGTCTGGCCGTTGTAGATCTGCTTAAGGCCTTCGGCCGGAACCAGCGCCGATGCCCCACCCCGCACCACAATGTTCTCGGAGAGCGGTGGCCGGTATTCGACCCCACCTCCGAAGTCCGTTCCGATGCCGTGATCGATGGGCCTCTGAAACAGCACCAGCTCCACCGGTTCCGTCCGGTCAAAACGCAAGTAGCTTGTGTTGGCGAAAGCGCGTAGCTTGGGGGTGAGATTGAAGTCAGCTCCCAGGTTGAACACCATCACCCCGGGGTTGACGAAGTTGGCTTGCCCCTCTTCTTTATTGGAGCGTAAGTTCGGCAACAAGCTGACGGGTGTAATCAGCGCTACGCCGGTTCCCGTTAACCGGATTCCCTCGCTATTCCAGAAGCTGAAGTCCGAACCCGCGAAATGCGTGTCGTCAACAATAGAGTCGAACCCGTGAGCCGTACCGTCAGTCCGGGCTGCGCCTGACCGGTTGCTCGAGTCGCCGGACGCATAGAAAAACGAGGCGCGGTATCGCGCCCAATCCTTGTCGATCGAAAGCTCGACGGCTCCCATGCGCGCGTTGACATCGACTCGCCGACCGGCAATCGTGTTGAAGTCGTCGTGACCCAGCGCCTGGTAGAACGCATGGCTGACGTTCACACGCCCGATGTGTCCATTGCTTGCCCAACCGAGGTAGTAGGCCCGTATCGAATGTGTGCGAATCGTCCCATTCACGACGGCTCCGATGGGAGCGGGACGTACCAGGAAGCCATTGTCGTCAAAGTGCACACCACCATCGTCGCGGTTGTAATGAAAGCTGAACTCAGTCGTGTACCCCTTGGCCAGGAAATCCTGCACGTACACGTTGGCGACGTACACCTGCTGATCCCGCTTTTGGAAGGTATTGAGCCCGCTGTTTGTGTTCTTTTCGAGAAAGTAGAACCACGCCAGGTTGTAAGCAATCCGGTTCGAGCGCAGATTTCCAAAAATACGAATGCCCGGCTGTTCTTCCGAAAACAAGAAGCCGCGAAAATCACTGGTGAACTGTTGGATCCCGGCCCGGATCGAAACAAAATCGTAGTTTGGACTCAGGTCGCGCAATTTCGCTTCGACAAACGCCTCCTGCACGCCCAAATGAGGGTCGAACCTGTCCGTTCCCTTGCGCGGATCGATGTTGACGATTCCCCGTTCACGCGCCTGCAAGAAATTCAAATTCACTTCTGGCGTGAAGCGAAACCGTAGATCCGCTGGCCGGAAGCTGGTGTCCCCTCGAAACAGGTCGAGCGAGAAACGCAAAGTTTCCGACGCAAAAGCTTGTTCTCCCCGGCCAAAAAATCCGCGGCTGCCCGGATTCGCCGTGTCCACTCCGCTCGGTACCGGCAGCCGTCTCAAGTCCACGCCGGTCTGGCTCCGTCCCGTCACATTCAGGAACCAGCGCTGCCCGAAAATCGGATAGTCTCCCTTGAGCTTGTTGCGGTTGAAAGGGTCGTACCAGTGTCCCTTCACATAAGGCGCGTCCGGCTGGGTTTCATAGCGGCGCCACTCGGGCATCGCCACGTCCCAACGGTCGGGAGCCGGCATCTCGGACGCAGGTGGCAGCGATTCTGCCGTCACGATCATCGTCGGTTTCTCGGATGCCGAACTGCGGAGGCCTGGATACGCGCTCCCTTGCGGTGTCGGACCAGCGGGCGCCCGCGAGGCTCCAGGCACTCCGGAAGCGCCTTTCGTTGGAGTGGCCGTCGTCCCCAACCCCTTGATCTTCAATTCCAACACAACCAGCCCGGCGGCGCTCACTTGCACGTGTTCCACCACCAGAGGCTCGTAGCCCTCGCGCACCGTCCGAAGCTCATACGCATCAAGGGGCACATCCCGCAGGCGAAAAATTCCCTCTGCATCCGTCGTAGTTTCGAAACTTGATCCGCTCGATAGAGAACGAATCTTCAGCGCAACGCCGGGAACGGCGCGATCTTCTTCGTCGCGCACCCGACCTTGCAAGCTGGCCTTCGCCGAAGTGGAGTGCTCCGGAATGCGACGCACCGGCGGAAGCTGGACCGTGGGCGAGTCGGGCTGTTGCCCCAGCACAGTTCCGACGCCCGCCAAAACCACCCACGCCAATCGCAGTGACCACACTCTGATTCGCGTCCCAGGCCTTTGGGGCACACGCCCGCCCATCCGCACTTGTCCCACCACCCCGTTTGCAATGATGTTCCTTTTGGTACCACAGCGCTATCGTGGGTACAAGATAACTGCGTAGCAGGACTTTGGTTTGACAACGGTACCGACTATCGAAACAGACGCACACCGCGTGCTTGCTAAACTTTCTCAACCCGAAGGATGAGCACTCATATGCCTCAAGAAGCGAAAGCAGAAGCCACAGAGCGAATCGGGCGCCCCGGCGACCCTTGCGTCATGGTGATTTTTGGCGCTTCGGGCGACCTTACTCGCCGCAAG
The DNA here is from genome assembly GCA_963765755.1 of uncultured Acidobacteriota bacterium. Lineage (GTDB taxonomy): Bacteria > Acidobacteriota > Terriglobia > Terriglobales > Acidobacteriaceae > Gp1-AA133. The sequence goes on along the minus strand of CAVXXV010000004.1, from coordinate 92,464 downwards.
CTGATTCCCGCTCTCTACAATCTAGGAAAAAATCATCTGTTGTCTCAGGAATTCGCGGTCGTCGGCGTTGCCAAGGATGCGATGTCCACCGACGATTTCCGCGCCAAGCTCAAGCAGGACCTCCAGCAATTCGCCGACGTGCAGATCGATGCCAAGCTGGAAGAGTGGTTCCAGAGCCGCATGTACTACCTCACCGGCGAATTCGGCAACGCGCAGACGTTCCAGCAACTGAAAGACCTGCTCGCGAAGATGGATACCGACCACGGCACCCATCAGAACTACTTCTATTACCTCGCGATCGCCCCCGACTTCTTTGGACCTGTAGTCGAGCAACTGAGCGCCGTCGGCTTGATGACCGAAGACAATCAGCACTGGCGCCGCGTCATCGTCGAAAAGCCATTTGGTCGCGATCTCGAATCCGCCAAGGCTCTGAACAAGCAACTCCTCAGCGTCGTCAGTGAGTCGCAAATCTACCGTATCGACCACTACCTGGGAAAAGAAACGGTTCAGAACATCATGGCGTTCCGTTTCGCCAACGGCATCTTCGAGCCCATCTGGAACCGCCGCTACATCGATCACGTCCAGATTTCCGTGGCGGAAACGGTCGGGGTCGAGCAGCGCGGCGGTTACTACGACCACGCTGGGGCGCTGCGCGATATGGTGCCAAACCACATCATGCAGCTCATCAGCCTCACGGCTATGGAGCCTCCCATCTCGTTCCAGGCCGACGCCGTGCGCGATGAGCAGGCCAAGATCCTCCACGCCATCCAGCCGCTGAGCGCTGAAGACGTGCTCAGCCGTACAGTTCGCGGCCAGTATGGCGATGGCGAACTCCTCGGACAACATGTTCCTGGATATCGTTCCGAAGCTGGCGTGCCCCCCGACTCACGAACTGAAACGTACGTAGCCATCAAGCTGCAGATCGACAACTGGCGCTGGGCCGGAGTTCCTTTCTACGTGCGCACCGGTAAGCGCATGCCAGCCCGCAACACGCATATCGTGATCCAGTTCCGCCAGGCTCCGTTCGTATTGTTCCGGGACACTACCGTGGAAAACCTCATGCCCAATCAACTGGTGCTCCACATTCAGCCTGAGGAAGGTATCTCGCTGCGCTTCGCAGCAAAGACTCCTGGTCCCGTCATGCGCCTGGGGACGGTGGACATGGACTTCAATTACACCGACTATTTCGGCAAGCAGATCAGCACCGGCTACGAGCGCCTGCTGCATGACTGCATGGTGGGCGACGCGACATTATTCCAGCGCGCCGACATGGTAGAAGCGGGCTGGAGCGTCGTGAGTCCGATTCTCGATGTCTGGAAAGCTCTACCCCCGCGCAGCTTCCCGAATTACGCAGCCGGCACCTGGGGACCCAAAGAAGCGGACGCGCTCCTTGAGCACGACGGCCGTCACTGGCGGAATTTTGAGAAGTAAGGCTTACTTCGACTTCATGACGTGTACGCCATCCCAGCCGGGTTCAGGCGCATGTTCGCGGAAGTCGAGTGCTCGCTGCAGGAAGATCTGCGTGGGCCCATCGTCGGGAAACGATGCCAGCAACGTTCCCAACTGAAGAACCGCTTCATTCCAATTCTGTTCACGATAAGCTGTCATTGCGCTGGCGAACCGTTCCAGCAGCACACTGTATGTCGCGTGATTTTCAGCGCGATCCAGCAGTTCGTAGATTGCCACCGGCTGCAACTTCCCCTTCACCCGAATTCGATCGAGATCCCTGCAGACAAACTGCTGTGCGACCTGGCGGTAAGTCCCTTCGCTGATCACAACGCGGACCCGGTACTGCTTCGTCATCCCTTCCAGGCGCGACGCCAGGTTCACGTTGTCGCCCATGACGGTCCACGCCAGGCGCTTATCGGACCCCATGTTGCCCACGTTGACGGGACCCGTATTGAGCCCGATGCCAATCGAAATCGGTTTCCTCCCCTCTTCTTTCCACTTGGCATTCAGCTTTTCAAGGCTGCGCGACATCTCCAGCGCGCAACTACAAGCGCGGGTAGAGTGGTCATCTTGGGGATAAGGCGAGCCCCAGAAAGCCATGATGGCATCGCCAATGTACTTGTCGAGCGTACCCAGGTTTCGGAACAGGACATCGGTCATCTCGCCGAGATATTCATTCAGCAAGTGAACCAGTTCGTCGGCACTTAAGCCTTCGGAAAGTGTCGTGAAGTCCCGAATATCACTGAACATCACGGTCAACTCTTTCGTTTCACCACCCGGACGAATGTACCTTTGCGGATCCTTCTCGATGAGCCCGATCACGCCGGGCGACAGGTATTGCGAGAATGTCTTCCTGATCTTGCGCTTCTCGCGCTCCTCGAAAATCATGCGGAAGCTCGTGATGGCCGCATAATTCGCCACCAGCGTCGTGGCCGGTATCGCAAAGCTCAGCCAGCTTCCCCAGCGCACAAAACTGAAATAAACGAACCAGCCAAACCCCGCAAGAACGAGGATCAAAGCCACGGTCGAGTACAGAGGCTTAATCTTTCCGAACCAGATTCCCATGACGATGCCGAACAGCAGGATGAACGCGATGTCGATCATCTCCTCGCGCGCGCCACGCGTCAGGAAGCTCCGTCCGGCTTCCCCGCTATGCAGCAGGTTGTCGATGATGTTGGCATGCACCTCGACTCCCATGTACGCATCGCCATTCTGGAAGGGCGTGATCCGAAGATCGCCAATCGCCTTGGCGGTCGCCCCGAGCAGTACGATTTTGTCTTTGAACGCATCAGGAGGAGTAGAGCGCGAGATCACATCCCACATCGAGTAGTGCGGATAGCTGCCATAAGGGCCGACATAGTTGATGATTGCCGTTCCATCACGCGAAGGCCGCAGGGGATGCGCGCCGAATTGAATCCGCTCCAGCCCGTTTTCGGCGATATAGGCGGCGATCTCCTGATCGGGAATTTGCTCGTACTCGCGCAACACCTGCATGGCAAGTGAGGGAAAGAAGTCCTGATCACGGTACCGCATAATCAAAAGCCCGTGCCGCAGGGTTCCATCCGGATCAGGATTGATATCGATGAATCCATAGGAGACAGCGGCCTCGGCGAGCTTCGTGATGTTCGCTTCCGCACCCGCGGCGACCGTGCCCCCGTTATTCATCCAGGCCTGTGCGAGGTCAAAGTCCTTTCCATCTTTCGATTTGACCTTCAGGACTTGGGGAAACGACTTCGCCCACACGATGTTGAAGTACTCTTCTTCGAGTTTCGGATTGGAATTCTTGGCGCGTTCCGCATCAAGAAACAGATGCCCTAAAACCACGTTGCCAGAAGCCTTGAGTGAAGCGGCAAATGCGCCGTCCTGGTCGCTCTCGACCTTCAGGCGCTTGATCTCCTGGTCAACACTGGAAGGAGCGGAAGCGCCGAGGTTCGCCTGCAGCTTGTCCAGCGCCTGAGTGGCAGAATTGCTCTCCGGAGTCGGGAAGGTCGCGTCGAAGCCCACCACGCGCGCACCTTCTTCGCTGAGTCGCTTCACCAACTCAGCATACGCCCGGCGAGGAAGCGGAAACGATCCCTCGTGCATCAGTGTCTTCTCATCGATCCCGACGATGACAATTCGTTCGTCAGGCTTGCGCGATCCGCGCAATTCGAACCGGGTGTCCAGGAGGCTTTGTTCTACGTTCTGGAGAAAGAGAAAGCCGGCACCGCGATTTCCGCCGATGCCGGCAAATGCAAACAGCAGCAGCCCGCCCGCCGTGACCAGCAGTGCCAGAGCCACGTCAACCTGGCGAGTCGATATCCGGCTCAACCACTGGGACCAGCGCTGCGAATTTGGCGTCATGAAGCGCCCGCTCGGGGCTTATTGATCAAAAGGTTCCGCGTGCTAATTCAATTTCCACAATTCAGCTCTGCGCGATCATCCACATAGTTTGGGATTCGGATTGTTCTGGCAATTCGGAACCCGCGGCAAGGCCGAGCCGCCGCTTGAATTCAGTTGTGTATATCCAACCGCCCACCCCGTAGCCGCCGCTCCGATTCCGATGATCAGATTGCGCACCAGGTGCGGATGGACCGAGGGCAGCGGCCCATCGGGTACGTTCGTATCTGTCATACTGGCCTGCAACAGATCGGAAGGCGCCGCATTGGATTGGAATCCCCCCGCAGCCAGGGCCGAGCTAATGACCACCATCTGACCCTCGGATACGGCGATCGAATTCGAATTTGCATCGGCCTGCCCTGAATTTCGCATGATCTTCGCATTGCCTGAGGGCGTGACCATGACTTTGCCGCGATAACAAATCACCGTGGTCTTGTCGGCATCGTAAGCAACATAGAAGTCAGTTCCGACCACGCCAATCACGGCGTTTGGAGTCTTGATCTCAAACTTTCCGTTGGGCTGGGTGATCTTTACAACCTTGCTTCGCATCTTGCCAAAGTTCATTTCCAGCGAAGTCTGTTGCGAAGCCGCATCATGCTGCACAACCCGCAGTTCGCTGTTGGACCCGACGCTAAGGATCGAACCGTCCTTCAACCCGGCGCGCAGGCGACCGGATTTCTGCGTCTGCAATAGATCGTTCCAATCGAGATCGTCCTTCGCTTTGGCAGGCTTGGCGTTTCGCGTCGCATCCGGCACGAGCGCATTGATCTGGCCTGCGTGATCGCCCGAAGCCGACTGACAAACGGCCGGAAATGGCGAAAGCAGCAGGCAAAGTATGGCCGCAGTCAATCGTTTACAGGTATTCAAATGAGGTTCTCCCCTTAGTTCTCAGGAAATTATCGAGGTCTGAGCGAATTCTGCCAGAGTGACAGGGATTGTCAACGTTACGAGGCGGCGGGATTAATCATTCTGGTTACACGAAAGTCGCAGCACTGTCGTTCTCGGCCGCAACACATATTACATTCGGTATGCGATAAGTTTCTCGCTGAGACATCGCATTCATTGTGTCGCTCGGAATGAGACTCTTCCATCATCGACGTTGGGTGCTGCTTGCACTCGGTGCAATCTTGCTGTGCAGTTCAGGCGTGATTCTCGTATCGTGCAGCGGAAGCGGGCCTTCAGCAACCAGTCCAATCCCGCCGTCGCCTGCGGCCTCACTTAGCGCCACGGAAGTGGACACCATAGTTCAGAATGCTGTTACATCCGTCAACGTACCGCTGGTCGTCGCGGTCTCCGACCGCAGCGGCACGGTGCTGGCAGTTTTTCAGACGCCCGGCGCGCCCGCCACCGCCATCGGAAACTTCGGAGCAGTTGTCGACAGCAACGAACTCGCAGTCGCCCTCGCACGAACGGCCGCGCTTTTCAGCAACGACCAAGCCCCCCTTTCGAGCCGCACTGTCCGCTTCATCAGCGGCATCCATTTTCCGCCCGGCGTCTCGTTCGCTCCCAACGCGGATCTCTTCGGCATCGAAAATACCAATCGCGGCTGCCCGTTGAATGCCACTTTCAATGCAGGAAAGACCATCAATCCTGCTCGCTCCATCAACGGCGCTAACCTGGGACTCGGGGTAATCACCGGCAAAGTTGACACCATGGACAGCGATCCCATGGCCGTAAATCCAGGCGGCGTTCCGCTCTTCAAAAATGGACACGTGGTCGGTGGAATCGGGGTGGTGAGCAATTCTACGAGCGTCTCCGAATTCGCCGCGTTCTTGGGCGCGTCTCAAACAGGATTCTTGCCGACCGCCGCGCAGCTCCCAGCTCCCGGAGTTGTCGTCATCGGCGGAATCTCGCTCCCGTTTGTGAACCAGACTACTTTGCCCTCTGGAGTTTCTGCCGGAGTTGCTGGAGGAGCGTACGCAGTCGGCCCGATCGCGGGATCGCTTCCGCCGGAAGGCGATCTTGTCGGTCCCAACGCGGGTGCCGGCGGACTGACTCAGGCGGATGTAACTTCCATCGTCAACCAGGCGATGGCCACGGCGGAAATGACACGGGCGGTCATTCGACTGCCCTCGGCTTCGCGCGCACGCATGACCATTGCCGTTGCAGATCTCGACGGCACTGTTCTCGCTCTGCATCGCATGCCCGACGCCACCGTCTTCAGCATCGATGTCGCCGTCGCCAAGGCGCGCAACGTCATCTATTTTAGCGGCGCCGGCGTCGCGGATATGCCGGGTGTTCCCGCACAGACGGCCGTCACCAATCGCACGATTGGTTTCGGAGCGCAGCCCTTGTTCCCACCCGGAATCGACGGATCAAATCCCGGCCCCTTCTTCACTCTGTACACGCAGGATTTCTCGAACCCTTGCACCCAGGGTTCGCAATCGTCCAATCCAAATCAAAATGGCGTTGTGTTTTTCCCGGGAAGTCTGCCGCTTTACAAGAACGGCGTTCTCGTCGGAGGTCTCGGCGTCAGCGGCGACGGTGTTGATCAGGACGACTATGTGACGAATGCCGGAGCTCAAGGTTTTGAAGCCCCCGCGAATATCCGTGCCGATCAAGTCATGATCGACAATGTCCGTCTGCCCTATCTGAAGTTCCCTCGCAACCCGACAAATTAACCGGACAGACTAGAAGTTACCTTCTGCCTTGTATTGCGTTATATCGAAGCCCATCAATACACAGAAGGACGTTACTTTTGGCAAACAAGTCGGACACTTCACCTCTCATACCACCGTGTCCTTGTCGACGTTGGCGTCTACTATTACTGTGCCTAGTAATGAATTCCGACTTCCTCTAGACCCTTCGCATTATCGCCACTGAAAACAGTCCTGCTGAATAGAAGCGTGCTTCGTCGTAAGGCTGGAGCATTCCAACAATCTGCATCCTTCGTCCCCCATCGGCATTCGTGTGCGCCGCACGACCGCCGAAGAAAGGAAGCACCGTGAACTTCAGGAGATCTCTGCTCACCCTCAAAACCTCGGCCGTCGTCAAGCCGAATCGTTTCGATTCACGCAAGCTGCTTACCCTCACCCGCTGGTCCTGGATCTTCCTCGCACTGCTGGCTACCTTGCAATGGTCGATTCCGGCCAAGGCTAGCAGCGGCGGTATTTCAGGATTTTCAGGCAAGAGTACCTCGACCTGCACGTCCTGCCACAGCGGCAGTACTAGCATACCGACCATCACCCTCTCCGGTCCCACCAGCGTCGCCTCCGGCTCGACCAATAGTTACACGATCTCGGTCAGCATCATTGCGTCCGGCAATGGCGGCGTCGATGTTGCGGCGTCGGCCGGAACCTTCGCGGCCGGAACTGGCACCAAGGTGCTCAACGGCGAGATCGTTCATAGCGCGCCAAGCAGCACTCATAGCTGGACCTTCAGTTGGACGGCGCCCACCGTTACCGCCACCACGACCGCCACGTTGTACGCGGCCGCAATCGATAGCTACGGTGGCGGCACCGGTACTATCCGCCAGGCCATCACTGTCAATGCCCCCGCGCCCGCCCCGACCATCGCCGTCAGCCCGGCGAGTCTTACTTTCAACTATCAGAGTGGCGGCACCGTGCCGGCCGCACAGAATGTCGCCGTCAGCAGTAGCGGCACTGCATTCAATTACACCGTGTCCACCTCCGCGACTTGGCTTACGGCCACGCCCGCCAGTGGAAGTACTCCGGGCAGCGTAGCTGTTTCCGTGAATCCTGCCTCCCTCGCAGCCGGGACCTACACCGGCACGGTCTCGATTACATCTGCGACTGCCTCGAATAGTCCCAAGACTGTCGCCATCACTTTGAACGTCACGCCGGCGCCGTTGCCGACGATCACGACAAGTCCGGCCAGCCTTTCCTTCAATTACCAGAGCGGCGGCACCATCCCGGCAGCGCAGAATGTCGCCGTTAGCAGCAGCGGCACCGCATTCAATTACACCGTGTCCACGTCCGCGACCTGGCTCACGGCCACGCCCGCCAGTGGAACTACTCCGGGCAGCGTAGCTGTTTCCGTGAATCCTGCCTCCCTCGCAGCCGGCATGTACACCGGCACCGTCTCGATTGCATCTGCGGGCGCGTCCAATAGCCCCAAGACTGTCGCCGTTACCTTAAATGTCACGGCTGCGGCCTTGCCTACCTTGACTGCGAATCCCGCCAGTCTGACCTTTACTTATCAGATCGGTGGCAGCTCACCTGCCGCACAGGCCGCTGCCATTACCAGCAGCGGGGCGGCTGTCAACTTCACCACCGCAACCTCCGCGACGTGGTTGTCGGCAACACCCAGCGGAATGACTGGCGGCAACGTCAGTGTCACGATCAATCCTTCAGGATTGGCCGCCGGGACATACAACGGCAACGTAACAATAACCTCCGCGGGAGCCGCGAACAGTCCGAAAGTAGCTGTGTCGTTGACTGTAACCGCAGCACCCGTCACAACCGTGACTGTCAGTCCCGCGAACCTGTCGTTCACCTACCAGACAGGGGGAAGCGCCCCAGTCGGCCAGGTGATCAACGTCACCAGCAGCAGCGCGATGAGCTACAGCGCCAGCTCGTCGAGCGCGTGGCTTACCGTCGCTCCTGCAAGCGGCAACACTCCCGGCAGCCTGACCGCATCGGTAAATCCGTCTGGTCTCGCAGCTGGCACCTACAGCGGCACGGTCACCGTAACCGCGGCAGGCGCCTCCAACTCTCCGCGGACGGTCTCCGTTTCGCTGACCGTGACTGCGGCTCCCTCCGGAAATCCATCGCTGAACATCAGCCCTGGAACTCTGTCGTTCAGCTACCCCGCAGGGTCGACCACCGCCGGCACCCAGACGGTGACGGTCGCCAGTAGCGGATCCGCGTTAAGCATCACAGCAGCCGCATCTGGCGGTGCCTGGCTGACCGTCAGTCCCGGCTCCGGCTCAACACCCTCAACGCTGACCGTGAGCGCAAATCCTTCCGGCCTGGCATCAGGAACCTACAATGGAAGCATAACGATCACCTCCACTGGGGCCTCGAATTCACCGCAGACACTGCCCATAAAACTTGTGGTCACGACCACACGCAGCTCGGGTAGGCTCAGAGTGTGGCCGTCGAAGGCAGCCTACTTCGAATACGAAGCGGGTCATTCGACTCCGGCACCACGGACCGTCCGCATCTACAGCTCCGGAGCGCCTCTTGGCTTCACGGCTGCGGCTCACGGAGGAACTTGGCTGTCGGTCACTCCATCAGGAGGCACAACCCCAGGATCGCTGAGCATCTCAGTGGATCCGACCGGCTTGGCCTCGGGCACGTATACTGCGATGATCGCGATCGCAGCAACTGGCTCCGTCGGAGTTAACCTGCCCGTCATCCTCAAAGTTGCTACCGAAGATGACGATGGTGGTGAAGATGACGGACCTGGCAGCGTAACCAGCGGCAGCACCGAACAGCTGCGTGCCTGGCCGTTTGCCTACGATCCTGCATCCTCGAACACCGTGGCCGCCACCTGGATGGACGGCACCGGTGTCTCCTCAACCGCCAGCAACACCTCCGATACTCGCAACCAGGGCTTGTTGTTGTCTAAGACCAGCGCCGCGTCCAACCAGGCGCAAGCTGGTATCGTGGTCCGGGACGTTGAGGGGATGTCTCTCACCGAACTTGGCTACGACATTCGCAATGGTGGGCAGTGCACGTCAACCACACCCCGATTTGCGATTGTGACCAGTGACGATGTCGTCCATAAGACCGGATGCGCGTCGGGCACAACACAATCGGCACCGGCCGCTGGATGGAAGCGTCTGCGCTTTGATCCCGCGAACCCGGCCCAAACCAATCCGCCCATCGCTCCAGGCAGCAAAATCAAGAGCGTCTACCTGGTGATGGACGGCGGACCAGAAACGGGCTCCAGCGTTGTGGTGCTCGACAACGTCGACATTAACGGCAAGATCATCGGCAAGCAGTAGCCGAACCTGCCCCAAACCCTTCCGGGCTGGCTCCGACAGTCGAGAGCCAGCCCGGATTTCTTGTGCCAGTCTGTCGCGGAGTCGGCCCATCGGCTTAACAATCCCGGTGTATCCCATGAGAGTCTTGTCGCACGCCGCGTCTGCATGCTGTACTACCAAATGAGTTTCTTTCCCGCGTCAGGATTTCCATGAGCTTGGTGGTCATGAAGTTCGGCGGCACTTCCGTCGGGAGTGCCGAACGGATCCGGCAAGCGGCCGCGATCGTGCAGCGCCATGCGCAGCAGCGGGGCGCTCCCGTAGTCGTGGTCGTCTCCGCGCTTTCCAGGGTCACCGACCTGATTCTGGGCGTTCTGAATTCCGCGCGCACCGGCAACGGCAAGCAAATGGAGGCCGGCCTTCTTCAACTGCAGACCCGTCACGAGCAAGTCGTCGCAGAGCTATTCTCCGGCCAAACTCAGAAAGCAGTCGCAACTCAGGTGCAGTCCACCCTCAACCGCCTGCGCGAGCTCTCCTCCGCTCTCCTGCTCTTAGGATCGGCCACGCCCCAGGTCATGGACATGGCGCTTCCTCTGGGCGAACAAATGTCCGCCCACATCTTCGCGGCCTGCCTCAACGATCTCGGAGCAAAGGGTGTGTTCGTGGATTCCGCCCGTGTCGTCGCCACCGACGACAAATTCGGCGATGCCTCGCCCGACATGGACACAACCCGCCGCCAGTGCGCGGACGCGCTGAACCCGCTCCTGCAGCAAGGCCAGATCCCGGTGGTGATGGGCTACAGCGGCGCCACTGCAGCAGGGCAAGTCACCACTCTCGGCCGCGGCGGCTCCGACTATTCCGGCACGATCCTAGGTGCCGCCATGGACGCCCACGAAGTCTGGATCTGGACCGACGTCGACGGCGTCCTGACCGCCGACCCGCGCGTCTGTCCCGATGCCGTCACCCTCCCCGAAATCACTTTTGCCGAAGCCATCGAGCTCTCCTATTACGGGGCAAAAGTAATTCACCGCAAAGCTATCTGGCCGGCCATGGACCGCGGCATCCCCGTCTGGATCAAGAATTCCTTCAAATCCGAAGTCCTGGGCACCAAAATCGTCGAGCGCCTTCCCGAGAGCACTCGTCCTGTAAAAGCCGTCACCGCCGTAACGCAGGCCTCGCTCGTGACGCTCACCACACGGCGCGACGTTCATTTCGCCGAGATCTTTGGCCGCCTGTTCTTGAGGCTTGGTCATGAGCACGTCGATGTATTGTTCTCCACGCAATCGTCGTCCGAAGATTCCCTTGGCCTGGTATTGCGCGAAGCCGACACCGAGCGCGTCGTCCACGCCATCCAGAGACTTTTCCGCACGGAACTCAAACACGGAGTCCTGAATCCCGTAACCGTTCATCGCGACATTGCCGTGATTGCGGTCCTCGGCTCCGGCATGAAAGGAACGTGCGGCATCCTGGGACGCCTGTTCTCCGTTGTCGCGCGCAACAACGTGAGCGTGATCGCCGTCGCTCAGGGCGCCAGTGAATTGAACATCTGTTTCGCGGTGACGAATTCGCGGGTCGACGACGTCGTGCGCGCTGTTCACCAGGAGTTTTTAAGCGCCCAATAAACATCGAGACAGCCGCAACCAGGCACCGCATAGTAGATTCACAACCAGTCTTTTATGACCCTGAAGGAAGTTCGAGTCGGCATCGTCGGTTTCGGAACAGTAGGCCGCGCCACGGCCGATATCATCGCCAAACACGGCGATCTGATTTCCCATCGCAGCGGTATCCGGCTCGCCGTCACGGCAGTCTGCCGGCGATCCAGCATCGATCGCACCGACACGCCCGCAAACGCGCGCGTGTACACCGACTGGAAGCAATTGCTGCAAGATCCCAATGTCGATGTAGTCGTCGAAACCATGGGCGGCACCGGCGACTCGCTCCAGCTGGTGCGTGGCGCGCTCGAGCAGGGCAAGCCCGTAGTCACCGCCAACAAGAACCTCCTCGCCGGCCATGGAGACGAACTCTTCTCTCTCGCCGTAGCCCGAGGGCTGCCTATCGGATTCGAAGCCAGCGTGGCCGGCGGCATCCCTATCCTGCGCGTCATCCATGAGTCCACAGCCGGCGACCGTCTCCGCTCCGTCCACGGAATTTTGAACGGAACGGCCAACTACATCCTCACCCAGATGGAAAGCCGCGGCATTGAGTTCGCCGAAGCTCTTGCGGAAGCCCAGAAAGCCGGATTCGCCGAAGCTGACCCTTCTTTCGACATCGACGGACAAGACGCTCGCGACAAGCTCTGCATTCTCGCCCGCATGGCGTTCGAGGGCGCCCTCGATGTCGGACACATCCCGACTTATGGCATCCGCCATGTCCGCGCCATCGACATCCACTCCGCCAATCGCCTCGAAAGCACCATTCGTCTCGTCGGCTCCGCTCAGCAGACCGACGCTGGCCTTGAAGTCTCCGTCCGCCCATGGCTCGTCAGCCGCCGTTCCATGCTGGCCAAGGTCGAGGGAGTGAACAACGCCGTCTTCCTGGTCGGCGACAAGATCGGCACGCAGATGTTCTACGGCCGCGGCGCTGGTGGCGACGCGACCGGATCCGCCGTCGTCTCCGACCTCATCGAAATCGCGCGCGACTTCGCCGCCGGCCAGCTCACCGCCAAGAACATCCCTGGCTTCCTGAGTTCTCGCCAGCTGCCGCTATCCCAACATCCCCAGCCCGTCAGCTGGTATCTCCGACTCACGGTAAAGGACCAGCGCGGCATCGTGGCCCGGGTTGCCGAGGTCATTGCCCACGAATCCATCAACATCGATTCCCTCGAGCAGGAACCCCACCTCCCCAAAGACCGCGTTTCATTCGTAATCACGGTCGAACCTGTGTCTGAACCGGTAATCCGCCGGGCCGTGAACACCATCAATAAGTTCGATTTCATGGTCGAACCTGTCTTTCTTTTACGTATCGAGGAATAACACTTATAATGAAACCGACCGACCGTCCGGTCACAAAAGTGCTTGACTCGGCGCCCAGAAACATTTACAAACATCGGTACTCGTGGTTGCCGATGCAAGCCTTCGCACCCAACTCGACGCGAATTACCCGGAACAGCCGACTCGTTCCCGCCGTCGTCGTACGAGTATCTGTAGGAACAGACTGCAGCGGATGATGTAACGCTCAGCCAAGCTTCTGAACGGGCCATCATCCAAACGAGGATGATGGCCCGTTTGTTTAGAAAATGTTCGTTGACGTCGAAAGACATTTAGACCTGCTTTGAATCGGTGGAGCGACGGGCGTCCCGCTCGTCGGGCCGCAGGCCCGCATTAAATGAGGAGTAACGATGACTAAAACCGGCGCACAAATCCTCTGGGAGTGCCTGGAGCGCGAAAACGTAACGCACGTGTTCGGCTATCCCGGCGGCGCCATCCTTCCCGCCTACGACGCCTTGAAGCACAGCAAAATTCACCACGTCCTGGTGCGTCACGAACAAGGCGCCACGCACATGGCTGATGGCTACGCGCGAGCCAGTGGTGAAGTCGGCGTCGCCGTCGCAACCTCCGGACCGGGCGCCACCAACATGGTCACCGGCATCGCCACCGCCATGCTCGATTCCTCGCCCATCGTTTGCATCACTGGTCAAGTGGGCAGCAAGCTGATCGGCTCTGATGCGTTTCAGGAAACCGACATCACCGGCGTCACCCTGCCGATCACCAAGCACAATTACCTCGTGACCCACGCCAACGAAGTGGCCCGCACAATTCGCGAAGCCTTCTACGTTGCACGCTCCGGCCGCCCGGGCCCCGTGCTTGTCGACATCACGAAAGACGCGCAGCAGACCACCTGCGAATTCGACTGGGATGCCGCCAAGCCGCAATTGCCCGGCTACCGTCCCGACCTGTCGCCCGACGCGAAGGAATACGAGCAAGCTCTCGAGCTGATTCAGAATGCCAAACGGCCCGTCATCCTCGCCGGCCACGGCATCATCATCTCCGGCGCCATGAAAGAAGTGCGCGACTTCGCCGAACGCACGGGAATCCCGGTCGCTCTCACATTGCTGGGCCTTGGCGCGTTTCCAGCCTCCCACCCGCTCAATCTCGGCATGATGGGCATGCACGGCGAAGCCTGGGTCAATCACACCATTCAGGAAGCCGATCTCCTCCTGGCCTTCGGCATGCGCTTCGACGATCGCGTCACTGGAAACCTGAAAACCTACGCACCCAACGCCAAGAAGATTCACGTGGAGATCGATCCCGCGGAGATTAACAAGAACGTCAAGGTCGATGTTGCCCTTGTTGGCGATCTGCGCGAGGTCCTGCACGAGCTGCTGCCGCACGTGAGTTCCGTCAATCGCAGCGACTGGCTCGATTTCATCGATCAACTCAAAGGCGACGCGGCGGTTCGCGACATCCAGAACCTTCCCGACAACGGCCACCTCTACGCTGCCCACGTGATCAACGACCTCTGGCATGAAACCCGCGACGTTGACTCCATCGTGGTCACCGACGTCGGTCAGCACCAGATGTGGGAGGCGCAGTATTACAAGCACGAACGCTCCCGCTCCCTGATCACCTCGGGCGGCTTGGGCACGATGGGGTTTGCCCTGCCCGCCGCCATCGGCGCGAAAGTAGCGCGTCCTCAATCGGAAATCTGGGTGATAGTAGGCGACGGCGGATTCCAGATGACGATGTCAGAACTCGCCACCATCGTGCAGGAAAATCTGAAAGTCAACATCGCCATCATCAACAATGGTTTCCTCGGCATGGTGCGTCAGTGGCAGGAATTTTTCTACGAACGCAACTACCAGGCCACGCCGTTGCTGAATCCCGACTTCGCCAAACTCGCAGACGCGTATGGCATCCGCAGTGCCACGGTTACGAAGCGCTCCGAAGTTGTGCCCACTGTCCGTGACGCACGCCGGCACGATGGTCCCATGCTGATCAATTTCAAAGTCGAACAAGAAGACACCGTCTATCCCATGGTCGCCGCGGGGGCTTCTCTTCACGAGATGATTCGCCGTCCCAGCCCGATCGTGGAAACGGCGGCAGACGAGTAAACCAACATGATGAACACTTTCGTGGTCTACGTGGAAAACAAACCCGGCGTGCTCACTCGCGTCGCTTCCCTGTTTCGCCGCCGCGCCTTCAATATCGACTCCCTCACCGTAGGCCGCACGGAGAAGCCCGAAGTCTCGCGCATGACCATCACCGCCGAAGCCGATCGGGACCAGGCCCGCCGCATCGAAGCCAATCTCTACAAGCTCGTGAATGTCCTGCTGGTCGAAAACATCACGAACGAACCCGCCATCGTCCGCGACTTAGCCATGATCAAAGTGGCCGCAACCCACGAGGCCCGCTCGCACGTGCTGGAGTTGGCCAGCGTCTTTCGCGCCCGCGTGGTCGACGTCGCCCCCGATTCGCTCACCATCGAAATCACCGGCGCGGAAGACAAGATCGACGGCCTGCTCGAGGTTCTCCGCCCATACGGTGTTCTGGAGATGGTGCGCACCGGAATCGTCGCCATGCGCCGCGGCAGCAAATCGTCGATCGGCACAGCAGCAGCCAGCACGCTCGCCCAGGTAGCCGCCGATGACGACGTTTCGTATTCGGTTTGAAACGTCTTGTATCAGGTTCACAACGCTGAACGCGGTGGGGGGCACGAGTTTACTCGTGCCATAACCGCTCCCCGCGAGCGGCTTCAGCCACTGAGGTTTAGGTCTCGCACATCGATTCGAACTTCCCTCATCCACGGCGCAAAGACCTCAACCGTCATGAAGGATGCGCTTCCCCCAAAATACACCGCACCGTATCGCGCGCGATCAAAAGCTCCTCATCAGTTGGGATCGCGTACACGGCTAGCCTTGAGGAGTCGCTGCTGATCAACCCTTCCTTGCCAATCGTCTGCTGATTCTTCTTGTGGTCAATCTTCAGCCCAGCCCATTCCATCCCCGCGCAGATCTGCGCCCGGATCTCCGGTGAGTTCTCTCCGATTCCGCCCGTAAACACGATGCCATCCGCCCCGTCCATCACGGCCAGAAACGCCCCAATATATTTGCGCGCGCGATAACAGAACACGTCAATCGCAAGGCGCGCCCGGCGGTCATCATGCTCCTTCAATTCGGCCTGCAGAACTCGCATGTCATTGGTGAGCCCGGAAATTCCCAGCAACCCTGACTGCGTGTTCAAAAGCGCCTCCACTTCGTGCGGCGACAATCCCTCCTTGCCCGAAATCAGGTTGACAATGGCAGGATCGATGTCTCCCGAGCGGGTCCCCATCACCAGCCCTTCGAGTGGAGTCATGCCCATCGAGGTGTCAACCGGAGATCCATTCCGAATCGCGGCCGCCGAGCAGCCGTTCCCCAAATGTAAAGTGATCACGTGAGTCTGCTCGCGCGTCACCTTCTGCAGAACTCTGTAGCGGTAGGCCACGTACCGATGGGAGGTCCCATGAAAACCATAACGCCGAATCCGATGGCGGCGGTACAGATGATACGGAATCGCGTACAGGTAAGCCTGCTCAGGAAGCGAGTGGTGAAACGCCGTATCGAACACTGCCACCTGCGGCGTGCCCGGACCCAAAAGTCCTCGCGCGGCCAGAATCCCTTTAATGTTATTCGGATTGTGAAGCGGCGCCAGTTCAATGCAGCTCTCGATGCCCTTCAGAACGTCATCATCGATGATGGCCGATTCCTTAAAGCGCTCTCCGCCATGCACCACGCGATGCCCGATGGCATTCACATCGGCCGGCCCGCGCACTTCCGAAAGGCCGGATTGATCAGAAGCCACCCAGCGAATCACAAAGTCGAGAGCTGCCCCAATATCTCGCAATGGAGCCGTCAGCGTCTGTCGCGACCCGTCTTTTTTCTGTAGCGTTACAATCGCTTCCCCGCCAATGCGCTCGACTTCTCCTTTAAGCAGGCGCTCATCCGCGTTTCGCTTGATGCGATCCATGTCGGTCGCGATCAATTGAAATTTGAGGCTCGAACTCCCCGAGTTTAAGACGAGCACATTCATAAGAAATACCCGCAGCGCACACCCGTCGGCACGGGGAGCACCCGCCCGCCCCTTTAGCGCCCTTCGTGCTCCTTAGCGACCTTTGCGCTTAAATGCTTTTCGTCGACGACGAGAAACAAGTGTCAACCTAACTAATAGGGCCACTTCCAGTTCTTAATCTCCGGCATATCGTCGCCGCGGTCATCCACATACTGCTTGTGATCCACGAGCTTATTCCGCAGGAACTGCTTGAAGTGTGCTCCCATGCGCTGCAAGCGGGGCACGCGGTCAATCACATCGCCCGCCAGATGGAAGCGGTCCAGATCGTTCTGCACCGCCATGTCGAACGGAGTAGTCGTCGTGCCCTCTTCTTTGTACCCGCGCACGTGCAGGTTATCGTGATTGGTCCGGCGATAGGTGAGCCGGTGAATCAGCCACGGATACCCGTGATAAGCGAAGATAATTGGCTTGTCGGTAGTAAAGATGGAATCAAACTCGTGATCCGTAAGACCGTGCGGATGCTCGCTCGAAGGCTGCAGCGTCATCAGGTCCACGACGTTCACAAACCGGATCCGGATGTCCGGAAAATGCTGCCGCAGCAGATCAACCGCGGCCAAGGCTTCCAGTGTCGGCACATCCCCCGCGCTCGCCATCACCACATCTGGCTCGGCATTCTGATCATTACTGGCCCAGTCCCAGATGCCGATCCCAGCCGTGCAATGCCGGATCGCCGCCTCCATGTCCAGCCACATTGGCGCCGGCTGCTTACCGGCGACGATAACGTTCACGTAATTCCTGCTCCGCAAACAATGATCCGCTACCGACAGCAGCGTGTTGGTGTCGGGCGGCAGATATACCCTCACCACATCGGCCTTCTTGTTCACCACGTGGTCGATGAATCCCGGGTCCTGATGACTGAACCCGTTGTGATCCTGTCGCCACACGTGAGAGGTCAACAGATAATTCAGAGATGCAATCGGACGCCGCCAGGGAATATTCCGCGTCACCTTCAGCCACTTCGCGTGCTGGTTGAACATCGAATCGACAATGTGAATGAAGGCCTCGTAACAGGAGAAGAATCCGTGCCGTCCAGTCAGCAAGTAACCTTCCAGCCACCCCTGGCACATGTGCTCGCTCAGCACTTCCATCACGCGGCCATTCGGTGACAGGTGCTCGTCGACTGGCAGAGTCGGCTCCATCCAGACTTTGTCCGTCACCGCATACACCGCATCCAATCGGTTCGAAGCGGTTTCGTCAGGCCCGACTACCCGAAAGTTTTGCGCCGCCAGATTGTTCTTCATCACGTCGCGCAGGAAAGTTCCCAGCACGCGCGTAGCCTCCGAATTCACCCCGCCCGGCTTCGGCACCTCCACGCGATAATCGCGAAAGTCCGGCATTACCAGCTCTTTCAAAAGAAGCCCGCCGTTAGCATGCGGGTTCGCGCCCATGCGACGCTCCCCCTTGGGCGCCAACTCCGCGAGCTCAGGAATGAGCCGGCCGCTCTCGTCGAACAACTCTTCGGCCCGATAGCTCTTCATCCACTGTTCCAGAAGTTTCAGATGCTCGGGATGTCCCGTCATCTCTGAGAAAGGGACCTGGTGCGACCGCCACGTGTTCTCGGCCGGCTTGCCATCCACCATCTTCGGCCCCGTCCACCCTTTGGGCGACCGAAGAATGATCATCGGCCAGATCGGCCGGGAAACATCTTTCTGCTTTCGAGCCCGCTCCTGAATGGCATGAATCTCATGGATCGCGAACTCCATTTTGTCCGCCATGAACTGGTGCATGGCTTCTGGTTCGCTGCCTTCCACGAATAAGGGTTCGTACCCGTACCCGCGGAACAAGCCGGTCAGCTCCTCATCTGTCATGCGGCCTAAAATCGTGGGATTCGCGATCTTGTACCCGTTGAGATGAAGAATCGCCAGAACCGCACCATCGCGCGCCGGATTCAGAAACTTGTTCGAATGCCAACTGGCCGCCAACGGCCCGGTCTCCGCTTCGCCATCGCCCACCACACAACAGACCAGCAGGTCCGGATTATCGAGGGCCGCACCATAAGCGTGGGCAACGCTATACCCCAGTTCCCCTCCCTCATGAATCGATCCCGGAGTTTCTGGCGCCACGTGACTCGGAATTCCCCCCGGAAAGGAGAATTGCTTGAACAGCCGCTTCATGCCCGCTTCGGTCTGGGGAACGTTTGGATAGTATTCGCTATAAGTACCTTCCAGATAAGTGTTCGCCACCAGTCCCGGGCCGCCATGTCCTGGGCCCGTGATGTAAATCATGTTCAGATCGAGCTTCTTGATCAGCCGGTTGCAGTGGACATAAATGAAGTTCAGCCCCGGCGTCGTTCCCCAGTGCCCGAGCAGACGCGGCTTGACGTGCTCGATCTTTAAAGGCTCTCGCAGCAGCGGATTGTCATACAAATAAATCTGCCCCACCGACAGGTAATTCGCCGCACGCCAGTAGGCGTTGATGCGGCGCAGTTCTTCTTTGGATAAGGGGGTGGCTGAAGTCGCGACGGGGAGGGCGGTTTCCACTGGGGCCATAACTGAATCCTTCCGCAGCACAATTTTTTCCGCTATAAGAAACAGTGTACTGACATTCCAACTCCTTTGTCGCGGCACCCAGATGGGTCCTCGGGATACGGTCAAACCTCTACAGAGTCGTAAGTTCCGTGCACTTTCACGTAATCGATTTTCTCAAGTACGTTAATCGTTTACCCGCGCTTGATTTATGCCATATACTGCCTGCCGATAGAGCCAGCCGCGTTTTCTCGCAGCCGGGGTGGCGAAAGAGCGGGTTAAGGGATGAACCGTAGATCATTTTTGAAAACTGTAACGATGGCCTGCCCCGCAGCCCAATTCGCCGCGCAGCAACTTCTTGCTTCGTCACAGTCTTCGGTTCCGCGCTTCAACTCTGCTCAAGAAATCTCCGCCGCTCACATTCCGCGCTGGCGTGGCTTCAACCTTCAGGGCAAATTCTCCAGTCCCGAACATCCCTCCGACGGTCCTGCCTACGATGAATTCGACTTCGTAACCATGGCGGATTGGGGATTCGATTTCGCCCGGCTACCGCTGTCCTATTGGACGTGGGGAAGCCGTGACAATTGGTCGGTGATTCGCGAGGAGCCGCTCAAGAAAATCGACCAGGCTGTCGATCTCGGCAAGCAGTATCGGATACACATCAACCTGAACTTTCACCGAATTCCCGGTTATTGCATCAACGAACGCGAGCTCGAACCGGCTGATCTCTTCACGGGAACAAAAGCCGAACGCGACAAGGCGCTAGCTGCCAGCGTCTACCATTGGAGCACTTTCGCCCGCCGTTACAAAGGCATCCCCAACGAACGCCTCAGCTTCGATCTGATCAATGAGCCGCCCAAGATACGCTCCTACGAGGGCTATCTGGAAGAACGCTACGTGGAGATCGTGAAAACCCTCGTCGCCGCCATTCGCGAGGAAGATCCCCACCGCCTCATCTTCGCCGACGGCATCAACATTGGACAGGCGCCCGTTCTCGGCATTGTCGATCTTGGCCTTGTACAAAGCACGCGCGGCTACAAGCCCAAGGCGGTCAGCCACTACACCGCCACCTGGGTTCCGCGCGACGAATTTGAAACCATGGCTCCGCCCACCTGGCCGCTCCAGGACGACCAAGGCAAGATTTGGGATCGCTCCCGGCTCAAGCTCGAATACATTGACCGCTACAAGCCATTAACAGACCGCGGAGTCCAGATTCATGTCGGCGAGTGGGGTTGCTTCAACAAGACTCCGCATTCGGTAGCACTGGCCTGGATGGAGGATTGCCTTTCCCTCTGGAATCAGGTCGGGTGGGGCTTCGCACTCTGGAATCTTCGCGGATCATTCGGCGTGATCGACAGCGAGCGGGCCGACGTTCAGTACGAGAACTACAAGGGCCGCAAACTCGACCGCAAGATGCTCGAACTGCTTAGAAAGTACTGACTGCTTCTTGTGACTCAAGCTCGGGAGCTGACAGCATGAAGTTCCTTCGACCGACCATCGTCGCCGCAGCTGTTATCTGTACCCTCTTTCCCGCCGCGCAACCCCTGCAGAATCCGGCGGCCAATCAGCCACAACTCGTCGTTCCAAAAACTCCCCCCTACGTCGCCGCTACCAGGGACAACTATCGCAAGCTGGCCGACGAGGTCGAGACCGCCCTGCACCGCGAAGTCCTCGATGTCTGGTTCCCACGCACCGTCGACAACGTCCACGGCGGCTTTCGCTCCGATTTCACGCGCGACTGGCAGCCCGGCACCAAGAGCGGCGGAAAATTTTCCGTCTTCCAAGGACGCATGACCTGGATCTCCTCCCAGGTCGCCATGCGCCGCCCCGAGCTCAAAGAGAAATTCCTTCCCATCGCTCAACACGGGCTCGAATATCTAGCGAACACGCTCTGGGACAAACAATACGGCGGCTTCTACTGGGGCCTCAACGATGACGGGACCACTTCTCCTTCTTACACCGCCGGCAAACATCTCTACGGCATCAGCTTCGGAATCTACGGAGCCGCCGCTGCCTACCAAGCCACCAAAGATCCCAGAGCCCTCGACCTCGCCCAGAAAGCATTTCGCTGGATCGACGAACACGCCCATGATTCCAAAAACGGTGGGTATTTTGAGTGGCTCACACGCGAAGGCAAGGTTGTCCAAGGCAATCCCGACGCCATAACCCTGCAACCCATCCCGGTGGCCGAGTTTCCCATCGGCTACAAGTCGATGAACACCCACATCCACCTGCTGGAATCCTTCACACAACTCTATGAAGTCTGGAAGGACGACACGCTCCGCCAGCGCCTGAAAGAGTTGCTGGCCATCAATCGCGACAAGATCTGCGTGCAGCCCGGCGTGATGAATCTGTATTACACCAACGACTGGCGCCCTTACCCTGATCACGACTCCTACGGTCACGACGTCGAGACTGCCTATCTGATGCTCGAGGCCGAAGACGTCCTCGGCCACGGCCACGACTCCAAGACCGAGCACATGGCGAAGCTTCTGGTCGACCACGCGCTGGCCAACGGCTGGGACGAGACCTTCGGCGGCTTCTACCAGGACGGCACCACCTTCGGCAAGCCCGAGTCTCGCCTGAAAGAGTGGTGGGTACAAATGGAAGGCCTGAACTCCCTCCTTCTTATGCACGAAAAATACGGCCAGCAAACTGACGTCTACTTCAAAGCTTTCCAGTTGCAGTGGCAGTTCATCAAGACCTATCAGATCGATAACGAATTCCATGGCGTCTACGAGATGGTCGGCCCTGATGGCAAGCCCGTGAACCCGAACAAGGGCCGTATCTGGAAAGCCGCGTATCACGACGGACGCGCCCTGCTCAATGTCTCCGAACGTCTGCGCAAACTAGCGGGTCAGGAACGCTAACGTCACGAAATGCCGCCGAGAATTTCAAAATCTGTCATCCCGAGCGCAGTGAGGCGAAGCCGAACGCAGTCGAGGGGCCTTGGGTTTCCTTGTGACGCCCAAGGTCTATCGGAGAATTCTTCTAAACTAGCTCGCCAAATATTTCCTTGGACACTCATACTCAACTCAAGTAAAACCTAGCCCATGACTCCACTCGACCGTCGATCCTTCCTCGCCCTCTCGGCCATACTCCCCTACGCCTTCACCGCGCGTGCCGCCAACACAAAGATCCCCGTCGGCCTCGAACTCTATTCCGTCCGTGAAGAACTAAAAAAAGACCCCGAAGGAACGGTGCGAGCGGTAGGCGAGATGGGCTACCAGTGCGTGGAGTTCTACGCCCCCTACCAAGAGCGCAGCGACGCTCAGACCAAAGACATGCGCAAACTGCTCGACAACCTTGGCGTCCGCTGCTTCTCCACGCACAACGACTTCGACTACCTCAACCCGGACAAGATTGAGCGCACGCGCGACCTCAATCTAACGCTGGGTAGCAAATACGTGATCGTTGCCAGCGCCCAGCCCAAGCCCGGCCCCGACGGATGGATGCCAGTCGCCGACGCCCTGAACGCTGCCGCCGAGAAGCTCGAGCCCTCCGGCTTGAAAGTCGGCTATCACAATCACGAGCCGGAATTCCGAACCGTCAATGGCAAGCGTCCGGCGGAATTCTTAGCTCAACACACAAAACCCTCCGTCGTTCTACAACTCGACATCGGCACCTGTATCGCCGCCGGAGGCGACCCGGTCGCGTGGATTCGCTCCCAACCTGGACGCATAAAGTCTATGCACTGCAAAGACTGGTCACCCGACCCGGAGAAAGGCTACAAGGTCCTCTTTGGCGAAGGCGCCGCCGACTGGAAGAATATTTTCGCCGCCGCCGAGAGCGTGGGCGGCCTAGAGTACTACCTGGTCGAACAGGAAGGCAGCCGCTACTCTGAACTGGAAACGGCCAAGCGCTGCCTGGAAACTTTCCGAACAATGCATGCGTAGCGGTGGGCCGCATCAGGGCGCGGCTTTAGCCGCACCGTAAAGTGCCAGTACAATCGCGCCTCTAGGCGCTCTCGGCACCGGAGACCAACAATGCCGAAAGTACTCTTCTTAAAGACTCTTGCAACCATCCTTGCGCTCGCCTCGTCTCTCACCTTTGCCGCCGACGCACCAGCAAAACTCGGGCCCTTCGAAGACCACAACGACGTCGGCACCGTCCTTCACCCCGGCTCCGCGAACTATGACGCCGCCCACCAGACTTTCACCATCGCAGGCAGCGGAGAAAACATGTGGTCCACCGCCGACGCCTTTCAATTCGTGTGGAAGAAGGTGTCCGGCGACGTCGCCATCGCTGCCGACATCGCCTTTATCGGCACCGGCGTCAACGAGCACCGCAAGGCCGTCGTCATGGTCCGCCAGACGCTCGACGCCGACTCGCCGTACGCCGACGTCGCCCTGCACGGCAGCGGCCTGACCTCCCTCCAGTATCGCGACGCGAAAGGCACTCTCACTCATGAAATCCAAGCCAACATCTCTTCCCCCGCGCGCATTCGCCTCGAACGGCGCGGCCGCTACGCCACCATGTGGCTCGCCTCCAAAGGACAGCCCTTCCAGGTGGCGGGAGGCTCCGTGCCCGTCTCGCTGGAAGGCACTTTCTACATAGGCATCGGCGTCTGCTCCCACGATAAAGACATCGTCGAAAAAGCCGTCTTCTCGAACGTGGAGATTCAAGCGCCCCTGCCGACTCCGTCCACCGAACCAAAGCTCTATAGCACGCTGGAAACCATCACCATCGATTCCACCGACCGCCGCGTCGTTTACGTCGCTCCCAACAAATTCGAAGCCCCCAACTGGACCCGTGACGGCGCTTCCCTGATCTTCAACCGCAACGGCCGCCTGGAAAAAATTCCCGTCACCGGAGGCAAGCCCGAAACCATCGACACCGGATTTGCCGTTCACTGCAACAACGACCACGGCATCTCCCCCGACTCGAAGTCGATCGCCATCAGCGACCAGACCAAGGACGAAGACCGCTCTCACGTCTACATCATTCCTTTCGCCGGAGGACCTCCTCGCGAGGTGACCAGCAATGGCCCCTCCTATTGGCACGGTTGGTCGCCCGACGGTAAGACTCTGGCATTCGTTGGCGAGCGGAACGGCGAATTCGACATCTACTCCATCCCCTTCGCAGGCGGAGAGGAGACACGCCTCACAACCGCCAAAGGGCTCGACGACGGCCCCGACTACTCGCCCGACGGGAACTACATCTACTTCAACTCCGAACGCACTGGCCGCATGCAGATCTGGCGCATGAAGCCGGACGGCAGCGCCCAGGAACAAATCACCAACGACGATTCCAACAATTGGTTCCCGCACATCTCGCCCGACGGCGAGTGGATGGTTTTCCTCACCTACGACAAATCGGTCACCGGCCATCCCGAAAACAAAGACGTCATGCTCCGCCTCATGTCACTCGCCGATCACAAGGTGACAGTGCTGGCAAAGCTCTTCGGCGGCCAGGGAACGATCAACGTGCCCTCCTGGTCCCCCGACAGCAAGCAACTATCCTTCGTAAGCTATCAATTGATCCCATAACCCCATCTCGACCCGAATTAGTCGGCGGGAGTGCGCGAGACATAAGCGTGTCGCAAGGATTGTGCCCACCCATTCAGCGGCAAGAACGCATACCAGCGAGAACGCATAGCGGCGAGAGCCGCAGAGCCACAGGAGCCGCAGAGCCACGAGAGCCGCAGAGCGGCGGCATAGTTTAGCCCAGCGCGTAAGCGCTGGGTAGCGATCCAAATAAACGCAAGCCCCGCAGGGGCGGCACTTCGCGACGAGGGGCGTAAGCCCTCGAGTCCCTTTGCCGGACATCCGGCTAGGCTTTACGGATTGCACTCAACACTGGGGCATGCCTCGCGCGATGCACAAACTCAACCCAACCTTTTACGCGCCGTCGACTGGCGTATCACCAACTTCGGCATAATCAAAATCTTCCTGACTCGAGGCCGCCGCTTCGCCCCAATCTGCTCCATCAAAAGCTCGGCCGCCCGCTTTCCAATCTGCACTGTCCCCTGATCCACGGTCGTCAAAGGCACCGCCAGCACGTCGGAATAATGAACGTTCCCCGCCCCCACTACGGCAATATCCTGCGGAATCTTCAGCCCGGCTTCCGAGATCGCCTTCATTGCGCCAATCGCGACCGGATCGTTGTAGCAGAACACTCCATCGGGAACCGGCTGCGCCTGCAGCAGCTTCTTCATGGCGCTGTATCCGCTGCTATCCACGTGACGCGCTCCCACGATGTACTTTGAAACCACCGGCAGATCACGTTTCTGCAGAGCATGCCGGTATCCAGCCAGACGCTCGGCGGCGATTCCTAATTTCGGCCCGCGTAAGTGCGCGATGCGGATGCAACCCTGCGCGATCAGATGATTGGTCGCCAACTTTCCAATGGCCTCGTTGTCAACCCCCACGAAACTCGCCTGCACACCCGCGATCGGCCGGTCAATCAACACTACCGGCACCTTCCGCGCAAGGATGCCCTCAAACAACTCAGGGTTCGATTGCGCTGACGCGGCGATCAGCCCATCCACCTGCCGCGCCATGAGCGAGTCCGCCTCGTTCCTCTCCAGTTCCGGATTCTCTTCGAAATACGAAATAATCACGTGATATCCGTGCGGTCGCACCGTCTCCGCCACCGCCTTCGCCACCTCAGCAAAAAACGGGTGCGTAAAGTCCGGCAACAGCAGTCCGATCGTGAACGTCCGCCGCGTCACCAGGCTGCGCGCGATCCAGTTGGTCTGGTAGTTGAGATCCTTGGCGCGCTGCAGAACCCGTTTGCGCGTGGCCGCGCTGATCTTCCCCTTGTTGCGCAGCACCTTTGACACGGTCACGACGGATACATTCAGTCCCTTGGCAATGTCGAGCATCGTCACCGGCATGGCCGCGAGAATAGCACAGGAACCCAGTGAATCTCGCCAGCAAAAAACGCTTTCACCCGCCGAATTCATCGCGAGGTAATCGCTGTTTCCGGCATAGATTATCGTTTACCTCACTTTTTTCTTGACAACCATAGCCGCCTGCATGAAACTGCCGCGCAACTGTAGGTTTAACGCTTACCTGCAAAATCGATTCTTCTTCTTGACAATCTCTGGGGTGGCAGAGCGCTAATAGCGCCCCAGATACGTGGGGCGGTCTAACACAATCGGTTTTCCTAGAGGATTGACAGTTATTTCCTCAAGAGTCTTCTCGAAGGGTGGAGGCATACGCATGCGCTCGAGTTTCTATCGCCCGTTTTCCGTCTTTCCTCGGCTTCGATCTGTGCGCAATCTGAAAGGAGTCCCGATGACCCCGTTCACTTCGATCGTCCGGGTCCTGTCTCTGCTGGCGATCGCTCTGTTTGCGCTCGCGGCCACCGCCCAAAACAGCGGAACCATCCAGGGCACGCTCACCGATAGTCAGGGCGCGGTCATCGCTGGCGCCACCGTGCAGGCCATCGATCAGGACAAAGGTCTTGTCGTGCGCGAAGCCGTCACTTCCGGGGAAGGTCTGTTTGTGTTGCAGCCTCTGCAGCCCGGCACCTACGCCGTGAAGATCCAGGCGAAAGGCATGAAGGGTCTGCAACGGGGCGGGATTGTTCTGGATAACCGCCAAAACCTCTCCCTTGGAGACTTGCGCGTCGAGGTCGGCAGCACTACCGAAAGCGTTACCGTCGATGCGCAAACGCCTCTCGTCGAGATCGGCACGGGCGATCACTCCGATGTCATCGACTCGAAACTGGTCGCCGAGACCAGCATGAACGGCCGCGACTTCCAGTCTCTTGTGCGCACGTCTGGCGTCTGAAATGAATCATGAGGAAGCCAGCGTTTCCTATCTGCTGGCCATGCGCACTGCGCGCGACGGGCCGTGACGAAGAAGCGCGCGCGGCCCTGCGGCGCGTTTCTGAGTTGCACACGAATTCAATCGAGGTCGATCGAAAGATGCACGAAGCGATGGTTGCGGGCGCACGGTAAGCAGTCGTAGCTCGGAATGTGAACGACCCGCTGCACAAAGATTTCGCGGGCGAGGGCGCCCGCGCTACAAAGTCAACTCACAGATACAATAGCTTTTGCGGGCAACATTCCGCGATCCCATCGACCAGGCGCCCATTGATTCCGAAGATTTCCCTGCTCTGCCGTTCGCTTTTCCTCGCCAGTGCCATTATTTCCTTACACATTCAACTTCCACTCTTCGCGCAAGGCGGCCACCCACAACCCGCTCCGCCTCCGCCGGGAGTGAAGGAGATGAAGTGCCATGACCGGGCGATTCCTCAGCTTGAGGACGTCACGAAGAAAGCCGGTATTCGCTTCGAGCACCTGGTCGCGCCCGAACAGAAATACATTCTTGAATCCATGAGCGGCGGCGTTCTGCTGCTCGACTACGACCGCGACGGCTGGCTCGATATTTATTTCACCAACGCGCCCACGCTCGACATGGCCAGCAAGGGCGAAAAGGCCCGCAGCGCGTTCTATCACAACAACCATGACGGTACTTTCACCGACGTGACCGATAGAGCCGGCGTGGCCAGTCCATGCTTCGCAAATGGCGGCGCCGTGGGCGATTACAACAACGACGGCTGGCCCGACATGTACGTCACTTGCCTTGGCGGCAACGTGCTCTATCGCAACAACGGCGACGGAACGTTCACGGATGTCACGGCAAAAGCAGGCGTGGCCGACCGACGCTGGTCCACGGGCGCGGCCTTCGGCGATTACGATGGCGACGGCTTTCTCGACCTCATGGTCACAAACTATGTCGAATTCGATCTCGCCCATCCACCGGCCTTCGGCAAAGGCATCAATTGCAAGTACAAGGGCATCGACGTGCAATGCGGTCCGCGCGGTCTGAAAGGTTCGGGGGATTCGCTCTTCCACAACAACGGCGATGGCACTTTCACCGACGTGTCAAAGATTGCCGGAGTTCAGGATCCGGGCGGCTATTACGGCCTCGGAGTTGTTTGGGCCGACTTCAACAACACCGGGAAACCGGATATCTACGTCGCTAACGACTCGACGCCCAGTTTTCTCTATCGCAATGCAGGCAAAGGTAAGTTCGAAGAGATCGGCCTGGAGTCCGGCACCGCGCTCAGCGAAGACGGCAACGAGCAGGCTTCGATGGGGATCGCGATTGGTGACTACCTGCACAACGGGCGACCGTCGATTTACGTCACGCATTTCGCCGACGACTACGACACGCTGTACCGCAATGACGGCAAATGGGAGTTCCGCGATGTCTCCTACGCAGCGGGTGTGGCGCTGCCCTCAATTCGTTGGGTGAAATGGGGAGATGCGTTCGTCGATCTCGACAACGACAGCTGGCTGGACCTGATCGTCGCCAGCGGCCACGTTTATCCTCAAGTGGATACGCTTCCGTCCGGGGATCGCTACCGCGAACCTAAACTGCTCGACATGAATCAGGGCAACGGCACTTTCTGCGATGCGCACGACCAGGCAGGTCCGGCGCTGCAGGAAGCGCGGGCATCGCGCGGACTTGCCGTGGGCGATCTTTTCAATGACGGCAATGTGGATGTCGTGGTTGAAAATCTCGATGGCGCACCGACGATCTTGAAGAATCCCGGCATCCCGGGCCGACATTGGATCAGCTTCGAACTGCAAGGAACGAAAAGCAATCGCCTGGCAATCGGCTCCCGCGTAAAGCTCGTTGCCGGCGGCGTGACGCAGACTGAAGAGATTCACAGCGGCGGAAGTTATCTTTCGCAGAACGATCTGCGCGTTCACTTCGGCCTCGCGACCACTGCCAAAGTCGATAGCGTCGAGATCCACTGGCCGTCGGGCGCGACTGAGACGATCAAAGACCTTGCGAGCGATAAGTTCTACTCGGTGCTGGAGGGAAAAGGCGTCGTGCCGTTTGAAGAGATTCGCCCCAAGGCCGCCAAGGCGACACCTCAGCCTTAGAGCGGGCAAGAAAACCGATGTCGGCGGCGACCTGTTATTAGCTTATAGCTATTTTCACGTTAAGAACGTTTATAGGCGGCCTTTGGCGCCTGCCCCGACCCGAAACCCATGCCGGGCGACCCCAACTTTGGCCCGTGGGCCCTGCAATCGCCAGGAATAACTATCCCACGCCAAGGTCGCCGGTGCTTTCGAGGGCGTGGTACCGCGTGAACGAACTTTCAACAACTTAGCTCATAGCGAACCACTGGGAAGCCTGAGCGCATAGTGCGGCGCCGCCCGCGATGCCCGAGTCGGCCCCGTAGCAGGCGGGCAGGAATGGAATCTCATGCGCGCGTGAGTTCACGCAGTTTGCGGAAGCTTGCCGCTGCATGTCAGCAAAGAACGGTTGCAGCATGGAAGCAACTCCTCCACCCATGATGATCACGTCGGGCTCGAGCAGGTCGATGATGTTGCCCAGCCAGACCGACAACAACACAATCGTCTCGGTTAGTACTTCATGGGCGAGCGCGTCGCCCACGTCATTGGCGCGTCCCACCATCTCACTGGAAACCTCGTGATGCCCGTTCGCCATTTCGCACAAAGCGGAGGATCCATTGCCGGCCGCGGCCAGCTTTTCCTGGGCGCGTCTTCCGATCGCGGGCCCGGACGCCAAAGTTTCGATGCAGCCGCGCTTGCCGCATCCGCATTGCGGTCCGCGATAGTCAATGCTCATGTGCCCACCTTCGCCGGCCGCCCCCGTCCGTCCGTGATAGAGCGCGCCATCAAACACCAGGCCCGTGCCAATTCCGGTGCCGATGGTTGCGTAGAAAACGTTGTGGTACCCGACGCCCGCGCCCCAGAGAGCTTCGGCTAGTCCGGCGGCGTTCGCATCGTTGTCGAGTTTGACCGGAAGCCCGTAGGTGTGACCGGTTTCGCGGGCGAGTGGAAAGTTACGCCAGCAGGGAAGGTTGGGAGGATTGATCACGACGCCCGCATCAGGATCAAGTGGCCCGGGTGCGCAAATTCCAATGCCGTGCACCTTTTCTTTCAAGTCCAACGCAAGCAGATCATCGATGGTCGCCTTGACTGCTGCGAATCCCCGGGCAGCGTCGCCATCAGCGACCATGGGGTGGCGCACCTGCTGGCTAATCCTCCCGGTTGAGTCGACGAAGCCCGCGGCCACTTTCGTGCCGCCCACATCCACGCCGATCACCAGTCCATCGCCAGCATTGCACATGAGCAACTTCCTCGTGGGGGCGAATCAAGCGCCGGCACACACTACGCGGTAACACCCGGCTTTGCCCCCTTCAAAGCGTAGTAGACGATGTAGAGGTAGCAGATCGCGGGCAGGATGAAAGAGTGTTGCAGCCCGATGCGGTCCGCCAGAAAACCGACGGCCAGAGGAATCAACGCTCCGCCGACGATTGCCATGATCAGCAGACCCGAACCATCGCCGGTGAGCGGGCCCAGTTCCGCAATACCCAGCGTGAAGATGCTTGGGAACATGACGGAGTTGAACAGGCCGATCAGGATCATGCTCCACATGGCGAGTTGGCCGGAGCTCAGCATGGAAACGCAGACCAGCGCGCACGCTACCATTGCGGCAACACCGAGCACCTTGCCAGTACGAACCTTTTGCAGAATTGCCGAACCGATAAATCTTCCCACCATCGCGCAGAACCAGTAGGAGGAAAGGTACTTGGAGGCATCGCTCTGAGAAATGTTTCCGATGTTTGCCTGGCTGAAGTAGTTGATGAGAAAACTTCCGATGGCTACTTCTGCGCCCACGTAGACAAAGATCGCAACAACGCCAAGCACAAGATTGCGGTGCTTCCACACGCTGTGAGTGGTATCACCCTTGTGGTGAACTGCTCCCGGCAAGGGAGGAAGCTTGAAAGTTGAAATCACAAATCCCAGTACCAGTAGCGCAACACCGATGATGAAGTAGGGGAGTCTTACGGACGCGGCTTCATGGACGCGATACGCTTGCAGGGCTTCGGGAGACATCTGGTGCAGGGCATCCATGGTCTTGGCGGCGGCATTCAGGATCAGGTATCCGCCCAGCAAAGGCGCGATGGTCGTGCCCAACGAATTGAAGGCCTGCGCGAGGTTCAGACGGCTCGAGGCAGTCTGCGGCGGCCCCAGCACGGCAACATAAGGATTCGCCGCGACCTGCAAAAGCGTGATGCCACCGGCCAACACCATCAGGGCCGCGAGAAACAGTGGGTAGGAGGGAGTGACGGCTGCCGGCAAAAATAACAAGGCGCCCGCGCCCATGACCAAGACTCCGGCCACCATGGTCCGCTTGTAGCCGATGTTGTCGATCAACTTGGCGGCTGGAATCGAGAAGAGAAAATACGCGAGGAAGAAAGCAAACTGAATCAGGCTGGCTTTCGCGTAGTTCAAATCGAAGATTGATTTCAGGTGGGGGATCAGAACGTCGTTCAATGCCGTGACGAAGCCCCATATGAAAAACAAAGACGTGACCACGGACAGCGCGGCTTTCGTGGACGAGGACGGACTGACCGTAGCAGGAGAGTTGTTTGCTGGGACGATTGCCATGATTGAGTTGCGCGATTCAGGCTCGTCAGACGATGGAAAGAACAAACCGATGAGCGTTTCGCCCGAGCATCATACCATTGAAAATGCGTTTTCCCGGGCACATTGTGGGTTAGGTAATCGATTATCTACCGAGATAAAACGTTAACTTCGCGCTTGACAACGAAATGCGCCTTCGGTCAAACTTTCGCGGTTCCCCAAGAGCTTCCTGCCCACAATACTGACGTGCATTTGCTACCCGCAAATGGCCAGCAGCGTTGCCGGTTCCTCAGACTTGAAGAGCCTTTTATGAACAAGATGTGGACGCTTGCGTTCTGCCTGTGGATTAGCCTAGCCTGCGCCGTGGTTTCCGAAGGACAAACGCCGTCCCGTGCGGTTGTTTTCAGCGAGCCTGGATTCCCGGTTGCGGATTCGAGCGCTTCTCCAGCCCAGATTTCATCATTGCTGCGGGGATCCCAGACCGCCTCTGCCGAGCAACTGCCGGCGCTTTTGCGCTCACCTGATACGCATCTGCTGGTACTGCCTTATGGTTCGTCATTCCCTGAGGCTGCGTGGGCCGGGATTGAGCAATATCTGCAGCGTGGTGGGAATTTGCTGGTGGTTGGAGGCCGCCCGTTTACGCGCTCGGCATATCGTGACAGCAGTGGCTGGCATTTGCGGGATTACAGCGTACGTTTTGCGCGCACACTCATGATTGATCAGTACCAGGCGACTCCGGGTTCGGACGGCCTCACTTTTCAGGTGAACCCAGACCTGCTGGTCCGGATTCCTGCGTTTTCGTGGAAGAGCGCGTTCAGTCCCGTAATTCGGCTGAGTGCCGTGGATCTTTATCATCGGGGCGGCGCTGCCGGCTCCATCGACGCCCGGGTCGACACGATTGCATGGGGAACGAAAGATGGCCGCAAGCTGGCGGCTCCCGTGATTGAGGTCGACCATTTGCGCAATGGCTTCAACGGCGGGCGATGGATTTTTGTCAATGCGGATCTGTCTTCTGATTTCTCAGCTCATGCCGGCGAGATTATTGCCGCTTTGGCCGCGCGCGCGATTCCTGGTAGCGAGGAGTTCGCAGTTCGTCCCGCCCTGCCACTGTACCTGCCAGGCGAGCCCATTGAACTGGGCGTGATGTGGCATGCAGCTCATCCTTCTTCCGGTCCACTGACGGTAAAGATCGCGACCTTCCCAGAAGGTCAACCTGGGCAACGCTCGGAGGTTTCCGCGACGATTCCAGCAACCGATCCCATTCTGCTTCCCGCGCCCAGTGGCAAAGGTCTTTACACGTTGGACGCGCAGCTCATGGAAGGATCTACGGTTCGTGCGCGCTATCACTCGGGCTTCTGGATTCGCGATGAAGCCTACCTGCGTTCCGGACCGCGCCTTACCGTGAACCAGAATTATTTTGAACGCGATGGCAAGGCTTTTGCCGTGCTCGGTACCACTTACATGTCGAGCGAGGCGCAGCGGCTGTACTTCGAGTATCCCAACGTTTATTTGTGGAACCAGGAACTCGGGCAGATTCACGCTGCCGGTCTCAACATGATCCGCACAGGCTGGTGGACGGGGTGGGACAAATTCTGCAACGAGAACGGCGAGCCCTACGACCGGACACTGCGCACGCTTGAGGCATACCTGATGACTGCGCGCAAGAACGGTCTGCCGGTGCAGTTCAACTTCTTTGCATTTCTACCGGAAGTATTGGGTGGAGTGAATCCGTATCTCGATCCTGAGGCGGTGCGGCGTCAGCGGACGTTGATTTCCTCGGTGGTGGCCCGCTTCCATGATGTGCCCTTTCTTGCCTGGGACTTCATTAATGAGCCCAGCATCTCCCAGCACCTGTGGACGATGCGTCCCAACGGAGATCCGCTCGAGTTGACCGCGTGGAATGAATGGCTGAGCAAGCGCTACCACGATCGAGCTGCGCTGGCCGCGGCCTGGAATCTGCCGGTGAGTGCCCTCGAGGGAACGATTCCCTTGCCTGAGGAGATTGAATTTACGCAACGCGGTGCTTACGTTGGACGAAACTCGCTCAAGGTTTATGACTTCTTTCTGTTTGCGCAGGATGTGTTTGCGAACTGGGTACGGACGATGCGCGATGCCGTGCGCGCCAGCGGGTCTGCTCAACTGGTCACCATCGGCCAGGACGAAGGAGGAATTCAGGACCGACTCTCTCCCGCATATTGGGGCCAGTTTGTCGACTTCACGACCAATCACTCGTGGTGGCAGAACGATTACGTTCTGTGGGACTCGTTACTCGCCAAGCAACCGGGCGAGGCAATGCTTATTCAGGAGACGGGACTGCAGCGTGAACTGAATCTGGATGAAATCGCGCGGCGTGATCCCGAGCATGAAGCTTCGTTGCTCGAGCGCAAGGTGGCGGCTGCGTTTGCGCAGGGGGCGGGCGCGATCGAATGGCTGTGGAATACGAATTCCTACATGACGGAGAGTAACGAGACGCCCATCGGGTTGATCCGTCCGGATGGAACGGAGAAGCCGGAGGCTACAGTGATGCGCGCGCTGGCGGCCTTTGCTCCATCGCTCGACAAACACTTGCGAAATCCAGAGATGCCGGGTATTGCGGTGATCACGTCGCAGGCTGCGCAATTCTCCGTGCTGGGTGACTTGCAACTGGAAGCGCAGCGCAAGGCAGTGCGCGCGCTTGCATATCACAATCACCTGACTTTATATGCAATCGCGGAAAACCAGCTTGCGAAACTGGGCCGGCCGAGGCTAGCCATCCTGCCCTCCGCGCAGGCCCTGACCGAGACGGCGTGGCAGACATTGCTGAAGTATGCGAATGATGGCGGGAACTTGCTGATCACGGGTCCCGTGGATCGCGATGAGCATTGGCATTTGGTGGGGCGTGGTGCGGCATTGAAAGTCGGGGCGGAGGTCGAGCCGCTGATGTTTCACAATGCGGTGCTAACTGCAGGCGGTCAGAGCATTCCGATGTCGTTCGATCAGCAGATGCAAAACCTGGTGGAGGCCGTCCGCTTTGCCGATGGATCGACGCTGAAGGAGATACCGTACGGCAAGGGGCGAGTTTACTGGACTGCATATCCGGTGGAACTGGCTGAGGGAACGGATGCGGCAGCGGCTGTTTATCACTATGTAGCCGGACAAGTCGGCGTGGCCTCGATGTACGACCTGCAGGCGCCGGTATCGCCGGGAGCATTGATCTTTCCGATTGCACTGGAGGACTCTGTTTTTTACATCATGAGTTCGGAGAGTGCGGATGACACGACGATCGATCTGCGAGACAAGGCGACGGGGGTCGTGGTAAAGCTCAACCTTCCGGGACAGCATGCCGCGTTGGCGGTGATTTCGAAGACGGGCAAGGCCGTGGTAGCGAAGTATGGGTTTTAGGAACAGTTTCCAGTTTCTTGTTTGAGAATTGCCAGACGACAATCCGCAGCGCAGTGAGCAGACGCAAGTCCGTCGACTCTGTTCGGCTGTCGCCTTACTTTGCTCGGGTTGACGAGATTTCGGGGCGGTTACAGCACGGACTATTTTAGAAACTTGCCTTGCTCGAGTTCTTCGAAGGCCTGGCGGAGCTCGGCCTGCGTGTTCATCACGATCGGTCCATACCAGGCTACCGGCTCTTCGAGCGGCTTGCCGGAGACCAGCAGGAAGCGGATGCCGTCGTCGCCTGCCTGAACAGTGACTTCGTCCCCGCGATCGAAAAGAATGAGTGAGCGATTGTCCGCTTCGGAAGGTGGCTTGGTGTCGGCCCACTCGACGGCCTCGGTTGGCACTGCCAGCGGTCCGGAGGCGTTGCAGAACTTCCCTGCCCCGGCAAAGACGTAGGCGAATGCGTGCCGCGTGGTTTCCACTGGGAGAGACTTTCTTCGTCCAGGAGCGACCGAGATGTCGAGATAAATGGGATCGGCGGCGATGCCATCGACCGGGCCGCTCTTGCCCCAGAAATTTCCGCATACGACTCGCACGTGCGTTCCGTCGTCGTCGGTGACCTCGGGGATGTCCGCGGTTTTGACCTCCTGATAACGTGGCGTGGTCATTTTCAGATTGGCTGGGAGATTTGCCCACAGCTGGAAGCCGTGCATTCGGCCGGCGGCGTCGCCCTTCGGCATCTCCTGGTGGATGATGCCGCGGCCGGCTGTCATCCACTGCACATCCCCGGCGGCGATGGCTCCGTGGTTGCCCATGCTGTCGCCGTGCTCGACCTTGCCTGCGAGGACGTAGGTGATCGTCTCAATACCGCGGTGCGGGTGCCAGGGGAACCCGGCGCGGTAATCTTCCGGAACGTCATTTCGGAAATCGTCGAGCAGAAGAAAGGGATCGAATTCCGAGGTGCTTCCAAAGCCAAACGCGCGGCGCAGGTGAACGCCCGCCCCCTCCATGGTTGGCTTGGACTTGATCATGCGCTTGACGGGTCGAATCGACATGGCTTCCTCCGGGACTCGAGGGAATTGGCAGCTGCATGTTTGATGTTATCCGGGGCTTAGATGACGCAAAGGAGTGTAGAGGGCCTACGCTTCGCGAAAGATGACAGTGCAAGAGATGATGATGCGAGAGAGTGATTTTTGATATGGGCGGACGCGAAACCATGCGGGTCAGACGAGTACCGGCACGTTGGCCACGCCTACTGTTCCGAAAACGCGGCGGTAGCGTTCTATTTCCGAGGGCGGTCCTATTGCCTTCGCATAATTGTCCGACAACTTCACGGCGGGCCGGCCTTCCACTTCGTGCACTTTGCAGATCAGGCTCAGCGGATCAAAACCAATGCCGCTATCGGGATCGCAACCGCGAAAATCGTTGGTTAACAGCGTGCCCCAGCCGGCACTGAAACGGATGCGGCGTCCGGGAATCCACTTGCGCAGGTCTCCGAAATCGGCGGCGGAGCGGAAGTCGGCGACCGTTGTACCAGCCTGCAGCGTTCCCGAAAAATAAGCATGCAGGCCGAGAATGTCGTCGACGTCCAAGCCGTCGGACGCGATCAGTAATTTGTCTTTCGGATTTCGCCGGTGTTGATCGAGCCAGCGGATGTATTCGTCGCCTGCGACGTACGGGTCTTTGCTGTCGACGCGCTGGCCGGTCCAATCGGCGGCCCATTCGGGCGCGTTTTCGAGGAACTGGGTAGTTCCGTAGGTGTCCGGCAACATGATGAGGAGCGCACCATCGTAGGTTCCCTGCCACAATTCCAGCACGCGATACTGCGACGCTTTCATCTCCTGGTCGTCGCCGGCCAGCGCGGCGAGCACCATGGGAATCTCGTGCGCGTTGGTGCCGATCGCTTCGAGGTCATGCTTGTGAGCGAGAAAAGCGTTCGAGGTACCGGTGAAGGCGGGGCCTAGATTGGCAGCCATCGCATCGACTACGTATTCCTGCCACAGAAAACTGTGCCGACGGCGGGTGCCGAAATCTGCGACCTTCAGGCCGGGCACTCCACGGAGCCGTTCAATCTTTCCCCACAACCTGGTCTTGGCACGCGCATACAGAATGTCGAGTCCGAACTCGCTGAGTTTCTTCAGGCTGGCGCGCGTCTTCAATTCATTGACGATAGATAGCGCGTACAGTTCCCACATCGTGGTCTCTGGCCAGACGCCCATGAACTGCATTTGAAGTTGGCCGTCCTTCACAGATAGCTTGTAGTCGGATAGCCGGAAGTCTTCTTCGAGCCAGGTCAGAAAATCGGGCGTGAAAATGCCGCGACGCCCGTAGAACGTGTTGCCCGCCAGCCACACCAGTTCCGACCGGCGGAAGCGCAGGCTGCGAGCGTGCTCCATCTGAGCTTCTATTTCCTCGAGGGGGACCATGTCAGCCAAGCGGACCGAGGATGCGCGGTTGGACAACGCGAATGAAACTTCCGTCTTCGGGTAATGCTTCCAGATGAATTGCAGCATCAGAAGCTTGTAGAAATCGGTGTCGAGCAGCGAGCGCGTGACCGGGTCGAGTTCCCAGTTGTGATTGTGCGCCCGCTCGGCAAAGTTAATGATCATTGCGCAGTATTCCCCTAGACGGGTCGTTGGGAACTGATCGGTGCTTACAGACTGATTCATCATAAACGGATTCGGGCAATTCACTCAGCGCGACACTTAGGCGACCGTTTTGCGGTAGTTGGTGGCCGCCTTGCTTTCTTCGCTTTTTCTTCGCTACAATGCCGGGCGTGGGCGGCTGCGCGATGCTTCGGGCTGAGTTGGCGGAACGAGCGAGGAAATATGCGCTGGCCAAGCAACTGCCGCACTCCTTGACCTACGGAGAGCAATCGGTAGTGTGCTTCGAGCCGTTTGGCGCTCGGCTGCATGGCAACTTCCACCCAACCAGTTACGAAGGAATTCGTTCCCACTCCGACTGGAACGCGCGATTGGGAAAAGTTCACACCACGGCACGCCGGTCATTACCCGCACCGACGGCAGGGCCGCGGGCGGAGCTCGACTCCTGCATGAGCTCCGATGCGCTACTGATGAACGTTTTTTGCCATCCGGCAGTTTTGCGGAGTGAAGCTGTCGCGCAACTTCTTGGAATCGAGCGGAAGGCCCGTCCTCGCTTCGGGCTGCGGGTGCACGTGCCGCTGCTCAGTGGCCGGTTCGACTCCACAGAAGTCGACATGCAGATCGGCAATCTTCTGGTCGAAGCAAAATTGACGGAGAGTGATTTTCAGCGAGCCGAGAAAGCTAAGGTACTCCGATATCGTGATTTACTTGCGGTCTTCGACGAAGATGCTCTTCCGCAGTCGGAGCATCACTACAATTCGTACCAGCTGATACGTAACGTTCTGGCAGCTCATGATCGGCAAGCATCGTTCTGCGTGTTGCTGGACGCGCGGCGGGTCGATCTGATTGAGAGATGGTACGCGGTGATTAGATGCGTGCAGGCTGCAGAACTGCGAACGGCCTGCAAACTTCTTACGTGGCAAGAACTCGGGCGCGCGTTGCCGAAGAGCCTGCGGATTTTTCTCACGGAGAAATACGGGATCCGCTAGTGGAGAAACGCTTTATTGTGGTCGAGATTGGCAAACCCACACAGAAGATGTGGATCACGATGCCGATGATCATCATCTTCAACGAGAAGGGGCCCCTTCGCGCGTGTGACAGCGGTATGACGACACGGCCCATGAAGAAGTACACCGCAATTCCATACAGCACGCCCGCCACGACATACTGCCGCAGGAGAAAAGGCATTTCGCGGCTCAGGAGGAAATACACTGAGGCCGCGCCGAACGCGATGAGGAAGTGACAAAACAGTCCGAGGACGGCAGTTCCCAAGCCTCCGTCGTAAGACCGAGGACCCAAGAGTCCGGCGGCGATGCCCTGCAAAATTCGAAGGGGAGTGGCGCCAAAGAATCCATACACGATGAACGCAGCCGTAATATCGAGGGTGCCGGCGATGAGGCCTGCCCACAAAATGGCGCGCGGCGATGATGATCCTGCAACCACGGTACTGGCCGTCCTCATGACTTCCCTCCGGGCTGAGCTGCAACGATAAAATAAAAACGTCTACGAGGTTCCCGTGCAGCGCATTTTTCTCTCAGGTGGTCGTGATCTTTCAAGCGGAATCGCACAGTGACAAATACTTTTCAATCTCGTCTAAACTTTGTGGATGATCCTCTCTTTTAACCACGGCGACGTACGGGAACTGCGGTTGAACCGCCCGCCTGTCAACGCCCTCACCGGTGAACTTTTGTCCAGCTTGCGGCAAGCGATCGAACAAGCACCCCGGGACGGGGTGCGGGCACTAATTCTTTCTGGACTTCCCGGCAGATTCTCCGCTGGGCTTGACGTCCCACTCCTTGTGACGTTGGATGCTCCGGCAATCGCGCAGCTTTGGCGCGAACTTTATGCGGTGCTTGAGGCCATTGCTTCCAGTCCGATCCCGCTGGTCGCGGCGATCACCGGACATGCTCCCGCGGGCGGTACCGTCTTGGCGCTGTTTTGCGACTGGCGCGTGATGGCGGAGGGTGATTACAAGGTCGGGTTAAATGAAGTGCAGGTCGGGATACCACTCCCGCCCGTCATTCTAGGTGGTCTGCGACGTTTGGTGGGATCGCGTCGTGCTGAACACCTGGGAGTGAGTGGAACGTTGATCTCGCCTAAAGAGGCCATGGATGTTGGGCTGGTGGATGAATTGGCGCCGCTCGAGGAAGTTGTGGCCCGCGCGCAGGATTGGTGTACACGAATGCTTGCCCTGCCATCGGAAGCTATGGCACTGACGAGACACCAAGCGCGGGCGGATATGGTTCGTCTGTTCGAGTCGGGCATGGAGACGGAACTGGAAACCGTCATTGCGAACTGGTGGACTCCCGGGACGCAGGCAACGCTGCGCGCTCTGGTGGAGAAATTGAAGAAGAAGACGGCATGATGACGGTCCTTGCAGTCGTGCCAGCCAAGAGGCGAGACATTCTGCGCTGTTGTTCTCCAGAAGTGAGGTAAAAAGAAAGGGAAAATAATATCTACTCGGCTCACCGTTCTCGCCGCACTCGAAATCCTGGCGCGACGTCCTTCCCTGCTCCGAGATCCTTTAGCAGCTGATCCAGCCGCGATGCTGCCTTTTCGAGATCATCCTTCTCGGCGCCGGCCGCATCTGCGAGCAACTGCTCCAGGCGTTCCGCAGCCGCTTTGAGCTTCTGAAGGTCCTGCTGGCTAGCTTTTTTCCCGGCAACTGCTTCGTGGGCGCGCATCACTTCCGCGATCCGCTCCCCTACGGTACGATCCTCGTCCTGTTTTTCGTACGCACTCATGGGGCCCCGCCACCACTTCCTCTAATCAAACCGAAAACAGCACATCCAATCTAGCAGTCGAAGCGCGAGCAGACCACCACAAGGTTCAGCGATCTGGCTCAATGCGCAGGTCCCTGCAATTACGCTAGACTCTTTGATCTATGGTCAAGCGTGCACCCGCCCGTAAGCGTCCCCGCAAAGCCAAGGCAGGCACCAAGGGGCTGCAAGCCACTGAGTGCCTCATCGAGGAACGCAGCGGCGTCGTTGAGGAACTGGCCGCAGCCGTCGAGAAAGCCGGCGGCTGCGTGATCGGTTCGTACAAGGATCCCCTTGGCGGACATCCGCTGCTGCTTAGCATCCTTCCAATTGACGCCGTGGAGCCGACTCCATTTCAGCGAGATCTTTCCGACACTCATCACAAACGTCTAGCCGACGTCATCAACAAGACGGGACGATTCCTTGATCCGGTCATTGCCGTGACCGCACCCAAGGGCGGTTTCTGGACGCCCAATGGGCGCCATCGACTTGCCGCCATGCAACGGCTTGGCGCCAAGTCCATTACGGTTCTGATTGTTGGTGATCGCGAAGTGGCTTGGCAGATTCTCGCACTCAATACCGAGAAGGCCCACAATCTTAAGGAGCGGTCACTCGAGGTGATCCGCATCTACCGCGGATTGCTGGACGAAGATGCGTCGCGACCGGAATCCAGCTTCTCCTATTACCTCGATGAAGCGGCACTGGTCACCCTGGGAATTTGCTACGAGCGCGTGCCTCGCTTCGGAGGTGGCGCTTATCACTCGATCCTGCGCCGGCTGGAGTCCTTCACCGACGAATCATTGCGGAGTGCGATCAAGGATCATGAAAAGCGTGCCACGCTGGTGCTGGACCTCGAGGAAAAGGTGGCGGCGGCGGTGAAGAAACTGAAAGAACGCGGCTTAGTGAGTCCGTATCTGAGGGCGTTTGTGGTGGCGCGCATCAACCCGCTGCGCTGGATCAAGGACGAGCCGCCGCCGCTGGAAGAAGTCCTGAAAACCATGCGCGACCGCGCGGCGAAATTCAACGTGGAAAGAATCAAACCGCAGGACCTGGCCGGAGCGGCCGGTCCGCCGGACGACGAAGGCTAGTTGCGGAATCTACGCCTTCCGAAACGTCAAATTCATCCTCGCCTGCCCGAACGCGGGATGAACCGCCATTTTCAGTGGTAGCACCCCGTGATAGCGAAGCCTGGCTGGGCCACCCCAGACCACGACATCGCCGTGGTGAAGAAGCACTCGCTGGGTCTTGTCCGCGCGACTCTCGCCACCAAATAAGAAGGTTGCTGGGATTCCCAGTGAGACAGAGACGATGGGCTGCGCGAAGTCCCTCTCGTCCTTGTCCTGATGCAAGGACAACTTGGTGCCTGGCTCGTAACGGTTGACGAGGCAGGCATCAGGACGAAATGGGGGGAACCCGGCCTCGGCTGCCGCCGTCATCGCCAGGTTGAGAAATTCTTCCGGCATCTTCGGCCAGGGCTGGCCACTTTCCGGATCGGTCGCATCGTAGCGGTAGCCGCTGCGATCTGTGATCCAGCCCAACGACCCGCAGTTTGTCATCGCGACCGACATGCGATAGCCGCCGGGCGTTACCATATGGCGAAGTGGCGCCTGTGCAATCACGGCGTGTAGCGCTGACACTATTTTTGTCTCTTCGGGCCGCGCGAAATTCCGCAGGAGAAATGCGCCGGGAGCCAAGCTTTCCTTGGATTTCACAACCGCCGATGCATCTTCGAACAGCTCGCAGGTCAGGTCTCTTTCGTTGCGCATCTTCTTCGCTTAATTCTACTTCGCATCGTGAAAAATGATACCGAGTGTGTAACGTTGGCCGGAACGCAGACGACTCACGCCATGCCGCATATTGACACGATATGTTCCTCTTGTGCCCTGCACAGGGCGGTGATGAACGGAGAAGGCTACGGCGTCTCCTTGACGGAGCGGCACGACCTCAACCCGGGATTGCATTCGCGGTCGCTGCTCGGTGAGCACGAATTCTCCACCACCAAAATCTGTTCCCGGCTCTGATAACAGGATGGCTACCTGGATCGGGAAGACGTGCTCCCCATATAAGTCCTGATGCAGGCAGTTAAAGTCCCCGACGCCATACTGCAGGAGTAAAGGCGTCGGCTTGTCCTGACCGGCAGAGTGACATCGGTTCAGGAAATCCTGATGCTGTGTAGGATATTGCACATCGATTTTCATAGCTTCGTTCCAGCGATTAGCGATGGCCGCGAGTTCCGGATAAAGTCCGGTGCGCAGGTGCTCCACGAGAACAGGCAGCGGATATCTGAAATATTTGTATTCACCTTTGCCAAAACCGTGGCGCGCCATGACCACCCGGCTTCGAAACGCGGCCTCGTTCGCATACTGCAATGCCGTTTCCCGAC
Source organism: uncultured Acidobacteriota bacterium (assembly GCA_963765755.1). Lineage (GTDB taxonomy): Bacteria > Acidobacteriota > Terriglobia > Terriglobales > Acidobacteriaceae > Gp1-AA133. Next base: position 49,760 of record CAVXXV010000004.1, on the reverse strand, counting down.
ACTCGTCGGGAGTTAGGAGGTTTTCGAGGCGGGCGCAGCCAAAAGCGTCAAGGTCGTGGGCAACAATCTGCCAGTCAAACTCCGGAATCTGCGCTGCCGGCTGGATGTATTTGGTAGGAGGGACGTTTTTTGTCAGGCCTGTCGCGGCTCTCATCTCACAAGCTTATGCCGACATGAAATCGCCCGCACCCCGGTTCTTGCCTCCAAACTGAGTGTAGTTCGGACGACGGTAAATGCCCTTTTATTGCGCTATTCCATGTTTTCTTAGAACATACAACCCGAGGAAAGGAACGTCTGCAACGCCGAAGGATATATCTCTCGACCGGAAGCCTTAGGGCATCGGGTGGATGGACATCGCTGTCCGCATTGCTAGACTGAGTTATGACATCCCCAAACCCCAAAAACGAATTGGTGGCCTTACTCGACCTGCAGCTCTCCTCACTTGAAAAGCAGGTTTTTGGCGTGGTGAGTGAGCCGGAGTTGCGCGAATACGAAGCCCGGCGCGATCGCATTGTGGAACTGTACCAGGAAGTTCTGGGATTGCAGATGGCAGCCTAAGCCTCGTTCATTCGGGTTGCAATACAAGCAGCTTTTACCAGCGCTCCCGCGCTGGGCTACTATCTGTCGCCGCTTCGCGACTTTCTTTGGGGCGGGACCTTGCGGCTCCTCCCCGTTCGAAGTTACTCAGACGCGCTCAATAATCGAACGGTTCATGGACAGCACGGCGCCACTTTGCTCCAGACGTGCAACGTTCTTTTTGTGGTCCGAGTCATTCGCTAAAGTCTCCCGATATTGCTCGTAGGCTGCGAGCGTAGGCAGGTCGATTAGGCCCAGTGCTTCGCTGGTAGATCCGGCGAAGTCAGTCGGAAGAAAATACCCGAGGATTCGGCCTCCGCTTCTACGGATTGGCTCTTGTTCCGACTCCACGTAATTTCTGAAGTCATTCAACTTGTTGGGATTGATTGTGTAACGAATCGACAGCGTGATCATAGCCTCCCCCTGAAGTCACCATGATAAGAGGCGGCAGGCGTCTACAGTTCATGTTCCATCGAACTGTGGTTGCATAAATCTGTGATTTCTATTGGTCAGGGTCTGGGGATGAGTCGTTCGAAGGATTGAGTTCCTCAGTTGCTTTTGATTCTCGCAATTCCAATTCAGCCTGGCGCTGATGGGTAGCTGCAGTGGGATCCGTACCCGCCTTGAGAGTGGATTTCTCGATGAAGTAACGCCAGCCTTCGTGACGGTCTGAAGGGTTTTGCGACTCCTCGAACTTCTTCACCTGGGACTCGGCATTCTGCTTGCCCTTTACTACACTCACCACGCCAGCCGACCGGAAAGTGCGGATGTTGTGACGAATGATGGCATAGGAGGCGCTGGAGTCGTCGCGGGTCACAGAGAGTCCATTTAACATTAATCTAGAATGCGAGCAAAAACCAGAAAAGGCGACCTCTCGATAGAAATCGCCTTCTGAAATGACTCGTCGGCTTAGATCGCCTGAACGTTTTCGGCCTGCCAGCCCTTCGGTCCCTTGGTCACGGAGAATTGTACGGTCTGGCCTTCCTGCAGGCTCTTGAAACCACCCGCCTGGATCGCCGAGAAGTGCACAAAAACATCTTCGCCATTTTGACGGCTGATAAATCCATAGCCTTTGGCGTCATTGAACCACTTTACTGTTCCTTGCTCCATATACTTGTTTTGTTTCCTTTTGTAGAGTTACGCTGGAGGGAGTCGGAAGAAATTGCGCAGGTTACTGGCTGTTGAGGCAAGAGCTGCTCACGACCGATTCGGTCTAACGCACACAACAATCGTATGCGGACAACGCAGAATTGGCAAGCAGATTCGCCGCACACGCGCATGGAACCATGAACATAGCCAGCCAACGCTGAATGGGATGGGAGACAGCTCCGTCACTCGGCTGTTCACCAAAATACGAACAAACAGGGTATACTAAAGCCACTTAACCTCGAAGACACGTCAGCAATAGCACTTTGCGCCTTCGACGATTGAGAGATCGAGAGGCGTGTTTGCAGCAGCAATTCTTCTCCGAAAACTCGCTCCATCTCTTCCCAATACAGAGCCACTTAAGCAATATGGCCGCAACACTGGCGGCAACCGTAGCGGCTCGTTAGGCGCTCGGAGAAGGGGAATCCTTTATGTCTTCCATCAATGGCGACAAGTCCAGATTTCACCGGGAACGCAAGCACAAGATCGCGAAGCGGGCACGCATCCGGGAGCTTCTGAAACTCGCCCCGAACCAACCCAAGACCGGAAGCTCTGCAACCGGAAAAACGCCGAAAGCGGTGGGAGAATGACCGCCATCACATTCGCCTCGCCTCTTTCCGGTTCCCTCTCCGAGCCCCTAAAAAAGAAGCGAGTGCTCCTGCTGGATACTTCTGCGCACAAGCGTGAACTACGCGCGGAGATCATGAGAAAAGTCGGCATCGAGGTCGATTCTGCCGCAGACATCACCGAGGCCCGTTCCTGGTGGAAGGTCGACTTGTACGATCTTGTCCTGGTCAACACCCACAACAACCAAGGCCACCGCGACAAATTTTGTGACGATATCCGCGCGGCCGCACCCAGCCAGCGATTTGCATTCCTGGTGGGAAAGCCGGAATACCTCTCGCATTCGCCGAGCGCGAACGCTACCGACCAAAATGAGGAAGCCATCCCGGTCGGGGATGTGCCGGCACCAGTTTCCACCGAGGTCAACGATATGCCGCAGCGCTGGGGAATTCTGGAAGCGTCGCGGCGAATCTCCGCTGTTCGCTCGGCCTCTAACGCCCGGACACAAGCGATACGGAACCGGCCCACACCCCCACGCGATCTCAGTCCACGGCAGGCTAGGACAGCCGAAGCCCGAACTCTGGATGACTTGTTACGAAAGGATATGCAATGAAAAATCTGTATGTTGGGAACTTGCCGCACAGCACGACTGAATCTGAGCTGCGAAACCTTTTCGAGGCCCACGGCTCCGTAGACAAAGTCAGCATGGTGACCGATCGGGATACTGGACGCTCGCGAGGTTTCGCGTTTGTCGAAATGACCGACGCCAGCGCCGCTGATAAGGCGATTGCGGCGTTGAACGGAACCGACCTTGGCGGCCGCACCTTGACTATCAACGAAGCCAAGCCTAAGACGGATCGGCCAAAGTCGGGTGGCCAGCGTTTTGGTGGCGGAGGCGGCCGGGGCGGACGCGACGACTATCGCGGCCACGCTCGCCAGCCCCGCGAACCGCGGTGGTAGCTTTTGTGCTGAAACAATTAAGGGAGGCCTAGCAACATTAAAGGCCAGAGATCAACAAAAAACAATTCGGGAGACAGGTTATGGCACGAGGCGGATCAACGTTCGAGAAACGGCGCAAAGAACAGACTCGGCAGCAGAAACAGCGAGATAAGGCCGAGCGCAGGAATCAACGAAAGCAGGAAAAGCCCGCGGAAGGCAGCGTTGATGAGATGGCTGAGTTGCAGGAACACGCGGCAGCCCAGGCGGCCATGTTCGATATGGGATCCGATCAGCCCGGCTCGCTAGGGCCATCTTCGGTGGACAAGAAGCCTTTTGAATAGTACCGATCCAAATCGAGGGCGGGCGCGGCATAAGTGGTCTTCGCCGCGCTAGCCCACTCGATTAAGTCCGTCCTCGCATTAAACGAACACTTCCCCTGGCAAAGCAGTCAGCGTCCGCGATGCAAGCGTATTCTGAATGATGCGTCGTGCTTCAAACGTGGATGGGACCATCTGGGCACGTTCTATTTTGAGCTTCAGAGTGCGCTCGATCTGGCGCAACTCCATTACCTCTGCACCGGCCACAAGAGTGGAAGCGTGTCCTTGGGATCCGGCGCGTCCGGTCCGTCCCACGCGATGGATGAAGTCTTCCGCCATCTTGGGTACATCGTAGTTGATGACGTGGGCTACATCGTCAACGTGCAGGCCGCGGGATGCGATGTCTGTCGCGACCAGCACCTGGAATCTGCCCTCCTGAAATCCGCTCAACGCTCCATTGCGCTGCGACTGTGAGCGATCCCCGTGAATCACGGCGGCGCTGATGCCGTCCCGCACGAGCTCCCGAGCCAGCCGGTCCGCGCCACGCTTGGTGCGCGTGAAGATCAGGGTCTGCCCTTTTTCAGCCTCGAGCAAACGGCGGAGCAAATCGAGCTTCTCTCCCGGACGAACTTCATAGGCCTTGAGCTGGACGCTTTCGGCCGGCTTAAGCACCGAGCCTAGAGCAACCCGCACCGGTTCGTGCATGTAGTCATTCACCAGCCCAGCAACCGACTGTTCCAAGGTGGCTGAGAAACACAGTGTCTGGCGTTGCTTCGGAAGAATCGAGACAATGCGTCGGATCGCGGGCAGGAATCCCATGTCGAGCATGCGATCCGCCTCGTCGAGAACGAGCATCTTGATGTGGCGCATGTCCGCGAACTTGCGGTTCATCAGATCCTGTAAACGTCCGGGCGTGGCGATTACCAGTCCCGAACCAGCGCGGAGGCCGTTAATCTGAGACCTTTCCGATACGCCTCCGATGACGAGGGCGGCTTTCGGCATCTCCTTGCTGCGCAGCTGCTCGTATTGCTCGTGAACCTGCATGGCGAGTTCACGCGTGGGAAGCAAAACCAGGGCAACTGTCTTCCCGGCTGGTTCCAGCTGCAACATCTGAATCAAGGGAATTAGGAACGCCAAGGTCTTGCCAGTGCCCGTTTGGGCAGTGGCGATGACGTCCCGGCCCTCTATGGCTGGGGGAATTGCACGTTCCTGAATGGGTGTAAGGTTTGTGAATTGAGCTGCTGCCAGCTTCCGCTGCAATGCAGAAGACAGGGGCAGTTCCGTAAAGGTGGACATTCTAGTTTTGTTATCTTTCTGAAGAGGCTGGTGTCACGCACACTCTGACACACGTCAAGAGTTGCCCTGCCGCTTGCACTTGGTTTTAAATTTGGCTTTAACTAAACGGCGGGCAGGAAAGGCGGAGATGAAGCTGGTCTAAATAGTGACCACCGCGTGACGAGCAAACCGTGGCAAAAGCGTCAAAAACAGTATAGCAGAAGACGGGTCGGCGTCGTTGTTACTAGAGTTTCATGGGCATTTTTCACCGTTGAGGCAGACTCAATCATTGGCCGAACCTATCTCCACAAATTCTGAGGAGGCCGGGCTCCAACTCTTCGGAACCTGCAGGTGAGGCATCGGTGAACCTGCGAACAAGCGCTGGCAGGGCTTGGCCAACAGACTCGCCCATCTTGCGGATCGGGAGACGCGAGCGCTGTCGGTTGCGATTCCGGTGTCCGCATACATCTGCCGGTAGATCTTGGAAATTAGAACGAAGGCGAGGCGAGCGCGCATTGATTTTATAAACCGGGAGCGCTGCCAGATGACCCTAAGTCCATAAAATTCGTCCCACACTGATTGGGTGCGGGAGCGAACTTCCTCCGGCGACATGGTCGGGTGGGGCCAGTAAAGCTTCGGACGCAGCGCTTGCGGAATCAGCCACCGGCGCGTAATCGGAATGCCAGCCACCTCCACGGGCGCCGCCTCCATCTGTTTTTCCCATCGGATGAAATCCACGGTTCCGGGATACGGCGTGATCATCACGAATTGAGCGAACGCAATTTCTGCCTTGACGGCAGCCGCGGCAGTCGCATCAAACGTCGCCGGGCGATCACTGGGCAGGCCGAAGATGAAAGAACCGAGCACGTAAACCCCGTTCTCGCGGAATGTTCTGAGACGTTTTACGAGTTCTTCCCCCGCACAGTTGAACTCCTTGTACACATCTTTCAAGCCCTCGGGAGTCACGGATTCGACTCCAACAAGAGCCCCCTTGATATTGGCTGCCTGCATCGCTTTGAGGAACTCCGGGTCCTCCGCTGCTTCCATTGTGATCTGGGTAAAGAAAATCGTGTCGGGCGGCAGTAGGGCGAGGCGCTCCATCAATGAAAAGCGCTCCGCGCGAATTGTCTTGAGCTCGTTTAGACGCGCAGTGTTCTTCTGCTCCTCCGCCAAGCGAAGGTCTGTAAGAGTAACTGGATAGAAATTGTCGTCCGCGAGAGCGATGAAGCGGAAGCCCAGTCGGCGGAGTTGGACGATCTCCTCGATGACTACATCGGAGGAACGTTGCCGCGGGCGCTGACCATCGGTTCTCCAGACCGAGCAGAAGGAGCAATGCTTGGGGCATCCGCGAACAGTTTGAACCGAGGCCCACATGTAGCTTTTTCTGGGGATCAGGTCCCATCGCGCAGGCACGAATTCGGAGGCCTCAATCCGTCCCCCTTCGTAAATGGAGCGCGGATTCCCACTCAAACAATCCGACAGCACAGTGGACCACACCACGTCGCCATCGCCCTTGACCACGGAATGCGCACCCCCGAGTTCATGCGCCTCTTGCGGGTACAGAGTTGCGTGAATTCCCCCAAATACCACATAAGCTCCGCGCTCTCGAGCTAACCTACCCACTTTGTAACCGCGCAAAGCATTCGCCGTGTGGACGCTGATGCCGACCACATCGCCGGCTTGAATCTGATCCAGATCCACCGCTGCGAGCGTCTCGTCAACGAGGCATGGGTCGCCAAAGCTGCTGGGCGTCGCCGCCGCCAGCACATACAACCAGCGCGGCGTAATGACTGCGGTCCCAAACGAAACATCACTTGGATTGATGAGGTGAACACGCACGCTTTCGCCCTCCTTGGGCTATGGGCACTGCCAATCCGCCAAGCGCGCACGAAACCGACGTTAGATGCCTTGAAACTGTCGAAATCGGAAGGGCGGTTTACGCAATTGTCACAATGCAATATCGACAAAACTGGTCAAAATTGAACACAGTTGAAAAATCGTTAGCGTTAAGGTGAGGATAACAGATCGATCGATGGGAATTTCCTTCCAGTGCGCCAGTCTACTCCTCGCCCTCTTTACCGCGCTGGGAACGGGACATATGTCAGTAACTGAACTCCCGGATGCAGGGGCACTGAAGGTGCGCGCCCCGCTTCAACTGGAAGAAGTTGTGACCAGGATGGTGGAAATGAACCGGCAGCGTGCCCAGGCGCTGGCTGCCTACCGGGGCGTGCGGCTGTATCGGCTCGAATATCGGGGCTTCGCTGGTTCCAGAAGTGCGGAGATGTCGGTGGACATGAAGTACGAATCTCCCAGAACGAAAGAGTTCACGATCCGTTCGCAAAGCGGCTCCAAGCTCCTCATTGATCGGGTTTTGAAGAAGTTGTTACAGAGTGAGAAAGAAGCTCTTGGCGAGGAAAATCAAACCCGCGTAGCGCTTAACGCAGACAACTATCGTTTTGCTCTCATCGGTTACGAGAGTAGCCCCTCGGGTTCGTTCTACATTCTTTCGGTTGAGCCCCAGAGGAGTAACAAGTTCCTGTACCGCGGGAGAATTTGGGTCGACGCAGAAGATTTTGCGGTGATGCGGGTGGAGGCGGTGCCTGCAAAAAATCCCTCGTTCTGGACCAAAGAAACCAAGATCGAGCAGGTTTACTCAAAAGTCCATGGTTTCTGGCTACCCCTTGTAAACCGAAGCACCAGCACAATCAGATTGGGTGGACAGGCCTCTCTGACCATCGAATACCAAAGCTACGAAATCACCGCCGCCCTTCCATCAGCCCACCGCACCAGCCCCGGAACACGTCCGTGATCGGATTCCCCACGGCGTGAGCAATGCAAGCTGCTGGCTACTACGAACCTAGTCGTGGAGCACTACACTGCAAGGAACTGTGTACCTGCAGACCGCGTTTCTCGCCGCTGGCATAGTGAATGAAAACCCAATTTCCTGAACCGGTTCATAAAGAAGCTTACTTTGGGTCGAGTGGTTCCGACCATCTCTGCAAGCGTCTCCTGACTGATCTTGGGAATCACATTCTCCGGAACGCCTTCTTTGCCAAAGTGAGCCAACATCAGAAGGATGCGGGCCAGCCTCTTTTCGCTGGAATTGAACAGTTGGTCAACCAGATCCACTTCGTAGCGAATATTGCGGGCCAGCAAATACGCAACAAAAACATCGGGGGAGCGCGTGTTCGCGATTCAGCGCGTTGGACATCGCCCGCTTGTCAATTCGCATGAGTTGACAATCGGGGAGGATCTCGAAAATACCAGTGTTTGGTGACTCGAATCACAGCACGATTGTTGCAGAGGAGTTATAGTTTGCAGGGGAAGGGTCCCATGCCGGATCCATCTGCGCTTCTTGATTTTCGCCAGTCCAAGCCAGAACAACTACGCACGGCCATTGCGCACTTTCTGCCGAAAACCGGCACGCACGCCGAACGAGTGGCCGCTATTGAAACCGTGCTGCGTAGCCTTGCCGGGCAATCCATGCGCAACGCGATGGCGGAGTGGATCGTCGACGGGATCGTCCCGGTAAGCCGACTGGTGCCTGAAGCGTATCTGAAATGGCGGCCACCAGTGCGGGATGCCATGATGTTTGTGGTCGCTCGACTGTCTCCGGCACGCCTGGCGCCAAAACTCCTTGAACAATTTGAGCTTCCGGAGAACACCTCGGCTGAATTCCGATTGCTGCGACTGATCGCGAAGGTGCCGGGATTGCAGAAGCTCGGGCAGGTAATTGCACGCAACCGGCATCTGCGACCGGCTTTGCGCAATGCGCTGGCTCGCCTGGAAAACGGGATTCGAGATGTAAATCCTGAAGAAATGGTCGCCATCATCGAGCGTGAGCTCGGACCGCGGTGCAAGCGATTCGACGTCAGGATCGACGGCACCCTGTTGTCGGAAGCTAGCGTCAGTGCTGTTTTGCGCTTCACCTGGCGGAATCCGGAGAGTGCACGACGCGAGCGCGGCGTGTTCAAGGTGCTGAAACCGCACATTCCCGAATATTTCGCCGAAGACATGGCTTACCTGCAGGGGCTGGCAGAATACTTCTCGGACCATCACCACAACTATGGATTTCCCGCCCACCTGATTCCAGACACCTTCAAAAAGGTGCGCCGATTGCTGCGGCATGAAGTCAACTTTGTGCGCGAGCAGAAGACGCTGCTGGAGGCGTGGAACCTCTATCGCAACTTGTCCGGCGTACGCATACCGCGCCTGATTCAACCTCTCTGCACACGCACAATCACAGCCCTTACACAGGAACGAGGGGTCAAAGTGACGAACGCGGCAGTGCGCCTGCCGCCGGCACGGCGCCGGCAGGTTGCCGAACAGCTGATTGAAGCGCTAGTCGCCTACCCTCTCTTTTCCTCTCAACAAGACGTCATATTTCATGGCGACCCGCATGCCGGCAATCTTCTTTACGACAACCGTACAGGAGAACTGACGATTATCGACTGGGCTTTGCGTGAGCGGTTGAGCCGCGAGCAGCGCCGGCATCTTACTTTGCTGTTTGCCATGGTGGGCCTGCGCGATCGGGTCGGTGCATGCGATGAAGTCCTGGCACTCAGCCAGCGCCGCGTTCGCGCTACGTCGCTTCGGGGCAAGGTAGTTTCTGAAACCGTCGGGCGCTTTTTCGACGAACTGCCGCCCGCGCACTTGCCCAGCATGGTGGATGTGATGCGACTGCTGGAATTGCTTGCCATGAAGAGTGTGCGATTCCCGGGCTCGCTGATCATGCTGTCGAAGGTCATGTTCACGCTGGATGGAATTCTGACTGATATTGGCGGGATGAGCAGCAACATTGGTTTCGCGATCGCGCGCCAGTTGGCGGGGCATTGGCGCAGCGATCGTCATGCGTTCCGTTCTCCCTTGTCGGCCAAGGATTGGGTCACGCTGCAGTGCTCCGCTTTGCTCTATACCACGCGCCTCTGGATGCGCTGTGAGGAATTGCTCCTGGATCGATTGATGCCAAGTCCTTCGGCAAGGTCCGCTGCGTCGGCGTAACAGACTAGACGTTCTTGCTTGCGTCAAAGCAGATGGGACCACCATCGAACCTCAATCAAAGGAAGTCGTGGTGCTCCCGCACGACCGCCAGACGTGGGCGACTGCCCTGCGCGAAAACTAGAGAAGTGCCTTTCCTACCTACCAACAGCAGCTGAATCACTCCAGGTGGTGGTGCTCGCGGGTGGGATAAAGCTCATCGCACGTTCCGCCAATGCAGTAATTGTCAGGCTGGGATTGACGCCGAGGTTCGCGGCTACTACCGAACCGTCACAGATGTACATGTTCTTGTAGCTGAACACGCGATGGCGTCCGTCCACGACGCCGTGGGTCGAAGAGTCGGCGATCACGCAGCCTCCGATGCAATGGGCCGTGCCGGGGATATCGAAGAGAATTTCGGGAAGCATGCTCATGGGAAATCCGCCGGTAAGTTGGGCGAATTTCTGGGCGAATTCGTTGGCTTTCGGAATGTAGGTGGGAACCTTAGCTCCCCAGCTGACCAGGAACTTGCGGAATGGCCAGAACCAGGGACGTTGCCAGCGCATTTCGATCTGATTGTCGAGGGCCTGCATGCAGAGCAGGATCACAAACTCCCGTGCCCATCCGCGGGGCTGCAGGACTCGCAGAGTCTTGATGGGATGGCGGAGCATGGAAACGAAAACATTCCGCAACCACAGGGCAATCCGGCGCGGGCCCGGGCGCCCATTGGTCAGGATAGTTGTGAGCAGGCCCATGGCGTCGGAGCCGCTTGGGTAGCGAACCGCTTCGATGTGGGTATGTTCGTCGATGTAAACCCCCGAACCAATGGCGATGCCGAGCGAGAGGTCCTCGGCGTAACCCGGCATGCGCGCGCCAATCAGAGATTCGGAGTTGGTGCGCACGTGCTTCCCGAGTTGCGAACTTATGAAGGGCAGCGAATGTTTCTCGCGTAGGCGGAAGAGCAGCTCCATGGTCCCCAGAGATGATGCGGAAAACACAACTCCGCGGCAGGTGAATTTCTGCGGATGGCGGCGGATCCAGGCGGTGGAAGCCCGGGTCAAGACTTCGTATCCGGCGCTGCCATCGTTCACACCCAACAGCGGCCTGACGTCAACGACCTGCGTTTCGGGAAATACTCGAGCGCCGTGCTTTTCCGCCAGATACAGGTAACCGAGATCGAGCGTATTCTTGGCGCCAAATCGGCAACCCATCATGCAACCGCCGCAAGCAAGGCACGTGGTTCGGTGAGGCCCTTCTCCCCCGAAGTATGGGTCTGGCACGGTGCGGTCAACGGGTTCTCCATCTTGAGCCTGAAAAATTCCTACCTTGGTAGCGTAGAAGGTAGAGCCACATCCGACGGCATCGGCAGTTTGCTTTAAGAGCAGATCGGCGGGGCCTAGAATTTTGTTTTCGGTGGCGCCCAGCATGCACGAGGCTGTTGCGTAGTACTGAGGCATGGCGGCTTTCCAATCGGCCAAGCCTGTCCACGATCCCGCTTCCCAAACTTTGTCCGGAGGCGTTAGCAAAGTGCAGGCGTAGGTGATGGATCCTCCGCCTACGGCACAGCCATGAAAGATGGTCACGTGCCGAAAGAAGCGCATGTTGAAAAACCCGCGCAGCCCGAGCCGTGGTCGCCAGAACCAGCGATGGATCGACCAACTGCTGTGCGGCAGGGAGTCAGGCGTCCAGCGGCGGCCCATCTCCATAACGGCGACTTTGTAGCCTTTTTCGGTCAGGCGGTGGGCGGAGACGCTACCTCCGAAGCCGGACCCGACAACGATAAAATCGAAATCAAACTGTTGTTCCGCCATTTCAAAACCTATCGGGCTGCGATTGCGAATACTTCCGTGCTGACATGCATTCCGCCCCGCAGATCCATGCGCTGGTCAACCGGCCGAATACCCTCATCTTGTTTCAATGGGATCGGACAATCTGGCCTCGGATCGGCGAGCACGGTGTAGATCATGCGTTCCTTCGTTCGCCACCAACCGTGGAAGCCTTGCCCATCCCTATGGCAAGCGTGAAGTGGGCTCCAGCCGCACATATCTGGCGCTCCGACATCAGGGGTGACGATTACACTGCGAGTGTCCAGTCGCAAGCCCTCGCGAAGAGCCTTCAGGACACTTTCTTTTGCGCTCCAGAGCAGTGTCACAAGAGCCGGCTGCTCCGTTGGGGTTGCCCGCGATATCAAAGACTGCTCCAGCGGAGTGAAGTAGTCGGCTACGAACGCCGGGCTGCGATGCTCAATCATTTCCAAATCACATCCCAGCTTGACCCCAGCGGTCGCGACGGCACAGACTGCAATCCCTGCCCGATGGCTAAGGGAAATCGTAACCGGCGTGGCCAGATGCGGCAGCCGAGCTTCAGGGGCTCCCGATGGAGATGCAACGATTTCAATTCGGGCCAGGATTCGCGGATGTCTCGGCCAGTTCAAGCAGGCGACGATGGCGCGCTTTGCTGTCCATCGGCCGAGACGCCAGTCGGCGCGTCTTTTCACAAATTTCAATTTGTCTAAGCAGTCAACTTCCGCCGGCGACAGCCAATTGTTGTCGGACGGCACGTCCTTTTCTTTTTGCTCCAACCAGTAAACGCGCATGCGAACGACCTCGCCGCTAAGCTGCTTGTTCTTCTGCCTTCGTAAATGCCATTTCCTCTTCTTTAGCAATTCCACGCGTGATTGCATCGATCAGGTACGGGCGCAGGGTCGCCGGAGGAATGATGCGATTCAGCGCACCTACATCGAGAGCGCGTTGCACGCTATGGACGCGATCGAATTCGGCTGCCATCTCGCCTAGCTTTTCCGAATGGACGATCTTGAAGAGATCCTCCCACTCTTTCCGCAGACGCGCTTTTTCGGCGCCGGAAGCCTTAGTCATGGCCTCCGTGAGGGCCTGCAGCCGCGGATCCTTCTTGGCGCGAGCCTCCACTTCCCCGGCAAAGACCACTGCCGCAGCCGGTGCTCCCCCGATGACAGAAGCGTAGGTCCCCTCCAGCGCCGCCACCTCAATCTGCTCGTTCAGGGCGCGGGAAAAGACGACATAGGCTCCGCCGTGATAGCGGGAAATCACGCAGAAAACGATGGGACCTTTAAAGTTCACTACCGACCTGCCGATTTCCGCGCCGTATTCCAGTTGCAGCCTGCGCATCGATTCCGGAGAACCATCGAATCCGGACAAATTTGCCAAAACCACGAGCGGCCGATTGTTGCTCGCCGCATTAATCGCGCGAGCAACTTTCTTGGAGGACTGCGGGAACAGTGTGCCGGCGCACCACTGGTCCGGACCATCGGCAGGAACGAATCCGAAGCGCGGTACCGGCCGCGACTCGATTCCAATCAAACAAACCGGATAGCCTCCAAGGTGTGCATCCCACACGACGGTCGTTTCGGCCGCCCGCATCCCGGCCCAGCGCTCCAGGGGCGCATGATCCTGATCGATGGCACTCATCATCACGGTGCGAATGTCGAAGGCTTTTTTCCTACCAGGATTGGTCTCGTCGGACAAGATGTCGCCTATACGCGTGAAACCGTCTTCGCCATGTAGCGGGTGCGGATAGTCGCGGACGTCGCGGTTCACCGGATCACTCGTCACAGCCTTCCGCGGGAAGCGTTCCCCGGGGAATATGTAACTGTGATCGTAATGGCGGAGCAGGATGTGGCAGGCTTCATCGATGTCGTGCGCCCAGTATTGCGCTTGACCATTGACGCCCATGATGCGGTCATACCCGCCAATTCCCTGGTTGTCTTCCGCGGAGACGCTGCCAGAATAATCGAGCGCGCGCTTTCCGGTCAGCACCATGGCGGCCTTGGGCGTCATGACCAGGATTCCGCGAGTGTGCATCAGCATCGTGGCTTCCGCGTTCCAGTAGGGTTGAGCGCCGACGTTGATGCCGTTGATGAGCAGATTGACTTCACATCCGGCCTGGGTAAACTCGATCAGCCGGCGCAGGACACGGGCGATCCAGTCCATGTTCTCCACGCCGCTTTGCATAGAAATTTTGGCGCCGGCGGATACCGGGAACCATTCGAGCGGAACGCGCATCTGTTGCGCCAGATCCAAAGCCGCCAAAATGCGACGGCATTCCGGTTCGGCGATAGCGCCCAGGTCCTTGCTGGGATCGCCGAGCAGCAGAACCCGGGTCATGCCCTCTGGATATTTCTCGGTAAAGTTGCGAATCACTCCCACGATGATGTTCGCCTTGTTCAAGCCGTAAGGGCGAAGCAGTGGAACGAGGTGATTGTCCTCATCGAGGTCGTGTTCGATGAATTCACCCGGCGGGAACTCGGCGCGAATTTCGTGTGGCGCAGGAGTCAGCATGCGGATGATTTCGTACGGGTAAATCAGTCCGCGCTGGCGCATGCGGACAACTTTCTGTTCGTATTCCGCAAGCGGCTTCATGGGTTGCAACTTGTCGGCGGGTCGGAATGTGATGAGCATTCCGGTTCCGGCCGGAGTGGAAATGCGAACGATCATGTCGCGCAATTCGCCGGTTGCCGGATTCGGGATGCGAACCCGCAAGACCACCTGTTCCAATCCCAAGCCCTGGGTGGATGGGGCAAGGCGGCGCACAATCGAATCCAGTTCATCGCGCCCTAAATTCAGAGGGGGCCAGACATAAAGGAATATGCGGTTCCAGTGCAGTCTCTCCTGCGGCCTGCGCCGCGACTGATACAGGCGGATGCTTGCCAGAGTCTCCGCCAGCATGCGTTCCAGGTGAGGCAACTGCACGACGCGGCCGGCTTGATCCCTCACCGCTGTCACATCCCGCACCTCGGCGCAGGCAAACAGGCGTACATCCTTCGGGTTGTCGCGCCCCACCGCGTGGAGAAGATAAACATCTTCGACCGAGGGCAGCCGTTCCAGGTTGAAATTACTAAGCCGCCAGAGATGGAGTCTCTTCCCCATCATGGGATGCAGGCCGCGGTATAACTTCTCTTCGGTATAGCCGGCCTCGGACCGACGATAGGTGAAATGAAGCATTCCGCTGATCCCGTCGCCACGTCCTGGACCAGCAACCGTCACTACGATCCGCCGGTTGGGACGAGAAAACGGAGTCAGGCTGAGCAGTTGTTGGATCTCCTGCTGCTTGGCCTCCGCATCGTCAAGCGCACCGTTGTGCCAGGTGTAAAAGTCCAAAACAATGTCGTGTGCCGGCGGAACCCGCACAAGGAGCAGGGCCATCGCCGCCACGGCCTCAGCCAAACGACTGTATTCGGAATGAGTGGCGAAGACGTGGATGTGCTTGCCTTCGTAGAGGTACTCAGCGGTGGCGTAGCACTGGCCATCGACTTCAAGAGAATGCAGGCTGGTTAGAGGACGAATGCGGTAGTAGCGCCCGGTAATCGCCTCCAACATCGATTTTCGAAGGGCGGCATGCGCGGACGCGAAGCGACCAGACAAGCGAGTTACCAGGGGCTGCGGACACTCAACCAGGGCGCGCAATCGCTCGTGGCGATCGGCTGCGTCGGGATGGACGGCCAGGTATGCCAGATGGCCTTCTACCTGTTCGTAGACTTGCTTTCGGGCGCGCTCAAACAGAGGCTGGTCGAAATAGCGGTACCGAACCTCACGGGCGAGATCGCTAAGCGCCACGAAATTCCCGTTGGTCAGGGAGATCATCCGGTCGAGAAGTGCCCTGAAGCTTTCCTCGACGCGGGGAGCAAAAGTTACGGCGCGCTGCAGGCGTCTCTCGAGAATTCCGATGATCGGGGCAATCTGCTGCTCTATCCGCTGATGTGATTTGCAGATCCACAACAGAGTTTCTTCCAGTTGGGGTGAGCGGTCGAGAGTGGCAACGCCGTAATGCGAGAGTGCTCGCTTCAGCGAATTGACAAAGATAGTGGGAAGACCCTCGCCGCGTGTATCGAGCATCCGCAGATAAGCAAACAGATAGGTTTCGGCGGTTGGCTCCTGGCTGCTCGCCACCTCGTTCACTTCGGGCTCCCGCTGGAATAAGGTGCACACATCGACAAATATGCTGAGGATCTCGTCTTCCGCTTGCCGAATGTCGTCGCTGTCTGCCGGGCAGGTCTGGCCCCACTGGGTGAGCAGCTTGGTGCTGTCTTTCGGATCGATATCAAAACCCAACATGAGCTGACGAAGATCTTCCAGGCTGCGGCGGCAACTGGACTGGTTGACTTCATTCGTTCGATCCTCAGCGGTCTTGAGGCCAAAATCTATGCGCGCCGTTTCCGCTACCGCACCGACTCCTGAGACGGGCTCAATCTGCAGAAGGGGAGCGCCCGTGTCGACTTGAACATTCGACATGGTGAGCACCTTCCGCACCCTTCCGGAAAAGGGAGCAACGACCTGCATCTCCATTTTCATGGCTTCGAGGACAGCTAATCGGTCCCCGGCCGACACCATGTCGCCGGGTTGCACATTGATCGAGACCACAACGGCTGGGGACGGAGCGTGTACAAAACCTCCATCGTCCCGCTCGACGCGGTGGGAGACACCATTCACTTCAATGCGATAATCCCGGGCCTGAGCCACCGACACGATGTGGAAATGCTGACCGAAAGCAGTAAGCCAATATTCGAACTCGCCGAACCGATCGACCACCGCGTCGATGCACGATCCATTAAGCTCCAGGCGATATCCCTTCGGACCAACCTGACAGATCTTCACGGAGTAGGGATTGCCTCGGTACCGGAGAGCCACGCTGCGACCGATGTCGCTTCGAACCTGGGGACGTCCGCGGGCCGCCGAAGCATAGAACTGCGCGCGCTCCACCGTCAGTTCCGCGTTGTAGGCTTCGATGGCGGCCTGCGCCAGAGCAACATGGGAATAACGTTGCGAGAGATGGTTGCCATTGGCAGCCAATTCGTCCAGCCACCCGGTGTGGACTTGTCCCTGTTGCACCTCTTCGCGACTCAGGAGTTCGAGCAGAAATGGCTTGTTACTTGTCCCTCCCTGGATCACGACTACGCTCTCGCGCAGGGCGCGATGCAGGCGTGATAGAGCCTCCTTGCGGGTCTGTCCGTAGGCGATGATCTTTGCGATCATCGAGTCGAATTCGGGCGCGACGGAATCGCCTTCGGCCACGCCGGTGTCGATGCGCACGCCCGGCCCCGTCAGCATTCGGAACCTTTGGATCGTTCCCGGCGCTGGAGCAAAGCCGTTTTCAGGGTCTTCTGCATTCAAGCGCACTTCGATGGCATGGCCGGTTGTGCGGGGAGCTTCTCCCGTCAGGCGGCCGCCGCGAGCAATGTGGATCTGGAGCTTGACCAGATCGATGCCGGTGGTGCATTCCGTCACCGGATGTTCGACCTGCAAACGGGTATTCACTTCCATGAACCAGAACCGGTTGTCGGAGGGTTCACACAGAAACTCAACCGTACCGGCATTCTGGTAGCCTGCCGCCTGGCAAAGTCGAACAGCAGACGCGCGCAAGAGCAAATCCTGCTCGGCGCTGAGCAAAGGAGAAGGCGCCTCTTCGAGGACTTTCTGGTGGCGCCGTTGGACGGTGCAATCGCGCACGCCGGCGGCCCAGGTCGTACCGAAGTGGTCAGCAATGATCTGGACTTCGACGTGGTGTGCCCCCGAGATCTGCCGCTCCAGGAAAATGGTGGGATCTCCGAAAGCTTTGAAGGCTTCGGCACGAGCTGTGTCAAAGGCTCGAGGCAATTGATCTGGAGAATGGACTTCGCGAATCCCGCGTCCCCCGCCGCCGGCAGCCGCTTTGATCAACAGCGGATAGCCGATCGTCGTTGCATGGTGTAGAGCTTCAGGAAGCGTTTCAACCGACCCTCCGCTCCAGGGGGCAACTGGGATCTGGGCTTGTTCCGCAAGACGCTTTGAGGCAATCTTGTCGCTGACCCGCCGCATCACGTCGCCGTCAGGGCCGATAAATACGATGCCCATCTCGCGACAAAGATCGGCGAAGGCGGCGTGTTCCGCAACAAATCCCCACCCTACCCACACCGCATCAGCATGCGCCGATGTCATCGCCTGAGTGAGACTCTCATAGTCAACATATCGACTCTTGAATTGACCCGTGTTCAGGTCAAGGGCGTTCGCGGAGCCAAGGTAAACTTTCTCGTCGGCTTCACGAACGAACATGGCATTCCGGTCAGGGTCAGTAAATAAGGCGATGGTACGGAGGGTGGTGTCCTGTTCCTGATTGAGTTCGCGGGCCGCGTGAATGAAGCGCATCGCGGCTTCGCCCCGATTGATGATCGCCACGCGCTGAAACTCGTGATTCATGACATCTCCGATCGAAGGCATCCTCTAGTTTCGGTGGATCGCCTCAGGCTGCGACCAGTGTCGGCGACAACATTGCGTGCAACGTTGTCACCTGGTCAGCATTGATGGCGCTGGGCATTGCAATCGTGCGATAGCCGCCGAGATGCACATAACGGCGACCATCCTCGTCCACGACCTCGGCATCGAAGGTGCCGCGGGCCGGATCGGGCGTGACTACTGCATAAACCCGGACATGCGAATTCGGAACCTTCAACGAGGAGACGCACTGAACCTGGTTCGGCAATCCCATGCGATCTTGTGCGCCCATCTCCCAGAGTCCGGCGGTCTGGAAGCAGAGTTCGATCAAGCGCGGCTCCATCAAGATTGGCAGTTCAGAGGGATGGTGATTACTGGGGAGGTTCTTGGCCAACAGCCCGATCATTCGGCTCCCATCCCACCAGGCTTTTTCGAGTACCTGGTAAGCCGGTCCATGGAAGTAGAGACGATAGATCTGTGCGGCCTCGATTGTCAGTCCAGCAGCCAAGGGCGGCGGTGACATTCTCAATAATTCAGGTAGACCTTTCGCGAGCCGCACGCGACCCGTGAAGTGCGTCGTGACTTGCGGCTCGGCCTGGTTCGGAAGCGACCGGCGACCGATCAATTTGCAGTCGGCAACGATTTCCTGGCCGCGTGGGCGGATGGTGGCTTCGACTGTCAGCGTGCGCCCTTCGTTGCGATAGAACTTGAAGGGCGCAAGGAACTCGACGTCTTCGATCGCCTGGACGTGCCAACCCGGAAGGATCCGCTGGGCGGCTTCCGCGAAGGCTTCGATTCCCATGACGCCCGGCAGTACGGGCGTACCGTCGATCTGGTGATCATGCAGGAAGGGCTGGACCTTGGGATCAAGCACGGTCTCGATCGTGAGACCGCTGTAAATGCCCATGCTCGCGATCTTGCCGATCATGGGGCCGTCTGGATGCCGGCCTTGTTCAGCGGCAATGGTTCTGGCGGAGACGTCGACGCCGCCCGTTGCATCCCACTCTTTCAGCAAAACGCCCAGCCGCTGGGCGATCACGATTTCGCCCCGCGTGTTTCCCGCGGTGAGTTCACGGCGGATCAAAGGAACACCTGCATCCGGCGGCAGCATGTCGATGCCGGCGGCTTCCATCACTTTCGGGATCGAGCCGCGGGTTGCCATGCCGATTCCGCCCCACGCGGTCCAGTCAATTGCAATGCCGCGCATCGCCGGGCGAGTGGTCCGGAAACTCGACGTGATCTTGCAAAGCAGGTCGTTGGCAGAACTGTAGTCGGTCTGTCCAGGATTGCCGAAGCGGCCTGCAATGGAACTGAAAGCGACAGTGGCGCCGAGCGGCATATCGCCGATCGCGTGGAGCAGATTGAAGAAACCGTCACACTTCACGTCGAAGACCAGGTTGAATTCCGCGGGATCTTTATCCGCAAGCGAACGGCTGCGCTCGAGTCCAGCCGCGTGCAGGAGGACATCGACACGTCCGTGTTGCCGGCGAACCTGTTCCATCACTTTGGAAACGGCTTCCGTGTTTGTGAGATTGACGCTGAAGTAGTACGGAGTGCCTCCAGCAGCGCGTACAGCTTCAATGGCAGCCCACGCAGCCTGCGCACGCTCGAGAGCGGCCAGTTCCCTCTCGACGAGCGCTGGGGTGGCGCGCTCACCGCGCGCCTGGATACGGGCAAACAGCTCGCGCTTCAAGCCATCTTTGTCGGATGCAAAGCGCTTCAAGTCGGGATTGTTCGGATCCGGCTCAGGCACGACATCGAGCAGATAGAAGATGCCCCCCGACGCGGCAGCCAAGTCGGCGGTGATGGCGGACACGATGCTTCCGGCGGCCCCAGTAATGACGAAGACTGTGTTTTCATCGAGCGCCAAACCAGACTGGCCATCGGCAGCGGGTTGCTCTTCGAGCCCGACCGTCCAACGCAATCCGTCCTTGTAGCCAATTTCGATCGCTCCCGTATCGCTGAGAGTTTCGTCGACGAGGAATTTTGCAATGTCTTCTGGAGTAGTTTCGAGTCCGAAGTCGACTGCCTTGACGAGCGCTTCGGGACGTTCCCGCTTATAGGTCTTGGTGAATCCCGCCACCGCGCCTCCCAGTGGAGCAGCGGCACCCGCCTCGTCGTAACCATGCTGGCCACCCAGACGAGTCGCGGAAACCAGGAAAGTGCCCGAGGCCGCAATCTGCTCGAATAGGATGCGCATGATGGAATAAAGCGACTTCAGACGCAGACGGACCGCGTCATGCCATATCGCGGGATCCATGCCACGGATGTCACCCTCGGGATCAAGAGCAGGCAGCCAATACATGCCGTGCACCGGACCGGCACTGAGCCAGCCCTGGAGACGATCGGCCAAGGCGTCAGCGTCGGAGGCGCTTTGAATGCGGAGCACTTCCACGCCATTGGTCTGGAGAAGTTTTGAAAGAGCATCGGCAACAACACCCGTCTTGTCCGGCATGATGACAACGCGGCGACCTTGGGTCAGCGCGACACCGGTCGGCTTGCAGATGGAAAGAGGCGGGCGCGGGACGGGAATTGGAACGCGCCGTGGAATCCGATTGGCAGCATCCAGGCTGGCGAGAGCCGGACGCTGCTTTGGCGCTGAAACTACGGATTTCGAGAATTCCAGTGCTTTCTGAGCCACTGGTGGTTCCTTCGCAACGGACGGTGCTTCTGATTTCGAACGGTCTTGCGCAAACTTGATCACGTGCGCGAGGGTTGGAAATTCACGAAGCTTGAGATTTTCGTCGCGGGGAATGTTGTATGCGGCGCGAATAGCTACAAACATCTCTGCCTGCTTCACGGTGTCGATGCCGAGATCGGCTTCGAGATCAAGATCGAGGTCCAACATATCTTTTGGATAGCCGGTCTTTTCCGCGACGATCTCCAAGACCTTTTCCTTGATCGATTCGTTCGTGACGGCATTTGCCGCTTGAGCTACTTCGGGAGCGGGGACGAATGGTTGGTCGGTGATGGCAGCTCGTGGCTCGGAAGCGAGGTCGGGACGTTTTTCGAAAACGAATCGGATCACGTGCGCCAGGGTCGGGTATTCGCGCAGCTTGCGGTTTTCGTCGCGCGGGATGTGGTATATCTCGCGAATCGCAGCGAACATCTCCGCCTGTTTCACAGTATCGACACCCAGGTCAGCTTCCAGGTCCAGATCAAGGTCGAGCATGTCCTTGGGATATCCGGTTTTCTCGACGACCAGGGCAAGGATTCGCTCTTTGACAGAATCCGCGTTGCTCTTGTGCGCCTCACTTTGGGGTGGCACAGAAGGAAGGGCCGCGATCTCCTCTTTATTAATGGGCACGGCGACAGGTTCGATGGGTTCGGTCCTGGGAACTACAGTGGCACGGGCCAGGTCAGGTCGCTTCTCATACACGAACCGTATGACATGGGCCAGCGTTGGATACTCGCGCAGCTTGCGATTCTCATCGCGCGGAATGCTGTAGATCTCTCGAATCGCAGCGAACATTTCCGCTTGCTTCACGGTATCGACACCCAGGTCAGCCTCGAGATCGAGATCAAGGTCGAGCATGTCCTGGGGATAGTCGGTCTTCTCGACGACCAGGGCGAGGACACGCTCCTTCACCTCGTCTGCATTGCCGTTTGGTGCGGGAATGACCACCGCCTCCGACGGAGCGGTGATGATCACCTTTTCGTCGGGGACGCGTGTTGATGCAACCGAGCCCGCGAGGTCGGGCCGTCGGTCGTACACAAAGCGGATGACGTGGGCCAGAGTCGGGTAGTCACGGAGCTTGCGATTTTCCTCACGTGGAATGTTGTAGAGTTCTCGAATCGAGGCAAAGACCTCGGCCTGCTTGACAGTATCCACGCCTAGGTCCGCTTCAAGATCAAGATCGAGATCCAGCATGTCGACCGGATAACCGGTTTTCTCGGCAACCAGCTCGAGGACTTTCTCTTTTACTGACACTTTGTCCTCCACCGATTGTGGTAGGACCACTGGAATCTGGGCAACGACTTCAGGTCTCGTCACGGTTTCAGCAATTGGGCTGAGCGACGGTGAGACTGGTTTCGGATCGGCAAGCGGCACAGGGACTGGTTTCGGCTGAGTGGGCACGACCTGCGGCTTCGCTTGAGCCTCGGCGAGAGCAGCTTTTACCGGTTTAGCGCTTTCTTGCACCCGTAGCGTGCGATGAACAACTTCCAGGGACGTGGCGGGATGGCCTGAGATTTTCGCAAGCCATGAACTCCAGGCAGTATCGTCAGCGACGCGGTAGGCGTAGCCGAGAGCCTTGGGAGCGGGACGCACTCCATCCTTGGTCCTCGTCCAACGCAGCAGCATCATGCTAATCTGCGACCCGAAGCCTGCGCCAAGGTGGATTGCGTACTCGACGGGGTAGGTTCCGCCTTTCGACAAGTTCAACGATCCCAGTTCGGGGTCAATCTCTTTGAAGTTGGCGACTGGAGGAACGCAACCGGTCTCCAAAGCCTTGACGGCCAGCACGTCTTCAATGCCCGTTCCCATGGCGTGGCCGGTCAGGCCTTTGGTATTGGCAATCACGATCTGATCCGCGACATTGCCGAAGACCCGACGAAGCGCATGGATTTCGGCGGAAGCACTGCCGCCGCGCGCCGGCGTGTAGGTTTCGTGGGAGACGAAAACTGTGTGCTGCGCAATTTCCTGACGATAGATACCGCTGCGCGCCTCGGCCTGGGCGACCAGATTCTCCATCACCTGGCCGATGTGCTGAACATCGAGGCGCGTGCCATGGAAGGCGCTGTTGCCCGTGACAGTGGACAACACTTCACAGATCGGTCGGATCCCGCGTTCACGAGCAGCGGCATCGCTCTCGACTACGAGCGCAGCCGCCCCCATGCCAATGATCAGGCCGTGACGCCGACGATCGAACGGAATCGCGGCTTCTTCGACGACTGCATCGGTCGCAGCCGCCCCACTGGCGAGGAAGCCCGCTCCCATCCAATCGATCAAATGGTCGGAGGTCACATCATCGGCAGAAATAACGATCACGCGGCTGCAACGCCCGGCATGAATCCAATCCTCCGCGATAGCCACCGCTTGCGCAGTAGTCGCGCAGGCTGAGTTAATTTGGGTGTTGGGGCCACGAGCACCGATGAATTCAGCGAATTGCGAATGTCCCATGGACAGGGTTCGCAGCAGGAAGCGGCGTTCGAATACGTAGGGCTCTTTCTCAATGGCCACGCCCAGTTCTGAAATTCGCCGATCAATTTCTGCTGCCAACGCAGAGTTTCCGTTCTTCTCGCCGACCTGGGCGCGCAAGCTCTCCAGTGAAGCCTTCTGTTCGCGGCGCGCATGATCAGAGTAGTAACGCGCCATTTCGTCGGCGAAGGAATCCAGACCAGGAAACGCCGACGCGAAAATCACACCCGTATCGTCGCGCATCGTGTCGGGCAAGGACCAGCGGTCTGGAAGTTGGGTGCCTTTGCTTGTGGTCTTGTAGCGGAGGACCAGGGGAATGCCGGCGTCGCGCAAGGCGTCCAGCCCGGCCGCCATGGCAAGTTGCGTAACGCGATCGAGGGCGGCCAGGCGATCAGCGGAGATGCCGAATTCTTTTTCCAGGTCGAAAGCGCCGCCACGGCCCGCCAGCTTGATGACGTCCGCAACATCATTAATGGTTTCAAATCTCGGATCCCCGTTATCGCTCTTCACGAGGCGAGTGATGTGCTTGTCAAGCATGGCCTGGCGAAAGGCTGTCGGAATGGGCTCGATGAACTGATCGCCGCGCAGGATGCGGGCAATGTTGTCATCGTCGAAAATGTGATCCGTTCCAGGCAGTCCCAGGGCTGCGCCGGTAATGGTTACGGGTTGAGAGGCTGGGATGTCTTGGTCGCGATAAATGTGCCAGCCCCGTTCCAGTACGCCAGCAAACAACCGGCCAAGTTCAGAGTAGCGGTCTCCATTCAATGGCGTTGTCGGGATCGTCGGCGCCGCGATTTTCGACGACAACTCCAAAGGTTCTGCTGTGCACGCCGGCATTTCACCTTGCACGGAGATTGGCGAGGCTTTCTGCTGAGACTCTGATACGGTCTTCCCTAATCCTGCCGCGTACAGACAGCACAGCGCCTGGTTGAACGCCGCGATGTCGCCCACCTTCGGGTGATTGCAGAAGATCGACACGATGTCACCGTAGGAGCCCAGTACATCTTCGGCGAATCCCTGCAATGCTTTCTTAGGGCCTACCTCGACGAATAAACGCGCGCCGGCAGCGTAAAGAGTGCGAAGTCCTTTGATGAATTGCACGGGAGCGGCGACTTGTTGCGCAAGAATGTCGAGCATCTGCGGCACCACGTTCGGGCCGGTCGGATAAAACTCGCCATTGGTGTTCGCGATAATGGGCAACCGCGGAGATTGAAGCCGCAAGCGCTCGAGCACTGCCCGCAGCGGTTCGCTCGCGGGAGCCACGATCGAAGTGTGAAAAGCATGGCTAACAGGCAGGGCGGAAACGTCGTAACCGGCGTTGAGCAGCGCGGCCATCGCTTGTTCAACCGCGGGACTGGCGCCGCCAATTACGGACTGGTGTTCGCTGTTGATGTTTGCGATAACGACGTAGCCGTCAACTGTTTTCAGGATGCGCTCGATTTCTTCCAGCGGTGCGAAGACGGCCGCCATGCGACCTTTGTCAGCGGGAGAGAAGCGAGTCATCTCGCGGCCGCGAGCGCTCACTGCTTCGAGCGCGTCGGCAAAGGGAAGACCGCCCGCCGCAATCAGGGCTCCGTATTCGCCGAGGCTGTGGCCTATCGTGAAGTCGGGCTCGATGCCGTAGGCGGCGAGCAGTCGCGTCAGAGCCAGGTCGACGGTCAGTACTGCCGGCTGAGTGATGGCAGTCTGGCGCAAGTCATCCTCAGCCTTGGCGAGGGCTTTCTCATCTGAGCGATCCGCAAAAATGAACTCACTGAGCGGCTTGCCCAAAATCGGCGTCATGATCTGATCGGCCTCGAGAAAGGTCTCGGCCACGATAGGCTCTATTTGCTGCAATGGCCGAAGCATGTTCACGTATTGCGAGCCTTGTCCCGGATAGAGGAATGCGACTTTGGGGGCGGGCCCATGTCCCCGGAAAATTCCCTGCGCGCGCAAAGCTTTCCACATGGCCGGCTGATTCGCCGCCAGCGCCTTTAAGGCAGCGGCCCCCTTGGTCGCAAGTTCCGCCGCATCGGCATAGTCGATGGCCACACGTTCGGCGGCCCGCAGATCTGCTTCGGCTGGAGCGGTCGGCACAGGCGCGCGGCCGTCTTTCGCTTCCTTGGCTACGGTACGCAAGCGCTCCGCCAAACTTGCATCGGAGGCTGCGCCCAGCAGCAGGATGCCTCGCAGTGGAGCTTTGCCGGAGGCACCTTTTACGTTGGAGGAGAAATTGTTTGCGGCTGCGCCCTGCGTGGCGCTCTGCGCCGGTTGGAGGACGCCCTTCGCTCCATCAGACATAGAGACCTCTGTTTCTTTCTGCGGGAGTTCGCTTACCGCCACAGTCCGTTTGCCATTTCCGTTGAGCCGATGCGGGATGTACTCCTCCAGCACGGCATGGAAGTTGGTGCCCCCAAAGCCGAAGGCGCTCAAGCCAGCTCGCCGCACGCCATCAGGGGGAACGTCCCACTGCTTCAGTTCGGTATTCACATAAAGGGGAGAGTGGGCAAAGTCGATGTCGGGATTGGGATGTTCGCAGTGCACGCTGGGCGGCAGCATCTTGTGATGCAGCGCCAGAGATGCTTTCAGCAATCCCGCCGCTCCTGCCGCACCTTTGAGGTGCCCGAAATTCGACTTGACCGAGCCCAGCGCCACTGAGTGCAGCGGCAGGTGAAGGCCGCTGAGCACGTCGGCCATGCTCTGCACTTCGACAACGTCGCCCACGCGTGTCGACGTACCGTGCCCTTCCATGTAGGTAGCTGTTTCGGGCGACACGCCCGCTTTTTTCCAAGCGCGTTCGATCGCAAACTTCTGTCCCACAGGGTTTGGCGCGGTGATTCCCTTCCCTTTTCCATCGCTGGACGCCCCCATGCCGCGCAACACGGCGTAAATTTTGTCCTTATCGCGCTCGGCATCGGCCAGGCGTTTGAGGAGAAAGAGCGCGGTGCCCTCCCCCATGACGAAGCCGTCAGCACCTTCGGCATAAGGACGCGTGCCGGTCGCCGAGAGCGCGCCAATCTTGCAGAACTTTACGAAGGTCGAGGCGCCCATGTTGCGATCGATACCACCGGTCACCACCAGGTCGTAGTCGTTCTGGATCAGACCTTCTGAAGCCGCACTGATGGCCGCCATGGCAGACGCGCAGGCTGCGTCGCAAACGTAATTGGGGCCGTGAAAGTTGAAGACGTTCGCAATGCGGCCCGCAATACAATTCGCCAGTTCGCCGGGCATGCTGTCTTCGGTGATCTCGGGCAGATGCTTGCCCATCCGCTCGTGCAACTCGCGCACGATGTCGGAACGCACCTCCGGAGGAAGTCCGGCAAAGCTGCTGCTCTCCATTAGTTCCTGCGCGTACTCCGGGAAGTACACCCGTAACACGGTGAAGTAATGTTTTTCCCCACCCATCGCATTGCCAAGGATGACCGCGGTGCGGTCAGGATCCATGGGACGATCGGGGTAGCCGTAATCTTCCAGCGCTTGCCGGGTGCAGGCGATGGCCCACTTCTGCGAACCGTCCATCGCATCGGTCACGCGAGGCGGGATGGGTAGGCGCCACTTCATCGGGTCCCACGTGAATTTGCGCACCCACCCACCAATCTTGGAGTAAGTCTTATCGGGAGCGTGCGGGTCGGAATCGTAGTAGAGTGCCGGGTCCCAGCGATCCGGCTCCACTTCGGTGATGCTGTAACGTCCGCTCTTGATATTTTCCCAGAAGGTCGGAACGTCGGGCGCGTCGGGCAGGATGGCTCCTACTCCAACGATCGCGATGGCTCGATTGGAAGTGCTTTCCATGATGACGCCTCTTTATGAATGAAGAAATAATGAGAGAGCACCAGCGTGCAACCCCCGTGTCCCTTGTGTTGCAGCGTTCTTGCGTTTCGCCCTACGCTGCTTTCTCCGCGTGTTTGGCGACGCGGCCGTACAGCACGTCTGCCACATAATCCATGTCCGAAATCAGTTCCGCCTGCGCCTGATGGATGGCCGGTAGTCCCAGGCCCTTCTCGAAGGCCGGAAGATCGGCGCTGCTGACGCCGCCGGCGCCAATGATCCAACGCGCCCCTTCCTCGCCCACTTTCAATGCGGCCTCCCGCGCAAAGATGCGGCTTACTGCCGCGAGTGCAGTCGCGTCAAAGCGGCGGTTGGCTTTCTCGTTCAGTTGGTTTTCCTTGATGGCGGCCGCCCGGCGGGCCAGGCTTCCGGCGCACTCGGCATAGGCGATCCATTCGCCAATGCGAAGGAGAATGTGCTGATAGCGCGTGAGGCGCGCGATGCGAGCCCTCTCCATCGCTTCTGCTACGCCGTGGAGAGCGAGAGCCGCGATCCCCGCACCAACATCCGGATGAGACGCGTGTAAGGTTTCGAGTTTCCCGGCCTGCTCGTGGTAATACTGCGCGCGCGTCTTTAAATGAAGCTGCCAGCGGTCGCGGGCGATGGTCATCTCCATGATTTCGGAAGTGCCTTCATAAATCGTGGTGATGCGGACATCACGCTTGATCTTCTCCACCATGTATTCGTGCGTGTAGCCATAGCCTCCGAGCGCCTGGATGCTGGCATCCGCCGCCAGATTGCCCGCCTCGGTTGCCATGTATTTCGCGATCGCACCTTCAGTGTTTAGGCTGCCCTCACCGGCATCGATGCGTTCGGCCGTCTGCTCGATATAAGAGCGCGCAGCTTCCAGCCTGGCCACGTTCGGGACGATGAGCTTGTGGGTGTAGCCCTGCTTTTCTGAGAGCGGCGTGCCTGCCTGCATGCGCTTGACGGAATAGGGAATGGCGCGATCGAGCGCTGCCCATCCGGCGCCAAGACCAAAGGCCGCGACCATCAAGCGCGTATAGCCAAACACGGCCTGTGCTTGAATTAGACCTTGGCCTTCCACGCCGCCGAGCAACCGATCGGCGTCGACATAGACGTTATCGAGCGCCAAGGCTGCAGTATTGCTGAGACGAATGCCGTGTTTGTCTTCCGGCTTGTCGTGGGTGAAGCCCTTCGCGCCTTTCTCGACTACGAACCAACTCGGGCCGGCGGGAGTGCTGGCAAGTATGGTGTAGGCATCGGCGATGCCTCCATTGCTGATCCATTGTTTGTTGCCGGTGATCTTGTATCCGACGGTACGGCCGTCTTTTGTTACCGGCTCAGCTGTGGTGCGGAGCGCACCAAGATCGCTTCCCGCTTCCGGTTCGGTAGCGCCGTAGGCAAAGAGTATGCCCTCATCGGCGATACGAGACAGCCAGAGCTTCTTTTGCTCGGGCGTGGCCCCGACAGTGATCGGATCGCTCCCGAGAAATGTGGCAAGCACCGCAGTGGCGACTCCCAGATCGATGCGTGCCATCTCTTCACACACGCAGTAGACGTCAAACGTTCCGCCACCCATGCCCCCGAATTCTTCCGGAATGAACAGAAGTTGAATGCCCAGCTTGTCCGGGCTGCACATGTGCCGCACGATCTCAAGCGGGCACTCGTCGCGCGCGTCGAGGTCGATTAGTTCCTGGTCTGGCAGGCGTTTCTTGGCGAACTCGCGCAGCGATTTGAGGCTGAGCTTCAGAGTCTTATTCGGAATCATGGGTAGACCTCACTTTGCGGAAACGGTTTGCATTTCACGAATCTTGTTCGTCAGTTCGGGCAGGAACTCCAGCAGGTCATCGACGATGCCCACCTCGGCGACCTGGAAGATTGGAGCCTTGGGATTCTTGTTGATCGCGATGATGAACGGGTTCCCCTTGATGCCGGCCAGGTGCTGGAATGCGCCGCTGATGCCGCATGCCAGGTAGACCTTGGGCTTCACGGTTTTTCCCGACGAGCCTACCTGGCGCGATTTCTCCAGCCATTTCGCGTCGACAACCGGGCGTGAACAACTCACGGCTGCGCCCAGCACGTCGGCGAGTTCCTGCGCAATGGCCACGTTGTCTTTTTCCTGGATGCCTCGGCCGATGGAGACCAGCACGTTGTGCCTGGTGATGTCCACGTCACCAGCTTCGGCGACTACGGTTTGCAGGTAACGACGGCCTGCGCTGAGCGAACCGATCGCGCTGGATTTGTCGACCACCGAACCTGCAGTGGAGCTGACTGCAAGGGGCTTGCATGCTCCCGGACGCACCGTGATGACCGCTCCTGAAGAAACGTCGCAACGGACGTGCGCGCTGACCTGCCCACCAAACTCCTGGCGGACCACGTTGAGCGCGGTGTTCTGCAGGGCTCCGACCTCGACCACGTCGGAGACAAATGCCGCGTTGAGTTTGATGGAGAGTCCGGGTGCCAGATCGATTCCGAAATGATCGTGGGGGACTAGCACGATGCTTCCTGGCGGCAGGACTTTCACCAGCGCCTTCCGAATCAATTCGGCATTGGGATACGCCAGGTCCTGGTTTGCGATCTTCCAAACTTCTGCGTACGAGGAACGGAGCGACTCGCAAATCGCGTCGAGTTCTGCGCCACAACCTGCAACCAGAGCGATCGGGGGTGCGGCGCTGTTAATCTTCAGCGCGGCAGCGACAAGCTCCGATGCTGAGTCATCTAATACGCCCCCTCTGTGTACTATGTAGGCAAATACCTGAGGCATCACTTTAACCCTCCCTTAGCCGCAACCAGTTCGATGAGCCGGTCGATGTTTTCCTCCCGGGTGCCTGCGAGCATCTCCGCTCCCTTGCCCAGGGCGGGCACGAAGTAATCCAACCGAGTCACTTTTGCTCCCGCTTTGCCCACCATCTTCGGGTCGACACCAAGTTCCGATGCACCGTAGGTGGGAACAGGGATTGAAGCGACCGCGCGAATGCCGCGCATGCCCACATATCGCGGCTCGTTGATTCCGGTCTGAATCGAAAGCACGCAGGGGAGATCAATCTCGCTGACTTCCCTGTTACCGCCTTCGACTTCGCGGCTCACTTTCAGCTTCTTGCCGTCGAGAACTTCAATCGCATTCACCAGAGAGGCAAACGGGTAGTCGAGCATGGCGGCCAGCATTCCGCCGACCTGCGCGGCGCCGTCTTCTGCTTGAACGCCGGTCAGGATGAGGTCGTAGTTCCCTTTCGCGATGAAGGCTTTCAGAATCGTGGCGATGCCTCGCCCGTCCGACCCGTCGAAGGAAGAATCGGAAATCAGCACGCCGTGATTCGCGCCCATGGCCATTTCCCGGCGGAGGATCTCTTCGTCTTCGTCGCTGCCGACGGTCACCACGGTGACGTTTCCACCAACCTTGGCGGCAATCTGAAGCGCCTCTTCGACCGCGTAGTTGTCTGGCTCGTTGACCGAGTAGACCAGTTCGTCGCGCTCGATGTCGTTACCGGCGGCATTGAGCGCGATTTCGTTTTCCGAAGTATCGGGTACTCTTCGTGCGCAGACTAGAATTTCCACGTTCAACCTCCCAAAGAAATGGTTGCTATCGGTGGCGCCGGCCGCCGCACCATTTGCCGGTCGGCGAGTTCCGCCAAATCGATAGCCGTCATCTTTCCTTCC
Organism: uncultured Acidobacteriota bacterium; assembly: GCA_963765755.1. Taxonomy (GTDB): domain Bacteria; phylum Acidobacteriota; class Terriglobia; order Terriglobales; family Acidobacteriaceae; genus Gp1-AA133. The sequence goes on along the minus strand of CAVXXV010000004.1, from coordinate 19,176 downwards.
AGGCCCGCAACCTTGATGGCGTCTTCCATGTTGGCCATGCAGAACGGGCAGGCAGTCACGATCACATTGGCGCCGGCTGCGGCCGCCATCTGCACGCGCTTGACGCCCATGCGCTGGTCTTCTTTCGGCTCGTAAAACAGCATCAAACCGCCCCCACCGCAGCAAAATGAGCGATCGCGAGAGCGAGCCATTTCGACCCGCTTGAGCTCGGGAATGGCGTCGAGCACCAGGCGTGGATCGTCATAGACCTGGTTGTGCCGCCCCAGGTAGCAGGGGTCGTGATAGGTGTAGACGTCGGCGGCGTTTTCTACCGGCTTGAATTGGATGGTTCCACCGCGTACTTCCCGCGCCAGCAATTGGCTGATGTGCTCTGCAGGCGGGATATTCCTGTAATCGTGCTTGAGGGCGTTGAGAGCGTGAGGATCAGCGGTAACGATCCGCTTCACGCCGGAAGTGCGAATGGCATCAGTGTTGTGATCGCGCAGCGCCACGAAGAGCGTCTCTTCGCCAAAGCGGCGCACCTCGTGTCCGCTATCTCTCTCGGAGGGTCCGAGGATTCCGAAATTCTCGTGGGCGTTTTCAAGGATCCGGGCCGTCGAGCGCGCAATCGACTGCATGCGGTCGTCGTAGGAGGTGATGCTGTCGACAAAGTAGAGAGTGCTGGCGCCATTCTTCTCGAGAGTTCTGACTCGGCAGGTTGACTGGAAATCCTTGGCTGTGGCCCAGTCGGATCTTTTCTTCTCGAGCTTGCCATAGGGATTGCCGCGATTCTCCAGCGCTTTGAGCGGCTTCTGCAGAGACTGGGGCACGTTCCCGTCATCGATCAGACCTCGACGAAGATCGACGATCTTGTCGATGTATTCCACCAGCAGCGGGCACTCTTCCTCGCAAGCGCCACAGGTCGTGCAGGACCATATCTCGTCTTCGGAATAGACGCTGCCAACCAAGGCCTTGCCATTGCCTGTATTGTCGAACATGCCGTAATGCTGGAAGGCGTAGTCCCTGGCTTTGAGGCCAAGAAACCGGGGCGAAAGCGGGCGGCCAACGGCGTTCGCGGGACACTGATCGGAGCAGCGTCCGCAATCCGCACAGGAGTAGAAGTCCAGCATGTGCTTCCAGGTGAAGTCTTCAAACGTCTTCACCCCGAAACTTTTCACCTGGTCGAGCTGATCGTCGGCGACGCCCCAGCGCACTGGCTTGATGGTGCCGCGATCAAGCTTCGCGAAGAACACGTTGAACAGCGAAGTCTCTACATGGAACTGAATTCCAAATGGTCGGTAGCAGAGCAGGAAGTAAAACGCGAGCGCGTGCAGGAGGTAGGCGCCGAAGTAAATCCTCCCCAGCACCGGCAACGAAGCTGAGGCGATCAGGGCCTGCAAAATCCAAGGCAGCGACAGGAGCGCCAAATTCTCACCCGCGACGCCGGCTTTCAGTTGACCTGCTGCTGCGGCTGCCGAAAAGAGGCTGTCGGCTGCCATCAGTACGGCAATCAGCGCAAGCAGAAATATCGCGTCGGCGGTATGCGCTTTCCCATATCTCGCAGGCACCGCATAGCGCACGGGCTTCAAGACCAACCGGCGCACGATGGCAACCAACATGCAGAGAAAGACAACGGTGGCCGCATAGTCGGTAACCACGTCGTATGCGCGCTCCGCCGTTCCGAAGAAAGATGGCTTCGCGAATGACTCTGTAACCCCGAACAGCAACGTAGAAAAGGAGCGGACGACAAGGAGAATGAATCCCGCAAAGATCAGGATGTGGAGAAACCCTGCGCCGGGATAGCGGGGGTGCTTCCATTGGCCAAACCAGAACCGCGCTACTTTTCCCAGTCGGACGAGCGGGCGATCAAAACGAACGTCGCTCTGGGCGCGAGCCAGCGGCAACACCCGGCGCCAAACGATATAGGCGAAGCACACCACACCCAGAATGTGAATTAGCAGGAAGAGGTAACGGCCGGATTCCAGCACGGAGGTCATCTGCGAGACTGCCTGACCACTTACCATGATTGATCTGCCAGCTTGGACTATCTAAGCGGTCTCTTGGAGCACGACCGGTTTTTCTTGCACGATGGTTCGCGCAGCCGCGTCTGACTTCACCGCGGAAGGCGCTGGAGGAATTGGAATGGGAATGCGTACCGTCATTTCCGGCAGTGCGTTTGAGGGAACAATTTCCTTGCTGGTGGCAGGCCGTTTGGCTCGGTGAGTCGACTTGCGCGGCGATTTTGGGCGTTCTGGTTTAATCCCGGCGGCGGTGCTCAATTCCGCGAAATTTAGTTTTAGGAACTTTTCCAGCTGTCGAATATCGGGCGCCGCGTGCGCATCCCCGCTGAAGCCGAAATAGACCATGCCGTCGTAGCTGAGAATCGCGCAATTCAGCGCCAGTTCCCCGCCAATCGGAACATAGGGATACCAACGCAGCATCTTGTGTCCGAGTACGTACAAAGGAAATTGCGGGCCGGGCACGTTCGTGCACACCAGGTTGAAGGGAGTAATGGGCAACTGGCTGATCATGGGCCCAACAAAAGCCTGCATCGCGCTGGGCAACACGCCAACCAGTCCACCAGCCAGGCCAACCATTTCTGGCGCATGCGCTCGCTTCAGAAATTCTGTTCTGCGATGGACAGCCGCCAGCAGTTTTTTCGGGTTGCGGATGTCCAGCGGAATTGTGACCGGAACCAGGGAAATGCGATTGCCGAGCTCTCCCGTGCTGGTGGCTCCGCGGAGATTGACGGGGACCATGATCCGCAGCAGGCGCCCTTTGATGCGGTCGCCATGGGTCTCTGCGTAGGAGCGGATAGTTGATGTAACCAGGGCCAGCAAGACATCGTTGATGCTGGCGCCGCAGGCCTGTCGAATGGCCTTAACGTCTGCCAAGGGAATTTCGGTGCACGCAAATTTCTGCGGTCCGCGATAAATAACGTTAAAGCACAAGCGCTCGGTGGGTGCGGTCAGTTCCGGCAGCAAGCGCGAAAATTCCTCGCTTGCAGGACTTCCTGCACTGGCCAGCGTTCGCTCAGTCATGCTCAGGACGTCCGCCCACGCCGACAGAATGCGATCCGTGAAGTTCGAATAAGAACTGGTCAGGCCATCCATCAGAGAGGTCATGGGGTCGTAGGCTGGGCGGGCTCGCAACCGGAGTTTGCGCTTGGGGAGAGCAGGTGGGGTTGGAGTGGCATCCATGAGAACGTTCATGATGCCCACGCCTGCAATGCCGTCGGCCAGACAGTGGTGCATGCGGGCGATGACTGCGCTGCGCTTCCCTTTCAACCCGCGCACTAAGGTCAAGTCCCACAATGGACGCTGCCGGTCCATTACCTGTCCGAAGATTTTTCCCGCCAGTGCCTTCAGTTCCGTGTCCGTGCCATGCTTCAGCGTGATCTCGCGCACGTGATTGCGGATGGCAAACTCAGGATCGTAATCCCAGCTGGGCAAACCGGCATTTAAAGGTGACGGTACGACCCGCATCAGATATCGCGGAATCAGCGGCAAGCGCGACTCCACGAACTGCAGATAGTCGGCAAACTCGATATCGCCATCCAGAATGCTGATGCAGGCCACATTCAGCGGCATGCCGGCCCGTTCCAGATTTAGAAAAACGGTGTCACCCCAGGACAACCGCTCCCCGCTCGAATGGCTCCGCATGACAGTTCCTCTCTTTAATCCTCGACCACGCCCGCACTCTCACACCAGAAAACAGAATCGCGGCGCTAACTTTGCCAGCTTAAGGACCTTGTAGATACCAACATTCACGCCTACTAATCCGACCTTTACGGCCTTGTCTTCCGCGAGGCTGGCCAACCCTTGCAGGGCTCTCAGGTCGCCCGGGTCGATCCGGGACACGCCGTTAAAATCCAACCTGAGTTCGCCCAGCTCGCTGTTTAGATTCGCGCAAGCTTCTTGGACTGAGTCCGCGACTCGCCCAGCATCGATTTTGAGAAGCACAGAGCTCTTGGAAGTAGTCATAACTTTCTCGTCACACTGCCTTTTTCTGATCGGCAGGAATGGTGTCGGCAGCGCTTCGCCCCCGATAAGCCTCCCAGAACAATTCGACCAATTCGCTGACCAGAGGCATTCGCGGATTGGAGCGCCATGAAGGATCGTCGAATGCGATCTTGGCAAGGTCGGGCATGGCCTGCTGGAACTGCTCCTGCGAGATTCCCAACGCCGCGATCGAGCGTGGGATGGCCAGCTGATCGAGGAGCTGTTCGGTTGCGCTCACCAGTCTCTTCACCTTTTCCTCGATCGTGCTTCCCCCCAGACCGAGCAGGTCAGCGATGGTCGCGTATTTCTTGTGGGCCACATATCCGCGCTGGTTCGGCGACGGCATGAACTTAGTGGGCACCGACGCGTTATAGGCGATGACGTGGGGCAGCATGAGCGCATTCGCGCGCCCGTGCGCGACGCCAAAGCGCGCACCGAATGCATGCGCCAGCGCATGGTTAACGCCTACGGCCGCATTCGAGAACGCAATCGCCGCAATGCACGCGGCGTTGTGCATCATGCTGCGTGCTTCTTCGTCGTGGGGGTTCGCATAGGCGACTGGCAGGTACTTGAACACCAGCCGGATCGCTTGCATCGCATTCGAGTCGGTGTAGGGCGAGGCGTAAATCGACACCGCAGCTTCCAATGCATGGGTCAGGCAGTCAATGCCGGTATCGGCCGTGAGTCCCTTGGGCATAGACATCACGAACTGCGGATCGACGATCGCCACATCCGGGGTCAGAGAATAGTCTGCGAGCGTGACCTTGCGGCCCCGCGCCTTGTCGGACAGAACGGCAAACGGGGTGACCTCACTCCCTGTGCCGCTGGTGGTCGAAATCGCTACCAGGCGCGTGGGATGGATCTTTTCCGTCGGATATTCGACCACGCGCTTGCGAATATCCATGAAGGGCGCGGCCAATTCCTCCAGATCCGCGTCGGGTGATTCATACTTCAGCTTCATGATCTTCGCGGCGTCTATCACCGATCCGCCGCCCAGCGCAATAATCTGGTCCGCCTCGTAAAAATTCAGCGCCTCCACGCCCTGCAGGATGGTCTTCACTTCGGGCTCCGCATCCGGGATGACCGAAACGTGGACCAGGGTCTGTGGAGGAATGTGGCGCCGGACGAGGTCCAAGTGTCCGATCTGCTCCATCGCAGGATTCGTAATGATGATGGTGGAGGCAGAGGGAAGGCGGCGCAGATTCTCCACGGCGTTCATGTTGAAGTAAATCTGATTGGGAACGCGGAACCACATATGCGCCTGTGTCCTCCGGGCCACGCGTTTGATATTCAGGTAGTGATAGACGTTGACGTTATCGGTGGTGCTGTTCCCGCCGCCGGTACCGCAGCCAAACGAAAAGGTCGGCACCATGTCGTTGTAGACGCCGCCGAAAGCTCCGATCGAGCCCGGCGAGTTCACGATGATTCGACCGGCATTGATGACATCGCTGAACTTGCGGATGATTTCGTCGTTCCGTGAGAAAACGACCGCGGTATGCCCGAGTCCGCCGGCATGATTCACGTCGACGCAGACCTTCAGCGCCTCGTCGACCGACTTCGCCCGGTAGACCGCGAGAACCGGAAACAGTTTCTCGACCGACAACGGATGCTCGCGCCCAACTCCGTGAATTGGCGCAATCAGCATTTTGGTGTTGGGCTTTACGGAAATACCGACCATGCGGGCGATGTCGGTGGCTTTTTGCCCGACCGCTCGCGGCTGCATGCAGCCAGTCGCAGGATCGATGACGGTACGCTCCAGGATCCTGGTTTCTTTTTCGTTGCAGATGTGCGCGCCCAGGTCCGCGAACTTTTTCAGGGCGAGGTCATAGATCTCGTCATCCATCACTACGGTCTGCTCTGAGGCGCAGATGGTTCCGTTGTCGAAGGTCTTGGAAGTGAGGATGTCGACCACCGCCATGTTCAGGTCGGCTGTTTTTTCGAGGTAGACCGGCGTGTTGCCAGGTCCGACACCCAGGGCGGGTTTGCCCGAACTGTAAGCGGCGTGCACAACGCCTGGCCCCCCGGTGGCGTCGATCAGCCCGATATCTTTGTGATGCATCAGGTAGGCGTTGTCCTGAAGGTCGTGCGATTCTAGACAACTGAAGACGCCTTCGGGCGCGCCATGCTTTAACGCCGTTTCATACATGATCTTCACGGCTTCATAGCAACAGCTCCATGCATTCGGGTGCGGGCTGAAGATCACGGCATTGCGCGTCTTGATGGCCATGATGCATTTGAAGAGTACGGTCGAGGTAGGATTAGTAATCGGGGTGAGCGAGAGGATGATACCGATCGGTTCGGCGACCTCCACCAATCCCTTTTCTGGAAATTCCCGAATCGCCCCAACTGTACGTTTGTCTTTCACGTAGTTGTAGACAAACTCGGTGGCCACCATGTTCTTGAGGGCCTTGTCTTCCAGCACGCCAAGCCGGGTTTCTTCAACTGCCAAGCGAGCCAGGTGCTGTGCCTGCTCCAGACCGGCTACTACCATCGGTTTGACGATCCGGTCCACGTCTTCTTGTGTGTATTGGGTGAATGCAGCCGCGGCATTGCGAGCGCGATTGAGCAAATCTTCCAGGTACGCGATTCTTTCTTCGTTGAGCTGATTTGCTGGAGGGGGTATCTGAACCTGGTGTTGCAACGCTTCGCTTGTGGCCATGGCCGCCCCCTTTGGGATTTGGGGCGGGAACGCTCTCAGAAAGCGCTTCTTAGTGGACTCTCACCTCTTGAAACATGAACAGGGTGCAACATCTACCCTTTTCATTGCGAGCTGCCTGGCATGGAAATCTATGCGTAGTCGATCGGATGCGTCTCCAGCCAGTGCTCATCGCGTGCCCTACCAATATTCTTGAACGCACCGTTGGCCGCGCATGCAGTGAGACCTCGGGTCTGCCACGCAATGCCCATGCCAAGTCCGATGGCCCAGCCCAGACAACCGAACACAAGTGCTCGCTTGGCGAGCTTGTGATCGCGTCCGGGAAGACTGCCCAACAAGCCGACGAATGCTCCTACGGCAGCGGGCACGGATGCGTCTCGAACTATCCGTTCTAGATAAGGAGTGAGGGGTTTTCCATTCAGAAATGCTTTTCGCCCGGAACGTGCTCCCGCCAGCCCAGATGTCAGAACCTTCCGACCGTATTCAACTTCGAATTCGGACCAATCGCGCAAATTCATAGGAATGTCTCGCGGTCCTGGTTGACCTGGGAACCTTGCACAACTTAAACATCATTGTGGACAGACTTCGGTGGCCTGGGTCACGCTATCGCGTGACATGGAGGCTGGTGGTTGCGCCGGATATCACTTCTGGTTGGTACGGTAAGGCACGCAAAGAGTGGACAAGCAGGGACGGATCCTGAGCGACCCCTCACGGCCAGCAGCTTACAGCTGCGTTCGGGATCCGTCCCTTGTGATGCGGACCTTGACGCTCGTCAGTCGCGGCGAGCGTGCGGCCTCTTGGGGGACAGGCCCGTCCGCATCGTCCAGCTCGGCGATCGATCCAGCACAACTAGTTCATCACGTACTTGCCAGTTTCAATCACGCGATGCGCTATCAGCCTCCGCAGTCCGACTCTGTCGAAGGGATCGAACTTCGACAGGCGCCGCAGGATTGCCAGATGCGTGCGCAGCATGTCACCCTCGCTGGCCGCCGCCAGCACGGTTTTCGCCGCGCTCTCGAGTCTTTCCATCGCGCCCGTCAGGTAGACTCGAGTCATAGCCAGCGGCAGCACGGCGCCCGAATCTCCGTTGCGAGCTATCATCTTGCGAGTGCGCAGCACGGCCGATTCCATGGCGTAGACTTCCATGCTCATGGTCGCGATCGCTCCCATGATCTCCTGCTCGTTCTGAAGAGCCTGCATGTACTTCTGAGTAGCAACTCCAGCGGCGAACAGAGCGATCTTCTTTGCTGCGCCCATCAGGTACCGTTCCTCAGCCAGAGGGCCGTCTGACGCGTCGTCGCGAACTCCAGAGAGCATTTCGTCCATAAGCTTCTTGATTGCCGCCATCAAGGGCAAACGGCCAGAAATTGCACGCTTCAAGAGAAATCCCGTGATGACCAGCCGGTTAATTTCATTCGTGCCTTCGAAAATGCGGTTGACGCGCGAATCACGGTATGCCCGCTCTGCCGGATATTCCTCGACGAACCCGTATCCGCCGTAAATCTGCACCATTTCGTCGACGACGCGATCGAGGAACTCCGATCCCCACACCTTGAGGATGGAACATTCCACCGCGTATTCATCGATCACGTTGCGCACCTGCACCATGTCATCGTAGGCATCATCTAACGAAGCCAGCGCCATATCCATCTGCCCAACCGTGCGATATGCCATGGCTTCGCCCGTGTAGATTCCGACAGCCATATCCGCGATCTTTTCACGAATCAACCCGAAGTCGGCGATCGTCTTGCCAAACGCTTTGCGCTGCTTAGCATAGGCGATCGCGCTCTCGATGCAATGCCGGGCCGCGCCGACCGATCCTGCGCCCAGCTTGAAGCGTCCCACGTTGAGCACATTGAAGGCGATCAGGTGCCCTTTGCCGATTTCGCCGAGCACGTTTTCCACCGGCACTTGGCAGTCATTGAGAATTAGAGGGCAGGTCGAGGAGCCGCGAATACCCATCTTGTGCTCTTCGGCACCCACCGAAAATCCGGCGAAGTTTCGCTCGACGATGAAGGCCGTAAATTTATCTTCGTCTGCCTTCGCAAACACGATGAAAAGGTCGGCAAAGCCGGCGTTTGTAATCCACATCTTTTCGCCGTTCAGGATGTAGTGGCGGCCATCGGAAGAGAGTTGAGCTCGCGTTCTGCAGTTCAGGGCATCCGATCCCGAAGACGACTCCGACAGGGCATACGCTCCGACGGTCTCGCCGCTGGCCAGGCCAGGGAGGTACTTCTTCTTCTGTTGCTCTGTGCCGAAGTAAATGATGGGTAGCGTACCAATGCAAGTGTGGGCTCCCCAGGTCGCGCTGAAGCCTCCGTACTTGGCCAGCCGGTCCGCAATCAGCGCTGACGTTACTTTGTCCAGTTGCAGACCGCCGTATTGCTCGGGAACATCAGCAGCGCTCAATCCTAGCTCTCCCGCCTTGCGCACCAGTTCGCGCAGTAAAGAGAAGTCTTTACGCTCCAACTTCTCGATGTTGGGGACGATTTCCTTGTTGGCGAATTCCTCCGCTGTTCCCGCAATCAGCAGATGCTGCTCGGTGAAATCTTCGGGGGTAAACACTTCGTCAGGCGTGCGCTCCTCAATCAGGAAGCTGCCGCCGGCAACTTTGCTATGAGGCTGTGTAGTAACCGTGGCCATAAATCACTCCTGTGAACCTGATGGAAGAACTTTGATTTCGCCGCTCACGAGGAAACGACGGTTTTCTGGGTTGTCCAGTATTTCTGCCGCAGTTCGCGTTTCAAAAGCTTGCCTGTTCCGGTTTTGGGGAGGCTTTCCAGAAAATCGACGGTGTGCGGACATTTGTAGTGCGCCAGTCGCGAGCGGCAGAACTCGATCAGTTCGGCAGCCGTAGTCTGTGCTCCCAGCTTCAGGACCACGAGAGCCTTGGGGGCCTCGCCCCATTTCGCATCCGGAACCGGAATGACAGCCACCTCGCTCACGGCCGGGTGGGCGAGCAGGGTCTTCTCCACTTCGAGGGACGCGACATTCTCTCCTCCGCTCACGATGATGTCTTTCTTGCGGTCCACGATGTGCAGGTAGTTGTCTTCATCAACGGTCGCCAGGTCGCCGGTTCGCAACCATCCGTCCATGAATGCCGCTCGTGTCGCCTCCGGTTGGCGCCAGTACCCGTCCATCACACCGTCCCCTCGCACCGCGATCTCTCCCATGGAGACCGCATCGTGGGGAACTTCCTTTCCATCGGCATCGAGCACCCGCAGTTCTACGCCGGGAATCGCGAACCCGGTCATTGCCTGCCGGGCATAACGCTGCTCGCCTTCCGAACGGATGGTGGCCTTCAATGCTGATTTTGCGAGGGTAGGAGAAGTCTCCGTCAATCCGTACCCGGAGATGCAGGTGCAACCCAGCGTCTGCTCAATTTCCTTCGCGAGCGTTGGGGACGAGGCTGCGCCACCAATTATGAGCATCTGCAAGCTGCTCAAGTCGTACTTTTTCCGCTCAGGCGACCGCAGCAGCGCAATCGCCATGGTGGGAACCATGGCACAGGTCGTAACCCGTTCCCGCTCGATCATGCGACAGACTTCTGCCGGATTAAAGTGATGAAGCATGACGTGGGTGCCGCCGACCACCGTAATCGTGTGGGCTGTGCCCCAGCCGTTGGCATGAAAAAGTGGGATGCTGTGCAGCAACACTGATCGGCACGACATGTCTGCAAGCGTTGTTGGGCAGGTCTGGCCTGCGGCAATCACAGATAAGGCATGCAGGTACACGTTGCGATGAGACAGCGCGACGCCCTTGGGGCGATCGCTGCTGCCACTGGTGTAAAAGATCTCGGCGATGGAATCCTCATCAATCCGCATGAAGTCGGATTCAAAGGAAGAGGCTTCCGAAAGCAGCTCATCGTAATTCCGTTTGTCGAGCCAGTCCTCCTGAGGTTTGCCGTCCAGGGAGGCAATCCACTCCAGCGACGGCACGGAAGCCCGGAGGACCTTTACCAGTGGAATAAAGGGTGGCTCAACGAACAAGAAACGGGCCTGGGCGTCCGCCAACACGAATGCGAGTTCTGCAGCACCGAGGCGGACGTTGAGCGGCAACAGAATGCACCCAGCTTCCAGAACGCCGTAATATGCTTCGAGCAATCGGTGACAGTTGGTGCTAAGGAAACCGATCCGATCGCCGGGCATGGCGCCAGCGGTCAGAAGTGCCCCCGCCAGGCGCGTCGAACGATCGGCAACCTGCGCATACGTAAAACGTTGGTCGCCGCAGACTACGCCGACCTTTTTGGGAAACTGATCGCGGGCGTAACCAAGAAACCGGATGGGAGTCAGGGAAATGTTCATATGCGCCTCACGGGAAGAGGTTTGCCTTGTGCGGCTGCCTCACTGGATACGGTGAATCGCATGACCAACCGGAGACCTGTCAGCAGCGCGCCGACAGGGCGCCGAGGTTGGATGGTCTTCAGTCCACCAAGTCAGACTTCCGGGACGGGTCAGCCTGTTGAAGTGAAGGGAGAGTGACTCTCTAGCTCAGCGCCTCATGGCCATTGGGAGCCTGACCGGAAAATGTCGCTTGCACCTCGGCGCAAGGCTAGTCAGCTTTCTCAAATGCCCGCGGCGGGCGCGGGCCATTTCCCTTCAGGGTCGGCAGCCTGACTGGTCCGATTCGGCGATTCTGTGCCTTTACATAGTCATTCACCATTCTGCTTATATGGAAAGAAGCATTATCCCATATGAGTATCAGTCTTTTGCATCTAATCTTCATGACATATTTTCTGAGCTTCTCTAGATGGTCTATGGTGTTATCGGAGTTCATAACATCGTAAAAGTCATACATCAACTTCTGATCTGGCCATACCATGAATATGTATGCAGAAAACTTCTTTCTACTACCCGTATGTTCTATCCTTTGTTGCTCACCTTCAAAACTCATGGACTTGCGGATACAAGGTTTCTGTGTTATAACAGTCTCATCTTCAAATGCTACTACAACTCTCTTTTTTTAAGAGCTGAAGCTATCTGTTTGTAGTTTTGCACTTTCTCTTTTCCTTCTTCATAATCCTCTCCGTGTAGCAGTTCCAGTTTTGGCCTTTTGCACCTAACTCCTAAATCTTTTGTTATTCTCTGCAGGTGCTTGAAACTGATTGGAATTCCTAGCTCATTTGTCAGACAGTTTGCAAGTGATTCAGACTCCATGTATTTCTAAGATAACCAAACATGTGCGGGTCGTTAAATAATGCTGATAGAATAATCTCTTTGTCTTCGTCAGTTATGCTGGATTTTGTTCCGCCAGGTTTATTCATCTTTACTCCATCAATCCCCCTTTGGATATAGGCAGTAACCCATCTCTGTACAGACCTGCTGCTGACTCCATGTTCATTTGCTATATCTTCAAAAGTTCTACATTCACCTTTTTGGAGTATAGTCAGTAACCTGCGGTATTCCTTTTTGTTACCAGTATTCTTCATAAATGACTTTAATTTGTTCCTCTGTCCTATGGTAAGTTTGAGTTTGGAGGGATGATTCACAGAATGAAAACATCTCTTTTACTAATCTTTAACTATTTCCAAATCTAGGTTATGTAATGAACAAATAACGACATAAATACAGACACTTTACTTAGTTAAACTGTAACTTTGTATTTTCTTGATACTTTTATCAATCTTATCCAATTTAATATTTTGTTTGAGTATTTCTTTTTTTCCATTTGTATTGTTAATTTGTCTTTTATAATAAATTTTTTGATGATTAAACTTTAAGATTGAATAGAAAAATAATATACTTTTTGCAAAAAACTTGATGGTTTATAACTATTACTTTGAAATATAGTTTTTTATATTGCATCTTTGTTAGATTTTTCCTTTCTTTCCATAATATTAAATATTAGAATGGTATAATTTTATAATAATATGAAAAAGAGTATTCCTTTTTCCATTTTTTTTATACTTTTGGTTCTTTCAATTACTATTCCTTTACTTTCCGCCAAGTTTATGGAGATGGTTTATTTATGGAACAACTTGCTGCATCTTTTGGTGACCGTAAAGCTGACCTTACGATAAAGATGGATCCTCCAGTAGTAACAACTGCATTAATACAAAATCAAGGTCAAAAACCTGTAATAGAGTTCAAACTCGTTGATTCAAAAAACAATCAAACCTTCAAACAAGTTACATATTACATTACAATTGAAAAAAATGGTAAACAATTATTGTCTGACTGGTTTTACGATCCAAATGGCGATTTAAAACTTGAAATGCAGCCAAGAAATACTAGTGAAATTACTGTAGCAGGAGAACTGGATCCCATACTAAATGCATATACTAGTCAAGGCTCTGGCCATGTAGTTGCTTCAGGTCCAATATTCGCAGAAGGTGGCCTATATCATTTTATAGTCCGTATTGTTACCGTTGACTTTTCTAGAACTATAATACCTGATGATCAACAACCAATTTTCAATGGGTGGCTTAGTGTTGGTGCTTCTAAAAATAAAGTTTTTGATGTAAATGGTAAACCAGTTCCAGTTACTGTACTTGGCTATTACGATCAAATAAAAAATATTTCCTATAACAATAAAACAAATGCAATTTCATTTACCATGCCATTTACTTACAATATGAGTCGATTGAATGATCCAGCTAACAATGTCTATGTCCATCAAGAAGTAGATGTTCCAAAACCAAGTGTTTTATCTGCCACTGGCAGCTATGATGGATTTGTTAATGGACATAGTGTAAAAAATTATTTGGTGATTGATGGATTTAATAAAACAAAAGATGTCGCTCACTTTATGCTTACAAAACCAATTGTTTTACAAATAGCTAGTCAATACGGCAAAAATAATAACACTAAACAAGGAAATGAAACAGGGTCAGCTGCAAAAGGAACAGGAAATGCAACGTCAACTTCTTCATCTTCACCTTCATCAGCACCTAATTCAAACTCAAATACTAATTCATCTTCAATTATGAGTTTTACTTTAATGCCATCTAAAAATGGCTCAAAATCTACGGGAACTCCGATGAATATGACTGGTATGACAATGACCATGAATCCCTCGACGCCATCAAAATAATTACTTTTTTTTAATTTTAATATTTTTTAAAATTTTAAAATTTTAAATTTTATACTCAAATAATAATTTTCTTAACTTGAATTTAAACTAAAAATATGTAAAATTTATAATATAATTTATGTGACTCATATTATATTGTATATTATTTCATAAATTACCATAAAATATTTGCTATAATGTATAATATTTTTTTATTTTTTTAAAGCAATTAAAACGTGATATTCTAAGGTAACTACTATATCCTCGCTATTGATTTTATTTATTTTCTTTTCTTTATAAATTGAAAACAACAAATTAATCCCCTCATTTTTTGTTAAAAAAATTTTTCTTTGACCATCATAAATGACAATTTCATAGTTAATTAAATGATAAAGATATTTTTTTTATTTTCTTATAAGATATTGGTACTGATAATTTTTTTTGAATTATTTCTAAAAGGCAAGTAAATGAAATACCTCCAATACAATATAATAAAATGGGTTCAAGATAAAGTGACTGTAATTCAGGAGATTTTATATCTATATTATTATTTATATAATTCATAATTCAGTTCTTCTTATTCTTCTTTTTTTATTCTTAACATTACACAAAAAAGAATTATTCTGATGATGAAAGATAAAATGTCATTTGACATATCTATTTTAATTATAAAATATTTATATTTGATATCATTGTCAAATCCTTTTATCATTTCAATTTAATTTATTTTAACTTGATTGATATTTAAATATATTGCAAGTATTTGCAAAAACGATCATAAATCGTATTTAAAAAGAATATATGTGTAAATTTAAAATATTTATTTATAAAAGTATTTGTAAAATGAACTAATAATTATTATTTTAATTATAATAGATAATATAATTCTTGCATAATTAGAAACTGTTTACATCATTACTATGGATTTCTTGGTTCTGGTCTAATTATGATGGTTCATTATCCTATAGTTAATCAGTCCTGATACTATATCTGATACCTTTCTATATTTTCTTAATTTGTTTCTAAAGACATCTGCAAGTATCTTGTATTTTTTCAATCGACAAATGGTATGTTCTATAACTATTCTTATTTTAGAATGGCTTTTGTTATATTCTATTTCTTCTTGTGACAGTTTCATATCCCTCTTCTTTCTGTTTGGTAGTGAGGATAGTTGATCTGGGAAATCCTTTTCTATACCAAGGTATCCTAAATCAAACACATTTACAACCTCTTCTTTTGGAGTTATAGGATGATTCTTTTTATAGATGTCATAGTCATGCCGTCTTCCTTTCTTGTGGCCTGCTTTGTGAATGATTGTTCCATTTTTGCTAACCATAACCTGTGTCTTTACGGTATGTGTTTTCTTCTTTCCAGAACAGTACGCTTTGCGTCTTCTATTATTTACTGGCCGTGGAATTTGCTGTTCTGTGGAATCTATAAAAGCAAGAAAGCCAGGAAAGTATTGTTCAACTTCTTCAGGTGTTTGTAATCTTTTTGTCAATTTGTATATTTTTTGTGGAATTGGCAAACATTTTCTTATCAAACCTTCAATCTTTTGTATATCTCTGTATACGTTACTCTGATCGAAATCAAATAGAAAGCCAGCCAGAGTGTAAGTGATATAAAGACGATAGTAAACTAGAAGCATTAAAAATCTGTTTTTAACATCCAGCTTGAAATACCTACCTGCACCCATAGCTCGCTTTCTATTCTTTCTTTTTGATAGACGCTTATTCTCATGGTTATGATATTTTTTTGTAATTTCTATATTGTAAATATCATCGAATTCTTGCACTGAAAGTCCGGTAAATGATTTGAAAAGCAATGGCTTTTTGGATAGCCTGTAGTATGAAAGCAATTAAAGAACAAATTGATGAACAACCAAAGATCATAAAGCTGTTTTCAATTAATTATGCAAGAGATCTATTGAATACAATAGTTGAACTTGTAATATTAATTTCTATGGGTTTTGATAAATATTCATGGCAAAGTGATTCTATTATGGTCTTATGATATAAGGACCAATTCTCACCAAGTTCGTGTTTAAATATAATTTTATATTGATTATTATCAATTTGTTTATCGGAAATTTCAGAGCAATGCCTCATTCTTTCCTTATACCATGATACTAAAATATTAAAATCCACTTTGCCATTCATAAATAATATAAGACTATAAACTGCATCTTTGGCAACATCTTTTGCCAATTTTATTACTTGATCTTTATCAAGATTGCGAAATAACTCTTTTAGCACTATAGAGTTAATAGGTATCATTGATGATTTATCTTCAAATTTATTCCATTCAACATATCTTTTTAAAAATGATTAACTAGAGAATTTAAACTAATAGAGTCATTATCAGCATCTAAAGTCAATTTATTCATTATATTTATCAATGCGTAAAGTTACAGTTATTGTTTCTTTTCTTTTTAAAGCTTTCCAATAATGGCACCCAACCTTCTAAATAAAGGCTTTGGTATTATTAAATTTTCACGATAATTTAAAGATAGTAAAACTATAAGATAGTTTAAATAAATTTTATATAGTAATTTTTATTATATATGACTAAATGCTAATATTTATGTTACAATTGACAATTAATAAAAAATAATGTCGTCTTCACTATAAAGAAATACCTGTTATAAAAATATTATGAATATATAAATAATTTTAAAAAAAGACAAAACATTATTTGTTGAAAATATAGATTTATTGTAAATATATTGCAATTTAACATAGTTATTATATGTCGCTTAAATAATTAGATAATAATTGAAGGTTTTTAAAATAAAAATATTTCTATCTTTATCTTTTTTATTTATTTTTTCTTTTTATATGGATAAAGATCACTTTTCTGTTTCCTATGCTCAAAATAATAATAATGATAATAGTACAGAAAAAATAGTTACAATACCCAAGGGATCTGCTAACCCCGAAGTAGATATAACAAAATTTACTGCAAAAAAATGGTATAATCCTAGTCCGATTACAATTTATAAATGGCACTATAAAATGGATTAATAATGATACTGAACCTCATACTGTCACAAGTGGTTTAGGTGGAGGAATAGGTAGTGCAGCTTCTATAAATGTAAAAGGAAAACCTAATGGATTATTTGATAGCGGATCATTTAAGCCTGGAGATACATATCTTTTAAAATTTAATGAGTCTGGAACCTATAATTATTTTTGCACTATTCATCCATGGATGGAAGGAATAGTCAATGTTAAAGCAGCTCCTTCAAATATTCCACCTTATGCAGTTGATCAAAATGGAAAGATGATTGGAAAATTTCCTATATACAATTTAACTAATGATAAAAAAACAGAAATTGGAATTTCATGGAATCCTCAAGTAATAAAAACAAATGAGCCTATTTCTTTCTAATAGATTTTTTTAAAATGCCAGAAAATACATTATTGCATTTATGGCCTTTTAATTTTGCTTTAATCCAAAATGGAAAAGAGATTTACAGAACAAACGGAGTTACACAAGTAGGAGCCAGCGTTGAAACAGACCCATTCAATAATCCGAGGAAATGTAACTATCAAAGTAGAAAATGGTCAATATTCAAAATCATTTTGGTACAATTTGGTACAATAGTGTATAAAAATCCAAATGCGTCATCATTATCATCTAATAACAATAACAATTTACAAAGTTCTTCACCTTCTGGATTTATTAATCCTTTAATGTTAGTTTATTCGGTATATGCAGTTATAATAGGAATTCCACTTGCAGTGGCTGTAATTGTTATTCTGATTAGAAAAAAAATAATTTAGATTTCTTTTTTTTAAAAATTTTAAAATTAATAATCTAATAAAAAAAGAAGATCTAATCCAATATTAGTTATTTTATTTTTTTCCACAATATACAATAAAAATGAAGTATGTAATTTTAAAAAGTATTGTTATTGATGTTATCAAATTATAGATTAATTTTAAATTATTGCTATTCCAATCAATCTAAATTAGTTTTTAAATCTCAAATAACAATAATAATTTATATTATAACAAATAAGAGTATTAATGGATAAGAGTATAAAAAAACTTGTAATATCTATGGAATTGTACCTGTATATAATTAAATCCTTTATAAAATACTAATTAAATTTATAAAATCAATATTAAAATTGATATTTATAATAGTTACTATTTTATAATATCTATTTGATTATTAACATTCTATATAATACTAATTGCAAAATAGACCCGAGATAAGTAAGACAAGCAAGATAAAAAAATAATACAGTATTCCAATATAATAATACATATCATTTAATGATATTAAAAAACAAAAATATGTTATTTGTAGCTTTAACACTATCTTTTATTTATAAAAAACAATAAAAATTCTACTAACTTCTGATTTAAATGATGTTAAAACAACAGAAAATAACTTTATATGTTGACTTTCAAAGCCCAAATACTCCTTAATGAATTACTTATTTTACTTTCTATAGTAAATCTTTAATAAAATAAAAGAATAATGCAGAACAGAAAAAACGATGTCATAAAAATAAGTATATCTTTATAATTTTCAATTTTTTATATAATATATTATATTATATATCTTTTATATTATGATCAAATTAAAAAATTTATCAAATACGATTTTTTATTTTAGTATTATACTTTTGTTGCTCTATGGTTAGACAAATGACAATGTATCGGCTCAGGAGGATAGTGGCGAAAATACTGATGATAAACCTGCCTCTTCAGAGCAACAAACATCATCATCTTCACCAAATTCTACACCAATATTTTTTGATTCTTGGTGGGTTGACCTAATTTTAATTTCAGCTATAACTATTGGAATCTCTATTATTATATATCTAATCTTAAAATTTTTCCTTAATAGATTTGCAAGAACATTGAATCTTGATAAGGGAGAGCTAAAAGGCATTCTTTCAATTTCCAAAATGATAGTCATTGTTGTAGCTATAATTATTATTATATTTCAATTCTCAAATGTCAGCGGGTTCGTTGCAAGTGCTGTAAGTGTAGCAATTGGAACAATTATTGGATTTTCTTCAAGAAATACCATAAGTAATGCTATTGCAGGAATATTGTTACTATCTTCACGCCCATTTAGTATAGGCGATAGAATTCATACAACTGAAGAAAATCAGCTGATAGGAGATGTTATAGAAATAGCTCTCTTATATACAAAAATAAAGACAATTAGAAATGAACTAGTTGTCATTCCAAATCAAATTCTGTTACAAAGACAAATAATTAATTATAGTGGACTAGAATATTTAGCAGCATCTGTAAAGATATCTTTAACTTATGATATTGACAGGAGAAAAGCAGAATTTCTCTTAATTGAGGCAGCAAAGAATACAAATGGAATTTCAATTGAAAAAAGAAATTCCATTTGTCCTTATTATAGAATTGAATACTTTAGGAGTCGTCTATGAATTAAGAGCCTTTACAAATAAAACTAATGAATTTCTTAAAATCCAATCTGATTTGAGAAAAAATATCTTTGATATATTCCATGAAAATAAAATAGATATGACTG
>CAVXXV010000003.1:0-62865 GCA_963765755.1 uncultured Acidobacteriota bacterium | reverse complement strand
AGCCAGGCCCGTAACAATCCCGAAGCCTATGGCCAGGGCTGGGATGCGTATGGCGGCCGCTTTGGAGCGAGCCTGGCCCGGTCTGTTACATCCAGCAACTTCTTTGGCGATTTTGTTTTCGCCTCCGTATTCCGCCAGGACCCACGATTCTTTCCGCAGAGAAATCCGACATTCTGGGGCAGCGCGAAATATTCGGCAGAACGGATTGTCATCACGCGAAACGACTCGGGAAAAGAGCGTGTTCAACGCTTCGGGCCTGTTGGGGCCGCTGGCCGGGGAGGCGCTGGCTAATGTGTATTTGCCGCAGTCCGAGCAAACGGTTGGAAAAACGGCGGAGCGCTATGCCATAGATCTGGCCTGGCAAGTTGGTGGAAATATGTTCAGGAACTATTGGCCGACATTTTTCAAACGTATGGGTCTGAACCGGCTGAAAGTGATTCCAAACCCCGGAGAATCCGGAGCGCCGACGAAGTGAATTATTCCTAGCGTCAACCCGTGAGAGTCAGAATCCAACTTCGCCTACAGTTTCTGGCGACCCGAAACAGCAATCCATGCTGGTGGCAAAGACGGTAATCCGAGAACTCATCCTGATACAAGCTTCGTCCCCTTTATCACGACTCCATGTTTCCCAAGTATCCCTCCAACCACGGCAGCGCAGCTAATGGCGCAGCCGCGATTCTGAGACGTATATACGGTGAAGGTGGGCATTACATCACATTGTCGAATCCCGCTGTGCCCGACATCGTGTTGCAATACATGACGTTCAAGCAGATTGCCGACGACATCTCCGACGCGCGCGTTTACGAGGGGATACATTTTCGAACCGATCAGGTCGCAGGCGAACACTTGGAAAAGGCTATAGGCAAGGCCGTGTACAGGACTACGTCCCATGCACGATAACGATTGAGAGCTCTCGCTCGAGAGTGACTCGCCATTCGTGTCCTGCGGTCTGCTGATTGTGCGCTGTGGTGCACGGATGGCGAGCTCGTGGGGGCTCTCTCGACCGAGGGTCGCCCGACCTCCGATCTACACCTTCTGGATTTTGAGCGGATGACGAGCAAGCAGGAAGTAATCCCAAGGTAAGGTGAGCCGGCAATCCATCCAGAACCGTCGCCTCAGCTTCAACGTGCTGCTGAGGCTATAATGGCGCCCACGCATGTCCCTCACCTCTGGCACGAAACTTGGTCCATATGAAATTCAGTCGGCGCTAGGTGCTGGCGGCATGGGCGAGGTCTATCGCGCGCGGGACACGCGACTCGGGCGTGACGTCGCCATCAAAGTGCTGCCAGAGGCGCTGGCGAAGGACGCCGATCGGCTGCGGCGTTTCGAACAGGAAGCGCGGACGATTGCGGCGTTGAGCCATCCCAACATTCTTGGAATCCACGACATCGGTGCGCACGGTGGTTCACCGTTTCTAGTCAGTGAACTCCTTGAAGGACAGACGCTTCGAGAGAAGCTCGAAGCGGGCCCACTGCCCGTGCGGCGAGCGATCGAGTACGCCCTCGGCATCGCGCAGGGACTCGCGGCAGCGCACGAGAAGGGAATCGTGCACCGGGACCTGAAACCGGAGAACGTATTTGTAACGAAGGACGGCCGGGTCAAAGTACTGGATTTCGGGTTAGCGAAGTTGGCGAGCACGGAGCAACCCCACGAGACCGTAGTCACGCTTACCAGTCCCGCAACGTTGCCCGGAATGGTCATGGGAACAGTCGGCTACATGTCGCCCGAGCAGGTACGGGGCGACGCCACCGACGCGCGATCCGACCTCTTCAGCTTTGGCGCGGTGTTGTACGAAATGCTTACCGGCAGGCGTGCTTTTAAGCGCGATACGTCTGCAGAAACGATGACCGCAATCTTGCGGGAAGAGCCATCGGAACTGAACGACACAGGTTGGCAAGGCCCGCTGGGACTGCAACGGATTCTGGGCCGATGCTTGGAAAAGAATGTCGAGCGGAGATTCCAGTCGGCCAGCGATCTGGCATTTGCCATTGAATCGCTGAGCGGAACGTCGCCCACGAAGAGTGTGCCGCAGCCCAAGGCGAGGCGGGCCTGGCTGCCTTGGGCGTTGACGGCACTGGGCGTGCTGGCGCTGGGGGCAGGTGTGTGGACGGTTGCCCGCCGCTCCGCCGCAAGACCGCAGCCGAAATTCACCCGGCTGACGTATCAGCAAGGCTACCTGTCGAATGCGCGCTTTGCCAAGGATGGGCAAACGATCATTTACAGCGCACAGTGGAACAACGATCCGCTCCAGGTGTATTCCGTGCGGACGGAATTTCCGCAATCCACGAAAGTGGATCTTCCGAGCGGGGCGCTGCTTGCACTTTCCACCAGCGGAGACTTGGAACTTGCAGTGCAGCCTGTGCACGAGTCATGGTTCATGTATGGAACGATGGCGCAGGCGCAGATGGTTGGGGGCACGCCTCGCGCGCAGGAGAAAGAGGTGATTGCGGCGGATTACGCACCGGATGGCAAAACTCTAGCGGTCGTGCGTAGAGCGAACCGCAAAGTGCAACTGGAATATCCGGTGGGCAAGGTGATTTATACCACCTCCGGTTACCTGGATTACATGCGTGTTTCTTGGTCAGGCAACGAAGTCGCATTCCTGGAACATCCGGTGTACGGCGATGATCGGGGCTGGGTCTCGGTCGTGGATGCCGCAGGAAACCACAAGCAGCTGACCAGGGAATTTTCGAGCACAGAGGGGTTGGCCTGGTCGCGCGATGGAAAGGAAGTCTGGTTTACCGCTGCCGATTCGACAGATCGCCAGCTTTTTGGTGTGAGCCTCAGCGGAAAGCAACGAGCCATCCTTACGACACCGCAAAATACGCGCCTTCTGGATATCGCAGCAGACGGTCGCGTGCTTGTTTCCAACGAGCTGCAAAGATCTGAAGTCGTGGGCATCGATCCGGCAACCGGGAAAGAACGACGTGGCCTGGAATGGTTCGATGCCTCCATCATGGGCGACATCCTACCGGACGGGAAAGCGATTGTGTTTTTGGAGTGGGGAGGACCAGCAGGGTCGTTATACCTGGTCGTTTACCGGAAAATGGACGGCTCGGCTCCGGTAGCGCTGGGACCGGGAGCGCAGCCTAGATTTTCGCCCGATGGGACGACAGCTGCGGCGCCGCTTCTGACGAGACCGCCTCAAGTGGTGCTGAACCCTATCGGAGCCGGAGCGAGCCAGCGTTTGCCGGTGGGAGATATCACAAGCTTGAAGAGTGTGGCCTGGTTCCCGGATGGCAAACATTTGGTGCTGACTGGGGCGGCTGCCGGGCAGCCGTTACGGACATACGAGATGGATCTGCAGGGGGGAAAGCCGCAAGTATTGGGCCCTCCCGATTTTATCGGGGTCACTGTCGCCAAGGATGGCAAGAGAATCGCCGGACGGAATGCCTCTGCAGAAGCAGTGGTGTTTGATCGGGAGACGCCGAAGCTGCAAACAATCCCGGGCATTGAGCCCGAAGAAACATTGGCACAATGGACGGAGGATGGACAAGCCTTGCTGGTGTACTCGCCGACACCGTGGGAAGCACGGATATACCGCGTGGAAACAGCGACCGGAAAACGGACGCTGCTCCAGACTGTGGAACTAGGCGAGAAAGCGGGATCGATGGCGCCCCTGAGACTGGCTTACGCAGAGGGCAGCAAAACGTATGTTTACAGCGCTGTGCGGATTCTGGGGAGCTTGTACGTAGTGGAAGGGTTGGAGTAAGGAGCCCGCCGGCCCCGAAATCTCTTGATACGCTCGAGTGACGGGAAGTTTAAGTCGATGACTATCGACTTTCGGCTCTCAATGATGGCAGAACAGGATTACTGTCGCGGTAGGGACGACCATCGCTGGTCGCCCCCCGCACAGATCCGTACAAGCGCGTTTACGCATACGGCTCTTACCGTGGATGACTGGCGGCGAAGCGTGCATCAGGATAGGGATGCAGAATGCGGGGTTGTGGAATCCACCGGTTGAAGACTGAGCAGAGACGAGCCCATCGCACCTGTGCGCGTTGACTGCGACGGACCAAAACGCTCCGCCACAACCAGCAAACGCGACGTTGAAAGATGCGCAACTGCGTCGAGTTCCCCGGAACTGCATGGTACTGGTAGTAACCCAGCACAACCTTGCGAAGCCATGCACCGACCACGGTCGTACGATGATGCTTTCGGCGTTGAAGCTCGGCCTTGATGGCTTTGAGCTTCGCGACCATTCGCTTCTTCGCCGTAATCCGCCAGACGATGAAAGCTTTGTCGCTGATGCGCTGCCCACAGAAGTGAGTGAAACCCAGAAAGGTAAAGGTCTCAGGTTTTCCCTCGCCACGCCGCTTCCGGTTTCGAGCGGCGAACCGCCCGAACTCGATCAGTCGTGTCTTGTCCGCGTGTAATTCCAAACCGAACTTCGCCAATCGATCCCGAAACTCCCGAAGGAATCGCTCAGCGTCCGTTCGATGTTGAAAGCCGAGCACAAGATCATCGGCGTAGCGGACAACAATCACGTCGCCCTTCGCCACTTTCTTGCGCCAGACCTCGACCCATAGATCGAAGACGTAGTGCAGGTACACATTGGCGAGCAGCGGTGAAGCAACTGCTCCTTGCGGTGTACCGACCGTCGTCTCCGACCACTGACCATCTTCCGAAACTCCCGCCTGCAACCATTTCTGGATCAGGCGAAGTATCCGTCGATCGGCCGCGCGATGCTCGATGAACTTCATAGTCCACTCGTGCTTCATGTTGTCGAAGAAACCACGAATGTCCGCATCGAGCACCCAGTTCACTCGCTTCCACTGGATGCCCGCCGTCAGCGCGTCCAGCGCTTGATGCGGGCTTCGACCGGGACGAAACCCATACGAAAAGCCTTTGAAGTCGACCTCGTAGATCTGGTTGAGAATCGTCACCACGGCTTGTTGGACGATTTTGTCCTCCAGGGCCGCGATGCCCAACGGACGTTGTTGCCCGTCAGCCTTCGGAATATAGACTCGTCGTGAGGGTTGTGCTCGATACGCTCCGCGGTGCACCCGATTGTGCAGATCGACGAGCCGATCTTCCAATCCGGTTTCATACTCCTGCCACGTCACGCCATCTACTCCGGGAGAAGCCTGACGCTTGAGTGCGTAAAAGCTCTCGCGGATTAGTCCGACGCTCAGATGGTGGAGCAAAGCGGTGAACCGTTCCTGCTTCCTCTTCCTTGCTGCTTGCCGCACACCGCCCAATCCCTGGGACATGCATTTCCCACTCTGTGTCGGGCGCATGTGTGATGGAACGATGTTCTCCTCAGTCTGCGCCCTTCCCTCCCCGGCCTCCGCAGAAGGTTGCCCTTCCTTGTTCGACTGGTTCACAGGTACTACGGCACAGTCCGACTTCTCCTGCACGTTCATGTCCGCCGTTCGCTTTATGGCCTTCGCGGACCGGCCTTGATCGTGCGACCAAGGTGTGCAGAAGATCTCCCGGTTCTCGTGCATGTTGTTTCTCAGCGTGCCAGGTTCTCAGACTACGCAGGACCGAACAACCACTCGCGATAACGTGGTTGCCGTGTTGCCTTCCTCCCTACCGGAACGGAGTCGGCATCCTGATCCATCGGCTTTTCGAAGCTCAATAGCCCGGCCCACCGATACCTTTGTCTACGCTTCAAGCGACACCTCGCGATGCCGCCTGCAAGACTCAAGGCCAGGATGGATTCGCTGCTTTCCTTTCCTGTAGGGCTCTTTCATCCCCTACAACATGCCGGTTTATCCCGGCGCTCTCCGAGTAGCCGACCATCCGCCCTGGAATGCAGTAGCTAAAACGTATTCCGTTCCCGGACCGGTCAGTTGATTACAACAACGTCGTACACGTCCAGTTCGGGCAAAACGAATTCGACCTTGGCTCCGCGCACTGACAAGACTTCAATCGGCTTTGCGCCGCCATCGGGCGAGAGAACTTTAATCCGCTTGTTGTCGATCTGTTTGAGCACTCCATCCAGGTTCACGTTGACCCGAACATTCTTGAGAGGGGTGTTGTAATTGACAAATGCACTATGATCCGGTCACTGTCCGTTTTCCTAACTACGTTAGCGGCTACGTAGTTGGTTCCGGGAATCGTGATCACCTGCTCCCCGGATAACTGCCCGATCTTGGCCAGCAATTCCCGGCGACCGTTCTCATTCTCCGCTTCCTCGAGCATCGAAGCTGGAGATTGCACATCAGCAAGTTCCCGCAGTTCGCGGCTGCTTCCGATGGTATAGATCTTCCCCCCATTCTTCCTGTATGTACGGATAGCCTCAATCTGGTCAGCATCCATCCACGGGATGTTGGGAATGACGATCACTTTGTACTGCGAAAGCAACTCGGGCGTTAAGCGGTGCAAGAGGACAACCTCGTACATCACATTGCTCTCCGCCAGTGCATTGTAGAGATTGGTGCGTTTCAGCGTGACCTCGAAACTTGGAATGTGCGGTGGCGAAACTACGCCAACCTTGCGGACGCAAGTGACATCCGTGTAGAGGTCCTGCTGATCGGACAGAAAAGTGAAATAGCGTTTTATGTCTCCCCAGGTCTGCACGGCGATGGGGTTGTCCTGCATCATCCAGCCGTGCAGCAATTTCTCGCCGGCCTCGGCGATGGCGAAGTGAGACTGAAAGGCTGAGGCCTCGGCGATCGGCTTTCTCCATCCAACCTTCATCCCATCGCGCACGTCTTGTGCCCCCGGATTCGGCACGCCGGGATCGGCGCCCTCATACTTGCTCTCGTAGGACTTCACCCCGTAACCGGAGGCGTAATAGAACCTGGCCTGCGCAATGTTGTGTACCCATTTTCCGTCCCACACGCCGGCTTCGCGGGTGCCCTCGGTCTTGACCAGGTCCGCAACTTCATCGACCAGGATGTTGCCTTTGCAGTTGCCGAAGATTGAGATGTTCTTGTTCTTGCTGGCGGCGAGTTGACGGACTTCGTCGAGGAAGTGGATGACCTCGCCGGTCCCGCCAATGGACCAGTCGTAGTACAACTCATCAACGCCGGCGTCGATCGCAATCGCGGCCTGCTTCAGCAGCACGTCGCGGCGGTAGCCTTCATTCTGCAGATCGGCAGCGAAAGTGTTGTTCGGCGCGCGCCAAACGAGATTCCCGAATTCGTCCCGGCTGATCCAGCTTTTCTCTTCTGGGTGCATCAATACGTCGCGAATGCCAAGGCCACCCACCGAGTTGAAAGCGGTTACGCGAATATTGTTCGCGTGGCAACGGTCAATGAGAGCTTTAACCTGCCGATACTCTTCACTCGATGTATCCATAGGTACGTGCGTCGCCACGAGGTTAATATGGGCTTCCGCAAACATCGCGAACATGCGATCAAGATGATTCCAGTCGATTCCTGCTCGATAGAAATTCACCTTGCCGCGCCGTGCCCACACAGGAATGTCTTCCAGCGAACGCTTCTTTTCACTTCTGTAGTTGAAAACGAAGTCGAAGTCGCGGATGTTGGCGCTTCGTCCCCTGCCCAGTAAATGATAGGCCTGGCCGATTAGCGTGGGTGCAGTTTGCGGGACAGATTGAATCGCGACATCGATTACCTCGTAGCCAGCGGCACCGGGGCTTTTGAAGAATTCGATCTCATTCAGTCCCGCCCGGAGGTGGGTGGGAGTCAAGGGGATGACGACTTTTCCTATGATGTCGTCGCCACTTGAATAGGAATACCAGCCTTCCTTGCCGGGCTGGTTCTTTTCGGTGCTCCGGGACGGCGCGCCCGCCTCTCCCATCAACCCAGGGAGATCGTACGCGTGGCCATTCACCGTCACGTGACCTTGCCCCGGTGCGACGCCACTGACGAGAACCACCAGGCCGGGCGAAGTCAACTGTTCTGGCGCGTCAACTATGATGACGTAGCCCTTGACCCTGTCCGTGCGGCCAGACAGTTCGTAGTCGTACGAGGGCGCCACGACATATGCCTTGTGGGAGTCGTTGACGGGCTTGGAAGCGTCTTGAGCGCGGCAAAGAACTGCACCTCCCACGAGCGCCAACACCACAGCTCCCATGAGCATGCAAATGATTCTTTTTGTCATCACATCATCCTCCACGGCATCCTTTCACCGTGGAGGGATGCCGATTCCTAATATTCCGGCAGGAACGGCTGGTCGGAGCAGTAACGCACACAAAGTCTCGCTTCACGGGATCCCAATTGTCTGTGATTTCTATCACGGCTGGTCCGGCTGAACACCTGTCGCTCAGTGTCGCGCAGGAAGCGGCCCATCTTGCGAGTGACGGCAAACCTTCCATAATCCGGTTAGGGAAGGTTTGCCGACTATTGAAAAATTGGCGCCTGCCTAAAACCGGGTACAAATCTGTACGTGGGCCGCGGTCCGGGCGCAACTCCGCAATAGGACGCACCCGAAAGATGCTCTCCTCACTAGCGACTGCTGGCATTGGCCGGCTTGACCGCCGCGGCGAGGTCGAATAATTTCACTGCTAGTGCTCCGTGAGTAACAGCGGCCCCCGCTCGCAGCGCGGCGGCCAGCAGCGCCGCTTCCGTGACCTCTTCGCGAGTGGAGCGCGCACCCTTAGCTGCGCGAGTGTGCACATCAAGGCAATAAGGGCACTGAGTTGTGCATGCCACCGCAATCGCGATCAATTCGCGGTACTTTATGGGGATAGCGCCACCGTCTCGCCCAACGGTCTTGTCGAAATCTGCGAAGGCAGAGAATTCCGTTGGCGCGAGCTGCTTGAATTCGCCCAGCCGTTTTAGGTCTTCAGAATCGTGATAGTGCATCGTTCCTCCTTATTTTTGATACTTCTTTCTTTCGGGTGCAGCAGGAAAATTAGTTCAAGTTCGACCGGCATGCCGCCTGGCAGTGATGAATTGCCGAAGGCCAAGCGAGTGTGTCGGCCCCCTTCGAAGACCTGATTCAATAACTCAGAAGCGGCGTCGGCGATGGCTGCATGCTCTTGAAAGTCAAGGGCACACGCCACATGTATCCCAAGGCGCACCACTCCAGCCAACCGATTCAGGCCAACGGCATCCCTTGCTACGGCCAAAGCGTTGGCAACAGCGAGTTGAGCTGCCCTTCGACCCGATTCAATGGTCAGTTCCTGTCCAACTCGGCCGACAAACGCTGCCGCTCCACGTTCGACGGGCAACATTCCACTTACAAATAGCAAGTCCCCCGCTTCTACTGCAGGCACGTAATCCCCGAGAGGCCGTGGCGTTTCCGGCAGGGTTAGTTGTAACAGCCGTACATTAGCTTCTACAGTCATCGGTTTAGTGTTTAGCTCCGCGCGATCAGAGACCCAATCCCGTCAGCGCTTCCTGGCCGCCACTGGTCTCCCAGCAACTTGTAATTCATGCGGGGAAAGAAGCCGTAGCGTTGTCCCATCTCTCCACTGAGCAGAGTCATCCTCTCGATGGTGCGGGCATTCTTCAGACTGCCCGCGTCGATGTAACGGAAAGGCGTGCCTTGCGTTAGTTCGAGAAAGATCTGCTTCGCCCCGGCATCGTCGCCGACTACGAATACATCACTTAACGTGTCTCCGAACCGAGGCGCGTCGAAGACTTCCCACCAAACATTCTTGAACGCACCCACTACACGCGTTTCCGGCAGGCGGGCCTGGATCTGTTCCGCGCCGCTGGTGTCCCACGGCAGGATGAAGTCACTGTAGTCGTCGTTGAAGGGGTTGGTAATGTCAATGAGCAGTTTCCCGCACAAAGCGGGACGTAACGGTTCCAATTGATCAAATAGGCCATCGCGGATGAACATCGCCGGCAGTACGATCGGAGCGTTTGCAGCCTGTTCATAGCTGCCTGCGGTGATATTTGTCCGGCGCAAACCTGAAGTGATTCGTTCTGCTCGCGACAGATCACGTGAACCGAGGACCACTGCATGCCCGCAATCGGCAAACATTGCTGCCAAGCGCACCCCCATCCTTCCCGTTCCAAGTATTCCAATCTGCATGTCTTCTTTCTCCTTTTCGGTTGTATCTACCTACTAGATGGAGTAGCGCTGAAGACGACTCGCGTATCACAAAGAATCGGGTTACCATTTGGTAAGTCGCATGGTCGTCAAGAGACGCAAGAGCAAGGTGCCGCCGCCCCCTTCCGACTGTCCTCTCAGTCAATGCATGCATTTGCTTGCGGGGGCATCGACGGCGGATGTGATCTGGTTCCTGCGGGAAGGTGAGCGCTGCTTCACCGAGCTTCAACATGACATTGCGGGAGTCTCAGCGAAGGTGCTCACAAATTGCCTTCGCAAGCTGGAACGCGAAGGAATAATAGAGCGGATCACCCGGCAGACATCGCCGCCCACCGTTTGGTACTCCCTTACGCCCGGCGGACAGGAACTGAGCGGGGCCCTCACGGATGTCGTGGAGATCGCTCAGCGGCTCAGACGGACCTAGGCGTTCTTGAGATGCGCTTGCCGGCGGAACCCTGCCCGCCAAGCTGCGTGAGGAGATCGCGCTGGAGGTGGGCGAGCAGAATGCCTGCCAGTATTGCGTCTCGGCGCACACGGCGATCGGCAAACTGACGGGACTTACCGACACCGAGATTGAGCAGGCACGCGAAGCGCGGTCGAGCTCACCGAAACACACGGCGGCGCTCGTGTTTACACGGCAGGTGGTCGCGAACAGGGGCCAGATCACGGATGGCGATTTTGAAGCGGTGCGGCAGGCGGGATTCAGCGACGGCGAAATCGCGGAGATCGTCGCGCATGTCGCTCTGAACGTCTTTACCAACTATTTCAATACCGCGACGCAAGTGGACGTGGACTTTCCGAAGGTCGCGCTTCGGCGTGCGGCGTAGTCGAATCGCAGCTGCCAAGGAGGACTACGTAATCGGGTCCTCCACGGCTACTATATTGCGAATCACGGAAGCGAGGTAGGCAATGGTCGCGTCAGCGATTGTTCCGCCCTTTACGGAAGAGAGTGCTCTCGCTAAAGTACAAATGGCCGAGGATCTGTGGAACACGTGCGATCCGGAACGGGTGGTTCTGTCTTACACCGAAGACTCGGAGTGGCGGAATCGGACGGAGTTCTTGAAGGGCCGGGAGGAGATCCGGGCATTTCTGCGGCGGAAGTGGGCTCGGGAGCTCGACTACCGTCTGAAGAAAACGTTGTGGGGATTTCACCAGAACCGGATGGCGGTGAAGTTCCACTACGAGTGGCACGACGATAGCGGTCAGTGGTTCCGGAGTTACGGCAACGAATTGTGGGAGTTCGCTCCCAACGGGCTTATGCAGCGCCGGGAAGCCAGCATCAACGATATGCCAATCAGCGAAGACGATCGCTTGCTACGGTAATGCCAGATGCGGGCCCAGTTCCCGTCTTCCTTACAACACACCATCACGGAGTTTCGTTTCGGGGATGATCGCGCCGAATCAGCCGTACCAAAGGACCCGTCCTATGCCTTTCGAACTGACTGTTGGGCTGTTGGTTGTCGATCCCGAGAAGTATGTTCAATATCGCGCGGAAATCGCACCCTTGCTTGAAGCAGTGGGAGGCAATTCCGATACGACTTCGAAGTCGCTCGAAGCTTAAAAAGCGAGGCAGCTCGTGACATCAATCGTCTCTTCGTGATCCAGTTTCTGGACCGCGCCAGCAGGGAGCGCTTCTTCACGGATTCTCAATACGTCGAGATCCGGGCCCGTCTCTTCGAGAAAGCAGTGGCGAAGACGACGATTGCCGAGTACGTCAGCTAACTGCAGCGCCGAGTCTGTTCTGTCGAGAATAGGAAGTTTTGAGCTACGCTCGCTCTCCCGCCAAATTCTCAGTACATGACGCGCAATACATCAGTACATGACGCGCAATACAGAGGTCATCCGTCCATCCGTTGGATTAGTACCGAGCAACGCGCTTGTGTCCATGAAAGCACTAGCTTCTAGCTTGTCGCTTAACGGAAACGGCGCTCTGAGAAGGTAGATCGCGATTAGGCGCCTAGTGTTTACTAGGCCCTTTGAATCGTTCTTTCCGGATGGCTCCTGGATGACGAGCTATCCGGAAGTTATGCACAAACCCACGTAAATCCGGTGGGACCGAGGCGGAGGGCGCTGGATACTCTCAGTCGTATGCCGCCCAGCCCTACTCTAAATACGATCAACACAAAAACACCTCTTTTCCCTTTGGGCTTGAGTGAGAGGTTGAGGATGAAGAGTGAAGAGAGAAGAGTGAACAGTAATGATAAAGAGAGGAAAGAATGAAGAGATGAAGTATGAGTCGCGCATTTCGCCATTTGCCAGTGTCGGCAGTCGGCGATTTGCGCGGAAAGAATTACCCTAAAATGGCCCCGTTCAGAACTTGTGATGCTGGATGGCGACGCTATTTCAGAAATCGATCCAGAAAAGAGTGAGTTAGGTTTTTCAGTTTTGATAGTTTTGATGGTCTGTTCCAGACCCACCACCCACCAATTACACTCGTGTTTTAGTTAACCCGTTATCCTTGGTATGAGCTATGGAAAATACCCGTTGCATTTCGGTTTTTAGGAGAGAATCTTCCAGCAGATGGACTGAACCACCAATCACACATTTGCGGAGCTGCCTGAGAGAGCCTAGCGGTTGCAAAGGGTGTTTTAAGTACTGAATGATTGCATTTGATAAGGCACGGGGTAGTACCGCTTTTGGGCTAGAATCTCCTGCAGACCGGAAATGAATCTAAAGCAAGTCGGGAGTACCGAACGTGAAAAAATTATTGCTGTTCTTGCTGTTGTTGGTACCTGGGCTCCGGGCGCAAGAGCGGCAGACAGACCCCACATGGCTGCATCGCTATGTTCCAAACCTTTCCGAGACCAATGCGGATCTCGCCTCTCCGACTTGCCACTATCGAGCTATTTTCGGCGAGGGGGACACAGAGAACCGATCTCTCCAAGCCGTCACTCGTTTCGGCGAAGTCTCTTTGGATCGAAAGGGCGATTGCCGAACCGTCTCCTATGAGCGCCAGGAGGAAATTTATTTCGTCGTGGAAGGAACGGGCGTGCTGCACTACCAGGATCAGGCTCAGGCACTGCGCAAGCATGACTTCACGTACTTGCCTCCAGGCGCGAAACATTCGATTTCCAACGATTCTGACCAGCCCTTGCGTGTGCTGGTGATGGGATTCAAAATTCCGGCATCGATTTCCATTGGAGCGCCGATGGCACACGCGAAAGTCGCAAACCTTGCAGAGTCCAAGGAAGAGACGGTCAGCGGCCACCCGAAATCAGTTCTGTACAAACTTCTGATCGGACTGCACACCGGGAAGCGAGACTTGATCGATGAGGCCTATGTGATGGATAGTTTTTTCTGGATGGATTTTTCGCCCGGAGGCACGAACTGGCCTCACCACCACGCGGCCGCGGAAGAAATCTATCTAGTGATGGACGGCCAAGGCGAAATCGTAGCTGGCTCTGGGGAGAACGGCGTCGAAGGCCGCTATGCCGCCACAGCTGGAGACGCCTATTACTTTCGTCCCAACTGCACGGTGGGGTTTTACAACCAGGACAAACGGGATGCCAAGGCCTATATCTTGGCCGTCCGAACGCGCGTTCCAGTGCATGAGGATGATGAGTAGGTATTTAATCTCGGAGATATGAGCACCGCTGAACAATCAAAATTACCCCACTCAAGCCAAAACCTGGCTTGAATGGCCACCCGCCTATAACTGAGGTTCTTAACAATGCAGACGAAAATATACTGCTCGTCCTTTCTAATCTTCTTGCTTTCATGGGCAAGTCAGGCAAGTTACACGCAGAATCGCGTGCATCAGCTTGCTCGAGATGTTTACTATTGGTCTGGTGACCTCAACAAGCACGAACAGACCAATGTGGGCTTTGTTGTATTTCGTGACTACGTATTGGTTATCGACGCGAATTTTCCGTGGGCGGCTGAAAAAATCATTGCGGACATAAAAACCATCACTCCCAAACCGATCCGTTTTGTCTTCAACACTCACTATCATGCAGATCACACCTTGGGAAACAGGGTGTTCATAGCCCACGGCGCCGCCATTGTAAGTACGGACGATCTTGCGTTAGAGCTGGGCACCAAGGGAATGGAAGATGTCAAGGAGCAGACCAAGATCAAAACGGAACATCTGGAATTGCCGTCCATTCGGTTTCACGATCACCTCGTATTTGACGACGGCCAACATCGTGTCGAGCTAATCAAATATGGGCAGGCCCACACCAAAGGCGATGGGGTGGCCTATCTGCCCGCAGAAGGCATTGTTTTTGTTGGAGATTTGGCTGTCAATTGGACCTTCGGGAACAATCTGTCCGACCAGGATGTGCGGTATATCGGTTGGATTCGCGCACTCGAGAACATTGCCCAGCTCCCCATTAAGACCGTGGTTCCGTCACACGGAGATCTCGGTGATGTTAATCTGCTGCATCGCCAGCGGGACTTTATTGCTGACATGTGGAAACAGGTCAAGCAAGGGCTCAAAGCCGGAAAATCTTCCGCCGAATTGAAGAAGACAGTGCAATTGACCCAGCACGGGATTTTTGCAGGCGATCTGCAGGAAACGGAAGGCATGATCGAGTCCATGTGCGAGCGCGCACAAACTCAACCAGATTGGAATTCTGGCAATGGAAACCCTGAATAAGTCCTGGTGGTTATATCTTTAACCAGCAGGTTGAACTGTGCGATCAAAAATTACTTGCCTGATAATCATCCTACTTCCGATGCGGAACTTGTGAGAACTCGGGTTAGCCTCTATCTCCCACACCTCCGATTGGTATGGTCATAAATAGGACGCAACTGGTTTAGCGGGGCGCAACTTCCGCGCTGCAAGTCCCTCATCTCATCCCCTTTATATGAAGGAGACCTTATGCCCTCAAAACCGGAAAAATACGATCTGCCTGTGGTTCGATAAGGATGCACAGGACGCAGCGCGCTTCTACGGCGCGACATTTCCAGATAGTAAAGTGACCGCTCGCTGTTGCAGGTCACTGCTGCACGAAGTCCACGTAACCGTGCCGCTGCAGGAATTTAAAATAGCCTACCCAGTCAAAATTATTTTGCGGGCCAAGTTCCATTTCCGTGTTTTGGATGACCTCGGCTAGGTTGCGTTTGCCATCGCACCAGTAAAGTGCTGCCATAGTTGGCGACCAGAAGCCGCTGTCAGGAAATCCTTCCCGCTGACTCTCCGGGATCTCATCCAGTGGGAGGGCGCCCATTCGCTTGCGTCGAACGATGATCTTTTCGGCTTCAGGACCGAAGTTTGGGGCCATCGGATGTATCGTTCCCAAATGCAGTTCCGTTGCGCGCTCCGCGACGGCGCCTTCGATCCGCACTTTCTGCGCAGCGGCAAAGGAGGCAAGGGCGGCCAGCTCCTGCTGAAGATCGGCGGCCTGTTTGACCGCCTTGGTTTCGCGCGCCAGGTTGTAATCGACGCGAGCCTTCTCCCAATAAAGCAGATGTCTCAGGCTGTCGGCGTCCTTTGCTGCAGCCACCAGATCCAGGCTGTTTGCCGTCCCCGAATTGATCTGATCGTATCCGCGCTCCACAGCCAACTCAGCCATCCAGTGCATCTGCTCCGGTCCCGCCGATGCCAGAAAGTACGCGTAAGCCGCGTTCATGACGGCAAGGTCGCGCAGGGATTTGGGGTCGACCTGGACGGGAGTATCGAAGCTGGTGTGGTGGGCAGGGATTCCGTGGCCGCTATTCACCGAGGTCGTGGGAATACCAATCATCGACTCTCCGAGGTCATCGTCTGTTCCGCCGTAGTAAGCGCCCCTGTTGTACTCGCTCCATGAATAGGGGCGGCGCACCATGGGGAAATATTCCGCGGCAAGGCGCACAGTAAATGCATCCACAAAAGAACTAGCCGATTGCGGATTCATGGACCAGATGAACTGCGTTCCTGCCAGGTACTGCCATCCGGCAGGTGTGTCGATGCACATGGCGGCAACGGTTCGCTTGGTTCGATCCTTGTGGGCATCGAGATACGCGAGCGTGCCATAGCGCTCGCCCATGGCCAGGAGACGGATGGTCCGCTTTGGCCTGGGTAATTTGCCTTCCTTAATTAGCCGGTTGAGGGTGGTTGTAGCTTCAAGAATGGATGCGACGCCGCTGGAGTTATCGTTGGCGCCCTCTTCATATAAATGTCCGAGGGAGAGCACCTCCTCCGCGCCAGGACCGTCGGTGCCGAGAATGACGCCGCTCACATACGGGTACTTCCCTTCGTAGTAACGGGTGTCAACGTTGGCGCGAACCTTCACTGGCCCCTTTTGCAGCAACTCCTTTAGATATTGCTCCTGTCGCGGCGTAATGGAGAAACACACCGTAGGCGTGTCATTTTTGTTGAACGCCCAGCCGTTATCTCCGAAATCGTTCTCCCAGTCCCGCTCGTCCAACAGCGTCCGGTTCACCCTGCTCTCGCGAACCATGCCCAGCGCACCGGCCTGCTTCAAATCGGTCTTGGACATGCGGCCGCCAAGCACCCACTTGCCTTTCAGGTCTGCATTGCGAAGGTCCTTGGGCCGCAGCACGAGCTCACCCTCTACGCCTCCGGGTGGAGTGGGACCGCTCCACTGGCACAGCGAGGTAGGAATTTTCTGATAGTCGGCAAGAACGCGCATATCCTCTGGGACCGGAGGCGAGACGATTTCCAAGATGGCAGAATGCGCGTCCCACGCCATCGGCTGCGTCCAAAAGCCGTTCTGCGTCACACCGTCGGCGGGCCCTTGGCCTATCTGGACGTCCTCCAGTCCTGCCTGCCGCATCATCTCCGCGACATTCTTTGCGGTCTCCTGAAATCTGGCAAAGTCAAAATAGCGGTCGGTTGCCCACATTGCCTCCATGTTCGTAAAGGCTTCTGTCGAGTTGACGTTGGCCAGCAACAGCTTCAGCAGGTCAGTGACAGGACTCGGGCCCCAGGGGCCGGGGTCGTGTCCCGAGATCGCGTGTTCTGCGGTGGCGAGAGCGGCTGGCGTTGGCGCGGGAAAAAAAGCAGGAGGTGCGGACGAATCGGCGGCGCGCCCGCTGGTGCCGGTCTGTCCCCAAATCAGACTGACACTTATCAGCAGGAACAGAGCGAGTCGTTTTTCAGGCTGAATTTTCATGAGCTGCATTATCGGGATCACCCCCTCTTCGTTGCAAACATCATCTTTAAATTCCATATTCAAAATCAGATCGATGCTAAGCCCGGTACCCTTTTGCCGGTCTGGCAGCACGCGCAGTAATTGGTTTTCGTTATCGGCGTGGCGAATGCGCTGAATCCCCCCGCAGCGGGGCCCCACATCTGGCGCTCTTTCAAAAATGAAAAGATAGATTCTAGGGCAAAGGGTTTATTGGAACTCGCCGATATTAATTTCGCTGCAGCACCGGGTATGAAGGAATCGGAATTGGAAGACTTGTACGACTTCCATTTCTACAAGGATCTGACCCAACCCCCGAAAACTGGACCATCTAGAATGTGAGTTCTCCGCAACCCAGGAGGAGGAGACCGCAATGAAGGGCACGCGACACAGCGAAGAGCAGATCATCGCGATCCTGAAGCAAGGCGAAGCAGGATTGACCACAGCCGAGTTATGCCGACAACATGCCGGACGAAGACAAGGTCCTGGGCGCACTGCGTGGCACGAAGCTTACGCCGGGTTTGTATGTGTTTCCCTACTGTCTGCCAAAAGACATGAAGTCTCCGGCGGCGATAGAGAAGTACAAGCAGGGGCCGGTGGGGCGGATGAGCATCATCCCGAGCGGGCCGCCGGCGATGCCAAAGTACCTGGTGCTTTGGTTCCTCTACTCGCTTGTTGTCGGGTTCTTCGTTGCCTACCTGACCGGACGTGTTCTGGGACCTGGCGTGCACTATCTGACAGTGTTTCGCGTTGCGGGCACGGCGGCGTTTATGGCGTACGGACTAGGACATCTAAGCAACGGCATCTGGAAAGGGGAGACGTGGGGAGCAACGATCAAAGATGTGATCGATGGGCTGGTGTATGGGTTGCTGACCGCGGGGACATTTGGTTGGTTGTGGCCGAGGTAGCGATGGGATCCGTTCAAAGTCATTAGTATATTCGAGAAGAATTGGCGAACAGACGCCACAGATTAATGCGCAACACGCCAAATAAACAAGAGCGATACATCTGGATATATCGCCAACTGCGGAACGTCGGGGTAAGGAGCCGGGTTAACTTTCGTTTTGCCGACTATCTATCCTCTAGGACTAAAAAATCACGCGCATGAAGGCTTGTTCTTTCGACACTTCAGTTCGGCGTCCCGCGTGTCCGAGGCAAAAAGG
Source organism: uncultured Acidobacteriota bacterium (assembly GCA_963765755.1). GTDB lineage: Bacteria > Acidobacteriota > Terriglobia > Terriglobales > Acidobacteriaceae > Gp1-AA133. The sequence goes on along the minus strand of CAVXXV010000003.1, from coordinate 44,708 downwards.
TATACTGCCCCACGATGTCCAACCAGGTCATACCCGTATCCACGATGAAAGATCCGGTCACCTGGCTCTACCCTCCCATCGAACCCTATTGCACGGGTAAACTCCAGGTCTCATCTGTCCACGAGATCTATTTCGAGGAAAGCGGCAACCCGTCCGGCAAGCCGGTCATTTTTCTGCACGGCGGTCCGGGCGGTGGCTCCGACCCCAAACAGCGCCGCTTCTTTCACCCCGAGAAGTACCGTATCGTAAATTTCGACCAGCGCGGCTGCGGCAAGAGCACGCCGTATGCGTCTCTCGAAGCGAACACCACCTGGGATCTCGTCGCCGATATTGAGAAAATACGCGAGAAACTCGGCATTCAGCGGTGGCAGGTATTTGGCGGATCTTGGGGGTCCACCCTAGCCCTGGCCTATGCCCAAACCCATCCCGATCGCGTTACCGAACTCGTCCTGCGCGGCATCTTCCTCCTCCGAAAGCAGGAAATTGACTGGTTCTACCAGCGCGGCGCTTCGATCCTCTATCCGGATGCGTGGGAGCCATACCTCGCGCACATCCCCGAGGCAGAGCGCGACGATCTGCTCTCCGCCTACTACAGACGCCTTACCAGCAATGATCCGGCTGTGCAACTCGCGGCTGCGAAGATCTGGAGCGGATGGGAGGGCGCCACTTCTAAGCTCCTGCCCGATTCCGCCTTCGCCGGGCACTACGAAGAGGATGATTTCGCCCTCGCCTTCGCGCGCATCGAGGCCCACTATTTCTTCAACAAAGCTTTCTTCGAAAGTGATGACCAATTGTTGCGCAACGCCTCACGTATCCGCCACATTCCCGGTGTCATCGTGCAGGGCCGTTACGACGTCGTCTGTCCCATGGAAAGCGCCTGGTCACTCCACCGTGCTTGGCCCGAAGCCGACCTCATCATCACCCCAGATAGTGGCCACAGCGCTTTTGACCCGCCGAACAGTCGCGCATTGGTCGCGGCGACCGACAAATTAGCCGGCTAGGTCAGTTCCGGATTGCCGACCAGGACTAAGCCGCTGGTGCGGCGGACGCTACGCGTGGGGTGAACCCAAAGAGTAGTGGTAGCTGACGTAGTGTGGGTCACAGAGAAAGGAGACTCCTGTGACCCGTTTACGCCAGATGATGCTGGAGGAACTCCAGCGCCGCAACTACTCTGAGATCACCACTCGTAAGTATCTGCGGGTGGTAAGCGACTTCGCTAAGCATTTCGGCAAGTCTCCCGACAAGCTCGGCCCCAACGAACTGCGTACCTATCAAGCGTATCTATTGCGGGAGCGCAAGCTAACGCCCGGCACAGCCGTGAACTGTGTAGCGGCGCTGCGGTTCTTCTTCGTCAAGACACTTAAGCGACATCAGTTCCGCGAGTTCTTGCCCTATCCCAAGGATCGGCGACGGCTGCCGATAGTGCTGAGCCGAGAGGAAGTCTCGCGTCTGATCAACGCCGCCGGAAATCTGTTTCGTCGGACGCTGCTGATGACGCTCTACGGTACCGGCATGCGACGCGCCGAACTCGCGCGTCTCAAGGTCAGCGATATCGATAGCCAACGGATGATCATCCGTGTGGTGGCGGGCAAAGGTGGCAAAGATCGTGACCTGCCTCTAAGTCCGGCTCTACTGGAGACGCTGCGAGAGTACGCGCGATGGCGGAAGCCGAAGTTATACATGTTCCCCACACGTACCCTCAGCCAGACGCTCGATCAACCGATTTCCGACAAAACCGTTTGGATCGCATGTAGCGAAGCGGCGCGCCGGGCCGGCATCAGTAAACGTGTTACCCCGCACACCTTGAGGCACAGTTGGGCGACCCACTTGTTGGAGGCGGGCACTGACCTGCGCACCATCCAGGTCCTGCTCGGGCACGGTGATCTGGAAACCACCGCCCAGTATCTGCATCTGTCGCAGCAGCACCTGCAGACGGTTGTCAATCCGCTGGACGGCCTTTCTCTAGCCAGCACTGAGAACATCAGCCGCAGCTTTAGACGAAAAAAACAAGAATGACTCGGCCCACCCTCGAGGTGGCCGACATTCTTCGCACGCACGGCGATCGCTTCCTGGATCGGTATCGATCGAGCTTCGGCTATCAACAGCTCAAAGCCTTTCGAGCCATTCAGCGCTGCCGCACCGCTGCCCTAGGCGGCCATCGCGATGCTTGTCTGCGTTGCGGCTATCAGGTCATCTCCTACAACTCGTGCAGAAATCGCCACTGCCCCAAGTGTCAGGCGCAGGCGCGCCAGCGCTGGCTGTCGGCACGGGAACGCGAGCTCCTAGAGACCAACTATTTCCATGTCGTGTTCACCGTGCCCCACGAACTCAATGTACTGGCCTTGGAAAACCCGTGTCTGTTTTACGATCTGTTGTTCACTGCCAGCGCGCAAACCCTGCTGCAAATCGCATCCGATCCAAAACACTTAGGAGCTCAGATCGGTGTGATCGGCATCCTGCACACCTGGGGACAGAACTTGCTCTTGCATCCCCACATCCACTGTGTCGTTCCCGCGGGTGGGTTCTCGCCGGATCATCGTCGCTGGGTCCGCCCGCGTTATCCTTTCTTCTTACCAGTAAAAGTCCTGAGTCGCATCTTTCGCGGCAAGTTCCTCGCCGGCCTGAAACGCCTCCACCGCCACAAGAAACTACCGTGCGCAGGCCCGGCTGCCGCTCTCGCCGACTCACGGCAGTTCGCGCAACTCATGCGCCGCCTCCACCGCCACCACTGGGTGGTTTATGCCAAGCCTGCTTTCGGCGGTCCCCTCCAGGTGTTGCGCTATCTCGGTCGCTACACCCATCGCGTAGCCATTTCCAATCATCGCTTGTTGGCCTTCGAACAAGAACGCGTGACTTTCCGCTGGAAGGATTACGCCCGCGGTGGCAAGCAAGGTGAGATGACGCTAGGGGCCACCGAGTTCTTGCGCCGTTTCTTTCTGCACGTGCTACCCAAAGGCTTCGTCCGCATCCGTCACTTCGGCTTTCTCGCCAATCGCTTTCGGGCTTCCCATCTGGCGTTGGGCCGACAACTGCTAGGCTCCGGCCACTTGATGCTGGAAGAAGTTCACCCTCAGCAAGCCCAGTCCGAGAGTCCTTCTCTCTGGCACTGCCCGCGCTGCGGCGCAAGCATGATCGTGATTCAGAGATTTACCGCTGCAGAATTAACAGCATGCATGTACTTCGATTCTTCCTGACCCATCGCTCGATTGCAGAGCTTGGCTGTGCCAGAGCACACCGATGCACTCGTGTGTCCAGCCCACGCCAACGGCCTCTTACACGACCTTCCCCTGACACCTTTTCATGTCCCGACACCACCACACACGCTCTCAACCTCATTCTCCGGAGCCCGCCCATAGACCTGTTACACTCCAAACGGCCGTTCAAATCCCATAGTTCACCGCGTCCGCCGCAAACACCAGCGGCTTCCTCCTAGTCTCCTTATCGAAAACACCTCGGATCGAGATTCTGCTTCACCCCAAAACTGTGCCCGAGGCGTTTCCGATCAAGGCTAGCGACCACTCGTCCGGAATCTTCGGATCCGCCGCACACGGGCGATCTCGAAATCCGGGTTGTCGCTGCTAACCGCGATCAGTCACTCTGCGGAATGACTTTAGGCTCGGCCCGCTGATCAACCGTTGCCAGGCGCTGATCTTTGGCGGTTCCTGTCTGAAGGCTCATGCGCCTTCGCGCCTCTACCCGAATGAGCTTCGCCTGTTGGGACGCGAAAAGTAGTCTCCCCATCAGCGCCAGCTGCAGCTCCTTGGATCCCCACTCTCCGTGCATGATTCCCCCCGCAGAATGGCTGCTCGGGCCAAGCAGTAAATGACCGACTTCGTGCGCGATAGCGCAACCCAGCATTATGGAGATCTCCGACTCAGTGCTCGCGAGACGCCCCGCATATTCGTAGTAGACACTGGCGAGAGCCGGAGGGAAGGCAAAGCCGAAGAGAGTGTCCTGCAGCCTTCCCTGGATGTGGCCTGGAAGTACCCTGAGCACTACGTCAATCGGCTTGCGTCCCTTGTGGCACAGCTCTTGTGGGTCGGCGGCAGGGTCGCGGTCAAGGCAGTCTAACCAGACTGGCTGTAAGCCCGCTGCACCGAGGATTCTCCCAGCCTCAAGTTCAGCTTGGGCTAGTGTCGCGGCTGGGGCGTGCGCCTGGTTGTAGACCAGTATCGTCATCATGGGGCTGGGACTCTTTGCCTCCTCTGCGGAAGCAAGGGTGGAGAAAGCCAACAACGCAATCGAGAGCATTGTGTCGAGTCTCACGCGGCACCTCCTGCGGCGTCGCGTGAAACTGCTGCTTCTATTCGTCTACTTCAATGCAGTCGGCGTACTATCTGCCTCGCAGACATCTCACACCCTAGGTGTGTACAGTCATTGGAGTTAGGTGCTTGTGCGGTTCCGCAGTGCCCAAAGAGGGAAGTGCTACACTTCGGCACTCGGGGTGAATGCAGGTGAGCGGGACCACATCGCGAGTGCTTCGGTTCGACGTGTTTGAAGTCGATCTGCGCACCGAGGAACTACGGAAACACGGCCTGCGCTTGCGGCTACCCAGCCAGTCATTTCAAGTATTACGATTGCTGCTAGAACATCCGGGCGAACTCGTGACCCGCGAAGAATTGCGTGAAAAGCTCTGGCATGCGGACACTTTTGTCGACTTCGATCATGGCGTAAACGCCGCCGTGAATAGACTGCGCGAGGCGCTGGGAGATTCCGCCGACAGTCCAAAGTTTGTTGAGACCCTTCCGCGCCGTGGCTACCGTTTCATCGTACCAGTCGAATCGAACTCCGTAGATTCTGAGCAAGCGGCGCCGGTTTCGTCAGGGGTTGCTTCTGCGCCCTTCGATTCACATACGGCTCGATCCCACCCGCAAAAAGGACAGAGGCTGCCCGGGACCCTCTCGCGGAAGTGGCCGAGATATGTTCTCGGCGTCGCCTCCCTGATTATGCTTGGACTTGCGCTCACGGTCCTTTTTTTGCGCACGGAGAAGCCCCGCGCACTTGGCGAAACCGATACTGTCATTTTGGCCGATTTTTCGAACAAGACTGGAGATCCTGCTTTCGACGATACTCTGCAGCAAACCCTGTCCATTGCGTTGCAGCAGTCTCCCTTCCTGAACGTCCTCTCGGATCACAAAGTGCAGGAGACGCTTAGACTGATGGGCCGCCCCCTGAATGAAAACCTCACAGGTGAAGCTGCCCTCGAAGTCTGCCAGCGCACTGGCAGCAAAGCAGTGTTTTCAGGATCAATCACGAGTCTGGGCAACCAATACGTGATTGGCCTGGACGCCCGGAACTGCGAGACGGGCGAGGTTCTTGCAGTTGAGCAGCTGCAGGCCACCCGGAAAGAGGCCGTTTTGGATGCACTTGGAAGCGCCGGCAAACGGCTGCGCAGGAAACTGGGCGAGTCCCTTAGCTCTCTTCAGAAATTCGATATGCCTTTGGAGAAGGCGACCACGTCGTCGCTCGCCGCTTTGAAGGCCTATGGCGCCGGAAAGAAGATCGGCGGGACAAAGGGGGGCGGAGAATCTATCCCGTACTTCAAGCACGCAATCGAGCTTGATCCCAATTTCGCTCTTGCCTATGCCGACTTAAGCGCCACCTATCAGAATCTTGGGGAGGGCGGACTCTCCCGAGAGTATGCGCAGAAGGCGTTCGCTCTCCGAGACCGCGTGACTGAGCGCGAAAATTTCGAAGTTCAAGCCTTCTACTTCAACTTTGTGACCGGGGAACGCGAAAAGGCTATTGAGAATTGCACCTTGTGGGCCCAATCGTATCCACGGGAATTGACTGCACACACCTGCCTCTTCTTTACCCGCGAGTATCTAGGACGTAATGAAGAGTCCCTCGCCGATGGTCTGGAGTGCATTCGCCTGGAACCTGACAACGGGACGTGCTATGGAGAACTTGTCTCGGTCTACGGAAAGCTGAACCGCCTAAGCGAGGCGAAGATGATTTATGAACAAGGATTGTCCCGTCGACTCGATCACCCCTTCCTGCATGATTCTCGATATTTCATTGCCTTTCTTGAAGATGACCCTGAAGAAATGGAGCGCCAGGTTAACTGGGCCGCCGGGAAAACCGGCACTGAAGACTCTTTGCTCGCGGACCAGTCAGACACCGAGGCATTTTTTGGACGATTTGCGAAGGCACGCGACTTATCACGGCGGGTCGTCGAGTCCGCCGTCCGACGTGACCAAAAAGATCTTGTCGGTCTGTGGCAAATCAACGGCGCGCTGCGTGAAGCATTGATCGGCAACAATGGGCGGGCGCGACAGCAAGCCGCATCGGCACTGAGCCTTGCTTCCACTCAAGTTTCTCGTGAACAGGCGGCGGTTGTGTTCGCCTTGATCGGAGATTCAGGGCAGGCTGAAAAATTGAGTCAAGAGCTAACCAATAGCTTTCCCGATGACACGATGCAAAGTAATTTCTGGAGACCCATTACTCTCGCAGCCAGCCACATCAGTCACAACAGCCCTGCGCGAGCTCTCGACGAGCTTCGGGCAGCATCTCCTTATGAAATGGGCGAACAACTTCCGCTTCTCCCGGCCTATCTGCGTGGTCAGGCCTACGTGGCCTTGCATCGCGGGCCAGAAGCAGTTGCAGAATTCCAGAAGCTCATCGATCACCGAGGGCTGGTCACGAATCGTGTTTACGCGTCACTGGCGCGGCTGGGCGTAGCCCGGGGTTTCTGGATGGAGGGTGATGTCGTCAAGGCCCGCGCCGCATACAATGATTTCTTCACCCTCTGGAAAGACGCCGACCCCGATATCCCAGTTCTCAACGTTGCCAGAGCTGAATATGCCAAGCTGAAGTAGCCAGGCGCAGCAGGCAAGAAAAGACGATCAACTTAACTCACAGGGTGACGATCGATTCGTTAGAGCCGCGTTGTGCTTATCGTCGATTGTGGATGGATGACGGGCAAACCGGAAGGAATTCTTAAGTTAGCGATTATGGGCCTCCGCCCCGCTAGGCAGCCGAGGGCGGCTGCCCCTACGCGCGCCGTGCAGATTGTCAGTTCGCGGCCTCCCCCGACCGGGTGGGCAATGACTTCGCGAATGCGCGGGAATGAAACTCGATCACCTCGCCTAGATGCGAAAGGAAATAGTTCATGCTGTGACCGCCGGGGTAGGGATGATACTCGTGGGCAATCCCCTCGGACGAAAGCTGCTTGTCGAGGGCAGCTGCTCCGTGCTCGAAGCCAAAGTCGTCGGCCTGCCCGCAATTGAAGTAGATCGCTATCTTCTTTAATGGGGCCTTGTTTTTCCGGGCGAGGGTAAATGGATCGTTCGCCTTCCAGTGCCCAATGTTTATAGGATTTCCCAGGAGCGGAGCGAAGGCATCCACCGCCTCGGGCGAGCGCTCCTGCGCCATCTCGTTCAGTTGCTCGGGCGTTTCCAGAATCAGCGCAGCGCTTTGCGCGCTGACGGCCGAAAACATTTCCGGATAAGCAAATGCGAAGCGCAGAGCGCCAAAGCCTCCCATTGAGATTCCCGTGATCGCGCGCGCTTCGCGTCCCGGAAGGACGCGATATTTCTTCTCGATGTAGGGCACGAACTCGCGCAGGAAGAAGTCGCTGTAGCGCTCATTGCCATCCGCGGAGTTGATGTAGAAACTGGCGAAGCCTTCGGGCGCGACGATCAGAAAGTCACCGATTTTTCCCTGCGCGCGCAGGTCTTCAATCAGAGTCCATCCGCCGCTGCGGGAGAACGACTGCTCGTTGTCGCCGAGCCCGTGCAGGTAGTAGAGGACAGGAAATCTGTGCGGCTGTCCGGCAGCGTCTTGCTTGTCGTAGTTTCCGGGCACCTGCACGCAGTAGTGCACGTTGCGCTTGAGGATGTGGCTCTGTAGCAGGCTGCAATCAATGCGGCCCTGCGCGCGGGCCGACGGAGAGAACAGAGTGATGACAACCGCGACAAGTCCCAGGAACCAACGCATTCTCGAACCTACTCGTAGCGCAGAGCCTGCACCGGATCGAGCCGGGCAGCGCGCGATGCGGGATAAAGTCCTGACAGAAGGCTGACGATGAGCGCAAATACGATCGCGCCGCCAACCAGCCACCAGGGAACGAACCAGATCTGTTCGGGCGCCATGCTTTGCTGCTTGAGGTAGACGTTTGTGCCGACATTGATGACGCGTCCGATTGTCCATCCCAGAGCCACGCCCAGCGCCCCGCCCAGCAGACCCATGACACCCGCCTCGGCGAAGAACAGCTTCTTGACGTCGCCGTCACTCGCGCCGATCGCCTTCATGATCCCGATTTCACGCCGCCGCTCGAGAATCGCCATCACCAGCGTGTTCACAATACCGATCGAGGCGACGGCCAGAGCAAGGCTGCCGAAGACGCCGAGGAACACGTCGACGATCGCGAAGAATTTTCGCAGGCTGCGGGTGGCATCGAGCATCGAGAAGGTATTGAATCCCATCTTCTTGATCCCGTCTTCGACGGCCTGAATTTGCGTTGGATTCTTTACGCGCACGCTCACGGTCGCGTAGGTCGGAACCTTGCTGGCGGCTTGCGTCATGTCGCGCATCGCGGTCGGCTGCACGGCGTGCAGGCTCTCCACCAGTTTCAGCGGCAGCAGCACGCGGGCACGCGCCGACCCGCGCATGCTGTCGGGATCAAGATCGGTGACGCCAACGATCTTCAACTTCAACTCATGCGACTGGATGGAATAGGTGGAGGTGTCGGCCGGTGTTTGGTCTTGAGCATCCGGCGACGCCGTCGACGACGCATCCACGCGCTCCGAGTAGCGCATCGTCATTTCCTTCCCCAGCAGCGGCTTGGCCACTTCGGCAACCGGGGTTTCATCGGAACCCGGCTTGGGAGTTTTGCCTATTAATTCCGCGGCGAAGGCTTTCTGCAGAATCACTTCGGGCGCCGTGTCGGAAGAGAAAAAGCTGCCTTGCATGCCTTCGAACGCGTCATTGGTTTTATAAGACGCGGGAATGCCGGCCACCATAGTGAGATGCGGCTTGCTGTCGAAGGTGAACGAAGTAATGAAGCGCAGGTCGGGATACGCCTCGACGACGTTGGGCATTCGCGCGATCTTCGCGCGGGCGGCCTCATCAAGAACCGGGCTCTCGGCTGGCGAGGGCGCGTTATTCTCGTCATCGCTGCGATTGAAGTTACGCAAATCGCGACGGGAGGTGACCACGACGGTGTCGAATAGGCCGGACTTCACCAGCCGACGGGTTGCCAGTTGCTGCAAGCCGATGCCCAGCGAGAGCATGGCCACCAGTGAAGCGACACCCACGGAGATTCCGACTGTAGTCAGAGAATTGCGCAAAACGGACTCACGCAAATTGCGCACTGCGAGTTCGGCGAGGTCGTAGGCTTTCACGCGCGGCCTCCTTCGACGGACACAGCCGACGTGGGCACGTTGGGTTGGTCATCCACGAGTTTGCCGTCCGCAAGAAAGATGAGGCGCTGCGCATAACGTTCAGCAAGAGCGCGCTCGTGGGTGACCATCACCACCGTCATGCCCAGCGATTCATTGAATTCGCGGATAAGGTTCATGATCTCGGTGCCAGTGCGGCTGTCGAGGTTTCCCGTTGGCTCATCGGCCAGCAGAAGCTTTGGGCGGTTGATCAGCGCGCGGGCCAGTGCTGTGCGCTGCTGTTCACCGCCGGAGAGTTCAGTAGGCCGGTGATCCAGTCGCCGGCTCAGGCCAACACGCTCCAGCGCTTCTCGAGCCAGCGAATCGCGCCGGCTTCGATCCACCTCGGCAAAACGCAGCGGCAGTTCCACGTTCTCGATTACCGTCATGCTCGGAATCAGATTGAAGGACTGAAACACCATGCCAACCGTGCGGAGGCGATGTTGCGCGAGTTCTACGCGGGAAAGTGCGGCGAGATTCTTCCCTTCAACGATCACCGTGCCGGATGTCGGACGGTCGAGCCCCGCGATCAGGTTGAGCAACGACGACTTTCCCGACCCGGACGTGCCAAGCAATGCGACGAATTCGCCTGTGGGGATTCCGATCGATATGCCGTCCACCGCTCGAATCAGACTCTCGCCCATGGTGTAGTGGCGGCAGACGTCGTCAGTGACGATCTCAGTGGAAGTTTTAGGGGTGGTTAGGTCCAGAGTCATGAAGAATCACTAGAGGCTTCTAGATGCTGGCTCCTTGCTTCTGGCGGGCGACAATCGCCGCACCATGTGAACTCCGTTGATGCGGACTCTGCGCCGTTCCAGACCAAAGCAACAACCCCGATTGCCAGTAGCCAGGAGCTAGTGGCCAGAAGCTCACTACCGCACCTCTCCCCGAATCACGCGCAACGCGTCCGGGTCGGCGGGCTCTTTGGCCGGACGCGCCGTTCCCATTCTCTACGATCGTGTCGCCTTCGCCCGGAGCGAGAAACAGGTTGGTTTCCAGGCCGTGTTGCTTCGTATACAGATCGTAGTACCGGCCGCGCATTTCATAGAGTTCTTCATGGGTGCCGCGCTCGACAATCTGCCCGTGTTCCATGACCAGAATCTGGTCGGCGCGGCGGATGGTCGAGAGGCGGTGGGCGATTACGAACGTTGTGCGCCCCTGCATCAGGTACGAGAGGCCGTGCTGGATCATTTGTTCGGATTCTGAATCGAGGCTGGAAGTTGCTTCGTCGAGAATCAGGATGCGCGGTTCTGCCAGAATCGCGCGCGCGATCGAGATACGCTGGCGCTGCCCGCCGGAGAGCTTTACGCCGCGCTCGCCGACCACGGTGTTGTACTTCTCTTCGAAGCTTTCGGCAAATTCATCCACGCGCGCAATCTGGCAGGCGCGCATGATCTCTTCTTCTGTCGCATCCGGCCGGGAGAACGCAACGTTCTCGCGGATGGTTCCGTCGAACAGGAATGACTCCTGCAGCACGACGCCGAGGCGCGTGCGGTAAGAATCGAGACGCACCGTGCTCAGGTCCACTCCGTCAACGGTGACCTTCCCCTCGGTTGGCACGTGAAACGCGGAGATAAGACCGATGGTGGTCGACTTGCCGGAGCCCGACGAACCGACAAGGGCCGTGACTGTTCCCGGCTCGGCCACGAACGAGACGTCGTGCAGAACGATTCGGTTGCCGTCGTAGCTGAAGCTGACGTCGTCGAATTCCACGCGCCCGACGATATCTTCGAGCGTGACCGTGCGCCGGGGGTCCTGATCTTCGGGGCGTTCGCGGAGAATTTCTTGCGTGCGTTCGAGGCCGGCGAAGGCTTCGGTGATCTGTGTTCCGATGGCGACCATCTGAATGATGGGCGCAACCAGGAATCCGAGGAACAGCGTGTAGGTAAAGAATTCGCCGACCGTCAGCGTGCCAGCGAGAATCTGGTGCGCGCCGACGTACATGATGACCGCGCCTACCACGCCCATCAGCAAACTGGCCGAGAGGCTCATCAGCGAAGTCGCGGTGAGGGTGCGCATCACATTTTCGAGCAATCGCCGCACGCCTCCCGCAAAAACCGCTTCTTCTCTTTCCTCGGCATGATAGCCCTTGATGACGCGCACACCGCCCAGTGACTCCGCCAGCCGGCCTGTCACTTCGGCATTAATCTTGCCGCGCTCGCGAAAAATCGGCCGGATCGTGCTGAACGCTTTGTTCAGCACGACGGCAAAACAGAGGAGAAAGCCAAACGCGAGGATCGTCATCAGCGCGCTGATGCGGAGCAACACGACCAGCGCGATCAGCGAGGTCAACAAACCGCCGGCAAGCTCCACCAGTCCCGTGCCCAGCAGATTCCGCACGCCTTCGACGTCGGTCATGATGCGCGAGACCAGGTTGCCCGTTTTGTTGGCGTCGTAGAAAGAAACCGGAAGGCGCGAGATGTGCCGCTGAACTTTTTCGCGCAGCTCGGTGATGAGGCGCTGCGCAGCTTTCGACAAGAGCTGGGTTAATGAGAACGAGGTGATGCCCTGAATCACAGTCGCGGTCAGCACGGCGAACACGATCGGCTTCAGCAGTTCGATGTGATGCTTGGCGACCACGCTGTCGATCAGGTAGCGCGTGGAGTATGGCAGGACGAGACCGGAAACCCGGTTGATCGCCATCAGCAGGAAGCCGAAGGCGAGGACTTTCTTGCGCGGCCGCATCAACTCCCAAACGATCGGAGCCACGGCGCGCAAGCGCTGGGCCGTCAAAGGCGGCTTGGGAGCGCTTCCGCGTCCGCTCTTGTGCGGCACCCGTTCGGCAAACCTCTGAGGCGACTTCACCATTCGGTTAGACACAATAAAGCACGGGAGAGCTTCATTTTATGTGGATTGCGCGTCTAAGTGTCGGATTTGCGTTGATTCCGTCGGGGACGGGTTGGTGTGGAGTTCGTGAAAAACCTATGGAAAAGGTACCCGCGTTCGTGTCGGCTGCCGAGGTGCTCGGGGTCCTTCGACTTCGTTCGGCTAGTGCCTCACTTCGCTCAGGATGACAAGTATGTGGAGGGATCGGCGAAAGGCGGGCAAGCACGCTGCTACACCGCCTGCCCCGCGCAGAATCCTGACGCCCACGCCCACTGAAAGTTGAACCCTCCCAGTTGCCCGGTGACATCCACGACCTCGCCGACAAAATACAGGCCCGGCACGCGGCGACATTCCATGGTCTTGGCGGAAAGCTCATCTGTGTCGACGCCGCCGGCAGTCACTTCGGCTTTCTCGTATCCCTCGGTGCCGCTGGCGAGAATGTGCCAGCGATGTGCTTGCCGCTCCATTTCTGACAACGAATGATTGGTCCAGTCTTTCGGGGTATGTTTTTCAACCCAACGATCTGCCAGCCGCTGAGGCAGCACCCCACGCAAGGCAGTCTTCGCGGCTGCGAGGTCGCGGCGCGCATTGGGACTTCGCATCGGCGCAGACCAGTCCTGATCAGGTACCAGGTCAACAACGATTCCCTTCTCCTTCTGCCAGTACGAAGAAATCTGCAAAATCGCCGGGCCGCTCAGGCCTTTATGCGTGATCAACATCTTGTCGCGGAACTGCTGCGAGTCGCAGGAGACTTCGACCTCGGTGGAAACTCCCGACAAGTCGCTGTAGTTCGCGCGATCCTCCGTATTGAAGAGCAGCGGCACCAGCGCGGGACGGCACGGCTGCACATGGACGCCGAACTGCCGTGCCAATTCATAGCCGAAGGAGGTGGCGCCGATTTTCGGGATCGACAACCCGCCTGTGGCCACGACGAGGGCGGGAGCGCGGTATTCGCGGTCGCCGGCTACGATCGCAAAAACATCTCCTCGCCGCACGTCCCGTATGGTGGCGCTTACGACTATCCGCACGCCCGCCCGGCGGCACTCTTCCTCGAGCATCGCAACAATTTCGCGCGCCGAGCCGTCGCAGAACAGCTGGCCCTTGTGCTTCTCGTGATAGCGAATGCCATGCTTCTCGACCAGCGCGATGAAATCGGCAGGCGTGTAGCGGGCCAGCGCCGACTTGCAGAAATGTGGATTGGCGGAGAGGAAATTTTCCGGACGGCAATACAGGTTGGTAAAGTTGCAGCGGCCGCCGCCGGAGATAAGGATTTTCTTGCCGACGCGATCGGCGCACTCCAGCACAACGACGCGGCGCCCGCGCTTGCCGGCTTCGATAGCGCACATCAGACCGGCGGCGCCGGCGCCCAAGACGATTGCGTCGAATTCTTCGGCCATGGATCCGATCGAAGGGGGCTTGCCGCTTCGAAGATCGAATGCTAACGGAAGCTAGCGCGGCTTGTCTCGTCCGGGGTAGGCGCAGTTTCTTTCACGGGGAAGTCACAAGCAGCAGTTTTGATGATCCTTATTAGTGAGGACCAGGTAAGCGTCCATAAAGCGGACGCGAAACTGCGACACCGAGCAGGAGCAAGTCAGCACAAAAAAACCAGGCCAGCGATGGGCTGGCCTGGAGAGAAAGTCACGAGTGAGGTGTTTATTGGGGCTGCGAGCTGTCTTTCTTCATCGAGCCCTTGTCGCCCTTCAGCATTTTGACGGAGCTGACCTGGATCTGGTTGGTGGCCGCATCCGCGCTTCCCTTCAACTCAACGTGATGGCCTTCATGGCCCTTCACGGCGTCGGGGTTCGCAATCGTCCAGCTCTTGCCGTCGTCGCCGACGACCGTCTTGCCGTCCTGGCTGATTGTGCCCTTCACATTACCGGACTTCGCACTCTGCCCCATGTCGCTGCCTTGGCTGGCACCGGTCTGGCTGGCGCCGGGCTGTGCGGTGGATTGGCTGCCACTAGGAGCTGCCGGATCCTGTGCTAGAGCGACCAGCGGCAACGCCAGAACAAAAGCGAGTGATAGGACCAAAAACGTCTTCATACGATTATTTTCCTCCGAGTACTTTTGGTTTGAAGTTATCCTGCTTGGCCCGCAATACCTACAAAGCCTGTTTACCCAGCCTTGCGCTGGAGATCTTTGTCGCGCTCCGCTCGGGACGCTTCCGCCCCGGACGGCGGGTTCCAATTCGCGATCTGCTTTTCTGCTTCTTCCTTCGCAATTCCATAGCGTTCCTGGATCTTGCCCACCAGGCGCTCGCGCTCGCCGGCGATTACGTCCAGATCGTCATCTGTGAGCTTGCCCCATTGCTTGCGGACCGAGCCCTTCATCTGAGTCCACTGGCCCTTTACTTGATCCCAATTCATTCAGACTTCCTCCTTGAGAAATGGAAACCGCATTTCTGAAGGGGCGCGCAGCATGTTCTAAAACTTTGATTCGCTTTATTGAAATTACGCCTGCTGTGTCCCGGATCGTCTCCGGTAGATTCTGTAGATCGCGGAACAAGAACCTTAGGGGAGTTTTGGAAGATCATAGAAGTGGCTATGAAATGAGTAGCCTACGAACTAAGGTTTTCGCGGGTCGTTCTGGGAGGATCGGTTAGCGGGCGGATTTGCGAGCCGGTTCGAGTCGGGTGGCGCGCAAGATTCCTGCACCCTCTTTTACATAGATCAACTGGTTGGCTTTGATGTCCTTGATCGATTCGACCTGGCCGCTAGGCCAGCGAATCTCCAACAGATCGACTTTCTCTGACTTTCCAATCCCAAAGTGCACGCGCAGATCGTTCTGAGAGAAATAACCGCCCCCGCTCCGCACCTCGTCAATCTGTTCGTGTGGTTTGCTCTCTCCGGGAACCTTAGTGACGCACTTCAGGCGTGCTCCGATGCCGCTTCGGTTGGATTTCGTCCCAATGGTGCGGACCTTGATCCAGTTATTAGCAGTGCGAAGATCGCAGCGCAAAAGCTGGGGGTATCCGTTCACCGTGTTGACGACAACGTCCAGGTCACCATCATTGTCGAAGTCGCCAAAAGCGCAACCGCGGGAGGCAATGGGATCGGAGATGCCGGCTCCCGCGCCCAGCGAAACGTCCTCGAAGCGTCCGTTGCGCAGGTTCCGGTACAGCAACTTGCGCTGGGCGTATCCGGCTTCTGTCTTCAGTTGCTCGACTTCGGGATAGACGTGCCCGTTGCAGATCAGGATGTCGGCCCATCCATCGTTATCCATGTCGAAAAATCCGCAGCCCCAGCCGAGATACTGGGTGTGCAGGCCGAGACCGGCGGTGAAAGTCGTGTCCTCGAAATTCGCGCCACCCTGGTTGTGGTACAGGGAGGGAGTGTCGCCCGCGAAATTTGTTTTCACGATGTCGAGATTGCCATCGAGATCGTAGTCCGCGGCCGAAACTCCCATGCCGGCCTGCGGCTTCCCGTCCGGGCTGAGGGCGCAACCTGACTCGAGCGCGATGTCGACAAACTTCCCATCCTTCTTGTTCTGGTAAAGCGCGCTGGCGGTGGAGTCATTGGCCACGTAGATGTCGGGCCAGCCGTCGTTGTCAAAGTCCGCCGTGAGAACGCCGAGTCCGTACGTTCCATTCGCCGAGAAAATCCCCGCCGCTTCGGAAACATCTTTGAACGTTCCGTCTCCGTTGTTGTGGTAGAGGATGTTTTTTCCGCCCTTCAGTCCGGGCGGCCCGCAGGCGACCATTACGGCCTTGTAAAGACACGGACCCGATTCCGGAAGCGGAGCGGTCGCGAGATCCATATCAATATAGTTGGCGACGAAGAGGTCCAGCTTGCCGTCGCGATCGTAGTCGACGAAGGCGCAGCCAGTATTCCAGCGTTTTCCATTTCCGGCGACGCCGGCTTTTTCACTGGCGTCGGTGAAGGTGCCGTCGCCGTTGTTGTGATAGAGAACGTTTTTGCCGAAGTAGCTGACGAACAAATCTTCAAAGCCGTCATTGTCGTAGTCGCCGATGCAGACACCCTGGCCCCAGCCTGAGCGTCCTACCCCGGCCTTGGCAGTCACGTCGGTGAAAGTTCCGTCGCGATTGTTCTTGAACAGGTGCGAGGTCGGCTCTTCGCCTTTCGGGAATCCCTCAAGGCGTGATCCATTGACGAGGAAAATGTCGAGCCAGCCATCGTTGTCGTAGTCGTAGAATGCGACGCCGCAGCCGGTCGTCTCCAGCAGATACTTGTTCTTGTGCTCTCCACCGTAGATGGTTTTCGCGTTGAGGCCGGCTTCTTTGGCGACATTGATAAAACTCAGCCCAAGGTCAGGCGCCGCTTTCTGGTCGGCTGGCTGGCTCGCTGCACTCTGGGCCAAAAGTCCCCGTGGCCAGGCCATGGCCAGAACATTTTCAAGCGACAGGACCATGGCGGATCGGCTCAGGGAGCGCAGAAACGAACGTCGGGAGGGGCGCAAATCGCTGGTACCTTCCTGGATGGGCACGTGCTAGAATTCGCTCCTACTTTATTGAGATGCGCGCCGCCTTTGCAAGTTAGACGGCGCAACCCGGCTCCACAGCTGCACGCGGTTGCTGTCCGCTAACGATGCCATTGCCCCCGCACCGTCGCTTTCTCTGCGATTGTTTCGGACTCAAAAAAGCTGCAGGTCTTGCGGCCTTATTTTTCGCTCTGACGGCCTTTTTCTGGAGCGCGCCTTGTGCCTTCGCACAGGACCGCACCCTTGAGCTTTCGCGCGCCGATCGTCCCTGGGAGTTCCTGACCGCCGTCGGGACGCGCGCTGGATTATTCGGCGACGAATCCGGACGTATGGAGGCGTGGGTGTATCCGCTGAAACTCTTCCGCAATTTCCATGTGGAGTTCGAGGTAGGTGGAAGAATTTTGCCGGCTGAAAGTCTCGCCCGGACGGTGACTGCGAAGCCGGAGTCGTGCACGATTCTTTATGCGGGCGACACGTTCTCGGTGAAAGAAACTTTCTTCGTTCCGGTGCAGGAACCGGGAGCCGTGATCACGTTCGAGATCACGACCGAAAATCCTTTGAACATACGCGTCGCCTTCACCCGCGACTTCCAGCTCGAATGGCCCGCCGGACTGGGCGCGACGTATGCCAACTGGGATCTGACGCATCACGCGTTCACCTTCGGAGAAGAACAAAAGAAGTATGCAGCGTTCGTCGGATCACCCACCGCTACCAACGAGCATCTCGAGTATCAGGACAACTACTCGTCCTCGAACGAAGACTCGTTTGATCTGGGCGTAACCAGCCGCAAGTCCGAGAACCGGGTGGTTTTGCTGTCGGCCTCGGTGCACGGCGCCGATGAGGCTCAAAAGACTTATGAGCAATTGTCGACCAGCCACGCGCAATTGCTGGGCGAGTCGGCCGCGTATTACCGCTCCTACCTGGCCCGTACGGTGAGCGTTGAAGTGCCGGACCCTCAACTGCAGCAGGCTTACGACTGGTCGCGGATCAGCGTGCTGCAGGGCTTCGTCAACAACCCGCTTCTGGGGACCGGAATGATCGCCGGGTATCGCACATCAGGCACCAGCCAGCGCCCGGGATTCGCATGGTTCTTTGGGCGCGATTCGATGTGGACGGCCCTGGCCCTCGATGCGGAAGGTGATTTCACCACCACGCGTACGGCACTTGAGTTCCTGAGCAAGTTTCAGCGCGACGACGGCAAGATTCCGCACGAGATTGCGCAGACCGCAAGCCTGGTCGACTGGTTCAAGGGCTACCCGTATGGGTACGCTTCCGCCGACGCCACACCGCTCTACATTATCGCGATGAACGACTACGCCACTGAGAGCGGCGACCTGGAGTTTGTGCGCGGCAAGTGGGACAGCCTCTGGAAGGCGCACCAGTTTCTGCATTCCACTTACGATGCGCAGGGCCTGCCGCAAAATTTCGGAATCGGTCACGGCTGGGTGGAGGGCGGCCCGTTGCTTCCGGTGCGAGGCGAACTTTACCAGAGCGGCGTGGCAGCGGCGGCGTTGCACGGTCTTTCGAACATCGCGCACCTGCTTGGCAAAGACGACGAGGCGCCCAAGCTTTCCCAAGAATCCGCGGAACTGGAAAAGCTGATCAACCGGATTTTCTGGCTCGCCGACAAAAAGCGTTACGCGTTTGCGGTGGATCAGGCGGGCAAGCCGGTCGACGAACCCAGCGTGCTCGCCACCGTCCCGATGTGGTTTGGCCTGTTGCGCGAGGAGCAGGCGCAACCCATGATCAACGAATTGGCGGCGCCCGAACATCAGGCCGACTGGGGCATGCGCATCATCGCCTCAACGGCATCGCGCTACAGCGGCGGCGGTTATCATTACGGTTCGGTATGGCCGCTGTTCACCGGATGGGCTGCGGTCGGCGAATACCAGTATCATCGCGACTTGCCGGCGTACGCGAACCTGCGCGCGAATGCCCTGCTAGCCCTCGACGGCTCGCTCGGGCACGTGACCGAGGTCTTGTCGGGGGATCAGTACCAGCCGCTCTCCACGAGTTCGCCGCACCAGATCTGGTCCGCGGCCATGGTGATCAGCCCGCTGCTTCGTGGGATGTTCGGGTTGTCAAAGGACGCAGGAGCCCACCTGCTTACATTCGCGCCGCATGTTCCCGCAGACTGGACGAATTTTGCCGTGAATAACATTCACGTCGGAGGGTGTACCGTCGACCTTCGCTATCACCGCACCGAAGAAACGATCGCGCTGGAAGCGGATCGCAGCGGCACGGGTGATTGCTCGCTGGAATTTTCTCCTTCGCTCAGCCCCGGGGCTGAAGTCATCGCGGTGGAAATGAGCGGCCACCTGGTGGCGAATCGTGTCACCAAGAGCGCGGCGGACCAGCATTTGAAGGTAAAGTTTCCGCTCGCTCGCGGTTCCAACAAGCTGCACATCACCGTGCTCAACGACTTCGGAGTGAGCTTTCCGGCTTCCCTGCCTGCGCTGGGAGCGAAAAGCCGCGGCCTGCGTGTCCTTTCCGAAACCTGGAATGCTTCTCACGACCGCCTGGAAATGGAAGTGGCTGGCGTCAAGGGAGGCGCCTATGAGCTTGGCCTCTGGAGCGCGGGACAACTCAGCACGGTGGAAGGAGCTGAGTTGGTCAAAGGCAGCGCCGGACGCGGCCAGCTTCGAATTCATCTTCCCGCGGGCGAAGCCGACGACTACACCCGCGCCAAAATTGTGTTTCATTTCAGTGCCAAGAGTCCGTTGGAGCATCCCAAAACCAATTAATTCAAATCGTAAGCGGTGTTTCGTGAACCGGCTCGGCTGAGGCGGCACTCGCGAGGAGAGACATCATGCAAAAAATCTTAGCTATGGCAGCTTTGCTGCTGATCGGAATCTTCACTTCCCCATGGGCCGCTGCGCAGAAAAAGTCGGTCGACTCGGAAGGCCATGAATGGTGGCAGCACGCGGTTTTCTACGAGATCTATCCGCGCAGCTTCGCCGACAGCAACAACGACGGCATCGGCGACCTCAACGGCATTAAATCGAAGATGGGCTATCTGCACGAGCTTGGCGTCGACGCTATCTGGATCACGCCCTGTTATCCCTCGCCGCAAGTTGATTTCGGCTACGACGTTGCCGACTACGAGAACATCGACCCCATGTACGGCACGCTCGCGGATTTTGACCAGCTGGTGGCTGAAGGCAGGAAACAGAAGGTTCGCATCATCCTCGACTACGTGATCAATCACACTTCCGACCAGCACAAGTGGTTCCTCGCTTCGAAGTCATCGAAGACCTCTCCCTACCGCAACTGGTACATCTGGCACGATCCCAAGCCCGGCAACCAGCCGCCCAACAACTGGATCTCGGAATTCGGCGGATCGGCCTGGAAACTCGATCCGACAACCAACCAGTTTTACTATCACTACTTCTACGCTGAGCAGCCAGACTTGAATTGGAATAATCCGGCTGTTGAGAAGGCGATGTTCGACGTGACCCGCTGGTGGTACAAGCGCGGCGTGTCCGGCTTCCGGCTCGATGCAGTCGACACGCTTTTCGAAGATCCCGACCTGCGCGACAATCCGCTGCTGCCCGGCACCACGAAATTCGGCGACCCCAACACCGATCAGCAGTACAACAAGAAACTGCCCGGCGTGCACGATGTATTGCAGAACCTGCGCAAGGTTGCCGACGAGCACGACGCCGTCCTCATCGGCGAAACCTGGACCAAGAACATCGATGAACTGAAGCAGTATTACGGCGGCAAGAACAAAGAGCTGCAGATGCCGATGGACTTCATGTTCACGCGCGTCGACAAGCTCGATCCCGCCGAGTTCCGCCGCCAGATTGCGGCCGCCGACTCTTCCGGCGGATGGCCCACCTACGTCATCAGCAACCACGACATTACGCGTTCTTACAATCGCTACGGAGACGGCACGCACAACGATGACATTGCAAAAGTGATGGGAGCGCTTTACCTGACGCTACGCGGCACGCCGATCATGTACTACGGCGAAGAGCTTGGCATGGAGAACAACAATCCCAAGCGCAAGGAAGACGTGAAGGATCCGGAAGGCCGTACGGGTTGGCCCAAGGAAATCGGCCGAGACGGTGAACGCACGCCCATGCAATGGTCTGACGCAGCCAATGCCGGATTCAGCACGCATGAGCCCTGGCTGCCGGTTCCCGAGAGCTACAAGACGCACAACGTTGACACAGAATCGAAGGACCCAAACTCCGTCCTGGAGTTCTATCGGAAGGTGCTGGCTCTGCGTCACACCAACGCTGTGTTGCTTGAGGGAAATTACACGGCGCTGAATGAAGATGACGCAAATGTCCTGTCGTACCTGCGCACGTATAAAGGAAAGTCGGTGCTTGTGGCGTTGAACATGACGGCGTCGCCGCAGAAAACGACCTTCAAGCTGCCGGGCAGCGGAAAGAATCTTCAGAGTCTGGTAGCCACGCCGCAAGTCGGTAACACTGGGAGCGAAGTCTCCCTGCCTGCCTTCGGCGTCTTGATCGCCGAAGTGCAGTAAGCTCATGCAGCGCGGCCGCCCCGCCCGCGGCCGTTGTCTTTGCTTTTCACCCGGACAGCAAAAGCGGAGCTAACGCTCCGCTACCCAGACGAGGGCGCCTACGTGGCCGGTGCAATAAGAAATCGCGCAGGTCCAGACACGCCCTCGTCTGGGCGGCCGGGCGCAGCCTGGCTCGGTCTTCTTCCGTGCCCTAGTCTCCCCATCCCAACCCCATCCAGTCCATTTTCTCCCCACATTTTCTTTCGTTAGACGCAGCCCCTGATCTATCCTTCTTTACACTATGCCAACCGATTTCCTGCGGCGCGTGCACGCCTGCAGAGTCTTCGCTGCGACAGCGGCGGTAGCTCTCATACTGTGCCTGGCTCCAGCTTTTGCCAGCGGTCCCGAGCCCGCCTCCAATCCCGGCCTCGCCCCGATTCTCAAATACATCGACACCGGCTGGGACACGCTCACCCGCTCCATGACCGACTGCAACACAGTCGTCGATCCGAAGCTGGTCGAAGAATCGATTCTCTATCTACCCGCAGGTTTCGCGACTCCCGCGCCGGTTGGTGAGATGCGACAGCGCTGTCACGTCAATGTCGAGCAACTTCCCGCAGCCATCACGGGTCCCGGACAGGTAACAACCAATATCACCCCGCCAGGATTGCTATATCTCCCCAACCGTTATGTCGTCCCCGGCGGCCGTTTCAACGAAATGTACGGCTGGGACACGTATTTCATCGTGCGCGGATTGGTGGAAGACAAGAGGCTCGACCTCGCCCGCGGCATTATCGAAAACTTTTTTTTCGAGATCGAGCACTACGGCACGGTTCTGAATGCCAACCGCACATATTTTCTGACGCGCTCGCAGCCGCCATTTCTCACATCGATGATCCTGTCGGTCTACCAGGCGGAGAAAGCTGCCGGGAAAAACGATCGCGAACTTCTGGAGCAGGGGTACCAGTGGGCCAGTAAAGATTACGAGATGTGGAACCGCGATCCGCACCGGGCGGGAGACACGGGCCTCTCGCGCTACTTCGATTTCGGCACCGGCCCGGCTCCCGAGAGCCTGAAGGACGAAACCGATGCCTATCGCCGGGTCGCCGGATATTTCCTGCTTCACGCACAAGGAAGAAACTACGTCACCGAAGTCGAGGATCCCGGCACACCCATGAGCGCCGAAGACCAGCACAAAGCAGCGGCCGCGTACGGCGGCGCGCGCTACTCGGTGCAGGTGTGCAACGCGCAGCGCACCATGGCCAAGGCCGATTGCGATCCAGCGCGCGACATCGTCTTAGCCGCCGATTACTACAAGGGCGACCGCGCCATGCGCGAATCCGGCTTCGACATCTCCTTCCGCTTCGGTCCCTATGGCGCCGCCACGCATCACTACGCGCCCGTCTGTCTGAACAGCCTGCTCTACAAGACGGAAAAAGATCTCGAGCAGATCAGCGAGATGCTTGGCCGCCGCGACGACGCCAAGCGCTGGGCCGACCGCGCCAGCCAGCGCGCTGAACGCATTCAGAAATATCTCTGGGACGCGAAGAACGGAATGTTCTTCGACTACAACCTCGACTCCTCGTCGCGATCCGCCTACCGCTACATCACGACGTTCTATCCATTGTGGGCCGGCATTGCCACCAGGGAGCAGGCCGAAGCCTTGCGGAAGAACTTGAAGATCTTCGAGCACCCCGGCGGACTGGCGATGAGCGACAACGACGCGGGCGTGCAGTGGGACCTTCCTTATGGTTGGGCTCCGACGCAACTACTGGCCATCGAAGGCCTGCGCCGTTACGGCTTCAACGATGACGCGGATCGCACATCTTATGAATTTCTCTCAACCGTTGCCGAGAATTTTCGCCGGGACGGCACTATTCGTGAGAAATACGACGTGATCACGCGTTCTTCCGAAGCGAAGGTCGCCACCGGCTACCAGATCAACGTAGTCGGCTTCGGCTGGACAAACGGAGCGTTCCTGGCGCTGCTGCACGCGTTGCCGCCAGAGATGGTCACACGGCTGGAAAAAGAGCAGACCAATCCCTCGCCTGCGGCAAAATAACAATGCGGGAAGAGCACGAATTCAGTCGTGCTTTTTTTCAGGCTGTGAAGGCGTGCCCTGATACAAACCTAATTACTCTGGGGCGGCATTCATTCCGGACTGTCCGGCACATCCTGCAGCTGTTGCGCCAGTTTCCGCTCCCGCTCGGCGTCGGCCGTCTTCCCCATATCCTGGTAGGCCTGCCCCAGCAAGTGATGCGCCACCGAATTATTCGGATCGACGCGCAACGCATGCTGCAAAGCCCGCGCTGCCAACTCTGCCTCGCCTTTTTTTTCGAGCACCTTGCCGAGCAAGATATATGCGCCGGTCGAAGTCGAATCCAGCCAGATCGAGCGCTGCAGGAGCCGTTCCGCGTCGTCAAACTTCTGAATGCGCGAGTACGCATCCGCCAGCTTGTAGTAGGTGGAGGCGTGTCCCGGATTCAGTCCCAACTCCGCCTGAAAATCAGCGATCGCTTCCGGGATCCGGGATTTGTACAGGTGAAGCTCGCCCAGAAAGAAATGGGCCAGCGGCAATTTCGGATCGAGTTCAATCGCCTTCTTCGCATACTCCTCGGCGATCGGATCAAACTCCTGCCGCAGGAGCACGCGCGCGGTGAACAAGTAAGCCGCCGCCGAATCGGGGGGAACGTCGAACATCCGCGCAAAGGCGCCGCGCGCCTTCGGATAATCCTTTGTCTGGATATAGGCAACACCCAGAATGTACGACGCGTCGACGTTGGCCCGCGGATACCATCCTTGAACCCGCTCGAGCAGCGGAATCGCCTCTGCCGGCCTGCCAGCGAGATAATTCGATAGTCCCAGGAGCTGGACCGCTTCTTTGTCGTCGGGATCCTCCTGGGTCGCTTTTTTGAGGGCGTCGATGGCCTTCAGATAGTCGCCGGCTTTGTAGTAGGTGATGCCCAACTCATGGGCGAGCCCCGGAAGGTTTGGATTCTCAGACCCCATTCGTTGAAGCTCAGCAATGGCCTCAGCGCTTTTCCCCTGCTGCACAAGCTTCCGAGTTCCAACAAACCCGGAATCCGCAGCCTGAGAGGGCGCAGACGGCAAATGCGGGGCCTCCTGCGCAGCAGTCGAACCCTGCCGGGCCCATACCGGCAGTGCAAGTGCCAGGGTGAGGGCGAGAGAAGTGATATTCACAGTCGTCGGTGGACCTCTCGACGGAAATTAGAACACACCGGCGTCCCGCTTCGCCCGCCACATCGCGCCCGAAGGCTTACTTAGCGTGGAGCCCTACCAAGAAGAAGAGGGAGTCCGTCGTCCGGACTCCCTCCTTAGTGAATCGACCGCTGTGACGGTTAGAACTCGAAACGAACGGCGAATTCCAACTCACGCATGTGGGTTCCACCCTCCAACCCGGTGATTTTTCCGTTGTTGCCACCTTGGCAGTCGACGCAACCGTTCGCGCCGTTGTTCTGGCTGAAGGCGTACACCGGATGGTTGAAGATGTTGAATGCGTTCATCAGGAACTTTGCTTTCACCCGCTCTGTGACGACGAAAGACTTCGACACCGACAGGTCGGAATAGAAGCCTCCCGGACCATCGTAAGAGTTACGACCGACGTTGCCGATCGTGCCGCAGTTCGGAAGAGCGAACGGGCCAGCCGCCGGCCGCGGCAGAGAACAGGTATCAGTACCAACCGGTACCGAATTCGGATCGATCGCAAGTGAGGCTACCGGGGTGAAGAACGTCCGGGTGTGGTTCACCGTGTCAAGCGATCCGATACTGGTGTGAAGCTTTTTACTGGTCGAGTTGGGGCGGCAGGGGCCAGTGTCGCTGATGGCGCCGCACTCACCGATGCTGGGCGTCCACGGCAGACCACTGCTCCAATTGGTGGTATTGCTAATCTGCCAGCCACCAATAATGTAGTCCATCATTTTGCTGGCATCGCCCTTGTACTTCTTTCCGCGGCCGAAGGGCAGTTCGTAAATGGGGCTGAATACGAAGACATGGTCGCGGTTGAAATCGACGCGTCCCCAGGAATACTGATGGCTCACGGCGTAGTAGTTATCTTGCGGATAGCCGTATGCCTTAGCGTATGTGTAGTGGGACAGGAACTGCAATCCGTTCGCGAAGCGTTTGTCCAGTTTGACTTCAAATGCGTTATAGGTGCTGGCGGCATCGTTCCCATAGTAGTTGCCCAAGGAGAATGGGATCGTCGGAAAAAGCGGCCGGCGCTGATTCTGCGAAGTGAATGCGCTGAATGACGCGGTCGCTGGCCCGCACGGACCCAGTGGCGTCACTGTTTTCGGGATAGATCCAGCTGGACACGGCTGACCTGTGTTTGGCCCACTCGCGATACTGGCCTTTGTAATAGTGGTTCCGTCACCTACGGCCGCGGGGTTGATGTCGTAGTTAGGACCGTCGCCAACAAATCCGTGCGTCCCCTTGCTACCGACATAGGCGACCTCTAGAGACATCGTGTTGGTCAGTTGTCGCTGAACTGTGACGTTCCACGCGTCGACTGTTGGCAACTGCTGCCGGATGGGACGGATGTGGGTTCCCGACAATTTTGACGTTAGCGGGATGAACCCATCTGCCGGGACCGCCGGGAAAGCCTGATTCGGATCAATGCCGGCACTGACATTCGGTCCCGCATCGAGACTAAACAACTGCACAAGATTGGCAGAGCACGGAGTCGCAGCCGTGCAATTTGGATTCGGACCAGTCCCGTTCGTGAACGTGCTGGCATCGTAGTTCTGCTTCAATAGAACGGGCAGGTTTTGCGTGACCGTGTGTCCGAAGTTTGATCCAAACACGCCGATGTCATAGCTGCGTCCGTAACCCATGCGAACGACAGTCTTGGGCGTCGCTTGATATGCGATACCCAGCCGAGGAGCGAAGGCCTTTAGATTGTTTTCGACGCTGCCGCTCAGGCTGTAGCGTCCCACACCTGCGACGCGGATACCGCCTGTTCCATTGTCGACAATGTTCGCAAAGCCGCCGTGCGCTTTTCCGTTTACTGTCTCGGGGAAGTAGATCTCCCAGCGCAAGCCGTAGTTGATCGTCAACTTCGAAGTAGCCCGCCAAGTGTCCTGGCCGTAGAAGAACCAGCGCTTCTGCCTCTCGGCCGCATTGCTAGCGCCCGCGATGTTGGGGTTATTGACGTAACGGGCGAAAGATGTGACGTCACCCAAGAGGAATGTAGCCAAGTCCAACCCACCATTGGTGCCATTGGACGTGCCCTCTGGGCTGAAGTTGTATTCCCCGGTACGGTTATTGTCGCTGGGAACTCGCAGGTTCATGGCGTACCGAATGTCGGCGCCAAATTTGATCTGGTGATTGCCTTTCACATGCGTCCAGTTGTTGACAAATTGAAACTGCTGCTCACTTTCGGTTAAAGGGCAGTTACAGCGGGCGACGCCCAGTCCGTCGCCGAAGCTGGAGATCACCAATCCGGTACCACCCTGGTTGGGCGCGCCATTAAAGCCGCTCAGCGGATCCTTGCCCAATTGGAAAGAACCCAGGCCGGCGGTCTTGGGATCATCGGTATTGGCCCCGGGGATTCCGAAGTCGCTCATCGGAGTGCCGCCGTCGGGCTTGCTGGTGGTCGGGTTGTACTTGAAGTAGCCGAAGCGAAAGTCGGTCAGCCAGTTGTTGGTAACGGTCTTGTTGAACCCAGTCGCCAGACTGTAGTTGTGGGTCGTGGAGCTTCCAGAGAGACCGGGAGCGTCGCTGGTTCCTCCGTTGCCGGGGCCGCCCAGAGCACCCAACAGACCTTTCCCTGAGATGGTGTAGTAAGAAAGGCTGAAACGTCCGAAGATGTTCAAGCTCTGGGTTGCATTGTAGTCGATGCGAGTGTCGAAACCATTCGACGTGAAGGGGCCCGAGCCAGCGCCGACAAAGTTATTCTGCACGGGGGCTCCAACCCCCGGGTCAGGGAACAATGCGAGGATCTTTGCTGCCGCGGGCGAAATCCTGCCAATTGGAATCTGGTTGTTCGCGAATGCAGTTCGTCCCGACCCGGTTTGCAGGTTACCGCTAAGCGGATCGTAAACTTGGCCGCCTCCAGAGACGCCGGCGGCGGTCGTGAGGTAATCGCTGAGATCGCAGAATCCGTTGGGGTCTGTGTTGATGGTGGGGTCGCAGGTCGTAAGGGCGGTATGTGTCGGAACCGTGAACAGGCCGCTCACCCCGTTGCTCTGACGAGTTCCTTGATAATCTCCGAAGAAAAACAGTTTGTCTTTAATAATGGCGCCGCCGATGGTGCCGCCGAACTGTGCCCAGCGAGAAGGTGGGAGCAGGCGCCCAGTAACTGGGTCCGGTTTGGATTGCGAGAACGGATCGCGGGCCTGAGTCCAGTCCGAACGGCGGTAGAAGAAGCCGGTCCCGTGCAAGCTGTTGCTGCCCGACTTGGTCTGCGCCGTCACCAGGCTGGCAACGGCCTTGCCAAATTCGGCGTCGTAGTTCGCCAGGGCAACCTTGGCTTCTGTGACCCCGTCTAGATTTGGGTTCACCACGATGATGCCGAGGATGGGGTCTTGATTGTCGGTTCCGTCGAGTTCGAATCCAGTCCCGCTGAAGTGCTGACCCTGGCTGAAGATCTGGTATCCCTGCTGCGGGTTCTCGGTAGCGGCGTGACTCCAACCGACAATTTTCTGTGAGCCCGGAGCCATCAATTGCAATTCGGTGAAGTTGCGATTGAGGATCGGCACTTCGACGACCGCGCGGTCATTGAAGGTGACAGCCACGTCGGCGCGATCGGTCTTCAACTGCGGAGCTTCGGCTGTTACTTCCACCGTCTCGGTCGCGGTACCCACCTGGAATTGCAAATCCACGCGCGCGCCGGCATCTGCTTCTACAATCACGTCCTTCTGCTGGCTGACTTTGAAGCCCGTGCCTTCAACTTTTACGGTGTAGCTATCGGGCACCAAGTGCGTCACCGAATAATTTCCGTCTCCGTTGGTGGTGGTGGTATCTTCAGTACCTTTGCGTTGGTTCGTTACCGTGACCTTCGCGCCCGCCACAGCCGCGCCCTGCGGATCGGTTACGGTGCCCAGGATGCTTCCGTATACGGCCTGCGCAAATGCGGCCGTCGGCATCAGCATGCACAAAGACATAAATGAAACTGCCAGTACCATCCAGAACTTCGTCTTCATCGAACTCCTCCGCGTGGACATCCGTTGAACGCAACCCTGCCCGATCTGGGCTTTTTGGCTTGAGAGAAAACTCGTGGCGGTGAGGCTAAGATACCCCGCTGTTGCCATCCTCGCTAGTAGAAAAATACTATTCACCCTTTCGCGCCGCTGTGATCCACCTCACCGGTAGATCGACTTTTCAAACGGTTCTCGGGGATTGTTTTGTTCTGGCCCAAAGTCATTATGTCTATGACTTTTGGGAACTGCGACACCGACAAACTATGAAAAGCAGGATGTGTATTCCATTTCCTGAAAGAGCCACGACCCCACATCGTTGCGGTTGATCCGCCGAATACTCCCCACATCACAAGATTCGGTCGGAAAATTTTAGAGCCGCTTACAGTGGACCCGTGGCGCGCCAAATTAAAGTTTCGACAGGTTTGATACGGTTACAGTCCGAACACGCCCACGGTTGCACATGGATGGCTGCATTGTTACGCTTGTTACATGGGCGTGACAGCGTCGCCGATGGAGCGGGCACAATATCTCGCTGCCATTGACCGTTTGGCGAAGAGTCGAGTGCTGCACGGGTCTGAATCTCTCTGCCGATTGCTGCGTTACCTCGCGGAGCACAGTCTCCGAAATCCTGGAGTTCCGATCAAGGAGTATCAGATCGCCACCGAGGTCTTCGGTCGCCCTCCCGACTTTGATCCGCACCTCGATTCTGCGATCCGAGTACAGGCTGGCCGCCTACGACTGAAGCTCGCTGAATACTATTCATCCGAGGGCCAGGAAGACCCCATCGTCGTTGACCTGCCAAAAGGTAATTACACAGTTTCCTTCCATGCAAGATCTTTGACTCCGAAGCCACACCTTGTGGAGTCGGTCGGTCCCGTACAAGTTCGGGAGCGGCAGCACATTCTGCGCAACTGGGCGTTGGGCGTAATCGCCTTATCGATTTTGCTGGCTGGGGGTGTTGCTGCCCTGGTGGTCAAGTGGGAGAACCATCTGCGCACGGATGCAACCTCTAGAAAGCGTCCGCCGATTGCGCCGGTGTTTCAGACATTCTGGAAAGGGTTTGTCTCCGGCCCGGAAGAGCCGTGGGTTGTGTTCAGCAATGCAGCGTTCGTCGGGCGGCCCGAGACCGGCATGCGGTACCGCAATCCCACGGCGGATTCCCACTCGCTCATTCTCGACCACTATACCGGCGTCGGCGAAGTACTGGCGGTGCATGAACTCGATCGCGTCTTTCATCTGTTCGACCAGGAGGTCCGCGTCAAACGCGGAAGCTTGTTCTCACTGGACGACGCAAAACACAACGACCTGATCTTTGTGGGATCGCCCGCCGAGAATCTTTCCCTGCGCGACATCCCGATGAACGAGCAGTTCGTGTTTCAACGGGTGGCGAACGGCCCCCGCAAAGGCGACCTCGCCATTGCGAACCTGCACGCGCGCACGGGAGAGCCTCCTTATTTCATCGGCAGCCCGTCGACAGCCCCTTTGACGGAAGACTACGCCGTCATCGCGCTCATGAAAGGCATGGACCCATCCAACACTGTTTTGATTCTGGCGGGCACTTCGACCATCGGGACGCAGGCCGCGGTCGAATACGTTAGCCACGAAGAATCACTGTCCCAGTTGCTGACCCGGGTCAGCGCTGCCCCGAACTCTGAGCTCAAGCCGTTTGAAGTAGTGTTGCGCGTGAAGGTCGCGCGCGGAGTGCCGGTTGAGTCCGACATCGTTGCCGCGCGCCAGGACAACGAAAAATAATCCTGGGAGATTCAGGAAGCGGGAGGCGCGAGTTGTGAATCAAGCTCCGCCGCCTTGCGAAATTCCTTGGCGGCCTCGTCTTTGTCGCCTTTTCTCCGCAAAGCGATGGCCAGCTGATAGTGAGCCTGCGCAAAGTTTGGGCTGGAGTTGATTGCGGAGCGGAACTGCGTGATGGCTCCCTCCACATCTCCGGCGTCCAGCAATCGTCGACCGGAACTGGTCGCAAGCGTAGCGGCCTGCAATCCGGTCGTCTGTTGCCCGATCTGCGCTCCAGTCCGGGCTTCCGCGGCCGCGCCTTCGTTGTCGCCCAGAGCGCGCAAGACGGAGGCCAGCGTGGTGTGGGCACCGGCGAAGTTAGGTTGCAGCCGAATGGACTCGCGCAACGCATCCGCGGCCTCCTGCAATTTTCCCTGCTGTTTCTGCACTGTCCCTAGCGTGTAGTAAGCCTCCGCATAGTCGGCGCGCGCGGCAATTGCCGCGCGTAGTTCTTTCACGGCATCATCGAACGCACCCTGCTGCCACAGTGTGACGCCCAGCGTGTAGTGAACGTCGGGCTGGGAGGGATCCAGTTCCTCCGCTTTGCGCAATTCCGCCAGCGCCTCCGGCAATTGATCCTTCAGCTTCAGCGCGAGTCCGAGGTTGTAGTGCAGAGTGGCATCGCCGGGAGTGGCTTGCAGCGCTGTCTGGAATTGTGTGATGGCGGTGTCGAAGTCGGCTTGCTGAAGATACGCCGTCCCCAGATTTGCGCGATAGCCCGGGTCCTCGGGCCGCAAGCGCAAAGCAGCCTGGAACTCAGCGACCGATTGCGCAGCCTGCCCGGCCTGCACCATGGCCAGTCCAAGATTGTTATGCGCGTCGGGATTGTCAGGCTGCAGTTCGGCGGCCCGATGCAACACCCGCAGCGCTCCTTCGATATCGTTCTGGCGCTGGAGCAACTGGCCAAGCCGGGTCTGAGCCTCCGGCCAATCGGGCTGCAATTTCACGGTGGCTTGCAACTCGCGCACCGCTTGGTCGCGCACCCCTCGGTCCTCAAGAACTCGAGCGAGGTAGAAGTGCGCTTGCGCCGATTCAGGCAGAAGGGCGGCTGCGCTCTCGAGCAACTTCTGCGCTTCGTCCAGTTGTTGCTGCTGCCAGCGAAGCAGTCCCAGGTGCAACTTGGCCTGGCCGAATTCTGGAGACAGCCGAAGCGCCTCGGAGAATTGCTCGATTGCCTTTTCGTTCTGCTGAGCCTGTACAAGCAGCGAGCCGTATTCGTCGCGCAGTTCGGCCCGCGAAGGTTCGAGTTCGACCGCGCGCCCCAGTTCGGCAGTTGCCTCCACCAGCTTCTTCTGGAAACTTAGGACCCGGCCCAACGTGCGATGGGCTTCCGCGCTTGCTGGGCTTAGCCGGACCGCCTCGCGGGCCTCTGTCTCCGCGCCGGAAAGATCCCGTTGGCGGACCAGCGCGTTCGCCAGATTAATGCGCGCCTGCAACAGCTTGGGCCCGAGTTGGACCGCGGTCTTCAGTTGCGTTACGGCATCCTCTATATGTCCCTGCGACAGCAGCACCCAGCCCAGCGAATTGTGAGCCTCCGCACTGTTGGGTGCGAGTTTCACCGCCTGCTCAAACGCGGTGCGTGCCTCCGACAGGTCACCGCGCTGCACATCTTTCATTCCCTGCTGATAGCTGGTGTCGGCTTGAGGCGCCGCCTTCCGCTGCGGGACACCAGACTGGGCGAGCACGCCGATAGCGGCCAGCAAAAAAGCGCCCGTCTGCAGCGAGAAGGAATTGAGAGTCTTCACGGAAATCCGGTGGTTGCAGGGTTTCAGAATATCTTAAGCCGGTTGCGGCGCGCGCGCCTGTACACCTTGGCCTACGAACAGGCATCCTAGTATGTCAGTGATGGAGATGCGTTCCGGCTTACAGCTCGGGCGGAGCAAGGCGATCCGCACACCTTTGGAGATGTTGCCTTGTCTCGTCGTGCTGGCAACAATCCAGCTCGCATCGGGCCAGCAATCGCCCGCCAAGGCTGCGGCTCCCATCGCACAATTCGTCGACATCGCCGAAAAATCGGGCATCGCGATGACCAATGTCTTCGGCGGCAAGGACACGAAGCAGTACATCATCGAAACCACCGGCACCGGCGTCGCCATCTTCGACTATGACAACGACGGCTGGCCCGACATCTTCATTGTGAACGGCACCACGCTGGAGGGATTATCCAAAGACAAATCCCCCACCAACCATCTGTACCGCAACAACCACGACGGCACATTCTCCGACGTGACCAAGCCTGCCGGACTCACCGGGCCGCCCGGCTGGGGACAGGGCGTCTGCGTGGGCGATTACGACAACGACGGCTGGGAAGATGTCTACGTCACCTACTACGGCAAAAATCGGCTGTACCACAATAATAAAGGAGTCTTCACCGAGGTCGGCGACCAGTCCGGAGTTGCCGGCTCAGGAAAATCCTGGGGAACGGGGTGCGCCTTCGCGGATTACGATCGCGACGGCAGGCTCGATCTCGTCGTCGCCAATTACGTGGATTTCGACCTTGCAACGGCCCCGGCCCCGGGCGAGCGCGCTTCCTGCGTATGGAAAGGAGTTCCCGTAATGTGCGGCCCGCGCGGACTCCCGCCGGCGAAGAATGTTCTTTACCACAACCTCGGCGAGGGGAAATTCGCCGACGTCAGCAGCAAGGCCCACTTCGATCAAACTCCAGGGCACTACTCGCTGGGCGTCGCCACGTTTGACTTCGACGACGATGGCTGGCCCGATATTTACATCGCCTGCGACAGCACGGCCAGCATCCTGTTCCGCAACAACCACGATGGCACATTCACCGATGTCGCCGTCACCGCGGGAGCCGCCTATAACGAAGATGGCCGCGAGCAAGCCGGAATGGGCGTCACCATTGGAGACTTCAATGGCGACGGACGCCTCGACATCTTCAAAACGAATTTCTCCGACGACACCTCCACGCTCTACCGCAACAACGGCAACGGCACGTTCGACGACGTGACCTTCGAGGCGGGTCTGGGCCTACACACGCAGTATCTCGGCTGGGGCGCCGCCTTCTTCGACTTTGATAATGATGGCTGGCCCGACCTGCTGGTCGTCAACGGACATGTCTATCCCGAGGTCGACAAGCAGCATCTGGGCAGCACCTATCCTGAACCGCGCATCCTTTATCACAACAATGGCAACGGCACCTTCGCCGATATTTCCGCCGACGCCGGTTCCGGCATCACCGCGATGCACGCCGGCCGGGGCCTCGCGATTGGCGATCTCTGGAACGACGGACGCCTTTCCGCCGTGGTCAGCAACATGAACGACCGCCCCAGCCTGCTGGCAAACCAGGCGCATTCGCCGAACCACTGGATTGCGATCCATACCGTCGGGACAAAGTCGGCTCGCGACGGCATTGGCGCGCGCATCACCGTGAAAGTCGGCTCACGAACACTGGTCGACGAAGTCCGCAGCGGCGCCAGTTACGCATCGCAAAGCGACATGCGCGTCCACTTCGGCCTGGGCGCAACCGCCAAAATTGACTGGGTGCAGATTCGCTGGCTGAGCGGCGTGGTGGAACAATTCGAGAATGTGCCGGTTGACACAATCCAGACGCTGAAAGAAGGGAGCGGCAAGCCCCTGGAATCCCCGCCCAGAAAGGCCGCCGGATTGAAACCGTAGGCGTGTAGCCGGTCCGGTGGTTTCGACCATGAACCGGTCTGTGATCGTTTCTCTCTCGCAAGGCACCGACTGAGGATCTTCAGCGCCGGGCGGCGTTGCTGTATAAGGCCTCGATTTGCGCGCGATATCGCTGTTCGACGGCCCGGCGCCGCATCTTCATCGACGCGGTAACCTCGCCACTAGAGATGGTGAACTCGTCTGGCGCCAGCATGAAATTCTTGATAGTTTCGTATTGCGCCAGATCCTTGTTGACCTCGGATACGATTCCCTCATACAGCGCTTTCACTTTCGGATGGTCAATGAGGTGTTGCCGGCTTCCATAGCTCATAGACTGGGTCTGCGCCCACTGTTCCAATGCGGCAAACTCCGGCGCGAGCACCGCCGAAGCAAATTTTCGGCCTTCCGCGAACACAGCTGCATACGCAACCATCGAACTGCTGGTTAATTTCATTTCGATGGCCTGCGGGCTGATGAACTTCCCACCCGAGGTCTTCTGCAAATCTTTTTTTCGATCAGTGACGGTTAAGAATCCATCAGCATCGAGATGTCCGATGTCACCGGTTTTAAACCAGCCATCCTCAAAGGCATTCGAGGTCTCTTCCGGCCGGTTCCAATAGCCCTTGAATACCGACGGGCCCCGCACCAGGATTTCTCCATCAGGAGCCATTTCGCATTCCAGGTTCGCCAGTATCTTGCCGACGGTACCCAGCCTGTGATTCGGTGCAGTGAAACCTGGACTGCCAGATCTGTGTGTATGTACACGCCTGTGTGACCCGATTCACCCATAGAAGCTTCTCCTGCGGTGTCACTCCCTCAAATCGCTTTCCTTTTTTTTCCCCGATGCGGGAATCCTTGGCTCGCCGCCTTCATCGTTTTCCCAGCCACCAGTATCGAAAGGGAGAACAATGAGGCGATCGAAAAAAGTGTCCTTCGGAAGGGGAACTGAAATCAGCCTACTCCGGCTTCTCTTCGGAAGCCAACGTCACCGCAAATCACCTCGCAGTCGAATCCGCACGACGCCGGACGGCCGCGAAATTCTTCGCGGGGCAGCCTACGAACGCCGACGCAAGAAAGTGCTCGAGCGT
The DNA here is from genome assembly GCA_963765755.1 of uncultured Acidobacteriota bacterium. Taxonomy (GTDB): domain Bacteria; phylum Acidobacteriota; class Terriglobia; order Terriglobales; family Acidobacteriaceae; genus Gp1-AA133. Next base: position 9,928 of record CAVXXV010000003.1, on the reverse strand, counting down.
GACGGCGGCCGTTGTGTCCTCTGCAATTCCACTTACGAGGTCGAGGTCCATCACCGGACCAAGCGCAGCATCCTGCGCGACGACTGGGCCGAAAACCTAGTCAGTTTGTGCGAAGGCTGCCATCGCCGAGAACACCAGGAGGGTTGACCCTGTGGCTCATTTCGAGTTCGCGAAGAGTGTTGTCTGTCCCGTTTGCCACGCGCCAATTGGTGAACGCTGCCGCAACTTGCAAGGCCGCCCGATCCCACCTCACCGAGTTCGCCCACGGGCCGCTCTGCAGGCTGTTTGCTCGGTTCTGAAACCGTTCCGCGAGTTCCCAAAACGGGACGCTCTCACGCGGAATTGTGGTGACGGTCATAACTGATCAACCTCAAGACGTGGCTATGCTGGTAAACGGCGATTCCGTTCTTGAAGCAAGGGGGGACAAAGATGCGCACCCTCGGCAAAGTTGCTGCGATGCTAATGACACTCTTCGGTTTCGTCTGTTCACTGGCGGTCATGTCCCATGAGTTCGGGCTGGCAGGGGCAATAATCGCTTTCATTCTCGCGCCACTGAGTACAGCGGTTGTGCCGTGGTACGTCCTGCTTCGCTACGGAAGCCCGATGCTGCTGATCATCACCTACGTCGGGTTTGTTCTGTTCGCGCTGGTGGATCGAGAACGCGAGCAGCCATACACTTCAATTGTCGCGCCGGCGCGACACGCCAGGTAGGCCGAACGATTGCCCTTCAACTCACCTTAGCGTGCCTGTGTTCTTGCTTCAATTCCTGCAACTTGGCGGCGTAGTAGCTGCGTGGGGGCAGCTCGCGGTAACAGGTAGAGCAATACCAGACGCTTAACTCTGAGACGCCGTAAGACGCAAGTACAGTCTCAATGGCGAGTTTCTCTTCCGGCTTAGGTTCGCGCTGGCATCGGCGGCAGTGCATCTCGACTGCCATTGTACATCGACGTGCGTCAATATCGCTGAGATCTATTCACTTGGTCCCTTAATTGGCTGTTTGGGTATTTTTTCCACATCGACATGAACGTGCTCTTCCGTGCTCTCGGGACGATACCGCACGAGTCTCCACCCGCCCCCCAAGTCGGTGCCCGGAGCGAGTCGTACAATGTCCAACACAGTCGATACGAAGACTACTTTATCGTTGTGGTAAGCGGTCATTGTGTACGTCTTGGCAACCATGGAGAAAGATTCTATCTTGCGTCCAGCGGCTCGAGGAGAAAAACGAACCGATGCGCGGACCTATGCAGTTTGACATAACCTCAGTACTTGCGGTCTGGGGCGCAATCCTCTCCAGCATTACCTTCGGGTGGAATCTGTTTCGTGACCTCCGCGACAGACCAGACGTCAAACTTAAAGGGACTCTTGGAAAGCTCACGACTGACGCAGGCGGCAGGCTTCATTTCGCTAACATGAAATTCATAGAGGGCCATCCCGACAACGATCCGAATGGACCAACGCAGTTTAAGCTCACAATCACGAATACGGGCCGGCGCCGTGTGCGGATCGAGGGCTGGGCAGGCATGCGCGGTCGTGGTATGCCCAAAGCGCTTCACATATCGAGAGGACTTCCGAGGATGCTTGAAGAGGGCGAATCCCACGAGGAGTTGACGGACGAACCGCTGAAAATACTTGCGGACGATGTAAAACGAATCATCGCCTGGGACTCTGCCGGAAGGGAGTGGAAGCTTTCTCGGAGCGAACTCAGGGAGTTGAAAAAGGAAGTGAAAGAACTAGCACAGAAGGGATACCTTCAGTGAGTTGCAGCCGCAGGTCTGCCTGTGAAGAGCTTTCGCAGCGCTGCGGGAATCCCAGGCGGCGCTTGCTTCTCACTCAACGCATCTCGCAGCTTCTGCTCGAGCACTTTCCGTTCCTCCGGTAGACGGTTCTCCAGGCTTTTCTGCTTGCCAAGGAGAATCGGGCGCAACTGTTTCCGCTCTTCATCGTTCGTCAGCTCCCGCACTTCGAGGGCTCGCTCTAGAGACAGCCGGCGGAAATCCCTTACAGGTAGCCGATCAGCAGAATGCGCAGCAGCAGTTCAGATCAATGGAGGGTCGACCCGTCTCGCTGTAGTTATCTTTCAGTTGCTCTCAGACTGATGTGCTTGTCGATCAGTCGAAGAAGATGGTTCTACAGAATCTGGCGAGGCCTTGCGCAACATCGGTGTTGTGGTGTTCTGGGCGTGGAATCTCGCGCCGCTCTGCGAATGCCAGATGGTGTTTTTGCGCGTAGATCCAAAGGTGCCAGCCCCAGCACGATGCGAGTCGCTCCACAATCGCATGAGGAAGCAGCTTTCCAATAACTGGGAGCCAATTGGGATTCCAAAACATGACTTTCGTTTTTACATTCTTGAATTGGCAGAACATCTGCTGCGCGTCCGCTCTTGAGAAGACTTGCGAAAGCGGGTTATCGGGACCATCGGTATTTCGATTGAGCATGTTCTGCATCTCTACGTAAGAGCCGTGGCTCTCGCGGATGAGTTCTGCCTGCCGACGCAGATTTTGCTCTGTCTCTCCAAAGATCATCCCCGCGATCTTGACACCCAACTCTGTTCTGAGCAGATGCGCTCGCAAACGGCGAACGATCCCCAGATTGACGTGGTAATTGAAGGAGTCACGATAATAGAGCATGATTGCGGCACGTCCACCTGGAGAGAGCACCCTATGAACCTCGCGGATTGTTCGCGGGGTGTCCGGAGTGTGGTGAAGCACTCCGTGCGAATATACGAAGTCAAACGAGCCATCAGCAAACGGTAAATTCTCAGCATCACCCTGGACAAATCGTCCTTGCAGATTTGCCAGTTGAAAGCGTCGGCGCGTTATACCAAGCGCCGCGTTAGTCAGATCTACTGCAGTGTAATGGGCACCGGCGCGAGCGAACCGCTCGGCCTCACTGCCGCATCCGCAACCAATTTCAAGCACCCGCAAGCCACGGGTTCGTTCAAAGCCGACCGCCGATTGCAAGCGCGGGTGTACTTCATACCTGTGCTCGTCGAGGCTCCGATAGAAGGCGGCAGTTCCTCGCGGCTCATTCGTGAACCATGAGTCACAGGGTGAATTCTGCCAGAATTCCTGAACCTGTTTTTTGATGTTTGATGAAGGCAGAGAGGGTGTGGAGTTCGCACGCTGATCCTGCACCGGAAAGAGCGAAGGAGTGGCAAAGGTCACCGACATGGTATGCCCCATTTCTCCCAGGACTCGGACAGATGTCGAGCACTCTGGTTCGAGATGGCGCGAATTATACGATCATTGCTCTATCTCGGCGCGACGCACCTTCAAAGTGAAGAGTTTTGCGATTTTCAGTGGCCCGCCAAAAACCATCTTGGAGGGAAGGCTGTAAGTTCTATGGTTAGAACACCAACAATCGTCACTTCTAATCGGCCAGTAACTAGTGTTTTTGGCGTGTTATCGCGCGGAGACCTGCCTTCTCAGGTAGGCGATTACACCAACCCCCCTTGGGTCGCTTCGCCTCGGAGGGATTTTGGTGAAATGGCGATGTTACGCCAACAACGATCAAGCTAAAACCGAGCGCAGGTGTGCTTTGCAGGCGATCAGTTGACGGTGAGGACTTGCCCACTACTGGTGCCGCCGCTAGAGCAGCCTAGGTCGCCTGTAGTGCCCGCGGGCGTCTTCACCGTGACGCTGAAGCTTCCAGGTCCAGGGATCATGGAGGATGTAATGGTGGCCGTAAGCTGGGAATGGTTAGTCACGACGGTGGCGAGGCTGGCGCCATTGAACATCACAACCGAGGAGGACACGAAATGGCTGCCGGTCGCAGTGATGACGAAGCTGGGCGGTAGCTGTGAAAAAACCATGTTTGTTGGAGAGATCGAGTTGAGGACCGGTACGGCGCGGGCACTTCCGCAGAGGGGATTCAGTGTGTTGCACCCAGGCAGGATTAAAAGCACGACCAGCCACGAACTGAGGCGAACGATCCGACAGGAAGAGGGCATGTACTGATTGACTCCAAAAAGGGCGAACAAACGGCGCAAACCTGTGTAATCGCTGATTCAACCGTTATGCTTTTTACAGCCGGTGCGCAGTGAAGTTTCTATCGCCGTAACGACACGTTAATCCTGTCACCTTGCCTGCGGGATCTTTTGACATCGCAACGTGCCCAAAAAACGTGCGCTCCAGGAAATCAGTTTCAGAGATAGGAACAAGCGCTGCGTGGCGATCTCCAATCTCCATCAGCAGGAAGCCGTCTTTCGCAGTCAAAGTGAATTTCGCGTTGGGTCGAAAAAGTCTGGCCCGTATTGGTACTGGCTTCCATACGATGCCAGTAGCGTCGCCGGGACCGCGACGGCGCGCTGACGGGCGGCGGGCGGGCAGAGAGGGGAGTTGATTCCATGACAATGTTCGATCCCATAGTTCGCGAGATGCTCTAAGTGCCGACCTTCTCACCAATTACTTCTCCGGACACGATGATCTCGACGCGGCGGTTCTTTTGACGCCCTTCGGCCGTGCTGTTATCCGCCACAGGGTTGTTCATCCCAAAACCCAGCGCTGATAAGGACCTGGCATCAAGTCCCTGGCCGATGAGGTAGTCACGGACCGCGTCTGCCCGCTTTTCGGAGAGAGTCTGGTTCAAGTCGGCACTCCCGGTACTATCTGTGTGGCCCTCAATGTTCAACTTGAGGCTGGGATAGTTGAGCACGATGCCGGTCAGCTTCGCCAAGGCCTCACGGGCTTCGGATCGAAGATCGGACTTGCCCGTATCAAACAGGACGTCGCCCATGTTGACGACCAAGCCACGCGGCGTGTCGGTGGTGGGCAGGACGCGATTAAACTGCTCGAGTAAGCGCGCTCGCAATTGTTGCTTCTCTCGTTGAGCGGCCTGCATGGCCTGTTCCTTGGCCGCGATCTCGGCATCTGCTTTCCGCTTAGCTTCAGCCGCTTCGGTATCCGCTTTGCGCTGGGCCTCAGCGGCTTCCGCAGCGGCCTTGGTTTCCGCTTCAGCCTTGGCCTTGGCAGCAGCCGCCTCGCGCTCATTTGCGATGCGTTCCTGTTCTTGTCGCTGCACCGCGAGAATACGAGCGTCCTCAGAGAACTGAACTGTCTGCCGCGCCGTCGAGATGGTTGCGTTCTTGTCCGCCTTGCTGGCGAGTGACTTCTCTGCCATCTGCAGGCTACCTTCCGCCTTCGAATAGATCTCCGACGCATACTTGTCGGCACCGCGCGATTTCGCGATCTCCACCGCATTGCGAGCTTCGTACATCTCCAGTGGGACATTGGGATCCAGGGTTAGAGCCAGTGGGTTTCCCATTTTCTCGTACTGGCCTCGTTTCAAGAGCTTGTACTCATTGACGGGGAAGATTTTTCCCTTGGTGTCTTTTCGGCGTTCGCTTTGCAGGACCACCATTTCGCTGGGCAGGCGGACGACGAAATAGGGCTCGGCTGTGACAAGCAATGAAAATGTCTGTGCCGGCGTGGTGGCGCTCAGTTTCCCATCTCCATTCTTGTTAGTGAGAATCTCTCCGGTGTTGCCCGTGCGGCCCTCGGGTGTAACGACCCAAAGCACGTAAGTCAGAAATTCAGAACCGAGTGTCGAGGGTGGCTTCAGACCTTTCACCTGGACATCAATGCTCGTCCTTCCCGCCTTCGACTTAATCTCAACCTTCGCCCAACCATTTGCCTGCGGCATCAGCTCGGTGCCATTCAGATCGACCTTTGTGTCGCCCCCTCCGACCTCATAGCCGATGGCCGTGACGGATTTGGTAACCGTGGCCGACTGGGGTACTTCCTGATTTGTTTGAGCATAAGCATCACCCGCTAAAAATCCGGACGACAACCAGCCCAGCGAGATAGCACACGCACCCACCCATTTACTGGATCTCTTCATAGGACCACTCCTCGGACCGAGTGCCACAAAGCACACTATCAGCGGGCCGCGACGATCTATCCCACCTGGGTCCAATTGCTAGCGCTTGGCACAAGACTGCGCGTTCCCAACCCTAAAGAACACGGTGTTGCGGAGTATTAACCCGTGGTGGCAGCCCAGCCACTGTAAATTGCGACAGGGAGACTGATCAGTAATTGCGATCGGACGAGCGACTGCGGCGTGCGCGAGCGGGCGGGGGCACGATGAGTGTAATCGGGATGTTTCATCAACCACTCTCGACTCGGAGTACAATTTTGGCATAAGAGAGCGGGAGGCCGTCCATGCGCTCGCTTCTGAGAATTCTTCTCACCATATATCCACTGATTTGCTTCGGCCAAGGCACCGAATCTCATCACATACAACCGGGTGATGTTCTTCAGATTTCTGTTCGGGGAGAGCCAGAGATCTCGCGGTTAGTTATTGTTCAGGCTGATGGCTTCATTACAATGCCGCTCCTCAATGAGATCGGGGTAGCAGGATTGACGGTGCAAGAGCTGCAGACATTACTGGTCGAGAGACTCCAAAGTTTTGTTGCAAACCCAGAAGTGACGGTTTCAATCAACGATAAGATTCGCAAGTCCCCCCTACGTCCGATGCTACCGCCACTGTGGCCTTTCGTGCAGGCCGTCCATCCGCCGATCATTGCCGAACGAGCAGGGTAGCACCAAAAACAGGAAAATTACACTCAGCCGAGTCAGGATGAAAGAGGCTTCTGCGAGTCAATGAGTGTAATCGGGATTTTGCGCCAACCACGAATGAAAGAAAGCAGGCTGGTCTAGAAATGATGTACGAACTAGCCGGTTAATTGTTGCGATTGGCGGGCAAAAGGAACGACGACCTCAATGGCGGTACCGCTCATCGGCTGCGATTTAATGCTAATGCTTCCGTTTACGAGTCGAACCCGCTCCTGCATGCTCGTGAGCCCCAAGCCGTTGCCTTCCATGGCGGCTTCGACCTCAAAACCTTTGCCTGAGTCACGAACAATGAGATGAACCTCGTTTGAGTGCTCCGTTAGTTCCACCTCGACGCGTTTTTCTCCGCTGTACTTGCTGGCATTGTGCAGCGCTTCCTGTAGAACTCGAAAGAGGGCAAGCCCGATGTCGAGGGCTATGGGGTTCCTCACGTCAGTCCTAAAATCGACCTCCATTTTGTGTCGCTCCCCGAACTCTCTACACCAGCCTTTAATACCTTTAACGACGCCGAGATATTCCAGTTTTGATGAATGCAACTCATGAGATAGCCGCACCCGAATCGGAGCACTCCGAAATCAAACCACGGAGATAGCGAATGATGTTCAATCGTTATCGCACGAATTGCATTCTTCGAAACTGGAGTACTTGGGCATCGTTGGAGCGGCGAGGAGCTTCTGCAGAGAGTTCAGTGAGCTCCAGAAGGTGACAATTGATTTCCAGAGTCACGATCTACCTACAGGGTTGCCAACCGAACTGTCTCTTTCTCTGTTCCGAGTTCTACAAGAAGCCCTGCGCAATCCCAAGAAGCATAGTGGAGTAAAACGCTTCGAAGTGCGTCTATGGGGAAGCACGGAAGAAGTTCATCTTACCATCAGCGATCTCGGCGTTGGTTTTGATACAGGAACCGCAATGAAAAGCACTGGGATTGGCCTCGCGAGCATGCAGGAGCGCCTCCGTTTAGTGGATGGAGAGCTTTCAATCAACTCGCAGCCGAAGGGTGGTACTACGATCCACGCTCGCGTTCCTTTCGGTTCGGGAGCCGATTCCGTCCGCGCTGCCGGGTAACCAACACTGCGTTTGCACAATGATGGGACTCCCAGCCACCGGAACATCACAACTGTTGCTAACAGGCCTTTACACTCACGATCCGCCGGTTTGCACTCTGCAATGCTTGCCCGATCAAACCTTTAACAAAGGCGTTACCTCCGTGTGACAATTGTGCGGATGGGTAAGATCAAGCTTCTTTCTGAGGTGATCTCCCTATGAAAAGAAGCTTACTCTCTGCAAGCATTACGCTAGCAGTCGCCATCGGTTCGATTGGGATCGTTCCACTCTCGAAAGCGGCAGCAGGCGATAGCATCACTTTCAACATGGTTAGATCCGCAGGTGCGGTATCTTGCCTCGATCCCAAAGCTCGTGGACGGGTAACGATCAGCGACCTTGGACCAGTTCAAAATATGCACGTCGAAGTATTCAACCTTCCGGCAAAAACGGACTTTACACTGTTTGTTATCAATACTCCGAATGCACCTTTTACGCCTGCGTGGTACCAAGGCGACCTAACAACCAATGCTCTGGGCAACGGTGTCGTAGACGTGACTGGGATCTTCAGTGATGAAACCTTCATCCTGAATCCCGGCAGCCCTGCCGTCCCGGTCGAACTGCACCATCTCGGGCTGTGGTTTGCCGACCCGACACAGGCGGGCAACGCGGGATGTCCGGCCACGGTGACGCCCTTCGACGGCGACCATAACGCGGGCATTCAGGTCTTGAACACGAGCAACTTTGCAGCTGGCAACGGACCCTTGGGTCGGATTCAATAAATTGTCGAACATTCGCAGGAGGTGGGGTACTCCGGCCCCACCAGCGATTGTGTTGATTTTAGACGTAAAACCTGCGAGCAGCAGTAAGTAATCCAAGAGGCAAGTCCATTTCGTTGGTTTCATAAAAGTGGACTGCTGCCAACCAGGACCAGGCGGATACTTTGATGTAACAGGCCTTAGCACAAGCTTGCCCCGTTTGTTCGCCAAAATCGGGGTCAATGAGCGTAATGGGGATTTTTCGCCAGTTACTTCAAAAGCGGAATAGCGCCAGTGATCCGGTCAACCGCCTTGTCTTCCGCTGGGCCGATGGCAAGCGCGGTGACTGCGCCAGCCGCCAACTCAGTACGTCCCGCGTCAGCGATCAATGCGTGGATAATCTCCATAGCCTCGCACTGCGTTTTCAAAGTCTCTAGCTCGCGCAACGAATCAACTGCCAGAGCAATTTTGGTTTGCCCATCAGTGACCCAACGCCTCAACACATCGGCTCCCGCACAGAGCACCGCAGCGACACTGGCGTGACAAACCTGAACAGCTAACTTTCCCGTGCTCATCTGAAGATCGGTTCTGATGACGATAGCTTGTGTCATAGCGTTGATCCGGCACTACCAGACTCGCCAGCATAACGCATCTCTTTCAACTGACATAAACAGGCCATAACGCTCATTGAGGGGGTTTTGAGCGTAATGGGGATATTACGACAGCTAGCAAGAGCGACAGGCCGACCGGCGTAAGGGACTGCGCTAAACTGTTCGCTCCCCAGCACTGACACCTTCATGACCAAAGACGAGAAAAAGCGCCTCTGCGTTGTCCTTCATTCAGAATACCTCTTCCTCGAAAATATCGCCTTGAAGCTCGTACTCGAACATCGCGAGGTTCCCAATTGGCAGAAGCTGCTTGAGCATCTCCTGTCGGACAAGGAAATGCTGGCGGGTGTTCGTCTGAAATTTAGCGACCTATATCGTGAAATCGAGGCATCAGCCGATCCCTCGTCCGCTCTCACAACATTCCTTGGAGGGCTTCCAGCAGCGAAGAAGACGCACTAGGCCTCAATGAGTGCTATGGGGATTTTACGTCAACTACTGTGGGTGAATTCGTTCGTGTACTCTGTCCGGGACGACGATGCGCATCTTCTTGTGCGGACACGAACTCGGGCTAGGGTTTGTAGTGGGCCAACGGCTATTGCGGAAGGTCACAAGGTCACGATGCTGACGACCTCTGAGACCCTGCTACCCAATCTGACCAAGAACAAGATGAACCCAGTCTTGGGGCACGTCGAGGACGCATCCGTGCAACAGCAACTGGCCAAAGCTGACGCCGTAATAGACGTTGAACTCCCCAACACCCTGTTACTCCAAAAGGTCCATGTGGCTCGCCTTCGTCCATACCTTCTGGCGCGAGCGGTTCAAGGCTCTAGTCGGCCCCTGATTGTCACCAGCAGTGCTGCCGTCCTAGGAGATACCGGACCTGTTCCGGTGGACGAAGGGGCACACTTAAGCCCGCTAACGGGTTACGCTTGGTTGCCTCGTCTGGAAAAGG
>CAVXXV010000002.1:0-31703 GCA_963765755.1 uncultured Acidobacteriota bacterium | reverse complement strand
AGGTTTTTGGGTCGGGTGGCCCTCGGGCATTCCAGTTAGCGGCTCGCGTCAGCTTCTGATCTAGCTGAGGCAGGAAATCAATTGATTGCTAGCGACTAGATCTTTAGCCCTCACGAAACATTTTTTCCAGGACTGATCGGCAGATCGAACGGAGTTCGCCTGGCACTCGTACGGGCTCGTGTGTCGTGCTTGTTGAGGATACACATCGGTAGAAACGGCGCGTGTTTCTGACATCTTTGGTGGTACGAATCAACATCCGACGTGCCTCATCTCAACTGGCGTCTCCCTTCTTCTTAGGTCCTTTCCCCGGCAGGCTCGCCGGATTCTCGTGCGTTCGCTCGCGGAAGGTACCCTGCATTCCCCCAGCGAGGCCGACGCTTTTTTCGCCGTAACGGTCGCGCAGTTTGTCGGCGGCTGCCAAGGCTTGCTGCCAGCGTTGGTGACGGCCGTCGTCGAGTAAGTCCATTTGGGTGGCGGGTGCCTCTTCGAACGAAGAGACTTGCACGCCGAGAAGGCGCACCGGCGCGCCTTTTTTCCAATTCTTGCGAAAGAGTGTACGGATTTGCTGAAAGATTTCCGTATCAAGTTGAGTGGGCGTGGCGAGCGAGTGTGCGCGCGTTATTGTCGTGAAATCTTTGTATCGTAGTTTGAGTTGGATAGTGCGGGCGTGCAGGGCATGTTCGCGGAGTCGCCGTGCGACCATCTCGGTCAGACGCATCAAGGTGGATTCCAGTTGCGCGTGGTCGGCCGTGTCTTCGTTGAAGGTGTGCTCGTGGCTAATCGACTGGGGATCCTCGTGCTCGCCGACCCCGGCGTCAAACCACCCGCCCGCATCTTCGCCACGTGCTTTGCCTGCAAGCGCCAGTCCCCACTTTCCGAAACGCTCTTCAAGCACAGCTTCTTCGAGAGCGGCAAGGTCTGAGACTTGCCGTATCCCCATCGCGTGAAGGTTTTGCTCCATCACTTTGCCGACGCCTGGGATATCGCGTACATCGAGGGGTGCAAGGAACTTGGCTTCCTGCCCGGGCACTACCCACAGAACGCCGTTGGGCTTGGCCTTTGCGGATCCGACCTTGGCGATGAGTCGCGAGGTGCCAATACCGATTGAGCAGTTGAGTCGCGTCTCGGTTTTCATTTTCGCGTGCAGGGAGTGGGCCGCGCGCAAAGGCGCGCCGTGGAGACGCTGCGTTCCCGTCATGTCCAGATAGGCTTCGTCGATCGAAGCCATTTCGACCAAAGGGGAGAAAGTGGTTAAAACGTTGTGCACTTTTTCAGAACAGTCGCGATAGCGATCCGGGTGGCCATCTACGAAGATTGCGTGCGGACAAAGTTTCGCCGCCGTACGCAATGGCATAGCGGAATGCACGCCGAATTTGCGCGCTTCATAGGACGCGGCCGAGACTACGCCGCGCTCGTCACGCTGTCCGCCCACGACCACCGCCTTCCCCTTCAGCGAAGGATCAGACAGTTCTTCGACCGACACGAAGAATGCATCCATGTCGACGTGGAAGATGGTTTTGGTCGTCGACTCCATAGAAGAGAAGGCGAAAGGGCCAAACAGATTCTACCAGTGTTCAGCAGCCAGGTTGGAGTTCTTCTAGAGCCGACTGCCGTCAAGTGTTAGCAACGACTCAGTCGCGCCCAGAGCGACGCAGGATCCGTGGCTTCAGCTGTCATGGTTCGCTCTTGATTACAGCCGGCACAACAAAAGGGCGCCGCATGCGGCGCCCTTATTTGCGAGGCAGTGGATCTACTTTGTTTCGGCGATTGGGCTGGCACCGAATTCGCGGCGGCCGTTGACGGTTTTCGCAGCACGCGCGGCGGCGGGTTGGGCTGTGGTAACTGCTCCGTAGCGTTCGAGCAGCACCGGCACCATCGCGCCTTCGGCTTCCTTGACGAAGGTCATGCGACTCTCGCCCGCCATGTCGATGCGGACAAAGTCGCCGAGCTTCACCTGTCCGGTAGCAACCAGGTTGGCCAGCGGAAACACGATGTTGCGTTCGATCGCGCGCTTCAGGTGACGAGCACCGTAACGCGGGTCCGTTCCCTCCGCCAGCAGGTAGTCTTTCACTTTTGAGGTACAGGTGAACACGAACTGATTGGCTCCGGCGGCTTGCAGGATGCGCTGCTGGACCATCCCCAATTCGATTTCAAGAATCTGTGTGAGATGTTCGGAACGCAGCGTCTTGAAGACGACCACCTTGTCGATCCGGTTCATGAACTCGGGGGTGAATTTCCGGCGCGCGGCTTCGATGGCGGTGCGGGAAATTTTCTCATCGAACTTGGCATCGACTTCAGCGACGTGGGTCGCGAAGCCCATTCCACCCTCGACCAAGCCGGTCATCTCGCCCGCGCCCAGATTCGAGGTCATGATGATGATGCACTGCGACAGGTCAACCCGACGGTTGTCGCCGAGCGTGAGCGTGGCCTTGTCGAGAATGCCGAGCAGGAGTTGCCAGAGCGAATCGCTGGCTTTCTCGATCTCGTCAAAGAGCAGAATCGAGAGCTTCAGCTTGTCGGTGTGCCACTGGTTGAGCGCTTCCTGGGTCAGGAGCGGATGGGTCTCGCGATGCCCCAGGTAGCCCGGAGGCGAGCCGATGAGTTTCGCGATTTCATGGGAGTGCTGGAACTCGGCGCAGTCGATCTTGATGCAGGCGCGCGCGTCGCCGAACAGAGACTCGGCCAGAGCCTCGACGACCCGGGTTTTTCCCGACCCGGTAGGTCCCAGAAACAATAGGTTGCCCACCGGGCGTCCCGGCGGATTCAAACCAGCCAGGAACATCTGGTAGATTTCGACAACCTTTTCGACGGCCTGATCCTGTCCGACGATCTTGCGGCGCAAGGCAGTGTCAAACTCCTTGGCGTCGTTGCTGCGACGGCTGGGATCGAGCACAGTGGCGAGATTCGTTCTCATAGGGTCTAAAGGCCCTTTCTATTTTTGGGGCCGATTCGTTAGTCCTGGGGAGACGATCGTTCCCGCTCCGAAGAGCGACAAATTGTGTCACTACCTGAACCGCATCCCTGATCTTGCAAACGATTAGCCATCCCCTTAGGTAACCGCGGTCACCCGTTTCCTGCTGTCTTAGATGCCTCTTTGAGCGGTATGGGACTTATCCGCAGGCGCTGGGCATGCAAGCGAAATGTAAAATCTTGCGCATTCGGGATGCATGTAGCGCCTTTCGTTCCTCAGCAAAACCGCTATCTGGCGTAGGTCCGACGTAACTTTCAGCTCCGAAAAACGCAGGCTAGTATCCGCCCCAGAAGCACTTTCTGGAGAAAACCTTGCGTCGTTTGCATGTTGTTTCGCTTGTCCTTGGGCTCCTTGTCGTTTTGGCCTTTGTCTCGAACCGGTCGATCTCTTTCCCGGCAGTGGCCCGGGCACAACAATCGGCGCAGCCTGCCAAGATCGTGCGTAGCAGTGTCTCGGCTACTCCGGCCGCAGTGAAACCCGCCGACCTCCCTGCTCCAACGTTTGCCCCGCCGGGTACGGAACTGTACGCCGCCAAGCGGGGGGACAGCGTGGGGTCGCTGGCGCGGCAGTATTTGAAGCGGACATCCTACCTGACTTCGAGCGAATTGGCGGAGGCCATTCGCACGGCCAACGGCAACCGCACGGGAAACAATCTGAAAGCCGGGGAGCAGATCATTGTGCCGGGCATCCTGGCGGCGCCGATCGTCGAGAAAACCATCCCGGTTGCCAAGGATTTTGAAGTACGCGCCATCTACTTGACCGGCGTAATGGCCGGAAGTGACCACGGGATACGGATCATCAAGCATTGGCGCGAAGTCGGCGGCAACGCCGTGGTGTTCGATATCAAGGACAGCGACGGCAGCGTGAACATTCCGTTCGACCACCCGCTGGCGGGACGTCAACACGTCTACATTCGCGACGTGCCGAAGCTGGCGCACTTTCTCCATTCGCAGGGGATGCATGCCATCGCCCGCATTGCGATCTTCCGCGATCAGCGGCTGGTGGAGACCCATCCCGAGCTGGCCGTGAAATCGGCGCGCAGCGGAAATGCGTGGCGGGAGAACGGCAAGCTCGTCTGGACCGACACCTCGAATCCCAAGGTGCAGGAATACAACATTGCTTTAGCCAAGTACGTGGCCGACCTGGGCGTGGACGAGATCCAGTTCGACTACGTCCGCTTCCCTGCCGAGGGCGACCAGAAGGACGCAACCTTCTATTTCCAGAAAGAGCACCCGACGTGGCATCGGTCGGACGTGATCACTGACTTTCTGAAGCATGCCTATTCAGAGCTGCATCCAAAGGGCGTGCTGCTGTCGCTCGACGTGTTCGGCGTGATGGCGTGGCAGCGCCCGGTTGATCTGTCGCACACGGGGCAGGACATCGTTGGCATGGCGAAGTATTGCGACGTGCTCTCGCCTATGATTTACCCCTCGCATTTCTTCGGTATGGACGGCTACGCCCACCCGGGCGACGCGCCCGAGCACTTCATCGGCGAATCGATGGACCGTTTCAAGCTGATCACGAAAGACAGCAACGCGACCATTCGCCCGTGGCTGCAGGCCTTCCGCTGGAGAACGAAGACCTATTCGCCGGAGTATATCGAGACGCAGGTGCGCGTATCGAAGGAAAAAGGCGGAGTGGGATTCTTGTTCTGGAATGCTGGGAATGACTACTCAAAGCCTTACGCGGCGATGCCGGTGATGAAAGCCGGGAAGGCGAAGTATTTCCGGGGGGATGAGATGCCGGGAGTAGCGGCGGGGCCTTCGACCACGGCGAGTGCGGGAGGCGGCCAGCAGTAGAATCAGGCTGAGTGCATCTTAGGTTCGGTACAGGGTGAAACTACTAGCCCAGCAATCGTCAGTATGAAGAAGTGCAATCGAGCTGCCGTTTTCGTACTCTTCATTCCTCTCGCAATTGCGCAGGCTCGCTCGCAGAGTAACGAGCCCAACAAGAAATTCTCGCAACCCGCGCAAGCAGCCTCCGATGCAAGAGCATCTCTGATCCGTCACGAACTACGGACATTAAAGGACCACGAGTGGGCTGGCGAGTACTTCTACGGCGACGGTTTAGGCGTAAACGTTTTTCTGAGCTTAGCGCCTGAGCACGGGTTCGTGTTTACATGGCATGGCTGTTTGGGTTTGTATGACCTCAACTATGGCAAGGTCATCTTCGAAAACGGCGCCATAAAACTGGATTTCACTTACCCAAACAAACGGGAGGGATTCGAAGGTATAGCCCCCGAGTTGTTTCCGGTTCACTGGGGAAAGCGGCACTATCTGATACCAGCCGACCGGATTCTAGATTTCACGAACGCTATCAATGCGGGTACAGAACCCAATTCCCTATTCGGCGGGCGGTCCGACAGTTTCCTACTGAAAAAGGGTGACGAGAAAAAACGGCCGGAAGGTCTGCCGACTCTGCCAAGCGAATTCCTTTCCTACATTCTGCGTGCACCGATTGCTGCAAGAATATCGTCAGTGGAGCACACTGAGATCAAGGGTTCTCGCCGCACAGTAAAAATTAGAGTCGATGTCGGAAGTGGTACAGGACTGAAGAAGGGCATGGAGTTTTTTCTTCAGAATCCTTCCAATGTATCCGTCAGCGCGGTTGTCACTGACGTCGCCCAGCAATCGTCTACGGCAGTCATCGAACAAGATGACGTTACTGATCCGGCGCCCTCTGTTGGGTGGGAGCTCTCGACGAAGTTGTAGATCGACCCTCCGAACTAGCTATGTTGCAAACGCCAGAACTCGCTGCGGCCGTTGAAACTCTCTATCGAGTGTTCAGACGCTACGAACTCCGTAAGAGCACCGGCCCTTGTCCCTGTTGCCATACGCCTCAAGATGAACTCTGTCTTCATCGCAAACCACTTCACAAACTGTCCGGCCGCGACCTGCAACAGTACGCCATGGATGCAATCTACACCTGGGGCGACAGGGATGACTTCAAGCATTTTCTCCCGCGACTGTTTGAACTGCTTGCCACCGATGGCGACGAATTCTTCGACGCAGCCGGCGTTTTCTCGCGTCTAACCTATGAATCCGCGTCATCGACAAATTGGCGCACGTGGCCGGAGGACGAGCAGGCCGCTGTATCGAAGTATCTTCACACTGCGTGGGAAGCTGCTCTCAATTCGAACCCAGAGGACCTACCCTTCGACGGAGCCCACAGCTGGATTGAAGCGATCGCGCAGGCCGAACAGGACTTGTCAAAATACCTAGATTGTTGGCTCCAGACCGAATCTCCGAACGCCCATCGAAATCTCGCTTCGATGATTGTGAATGAGGGACTCCCCAATGCGCAGAGCCCGGGCGGCGGTTATTGGGCTGGGCATCGTGAACAGTGGGCGCAGCTGAACGATTGGCTGCGTCGTCCGGAAGTCAAACGGAAGCTCACACAAGCTCTGGACCGGTGGAGCGATTCGCCCTTCGGTAACGAACTGTTGGAAGCCGCAGTCTTGCTTCCGTCCGAATGGCGGTCTCAAAGCACATCCAACGTGCCCAACCGACCGTCCGGAAAGTCAGGATCGATGCACACTTTCGATCTGGGCAGTCTGTAAATTCTGTGCCCTGGTGCGTCGGGCGCCCCGAATTACTCGGTTATAATCAACTGTAATTTTGCCAGCGCACGAGCGCATTCCCCGCGAAATATCTGCGCCGCCTGCAAAGCTACAGCATCGAATCTGACTGGGTGAGGAGTCTTCATGGCGATTCAGAAAACCGAGAAGATCTGGCATAACGGCAAGCTCATAGCCTGGGACGACGCGCGCATTCACGTGATGTCGCACGTGATCCACTACGGGTCGTCGGTGTTCGAGGGCGTCCGTTGCTACGCGCTGCCCGCCGGGCCGGCGATTTTCCGCGCCCAGGAACACGCGCAGCGGCTGCTGGATTCGGCCAAGGTCTATCGGATCGACGTGGACTTCACTCGCGACGACATTGTCAAAGCCATGAGCGACGTGGTCGCCAACAATGGTGTGTGGCCCTGCTACCTGCGACCGGTCGTGCTGCGCGGATACGGCGAGGCGGGCGTGAATCCCTTCAACTCGCCCACCGAGGTCTACGTAGTCAACTATCCGTGGGGCAAGTATCTCGGCTCCGATGCCGACCAGGGCTGCGATGTCTGCGTCTCTTCGTGGACGCGCCTTGCGCCCAACACCCTGCCTGCAATGGCTAAAGCCGGCGCGAACTACATGAACTCGCAGCTCATCAAGATGGAAGCCATCGTGAACGGCTACGCCGAGGGCATCGCGCTCGACACTAATGGCTATGTCAGCGAAGGCTCGGGCGAGAACGTCTTCATCGTGCGTAACGGCACGTTGCAGACAGCACCGCTCGGCAATTCCGTTCTGCCGGGGATCACTCGCGACTCGGTCTTGCAGATCGCGCGCGACCTGAACATTCCAATTGTAGAGAACGTCATCCCGCGCGAAATGCTCTACCTCGCCGACGAAGCGTTCTTCAGCGGCACAGCCGCGGAGGTCACGCCGATTCGCTCGGTCGACAAGATCAGCGTGGGCAAGGGCGTAACCGGACCCATCACGAGAGCGATCCAGAAAGAGTTCTACGCGATCGTGAAAGGCGAAAAGGCGGATCGACACCAATGGCTGACGCCAGTTCCGGTCCGCACGAAACAGCCAGTGAGTGTCTAGAGGCTCTAGGCTAGTCCTTACAGGGTGGCAGCAACTTCCTCCTTGGGTCGATCCAATCGGCCATGTAGAATGGTTGCCGCTTTTCAAATGTGAGCGCTTCAACACGCGCCCTTCGGCCTGACGACTCAACACCCTCACAAGGAGTGCATTTATGGCGACCGCAGACTTCGCCCTGGGCTATCGCGAGATGATGCTTCAGGGACTAGCCAACGAAGTACAGACGACTAAAAAAGTTCTGGCGGCAATTCCGGAAGGCAAGAAAGATTATCGTCACGATCCCAACTGCCGTACAGCCTGGGAACTGGCCTGGCATCTGGCCAACACAGATGTGCAGTTCCTCGATGGCATCGCGGATGGCAAGTTCAACATGGAGTCCCCCGACGACGAGCACAAGCCGAAAACAGTGGCTGATCTTGTGACCTGGTACGAACAAAACATGGCGCGCGGCATGGAACGCATTCGTACCATGACTCCCGAGCAACTGACTGCAAACGTCGATTTCTTCGGCGTGTTCAACCTTCCGGCAGCGTTCTACCTGGGATTCCTGAACAACCACAGCATCCATCATCGCGGACAGCTTGCCACCTACCTGCGTCCCATGGGAGCGAAGTGCCCGTCGATTTATGGCGGCAGCTATGACGAGCCGTGGATGCCTGCCGAGGCGTCAAGCGCAGCCTGAAGCTGCTTTATTCCGAAGCCAAGGAGCCGCCCGAATCTCGGGCGGCTTTTCATTTCATACGTTCTCAATCCACTTTGCTCTGGAGTGCCCTGTAACCACAAAGCCATACGCCAGAAGCCAGTGACCGACCGCGCCTGCCTATTACTTAGGTCATCTTGGGCAAGGTGACGATTCGCGCAATCATATCGAGAGATATACAGGGAGCCGTGTCGAATGAATATTGATGATCTGCTTCGGATAGCGATGGAGCGCCGGGCGTCAGACTTGCACCTCAAGGTCGGCAACTATCCGCACCTGCGCATTGACGGCGAGTTGCTCCCCTTGACCGACCAGCCCCGCGTTACCGCGGAAGACATGCTGACCATGGCGTTCAGCATGATGTCGGCGCGCCAGAAGCAGAAGTTCAAAGAGACCACTGAAATCGATATGGCGTACGGCGTGGCCGGACTGGGCCGCTTCCGTGTGAACGTCTTCCAGCAGCGCGGCAACGTGGGACTGGTGCTCCGCGTCATTCCCACGAAAATTCGCGCGCTCGACGAACTGTACCTGCCCAAGGTGGTCGAGCAGGTTTGCGACATGCCTCGCGGGCTCGTGCTGGTCACGGGCGTAACAGGCTCCGGTAAGTCAACCACGCTGGCCGCGATGGTTGACCGCGTGAACGCGACGCGCGCCGAACACATCATCACCATCGAAGACCCGATCGAATTCCTGCACCGCGACAAGAAGGGGTACGTAAACCAACGAGAGATCGAAGTCGATACGCCGTCGTTCTCGGCGGCGCTGCGCGCCTCTCTCCGTCAGGATCCGGATGTGATCCTGGTCGGCGAAATGCGCGACCTGGAGACCATCGGCACCGCCATCCACGCGGCCGAAACCGGTCACATGGTGTTCTCCACGTTGCACACTCTGGACGCGGTGGAAACCATTAACCGCATCATCGCCGTCTTCCCGCCACCCGAGCAGAAGCAGGTTCGGTTGCAGCTCGCGGCGATTCTGCGCGCCATCATCAGCCAACGCCTGGTGCGCCGCGCCGACACCGAGGGCCGCGTGCCCGCAGTCGAAGTCATGATCAACACGGCGTTCATCCGCGAATGTATTCTCGTGCCGGAAAAGACGCGCTCGATTCGTGATGCGATCGCAGCCGGCACTTCGCAGTACGGCATGCAGACCTTCGACCAGTCGTTGTGGGACTTGTTCCAGGCTGGCCTGATCGGCTACGAAACTGCGCTTGAGAACGCGTCGAACGCAGACGACTTCAAGCTGCGTATGCAAGGTATCGCATCGACCGCCGACATCTCACGGCAGGCGATGCAGTCGGCCGGATTCGGCGGCCGCTAGATTCGAGGATTGCTGAGTGCTGTCCTCCTGAACAGGGCGCCGCGTGAAGCGCGCCCTTTTTTTTGATCAGGTGTCAGGTGCCAGCTCTCGGGATCGGACAGCGCCAACGCCCCCTCCGCGATCTCTGCGGCCTTTCTCTGGACCTCTGCGTTTTAAGATTTTCCCTCGCACCTTGCGAAACGCTCCAAATCCTTTCCCTGAAGACAGGCTTGCGCTATGGTTGAATCGATGCCTTTCCCTCGCCCCAAGAAGGTCTATACCGAAGCCGAGCTCTACGAATACGCAGTAGGCGCACTGGGGCGACGCATGCGCACGGTCGCGGAACTGAAGCGGTTGCTGCGCCAAAGAGTCGAGGCCGACACCGAATTCGGGCAGACCCTGGTAGAGCTCATCATCCGCAAACTCAAAGACCAGGGCTACCTCAACGACGCCAAGTACGCGGCAACCTTTTCTTCCCTGCGCCGCGACAACGAGAAGTTCGGCCGCATGCGCGTTGTAACCGATCTCAAGATCAAAGGCGTTCACGGAGAGGTCATCGAGACTGCCGTTTCCGCTGCCTTTGATGAAGTAAATGAGGAGAAACAGGCCCGCGCCTTTCTGCACCGCAAGCGACTGCGCAAGCCGCAGGACCAGAAGCAAGCCGCCCGGATATTCCGTCAGTTGACGCGGGCAGGTTTTCGCTCGAAGACCATCTTCACGATCCTGAAGAAGTGGGACGTGGACGACGAAATGCTGACCGCGCTCGAAGGTGAGACCGCAGAGTAACCGGGCCCGCGGTTCCCTTTGCACGCGCTTCTTGTCAACCGATCACTTCCAACCGTGTGCAGTGTCACAGCTTTCTGGAAGCGCGCCATTGCATCATGCCCATGACTTCCAAATCGAGTCCGGGCTACCTCGCTTTGGCCAGTGGCAAAGAGAGCAACTCGCTTGCTCCAACTTCCGCCCCGCAAAGCGTCGAAATCTCTGAAGACTGAAATCAGGAGACAGATTTTGTTTGGGGGCCTGCCGTCATGATCGTGGATCATCGTTCGTTTCCAGGCGAACGTGGCGATTGAAACGCGATTGACCAGTCAATCGTACAAACGCGCGACAACCCGGCGACCCTGCCCGGGTTTTCGTTCCTGTCCGAAGTGATGGATCTTCTTTCCGTCCGGCCTTGCAGTCTTCGCTTCGAATGACTTCGCCGATATGCGGTGACTGTCCCTCCGTGACCCTCAGTGTCCTCTGTGGTTTAGAATTGGGGTTTCGGCAATGAATCTCGTTCCAACCGTTGAGGCTTTCTAAATCAGCATGCTGACCGGCTCCCAAATCCGCCGCAAATTTCTGGACTTTTTCATCGAAAAGGGCCACCGCGAGGTGCACTCTTCTTCGCTTGTCCCGCAGAACGATCCCACGCTCCTCTTTACCAACGCGGGCATGAACCAGTTCAAGGATGTCTTCCTTGGACTGGAAAAGCGGGATTACTCGCGCGCGACGACTTCGCAGAAATGCGTGCGGGCCGGTGGCAAGCACAACGATCTGGAGAACGTCGGCTTCACCAACCGGCATCACACTTTCTTCGAGATGCTGGGAAACTTTTCATTCGGAGATTATTTCAAGAAGGATGCGGTTGCTTACGCGTGGGAACTGATCACGTCGCCCAAGTGGTTCGGCATTCCCAAGGACAAGCTGTACGTCACGATCTTCAAAGGCGAAAACGGCGTGGAGCGCGATGCCGAAGCCTATGACCTGTGGCTCGGACAAGGCGTCGCGAAAGACCGCATCTACGAATTCGGAGCGAAGGACAATTTCTGGCAGATGGGCGACACCGGTCCTTGCGGCCCCTGCAGTGAAATTCACTACGACATGGGCGTGATCGCCAGCGATCAGGGCCACGCCGATTGCGAGTTCGGCTGCGATTGCGGACGTTATGTTGAAATCTGGAACCTGGTGTTCATGCAGTTCGATCGCGATGCCAGCGGCAAGCTGACGCCTCTGCCCAAGCCGTCCATCGACACGGGTGCAGGGCTGGAGCGGTTGGCGTCGGTGCTTCAGAGCGTGATCTCGAATTACGAGACCGATCTATTCACGCCGCTGATTAAGCGGGCCGCGGAACTCACGGGGTCGAACACGGGCCGCGACGCTGGCAAGTCCCACGTGGGGACGGGCGCCTCGCCCGTCCAGGCCGAGCCACGCTCGGCTCCCGCTGCAGGCGGCCATGGCGCAGCATCCCTGAGAGTGGTCGCCGATCACTCCCGAGCCGCAACCTTCTTGATCTCCGACGGAGTCATTCCCTCGAACGAAGGCCGTGGCTATGTGCTGCGCAAAATCATCCGCCGCGCTATCACGCATGGCCGCCTGCTGGGACAGAACAAGCCATTCCTGCACGAAATGGTCTTCTCAGTGCGCGACCTGATGCAGGATGCCTATCCAGAATTGAAAGAAACGGCGGAACGTGTATCGAAGGCAGTGCTGGCAGAAGAGACACGCTTCGCCCACACAATGGAAGTGGGCCTCAAGAAACTGGAAGAGGATCTCCAACCCTTGATCGAGTCCGGGCGAAAAGATCCGACGAAGCAATCCGTGTACGCGGGCGAGAAGGCGTTCAAGCTCTACGACACGTTTGGCATGCCGCTTGACTTCATGCAGGACGCTGCCCGCGATCAAGGCATTGTCTTCGACCAAGCTGGCTTCAATGCGGCCATGGACGACCAGCGACAGCGCGCCCGCGCTTCCTGGAAAGGCGCCGCCAAGCAGACCGCCAACCCCGAATATCAGAAGCTGCCGACCTGCGTCTTCGAAGGCTACCGCCAGACTCGTTCCGAGGGCTGCGAAGTCCTTGCGCTCTTGAAGAACGGCCAGGGCACAAAAGAACTCAAGCCCGACGACGAAGGCGAGGTCATCCTCGATCACACGCCCTTCTACGCGGAATCCGGCGGGCAGGTGGGCGATCGAGGATGGCTCTACTCCGACGACCACAACACGGTTGTCGCTGACGTGACAGGCACCTACTATCCGATTCAGGGCGTGCGGGCTCACAAGATCATCGCGAAGCAAGCAATTCACGTAGGCGACAAAGTCGATGCCGTCGTGGATACGCAAATTCGCGAAGCGACCATGCGCAATCACACGGCAACACATCTTCTGCATGCGGGGTTGCGCGAGGTACTGGGCAAGCACGTGAAACAAGCCGGCTCGCTGGTCGCACCCAATCATCTGCGTTTCGACTTCTCGCATTTCACAGCTGTCGCCGACGAAGAATTGCAGGATATTGAAGACCTGATCAACAAGGAGGTCCTCCGCAACCGGAAGATCGAAGTCATCGAGAACGTGCCTATCGATGTTGCCGTCAACGAGTACCACGCCATGGCGCTGTTCGGCGAAAAATACGGTGACAAGGTGCGCGTGATCCGGATCGGTGATTTCTCGACTGAGTTGTGCGGGGGAACACACACCACGGCCACGGGCGAGATCGGGCTGATCAAAGTTTTGAAAGAGGGTTCCGTTTCATCGGGCGTGCGGCGTGTGGAGGCCGTCACGGGCGAAGGGTCGCTGCAGCACTTCCGCAAGGACCATCAACTGGAAAACGTGGTGGCCGCGCTCGCCGGACATGCCGAGGCCGAAAGTCCGGCGGCGGCCCTGAAACTGGAACTCGACAAGAAGGATGCGGAGATCAAGCGACTGGCGCGTGAACTAGACCAGGTGCGCATGAAATCGGCGTCGTCGTCCATGGCGTCGGTGGTAGAAAAAATCAAGGAAGTGAAGGGCATTAAGGTTCTCATCCATCGGGTCGACAATCTCGAACGCTCGCAGATGCGAACCTTGATTGATCAGCTGCGCGACAAAGTCGGATCCGGAGTTGTGGTGCTGGGATCGGCGACCGATGGGCGGGTCGCGCTGATCGCCGGCGTAACCAAAGATCTGACCAGCCGTGTACAGGCCGGAAAGATTATCGGGCAGGTCGCGCAAAAAGTCGGGGGCAAGGGCGGCGGCCGTCCGGACATGGCCGAGGCGGGCGGCGATAAACCCGAGGCTCTGGACGCGGCGCTGAATGATGTGTACAACGTTGTGGACTCAATGGTTTGAAATCGCGTGTGAGGTGCCAGGAAGCCCGTAGGAGTTGATGCTGTTCCTGAGACCTGACACCTGCAACATTTTTCTCTATGTCTGACCGCATCTCCTTCATCACGCATCGCGGCAAGCCGATAATGCTGATCGATTTCAGCCAGTGTGAGGCGAAGGAGATCCTGGAGCTGCTCGACGAGATCCAGCGCACCGTGGCGAAGCACGATCGCAATTCCCTGCTCACGTTGGCCGATCTTACAGGGGCGCATATCGACCGCGCGGTCGCGACGCGCATGAAGGAAGTGCTGGTAATGGATCGGCCGTATGTGAAGAAGTCGGCTTGGGTGGGAATCGACAGCCTGCCCAAGGTCTATTACGAAAACATGAAGACCTTTACTCAGCGGAATTTCCCGCCCTTCCAGACCCGCGAAGCTGCAATGGATTGGCTCACGGAAGAGGGGCTTCCCTGACGCTGGGTTGCGCCGGGCGAGGGTGCTGCCGTTCCACAGACGTGTGGTTCATTCATTGATTCATTGGTAGAGCTCTGCGCACTCAGGACAACGGCGCAGTCAACCTTCGTTCGCGGCGGCCGAAGCGTAAGAACAGCAAGCCGATCACTGAACTCACTACCAGCAACTCAATCACACTGCCTTCGGGACCAACCGTGCCTCCCGTCATCCACTTGGAACCTGAAAGGGTGGTGTTGAGCAGGTGCCCGTTGGCGGGCATGCCGCTATCGGCAACACCAAAAAAGAAAGTTTCCGCCCAGTCCCATGCAGTGTGCATGCCGATCGCGAACCACAGATTTCCCGTGAGCCGCAACGAAACGCAAAACAGTATCGCTGCCAAAGCAACACCGACTCCTCCAACCCAGTTTTCGCCGGGGTTATTCATGTGCCCGCGCCAGAACAGTGCCGATAGCACGAGGGCAGCAGGCCAAAAGCCAATTCCCGTGGCCAATGTAAATTGCGGGTAGCCGCGGAAGAGGCATTCCTCGAACAGTCCCACCATAAGAAATGCCGCAGCCCACAACACCGCATACTGGAGCGCGGCTGCGCCGGTCAACGCATACCCTTGAAACGTCACATTCCCCGTGAGAAAGAGCGTGAACATGGTGGCGCATTCGGCCACAAAGCCCCAGACGATGCCTTCAAAGAAGCGAAGTCCGAAGGCACCCCGCGCGGGCAAGCCGTAGTCGCCAAGAGAACGTTTTTCAAAGGCGCCCATCACGAGCGTGGCCAGCAACACGCAGAAGAAGGCCAACCCATCCTGAATTAGCACGGTCTTCGCGCTGAAATCGATAACTGCGGGGTGAGGTCTGACCAGATGCAGAAGGCGCAGAATTCCACTGATCGCGAATCGCATTCCGGCTACGATGGCGACGAAAATAATCAGGCGCCAAAAGGCACGCAGCCCATTCGGCCCAAGGAAGACCCATTGCAGGCGGTTGGGTTGCGGAACAACTGGCAGGTCCGGGACGGGCGTGGGAAGTTGCTCGAAGGTTTGAGTCTCTCCAGGTTGCATGGACATAAGCTACGTAGACAAAGGCGCTGAAGTTCCGTAGGCGCTCACAGAATGCAAAACTAAAATCTTAACCCCTTCGCCGAGGAGGCGATTTCCTGTTCAACTCCGCCACTTCAAGGTGACCGGGCCGGAGATCGGATGGCGGAAGGGTGTTCCCTCGCGACGCGATTCGATCCAGGCTTGTTTGAGCTGGAAGTACCACTTGGCCGGACGATCCGCGTCGTCGATCAGCATCAGGTGCGGGTCGTGCTTCAGACCCTCGGACTGTCGTTCCATGGTTTTGCGGTCCTGCTCCACGAATTTTGCGAAGACGTACTTCAACAGCTCAGCGCCGAAGGGGAACCAGCGGAAAAGGTTCCAGGCGGCCACCACGTCGATGCGGCACTGGTTGCGCGTGATCGGGGTAACGGTGGTCAGGCTTGAGAACCAGTACTTCCCTGCCCGGATCGTTTCCCAGCGCATGTTGGGCAAGGTGAAGTCGATGGTCGTCGTGATCTCATCGGCGTCCGCGTATAGCTTGAGCAGTTTGTAAGGAGCGCTGTTGGAACTGGGCGTGTGCGCGCTCATCCGAAAGCCAAGATCAATGGGCTCGAAAGCTTTTTGTTTTTCGTGGATCGAGTCTCGACTGCGCCACCACCAGGCCTGGTGTACGAATGGCCCGTGAGCGGGATCCATCAGCCCGATGATGCCGTGGTCGACGCTGCAAGGCAGATGCGAGGTCAGGTAGGCAAGATTGTATTTCTCGCTAAAAGTCGGAACGCGAGGAGGAACCGAGGGTGGTTGCGCTCGGCGGGTGAAGCCGGATCCGGCGGGAGTAGGCTCTGGGATGAAAACCCAGATGAAATCATCGTGTTCCTCGCAGGCGTAGTTGCCGGCATAAATGCGATCGACGCTGAGTTTCTGATCGGCGGTGAGCGAGGGAATCAATTGGCACTGGCCGGAGTGCGCGTCGAAGCGCCAGCCGTGGTAACTGCATTCGATCTCAGCGCCGTCGAAACGTCCGCAAGAGAGCGGCATGCCGCGGTGCGGGCAGGCGTCCTGTAGTGCAAACACACGGTTCTGAGCGTCGCGCCCGATGACCAATGGCGTCTCCAACAGCGTCGCCCGTTCCAGGCGTTCGCGAAAGACTGCGTCGCTGGGCAGGGCGCGATACCAGAAACCGGGAAGCATCAGCGAATCCGGGGTTTGTCGTTGAGGGGTATCGTCGAACATGGGAACGAGGGGAGGGTACTACAGTTGACGGATGATCTCGAATCTCCCGTGATCGGGCCGCGCAACCCGTGGGAATGGCCACAATTTTGCTGATTTCGCGTAATGGAGGGGGCGGCCGGCGAGGATGCCCATGGCTGCCGTCGCAAAGACCTATCGTAATTATCTTGTCCTATTTTCAGTAACTTACATAGATTACTTCGGTGGTTCTATGGCCTTCGGATAGTTTGCCCGCCTCGGTTAAACGCCCTATAATCAGTCCACTCTGGTTGATGTTTCTCCGGCAGGTTCCGGGCAGGTCACGCTAAGGACTTTGTGTTTTTGCAACGAGGATAGACCCGGATAATGCGAAAGCACCTGCAAATCGCGCTGATGGCCACCCCCGTACTCGCGGCCTCCTTCTCCCTCTTCACGCCACCTGTGTTTGCCTCAGGCGCCGACGACGCTCCTGCGAAACTCGTGGCCACGACCGACGACAACGGGCGCACGATCTATACCAACGATGTTGCTGTGGCTCCGGCTAAAGGAGCGCGCAGCAGCCAGGGAACAGGCCCGCGGACGAACCGGCTGGTGTACTGGAGCGCGAAGGAGAAGCGCTTCAAGCCAGTGCCTTCTGCGACGATGGGCGCGGCCCGATCCGCGGCGGCCGAAGTGAATCAGTATCTTAGGCAGGAATCGAATCCCGAGGACGCGGCCGCGAACGCTAACTATCTCCGCAACAACACGCCCATCAGCCAGCAGGATGTAGATTCGGCTATTGAGCAGGCGGCCGCCCGGCACAACGTCGATCCAAATCTGGTGCGATCTGTGATCAAGGTCGAATCGAATTTCAATCCCAATGCGGTGTCGCGCAAGGGCGCTATGGGGTTGATGCAGCTCATGCCCAGCACGGCGCGGTCGCTGCATGTCACCAACCCGTTCGATCCGCAACAAAATGTCGACGCCGGGGTTCGTCATTTGAAGAGCTTGCTCGAGAGCTACGGCGGCAACATCAAGCTCAGCCTTGCGGCCTACAACGCCGGGGCGGGCGCGGTGGCTCGCAGTGCCGGCATTCCGCGCTTCTCGGAAACGCAGAATTACGTAAGGCGAATCACTGAGCTGTACTATGGCGGGGCGCAGCCCGGGTCGCATGTACTCGGCAACGTGGTGCATGATCCCGTTCGTGTGCAACGGGATGCACGGGGCGTACTTTACATCAGCAACACTGACTAAGGTTTTCGGCATCTCTCAGGGAAGCCGTTGGAACAAGCAGTAATAAGCTGGAAACGTTGACGACCCTACTTCGAAGCCAGCGCGCGTTGCGTCTGGGTGTAGCGCTTCTGGCGCTGCTGCCGGCGCTGCCGGGCCATGCCCGTGTCCGGCATGGCGACGCTTGGGCGCGCGACAATTTCGCGAAAGCTGAGCGAATGCGGGAGGCTCTCAACGGGCGCCCGGTCGCACAACGCACCCGTCGCGATTACCAGCGAGTCATCGATTCCTATCACCGCATTTATTTTGGCGCACCCACATCTTCTAAAGCCGATCCTAGCGTCGTCGCTGTCGCCGAATTGCAGGTGGAAATGGGGCGGCGCTTTGACGACAACAAGGTCTTCGAGCGGGCGGTGCGAGAGTACGAATTTCTGCGCAAGGAATATCCGGGCAGCAGGTACCGATTCGACGCGTTGTTCACCATCGCAGAGATTTATAAGGACGATCTAGAGGATCCAGAAGAAGCGCTGGCGACCTTCCAGGAATTCGTGCACCGCTATCCCCGACATCACCTGGCTGATCAGGCCAAATCTGCGATCGCAGAATTGAAACAGGATCACGGGGAGCCTTACAAGTCTGCCGCTCAGCGGGAAGCGGAGAAATACCAGAAGGCCGCTGAGGTCGCCGGCAAGTCCAAAAAGCCGGAAAACAAAATCCAGGACAAGACTGGCCAGGACCAGGAAACAAACGACGAGGAGAACACGGCTTCGGCCGGGTCGGCCTCCGACGAACCGACGAGCAAGCTTCCCCGCGTTACCAGCATTCGGCACTGGTCGACTCCTGACTACACGCGCGTGGCGATTGATCTCGAGCAGGACGTAAAGTTCGGCTCCCAGCGCATCGATCATCCGGACCGGATTTTCTTTGATCTGTATGACACGAAGCTGGCGTCGACGCTGGTCGGCAAGACTTTTGATGTAGACGATGGGTTCCTGAAGAAGATCCGCGTAGCGCAATTCAAACCGGGCAAGACCCGCGTAGTGCTGGAGGTCGATGACCTTTCCGATTACGACGCATTCCTGCTTCCTAATCCGTCTCGATTGATCATTGATATCCGCGGGAAACAACCGGTGGGCGCGAAAAATCGCACGCCGGAGAGCGCGATGCCCCCGAAGGCTAGGGCCGAGATGGCCGACAACCTTCCGCCAGCGAAGCTTCCGGCTCCGGGTTCAGGAAGTGCAGAGTCTTCCGGCGAGCCTGACCTGGAACCGACGAAAACAGTCGAAACCAAGCCAACTGTCAAGACCGTGAAGGTTGGCAAGAACTCCGTCAAGAAGATTATTGAAGCCGGCGACGATGACAACGTCGAGAGAAAAAGAAACGTTGCACGCACCGTCGAAGATTTGCGACCCGAGTTGCCGCCAGCACCGAGCAAGGCCACCGATGACACCATCGATCGCGATCTGCCGACCTCAGCCGCGGCAGTAGAAAAAGCGCCCCGCGGAAAGAACAAGCGCCGCTCCTCCGCCAGCGCTGCAGAATTGGACGTTCGGGAGGCCCGACCCACCGCCCGGGGCGACCGCTCGCTCATTCGGGCGCTGGGCTTGAAGATTGGCAAAATCGTGATTGACCCCGGCCATGGCGGGCACGACACCGGAACGATCGGACCAGATGGCTTGCTGGAGAAAGACCTGGTCGTCGATGTGGGAAGGCGACTTGGCAAGTTGCTGGAATCACGACTGGGGGCCGAAGTGGTGTACACGCGCAAGGATGACACTTTCATTCCGCTGGAGACCCGCACGGCAATCGCGAATCAGGATCAGGCGGACTTATTCGTGTCCATTCATGCCAATTCGAGCCGCGATCCGAACGCGCGCGGCGTGGAAACTTACTATTTGAATTTCACCTCGTCAGCCGACGCCCTTGAGGTTGCGGCCCGGGAGAACGCAGTTTCGGAGAAGTCGATTCACGAACTCGGCGACCTGGTGAAGAAGATCGCGCTCAAGGAAAAGATAGAGGAATCGCACGAGTTCGCCAGCGACGTGCAGGAAGCGCTGCACAGCGGGCTGTCCTCCAAGAGTCCCGGACTGCGCAATCGCGGCGTGAAAAAGGCTCCGTTCATCGTGCTGATCGGGGCCAACATGCCGTCGATTCTCGCCGAGATCTCATTTGTCAGCAATCCGGCGGATGAACGGAAACTGCAAACGCCCGAGTACCGGCAACGCATTGCTGAATCCCTCTATCGCGGGATTGCCAAGTACGTGAGCGGGCTCAGCGGGGTGAAGATGGCGAGTAAGATCACGAAAGAAGAAGGCCAATAGCCTGGGCTGATCCAGCCCGAATTCCTTTCCAAGATACAAGACTTGCCGGTTCGGGTAATGGCTGCCTCCCGGACACGTGATGAGCGGCTATACACCTGAATACACGGAGTTGTAGGCTTTTAGGGCTCGATGGAACCCCTTTTTGCATGGCCGTTTTCGTCGGGTGACGGAAACCTTTGAGGTTCCTTTGTAGTCTAATATGAGGAGCAGAGGGACCTTTTCCTCTTTCCCACTCCCATGATTTTTCGTCGATTTTTCCCGGTCTTCCTGAGTTGCCTGATTGCGGCCTCTGCTCATGCCAGTGAGCCGACGGCGAAAGCTCCGCCACCGGCGCTGATTCTCCCGACCACGTTTGGTGGATGGCAGTTGCAGGGGGGAGTACAAGACAGTACAGATCCCGCCGCAGCCGACGCCACAAACCCGGCCATCCTCAAGGAATACGGATTCACCAATTTTTCTTCGGGGACTTTCATTCGAGAGGACGGGCATAGGCTCGCAATTCGGGCGGCGCGTTTTGCCGACGCCAGCGGAGCTTACGGAGCTTTTACTTATTACAAGCAGCCCGAGATGTTGAACGAGAAAATCGGAGATCAAGCATCTTCGCTGAATAATCGCATTCTCTTTTATCGCGGGAACGTGCTAGTCGATGCGCTGTTCGACAAATTGAGCGTGATGTCGGCAGCTGAGCTGCGCGAACTGGCGAGCGTGATTCCTCTTCCACAAGGGGGAGCGCGCAATCTGCCACCGCTTCCAACTTACATGCCGAAGCAGATGTACGTGAAAAACACTGCGAAATACATTATGGGGCCCTTGACGCTCGACAAGTTGGGTTCGCCTCTGCCGGTCGAAGTGGTCGACTTTGCGGCAGGCGCGGAGGTGGTCGAGGGAACCTATCAAGGCGCCAGCGGTCAAGGTACGCTCATGCTGATTTCGTATCCGACGCCGCAGATTGCCACGGATCACCTGCATCGCATTGAGACAGCGCATCAACCGAATGGCCAATCCGGGCAGCCTGCTGTAGTGGAGATGGGTGCGTTTGCACAAAAACGATCGGGACCGATCGTGGCCGTCGCGGCAGGAACCTTTTCACAGGGCGAAGCTGAGGCTCTCCTGAAGCAGGTCAACTACGATGCGGATGTCACCTGGAACGAAAACACGTTCTTCGACAAGAAGAACAATGTGGCGAACCTGCTGTGGAACGTGGTGGTACTGTGCGGTGCCTTGATGGGCATCACTCTGGTCGCAGGATTTGCATTCGGAGGCGTGAGGGTCGCGTTCAAGCGCCTGCTTCCCCAGCGGAGTGAGGCTGAAGGACAGGAATTTATCGCGCTGAATATCGACGAATCGGTGCGTGAGTCACGCAGCGAGACCGGAATTTCTTCGAGTTCCGGCTGACGTACTGCGGCGTGTCGACCTACGGTAAGTCCCTCAATTGAGAAGCCTTAGCAAAGCCAAGCTACTGGCAAGTCTCAAAATGACACACTTTTGAGAGCTATTGGCTGTTTTCGTAAAGCATTGAAAACAAAAGCATTTATTATCTAAAATTTCCTTGACACCCCCCTTTTTGGACTCATAAGATTCGGCCAGAAAGTTTTGGCGGATTTTGCCTTCCGTTAGAACTATTCTCCCTTGAAAGAAAAGGCCGCCCTATTGCCGGGGTGGCTTTTTCGTTTGCCCCCCATCGCGATAAGCGCCCAGCTTGCAGCTGTCAGTTTCAGCTAGTCGATATTGGACCCGTTGGCCCCCACCCCTCCGCGAGGTGCCCCTGGAAATATCCTCCAACGCAAACTGCGCGGCGGAGTTCCGCTGCTATTGTTGGCTCACCTGCATCGCCCCTCACGGAAGCACGTGATGGCCGACATATGCACGGCAAAGTCTGCAGAATAGATTGAGAGCAGAGTCACCTGCCATTCGCAGGCGGGAGGTGGCATGATGAAGTACTTGGTCTTCCTGCTCTGGATTCCAGCCTTCCTGCTTCTATACCTAAGCGTTCATCGGGAAATACTCGCAGAGCGAAATCGCGGCGCGCGGAAGCCGGAAGCGCCAGCGCAAGTGAGGTATCCACATTGAGGTGCTTTATTCCTGGGGCTTGGGAGCGCGGTGCGGGCAGGTGGAAGCGTTGAGGCAGCCCTCGGCGATCATAAGACGCTCGACCGGCTTACCGTTAACGATGTGAGATTCGATGATTTCGTCGACATCGGCGGCAGTGACCCCGCCGTACCAAACGGCGTCTGGATAAACGACCACAGTCGGACCGTGCTCACACTGATCCAGGCATCCTGACATATTCGCGCGCACACGTTTTTTGAAGCCGTGGAGAGCGAGCTTTTGTTTGAAGATAAATTGCAGCTGGGCCTGTGCCTTCGGATCGCAGCAACCGCGCGGGTGTCCGGGATCGCGCTGATTGCAGCAGATAAACAGGTGCTTCTCGAACTTGGGCATGCTTTCAATTTACAGGATTCCGGGGGCAGGGAGAGCGGTCCGGAGCTCTCGGCGGGCGAGGAACGCCCGCCGCTCCATCGTATGGATCATCAAGCTAAACGTAGAAGAACGGGTCTACAAAGATGAAGCAGCGATAGCTAGTCCTTCAACGGGACCATGGGCTGATCGTTCTGGCAGAAGGTGGCCACCCGGGTCAGTCCGCCTTGCGCCTCGGTCACGTACATGACGGGGCCGTAGCAGTAGACGGCGTGACCGTTCGCGGCGAAGTACCATTTGCCGCCCTTGCGAGAGTGCTTCACGGCAGCCTCAAACACGGGCTGGTGGGCCGGCGGTGCGATCCTGGGGACGGGCAACGAAAACAGTAAGGCTAGGGCCAGAGCTTTCATTTCGTTCTCACAGAGCCCCGGGAGACGGGGCGGGTTTTTAGATCGACATCAAAGTTCTACGAGCATCTCCAATATCCGAGGCCGGCACGGGCGGCATTTCGTGCTTGGGTCGTTGCGCTTTGTTGTGATTGCGCGCGGTGCTGGTTTTCTCGGACGGTACTGCCGGTACTGCCTGGGTCGACGGAGTCTGAACTGGACTGCTCTGCACCTCAGCCTGCGCCTTGGGGGCTTGCGCCTGCTGCTGGATTGCCTTGCCTTTCAGAGCGGACAGTTCAGTGCTATCACCGAGCAACTGCTGGATCAGCGTGCGTTGCGATTGGATCGTGCTGCCTTGCTCTACGATCAGAAGGGTCATCAGACCGTAGGAAATGAGGAACAGCACGGTGAGGATCGGAAGCATGGTGTGCTTCGATCTGGGTTGAACTTCCGGAGTACCGAAAATTGTCGTCACTTGCGCCCCCGATAATTCGCCCCGGCTGCGGGCATATCCCAGAATTGCAGCTAGTGCTCCAACAACGACAACCTACGCAAACAATAGGTGGACAAGGAGTTAGGGATCGTTCCGGAAAGCACGGGAAAAGCCCTAACTGCAACTCCCTGCACATATTGGTAACTAGGGTTGGTATTACTGGGGTGACTTGATTGCCTGAAAAGGCGTGCTGGCGGCGGCTTTCAGCGAAGGCCGCCCGGCCAGCAAACATCGACTAAGAGCGATGTTGACTACTTACCGCTCATCACCAGTTTCGCGATGGTCTGCAGCTGCATGTTCGAAGTGCCTTCGTAGATCTTGCCGATTTTGGAATCGCGCCAATATTTCTCGACCGGGTAATCTTTGGTGAAACCATAGCCGCCATAGATCTCGATCGCGAGCGAGGTCACGCGTTCGGCCACCTGCGAGCAGAACAACTTGGTCATGGCGGCTTCCTTCACGAAATTCACGCCGGCGTCTTTCATGCGGGCGGCGTTATAGACCAGCAGTCGGGCGGCTTCGATGTCAGTGGCCATTTGCGCGATCTGGAACTGGATACCCTGAAAATCGGCCAAGGGCTTGCCGAATTGTTTGCGCTCCTGAGCATAGGCGGCAGCGTATTCCCATGCGCCGCGGGCCACGCCCAACATCTGGGCACCGATGCCGATGCGGCCTTCATTGAGCGTCTCGATGGCAATCTTGTAGCCCTTACCGACTTCGCCGAGAACGTTCTCCTTGGGTACGCGGCAATCTTCGAGAATAAGTTCGCAGGTCGACGACGCACGGATTCCCAGCTTGTCTTCTTTTTTGCCGACGGTGAAGCCGTGGAAATCTTTCTCGATAATAAAAGCTGTTATGCCCTTATATCCGGCGGAGGGATCGACGGTCGCGAACAGGATGAAAAGTCCGGCCTCTTTGGCGTTGGTGATCCACAGCTTTTGGCCGTTGAGGACGTAGTCGCTGCCTTTAAGTTCAGCCTTGGTCTGGAGCGCGAATGCGTCCGAGCCGGAACCAGCTTCGCTGAGGGCGTAGGCGCCAGCTGTGTCGGAGACCATGCGCGGAAGATAGCGTTTGCGCTGTTCCTCGGTGGTCCAACGGAGCAAGGCGTTGTTTACGAGAGTGTTCTGTACGTCGACGACGACGCCGGCCGACGCGTCGGCACACGACAACTCCTCGACCGCGAGGATCGCTTCGAAGAATTTGCCACCGCCTCCACCGTATTGCTCCGGAACCTCGATGCCCATCAGCCCAAGCTGAAAGAACTGCTGCAGGAGGTCCTTATCGAACAAAGCTTTTTCGTCCATCTCCTTGGCAAGCGGGCGGACGCGCTCGCGGGCAAATTGCCGAACGCTGTCACGAAACAGAATTTCGTCTTCGGTCAACGTCGTGAGGGGCGCGGGATTGGCCGCAGCTGCAATTGTTTCCGGCATACGGATACCTTCAGATTAAGAATGGCAAACTATTAATTTTAACATTGCTTGAGGCGGGTTCTGCGGTGGCAAGGCATTCCGTCTCGATCGACGGAAAGCGAACCCAAGGCCAACCTCGAGCAACCGCATCGACTGGGCAGCCCTGCGCGCGTATACTTCGCAAACTCAACCTCAGTGGTCGACGGAGCTACCCTATGGCAACGGCGACAATTCCCGACGAGAAACTTGCCCACACCGATCTGATCGACCCCGCACAAGAGACGAGCTGCTGCATTGTCGGCGGCGGCCCGGGCGGCATGATGTTGGCGCTCTTGCTAGCGCGGCGCGGGGTGAGGGTCACCCTTCTGGAAGCGCACAAAGATTTCAACCGCGACTTCCGCGGCGATACGGTGCATCCATCCATTCTTGAAATTCTCGACCAGATCGGCCTGGCGGATCCACTGCATAAATTACCCCATACCAAGATTTATGGTCCGACATTTCAAACTGCCGACGGGAGTTTCTCACCCATCGACTTCCGCCGTCTGAAGACCCGCTTCCCTTACATCATGCTCGTCCCGCAAACAAAGTTCCTCGAGTTTCTGGCGCAGGAGGGAAAAAAATATCCCAACTTCCGCCTTCGGATGGTAGCCAACGTGGCCGAACTGATCGAGGAGCACGGCCAAGTTTGCGGCGTGCGCTACCAGAGCACCGATGGGTGGCACACAGTGCGCGCGCTTCTCACGGTGGGAGCCGACGGACGCTTTTCCAAAGTTCGCCAGCTCGCGGGTTTCGAGCCGATCAAGACTTCACCACCGATGGACATCTTGTGGTTTGAATTACCCCACCTACCGGGCGATGAGCATTCCGACCGGGTCATGGGAGGATTTGGGAAAGGCCGTCTACTCGCGGTGTTTGATCGGGGCGATCACTGGCAAATCGGATACGTGTTTCCCAAAGGGAGATATCAGCAACTGCGCGCCGAGGGAATCGATGCGTTCCGGAAATCAATTGCCGAGGTTGAGCCGAGGTTCACGAAGCACGTGGAATCGCTGCGCGAGTGGAACCAGTGTTCGCTGCTGTCGGTGGAGGCAAACCGCTGTCCCATCTGGTACAAGCCCGGGTTGCTACTGATTGGCGACGCCGCGCACGTGATGTCGCCGGTAGGCGGGGTCGGCATCAACTACGCCGTTCAGGATGCCGTGGTGGCGACGAACGTCTTGACTCGACCTCTGCATCAGGGCAAGGTTCGGGCCGAGGACCTCCACGAAGTGCAGCGGCAACGCGAGTTTCCGATTCGCGTAGTGCAGGCTATGCAGTCGGCAATGCAGACCAGGATGATTGCAGGCGCGCCGCAGTCGCCGGGGTCATTCAAGGTTCCCTGGCAGATGAGAGTGTTTTTCAAGATACCGCTGCTGCGAGACATTCCAGCTCGCCTGATGGCTTTCGGTGTAAAGAGAGTTCGCCTGCAGCCGGAGGCGTAATGTCAGCAGCGTTTTTTGCCCGTGACGAGTTTGAGACCGTCGTTCTGCAATATACGCTGGACCTGGTTTCGAGCATGAACAGCCCACGGGCTCGTGGTGTCGAGTTTGATGTAAGCTCGCCAATGCCCCAGCGCCTTGCGCGGCTGCTTCAACTTTTCATAGGCAAGCGCGAGATTGTAGTGAGCGTCCGCATAGGTGGGCGCCAACTGTAAAGCAGTGTTGTAGGTCTGAATCGCTTCGTGAACTCGTCCAGTCTCATCGAGCACGTTGCCGAGATCGAAATGTGCCAGCGCATATCGCGGATCGGACTCGATGGCAGCGCGATAGTGTTTCTCAGCCAGACCGTACTCCTGACGGTTGTAGTAAAGCGTTCCCACATTAATGTGGGCTGCAGCATGCTCAGGATCGCGTTCCAGAACCTTCAGGTAGGTCGAGATTGCATCCGCGTGGGTGTGTGGGTCTTCTTCGAGCGCGATGCCCCGAGAGAACAACGCAGCGACATCAGACTCTTTCGGGTCTGGACGTAATGGCATGACTGGCGTACGCGAAATCACCTTTTGTTCGGGCGAAAAATCGAACATAAATTGCCCGGCAATCGGTTCCAGCAATTTCCCTTCATGCCGAAAGGCGACCCGGTGTCCGGAGAGGAACGCGCCCGCTTCCAGCAGCGGATTTTCCATACCCGCTACTTGCTTCTGCATCGCCTGCAAGGACTGGCGGATGACGGCCGGGCGCACTTTCTTGGCGCACAGGTCGCGAACTTTCTTTATTTGCAGGAGATCGAAGAACGAATAACTCTCGGCGGCGGCTACCAGTTCGGCCTTTTCCCAACTTGCCAACTGACGCGCCGTGAGCCGCAGAATTCGAAGCAGGTCCGTTCGACTGTATCGGTACACGGTGATATGGGTATTCCTAACTTCATTATCGGGATTTCCGCTTTGTGAATGCAAGTGGAAACCGGACGGGCCGGAATCTCCATCAACACTGCAGCAAGAACGGTGCACTCCGTCACTAGTGAAGCGATCGCCCCATCCGAGCAAGATCTGGGGGCAGAAGTGCCGGCGGAAACCCTTTGTGTCACTCCGTGACTTCTGGGGTTTACTGGTTTTGGAGTCGGATCTCTTCGGGTTGGACTGCACATTCTGAGAACTTGCGGCCTACTCGGCTAAAGCTTTTTCGATCGCACTAACCACCTCTGGCGAGTCGGGCGTGACCTCGGGCTCGAACCGGGCAGCGATATTCCCCTTGCGATCGACCAGGAACTTGGTGAAGTTCCATTTGATCTCGCCCCCGGTCTTCGGGTGCTGCGCCGAATCGGTCAGGTATTGGTAGAGGGGAGCGGTGTCGGATCCTTTCACCGACACCTTCGACATCATAGGAAACTGCACGTTGTATTTGCGGGTGCAGAACGTCTTAATCTCGGCATCGGTGCCAGGTTCCTGCGATCCGAAATTGTTGGCTGGCACGCCCACGATCACGAGGCCGCGGCCTTTGTATTTCTCGTAGACCGATTCCAGCGCCGAATACTGCGGCGTGTAGCCACATTGGCTGGCTACATTAACGACCATCAGGACTTTCCCCTTGTAAGCAGTAAACGGCGCAGGCTGTCCCTCGATGGATTTCAGCGTGTAGTCGTAAACGGATTTGTCAGCCGCGAATGCCATAAGAGCGCTCAGGAGCAAGAAGGAAAGAAGCGTGCGCACAAAAACCTCCGTGAGAAAGACGAATACATGGGAATTTGAGCCGGATGAATCGGAGAACTGGAGCCGACGACCAGACTTGAACTGGTGACCTGCCGATTACGAATTACCGTTCGACTCTTGATTCGCAACCGCCAAATGTAATGCAGTAAAGGAGTTTAACAAATTTCAGCCCGCACGGAAGGAAGTTCAGCGATGTTGATAACGTTGGGTGTTAGGGAGAGAGGTTGAAAGCTTACGTCACAATCACGTCACAAAAATCACTCCAAGATGAGAAATTTTTGCAGGGCCCTACCCTACCC
Organism: uncultured Acidobacteriota bacterium; assembly: GCA_963765755.1. GTDB lineage: Bacteria > Acidobacteriota > Terriglobia > Terriglobales > Acidobacteriaceae > Gp1-AA133. The sequence goes on along the minus strand of CAVXXV010000002.1, from coordinate 3,586 downwards.
CCCTACCTAGGTAGGGGTATTGGATGCAAATGAAGAGAAAGTGTGAATTTCGAAAGAAGAACGGACAGCTATGCGGTGCAGACGCGCAGTCCGGCCAGACCTTGTGCGTGTTTCACGATCCGGCGAAGGCCGCAGCGGGTCGCAGGGCCAGGCGATTAGGCGGAATCAACAGAAATCGAGGGGCCGCGATTCTCCCTTTGGAAACGCCGGACAATCCTCTACGCAACACGCAGGACGTTTCGTTGCTACTTGGGGAATCCATCAATCAAGTTCGGCGCGGCCAGCTCGATCCTCGAGTTGCAAACGCCGTGGGCTACTTGGCGAGCATCCTTCTGGGTGCGCTACAGCAAGGGCCACTTGAGGAACGCCTACAACGACTCGAGGCGACGCTCGGGCTTCAGGACGACAAGAGGAAGTGAGGATTCGGACAACTGAGGTACGCAAAGACTCGAGACGAATTGAGGCACTGCGGAGTGCCATAGCGGAACAGGTCTTCTGACGAGCCCGGAAGCGGCGGCTAATGCAGGGGTAGAGACATGGAAATTGACATTTTCATCGAAGGATCCGCCTGGCTCGAACGCAGGCAGCTAGAACTGGACGAAGAGTTCGACCGACTCTTGGATCTGCGCGATTCTGCCTCGGATCAACAGGCACATCAAGCATTTGCAACTCAGGTCCACGCCATATTCCAGCTTCGATATTCTGGCAGGTGCGGTTTCTTGTGGAAAGAGACAACCGAATGTCTTCATTCGCTCCGATTATTGTTGGCGGAGGATGCAATTGAGCTGCTCTTTTTTAGTAAAGAAAACTCTCAGACTTCTTTCGCCCGATCTCCAATAGGGTGCATAACCACCACTCGTGTATGCCCATTTGACGTCGACAGATACTTGTTAGGCTTGTCGTGGATCGAGAAGGCACTGACGACTCCAAGGCGCAGGCGCATCGCTGGTAGCGAGGGCATGTTAAATGACCTTCGCGATTTCGGGGTGCTCGTACGGTCACTGCGAAGCAAGGGAGAGAGATTTTATGTCGAGGTAGGGCGCATTGAGGTTGATGATGAGTTGGAGAAGCTACCAGATGCGAGGACTGAGGAGCCGTCAGACTCAGATGGTGCCTGATGTTGAACCGAACACTAGAAAACAGAATTGAACGCGCCGAGCTGGCCGCGAAGGCCCAGTCGAAATTCTCCGCAGAGTGCATCTGTTTTCCGGCCGACGAGCAGCCGTTTTTCGGACTTCCCATCGAGGAGCAAATCGCGGCTAAAGTGAAATGCCCCCTTCACGGGGACCGTTTCAAACCGACATTCCACATCTATGTGCCGAAATGGCGTCGAGACAACGAGAAGATCCGCTGGCTCCGTCTGAGCACGCAATATCACAAAGCGTGGGAAGCCGCTTTTCCGCCCAACCTGTGGCCAGCCGAAGAGGAGGAGACCGACGATGGACGAACCCTTCTTCGGCTTAAGGATGCGAGTACATTGGTTGCGCTTGAATCACCTGGGCCGAGAAAGCAAGCGTGAATATGACCCACCACGTCAAGGGGGTTGTGCCATAGCTCCCAAGGATCGAACGGAGTTCCAGGAACCTTGACTATTGCACGCCGCCGGGGCAGTCTTCAAAGCCCGGAGGGATCATGCTGACATTCAGGACGCTACTCTTCAGGCGGCTCCGGCTCTGCTTGGCGCCAGAGTTCCTCGGAGGAGCGTTGGCAGTTCTTTGCCTCGTAGGTTTCGGTTGCGGGCATGGGAAGGTTCATTCCGCGCAGATGAGTCTCCCTGCTCCGGCGATCTCGCCGCAACCCTCGTCAGGCGAACTCATGCAGCTTGCCGCAGGCTTCGATCAGTTCTTCTTGCACGACAAATGCACTGCGCAATACCCGCCACAGCCTGACACCTGCCTCCACGATCGGCTACACGAGCAATCATTCACCTTTGGCGGAAAACCTAAAACCGTCTACGACGTGACTCTGCGCATTCGTGGCATTTTCGAACCGACGACTATCACTGGTGGCGACACGCCTTACCCCGCACAGCCATACTTCAAGGTCGGTGGTACGGTCAGCACTGTGGATTGGTCCCAGTGGGGAATCGAAATCTCGCAACCCAAACAAACGTATTGGCTGAATCATTATCCCTCGGTCGGGCACACGATCTACAAGGAGGACTTCGAGGCAACCATCGCCGTGGCAGCGGGTGCAACTGTTGTCATCCGGGTCTCCGACGGGAACGATCGGCAGATCGACAATGGTAAGATCGCCCCAGACAGGCAGCAGATCATTCCCGGAGTCGTGGACCACCCGCTCGCAGGCCAGATGTTGCGTGTTGACGTGGTACGAGTCAAAACAAAATAAGGCCGTGGTGCCACAGGCGCTATTACTTCGTTGATCGTCAATTGGCAAACCGGCGCTCCCTCGTCCTACATCAGTTCTACTATCGGCATCGTTGGTGTAATGGGGATTTTTCACCACTTGCGGAGCGGCAGTGTGTTTCCGCTCATTGTTCGTGCGGGCCGTTGACTTTCGACATCAACGGTGAAATCCTTATTTCGTCGAGTGGGAGCAGGTTCTGCCCCGCGGTGTTGACGTTGTTCTCACCTTCCTGCGCTTTCATTCATCCTTTCCACAGGAAGTTGCCTTCTGCGCATTCGTAGCTCTTGAGAGGGGGCCAATTATGCCGCTCGTGGCAGCGTCCAAGAAAATCATCCAATTCGATCCCAAGACATTCCTTTCGACCATCAACGGCGGCGGTAGGAAGATCGCAGCTTTTTCCAAAAAGCAGACGATCTTTGTTCAGGGCGACTCGTCCGATGGTGTGTTTTATATACAGAAGGGAAAAGTGAAACTCACCGTTGTGTCGAAGACCGGGAAGGAGGCCACCATAGGCATTCTGAACGAGGGCGATTTCTTCGGAGAAGGTTGCCTTAGAGGGCAGCTTCTCCGCATGTGCTCCGCAACCGCAATGACGGATTGCTCTGTGATGCGAATCGAGAAAAAGTCCATGATGGAAGTGCTTCACCGCGAACACGCGTTTTCCGATATGTTCGTGGCATATTTACTGGCACGGAACATCCGATACGAAGAGGATTTGGTGGACCAACTCTTCAATTCCAGCGAAAAAAGATTAGCTCGGATACTGCTGTTGCTGGCTCACTTCGGCAAGGAAGGCGTGCCCGAGACCCTAATCGCCAATATCAGTCAGGAGACCCTCGCAGAGATGATAGGCACGACTCGCTCGCGGGTGAGCTTTTTCATGAACAGGTTTAGGAAATTGGGGTTCATTGACTATCACGGCGGAAATGATTTGCAGGTTCATGGTTCACTTCTCAACATTGTTCTCCACGACTAGAACTTCCTTTCGAACAATGTGGCAATGCTCTCGCGCAGACATAGCCACCCTCGGCTTCGCCATTTCCTTAATGACTTCGGCAAGTATCGTCTTATCCTGTGGTGCTTTTGTTTTTCTCTTATCCATGACGTTGGACTCTGGATCGGCGTAGATAAAATGTTGGCTCCATTCAGAGAAACAGTAAAAATCTGAACTTCAGTGCCTTATACCCTCCGTCGATCTTCTGACACTGTTCGTCTTCGA
>CAVXXV010000001.1:0-79513 GCA_963765755.1 uncultured Acidobacteriota bacterium | reverse complement strand
TGTTGGTGACAGAGAAGTCTCGATTATTGGAATCGCCCCTTTGCTGGGATAACTGCGTGCGGATGGTGGGTAGAGCTTGTAATGCCGTGAGGCCAGTGAATAGCGTTGGATCGAAGAACTCCAGCGATGTGCCTCCGGGGACGCCCGGGACATCGGTGAGCGGATTGCGAATCCCGCGGCTGAAGTAGGATCCGCGTCCCACTCCGCGCGGCCCGAGGGATACCCGTTCCGGATCGGAGATGTCGGTCGATGTCTGGAAATCGTAATAAATGCCGACGCCCCCACGGATGACCGTTTTTCCGTCACGCCTCAGGTTCCAGGCGAAACCCAACGACGGCGAAAAATTCTTCCAGTTCTTGTGGGTCGGACGCAGGTCCGAGGCGCCCAGCACAGACGCCAGGTACTCCGGCTTGGTCAGGTCGTAGTTGAGCGGAGCGTCATAAGTCCAGGCCATGCCGTAGTCGATGACCAGGCGCGGACGCAGATGCCACGTATCCTGAAAGAAGAGATGAATGAGTGGGGCAACACGAGCCTTGCCAAATCCTGCCTGGGGCACGAACGGATCGCCAATGCCAACTGTGAAGTTCTCGAGGGGCAACTGCAAGATGTCTTGCACGGTGAGGAAGGTTGCCGGCAACGGAATCTGGGAAGCCGGTGGCTGCGTGCCATTGAAATCCCTGACAATCTCAGGCGAGAACAAAGACATCGTGACTGGTTCGTCGTTGAGGTTGAAACGTCCGCCTCTCGAGGTTTCCCAATCACCACCAAAACGCACGTGATGCACGCCCTTTTGCCAGCTGACTACATCGTTCAGGTGATAACGCCGGCCCAGGACGGCAGTGATGCTGGAAACTCCAAGCGAGAAGTCTGAGTCGACATCAATCGAGGGCGCACCGATTCCCACGCACGTTGGGCAATCTGCTATCTGCGGCGTGTGCTGGTCAAAACTCACGAAGAAATAGGAGAAGTGCGCATCGTTTACCACATGAGCGCCTAACTGCGACGTTAGTCCCAGAACGCTCTGGTCAGTCCAGTCATTCTGCTTTGGCCAGGTGGACGGGTATCCGCTGCCAGCGTAAGCGTAGGTCCCTTCGTGCGAGTACCGCACGAACATCGATTGCGTTGGACGCAGTTTGAAATCCATCCGGCCACTGAACTGATTCACGTAAGTGGGACTGGGAAAGATGCCACTAAACTGAAGAAAGTCGGGGGCGAACTCTTCCGAGCTGATGACACCGCGCTGGTCGAGGCGCTCAAACGTACCAAAGAAGAAGACGCGGTCCTTTCGAAGTGGGCCTCCCCCTGACACTCCAAACTGTTTGCGCTGGAAAAAGGGATCGGGGTTGAACGGGTTTCGATGCAGCGCCGGATAGGCAGAGAGATGGTGATCCCGAAAGAAGAAAAATCCGGAGCCATGGAACTGGTTACTGCCTGAGCGGGTTGCGATATTCACAGCTCCGCTTGCCGTGGTCCCGGTGCTCAGATCAGGGTTAACGGTGGAAACCTCGAACTCCTCCACTTCTTCCTGAGAAAATCCCATCGCCGTTCCGCCGTTGCCGACTTCCATCACGCTCCCACCGTCGACGGTCACGCGAGTGGCGCGCCCGTTCTGGCCCACCGGTGCGCCTAACAGGGGTACCAGGGTTCGGTTGCTGCTTGCCCTCGTTGGTTGCTGCGCCCCGGGCTCCAACTTGGCGAGCTCAAGGGGATTTCGCCCATTGAGTGGTAATCCCTCGATCTGGGAACGGGTGACCATCCCGTCGATCTCGTGGGACTCGTAGTGAATCTGGGGGGAGACGCTTTCCACTGTGACACTTTCGGTGCCTGCTCCGACTTGCATGACAAGATTGACATCGGTTGTGTTGCCGGCTTCCACTATCGCTTCGCGGGAAATCTGTTTGAATCCCCTGGCATCCACGACTACTTCGTACATCCCGGGGATCAGTGCGGGGGCGCTGTAATCCCCTGCGTCCGACGTCAGAAGTGTGCGTTTCAGACCGGTATTCTGGTTGGAGACGATTACGGTCGCGTCTCGAATGCGCGCTCCCGTGGCGTCGGTGACCAAACCAGAGATGGCTCCAACGGGAGCCTGTGCATAAAGCAGGCCCTGCATGGTCAGTTGCAGCGCAAGGAGCGTAACGACTGCGTTTTTCATGAACACACCGCGAAGACGGGGATACCAACTCTAATCCAGCCCGACGCGATGGACCAGTTCGGTAAAACGAGGATCACCTCTCAGGGGATCAAAGAAGGGATGCACCTTAACGTATTCCAGAAGGTTGGCCCGTTCCTGCACGGCCTTATCGAGCCAGACAAACGTCTGCTCATAGTCGCCGAGCCCTAAGTAAGCGTTCACAAAAGCGCCTGTGGGAACGTAGCTCGTCCGTTGACGCTTTTTCAATTCTTCGAGGAGCCGAAGTGCATCCGCGCGTCGGCCAGCCTGGGCGTATGCCATGACGAGCATACCGAACGCGTCGATGGTGCGATTGGAGCCAGAAACGACCTTCTCGAGCGGTGGAATCGCTTTCCCGGGCTGACCGCTGGCAATCAGCGCCATCCCCAGGAACGTGTTGGCAGGTGCATGGTCCGGGTCTGTTGTCAGTACGCCGCGATATACCCGAATGGCCTCGTCGTACCGCCGCGCGTGAAACAGTATCCGCCCGTGACCGGCGGCAGGAACTCCAAGCGGGTCAAGCTCACGGGCCCGTCGGGACCAATCTAGGGCATCCTCTGTTCGCCCGTGACATAACAGCCAGAAAGCAAGTCCGCGGTACGCAAGAGCGTCGTTCGGATCCAGGTCGAGGGCCCGCCGGTATTCAAACTCAGCCTGGGCCCATTGCCAGTCTCTCTGCTGCGTGGTGGCCAGCAGGACGTGTGCTCGGGCAAGTCCCGGATCGAGTTCCAGCGCTTTGCGGGCGGCATTGATTATTTTTGGGCGTACTTCACCAGGAGGAGAGCCGACCAGAACTGATCCCATTCTGTCGTAGGCCTCCGCCAATCCGAGGTATGCCGGTGCAAACGTCGGGTCTTTGCTGATCGCGTCCTCGTAGTAGGCAATGCTTGCTTCGGCCCCAGACGGGGTGTCACTTCCGAATTGACCAGCCCCTTTGAGATAGCTCTCGTAAGCTTCGGGTAAAACGCGACGCGATGCAGTTACTCGAGCGCGCTCCTCGCCACTTACTGTTACCTCGACCCTTTGAGCGATCGACTGCGCTACATCAGCCTCGAGTCCAAGGGTATCTCCAAATTCCCGGTCGTAGGTCTCGGACCAGAAGTGGTCGTCGGTGGCGGCCCGAATCAATTGCGCGGTGACGCGAATCCGAGTGCCCTCTCGTATCACGGATCCTTCGACCAGAGCATCCACCCCTAGTGTTTTAGCAATCTCGGGTGCCGAGAGCTTGGTTTCCTTGAAGCGCATTGCCGAGGTACGTGAAATGACCCGCAGGTCGTGGATTGCGGAGAGACGTCCGATGAGCGCCTCGGTCATCCCGTCGGCCAAGTATTCCTGAGTCTGATCCCCCGACAGGTTTTTCAAGGGCAGCACAGCCAGCGACCTGATTTTGGGTGCCGTCGAGTGACTCCGGCTCCTGAGGGCGGTAACAGTGAGCAGGGCGAGGATCGTCACACCGCCCATCAGCAGCCAGGTACGCGTTCCCGGTATTCGGCTCGGTGGGTGGCGCGCTTCCACAACCAGCGGCGGGTCCGCTGGGCTGACCTTCTCTTCCTCCTCCGCACGGAGTCGTGCGATGAAGCGATACCCCTGTCCGGTCACTGTCTGTATGAACTGAGGGTATTCCGGGTCGTCCTTCAAGACCTGACGAATCTTGCGAATGGCGCCTCTGATGCTGTTATCTGTATCAAGGAAAGCGCCCTTGCCCCACACCTTGGCAACAATTTCATCGCGGGTGACGATTTCTCCGTGGTGCTCGAGCAGTAGAACCAGGATCTCCAGCGGGATCCGCTCCATCTTCAGTGCGTGACCGCGCCGGCGCAACCTGCGGGCACTGACTTCCAACTCGAAGTCATCACCGAAGTTGATCCGTTCCTCCACTCTGATTGGCTCGGAAGCCATAAGAACACCTCGGGGAGAGGGCCCCGATTTTACACCGCTCCGACGCACTTAGTTAAGTGCGAATTGATTCTTTAAGTTAGCCCGACACAAAGATTAACGCTCCGACACACGCTTCGCTATGGACCGTCAGCCCCCCTGCTCGGCCATGATGGCGCCGCTCGTTCGGGAGTTTCGCTCCCACTTTTCAGACCTTCCCACCTAGGGAGGATGGAGGTGCGCTGCCAATAACTCCGTACAGGGCTAAGACAACGTCCAACCTGACGTTTCGAACAGCGCCAGGGATACATGGAGGAAGCAATGAAAAGTGTAGGAAGAACCATGAAGAGGACTCTGGGGCTCCTAACCCTGATCTTTCTTATCGGTGGATTTCTCGGTGCGTATCCACCGTTGGCAGTCGCAACCACCTCGGCGGACCCGGTGTTGGAGTGGGACGCCATCATGAACGACACGGTCCTGGCCGGCGCTACCAGTCCGTTTGCCACGTCGCGCGTAGCCGCAATGGTGTCGGCATCCGTTTTCGACTCCGTGAATGGGATCAGGCCACGCTACAAGCCTTTGCGTGTCAGGCCGGCTGCACCTCGGTATGCCTCGCAACGTGCAGCCGCGGTTCAGGCGGCCTATGCGATCCTCGTCAACCAATATCCGGCACAGATCGCGTCGCTCACCACCCGCCACGATGCCTCGATCGCGGCAATCGCTTCGACGGAGAGTGCGAGATCGATACAAGCGGGAATCACCTGGGGTCAAAGCGTGGCTGACAGTATTTGGGTGTGGCGCTTGACCGACGGGATTGCGCCGCCACCGCCTCCGTTCCTGGGCGTTCTGGGTATTGTCGGAGCGCCCTCAGCCGTCGGTGTGTGGCGGCCGACACCTCTTCTGAATGCGCCCGGCGCGGCTGTCCAGTTTGCCACCATGACGCCGTGGGTGTTGCAGCGGCCATCCCAGTTCCGGCTGCCACCACCGCTGGCGCTCACCAGCGCCGAGTATGCCGCCGATTACAACGAGATCAAGGTCATGGGCGCGTTCGCCGGATCAGGCCGATCGGGGGACCAGTCGGAATTAGTACTTTTTTGGGCGGGCAACACGCCGCTCTATTGGAATCGGATCGCCTCACAGATTTCGATGGACCGGTCTCTGAGTCTCTCGGAAAACGCTCACTTGTTCGCGCTGTTGAACGTCACGATGGCCGACGCGGGAATTGCCTGCTTCGATAGCAAATACCGTTACGTCTTCTGGCGGCCGATCACCGCGATTCGGGCGGGTGATACCGATGGCAATCCCAGCACGGACCCGGACCCGGCGTGGACGCCCTGGCTCGACTTCTTCCCGAGTGGCACCCCCGCCCATCCTGAGTACCCGTCTGCCCACGCAACTTTCAGCGGTTCGGCGACCTTCATTCTTGCGACCGCCTTCGGCGACGCTACTCCATTTACCGTCACTTCAGAGCTCAGGCCGGGAACACGATCGTTTCCGAGTTTCTCGGCCGCGGTGGCGGAAATCGCTGACGCACGAGTCTTCGGCGGCATTCACTTCAGGACTTCCTGCGTGCGTGGGAATCTGCTCGGGCAAGCCGTGGCAGACTACGTTTTGAACCACGCAATTCGCGCGTTAGAGGACTGAATTCTTTAATGGGTTGGAGGCATGTCCACCATTGGGCAGGCAGGGAGTATTGCGGGAATCCACTTTTGCAGTTCGTTCCTGGACGGAAGTGAAGTAGGCAGGGCGGTCGCACATTTTTGTAATGCAGCACTCGATGCAACCGGATTCAGCGGATCGGAGGACGGGCAATGAATAACAAGCTATCAGGCAGTTGGTGTCTGTTCTTAGCCCTTGTTTTACTGTGTGGCTGCGGAGGAGGAAGGCCGTCGGGCTCACCTTTAACTCCGCCCTCAACTCCGACGTCAGGTTCACCACAGCCGAGCTCGAACATTGCAGGCCATTGGCAATTCAGCACAACATCTCTGACCGGCATGCCCCCCGCGACGCTTGCCGGCAGCCTCGCCCAATCCGGCAAGTTGGTAAGCGGCGCAGTGCATGTCGATGGTTCGAATTGTTTTGATTGGCTGACCACCGTTGACCTAACTGGCACCTTGTCTGGCAACAGTGTCTCCCTGACGTCCGCTTCGGTTGCGGGCGAGATCACGAATCTGACCGGCAGCATCGGCAGCACAGCCTACACCGGTACGTACAACATCAAAGGCGGTTGTGCCGACAGCGATCACGGAAGCGTCATCGGCACCAAGCTCCCCTATCTCGCTAACCAGTTGAGCGGTACCTTCACGACTTCCGGGCAACAAACGTTCGACATAGCGGGCGACATTGCTCAGAACGGAGATCCTAGCCCTGACGGCAGCTATGGCATCAGCGGAACGGCTACTTTCACTACGACCTGCTTCAATTCCGGGACGATCACAGCGGGAACACTCTCCCAGGGCAGCTTCGTCTTAGGCAGCAGATTGGCCCTTCAGATCGAAACCGGCAACGGCACTGTCACTGTTCTGGGAACCGTTAATCAGGACAGAACTGAGATTACCGGGAACTACGATGTCGCAGGTGGCACGTGCGATGGCAACGGCACTGCGGTTCTACATCTTTCAAGCCCATGGGATTATTGAATAAGCGCCGTTTTTGGCAGTGGCAAGCTTGCTTCTACATGAAATACCCGATTCCATGCGGAAGAGTTTTTTGCCTACTGAATGGCAGAAGTGTCGCCCTTTTTCTCCACAGAGGACCGTAAGTTGTTCTCAGGTCGAGCCTGTATTTGGCAGCAAACATGCACAGGCTTCGGCGGCTTGTTGTATTTATGCCCCAACTGATTGCAAAGGCGGGGGACGATGCAGACAATGACGCGGCGACGATTGCTGTGCGTGGACGATGATTCGGCATTTCGCCAGTTCTACAAAAGCCTGTTAGGCAGCTACGGTTACGACGTCACGGTGGCCGCGAGCGCGAAGCAAGCCCTCAAGATATTCCTTTCCCGCAAAGTGGATGCGGTGTTAACCGACCTCGAGATGCCCGAGATGACGGGCGCTGAGCTGGCGGTGCGTCTGAAAAAGATGCGTCCCGAACTGCCAGTTCTGCTGGTCTCGGGCTCCTCCGCAGTGCAACAACAACCGCCCGCCGGCGTGGACGCGACGGTTGCGAAGGGAACCTCCTCGACCAAATTGGTGGATCAGATCGAGTCGACGCTCGCGAACTATCAGACGCGCCCAGCGAAGTTAAATCCACGGCGCTTTGCCCCGCTCGGTTCGGTGCTAGCCAGCATAGCGCTTGCGGTCTACGCGCTCCCGCGGCTCCTGAAGTAGCCGGGCCACGCTGCAAATTCCCATTACTCTAGCTTGAAGAACACTGCCGCCAACGGTGGCAGTGTTAACTCCAGCGAAAACGGCCGTCCATGTTGCGGGATCGGCTCGGCCATCACGCCACCTCTGTTTCCTATGCCACTTCCGGCATATTCAGCGCCGTCACTGTTCAGGCGTTCCTTCCACCATCCGCCTGAAGGAACACCGACCCGATATTTTTCCCGGGGCACTGGTGTGAAATTGCAGGCCACCAGCATCACATCTCTCGCCGACTTTCCTTTTCGCAACAAGGACACGACGCTCATCGGAGCATCGTTGCAGTCGACCCACTCAAAGCCGGCAGGATCGCTGTCCAGTTCATGCAGCGCCTTTTCGTTGCGATAGAGTTGGTTAAGATCGCGCAACCAGCTCTGTGCTCCGCGATGCACGGGAAACTGCAGCAGCCACCAGTCGAGCGCGCGGTCGTGGGACCATTCGTTGGACTGGCCAAACTCTCCCCCCATGAATACGAGCTTCTTGCCGGGCTGCGCGTACATGTAGGCGAACAACAAACGCAGGTTCGCAAACTTCTGCCACTCGTCGCCCGGCATTTTGTTGAGCAGGGAACCCTTGCCATGCACGACCTCATCGTGCGAAAGCGGCAGCACGAAATTTTCCGTAAAACCGTACAGCATGCGGAAAGTAAGCAAATTGTGGTGGTACTGGCGGTGGATGGGATCTTCGTGAAAATACTTCAGGGTGTCGTGCATCCATCCCATGTCCCACTTCATGCCAAAACCGAGGCCGCCCACATATACGGGGCGGGACACCATCGGCCACGCTGTCGACTCCTCCGCAATGGTCTGGATGTCGGCATGTTCTTTGTAGGCCTCTTCGTTGAAGCGACGCAGGAAGTCGATGGCTTCAAGATTTTCCCGGCCTCCATATTTGTTCGGGATCCACTGGTCTTTCTTGCGTGAATAATCGAGATAAAGCATCGATGCGACCGCATCGACCCGCAGGCCATCGGCGTGGTATTTGTCCAGCCAGAACATGGCGTTCGACATCAGAAAGCTGCGCACTTCACTGCGCCCGTAATTGAAGATGTAAGTCTTCCAGTCAGGATGAAAGCCTTGGCGCGAGTCCGCGTGCTCGAACAAGTGCGTGCCGTCGAAGTAGGCGAGACCGTGCCCATCGGAGGGGAAGTGCGAGGGGACCCAATCGAGAATGACAGCGATGCCATGCTGGTGTAGGTAGTCGACCAGGTACATGAAATCCTGCGGCGTACCGAACCGCGAGGTGGGAGCGAAGTAACCCGTGGTCTGGTATCCCCACGAGCCAAAGAACGGATGCTCCATCACCGGCAGGAATTCGACATGGGTAAATCCCATGTGATTCAGATACTCGGCCAGTTTCGGCGCGGTCTCACGGTACGTCATGGGCCGGTTGTGGTCCTCCGAGACTCGCATCCATGAACCAAGATGACATTCGTAGGTCAAGATTGGCGCCTTCAGAGAGTTCGCCGCGGCTCGATTGACCATCCAATCGCGATCATTCCATGCATAGTCCAGATCCCACACCACCGACGCGGTACGCGGCGGTTTTTCGTGGAGCAATCCATACGGGTCCGCCTTGTCAGCGAGGTGACCGTGATGGTTTGACTCGATGTGAAATTTGTAGAGCGCGCCCTTGACCACACCCGGCACGAAGCCTTCCCAGATTCCGGAACTCCCGCGGGGCCGCAACAGGTGCGTCTTGGGATTCCACTGGTTGAAGCCGCCGATGACTGAAACTTCTCGTGCGTTAGGCGCCCACACACTGAAACAGGTACCCGCGCCGCTCCCCGGGTCCATCACATGCGCGCCCATCTTCTCGTACATGCGATAGTGGCTGCCTTCGTTGAAAAGGTAGAGGTCCTGATCGCTGAGCAGCGAGACATCGTAATGAACGGGGCTGGCGGGGGTTTCGATGCGTTGGATCATAGGTCTTCGCGGCGCCGGGCCGCGCTGGTGAGGACATCTTAGACTATCAACGGGTCGCCGCGCCTCCGTGCTAGACTGCAGAATTCCCCAACGGCTTCTGGAGCGAGAGTCTACTCTTCATGCCCGTGTTGCGCGTTCTTCTCCTGTGGCACCAGCACCAGCCTTATTACAAGAACCTGGTGACAAGTGAATACCGCCTGCCCTGGGTCCGCCTCCATGGCTTAAAAGACTACTACGGCATGGTGAAGCTTTTGGACGAGTTTCCGAACGTTCATCAGAACTTCAATCTCGTCCCCTCCCTGATCACCCAGATACAGGATTATGTGGCGGGAACTGCCCAGGACCCGTTTCTTCAGATCGCAGCGCGCCCAGCACGCGATCTCAGCCTCGATGAGCGGCGATTCGCCCTGCAATATCTCTTCCAGGCCAATCCGATCAACTTGATCGGCCGCTACCCGCGCTACCGGGAGCTATGGGAGCGCTTTCGCAGCGCGGGCGACTCTCCGGAACGGGCTGAAAAGTTTTTCCAGCCGCAAGACTTCACCGACTTGCAGGTTCTTTCGCAGATCGCATGGTTCGACGAATTCTTTCTCGAGGATCCCAACGTTGCGGAGTTGATTCGCAAGGAGCGGAACTACTCGCTCGACGACCAGAGCTTCGTGATCGACAAGGAAAGAGAAATAATGGCCCAGGTGCTGCCGGCGCACGCGGCCGCCGCCCAGAAGGGCTCCATCGAAATTTCCACTTCCCCTTTTTACCACCCGATTCTGCCTCTATTGTGTGACACCGATATTGGCGCGATCTCTACGCCGGGTCTGCCCTTGCCGCAGAACCGTTTTCATCGTCCGGAAGATGCGCGCGATCAAATCCGTCGCGGCCTCGACTTGCATGAAAAAGTGTTTGGGATTCGGCCCAAGGGCATGTGGCCTTCGGAGGGCAGTGTCTCCGAGGAGGCCATTGCCATCGCCCATGATCTGGGCGTGAGTTGGATGGCAACCGACGAGGGAATCTTAGGCCGCAGCACAGGGCTTTTCTTTGCGCGCGACGGGGAAGGCCTCCTTGCCAAGCATCTGGCGGAGAGGTTGTACACGATCTACCGGTACGAGAACGGCTCGTCCGAGATGAATATAGTCTTTCGCGACCACACCATCTCCGATCTGATCGGCTTTGTCTACTCGGGCATGCCGGCCAGCGAAGCCGCGCAACATCTCGTACAGAACATCCAGAGAGCAGCCCAGCCCATCTTGGATCGCGGCCAGGATGCCGTCCTTTCCATCATTCTCGACGGTGAAAATGCCTGGGAATACTATCCAAAGTCGGGTCGCGAGTTTCTCCGCAGGTTTTACGACAAGCTGCAGACCACGCCTGGCATTGAAGCCCTCACAATTTCAGAGGCGATCGCGCGTCATCGCAATTTCGGTCAGCTTGCCTCGATCAGCCCGGGCTCATGGATCTCCGCGAACTTCAACGTCTGGATCGGAGCCCCGGAAGACAATCGCTCATGGGACTACCTCTACCAGGCGCGCCATTTTTACGATGAGCACGCGCCGCACTGCACCGACGCTCAGCGCAAACTCGCGTACGAGGAACTGCTTATTGCCGAAGGCAGCGACTGGAACTGGTGGTACGGGCCGGAACACCACTCGGCCAACGATCGCGACTTCGACGAGCTTTACCGCAAGCACCTTTCCAACGTCTATCAGGCACTGGGCGCCACGCCACCCGACCACTTAGCGCAGCCGATCAGCGGCATCGTTGCCCGACCGTCTTTTACGCCGCAGACGGCCTACATCCACCCCCGCATTACGGGCGACATGATCCGCTATTTTGAGTGGATGGGTTCGGCGATTTACACGGCTGACCACCGCGCGGGCGCAATGCACGGTAAACAATTCCTCCTGGACTCGGTTCATGCCGGCATCGACGACGCGAATGTGTACGGGCGGCTCGATTTCAAAGGCCCGATTCCCGAGATGCAGTTTGAAATCGTCGTGAACCTGGAGTCAAGGGCGGGTCACGAGTTGGCGCCGCGCAAAGTCTTGCGGATGGATGTGGTGATCAAAGATCGTAGAGTTGTTGAATGGAAAGTAAGCGCACCTGACGAGACAGGCTCTCTGCAAGCAACCGGTGAGGATGGAGCCAAGGTGGCGCTCGTGCGCAACTTCGAGTTCCGCGTGCCGTTTACCTGGCTGGCGGCCGGACCTGCTGGCGAAAAATCAGGGCAAGGTGCAAAGTCTCAAGCGGATCGTATTCGACTTCGCTTGAGTCTTTGGCAGAACCGCCTTCCCGTGGATGTTTTGCCCCTGGAAGGATGGATCGAACTCCATCTTCTGGAAGAAGGGGAGATGATGTCGATGTACTGAGGGGTTGCGACGTTAATCACGTTGAAGACCGGCTTCCGAAAATAAAAAACCCGGAGCAATGCTCCGGGTGAAAAGTCCTTGAGATTCCAAGAACCGAGAACTGCTTTTTCTACTGTCCCGCCCCAGCCGCCGTTGTTGACATCGTCATTGGGCGGCTCAATTCCATCATCAATTGCGTTCCTGAAGGCAACACCGCGGACCTGTGCTGGACGAGCCAATGAGTGCTGGCCGCCCCAGCGCCGATGGCGCCTCCGATTAACACACCTGGTCCGCCGCCGATCAATCCCCCTATCAGCATTCCCGCGCCTGTTCCGCCGACCACCTCAATCTGGTCCCGCCGGTCATGGCCGGATCCCTTGAACAGACCTTCTTCAGTAACGTCGGTTCCGCTGATGTTAGTGTCGACCAGCACGGCATTTAGCATAAAGCGCTGGCCGTCGGGCAGGACAATCTGCTCAGGCAAGATGCCAATCGTCGGCTTCCCCGAGATGCGCCGTGGTTCGGTCAGCTTGGTGACCCGGCCTTCCACCGTGGCGCCCGCCGGAATCACAGTTTTGCTATCGACCATGATCGGGTCGATGATTTTCCCCTGAAACGGATCTCCGACCTTGCTGCTGAAGGTTGAAATAGTGGTTTGCAGATTCACTTTCAAAGAGGTCCCTTCGGGCACGGAAATACCGCTTTGCGCCCAGACCGAGACTGCCAAAAGCAACACGCTTAAGCTTCCCAACAACTTCCTCATGACGCCTCCTGCGAATTCATGGAATTCCTTGTGGTTGCTCAAGACCTGTTCGGTACAACCTGTTAGCCCAGTTTCTTCACAGCCGCCAGGAAGTCCGGCAACGGTGCCCGATCATGCTGGTTGTCGCCACGATAGATATACTGCACGGTTCGATCGCGATCGATGACCAGCGTCGCAGGGTGCGCGATGTTCAGCGCATCCATGCCAATCAGGTGATACAACCCATAGTTCTTGGTTACCACTCGGTCTTCATCCAAAAGAAACGGAAACCATACCGGGTTCTTTTCCAGAAACTTGGACGGCTTGAACACGCCATCCCTTTTCTCTGCGGCAATGAACGCCAGCTCGGCCTTGGCTTGCGCGATCTCGTCCTTGATCGACTCGACCCGAGCCATGCGCTGAACGCAATTGGGTCACCACGTCCCCCGCAGAAACTCGGCAATCAGCACTCCACGGCGCAGAAACCCGGACAAAGTCAGAACGCCATCCCGATTGGCAGCCTCGAGCGCAAACTCCGGAGCCCTTTGTCCGACCTTCAGAGTTTCTGTGTGGTCCAGCATCTAAAAGGTGACTGTAAATCAAAGGAAACGCAGGAACAACGAAGGAAACCGCACACGAACCAGAGGAGACACGGTGGAATAACCAACGCGATCAAGGTCATCGTTGCTCGGATACTCAAAGCGGGTTCACATGTCACATGCCCGCGCGCATGCTTCCGATATAATCCCCCTTTTCGAGGAAGGCGAATGGGAAGGCTGTATGCCGGTGTGGGTTACCTCACCGGGCGAAAAATCGCAGTCGATTCATCCAGCAAGCACGTTTTCGAGGGCGACCTGCCCAAAACCCAAACTGAGCTGAAGGATAAAGAAAGCCCCATGACTAATATTTCTGAAATTCATGCCCGGGAAGTGTTGGACTCGCGCGGAAACCCGACCGTCGAGGCCGAAGTACATCTGGCTGACGGGACAATCGGGCGTGCAATCGTTCCCAGCGGCGCGTCCACGGGCGAACATGAGGCTGTGGAACTGCGTGACGGCGACAAGCAACGCTATCTCGGCAAGGGCGTGTTGAATGCGGTCGAGAACGTCAATCGGGAAATTGCCGACGCTCTCGCCAATTTTGACGCCGCCGACCAGGCCGCCATCGACGCCAGGATGATCGAGTTGGATGGAACCGAAAATAAGGGGCGTTTAGGAGCCAATGCGATTTTGGCGGTTTCGATGGCGGCCGCCCGCGCATCTGCGAATGCTTTCGGGCTTCCTTTGTACCGCTATCTGGGAGGCGCAGGCGCGAACGTCTTACCTACGCCCATGATGAACATCCTGAACGGCGGTGCTCATGCCGATAACAACGTCGACTTCCAGGAATTCATGGTGATGCCGGTGGGTGCGCCCAGTTTCTCGGAAGCGCTGCGCTGGGGCGTGGAAGTGTTCCATACTCTTAAAGGTGTCCTGAAGAAGCGCGGATACAACACGGCGGTTGGCGATGAAGGTGGTTTCGCTCCTTCGCTGAAGTCGAATGTCGAGGCGATCGAAGTTGTGCTCGAAGCCATCCAGCAAGCCGGTTACAAGCCTGGGGACGAGATTGCCATCGCGCTCGATCCAGCCGCCAGCGAGTTTTATCAGGACGGCAAATACGTTTTCAAGAAATCAGACAAGTCCACGAAGTCCTCGGAAGACATGGCTCGCTTCTGGGCGAAGTGGGCGAATGACTATCCGATTGTTTCGCTCGAAGACGGCCTCGCAGAGGACGATTGGAACGGGTGGAATACGCTGACCGAGCTTGCTGGCAAGAAGATTCAGTTAGTCGGGGACGATCTCTTCGTGACCAACACCGAACGTTTGCAGGAAGGGATTGACAAGGGAATCGCAAATTCGATCCTAATCAAGGTCAACCAGATCGGTACCGTCAGCGAGACGCTCGCGGCCATTGATCTGGCCCGCCGCAACGGTTACACCTCGGTGATTTCGCACCGCTCCGGCGAAAGCGAAGACACATTCATTGCAGACCTCGCGGTCGCCACCGGCGCTGGCCAGATCAAGACCGGCTCCGCCTCTCGCACCGACCGCATCGCGAAATACAATCAACTGCTGCGCATCGAAGAAGAGTTGGGAGACAACGCGCGGTATCTTGGAATCAAGGCGCTGAACTACAAAGGGTAAAACCACCATCAATGTGCGGCGGGCCCCTGCACGCCGTCTTAACATTTCGTGATTAATGTGCCTTTAGACGCCGCAGTACACCACGAGGAGTCACCGTGAGCAAACGCCTGTTACCCGTCCTTCTGACTTTATTTGCGATCGTCACCCCGCTCCTCGCGCAATCCGATGCCCCCGCCACCCGTGAAGATGTCATGAAGCTGTTCGACATCATGAAGATTCATGACCAGATGACCCTGGTGCTGGAATCCGTAGCCAAACAGCAACGGACCATGATCCACGAAAACATGCGGAAACGGATGCCGCAAATCACCGACCAGGAACTGGCTCGTCTCGATCAACTCTCCTCTGACATCATGAAGGACCTGCCCATCGACGGAATGCTAGATGACATGGTTCCCGTGTATCAGAAACACTTAAATAGGGGCGACGTTGATGCGATGAGCACGTTTTATTCCTCGCCCACGGGACAGAAACTTATGAAGGAAATGCCCGCCATGACCGCCGAATCCATGCAGGCCGCGGGCCCCCGCATGCAGGCCATGGGGGACAAAATGATGGACCGGATTGAAAAAATCGCCGAGGAAGATCGCAAAAAACAGAACTCACCGAACCCGGCTACTGAAAAGCACTGATAGGGATACAAGAAGTCCAAGAACGAAAAGCTGAAAGCCATAAGCTAGGAGCCAGGGCCTAGAAGCCAGGAGTTGATCTTGTCCCGTCCCACACCTCTCGTTCTCATCATCCTCGACGGATGGGGCCATAGCCCCAAGACCGAAGGCAATGCCATCGCACTCGCCCGCAAGCCAACCTACGATCGCCTGTTACGCGAATATCCCAACACGCTGATCCATACCAGTGGTCCTTTCGTAGGGTTGCCCGATGGGCAAATGGGGAACAGCGAGGTCGGCCATCTCAACATCGGTGCCGGGCGGATCGTGCACATGGACATCACGCGCATCGATCTGATGATCCAGACCGGCGACTTCTTCTCCGATCCGACGCTAGTCGCGGCCATGAAGCATGCGCGCACCGGCGGACGCCGCCTGCATCTGTTCGGCTTGGTTTCGGATGGGGGGGTGCATTCGCAGCAGACTCACCTTCACGCTCTGTTGAAGATGGCCAAGCAGCAAGCGGTCGATCGCGTCTTCGTGCACGCTTTCATGGACGGCCGCGACACGCTGCCCACCAACGGCGCGGGTTATCTCGAGCAGTTGCACCAGAAAATGCGCGAGTACAACTCGGGCAAGATCGCCAGCGTCAACGGCCGCTACTACGCCATGGACCGCGATCGCCGCTGGGAGCGGATTGCCAAGGCATACAACGCGATGGTGTACGGAGACGGCGAGGGCGGCACGTACGTCGATCCGGTGCAGGGCATGAAGGACTCCTACAACAAGGGAGTCACCGACGAGTTCGTAATTCCCTTCGTCTGCATCGACAACAAAGGTGAACCGCTCGCCACGATTCGCGATGAAGACTCCTGTATCTGCTTCAACTTTCGTGCCGACCGTGTCCGCCAGATCACGCGGGCTCTCGCTCGCAACAGTGGCTTGAATCCGCAGGAAGGGCGTGACCTCCCCGGAGCCGAAGACCTCGACAAGACGATGCCCCGCGATCGCGTGCCCAGAAACCTGCACTACGTCTGCATGACGCAGTACGACAAGAATTTTGCCTTGCCGGTTGTGATTCCATCCGAATCGATGGCCAACATCCTTGCCAATGTCATGGGCCAGTCGAACCTGCGCAACCTGCGTGTGGCTGAGACTGAGAAGTATGCTCACGTCACCTATTTCTTCAACGGCGGAATCGAGCAGCCCTTTCCCGGCGAGGACCGCGTGCTCGTGCCATCTCCCAAGGTGGCGACTTACGATCTCAAACCGGAGATGTCGGCAGCGGGCATCGCGCAAGCGGTTGTGAAAGCTGTCGAAGACGGAACTTTCGATGTGATGATTGTGAACTTCGCCAATGCCGACATGGTCGGCCACTCCGGAAAGATCGAACCCACAGTGAAGGCTGTGGAAACTGTCGATTCCTGTTTAGGAGAAATCGAAAAAGCGGTGCGCGCCCGGGGAGGCGCAATGCTCATCACGGCCGACCACGGTAATGCCGAGCAGATGATCGATCCGGCAACCGGCGGCCCTCACACCGCGCACACCACCAATCCCGTGCCCTTCATCGTGGTCTGCGAAAACGTCCGCCAGTTTACCCTGAAGCCAAACGGATCTTTGCGGGACATCTCGCCGACTATTCTCGGCATGCTGAATCTTCCCGAACCGAAGGAAATGACCGGCAAAGATCTGCGAACGATGAAGATCGGGTGATTGCGGAAATCCGGCAGCGGCGACAAGCGCGATTCGGACAATCCGAACATCTAATGGATCGGCGTAGCATCGGTCGCAATGCAAACCCAGGTGTTCCCCTTGTGCAGCCAGGTGTCGACGAAACGTTCCCGGCGCGTGTATGACTTTCCGCCTTCCACCCCTTTTACACGTAAAACCCCGCTGGCAATGGCTACATCGCCGTGGACGGTTACCTTCAGAAGTTCCGGCGCCACCTGCTGTTCCTGCGCGTTGGTTGCCTTCACGCTGGCCAGAAACTCTTTCTTGCTCTGCTGACTGCCGTCATCGTTAATGAGCACAATCGAATCGTCGAGCAGGGCGTCAAGCGCCTTGGTGTCGCCACTCTTGTACGCCTGGTTCCACAACTTTTCCAGGGCAACGATCTTGCCTTCCACGCTTGCGTTCGAATTCTCTTGCGCTCCAGCGAGCGTCGACGCTGCAAACATTACAGCGATCCAGAAGGCGGACTTTCGCATGGGGAGATCTCCTCGACAGAGTATAGGGCAAGGTGTGCTTTGATTCGGTCCTGGGACCTATTCATGCAATAAGCGCATTGGCGACGGTCTGGAGGACATGGCTCTGAGCTGGCAAAGAGTACGCGATCCCGGCCTGCGGCGATCTTTCAAGCTTTGCGATACACTTTGGTTCGCGCAGGAATACTTGAGGAGCCAGCTCATGCAATTTCGTTTTCTCCTGCCGTTAGGGATGGTTGTCGCCTTGTCCTCCGTGCTGCAGCCCCAATCCAATAGTTCCACGCAACGACCATTGCTGCTGGTGGCGAATAAGGCCGAACACACCCTCGGCTTGATTGATCCCGCAGCGGGACGCCAGATTGCCACCGTTGATGTGGGCGGGGTGACGGGGCACGAAGTGATCGCATCCCCCGATGGTCGCGTCGCGTACGTGCCAATCTACGGCAATTCCGGCGTCGGTTTGCCCGGGACCGACGGCACCACCCTGGCTGTAATCGACATAGCCTCCCGAAAAATCGTCGGCAGCGTCGACTTTGGCCACGGCGTCCGCCCGCACTGCCCCCTAATCAATCCGAAAGACAAGCAGCTCTATGTGACCACGGAGATTGATGGGGTGGTTTCCGTGATTGATCCCTCGACGCTGAAAGTCGTTGGCAAAGTTCCAACCGGTGCCCCCGAATCGCACATGCTCGCGATCACCCGCGATGGCCGCCGTGGTTACACCGCGAATGTTGGCGCCGGAAGCGTTTCGGTGCTCGACCTCGAAAACCGTAAAACGCTTACAGTGATTCCGGTCGCGCCAAAAATTCAGCGTATTGCCCTTTCGGTAGACGACAAACTTGTCTTCACTGCCGACCAGAGCAAGCCGCAGCTTGCCGCCATCGACACGGCCACCAACAAGCTGAAAACCTGGATTCCTCTTCCTGCCCAAGGTTATGGCGCCGCCTCGACGCCTGACGGACACTGGCTGGTTGTGGCGTTGCCCAGTGGCAAACAGGTCGCGGCGGTTGACCTCAGCACCATGAAGGTCGCCCACACCATCGACGTTCCCGCTGCCCCACAGGAGGTGCTGATTTCGCCCGACGGCCAGACCGCGTATGTGTCGTGCGATGCCAGCCAGAAAGTTGCCGTCATCCGCACCAGCGACTGGACGGTGGAGAAACTCATCGACGCCGGCCGCGGTGTGGACGGCCTCGCGTGGGCGGTGGCGCACTAGTCTTGATGTATCGCCCCGGCATGCTAGCGCTGGCCCTGTTCGTCGCCTCTGGAATCGTTGTGTCCGAAAGATCTCCAGGCGGACCCGAATCATCTCCTGCGCCCACCTTCTACCGCGATGTACTGCCCATCCTTCAGCAACATTGTCAGCGCTGTCACCGTGTTGGCGAGATCGCGCCCATGCCGCTGGTCACTTACGAGGACGCGAAACCGTGGGCGCGTCAGATGGCCAATGACACGCGCTCCAAACGGATGCCGCCCTGGTTCGCGGATCCCTGCTGCGGCCACTTCGCGGATGATCCGTCGCTGACTGAGCCTCAGCTTGCCACGCTGTCAGCTTGGGCGGAGACGAAGGCACCGGGTGATCCTCATGACGCCCCACCCCCGCCGTCTTGGACAGAAGGATGGAACATCCCTTCACCCGACCTCATTTTGAAAATGCCGAAGCCCCTGTCCATCCCTGCCGAGGGCGACATCGAGTACACGTACGAGATCGTTCCCACTGATTTCAAGGAGGACAAGTGGGTCCAGATGTCTGAGATCCGGCCGTCGAGTCGCCAGTATGTGCATCACGCCGTGGTGTACATCCGTCCTCCCGATTCGAAGTGGCTGCGGGGTGCGCCTCTCAACACACCCTTCACCGCATCCACCCTGAACGATCCGGCCCTTCGGCACCAGGCTCACGAAACCACCAGCGATCTCCTGCTTGTTTACGCGCCAGGCAGTTCTCCGGATCGGTGGCCCGACGGCATGGCCAAATTCATTCCCGCCCATTCGGACCTCGTCTTTCAGATGCACTACACGACGAGGGGACAGGCGGGCACTGACCAGACCAGCGTCGGATTAGTATTCGCAAAGAGCAAGCCCGCGCAGCGGGTTCTTACCCTCCAGTTGGCGAACGATCACGACCCGGTGCCGATCCCTCCCAACACCGACAATTTCCGCGTGGAAGTGCACGGCACTATGCCGAATGATGCGGTGCTCCTGAGTTTTTTCCCGCACATGCATCTTCGCGGCAAACGCTTCGAGTACAACCTGGTCCGTCCCGACCACACGGTCGAGACCCTCCTCCGCGTGAACTACGACTTTTACTGGCAACTGAGCTACCGCCTGTCGGAGCCCAGGACAATCAAGGCGGGAAGCACCCTGCAGGCCGTTGCCTGGTACGACAACTCCGCAAATAACGCTCACAATCCAGATCCCGACAGTCCAGTACGCTGGGGCGATCAGACTTACAACGAGATGATGGTGGGCTTTTTTGACGTCGCGGTACCCGCTAGCGTCGACAAGGAACACTTCTTCATCCGCGGTGGCCCATAGGCACCTCACCGATCTCGCGCCGCATCAAACCCGTTGGCGATGCAGAATCGTGGGAATGGCCTTCCAGCACCGATTCCCATGCATCGCATAAAATTAGGCTCTAATCTTTCCCGGGTCTTGCTTCACCGATCGAACGCGCAATGCACTGGACAAATCTCAAAAGGCCTAAGTTTAGATTGAGCTCGGCTGGCCCTTTGATCCTTGCCCTGCTTCTTGGTCCACGAGCCCTCGCGCAAACAGATACTCCTGATGTTGCGACACCATCTGTTTCGCGCACACACACGCTGAGCGGAGCAGTCGTGAACTCGGTGAGCGGAGAGCCGGTGCGCAGGGCGATGGTTCAGGTGACGCCGGCCAATACCGCGTCTGTAATATCCGTCCTCACTGACTCGGAGGGCCGTTTCGAATTTCCAGCGCTCCCCGAAGCCGACATCAGCGTTTTGGTCCACAAGCCGGGGTACTTCAGCGGCCTCGAACTGAATCCTTCGAATTTTGAGCCCGAAGTCGTCCACCTAACAGCGGATGTTTCCGGCCTCACTCTGAATCTTCTCCCCGAAGGCGTTGTCGCCGGTCACGTAGCCACAGTCAAAGGAGAACCGATCGAAGATTCGCCCGTCCGCATCTTGCGCGAGGTGTTTGCGAATGGTTACCGGCACTGGGAGGTGCGCGCACAGGCGACCACCGATGAGGACGGACAGTTTCGCATGGTCGGCTTGATGCCCGGGCGTTACCTGCTGGCGATCGGGCCGAGCCTCCCCAGCATACATGCCACACGCCTGCGCAAGATTCGAAAGAACGGATACGGCACAATATTTTACCCGGGCGTACCGGACATGGATTCCGCCACCCCACTTGTCATCGCCGGCGGGCAGCAACTGCAGACCGATTTCGCTCTTAAGTTGGAGCCTATCTTTCAGGTATCCGGCATGCTCGTTGGATTCTCCCCGGGATCGGGAGTGGGCGTGCAGTTTGCGAGCAGATCGGGTGAAATCATTCCTTCCCCCATCGATGTCGATATGCAGACCGGAAAATTCCATGGAGCGATCCCAGGGGGTGCTTATCTTCTGCAGGCGCGGGGGGCCGATTCAGCTGGGCGTGTCGCAGCCACCGATCTGCCTGTGGTCGTGAACAATGATGTCGAAGGAATTACGCTGGCGCTTGGTTCCTCAATCACCATCCCGGTCAGCGTCGAGCTGCGACCCACCTCAGGCGCCGCCGAACAGGTGGCTGCTGCGAACTTCCGTCCGGTCCGCGATTTCGCGGTGTCCACGTTACAACTGATCTCCACCGATCTCCGCGTCGACCGTGTGCAAGTTCAAGCCGAGAGAAACGAACGCGGGGAGCTGGCATTTCGCAACCTCGTGCCGGGCCGCTATTCCCTCGAAGTTGCCACTACACAGCCGTGGTATGTCCGTTCGGCCGCCAGCGGGACAACCGACCTGCTACGCGAGGAACTCGTAATCGGCGCAGGCCGCCATCCCGAACCATTGCAACTGGTTCTGCGGGATGATGGCGCAAGCCTCAAAATTCATGTTGTCGCCGACGGGCAGCCCGCCGCAGGTTCTGTGCTGCTGTTTTCCGACCAAACAACGCTTACCAATGCGCTCACAGGCTTGTCCGCACCCGGGGGCGAGATTAGTTTCTCCGCCCTCGCTCCCGGCGAGTACAAATTGCTGGCTTTTGACGCTGAGACGATGGGCTCCCTCGAGTTTAGAAATCCGGAAGCACTTGCTCCGTATACTTCGAAGGCAGTTACCATCACCGTTCATGCCGGCGAAGAGGCTACCCTCAACGTCGAAAGGCAAGGCACGGGAAAGTGAGATTTCGGTCGTTCCTGATCGTCACCGTATTCCTGTCGACATCGCTCCGCTTGTCGCACGCACAAACGGTCAGTCCTCCAGTTGCCGCCGGTCGAATCACCGGAACGGTTCTTCACTCGGTCACCGGGCAGCCCTTAGCCGGTATCGACGTGGCCATCTCCCCCACCGAGCAGCGCGATCTCCGCACCGAGGTGACGACTGGTTCTGACGGCCGATTCGTTTTCGAGAATCTAACGCGCGGAAAATTTACCCTCAGCGCGCAAGGGCGAGGATTCTCCGAGCAAGCTTACCAGCAGCATGCCCCCTTCTCTACCGCCGTCGCCGTGGGGCCCGATGTCATATCCGACAACCTGATTTTCGAGTTGGTCCCTGATGCATCGATCTCTGGCACGGTGCTCGACGAAGAAAACGAAGCTGTGCGGAATGGGGACGTGATGCTTTTTGCTCGCGATGGCGCTACCGGACGAATGGAATCGCGAGCGCAAGCGACTCTAGAAGACCAGGGCCGCTATCATTTCGGGCACTTGTCGCCGGGTGTGTACTTTTTGGCCGTGTCAGCGCAGCCATGGTACGCAACCGACCCACCCATTGCCCGGAATGCAGCGCAACTCTATACCGAAGGCGAGGCCCAAACTTACAAAGACCCGCCGCCGGTCGCCGAGGCTAGCGAAGATTCGCCGCTCGACCTGACCTATCGAATTACGTTTTACGCCGACGCGGTGGAGGGTGAGAGCGCGTCACCAATTCAACTTCATCCCGGAGAGCGCGCCAGTGCCGACATCACCCTGCGAGCTGTGCCTGCACTGCACTTGACGGTCCGGAATGCTAGCACGGATCCCAACCAGCCGGGGTCCGCCCAAGTGCAGCAAAAGGTCTTCAATCGCACTCTCCTGCCGATTCTTGCTCGCATCCAGCCCGGCGCGCACGGCACCCTTAGGCTTAGTGGCATTCCACCTGGTCATTTGATCCTGAAGCTGCGTTCCTTTACTGGCAAGGACTGGAAGACTCAAGTTCGCGAGGTGGATATTTCGAGCGACGGCGAGATCGACGCGGCGGACAATTCGTTCTTCCCGGTCTCCATTCACGGCAGAGTGCAAATTCCCGGACAAGCCGCGTTAGGTCCAGGATCCTATATTCGCTTCAATAACCGCGAGACGAACGAGAGTTTCGGCGGTCCGGTCTCCCCGAAGGGCGAATTCGAAATAAGCCAGATCATTACGGGTACGGCCGAATACGAAGTTGCAATGATTAACGCCCGTGGCTCCATTGTGCAAAGAGTTACAGCCACCGGCGCTAAGGTTATAGGCCGTACGCTGGTTCTTCCACGAAGCGGAACGGTCGACCTGACGGTTACGATGTCGGGACAGGCGGCGCGAATTGACGGAACCGTGCTTCGTGACGGAAAGAGCATGTCCCAGGCTATGGTTGTGCTGGTTCCTGAGTCTCTTCAGGGAAACGTTGACTTGATTCGACGAGATCAGAGTGACAGTGACGGCACTTTCAGCCTGTACCAGGTTCTTCCGGGCCGCTACCGGGTAGTAGCCATCGCAAATGGCTGGGAACTCGATTGGCAGAATCCTGCGATTCTGCGACCATACCTCGAACACAGCGAACCCATCGAAGTCACCAGCGCCCGCACTTACAAAATTTCAGTGCCGGTCCAGGACAGTACAGCCTCACAGTCCGCGAATCCACAGAACTAAAACGGGCAATCTTTAAACGAGAGATCAATGACGAACTCTGTGCCGCATGGAATTAACCGTCGACTACGAGCATTTCACGCCTGTGTTCTTGCCCTACTGATTCTTCCGCCTGCCGTCTTCGCGCAGGATGCCAAACTCGCCGCCACCAAGCTTACTCTGCTTCAGAACACGATCTCAAAGTTCATGGCGGCCAATAGTGTCCCCGGAATCTCGGCCGCCGTCGTCGTGAATGGGGAGGAAGTGTGGTCCGAGGGATTCGGGATGGCCGACCTTGAAAACAGCGTCCCCGTCACGCCGCAAACTCTGTTCCGGCTGGCATCGATCTCAAAGCCAATCACGGCTACCGCTGCGATGCAGCTATGGGAGCAAGGGAAGCTGGACATCGAAGCACCGATTCAAAAATACTGCCCGGCCTTTCCACAAAAAGAGTCTCCCATCAGCACTCGCCAGCTCATGTCGCATCTGGGCGGGATTCGTCACTACCGGCCCGATCCAAAGGACGATGTTGAGACAAACAACACGAAGCACTTCGACGATCCCATCGCCGGGGGAATCCAGTTCTTCGCTAACGATCGATTGATCGCCATGCCGGGGACGAAGTTCCACTATTCCACGCAGGGATTCACGCTGGTCGGTTGCGCGATCGAGGGTGCGTCTGGCAGAAAGTACGTCGACTACGTACAGGAAAACATCTTTAAGCCCGCAGGTATGGCGAGCACGCGTTGGGACGATCGCTTCGCGGTCATCCCGCACCGTACCCGCTTCTACTCGAAATCGAAATCCG
Source organism: uncultured Acidobacteriota bacterium (assembly GCA_963765755.1). Classification (GTDB taxonomy): domain Bacteria; phylum Acidobacteriota; class Terriglobia; order Terriglobales; family Acidobacteriaceae; genus Gp1-AA133. Next base: position 55,257 of record CAVXXV010000001.1, on the reverse strand, counting down.
GAATCGTACAGAATTCCGAATTTCTGGACTCGAGCTACAAGATTCCCGGCGGCGGCTGGCTCTCGTCCGCGGACGACATGGCCGCTTTTGAAGTGGCGATTCTTGCCGATCGGCTTGTTAAGCGATCCACGCGCGACTCGATGTGGACACCTCAACGTGCTTCGGTGCCAGACATCACCGAGGAAAAGCACCGTGGCTACGCGCTGGGCTGGGGCGCGGGAGATTCCGCGGGCGTGCCTGACGTCGGGCACGGCGGCGGGCAACAGGGAACCAGCACCTTTATCATGCTCGCTCCCCAACAGAAAACTGGTGTGGTTGTCCTGATCAACATGGACGGGGTCGACTCTTCTGCCCTGGCGACCGACCTGCTGAAGATTCTGGTGGGAACCGAGAACAAGTAGATGGGATCGATGTCTAAGCTGCGAGAAAGCCACGGATGGTGGCTTTCATCTCGGCATGTTCCCACTTGCAAACTGCATCTGCCGACGATTTCTTGGGATTCTTGCGCGCCAGCATCTGGAGCAACCCGGCAGTTGGTTGCCTGCGTTTGAGTTCGGCGAGAAACGCGTGGCAATCGGGGTGCGCCATGTCCTCGTCGACTAGCAGGATGTCGAATTGGCATTGATCAGAAAGCGCCAGCGCTTCGCGCCCATTCCACGCAGTGGTGGTACAGTAGCCTTCGCTTTCCAGCAGCCGCTCCAGTTCGATCAAAACCTGTTCGTCGTCATCCACAATCAAAATTTTGATAGGATCACTGACCATATCCATACTCCAATCACCGCAGCATGTCCGGGGGGTCGCGAGGCCACGAATTCTCGGTAAACGCCTCGGCCTCCGGATGGTTGGGTAATCGGTATAAGAAACCGCGTTACGCAGAGTGGAGGCCGAGTAATCCCATCTTGTAGGCAAGGCCGGGCAGGGTCTGTGACCGTGGTCACAGACACGAAAAATCTTTTGCATGGATGAGGCAGGGCCGGCGTTCTATGCTTCGATTTTCCTTGCGGCTCTACGCGACACGCACAAAGGCGCCGGCGCCATAGAACGAAGCCAGGTGAGGCACAGCATGAGACACGATCGACCAGACAACTTGGCGGCTATACCTTACGGCGGCAGCCTTGAGGAGATCGAGGAGGGTGTCAGCGCCGAAGCTGTCAGCTATGCGGCGGGCCTGTTGGTGGAAGCGGTCCGCAGCTATGATTCCGGCACCATCAGCGCGCGCAAGCTGAAGCTAAGCCTGACCGAGGCCCAGATGATCGCTGCCAACCTGATCGCCAAGGCGTCAGCGCGCCTGGACGACCAAACGATGAACGAACAGATCGAGCGGGTCCGGAAATCGATTCGCGAGGTGAAGCCTAAAGAGCTGTAAGAAAAGTCAAACGTGTCCCAAGCCGCTCTCAATTACTTAGCATTGGGAACCTGGAATACGATTCCTCGGTCTGAGTTCGCAGTCTTGGTGGCTGCCACGTCGAGATCAGCCAGCGGGACCTTCTTCGAGTCCTGCTCCGTATAGATCCACAACGTTTGTCCCACAATGGCATAGTTACGAGCCTCGGTGCGGTGCCCATCCTGGAAAACAAGCACAGTCAAGGGAGTTCTTTCGTCAACCTCTGCCGAACCGGAAGCCGGCGTGGGCGTAATCACCACCGTCTTCTTGGCTGCCACCGGCGCTTTCCCTTTTGTACGGGGCTCGGGGGCGGGTTTTACGGATGCTGTACGGTCTGCCTGCAGTTCCTCAACCGCCGACGTGAGACGTGTTACTTGCTGCTGCAACTGGTCGACGGCCGCCCGCAGTTGCTGAAGTTCGTTGGCCGTGTCGGGGTCTTGGGCGGCTTGAACCGATGCCGCCTGGCCGTCCGGAGCCGGTTGCGCAGGCGCAGGTTCAGTCGCGTCCTGCCCATGGCCGAGGCAGGCGAATCCTAAGATACTCATCGCGACGAGCAAACCAAAACAGAAATTAAAACGAATCATGCGGATCACCCATCGGCCTAAGCGAGGCGAATCACTGCAATAGAACCCATGCTCGGACTCTATTTCTACTCAATTTCCCCGTCAAGGCGGAATGGCCCTTCTGGGCAATGTCCCAATCCCAGAGCACCTTAGGTGTAAAGGGCAGGTAGCAAGGAAAAGCGTTATCCGAGGAAGGCATTACATGGAAGGCGGGTGAACGCGTGAGCTCAAGTTGCTGCGAATTCCAACAGTCGGGCTTGGAAGGCTTGAAACCGGCAGGAAGCCGTCTTCCAAGGGCCTCGATCCGTGGTTCTACGGTCGCGCGGACCTATGGCCACGCTCATCCAAAGGCTTTTGCGGTAATGCAGGAACTCATTTCCCCGGTTGAACCCCAGACGTACCGTCTTCCCAGAATATTTAAATTCACGGTGAGCAAAGAAACTCGTGTCTACTACCCTTGTGGTTGAGGTTTCGACTTTACTTTTTTCTAGTAAGACCGCATCCCTATCGATTAGGTTATGTGCCCGGGTGGCACTAACTTTCACACTGTCCATTTTGGGTCGCGCGCCCGGGTTTAATTAGTATTGATAAATTTTACGTCGGATTAGCCGTCGAGAGAGCAATCCATTTGCTAGAATCCCCTGCGAGGAGGTTACATGCCTAACTTGGAAAAAGTAGTGAAGTCTTTGATGTCGGAACAAAAGACTCTACAAGGTAAGTTGAGTCAAGTGGAAGCTGCCATCTCAGCTCTCCGCGGGATGAGCCACAATGGCCGGAGCGCTGGCGTTCGACCGAAGCGCGTCTTGTCGATAGCAGCACGACGCAGGATCGCAGCGGCGCAGAGAGCTCGGTGGGCTAAGTACAAACAGCAAAAAAAGGCTGCTGCTTAGTTCGTAGTTTAGGCTTATTTCGTAGTTCAGGCTTATAAGGATCAAACCGTCGGTTCGCGAGGCTTGCATTAGTTGCGGCGGCCCTGGGAACCGGCGGTTTTCCTTTGCTCAGCTGCACACTTAGCCGCTCCTGTGACCTTCGCCTAGGACGTGTCTCAGTAAGGCCGGTAAGCCAGCGCATTCACCTTCGGCTTGCGCCAGTTGCGCCAGATCCGAATAGTCCGCTCACAAATGAAGTGGCCACATGCAATCACCAGGAGTGCCAGGTCCGATCCCCCAGCTTTCCTACTGTTTAGACCTGAGACAAAACTGCAATCGCGAAGGCTCCCTCCGCAAAAGCGAGCCGGTTCGAATCGGGATGACGGGTGATTCCAAAAGAATCGGGCGGTTTAACAGTTCTCGCGTGGGCACGCGTTTTTGGGGGATTTTCCAGTCCCGTTGCCGGTGACTGTCAAGGCTCTTCGTCCTTGTGAGCAGATTGTTTACAATAATAGACTTGGCATTATCCCGGGGCCCCAGCTAGGGCTCTGTACTCTTAATTTAAGGCTTACTTCGACTTTTGGATTCAACGACAAAAAATTCCGGGCCGGGTCCCTCCGCCCCAGTCTACTGGCGCGTCGAAGGCAGTCTGCTCGACCTGACCACGGTTCAGCCGGTAGCTTTCTTCACCTGGAATGCCCAGACCTTTGCCGCCCGCATGGCCCGTCGCGGGTTGGTATTTCTGATGGCGGCTCTGCGTCCTTTTCTGTATGCGGCTCACCGCGTTTTTGCCACCCGGGTGGTGCACGCTGTTTTGCGTGGTGTGAGCCGGGACCGCCTCGACCTGCTTGGTGACGAATACTTCCAGTACAAGCTGAAGCCGCACTTGAAACCCGATGGTTTGGCGAGCCTCAAAAGATTGCAGGCCCAAGGAGCCGACATCGTCCTTGTCAGTCAAGGACTCGATCACGTGATGCGCCCGTTGGCCCAGTTCCTGGATGTGAAGTGGCTGGTCGCCAACCGTCTCGACTTCCGAGATCGCGTCGCGACTGGGCGACTGCTCTCGCCGGTCATTCGTCCCAGAGGTCTATTTGCTCGCATCACTGGGGCGGGGCCAGACGGCCAACGCGAACCGGATCGTCTCGTGCGGGAGTTGAACCTGCCTGACGTCAGGGTGCTGCGTACTGCCATTATTCCTGCGGCACGATCGATTCCGGGCTCCGAGCGTCCGGTCGTCTACTTTGACAATCACAGGCATGCGCAGCCCTTTTCAGTCCGGCGTGCAATGGCTGGTAAACACGTAATGCTGGTGGGATTTACGGGCTTCATCGGAAAGGTCTGGCTCGTGAATACCTTGCTCGACCTGCCTGAGATCGGCCGCATTTATCTGCTCATCCGTCGCCAGAAATCAAACCCTGCGACGAAGCGCTTTGAACGCGTGGTGGAGGAGTCACCCGTCTTCGATCCGTTGTTTGATCGCCATTCCTTCGGCTTGTCCGCCTTCCTTAAAGACAAGGTTGAAGTGGTCGAAGGCGATGTTTCGCAACCGGGCCTGGGTATTGACCCAAAAATTGCCTCACGTCTGCAGCAGAATCTCGACCTGATCATAAACAGTTCCGGCCTGACCGATTTCAATCCCGATCTCCGTGACGCCCTCGCAACCAATGTGGATGCTGCCGTGCACGTCCTCGATTTCGTGCGGCAGTCGGACCATTGCGGCCTCGTTCACCTTTCGACCTGTTATGTAGCTGGGGCCCGCGATGGTCGAGTCAGTGAGAAGCTTCGCCCCAACTACACGCCGGCCGGAGTTGCCAACTACGATGCCGAGCAGGAATGGCGGAACCTCCACCAGTTGGTGCAGCAAGCCGAAGAAAAATCGGAAGGCCCTGAAGTCACGAGTGAACTGACGCAACAGGCTGTTGGCAAAGAGCACGCTGCTAAAGATCTGCACGGGGCAGCCCTCGAAAATCAAATCCGCAAAGGCCGCATCCGCTGGCTGCGCAACTATTTGACCGAGGCTGGAGCGCGCCGTGCCGCCGAACTGGGCTGGCCCAATACTTACACCCTGACCAAAAGTCTTGCCGAGTCGCTGATCGGCAACCGCGCTGCCGGTCTTCCAGTAGCAATCGTTCGCCCTGCGATTGTGGAAACCTCAGTGGGCAAACCTTTCACTGGCTGGAACGAGGGAATCAATACATCGGCGTCGCTCTCCTACCTGCTGGGCACGAACTTCCGCCAACTGCCCTCCAACGAGCGCAAGCGTCTCGACATTATCCCGGTCGACTCAGTATGCCAGGGCATGACTTTGATCGCGGCCGCCGTCATCGAACGACGTCACGAAACGGTGTACCAACTGGCCACGTCTGTCACGAACCCCTGCGATATGGGCCGATCGATCGAGTTGACCTCGCTGGCCCATCGCAAACACTATCGCGCGCAAGAAGGCCTGGAATCCTGGCTGCGCCTGCGCATGGACGCGATCCCGGTTTCGAAGACGCGTTACAACCGCCTGTCCGCGCCGGCCCAGATGGCCATCGTGAAATCGATCCAGCGCATCATGGCTCCACTGCCTTTGAAGAAAACGCCCCTCGCGCGCGCCGAACGAAATCTGGAAAAGGTAGGCAAGCTGGTTCAGTTGTTCGAGCCCTTCATTCTTCAGAATGAACACGATTTTGTCGCTGACAACGTCGAGAAACTCTCTCTGGCATTGGTGCCCGAGGAGCGTGCCGACTTCGGCTACAAAACTCGGGCCCTCGACTGGTGGACCTACTGGATTGACATTCACATTCCTGCCTTGCGACGCTGGACCTATCCATTGATCGAAGGCCGTCCGCTGGCCTTGCGTCCACCGCGTCCTCTTTTACCCATCAATGAACAGGAAGCAACTCAAGCCGAAACCGTGAAAACCGGTACGAACGGGGCAACGTGGCGATATTCCTGACCGGATCGACAGGCTACATCGGCGCGCATGTCGCCGCCAATCTGCTGGACTCTCACGGTGCAGCGCTGAACGTGTTGGTCCGCGGCAAGGACGCTGAAGAAGGCGCGCTTCGCCTTTGGAACGGTATCCAGTTACACATGGATTTTCCGCGCTTCTACGAACACCTGCAGACCCGCATCCGCATCTTTCCCGGAGACTTGACTTCGCCTCAGTTTGGCCTGAATCGTGACGACTACGACCGCCTTATTCACACCACGGATTCGGTGGTTCACTGCGCCGCCTCACTGAACCGCAAGTCCGAAAAGAGCTGCATGAACGTGAACCTGCGCGGCACACTCGAGGTGCTGCGGCTGGCTCGGCACTCTCACTACTATCACGGTCTGCGCCGGTTCAGTAACGTCAGCACCGTGGCCGTGGCCGGCAAGCGGAGCAACGAAGTTGTCACCGAGGATCGTTCGATCGATTGGAATCGTTCCGACTACGATCCTTACGCCCGCACGAAGAAATTCTGCGAGCACATGGTGCGCGAGTTGTTACCGGACGTTCCCATCACCATCTTCCGTCCTGGCATTGTTCTTGGGGACAGCCGCTATCCCGAGACGACGCAGTTCGACATGGTGAAGGCCTTCGTTTTCCTTGCCAGCCTGAAGGCGCTTCCGTTTCGTGCGCATGACAAGATCGACATCGTGAACGTCGATTTCGTTGCCGATGCAATTGCAACCCTGCACCAGAAAGCCGAGCCGCAATATGACACGTATCATCTGTCGTCCGGACGCGAATCGCAGACATTTCGCGAAGTCACGACAGCACTGGCCGCTGCGCAGCAGAAACGCGGTCCTGTGTTCCTGCCGGTTTTTGAAAAGCCCTTTTCGAGCGTGGTCAATACTTTGGCCAACCGAAGCGGATCGGTCGCTCACGGGGCTGCATTAATGAAAGTGTTCATGCCCTATTTGGTTTGGAACACGGTTTTCGATAATTCCAGGGTTACGACCGAACTGGGCCGCAAGCCCGTGCCGTTTTCGCAATACAGTTACGGCCTCCTTAAGTTCAGCCGCGATTCGAACTTCACCTATGCCTATAAGCCGTGGCCTGCGGCCAGCGCCGGAGGATCCGCGGCATGATGGACTTCGTCCTGGAGGCTTGGGTGAGCGCCATCATCGAGTCCAAGCGTGCGTCCTGGATGATGGGCGGCGGCACCAGCTGGCACCCCGGTGAAAAATTAAAGCTCCTGTTCGCGGGCTACAACGGCACTCGCAACATGGGATCGGACGTACGTGTTGAGGAGATGCTGCGCCAGCTGCGCCACATTCTCGGAGCCGACAAGGTTGACTTCAGCGTGATGACGCAGACCTTCGCGCGCTCCCAAGGCTACTTCAAGGACACGCGCCAGGTCCTGCTACCCCAGATTTTCCCCCCGTTCCTATCCAGTGAAGTTCCCCAGCATCACGGCGTGGTCGCCTGCGAAGGCTCGATGTTCAAGAGCAAGTTCGCCAATGCGCTTACCACCATGATGATCGGGTCCCTCGGCATCGCGGCGGTGCAAAACAAGTTGTCAGTCGGCTATGGCGCCGAGGCTGGCCACATGGACCCGCTCGTCGCCCGCATGTGCGCGCGCTACTGCAAGGAGTCGCTCATCATCACGCGCAACGAAGAGTCGCGCACCCTGTTGCGCGAACTCGGCGTGCCTACCGAACTGGGCACCGATACTGCTTGGACCTTCGAACCTTTGCCTGCAGATTATGGGCAGAGCATTCTCCGCGAAGTTGGGTGGGACGGAAACGCTCGCGTGCTGGTGGTCTGCCCCATTAATCCCTTCGAGTGGCCGGTGAAAGCTTCGGTCGGGAAATTAGTCGCGCGAAAGACGACAGGCGCCTTCAAGGAAAGCCACTATCGCTCGGTCTACTTCCACAACTCCGGCCCGGAAGCTGAAAGGAAGTACGAGGCATATCTGACCGGAATTGCCAACGCGGTGGCTGCCTTTCGGCAGAAGCGAAATGTGTTCGTCGTGATGGTTGCGACCGAACGGCTGGACGCAAGGCCGGCGCAAAGGATCGCCGAGAAGTTGGGCGGTGGCGTACCCGTCCTCAGTTCCGACGACTACGATATGTACCAGGTCGTTAGCATTCTGCGCGCTTGCCACATGATGGCATCGTCTCGCTATCACGGCATTGTGACCTCCATGCCCGGCCTGCTGCCTTCCTGCGGAATCACCATGGACGAGCGCATCCGCAATCTTATGCGCGAGCGCGGTCATCAGGATCTGCTCATGAACGTCGACGATCCCGATCTGGAACCACGCCTGCTGGCATCCTTGGAACATCTGTACACCGACGGAGAATCCGTAGCTGCCGGCATCGGCAAAACCGTGGTGAAGAATCTGAAGCTCATGGCAAGGATGGGAATTCACTTCGAAGAAGAAGTGCAACGCCGCTATCCCGATTTCCCGACGCGCACCGGCGAGTGGAGCTGGGAAGATTATTTGCCACCGATGCATCGGGGTTTGCGGGAATTGGTGGAACGCTTCGACAGTGCTGTCGAGAACCGAAAGCCCGCCGTCGCCAGCTAGGTTCAATCGCGGACGTTCAGGGCAAACCGGGATTCGTGATTCAAAAGATGAGTTTTCTGCAAGACATCTTCGCAAGCCTGCAAAAATCCGGCGACACCGCCGTGCTGCAGGAGATTCGCGACGGCCGGATCACCGCCGTGTCGGGAAGGGAACTGCTCGACCAAATCTCTCGGGCCCGCGCGTTCCTCGCTGCACAAAGCTTGCCCAAGGGAGATCGCTGCGCGCTTTACGCCAACAACAGTGTCCGCTGGGTGGCCATGGACCTGGCCATCATGGCCGAAGGCCTGATTGTTGTCCCACTCTACGCCCGGCAGGCGCCTGCGGAACTCGCCGCGATGATGAAAAACTGCTCGCCGTCGCTGGTCTGCTGTGGCGACGCCACCTTACGGGATGGTCTGGTCCGCGAATGGCCGGGCGCGTCTCCGCAGTACGTCTTCGACGATATCTTCTCAGGATCGCTTGCCGCTAATCGCGAACCACGACTCGCCGACTCCGACCCGGTTACGATCATTTACACGTCCGGAACATCAGGCGAGGCCAAGGGCGTCATATTGAACGCCGGCAACATCGCCCACATGCTGAAGTGCATCAATGGGCGACTTGATCGGCTCATGGGCACGCGGCAAGATCAGGACCATGTCTTCCACTACTTGCCGTTCGTTTTTGCCGGGTCCTGGATGCTGTTGCTGACTTCGCTGTTGCGTGGAAGCTTGCTCGCCATGAACACCGATCTGAGCAAAATCGCGCAAGACATGCGCACGGTCGCTCCCGACTATTTCCTGAACGTTCCCGCATTGCTCGAGCGCATGCGCCGCGCCGTCGATGAGCAACTGTGGCAAGCCGGAGGCTTCGTCCAGGCGATCTACAGCCGCGCCAAGTCCGCCTGGACACGCAAGCACGAGGGGAAGTCGAAATCGCTCGACCGCCTCTGGCTTTCGTTGGCGAACTCGGCAATCTTTCCAACCATCCGCAAAAAAATGATTGGCCGAAATCTTCGGGCGCTGATCTGCGGATCCGCTCCCTTGGCCGTCGAAACCCAGCTCTTCTTCATGATGCTCGGCATTCCCGTTCTGCAGAGCTACGGTCTCACTGAGACCACCGCCATCTGCACGCTCGACGATCCGCAGGATTACGAAGCCGGCCGCGTGGGGCCCGCGATTCCCGACATCGAAATGACGCTGGCGGAAAACGAAGAAATCGTCGTGCGTGGCCCGAATATTTTTCCCGGTTACTGGAACCGCCCGGAAGAAACGTCGCAGTCCTTGCGCGATGGCTGGTTTCACACCGGCGATCAGGGCGAAGTCGACGCGGGCGGGAATTGGCGCGTCGTCGGCCGCATCAAGAATCTGATTATTCTCGGGTCGGGACACAACATCGCGCCCGAGCCCATCGAGGAGAAACTGGTGCAGCAGTTGCCCGCTGGGGCGCAGGTCGTACTCGTCGGCAACGGCAAAGGTTATCTCTCGGCCATCATCACCGGAGCCACGACTGCCGGCCAGGCACAAGCCGCAATTGACGCAGTGAATCCGCATTTCCCGCATTACAAGCAGGTCCGCGCCTTCCACGTTCGGCCGGAAGCATTCACGATCGAGAACGGCTTGCTCACCGCGAATGGGAAACTGAGGCGGGATGCGATCGCGCGCCAGATGCGCGACGAAATCGAAGAGATGTACCGCGTGAAGGTCGCGGTCTAGGCGGGAACATCATTGAACGCGACTAAAGATATGACAGACCGATTTCAAGGCCAGGCAATCTCGTGGGAAGTCGCGAACGGCGTAATCGAACTCGCGCTCCACCGCGGCCCCTGCAACGAAATCGGATCCCTCTCGCTGGAAGAACTGGAAAAATTCACGCAGTCACTCGAAGGAGTGTCCCGGCACGCCCATGCCCTGATCGTGCACAGCACGATGCAGTCCGGATTCTGTGCAGGGGCCGACCTCCGCGAGCTCTATCGTCGTTCGCAGGAGATGCAGAAAGCCCAAGCCCTTGCAGGCGTGCGCGACTTCCTGGAGCGCATCCATCGTGTTCTGAACACCATCGATGCCGCGCCATTGACCACGATTGCCGCTATCCACGGTGTGACGTTCGGCGGAGGTTTCGAACTGGCGCTGGTATGCGATCTGATCATCGCCGACAAGATGGCGCGTTTCGCCTTTCCCGAACTGCGCCTCGGCCTGGTTCCTGGGTTCGGCGGAATTCCGCGCCTGAAGCGCGACCTCGGCAATGCGGTTGTCCGGGATCTGTTGCTGACCGGCCGTAGCATCAACGCAACCCGCGCGCATGCGGTCGGCCTGGTGAGCCAACTCGTCGGGGAAGGCGAAGCGTTGCGTGCTGCCCGCGCTACTGCTGCGCAACTCGGCAAATTCGATCGCCGCACCGCCATCGCCGCCAAGAAGTTCATCAAGCCGATCCCGCACCACGAGTTGAAGCAGGAAATCGACCTGTTCTGCCAGTTATTTGCCGAACCTGCCGTAGAAGCCGGACTGCGCAAGTTCGTGGAGAGCACCGATCTGCAACCATACCTGCCCTGAATCGGGCAGCTCGAGGATTTCATCGAAAGACTGGATCATGTCAACAGAAGAGAAAACCCTGGACGAAATCATGGATTTGGCCGCCAAGCACTTTAAGGTGTCGCGCGACAAGCTGCAGCCCGACGAGGATTTCTTCAAGACGCTCAACATCGACAGTCTGCAGGCTCTCGATCTACTCACACGGCTCGAGAACCATTTCCACGTCGAGCTGCCCGACTACGAGTTGCAGGGAGTCACAGACTTCCGTACGCTAGCCGGACGCATTTACGCGCGTCTCTGAAATCGCAGGTAATGATTTGGTTAACACTGCTCTTCTCTGTGCTGCCGTGTCTCCGTGGTGAAATAGTCATTTCATGCTGGATTTGCGCCAATATCCGTCGTTAGGGGCCGCACTGCGCGATGCGCTCGAGTTCTGGCCCAACGAGACTTGCCTGATCGAAGCCGATCGCGACAAGGAGAAGACCCGTCTCACCTATTCCGACTTCAAGGAACTTGCCCGTCCGCTGACGCGTGCCCTGCAGGACGCCGATTTTCGTGAGGGCGATCGCGCCGCCATCATTATGAGCAACCAGTCCAAGTGGCTGGTCTCGGCCTATGCCATCTTTTTCTGTGGCGGCGTTCTGGTGCCTCTGGACTTCAAACTCACCGCCGCCGAACAACTGCAACTGCTCGCCCACTGCAAAGCCAAATTTTTGATCGTTGAACACTACTTGTGGCGCGCCATCATGCAGTCGCCCGACTTCACAAAGCACACGATCAAAACGGTTCTGGTCACCGAGGCTCCACTGCGCGCGGATCTGGGTGGTGCCTATCGCTGGGAAGATTTCCACCGCAAGGGTGAGCCGATCTTCATCGAGCGTCAGCGCGAGGACGTTGCCTGTATCGTGTACTCGTCGGGAACCGGCGGCCGCCCGAAGGGCTGTGTGCTCACGCACGAAAATTATCTTGAACAGTGCGCCTCGCTGACCGCCTGGTACCCCTTCTGGCCCGGCGTCCGCTACCTGAGCATCCTGCCCACCAATCATGCCATCGACTTCATGGTCGGTTTCATCGGGCCATTTGTGTGCGGAGCCTGTGTAGTCCATCTACGCACCCTGCGTCCGGAGTACGTGCGCGACGCCTTCGTGCGCTACCGCATCAGCTACATGAGCCTGGTGCCCATGGTTCTTAAGAACCTGGAACGCGGCCTCAAAGCAAAGTTCGACGAACTCCCCAAGGCCAAGCGCTTCATGCTCGACCGCATGATTGCACTCAATAAACTGCTTACCCGGCGCCGTCCCAACGTGAACCTGAGCCGCCGCCTGCTCGGACAGGTTCACAAGGCTTTTGGTGGACAACTTCTCGCCCTCTTCACCGGCGGCGCCTTCATGGAGCCCTCGACCCTCCAGTTTTTTTACGACCTCGGGATCCCCGTCGCCAACGGCTATGGCCTGACAGAGGCCGGAACCGCGCTCACCCTGAATGACTTCAAGCCATTCCGAGCCGACACCGTAGGACGTCCACTCCCCGGCGTCGAGTTGCGCGTGCTTAGTCCCGATTCCGAAGGCATCGGCGAGGTCTCAGTCCACAGCAAGACCGTCATGTCGCACTATCTCGACGATCCGGAACTCACTGCGGAGACCATCGTCGACGGCTGGCTGCTCACTGGCGACTTGGGCCGATTCGACTTTACCGGGCATCTGCAACTCTTTGGCCGCAAAAAAAACATGATCGTGACCGAAGGCGGCAAGAACATTTATCCCGAAGATATCGAGTCCGTTTTCGACGGCTTGCCGGTGAAAGAGTTCTGTGTGTTTGCGGCCAACTATCTCTGGCCCGCGAAACAATTGGGAAAAGAGTCGCTGGTGATGGTTGTGCGTCTTGACCAGAACCAACAGGTCGACGCCGCCCTGATCGACGAGATGAACGAGCGCAACCGTCGCCTGGCCGATTTCAAACGCATTGGCGGCTACCTGGTTTGGGATCGCGATTTCCCCCGCACCGCATCTTTGAAAATCAAGCGCACCGACCTTGCCGAAGAAATTGGCAAATCCGCGGAGCGCGCGACGGTCGTCCAGCTGTGAACGACACCTTCCTTGCTGTCGTGAATCCCGCCGCTGGCGGGGGACGCTGCCGCAAACTCGTGGGACCCGCGCTCGAACGCCTGCGCGCCGGGGGCCTCAAGCTCGATGTCCTCGAAACGGCACGCCCCGGGGACGCCATTCACATCGCACGCGAGCACTATGCCCGCGGTTACCGCCGCTTCCTCGCCGTGGGAGGCGATGGCACCTCCTACGAGATCGTGAACGGAGTCTTTCCTGAAGCGCAGGGCGGCGAACCCCCCGTGCTCGGATTTCTCCCGCTCGGCACCGGCAACTCCTTCCTGCGCGACTTCACCAAAGACGGCGTAGAGGGCGCCATGCAAGCCTTGCTCGCGCGGCGAACCCGCGCCTGCGACGTGATGCGCATGCGCCACAAGCAAGGCACCATCCACTACATCAACCTGCTCAGCGTCGGATTTGCCGCCGACGTGAACGCCACGCGTTCCCGCACGTTCGCCGGATGGGGCGAACCGGGCTACTTTCTCTCGATCTTCTTGCGCCTGGCCCAGCTTCGCCGGCGCCCATTTCCACTTCGCGTGGAAGGCGAGGCTGCTGCCGATAAGCGCCGCTGCCTGTTTCTCACGTTCAATAACAGCAAGTTCACCGGCGGTACCATGATGATTGCGCCAAATGCTGAGGTTGACGACGGCCTGATCGAGTACGTGCGCTGGGGACCGATCGGGCGCGTAGGGCTGATCCGCAACCTTTCGACGCTCTATGACGGCACCCATGTAAATCACCCGCTGGCTGAGCGGCGCGCCGCCCGCCACATTGACTTCGAACTCGACAACCCGGTCGATGTTATGGTCGACGGGGAGGCTCTAACTTTGCACCTTGAGAAGCTCGACGTTCTGCCTTCTGCTCTGCGGGTCGTGGTATAAAAACTTTCATGTCTCAGCAACGAAGAGAACGACGACAGGTCGAAGAAGCAGCGCAGACCGAGCGCGATCCTGCATTCCTGCGCAAGGTCATCATCGGGCTGGTCATTGCCGCGGCGCTGGGCGCGACGTATTACGTCGGCTATCACCGCCGCGTTCACGAGCACGATGACTTTGCGCGCTGCCTGGCCAAGCACGACGTCAAAATGTACGGCGCCTATTGGTGCCCGCACTGCTCCGACCAGAAAGCCATGTTCAGCGCTTCATTCGAGTACGTCCCCTACATCGAATGCGGCATCCAGGGCGACACCTCGAAGATCCAGCAGGTTTGCACCGACGCCGGCATCAAGCACTTTCCCACCTGGCAATTTCCGCCGATGGGCGAAAGAGTCGAGGGCGCGATCCCCCTCGATGACTTGAGCCTGCGCACCGGATGTCCACTGAAATGACCGTCACTGCTAGGCGACTGCTGCTGGCAATCGCAATCTTCGCGTTGCTCGGAATTGCCGTGTCGTCGTTGTCTCTCGATCATCATTTCAGGAAATCTAAGACGTCTTATTGCGACTTCGGGCAGACTTTCAATTGCGACATTGTGAATCGGAGTGAATATTCAACCGTCGCGGGAGTACCGGTTGCTCTGATCGGAATTCTTGGCTATGTCACCGTGCTGGCCTTCGCGACGTTTTACCGCGAGAAGGCAGAGACGCCCGGCATCCTGCTCGCGAGTTCGGTGGCTGGACTCGCTTTTGCTCTCTACCTCACTTACGTCGAGAAATTCATTCTCGGAGTATGGTGCATTCTCTGCCTCACATCTTTGTTCGCAATTTTCACGATTGCAGTCTTGTCGTGTATTTTGTTTCTCCACTCCGTGAACCGTGCGCGGCGCGTCTAGCGGCAGACCCAGCGAAGCAACCCATGGAAAATTCTTCCCAGCAAGTTGTCATGGCAAAACCTGTCGGTGCGAATTCGACTGTGGTCGGGGATCTCCGGATTCATGAATTCAACAGCCACCTTTTTCGGAACCGTCGCAATCTTCGCGTCTGGGTCCCGCCCGGTTACGATCTTCCAGAAAATTCCGGCCGGCGTTATCCGGTGTTTTATCTCAACGACGGCCAGAACCTGTTCGATTCGGAAACGTCATTTACCAAGGTCGAATGGCAGGTCGACGAGACTGCCGATCGACTGATCCGCACCGGCGTCATCCCTCCCACGATCTTCGTTGGCATCGACAACGTGGGTGGCGAGCGTCTCAAGGAATACTTGCCTTATCGGTCCTTGAACCCGGTAGTCTTGCGTCCCCAAGGCGCCAGATACTCGGCGTTCCTCACTAAGGAAATCATGCCTTTTGTGAGCCAGAATTACCGGACAGCAAAAGGGGCGGAAAATACCCTGCTGGGTGGCTCATCGCTGGGCGGTCTGATCGCGCTGTATGTCGCGATGACGACGCCGGGAGTTTTCGGAAGCGTACTGATCGAGAGCCCATCGCTCTGGGTTTCGAACCGACAGATATTGCACGATGCGCGCCAGCCACGCCTATGGCCGCACAAGATATTTCTGGCCATCGGCACGCGCGAAGTTGGCCGCGAAGAGAAAGACCGCCAGACGGTTGAGAACGTTCGTGAGCTGGAGCGTATCCTGCGGCGCAGCGGTCTGGACGATCGTCGGCTGCGCGTGGAAGTCGCCGAGGGCGGAACGCACAGCGAATCCGCATGGGCCGCCCGCTTCCCGGGCGCACTTCAATTTTTGTTAGGAGTTCAACAGCCGCCAGCGTAGCTGCGAGTGGCTGGGCCGGCGACCTGTTCATTTCCCAACGGGCTTTCCTCCACCCGGCAAATCATCCATAACAACCACGCCATCGCAACAACGGACACTTGCACATGCATCCACCTGGCAAGCGGACCGGCCAGCGGCAAAATGTAGCAGGCATACAGCACAGGGCCAAGCCATGGCAGAGACAAGCGGTGAGCCTTCGCCCAGTCAGCAAGCAAAAGAAATGCCGGCGCAAGGATTACGAGGTCGTACACCGTGAGATGAGGAGCCACCAGTACAGTTGCGATCAGGAGTGCGGAGTATCGCACCCGCAAATCAGTTCCGCTTTTCCAGCAGCGGAGAGTCACCCACAAAACGAAAACCGCACTGATCGCGTAGATCCAGAATGCCGCCTGCGGCGCAGGAATCAACAGCGTCCAGAATGCGCGCAGAGAGTGCATCTGATAAAGCCGGGGCTCCAACTGGGGCATCACCTCCCGCACATGCATCAGGCGTTCGAAATAGTCCCGCATCACGGACGTTCCGTAGTATCCCCATCCAATCGACAACTGGGCAACCGCTGCCAGCAGGGCACCGGACACCACTTTCCATTCCCGCGCCGCCAAAAACACGAAGGCCGCCGCCAGCCCCAGTTGTGGTTTGACCATCAAGCAGCCAACTGCAAGCCCCGCCAGAAAAGTCTTCCCTGATCGCAACGCAAGGTACGCCGCCGTGAAGCATGCCAGCGCCAACGCCGACGTTTGTCCCCATGCCATCAGATGGAAGAACGCCGGATAGGCCAGCCCCAAAAGCAAGACGAGCCCTCCGTCAGAACGCAGGCTCGTGCATGTTCTCCAGATCAGGTAACAACACAAACCATAAAGAACAGCATTCGCCACTAGCCATGCGACCAATGCCCCGCCGTAGGGAAGCGCGGCCAGCGGCGCGAATAAAAGCGAAACTTGCGGCCCATAAAGCGCAACGAAGAAGAGCCGACCGGCTTGCGGAACCCGCCGTTCGGCCAGCGCCGACTGTGCCGTCATTTCGTACAGTTCCGCCCCGCGCCGTTCCAGCGCCAGCGTGCCCAACGTATAAAAGTGAAGGAAGTCCGCGCCCTTTACCAAACCGTTCCGGCCAAGCAGACCCGGAGATGTCATGATCCACGCATACGTTCCCCAGAGGCACACCGCAAGCAGTAATCCGTGCGCACACAGCCGGTGCGCGTTCACCCATGGGCGCGTTTTGTCCGGGACAGTGCTCATGACCCGACATCATAGCGTGTGCAGTTTGTTTGATGATTTCGCGAGAAAAAAATGCCGCTGGGACCGTCGGTTCAAATGCTCACATCGACAATGTATGTTGGGAGAAGACAAAGAAAGCGGGCGGCGCCGGATAGTAAAAGATCCTCCCTCAGAACCTTTCAGCTCAACGGCTCGCCCGCTGACTCCTGCCGTACGGCAGGACGTGGGAACTAAATTAACGCTCTGCAGCCGCTACCAGAGCGGCTTGCCGTCATTGTCGCGGAACAGGAATTCATCCTCGCCTCGCTTGATCTTGCGTGCGAAGATGGTGCCCATACCCTGAAATTTCACTTTTACGCCAGTGACTTCCAATACATCGCCCTTGTGAAACACGAGGTCGTACTGGGTTACAAACTTCGTCAGTGCCAGGTGCACTTCCAGGGATCCACCCTCCGCCAGCTTCATGGTCAGGTGCGCGCCCATGCCCCCGGATACCGGGCACTCGCGATCCTTCACTTCCTCGACGACGCCCTTGAAGACGGCTTCCGTGGACTTGTCGTATTTCGGGACCGAGTCGTTTGCTGGCTTCTGCGCGGTTGAGATCGTGGCCGCAGCCATGACAATCAGAAAAAACAGGCCGATTCGCCAGGTTTTCATTGGTCGCCCTCCTTCTTACAGGTCCGAAACCTTGGGCCTGGCTCTCATTGATTATGGATCGTCCACATCCACGCTCCCGTGATCTGCATCACTCCCCGAGGTGTTTTCGGACGAGGCCGGAAGTACTTGGGAATGCTGACCTTGGCGACATCGCCAGGCTCTGTGGGGAGGAAAACGAGTATCCCAATGCCTTATTGAGAAGAGACCGTGAGTATCGAGGGCCGGGGAACGAAACCAAACAGAATGCGCGGGCGAAAGATAAGCCCGCGCACAAAATGAAAATTCGATTGGGTCCAATGGCGAAAGCTGCCTACTGCTGCATGGCCGGTTCGTTTTCCTTCATCAGCTTGTCAAGGATGCCGTTCGCCACCTCAATCAATTCGGGATCCACTTTGCGATTGCTCGCAATCGCGTCCGCCAACGGCACCGACGCGATCTTATTCCCGCGAATCGCAGCCATGCGGCCCCATTCTCCTCGATGCACCATGTCGATGGCGCCTAACCCGTACCGGGTCGCCAGCACGCGATCGAAGGAACTGGGCGTACCACCGCGCTGAATGTGCCCCAGGACCACCGATCGGGTCTCGAACCCGGTCCGTTTTTCGATTTCGCGCGCCAGGGCATTCCCGATCCCGCCTAACCGCTCATGTCCAAATTCGTCTTTGCCCGTGGCCTGCAGTACGAGTTCAGGCGCACTCGAAGCGGCGAATTTCGCTCCCTCCGCTGCCACCACGATGCTGAAATACCGCCCGCGCGCGTGGCGCTGCCGAATCAGTTCGGCCACTTTGTCGATGTCGAAGGGGACTTCGGGGATCAGGATCACATCCGCGCCGCCGGCGACCCCGCTATATACAGCGATCCAGCCCGAGTCGCGTCCCATGACTTCCACCACGATCACGCGATTGTGCGCCTCAGCCGTCGTGTGTACACGGTCGATCGCGCCCGTGGCCACGTTGACGGCTGTGTCGAAACCAAAAGTAAAATCCGTGCCCGCCAGATCGTTATCGATCGTCTTGGGCACGCCCACCACCTTCACGCCATTCTGAAACAATTTCTGCGCGACCGACAGCGTGTCGTCGCCGCCAATGGCGATCAGTGCATCACATCCATTCTTCTTCAGATTCTCAGCGCAGGTTTGTAGTCCGCCCTCGCGCTTCGCGGGATTGGTTCGCGACGTCCGCAGAATAGTCCCGCCGCGAGGCAGAATTCCGCTCACTGTTTCCAGGTCGAGCGGCATGGTTTTATTTTCCATCAGACCGCGCCATCCCTCCATGAAGCCGACAAATTCATCCTGGTGGTGAAAGGTCCCCTTGCGGACCACCGCGCGGATGACCGCGTTCAATCCCGGGCAATCGCCGCCGCCAGTTAACATGCCGATCTTCATTTCGTGCTCCTCGTATTTAAGGATGGAATCTCGTTCGCGGGATGTTCTCCGTCGCGTTGCTCTGTTCCTTCTCTATACAGAAAGAACAGCCGAATGCGGAACCTGACCCGGAACTATAAAGATTACCATTAATCGCACGTCGCTTTGTCGGAAGCGAGAAACCCGCATTCTATGCGGCCTTCAAACACCGCGCCGTCGCGGCCACATACCGGGCGTCCGGTCACCAAAGTGCGTGTCGATGATCACAGACGGGGTTTGCAGCAACGAAGGTTTCGCTGGCGGAAGTCGCTTCCCCGAATTTGCAACGCCGCGTCATATTCGCCACAATACTGCGGACTGCAACCTGGCCCTTTGGCCTCAAACCCATTTCGGAGATCGATATTCAATGCCCAAGACTGCGCGTGTCGCTATGTGGATAGCCGTTGCCGTCGCCGGTGCACTATCGGTCGAGACCATCGCCCTTCATCGCGGGGAAGAGATCAATGCCATGTGGCTGGTAGTGGCTGCAGTGTGCAGCTACGCAATCGGCTACCGGTTTTACAGCAAATTCATCGCAGCACGGGTGCTCACGCTCGATGCCTTGCGCGCCACTCCCGCCGAGCGCCTCGAGAACGGACGGGACTTTGTCCGCACCAACAAGTGGGTTGTCTTTGGCCACCATTTCGCAGCCATCGCGGGCCCCGGCCCTCTCGTCGGTCCAGTGCTCGCCGCGCAGTTTGGCTATCTCCCCGGCACACTGTGGATTCTCGCCGGTGCAGTCTTCGGCGGATGCGTGCAGGACTTCGTGATCCTGCTTTTCTCAGTGCGTCGCGACGGCAAATCGCTCACCGAAATGGCAAAAGACGAAATCGGCCGCCTAGGCGGTTTTGTTGCTTACGTGGCCGTAATCAGCATCATCGTCATCCTGCTGGCTGTCTGCGCGCTGATTGTCGTCAACGCCTTGAAAGCGAGCCCGTGGGGCACATTCACCATCGCGATGACAATCCCTATCGCGCTGCTGATGGGTGTTTACCTGCGCCGATTGCGTCCAGGAAAGGTGCTCGAAACCTCCATCCTCGGATTTCTACTGGTACTGCTGGCGATCTGGGGCGGCGGATGGGCGGCGCACACTCCATCCATCGGCCGCTACTTCACCCTAAGCGCGCCCACGCTTGCCGTTCTGATCATCATTTACGGGTTTGCCGCCTCCGCCATGCCTGTCTGGCTTCTGCTCGCGCCTCGCGACTACCTGAGCACCTTCGTCAAACTCGGCACAATCGGCATGCTGGCGCTCGGCATCATCGCGCTGCGTCCCACCTTGCACATGCCCGCCATGACTCGCTTCATTGACGGGACCGGCCCTGTCTTCGCGGGAAGCTTGTTTCCATTTGCCTTCGTGACCATCGCGTGCGGCGCCATTAGCGGGTTCCATTCCCTGATTGCCAGCGGCACCACGCCAAAACTGATTTCACGAGAGACCGAAACGCGCATGGTCGGATACGGAGCCATGGCCTGCGAATCGATGGTCGCGATCATGGCGGTTATCGCCGCCTGCGTGCTCCAGCCCGGAACATATTTCGCCATCAACAGTCCCGCCGGCATTGTCGGCCAATTACCCGAAGCCGCCACCAGCACCATCTCAAACTGGGGATTCGCCGTCACTGCCGCCGACATGCAGGCGCTCGCGCAGGCGGTCGGTGAACAAACGCTGTTCAATCGCACCGGCGGCGCCCCCGCATTCGCTGTTGGCATGGCGCACATCTTTTCGCACAGCATCGGGGGCCAGGCCCTGATGGCGATCTGGTACCACTTCGCCATCATGTTTGAGGCGCTCTTCATCCTGACCGTGCTCGACGCCGGGACCCGCGTCGGTCGCTTCATGGTGCAGGACGCGCTCGGCCACGTCTGGAAGCCGCTGGGCCGCACCAGTTGGTATCCCAGCATCCTGGTGAACAGCGCCCTCATCGTCGGCGCATGGGGATATTTCCTCTGGCAAGGTGTGAAGGATCCGTTGGGCGGAATTAATTCGCTCTGGCCGCTGTTCGGAATTTCCAACCAGTTGCTGGCGACGGTCGCCCTTTGCGTCGCAACCACCATCATCATCAAGATGGGCCGCGCCCGCTACGCAGCCGTTACCCTTGCTCCCCTCACATGGCTGGTCGCCGTAACGTTTTCCGCGTCGTACTACAAGATCTTCGATCCCAATCCGCGAATCGGATTTCTGGCCCACGCCCGCCAACTTGCTGCATCCGCCGCAGGAAGCGCATCGGCACCAGTTGCCACGGCTCGCCTCATCTTCAACGACCGCCTCGACGCAGCCGTCACCGGCATCCTGATCGTGATGGTCGCGATGATCCTGATTGAATCTGCTGCCGAATGGATTCGCATTCTTGCAGGACGAAAGCAGCCCGTGGTTCGCGAGTCTCCCTTCGTAGCCACCCGCTTCGTTACCGAGGAGCAGGCATGACGTTAACCCTCGCATTCCTCTGCGAACGATGTACGAAAGCAGGGAGAACACTGCGCTCCGTCTTGCGGGAAATCTTCGATGAGTCCGCTTACGCCCGCTTCCTCACACGCCGCCAGATCGCGACCTCGCCGCAAGCCTACGCCGACTTCCTTCGCGAGATGCAAACCCAACGCGAACGGCGCCCGCGCTGCTGCTAGGGAACCCACCGCTTCGCATGAATAGTTCCGTGCTTCACTGAAGACTGGTTCCCCCGCCGAACAACCGCTACACTGACTCCATGCGCGTTCTCGGCATCGACTGCGGCACCGAATACACCGGCTTCGGCGTAGTCGAACTCGCATCCTCGGGCCGCCTCCATTACCTGACCTGCGGCGCCATAAAGCTTTCTACGCGCGATCCATTGCCAACCCGCCTCAGCTGCATTTACACCCGGCTCGAGCAACTCATCCGCGAACACCAGCCCGACCAGGTCGCGATCGAAGACGTCTTCTACGCACTCAATGCGAAGTCCGCCCTCAAGCTCGGGCAGGTCCGCGGCGTCGCGATGCTGGCCGCCGCCGCTGCCGGCCTCGAAGTCGCCGAGTACGCGCCGCTCTCCATCAAATCGGCCGTAGTCGGCTACGGCCGGGCAGAGAAGCAGCAAGTCCAGCACATGGTGACCCGCCTGCTCGACCTTACCGAGCCTCCCCACCCCTCCGATGCATCCGACGCGCTCGCCATCGCCATCTGCCACCTGCACACCCGCGCCACATTGCAGCGCCAGATGGCGGCACGCCGCTAAGCAGGAAGCAAGCCGCGCAGGTTCTAGATTCGAGCTGAGGATTCAGCAGGGGAAGCACCTTTTGTGGCCGGATTTGCTACGCCTCACCTCTGCGTGCTCTGCGGCAGTTCTCTGCGCCCTCTGCGATTTAAGATTTTCCGCCCGGCCCCACAAATCCCCTGATGCGCCGCACTCTCGAAAGCCTTAGAATCGTCGAGACCCTATGAATGTGTTCGTCCGTCTCGCCCGCACGTTACTAATTCTGGCCACTACCGCCGTATCCCAAACCCAACCCGCGACCGTCTCGTTCTCGCTGGATTTCCCCGAATCCATTCCCGACCACTACGTCGTCACCGTTTCATCCGACCGCCATGCCAGCTACGATTCAACTGGAAAGCTCACTCCCCAATCGGATCCCGGCGACCCTTTTCACGATGACTTCACCATGTCGCCCGAAACCTGCAAGAAGATTTTCGACTTGGCGGCCAAGGCGAAATATTTTGAAGGTAAGGTCGACTCCGGCAACAAGAGGCTCGCCTCCACCGGAGTCAAAGTCTTGAAGTATTCCGAAGGCGCTAAAAAAAACGAAGCCACCTACAATTACTCTCCTAATCCCGCCGTGCAGCAGCTCACCGCCATCTTTCAGAACATCTCAGGAACCCTGGAATTCGGTCGCCGGCTGGAGTTTTACCATCACCATCAGAAGCTTGCGCTCGAGGACGAACTGAAACGCATGGAAGAGATGGCCAAAGCCAGGAGTCTGGATGAGATCCAGGCTGTGGCTCCCATCCTGCAGAGCATCGTGGCCGACCACAGTGTGCTGAACGTGACGCGGATGCGCGCTCAGAGATTGCTGAACGGTGCCGGTATGACTGCGGCCAGTGGTTTCTGACGCTATCCATCTTGATTTGAATGGCTTGCCCTGAATCTCCCCGAAAACCGTTGAAATTCCTATCCGCGCCTCCGCCTGCCTCAACCTCCTGAAATTACAACTCTCTAGCAACTAAAACCCGACCACCCATGTTCTAATGAGGTAAGGGAAAGAGTCTCCAGGAGACAATTTATGTTGAAGCGCAGCTTGGGCACGTGGGTTGCTCTGGGTGTTGGGTTGATTTGTGCGTTGGCCGCGACCGCCGCCATGGCGGAATCGCACGTGCGCATTGTCCGCCTCAGTGAAGTCCAGGGTGCAGTCGAAATCGATCGCAACACTGGACAAGGCTACGAGAAGGCAACCGCCAACATGCCGCTGGTCGAGGGCATGAAGTTGGCCGCCAAGGCCGACGGCCGGAGTGAAGTCGAGTTCGAAGACGGCAGCACGGTGCGCATCACGCCCAACACGAAAATAGAATTCACTGCGCTCAGCTTGCAGGATTCCGGCGCCAAAGTTTCGACCGTCACCCTGACACAGGGATTGGCCTACGTCGATTACACTGCAAAGCAAAAGGACAACGTCTTTACAGTGATTTTCAAGGACGAGAAAGTCCGTCCGGAAGAAGCCGCGCGCTTCCGAGTGAATCTCGCCGAAGCCACCGCCGAGGTCGCGGTGTTCAACGGAAATCTCAAGGTCGACGGTCTTTCCGGGGCGGTGGAAGTCAGCAAGAACAAGTCCGCCATCTTCGACCTTACCAATGGCAACAAATCCACGCTCGCGAAAAACATCGAAGAACAACCCTACGATGCGTGGGAAAAGCAGCAGGCGAAGTATCAGCAGACCTATGCCAGCAAAGGGTCATATAACAACTATCCCTACAGCTACGGCGTGAGCGACCTGAACTATTACGGCAGCTACACCAACGTCCCGGGCTACGGCATGATGTGGCAACCCTTCTTCGCCGGTGTCGGCTGGGATCCCTTCATGGACGGTTCCTGGATGTTCTATCCCGGCGCCGGCTACACCTGGGTGTCTTCATATCCCTGGGGCTGGATGCCATATCGTTACGGAGCCTGGAACTTTGTCCCCGGCTACGGCTGGATGTGGGCGCCCGGTGGTTTTGGCGGCGGATGGGCGACCGTCGTCCCGGTAACAAATCCTCCGGTGCGCTTTAAACCGCCAGCGCCTCCGGTGCGCGGCACGGCCACGGTTGCGGTGGGACGCCCGGTATTCTCGAGCACAACCCCGAACCGTCTGGTAGTGCGCGGCGATACGGCAGGCTTGGGAGTTCCTCGCGGTTCGGTGAATAATCTGAGTAAAGTTTCGCGCCAGGTGCAAACCCGTGGCTCCGCGACGGTCCGCGCGACTCCACCACCGGCGCCCAGCATGTCGGCGCCAGGCATGGGCGGCGGCAACCGCGCGAGCACAGGCGGCAACCAGCCCAGCACGGGCGCTAGCCGGCCGAGCACGGGCGGCAGCCACATGAATACTGGTGCCGGTCGCATGAGCACTGGCAGCGGCGGACACACGTCAGCACCACCCAGCCGTCACTAAGACTGGCCATCCATGAATTACGGGCGGCGCTCGCGCCGCCCGTTTTGTTTCCCCGAATCTTTCAGCACATGAAATTCTGGGATCACAGGAACCGCTGTTCCTTGACCACACATCGAGCAAAGCGAGAAATCGGCTGCTCTGAATCCTTCGCTTACATCCGCGGTCCCATTTCCCATCAATTCCTGAGTGTCTTGCCGGTCTTCAACGTGTATTGAATCCGTTCCTGCGTCTTCTTCTCACCGCATAATGACTTAAAGGCCTCGCGCTCAAGATCAAGAATGTACTGCTCACTCACCGGCGCTCCGGGCGTGACGTTTCCGCCGCAGAGAACCTCGGCAACTTTATTCCCGATTTTCACTTCATGGTCGCTTATGTATTCGCCTTGCCGCATGAGGTAGACACCCATCTTCAGCGTGGCCAGAATATTCTCACCGGGCGCGGGCAGGTCCATGCGCATCACGGGAGCCTCGTAGCCGCCGCGCGAGAGTTCTAATGCCCGCGCTTTGGCGTCGAACAGCACGCGTTCGCGGTTCATGCTGATGTTGTCGGAGTCGGAGAGAAATCCCAGCCCCCGCGCCTCGTGCGCCGAAGTCGCCACTTTCGCCATCGCGATCGTTTCGAAAGCCCGCTTCATCGCCTCCAGCAACTCGACCGACTCGCCGCGCCCATCCGGTCTGATGGAGGTGGCGCTTTCCAGGGCGCGCAGAAGCATCTCCTTGCACCCTCCGCCGCCCGGCAGCAAGCCCACTCCAACTTCGACCAGCCCGGTATAGAGTTCCGCGTGGGGTTGGCGTGCCGGAGCGTGCAGCGAGATTTCCGTTCCACCTCCCAGTGTGAGTCCAAAAGCTCCGACCACGACTGGCTTCGGCGAAAACTTGATCGCCTGCGTCATCCCCTGGAACTGCCGGATCACCATGTCGACGTCGTCCCACTCTTCTTCCTGCACGGCCATCAGCAGCAGCATCAGGTTCGCGCCGACCGAAAAGTTCGTCGCGTCGTTGGTAATCACGAAAGCATCGAACGGGTCGCCCGGTCCACCCGGTTTCAAGGTTTGTGTGATCAGCTGGATGATGTCGGCGCCGAGCGAGTTCATCTTGGAGTGAAACTCGATGCAGCCCACCCCGTCGCCCAGATCCACAAGCGAAGCCCCAGAATTCTTCTTCACCACGCCCTTGGATTTTTTCGCGACCGTCACCGACCACACGCCTTCGGGAACTGTCACCGGCTTCCAGTTGCCCGTCGCCAGATCGAAGAACGACTTCCCGGAGGCAGCGGCCGGATTGTCTTCGTACCAGCAGTTCTTGCCCGAACCGAGCAGTTTCTCAACGTTAGCGGCAATCGGTTTGCCTTCCTTCTTCATGCGCGCGACGGTGGCTTCCACGCCGGCCGCGTCCCATAGCTCGAACGGCCCCATTTCCCAGTTAAAGCCAAGCTTCATAGCACGATCGATTTCCACCACCGTGTCAGAAATTTCGGGAATGCGATTGGCAGCATAAGTCCAAAGATCGGATAGGGCCGCCCATAGAAACATTCCCGCTTTGTCGTTTTTCTGCGGGGTACCCTCAAGCCCAAGCAGCATGCGCACGCGCGCACCCGTCTCTTCGACATTTTTCGCCATCTCAAGCGCAGGAAGTTTTGGTTTTTGCCGCGGATGATATTCCAGCGTTTTCCAGTCGAGCGCGAGCCGCTCTTCCTTCCCGTCGTGCCCTTTGGTTTTTTTGTAAAACCCGCCCTTGGTCTTGTCGCCAAGCAGCTTGCGGTCCAGCATCTGCTTATAGAAATCAGGAATCTTGAGTTCACTACGTTCGTCGCGCACGTTTGTGGTCATGTTGCCGACGACGTGCCCGAGAATGTCGAGGCCCACCAGGTCGATGGTCCGGAAGGTCGCCGACTTGGGCCAGCCCACCGGAGCCCCAGTCAGGGCATCCGCGTCTTCAATCGTGAGATCCATCTCCTGCATCAACCGCATCACATTCAACACCGAGAAGGTTCCGATGCGGTTCCCAATGAAGTTAGGCGTGTCCTTCGCATAAACCACGCCCTTTCCGAGCCTCACATCGCTGAACCAGGCAACCGCCTCAAGCAGCGCGCCATCGGTGTCCGGGGTTGGGATCAATTCCAGCAGGCGCATGTAGCGTGGCGGATTGAAAAAGTGCGTGCCAAACCACGAGCGCCGAAAATCCTCCGGGAACCCTTCCGCAATCTTCCCCACCGGCAGCCCGCTGGTATTCGTCGTAATCATGGTGCCTGGCTTGCGCACCGCATCAACTTTTCGGAGTAAGGTGCGCTTGATCTCCAGGTTCTCGACAACTGCCTCAATAATCCAATCCACCTCGCCGAGTTTCTTGAGGTCGTCTTCGAAGTTCCCCACCGTCACCAGCTTCGCCAGCGACGGTTCGAAGAAAGCGGCAGGCTTGGATTTTCTTGCAGCGTCAAGCCCGGCTGCGGCGATCTTGTTGCGCGCCGGGCCATCGGCATCCGGCGGAACGATATCAAACAGATAACTGGGTACGCCGGCATTAGCAAAATGAGCGGCGATGCGGGCGCCCATCGTCCCGGCTCCGAGGATGGCGACTTTATGAATGCGTTTCATTTGTCATACTCCAGCGCCGTGCGATCCGGCGCGTGTGTAATTCGTCCAGACGGGCAACGCGTTGTTAACTTGCAAGCGTTGATTTCTGATATTTCGAAGGGAATCATTCTAAAGGATCGGGTCAGTGCTCGACTGTGATAAGGGGCATTGAACTCGAACGGATGTGCTACGCCGCAATCGCTGGTCCGAACCAGGTGGTTAGCGCGTCATGGAGCCCCAGGGACGATCGGTCTCCCACCCATCCCACGTATCCGTCGGGCCGAATCAACACGGCAGTGGGAGCAGTGACCGCGCCAAGTACCGGAAGCTCCCAGATACCAGCGTATTTGGTGTCGATCAACGGAACCCGATCGGCCCACGGCGTGATGTCGAAGCCCACGGGCTCCCCGAAGTTGAGCAGCACCGGCCGGGCATCGTGAAGCAAAGTGAAGACCCGTAGCTGGCCGTCGGCGGTGACCAGGTCGAGATCGGGCATGCGGCGTCCGAGCAGCGGGTGTCCCCCGCCGGGGTCGTAATGAACGTCCAGACCAGACATCTCCGCGGCCATCTGTCTGCGGGGCTCCTCCATGCGCAGGAACTCGGAAATAGTGTCGCCCAAGGCCTTCGAGCGGTCGTCTGGACGGCGAAGCGCGACCAGCGCCATGGTGTTGCGCAGCACACGCGCACCGACCGGATGGCGCTCGGCATGGTAAGTATCGAGAAGGCTTTCCGGCGATCTCCGGTTGACCACCTGGGCCAGCTTCCATCCCAGATTCACCGCATCCTGCACGCCGATGTTGAGACCCTGTCCACCCACCGGGGGATGCACGTGTGCGGCGTCACCGGCCAGCAGGACCCGTCTTTCGCGGTAAGCCGCAGCCTGGCGAGTCACGTCGGTGAAGCTGGAGATCCAGGTGGGACTGTGCACTCCGTAGTCAGTCCCGTATATGGCGACAAGTGCCTCCCTGAGATCGCGCATGGTGCGTTCGGGTGATGCTCTTGGCTCCCGCTCGGTGAGCACAACCCCCACCTGCTTCTTATTCTCTAGCCGGCCGAGTGCATGGGTACCGAGGGCGTCGTGGCGGAAGCCCCATTCTGGCTCCTCGGACCACTCGACCTCGGCGATCAGCCAGCTCGTTGTCGGATTCCACCCGGGAAAGTCGATGCCGGCTGTCTTGCGGATCAGACTGCGTCCTCCGTCGCACCCGACGAGATATTCCGCGCGTAGTGACCGGCCGTCGGACAGCTCGACATCAACACCGGTGTCGTCCTGCGCGAAGCCCGTCACTTCACGTCCACGGTAAATCGGCACCCCCAGCTCATCGACCCAGCCTGCGAGTATGCGCTCAATGTGATTCTGCCGCAGTGCGAGCAGGTAGTTGTGCCGGGTGGGAAAGTCGCTGATGTCCAATGGGATGTGGAAGCTCACGCGTCGATGCGTCTCTCCCTGCGAGAGGAACCGATCGGCGATGCCACGCTGATCGAGAACCTCGATGGTGCGAGAGTGCAGACCGCCAGCGCGCGAGCCGGCGAGCTTCTGGCTGGGGCGCCGCTCGACGATGGCAACCTCGACCCCCGCCAACGCCAACTCACCTGCCAACATCAGCCCTGTCGGACCTCCTCCGGCAATCACCACGGCGTGTTCGGTCATCGCCACCCTCCGGCCGCCACCACGCCGACGCCCCCGCGCGAATCATACTTCGACAACAACACACGCATTTCACGACTCCCATTTCCGTAGATTCTGGCCCTTCGGGCCACGATTATGCGGCACGGCACGAGGCTTGCCGCAAGTCCCCTAGCGCGGCATAAAATGAAAGTAGAAGGGAGTGGGGGACCACTTTTCCTCACCGTCCGCTGTGCACGGACAACTTCAGCCCGAAGCGTCGGCCCCGGAGCATTCCCCATGCACCGTTAAGAGCTCTTTAGCAGAGTGATCAATTGTCCGGACGAGTCGGCCGCCCGGTTAGATGATTTTCTGGTCGAAGCGGATCTTGCTCGTGCCGCACACTGGGTCCAGTGGGAGTTCACGGCAGCTTGTCGATGGACCACTCGCTGGCGCCCGTTCTCACCACCACCAGACTCGACGTTTGCGGGCGGACCCACTTCACCCCTCCACTAGCGGGTCGCTGGAAGAGCGAGATGGGAAACCGGTAGCGTCCCGGAGCCAGCTTTTTCCCTCGCGCAATCTCGAAGCTCTGACCTCGGCACGCCTTGCGGGAGAAGAAGTCTACGAGCGCGTCTTCCGATGAGCGCTGCTTTAAGCGATCGGTGAGTAACAGAAATCCAGCCTCACGGTCCTGCGTTTGCCATGCATGAAGAAAATCGTTGGCAGCGCCCAGCGCGAACACATAGTCAGAGTCGGTCGGAGGAACGATTTTAGATTTTGAAAACGATAGCGGCGAAAGCAACGCCATCAGTAGCGGCACGGTCGTCCAGCAGAACCGATGTGTACAGATTCGGAGCACCTTTGTAGTTAGCACGGCCGGCAAGGGTTTCGGAATGACAAGGGTGGTTCGCGGAAGGATCGGCCAAAAACACGACAGGCGCGTACCGAATTAGATGTGGGGTGAGGATGGCATCGGTACGCGCCCTATTAAGTTGAACCAAGGTTAGGCTAGCGCGGTTCGGATGTCAAGCAAAATCGATTTACTAAAGGCTCAGGAGATCATCTTCGCAATCACAAAGGCGGCTCCCGCCGCAAGGCCACCGATCACCATTGTCTGTGACGCGCCGCGCAGGGGTGCGGTGCCCGTAAATCGCGCCTTCATGTACCCGAACACCCCCAGCGCCGCCAGCGTAACCGCAGCTGACCACAGCAACCCGTGCCACGCATTCGCCAGAATGATGTAGGGCGACAACGGAATGAATCCCCCCGCAACGTACGACAGAGCGATCGTCGCCGCGCTGGTGACGGCACGCTTGGGATCAGGCTCCTCCAGCCCAAGTTCGAACCGCATCATGAAATCCACCCACTCTTTCGGACGGTGGCTCAAAGCTTCGACCACCGGTTTCGCCTCGGCTTCGGTCAGTCCGTACTGCTCAAACAATTCCTCGACTTCCGCCTTCTCGGCGTCCGGAATTTCGACGATCTCGCGCTCCTCGCGCAACTTCTCCTGATCGTAGTGTTCGGCATCGCCCTTGGCCGCGAGATATCCCCCCAATCCCATGGCGATCGATCCGGCGGCAATTTCCGCAACCCCGCCAATCACGATAAGGCGCGTGGAACTCACGGCCCCGGAGAGTCCCGCCGCGAGCGCGAAAGGCACTGTCAGGCCGTCTGCCATGCCGATGACAACATCGCGAACAAACAGGCCGGCAGTGAAATGTTTCTCGATGTGTGGCGTGCTCGGCATTCTGAGATCAGACCTCCGGATGAGATTTGAGATATTCCTGTGCCTTCTTAACAACCTGGCGCTCGCCGTTGTAAGCGAGTTTCTTCGGCGCATCTTCGAGCGGCAACCAAAAGGCCCGCCGAACTTCAACCCGCATTGCAGGGGTGACGTCGTCAATGCGACCGGACTCGTACCGCAGCAGGTAAAAGCTGACGATCTTGAACACGCGCTCCCGATCGCCCCAGGAGCGGATGTACACGTATCGGATATCCGTGAGCTTGGTAATCAGGCTGGCGGTGATGCCGGTTTCTTCGCGCACCTCGCGGAGGGCGGTCTGATCCGGCTTTTCGCCCTCGTCGACCAAACCTTTCGGAAGCGCCAGAACAACTTTGCGGGTCCCCCGACGGACTCCGCGGGCGGGTTCGGAACCTTCTTTTTGTGGCTCAATGGCCGCGACCTGCCACTCACCGGACATGCGCCGGAGGACCACGCCGCCCGCCGAAAATTCGCGTACCATGCGCTGATAAGTTAACAGGAATAAAGAAGTTCGTCATGGTTGGCGCAAAGGGTGGCCGAATCCCTGTTGCGTAGTTCATTACTATGCCAAGCGCGCCGCGCGACGTCGGTCTCCGCCATTGGTTTGAAAACTCATCACTACCCCACTCCCGTGGGCAACCCTCCTAAGTACCTCTGGGAGATTGTTTTCAACGCCCTGGGATCGCCGAATCGTCCGTCCCGTGCGGGAAGTGACGAAAGATAACACTAAAGTGGTCTGCACCATACCCCTGGGAAATGGCATCTTACTGATGAGTGGGGATGCTGTTTTACCCGGCAACGGGATGTGGGGCTCGCTGTGAAGTCGGTTAAACGAATTATCCGGTCGGTGCAGGCCTTTGGGCGCGAACTCTCGCGCCTCTCCACTACGCCTGAAACTACTTCCGCCACGCCCGGCATCGGAATTGCGCTGGGTGGTGGGTTTGCGCGGGGCATCGCGCACATCGGCGTTCTGAAGGTTCTCGAAGAAGAAAAAATTCCCGTCGATTTTATTGCTGGCACCAGCGTGGGCGCCTTGATCGGCGCCGCCTACTGCAGCGGAGTGACGCTGGAGGAACTTGAAGTCATCGCCGGCCGTGTGCGCTTCAAAACCTTCGCCCGCTGGACGCTCTCCAGGCACGGCTTCGCCACCAACCAGCGCATGATCGGCTTCCTGAACAGTGTGCTCAAGGTGAAGTCGTTCGAAGAATTGCGAATCCCGCTAGCCGTGACGGCCACCGATCTCAGTACCGGGGAAGGCGTGGTATTCAACTCCGGGCCTTTGGTCGAACCGGTGCGGGCGAGTTGCGCCTATCCCGGAATGTTTTTGCCCGTGAATATTCGCGGTCGCTGGCTGGTGGATGGCATGCTGGCGCACGCCGTGCCGACGCGACCGCTTGTGGAGATGGGCGCGAAGCGCGTGCTCGCGGTGCACTTGAAAGGTCGCTGGTCCAACGGAACTGCCCCGCGCCACTTGTTCGACGTGATTGGCCAGTGTTTCGCCATCGCCCAGGACATGAGCGCAGCCCACTGGAAGGAAGCCGCAGACCTGATTGTTGAGCCCGACGTGAATGGCTTCGAGTACGACGCATTTGTGCACACCACCGCGCTGATCAAAGCGGGAGAGACCGCCACGCGCGCCGCTATCCCCGCATTGAAAAAGTGGATCGAGCAGCGCGATCCGGCTACCCGCGCGTCCGCTGCGCGTTCGTTGGTACAAGCTGCAACCATGCCCGCAGATTGAGATCGCCGGCGCGCCTCTTCCCCTATCATTCGAACAAAAAACCCGCCCAAGCAAAGCTTGGACGGGTACCCGCACCAATCGGGCAATTTGCTCGTACCGATAGTCAACTCCCTCAGTTGACCGTCAACACAAGTGGGGTGCTATCACCTCCACTGGAACATCCGACATCGCCAGAACCGCCGCTGGGAGTGTGAACGACAACGTTGACCGCACCGGGTCCTGAAATCACGCCGGTCGAGAGCGTGACTTTCAGTTGTGCATCGCTCAGCACGCTGGTGCTGAGCGGCTTGCCGTTGATCATGACCTGGGACGCGGCAACAAACTTACTGCCCTTCACGGTCAGGACCGTGCCTTGTTCCACCTTCGTGAAATCCAAGGTGCTGGGTGTGAGAGAGCCGATGAGCGGGACCGGCCGGGCGCTTCCGCAAAACGGATTCAGGGTGTTGTTGCAACCTGGAAGAAACAATACCGCTAGGAGCGCGGCTAGGGTCAGACGGGGCATGGACATGCTCCTTTGAGAATGAGTCTCCCGGCTGGATCGTGAGTAGTGCGGGGACGGGACCACGCTCAGCGGGTCAAACGCATTCGGGAACCCCCGGCCCGTATGGAAGTTTCGCGTGATCGAAGATTTTTTTCAAGACGGCGTTGCCGGCGCTGGCCAAAGTGTCGGGTGAGCGACCAAAACCCACCTCCCCGGTCCGTGCGTTGGTGTGCGTTTGGCCCAACATCTCGTTGACAGCACTAGCCTTCCAGAGTAGCTTGGGTCGGCCCCAACGTAAGTTAATCCACACGATATCGAAGGAGAGCTATGCGAGTGCCAGTGGCGCTGTGCGGTGTGTTCTTGTGCGCTTCTATCGTCCCTATCGTCTCAGCGCAAGACGCGGTGAAAGCGGATTCCAAACATTACTCGGTGGTCAGCGAAAATGATCAGGTAAGAATTCTGAAAGTACACTACGGCCCCCACGAGAAATCGGTCATGCACAGCCATCCGGCGTCCGTAGCAGTATTCCTGACAGATTCGACCGCATTGTTCACCCTTCCCGACGGCAAGACGCAAACGATGAGCGTCAAGGTCGGCGAAGCGATGAGCAGTCCAGCCGGTACTCACCTGCCGGAGAATACCGGCGATAAGCCCATGGAACTGATTCTGGTCGAGCTGAAAAAATAGCCGGCAGCCGGGCGGCGCGAGCGTGCGGCCCGGCATTCGCCCACCTTACTTTTTCTCCACCTTCACCACGTTGTCATCCGGATTTCGATCGATCAGCTTGATCAGCGGATCGACTCCCGCCTGCTCGGGCAGCGCGTCCACCGCCACCGTGAATTCCTGCTTCTCCTGTTCCAGCTTGTGCTTCTGCAGATACAGGTAGTGTCCCGCAGCATCCAGCACACCGATGTCCACAAGATCGCCTAATGGAATGAGATGTTCCTGCCCCTTGCCGTCTGCGCGGTACTTCTTGCCCTCCACCTCAATACGGGCCTCGTACTTCCCGCTGGGCAATTTCACATAACTCGCCGAGACCGCGCGGTTATCGAAGATGGTGATGTTCTCAAACCAGTCTTCGTAGAGATACTGAAACTCCGGCGGTGTGACAGTGCGCAGGTGGCCGACCAGATCGAGCGCCGTAGGATAGGGCGGCCCCTTAAGTCCATAATCTTTCACCATCGACGCCAAAGCCTGGTTCACGCGGTCTTCGCCAATGTAGTCCTGCAGTGCGTACATGACTTGCCCGCCCTTGTTGTAATGCACGTAACCCTGATTCGGTTCCACACGATTCAAGGGTTTTTCTTCATTGTGTTCCTGGCCGCGTCCACGGAGATATGTATCCAGCTGTTTGCGGAGAAATTTCTTCATCGACTCGTCGCCGTAAGTGTGCTTCATGATCATCAACGCTGAGTATTGTGCGAGCGTTTCCACGATGGCAGTCGCGCCTTCCGTGTTTGCGCTGACGACCTGGTGCCCCCACCACTGGTGCGCAACTTCGTGCGCGGTCACAAAGAAGGGCAGGTTGATTGCGTCCTTTTCCTTGGGATCGACGTAGGTAATAAATCCGATGTTTTCGGAAAACGGAATCGTGTTCGGGAACGATTCGGCAAAAGTCGCGTAGCGCGGAAACTCAATGATACGCACCTGCCGGAATTGGAATGGGCTGAAGGCCGCGCTGCAGTATGCCAGGGACGCTTTCATCCCCAACATCATGCGGTCGAGATCGAATTCGTGTCCCGGCTGGTAGTAAATCTCCAGGTTCACGTTCTGCCACGAATCGCGCCGCACCGCGTACCGCGCCGAATTGATCGAGAAGATCCCGGCCATGATGGGCGCGTCGGCGCGGTACTCGAAGTGACGCCGTCCGTTCTCGGTCCATTCTTTCTGCAGATAGCCGGGCATGATGGCGATCTGATCCGCACTCGTGCTGACGGTCCCCTCAAAGTTCACCCAGTCGGCATCAGTGGCGACGTAGTTCGTGCCCCGGGCAGAAACATCCTCAAGCTTTGGCAGTCCCGGTGACTTTGGCAGTTTGTGGCGGCGCCGAGCGCTGTCGTCCACGAGTTGCACGTCCTGGAAATATCCGATGAAAGGCAGATAGCTGCTGTTCAGAAAAGTGCCGTTGGCTACGATGTCGCCATTCGGAAACGCATTGACGAACCCCGGGTTGGGATAAGCCAGATCGAAGTCGAGTGCGATGCGACCCTGAGGCGCAAGCGGCTGCGGCAACCGATACACGTAGAACCCGAGCGCGGGGTCTTCAATGACTGCAGTCTGACCGCCCTCGATCTGAAGCTTCTTCACCTCAATATGCGGACGGGGAATCACCTCCACATCCTCGGGCCAGATCGTGATGGCAATGCGGTCAATCGGCGAATCTGTCTTGTTCTCCAGCCACTCCCTCCCGCGCAGCACCGCGAGACGCCGCTCGGGATAAAGCTCCGCATCCACCTGCACGCCGGTGACCCGAGGCTGCGCCAGCGCCTGGAACTGCTTGTACCGGACTTCATATTGAGCGCGCGCGTCGTCAATCTTGTAAGTAGTGAGCAGCGGATTGAGGATGTGCGTGTTGTAGTAGATGTATCCGCCAGCCTGAACAAAGAGCAGCCCGGCGGCGGCCAAAGCCAGCTTCGTATATCTCGACAGACGGGCGCGGGCCAGCCGCAGCCGGTTCTTCCAACTCGTTTCGATCCCGCGCACCCATAAAAGATTGGTCACGATCGCCAGCAGCACCGCGCCCAGTCCCCAGTACACGTGAAACCAGAACAGTGGCTTGGCGAAGTGGCCATACCCATTCATGTCGGAATAAATGACGGTGGGCGATTGGCCGAGATGGTACAGGTAATCCTGAAGATTCATCTGCGGCAGCGCGATGCCCGCGATGAAGTACAGCACCATCACAAAGTGGCCAAGGTACTTGTGATTGACGATGGTGTGCACCAGCATCGCGATCACGCACAGAATCCAGAATGTGACCAGGCGATGCGCGAACAGGTCGGTGAAATAGAGTCCAAACTCAAAGCGGTGATAGCCATGGCTGAGCTGAACAATCAGCCCGCACACCATCACCATGAATACCAGCAGCACCTGTACCAGCATGAGCGCAAGCAGTTTGCTGCCGAACAGCACCCAGCGGCGCACCGGCAACGCGTCCACGATCTGGTTAATCTGCGCATCGCGTTCCCGCCACACCAGTTCGCCCGAGTAGAAAGTAACGATCGCCAGGATAAACAGCGAGAACCCGCCTCCGCCCAACTCCAGCATCCGCCAGGTGACGGGATACACCGGTGTAGAAAATGGGCTGTTGATGCCCACTGCGGTGATGATGTCGAGTAGCGCTCCTGCCAGCACCAGCACGGCGAAAAAAACATTCTTCACGGTCTCGGCAAACTGCAGACGGGTGAGAGAAAAAAGCTCGCGAACCGAATCGCCCAGGCTGAAGACCGGATGGACGATCGTCCGTTCGTGCGTAACGACTACGAGGGATTCATCCGCAGTCTCGGGTTGCTTCTTCCGCGCCGGACCGGGGGCGTAGCAAAACGAAAAGCGCGCATAAGTAAACGCGAGCACCGCTCCCGCAACGCTCAGCCAAAGAATCCGGTTCCACAGCAACA
This sequence comes from uncultured Acidobacteriota bacterium, assembly GCA_963765755.1. Taxonomy (GTDB): domain Bacteria; phylum Acidobacteriota; class Terriglobia; order Terriglobales; family Acidobacteriaceae; genus Gp1-AA133. The sequence continues at coordinate 19,000 of CAVXXV010000001.1, read as the reverse complement.
CGCCAGTGAACGGGACGAACTGTGCGTTGCGCTGAAACGGCGTCCAGTACTGGGTGAGACGGCCGACCGCGTTTCCCCCGAACGGATCGACCATGGCGGCGAGCGTTGTGGTTGTGAGGTCCGCGGAGAGCTGGTTTGCCACGAAATATCCGATCAGCAACAAGACGCTGCCCGCATAGACCGGCAACATCCTTCGCCCCAGGGCAGCCAGCGCGAAAAAAATCGCTGACGTGAAAATCAGGTTCGGCAGCACCAGCGTCAAATAGGGCTGAGCGTAAGAGAGCACGCTCTGCGGACCGACTCGCGCCGCATCGAGCGACGGCATGTGTGTGCCGGCCCAGGCCCCTAGCCCAACGCTTGCGAAGATCACCACCTGCACCGCCAGCGACCCCAGAAAGCGCCCGGCAAGATAGTCGAATTTGGTGATGGGAGCGGTGTAGAAGAAGGCCGTGGTCTTGTTGTCGACGTCCTGATAGGTGGCTTGCCCGGCCAGCGCCGCCGTGACGACCATGCCGAAGAAGCTGACGTACATGATGATGAGGACCAGCGCGAACGGCGAAGTCACCAGCACCTTGCCACCGGTGCCGAAATCAACGGTTGCCCCCGACAGGCCTCCACCCGACATGAGCACGAACAGGAAGCCCAGCCCGAAGAACACCAGGAAATAAACGTAGGTCGAAATCTGGCGCAGGCGCCGGCGGAATTCGAATGCCAGTATCGTTCCGACCATGGGATCAGTTCACCGTGCCCGCCGGAGTACGGTGTGCGTAACCCTTGATGGTCGCAAAATACAGATCTTCCAGGTCAGGCTCCGTCAGTTCGAAGCCCGCTTCCGGAGCTTGCTCGCTAAGCACATGCACCACCGTCTGCCCGGCGAACAGTCGCATGGAGATCACCTGGGATTTTTGCCGGTAACTCTCCACTTCGCCGTGCGCAACGGACTTACGCCACACTTTGCCTTTCAGTCCGGCGACCAGCTCCAAAGGATTGCCCGCCACCCGCACCCGTCCCTGGTGGATGATGGCCATCGCCTGGCAGAGGTCGCTTACATCGGACACGATGTGCGTCGACAGGATCACGATGATGTTTTGGCCGATCGCACTCAGCAAATTGTGAAAGCGCACGCGCTCCTCGGGATCCAGCCCTGCCGTAGGCTCGTCCACGATGATCAGCCGCGGATTCCCCAGCAACGCCTGCGCAATGCCGAATCTCTGTTTCATTCCGCCGGAAAAAGTCCCCAGCGCTTTGCGGCGATGCTCGTACAGGTTGGTCTGCTGTAACAGGGACTCGACCACCTCGCGCCGCTCCTTGGCATCCACGATGCCTTTCAAAGTCGCAAAGTGCGTGAGCAGGTCGGTGGCAGAGACTTTCGGATATAAGCCGAATTCCTGTGGCAGGTATCCCAGCACGCGGCGGACAGCGTCCTTTTGCCGAAGAACGTCGATCTCTCCGAGCTGCGCCCGCCCACTGTCCGCCTCCTGCAAGGTTGCCAGCGTCCGCATCAGTGTGGACTTGCCCGCGCCATTCGGCCCCAGCAGCCCAAACATGCCCAGAGGAATGTTGAGGCTGACATCCTGCAAGGCCTGCGTGCCGTTTGCGTAACGCTTGGAGAGATTCTCAATTCGCAGTTCCATGACGATCGGGTTTTCTCCGAGATGGGTTACGGTGTTTGTGACCGAAAAGTTCCTGAGGGTTTGTTAACGAGATAGGACTACCCGTTACGACCCAGTCTCGATCCAGCCCGTTTCAATAGTGCCGCCGAACAATGTTTCCGGAAGCGGACCGCCCCTCCAGAACCAAATCCCCGCGAGAGAAGTGACTAGGACCCGTATCACGTGGAAAGCGACTTCGAGGGAATAATAAGTGCTCCAGTAGCTGCGTGTTCCCAACACGCTCTGCTGGCCCACGTGATGCAACAGGGAGAATATTCGCACTGGCAGCTCAGTAAGCTCAACAAGCGTCCAGACCGCCATCAGCAACGCCAAAGAACGGCTGGCCACAATGGCCGCGTCTTCTCTCGTCATTTCTTATCCCCCAAATTGGTCAGCATACTTCAGAGCAAGTCAGCCTCCTGCTGAATCCGTTTCCACGCCCGCTCGACATGCCTGCGCTGCGTGTTGGTTTGGCCCACGCAAAGCCGCAGGGTGAACCGGTCGTTGAGCTTGGTGTGAGTCAGGAAGAGATCGCCTGAGAGATTCAGACGCTCCATGAGCGATTGATTCGCCGCGTCGCCCGCCTTGAGCCGGAAGCACACGAGGTTCAATGGTGCCGGAGCGGCCAGTTCAAAACGAACATCATCGCATACCCAGCCGGCAAACTTCTGGGCCAGCGCGACATGCTCGCGAATATGATGCTGCAATCCCTCGATCCCGTAGTGCCGCAGGACGAACCACAGTTTGAGCGCGCGAAAGCGGCGCCCCAGCGGAATCTGCCAGTCGCGATAGTCAATCACCGCTCCCGATTCGGTCGCCTGGTTGCGCAAGTATTCCGGCAACACGCTGAGCGTCTGAATGAGCGCCTTGCGGTCGGCGACATAAAACACGTCGCAATCGAAGTTCGTAAACATCCACTTGTGCGGATTGAAGCAGTAACTGTCGGCATGCTCGACCCCGGCATGAATGTGGCGGAACTCCGGACAAAGCGCGGCCGTGCCCGACATGGCGGCATCGACGTGCAACCAGATCCCGTACTCCTGGCAAATGCGCGCAATCTCAGGCACTGGGTCAATGGCGTTCGACGAGGTGGTCCCGACGGTCGCGCACACAAAGCAGGGAATCAGGCCCGCGGCTTTGTCCGTCGCAATTTGCCGCGCAAGCTCATCCGAGCGCAGCGCGAAGTTCGCGTCCACCGCGATGGCGCGCAGGTTGGAGGCCCCCAACCCGGCGATCTTGGCCGCCTTTTCCACCGAGGAGTGTGTTTGAGTAGAACAGTAAGCGACGAGTTTACCGTCGCATCCTTTCGCGTTGCTGCCGTAGTCCGTCGCGCGTTCCCGCCCGGCGAGCAGGGCACACAATGAAGCGCTCGACGCCGTATCTTGGATCACGCCGCCGCCGGTGTTGGTCGACAGAAATTTCCCCGGCAGCTCAAGCATCGGCACCAGCCAATCGAGGACGTGCGTTTCCACTTCTGTGCAGGCCGGGCTGGTCGCCCAGAGCATCCCCTGCACGCCCAGCCCAGACGACAGCAGGTCCCCAAGAATCGCCGGCCCCGACGCATTGCAGGGAAAGTAGGCGTAGAAGTTCGGCGATTGCCAATGCGTGATTCCCGGCAGGATGAGCTTGTTCACATCGGCAAGAATTGCGTCGAAGGCCTCGCCCTTCGCCGGAGCCGCGGCCGGCAAGGAACTCCGAACCTGCCCCGGCTTCGCCTGCGACAAAACCGGGAACGACTCGATCTTGCTGTAGTAATCGGCGATCCAGTCGACCACGGCGTGGCCATGTCGCCGAAATTCGTCAGGCGTCATGTGAAACGACTTTTCGGAAGTTGCGAGCGTGGTTTCATCGGATTTCATAGGAAGTAGCTCATCACGTTGTTTCCATGATTCAGGAGTTGTGCGATGCGATTCATCCCGCTTTCAGCTTTTTTCTTGAGCTTGCCCATTAAGAATTGTCATTCTGAGCGAAGCGAAGAACCTGCTGTTTCCTGCGGGAGGCAAAGATTTGATTCAATGTGCACGAAACAAAGTTCTGTCTCGCTTTGAAATGTCGCGTGCACACGCTCTAAGTCAGCCGCCCGAAGTACATGCGTGTCACATAATTCATCCCGACGCGCCCGTTGTTCTGATGTGCATCAAACAGTCGCCGCAACTCCCGCAGCATCGCTTCGTGCTGCGGATGACCCTCGCCGGGCGCGTATGACGAAGAGAGCAACCGGCCTTCGAGTTGCGCATAGTCGAAATCTTGCCGCATATCGAAGGCCCGCTGGTCGAACGGCATCGGCGCGAAAAAGCCACCGATATTGTCGGTGGTGTTCTCGTGCCGAACTGTTTCGTAGTCGGTGCCGTACTGCAGCAGAAGCTCTTCGTACTCGCGCAGAAACGGCGTCGTGTCGGTGCGGCGTTCATTCCACAGCAGCACGGCCCATCCGCCTGGCCTCAGGATGCGCGCGAATTCTGTCCTCGCCTTGGGCAGGTCGAACCAGTGTGCGGCTTGCGCGGCGGTAGCAAAATCGACACTCTGATCCGGCAGCGTCGTAACTTCGGCTGTTCCGGCAACACTGGAGAATCCGCGAAAATCCGCCAGCAGCCGCTCCGCCGCTTCCCGCATCTCGCGGTTCGGTTCCACCCCGTAAACACGATTGCCATTCTCGAGCAGGAGCCGCGTGAAAATCCCAGTTCCACTGGCAACATCGGCGATTGTGGAGGAAGCAGTCAGCGCGCACTCCGACCGCAGTATCTCGAGCACCTGCGGCGGATAGCTGGGACGGTAGCGAATGTAGTTTTCGACGCGTGAAGAAAAACGCTGGGTGGGATCGGTTTGCAGCATATTCTCAGTTTATCCGAAGCGCACATCACCCCTCAGCCCAATGAGACGCACCCGCGCTTGTTAAACTATTCACACGGCAATGCGCCTCGTCATCAAAGTCGGAACTAGCCTAATCGCTCCCGGCGGGCGGATCGACAAGGAACGAATGCGCGCGCTCGTCGACCAGTTCGATCTCTCGCGCCACGAATACCTGATCGTCAGCTCGGGCGCGATCGCCTCCGGCATGTCGAACCTGCGCCTCAACGACCGTCCCACCAGCGTACCTCGCATGCAGGCCTGCGCCGCCGTCGGCCAAAGCCTGCTGATGCACACCTACGAGCAGCTCTTCTTCGGAAAGAAAGTCGTAGCCCAGCTGCTGCTGTCGAGCGATGACTTCACCTCGCCCGTCCGCTACAAGAATCTGCAAAATGCCTTGCACGAACTCGTGAAGCTGGGCGTTGTTCCCATCGTCAACGAAAACGACAGCGTCTCGGTCCGCGAGTTGGTGGGCGCCTTCGGCGACAACGATGAACTCAGCGCCCTGCTCGCCACTGCCGTGAAGGCCGATTGGCTGCTCCTCCTCACCGACGTCGATGGTTTCTACGTTCCCAGCGGCCGTAAAGCGACGAAGCTCATGCGCACCGTACGCAAGCTGACTCCGGCCATGGAAGATCTCTGCAATGGCAAAGGTAAGCTGGGCACCGGCGGTATGCGCTCGAAGCTTCGTGCCGCGAAGTCGGCCAGCGAAGCAGGTGTGCACGTCGCCATCGTCAACGGACGCCATCCCCACGCCATCGAGTGGGCGATCGCCAAGAAAATCGGTACCTATTTCCCCGCTCAGAAAGCACGTGGCTGACATGGTGACCAGCGTCAACCCGGCCCTCTCCACCCGCGATCACCTGGAGCGCGCCCGCGATGCCGCCCCCCGAGTCGCCCAGCTTTTTACAGCCGAGAAGAATGCGCTGCTCGAAGCCATGGCCACCGCGATTGAAACGCACGCGGCCGCCATCCAGGAGGCCAATCAGAAGGATCTCGATCCCAGCGGAACCATGGGTGCGATGCGCGACCGCCTGCTGCTGACCCCGCAGCGAATCGCCGCCATGGCCGCCGGTGCGCGCGACATCGCCGCCCTGCCCGATCCGATTGGCGAGACGGTTGCCGAATGGAAGCGTCCCAACGGCCTGCTGATCCGCAAGGTGCGCGTTCCATTAGGAGTGATCGGCGTTATCTACGAGTCGCGCCCCAACGTGACGGTTGACACCGTTGCCCTCGCGCTGAAGACCGGCAACGCCATCGTCCTCCGCGGCGGTAAAGAAGCGATCAACAGCAATCAGCGCCTGATTGAGATTCTCAGCGGAGTTCCCGGACTCCCGCCCGGAGCGATCGAGTTACTCGATTCCACCACCCGCGACTCTGTCACTGAACTGATCCACGCACGCGGGCTGGTCGATGTGATCATTCCCCGGGGAGGCGCCGGCCTGATTAATTTCGTGGTCGAAAACTCCACCGTGCCCGTAATCGAGACCGGGGCAGGGAACTGCCACGTCTTCGTCGACGAATCCGCCAACCTCGACATGGCCGACCGCATCATCATCAATGCCAAGACCCAGCGCCCTTCGGTCTGCAATGCCGCGGAAAAGTTGCTGGTGCATGAGCGCATCGCCGCCACTTACATCCCGCGCATCACCAGGAAGCTAGCGGACTTCGGCGTCGAGCTTCGGGGCGACGAAGCCACCCGCAAACTCGTTCCCGATCTCCCCATCGCACCGGCGACCGAAGATGACTGGTGCGAGGAGTACCTTCGCCTCTGCATCGCCATCCGCATCGTCTCCGGCGTCGACGAAGCGATAACCTTGATCAACCGCTATTCCACGAAGAACTCCGAAGCCATCGTCACCGAAAACGAAGCCAACGCCCGCCGCTTCCTGCGCGCCGTCGATTCGGCTACCGTCTACTGGAATGCGTCCACCCGCTTCTCGGACGGCGGAGAATTCGGCTTTGGCGCCGAGATGGGAATCAGCACGCAGAAACTTCACTGCCGCGGCCCATTTGCACTGGCCGAACTGACTTCGTCGAAATACGAAGTCTTCGGCACCGGGCAGATTCGCGAATAGCCGGAAAACTGACTTTCGTCCGGACCAATCCCTCGCGGTACAATCCTTAATTCGTTCGCCAGAGGCCGTCGTGAGAGGCGTAACTCCCGAAACAACTCGCAGCCTGATTCAGCCCGGTGAAACTGCGCCCGATTTTGATTTGCCCGTCCTGGTCGGCGGCGTCAAGAAGCGCTTTCACCTCCGCGAGCAACTCGAGAAAGGCTGCGTTGTGCTCGCGTTTTATCCGGTAAATTGGGAATCTGTGAGCGCCCGCCAATTGGCCGAATACCAGGCGGAACACGCCCGCTTCGATCCCGGCGGAGAAGTCGTGGGCATCAGCGTGGACTCCATCATGAACACTACCGTCTGGGAGCGCGAGATCGGCCCGCTCGATTACCCGCTGTGCAGCGATTTCTGGCCGCACGGAGAAGTGAGCCGCAGCTACGGAGTGTTCCGCGAGAAGTCCCCGCATGCTGGAGCCAGCGAGCGCGCAATTTTCGTCGTCGATCGCAGCGCCCGGGTCGCGTTCAGCAAGGTGTATGGCCTCGACGAACTTCCTCCACTTTCCGAAGCGCTCGAGGCCCTGCGAAAACTTTGAGAACGACACGCTTCATTGCAGATTCACGAAGGTATCCCCACTCATTCCTTCCAGGAGCGTCATGAAAATTTTCCCGGCCAGCGGTCTGGCGTGTGCTCTTTTGCTGTTCCATCTCAGCGGCGCCAGTTCTCCGGTTCCGGATGGCAGCAAAGCAGACGGCGTGCTCTTCGGTTTCCGCGATGCAAGCCAGGAGCTCAAGGCCGAGACCCGCTTCCTCGCCGTTCCCGACCCGAAACTTGCCGAAGATCACCTGCGCATTCTGACCCGCGAACCGCACATCGCGGGATCCCCCGAAGACAAAGCCACCGCCGACTACGTCGCCTCGAAATTCCGCGAGGCCGGACTCGATACCGAAATCGTCGAATACCGCGTCTGGTTCAACTACCCGACCGAACTGAGCGTAGACGTCACCGCTCCCGAAGGCGTTACCATGCACGGCCCGTCGCGCGAGCACGTCGACGGCGATCCCTTCCAGGACAATCCCCGCGTGGTCCCGCCCTACAACGGCATGTCGCCCTCCGGCGATGTGGAAGCCGACGTGGTCTACGCCAATTACGGCTCTCCGGAGGATTTCCAGAAACTTGCGCAGATGAAAATCGATGTGCGCGGCAAGATCGTCCTGATGCGCTACGGGCAGAACTTTCGAGGAGTGAAAGTTTTCGTAGCGCAGGAACACGGCGCCGCTGGTGTGATCATCTACTCGGATCCGGCGGACGATGGTTGGAAGCGCGGCGACAAATATCCGCAAGGCCCGTGGCGTCCCGATACCGGTGCACAGCGCGGCTCGGTCGGCTACATGTTTCAGTTTCCCGGCGACCCCACGACTCCCGGCATAGCCTCCATCCCGAACTTGCCCGACGCGCAGCGCATTCCCGTGGACCAGTCGGCGCAGCTCCCCAAGATCCCCTCGACTCCACTTTCCTACGGCGATGCCTGGCCCGTGCTGGAGCATCTCGGAGGACCTGAGTCGCCGCGCGACTGGCAAGGCTCGCTCCCGTTCACCTACCACGTCGGTCCCGGACCTGTAAAAATCAAACTCCACCTTAAGCAGGACTACCAGTTCCGCACGATCTGGGACGTCATCGGAAAAGTTCGCGGCACAGAATCGCCCGACGAATGGGTCGTAGCAGGCAATCACCGGGATGCCTGGGTCTACGGCGCGGTCGATCCCAACAGCGGAACGGCCGCCATGCTTGAAGCCGTCCATGGAGTGGGCGAGTTGCTTAAGTCGGGATGGAAACCGAAGCGCACGCTGGTTTTCGGCAGTTGGGATGCTGAGGAAGAAGGCCTGATCGGCTCAACGGAATGGGGCGAGCAGCACGCCGAAGATCTCACGCAAGCGGCCGCCTATTTCAACATGGACGTCGCGGTGTCGGGTCCAAAATTCGGCGCATCCTCCGTGCCCAGCCTCAAGCAGTTTCTTCGCGATGTCACGAAGTCCGTGCAGAGTCCTCAAGGCGGAACCGTCTACGAGGCGTGGCGCAAAGCGACGCAATCGGGAACCGACATCTTCAATCCGCAGGAAACTTCCAGCAGCACGTTCCGTCCACCCGCCGCGCAGGCGCACACGGATGTTTCCGTGGGCGATCTAGGCAGTGGTTCCGACTACACCGTCTTCCTGCAGCATCTCGGCGTTCCATCAACCGACGTGGGCTCGACCGGATCCTATGGGGTGTATCACTCGGTCTTCGACAATTTCAACTGGTTCAAGAAATTTGGCGATCCCAATTTTGTTTACGAGCAGGAGATGGCTCGCGTCTACGGACTCGAGGCCGTGCGCATGGCTAATGCCGACGTCCTGCCCTACGATTACGAAGAATACGGCAAAGAGATTCTCGCCTACATTGATGGCGCGAAGAAGAAGGCCGAAGGCAAGTTCGGCGCGAAGGCGCCCGATTTCTCGCCGGCGGCAGAAGCCGCTAAGCATTTCGAGGAGGCTGGTGCCAAGATTCTGGCGAAGGAGCGCAAACCACCCGAGGACACCTCCAAGCTGAATCACTCCCTGCGCGACGCTGAACGCGCCCTGCTTGTTCCAGAGGGCCTGCCCAATCGTCCCTGGTATAAGCACGCCATCTATGCACCGGGCCAATACACTGGCTATGCCGCCGTCGTTATTCCGGGCGTTAACGAAGCGATCGAGGCCGGTGATCTGGAGCGAACCCGCCAGCAGATCGCCGTGCTCGCCTCAGCAATCCAGCGATCTACGCGCGTCCTAGAGAGTTACCGCTGAATCTGCAAATCTTTGCACACGAGTGTTTGTCTTGGAACCCAGGGTCAAGTTGGGTTAAACTGCCTCCACGGTGATGGCCGGGGAGCTGGCAACCTCTCTCCGGATCTGGTCTCCCCGCTTTTATAACTGCTGCCCTTCTCTTTCCTGATGGGTGGTGCCCATACCGAAGGCCCAATGCCCCTGGCTCGCATCATCACGAAGTCTGCAGACGACTCCCTGGAACTTTCCATGCAGTTGCGGTCGCGTGGATTCCGGGTCGAGACGGTTGCTCCTGGTCACGTTCCCACCGGCCCGGCGGATCTCGAAGTGTGCCTGGAAGAGTGCGCGCCCGAAGACGTCATCACCAAAGCCGCGGTGGTAAAGGAGAGCGAGGATCTTTGGATTTTTGTCGCTCCCGGTGCGCTCGACGAACGCTCGCGCCCGATGCGTGTTGTTCCCCTGGTCCCGCAGGTGGTCGAGTTCCGTATCCCGGAGCCGGTCGTGGCAGCAGTGGCCGAGATCAAGCCAAAGCTTGAAGTCGCGGTCGTAGAGGTAAAAGGTCGTCCTTTTGAAGAAGAGGATGACCCGCTCCTGTGCGAGTTAGAAGCGCAGACTCTGACTTCGCCCGCAATAGAGACTTCTCCCAAAGCTGAAGAGCTTCCTTCGCCGATCGCCGCACCGTCCCTGTTGGCGGCAACAGAACAGTTGCCGGTGGCCGAAACGCCAATGGTGAAGGAGATGCCGATCAGCGCAGCGCCGGTTGAAATTAAGTCAGTTGAACTCAAGGCTGCAGCTGCTCGCATTCCTCATTCCTTGGAACGCATCAAGCGGATCGCGGTTACGCAGCACGCTTCAGAAATTCCGATCGTTCCCGAGCGGGTGGAGCCGAAGCTCTTTTTGTATCGTCCCGCTCCTCCCAAACAAAGAATCCGCGGCCCGAAAAAATCCTACAAGGTAGCATTTCAGTCGGGACCGAAGCTGTGGCGTACGGCCTCCGTCACTCTCGCTTTGCTGGTACTGGCTGGACTGGTCGCAACGGTCGTCGCCGTGCGGCCTCCGGTGGCTGCGCCCCCTAAGCCTAAACCGGTCACGAGCGCGAATCCTGGGCTCTTCCTGCCATCTGCGCAGGCCTCAAGGACGGATGCTTCCCATCAGGGCGCTCCTCCTGCCGCCAGTCTCGCCGGCGGCCGCAAGACGATTGCGGGACCAGCAAGCCCTTCCGCGTCCCAGAGTAACCCTGCTGCCGCGCCCCGCCACCGCTCAGCATCCGACGACGGCCGGATTGCCGAGGACACCGTCATCTTCTATAACCGCAAACCTGCCCAGCACGAGGCGAAGTTGCCGCCGCCCTCTGACGTCAAGCGTTACTCCGAGTAAGCTTTCACTGCACCTGCGCGCTGAGCGTGCGATCTACCGAAAACGCTCCCCCGCCTCGCGCCATCAGAACCGCGGCGATGGCGATCGCGAGCAGGTGATACTCGAAGCCCTCGCCTTTTTGTTGCCCGGTCCAATTCATGAAGAAGCCAACCTGCGCGTGCACCATCAGGATGGCCACCACCATATTGGTGGCGATGCCAAACGCCGCGACGCGAGTGAGCGCCCCAACGATCAGGCCCATCCCGCCCAAAAATTCCGCGCAGATAGCCAGAAAGCCAAAAACGGCAGGGATGTGCATCATGTTCGTGAAGAATCCCATGGTTCCTGAAAAGCCATAGCCGCCGAACCAGCCCAGCATTTTCTGTGCGCCGTGCATGAAGAACACAACGCCCATCACCAGGCGAAGCAGAGTCAAAGTCCAGTCGTTCGAGGTTGCCAGCAGTTTGCGAAACATTCATTCCTCCTCAGAATTCCCACTCCTAAAGCGACTTCGATCAAAGCAATTCATCCTTAAACGGGGTGCCCCGTCTTGACTCCGTCCGCAATTTGGACGGATTCAGGCCGGATACTTTTGTGGCTTCTCAGCAACTCCTGTTATGTATCACCGAGATTGGTTGACTAGTCATGTATTTCCGGAAAAAACTACCCCCAATGTCCCCGGAGTTTTTCGAGCGTATTGATGAGCGCCCGCTGCTCAGCAGTTGCAAGCGGTTCCATCGAACTGGCCCCCGCCGCCGCCAGAGGGGCGTCGAGTGCAGCCAGCAATCGCAACCCTTGCGGCGTGATCCAGCACAGAACCTGTCGTCGATCTTCCGGGCAGCGCTCCCGCCGAACCAGGTGCTTGGCCTCAAGCTTGTCGAGCAGGCGAGTGACGCCCGGCGTCATCTCGATCATGCGATCGGCAATGTCCAGTGTTGGGGTCCCCGCCTTGCCCGCCCCCCGCAAAATGCGCAGCACGTTGTATTGCTGCAGCGAAATTCCATGCGGCTCGACGAGCTGCGAAAAACGCCGTCGCAACATGTCGCTGGTCCGGTACAAAGCGAGAATTGCCTCCTGCGCAGGAGAATCAAACGGCTTCGACTGCCGAATCTCATCCCGCAAACTTTTGGTTTTTCGAGGCGGTTGCGTTGCCATGCAGAAATAGATGACATGTCAATTAATGTCGATTCACGTTTTCCGCCGCGCCCAACGGCAGGCGCTCAAGTTGCTGTGTCTCAGTTATTTACAAGCGCTGCCCGGTTGACCGCTTGCATCACGGACCCGTATCATGGCCGAACTTTGCGCGCGACTCAGCAATTGCGCCAACTCGAACTCCGCAACTCGGTCCGAACAGAACTATGAGAGCGTCGAATGCCATCCAGCACCTGCTTCTGACCATCCCGGCGGCGGCGACCGCAACATTCCTCGCGCTGTTTCCCATCGTGAACCCGTTCGGCGGAATCCCGCTCTTCTTCTCGATTACGTCGGGCTTCACGCCCAAAGACCGCTACCGCGCCGCCCTCAAAACCGGCTTCTACGTCTTCGTGATCCTGGTAACCTTCATGTTCTTCGGCCGCTTCGTCCTGAATTTCTTCGGCATCTCGCTTCCTGTTCTACAGATCGCCGGAGGCCTGATCGTGGCGAACACCGCCTGGGGAATGGTGACGGGAGGACAGCGCATGACGCAGGAAGAAAACGACGAGGCTGCCACCAAGGAAGACATCTCCTTGACCCCGATGGCGATGCCAATGCTTTCCGGCCCGGGATCGATCGGCGTAGTCATGGGCCTGGCCGCCCACGTCGACAGCATGACCGCCTACCTCGGCATGGTGATCGGCATCGCCGCCCTCGCCCTTACGGTCTACCTCTTCTTGAGGCTGGGCGGACCGCTAGTAGACCGCCTGGGACCAGTCGCAGTTGGCGCGATTAGCCGCATCTTCGGATTCCTCATCCTGGCAATCGCGGTGCAGTTGGTCTGGGACGGCGTAGCGGAGTTCAAGTAAGAACTATGTCACAGGATATCGGGAAGGGCACGACGTCAGTCGTGCCACGTAAGTTGAAAAATAGTGGCTTCGTCCACTGAGGTCAGCTTCTACTTAAGCGTTACCAGTTTCTCTACCAGCTCCGAATAATCCTTCTTCTCCAGCCCGTGCACCTGCTTGTTGTACTCGTCCACCTTCGACGAATAATTCATCGAGCAGAATTTCGGGCCGCACATCGAGCAGAACGCCGCTTCTTTGTAGTAGTCGTCGGGCAGCGTCTCGTCGTGCATCGATCGCGCCGTTTCCGGATCGAGCGACAGAGCAAACTGCTTTTCCCAATCGAACTTGTAGCGCGCATAGCTGAGCGCGTCGTCGCGATCGCGCGCTCCCGGCCGATGCCGCGCCACGTCCGCCGCGTGCGCCGCAATCTTGTATGCGATGATGCCGTCCTTCACGTCCTTGTCGTTGGGCAGCCCCAGGTGCTCCTTCGGCGTGACGTAACAAAGCATCGCGGCCCCGTACCACCCGATCATCGCCGCGCCAATCGCCGACGTGATGTGGTCGTATCCCGGCGCGATATCGGTCACCAGCGGCCCGAGCGTGTAGAAGGGCGCCTCATAGCAAAGCTCGTTTTCCTTCTCGACCTGTTCCTTGATCTTGTCGATGGGAATGTGGCCGGGCCCTTCGATCATCACCTGCACGTCATGATTCCACGCGATCTTGGTCAACTCGCCCAGCGTCTTCAGTTCGGCAAACTGCGCCTCGTCACTGGCATCGGCAATACACCCGGGCCGCAACCCGTCCCCCAGGGAGAAGCTTACATCGTATTTCTTCAAGATCTTGCAGATGTCCTCGAAGCACTCGTACAGGAAGTTTTGCTTGTGGTGATACGCCATCCACTGCGCAAGAATCGCGCCCCCCCGGCTGACGATTCCCGTAATGCGCTTCGACACCATCGGCAGGTACTGGATCAGTACGCCCGCATGGATCGTCATATAATCGACGCCCTGCGCCGCCTGCTCCTCGATCACTTCCAGCATCACGCTCGCGTTAAGATCTTCCACGCGCTTCACCCGCGAAATCGCTTCGTAGATGGGAACTGTACCGATCGGCACCGGGGAGTGCCGCAGAATCGCCTCGCGGATTTCATGAATCTCGCCGCCCGTCGACAGGTCCATGACCGTATCGGCTCCGTAGTGCACCGACGTGTGCAGCTTCTTGAGTTCCTCGTCAATATTCGAGGTCACCGCCGAATTCCCAATATTCGAGTTGATCTTGCAAAGCGAAGCCACCCCGATGCACATCGGCTCCAGTTCCGGATGGTTCACGTTCGCAGGAATGATCATGCGGCCCCGGGCGACTTCGTCGCGCACCAGTTCCGCCGTGATCTTCTCGCGCTCGGCGACGTAGACCATCTCCTCGGTGATCAGGCCCTTGCGGGCGTAATGCATCTGGGAGAAGTTGCCGTCCTGATTCTCAGCTTTGCGACGGGCCAGCCATTCGGCGCGAGGCTTGGGAACTTCGCCTTTTCCATTGTTGCCGTTAGACGCGGAACCGTTTGCGGGCGTGCCATTGGTGGGGGTCATCGACTGCGCAACCTCAATTCAATGTGATGACCACGATTATACGCTGCAGTGGGATGCCTCGCGCTCGACCTGGACTGGGTATCGGCAGAAAAGCTCTTGACCGAAAGCGAGCCGTGCTTTTTCTTAGCGCCCTTTGCGGTTAAAAGCTCTTCTTTGACAGCACAATAATTGTTAACCATCCGACGGATGCCGTCCCTGAGCAGCACAACATGAAAGTTGATGAGAAGGCCGATGGAAATATTTAAAAGCCGAAGATGAGAAAGAAGTTGAGCCTCGTCGACCGGGTGGATTGCGTCCTTGCACTTCAGCTCGACAACCACGCGCTGCTCAACCACTAGGTCTGCCCTGAATCCACATTCGAGCTTGACCGCACCATAAATCAAAGGAACCGCCCTCTGCCGATCGACACGCATTCCGGCCAGTTGTAGCTCATGCGCAAGGCAGGCTTCATAAGCAGACTCGAGCAGCCAGGCCCGAGGTTCCGATGAACCTTGATGGCGGCCCCAATGATTTCCGGTGTCGGGTCGAATGATTTCATCAACGCAAGATATCCCGACTTTATCCTTGCCTCCGGTGACGGCTGACACAAATCCACGTGAGACTGGTCCTCTGCAGGAACTGTGTCAGCGCCGACCACTAAAAGCCTTTAACCGCAAAGATCGCGAAGACTCTCATTGCTATCCTTTGCGTCCTTCGCGGCCTTTCTTAGCGGCCTTAGCGGTTAAAGGCTTTTCCATCGTCCCCGTCAACCTTCCAGCCCCTTGTCCGTCTAACAAACCGCACCCTACAATCCTCTGTCCATCCTGCGAGGTGATTGTGCAAACGCTAAAGAGTTCCTTCCTGGCAATAATCGTTTTGTCCATCGCCGCCCTCGCCCAGTCTCCAAATGACAAAATGTCTCCCGGCTTCAGCATCGAAGCCATCGACAAGACCATCGACCCCTGCGTCGACTTCTACCAATACGCCTGCGGCAATTGGCTCAAGAACACCGAGATCCCCGCCGACCAGACCGAGTGGATCAGCTTCACCGAACTCTACGAGCGCAATCTCGTCACGCTGCGCGGCATCCTGGAGAAAGCATCCACCGGCGGCCCGAACCGCAGCGCCATCGAGCAGAAGATTGGCGACTACTATGGCGCCTGCGTGGATGAGAAGTCCGCCGACGCAAAGGGCCTCGACCCGCTTAAGCCAGAGTTCGACCGCATCGCCACTGTGAAGAACAAGGCTGACTTCATCGACGTCATCGCCCACAACCACATGATCGGTGCCAACGCTCTGTTCGCTTTCTACTCCTCTTCCGATCTGCACAACGCCGACACGGTGATTGCCTACCTCGATCAGGGCGGCCTCACTCTGCCCGACCGCGATTACTACATCAAGGACGACGACAAGCACAAAGAGATGCGACAGCATCTGGTCGACTACGTGACCCAGATGTTTACCCTTGCCGGAAAGAAGCCTGCCGAGGCGGCCGACGCCGCGCAAACCATCCTGCGCATCGAGACCGCGCTCGCCAAGGCGGAGATGGACCGCACCCTGCGCCGCGATCCCAAGAACCGCGACCACAAGATGAAACGCGATGAAATCGTCGCCGCCGCGCCGAACTTCTCGCTGAACCGCTACTTCACCGCCGTCAACGCGCCGCAGTTCAGCGAACTCAACGTCGCCAATCCCGAGTTCTTCAAGCAGGTCAACTCGGTCATCGACTCCGAGTCGCTCGACTCGCTCAAGACCTACGTCAGTTGGCACCTGCTCGACTCCACCGCACCCTGGCTCTCGAAGCCCTTTGTCGACGCCAATTTCAAGATGCAGCAGCAACTCACCGGCCAGTCGGAAATCCAGGCCCGCTGGAAGCGCTGTGTCGACGCCACCGACGGCGCGCTCGGCGAAGCCCTCGGCCAGAAATATGTGGAAGAAACTTTCGGCGCCGACGGCAAAGCCCGCATGCTGAAGATGGTCGACGCGCTCGAAGTCTCGCTCGACCAGGACATCAAAGGCTTGCCCTGGATGTCCGACGACACCAAGAAACAAGCCAAGGTCAAGCTCGAAGCCATCCGCAACAAGATCGGCTATCCCGACGTGTGGCGCGACTACAGCTCACTAGAAATCAAGCCCGGCGACCTGATTGGAAACCTTCTGCGCGCGAACGATTTCGAGTCGAAACGCCAGGTCGCGAAGATCGGCAAGCCGCTCGACCGCAAGGAGTGGGGCATGACGCCGCCCACCGTCAACGCCTACTACAACGGCTCGAGGAACGAGATTGTGTTTCCCGCCGGGATTCTGCAACCGCCTTTCTTCGATAAGAAAATGGACGACGCCGTGAATATGGGCAGCATTGGCGTCGTGATCGGACACGAACTCACGCACGGCTTCGACGACCAGGGCCGCAAATTCGATCCGCAGGGCAACCTGCGCGATTGGTGGACGGAGAAAGACGGAAAAGAATTTGAAACTCGCGCCACCTGCGTCGCCAACGAGTACGGCAACTTCGTCGCGATCGACGACCTGAAGCTGAACGGCAGATTAACGCTAGGCGAAAACACGGCTGATAACGGTGGCGCCCGCGTCGCGCTGGCCGCGCTTGAGCAGATGATCGCGCAAGACAAAACCGGCAAAGCCGCCGAGAAGATCGACGGCTACACGCCCGAGCAGCGGTTCTTCCTGGGGTTCGGCCGCGTGTGGTGCGAAAAGCGCCGCCCCGAATTCTCACGCACGCTGGTCACCATCGACCCGCACTCCCCCGGCAAGTACCGCATCAACGGCGTAGTGCAGAACATGCCCGAGTTCCAGAAAGCCTGGGGCTGTAAGGCAGGACAGCCGATGGTGGCGGAGAATGCGTGCAGGGTTTGGTGAGAGGTCGGCTTTTAGCTCTTAGCGGTTTAGCCCTTAGCTCATGAGAGACATTCGATGGAGCGGCGGACGTCCTCGCCCGTCAACCGAGGTAGCTAAACTTAGCTGACTCCAGCAAAAGGTCCCAGCATTCCCGCAACTCACGTTCATAAAGCATTAGTGGCGTTTGGACTTGTCGTCACCGCCAACCACCAATGTATCCAAGCCGCTACGACCAAGAACCACAATTCCTTGGGGATTTGTCTGACAGGAAAGCCGCAAGCCCACTTCCGGTAAGGAATGCACGTTTACCAAATCGCCTGTGCGCACGTCTAGCTCAACGAGTTCTTGAAGGCCATTTCGCAGCTTAATCTCGTTGGCGTTTGCAATTAGCCGTTGACCAGCCAACTGAGTGTCCGTGAGCGTGTAGCCATCGGGAATTCGAAGCGGTACAGTGCCAGATACAGCGCCATCCGGATGTACCACCGTGAGAGCTGGCTTTTCACTTGGTTCCACCACAACATACATGTTTCCATCTGCGCCTAACATAGGCACCTGCTGCTCTACGGTCCCGTAATCTCGTGGTTCCGGCATCAGTACCGTATTCGGTAGGTCCACTTGTCGTATCAACTTCCCGTCGCGTGAAAAAATCGCCGCATACGGTATCACGTCGGGCACAGGCAGTGGCTTCCCAGGGAGGCTCGCCACAGAAAGATAACCGACAACCAAAAAGAAGCCCGAGGGAAACACCCCAAGGTGCACATATGCAAACTCTGCTTCTATGGGCGTGGTAGCAAGCACCCGGCCCGTATCTGAGAATCGAAGCACCCAAAGCTGCGGATCCTCTTCATGGGAACGTTCGTAAATTTGTCCCTTCCGATCCACTGCAGAGTGCGTGGCTACTATCTTCTTCGCAGCCACATAGATTTCTCCATCTGGACCAGGAGCAAAATCCTCGATAAAGGCCAATCCCATCCCTGGCACTTTGTCTAGGTCGATGGTGGCTCTTGGGGTTCCGTCTGCTTTCAGGGCTATCACTTCGTGAGTCATTCGCCAGTTCGTGTCGACAGCGTGCCGCCATCCTGAGGACAGCTCACCCGCTTACCGGCACCCAACCTTGCCAGAAGATTCTTGGGTAACGGAGTACTGGAAACCACCTGAAGACGATCTTGTGCTGGCGAAAGCGAGGAGAACAATTAGGAGCGCCGCAATGCGTGGAAGCAAGCGCATGACAAAGCCTGAACAACCGCGCAGAATAACACCCTGGCGCATCGGAGGGATAGGGTCTCATCTTAGGCGAAGGCGCAGCGCGGGCCGGGAACTTCCAATGCATCTACCCCGTATAAACTTCTCACGAAAAGCGCTTTGCCAAGGAGGCACACTATGCGTCGAGATCGCGCACTGAAGGTTGTATTGATCGTGGTGGGATTGATCTTCTGCGCGTTGGTTTACCCGCTGATCATGTTCACGCGGCAAGAACCTGCTCTGGCAATGATGCTGAGCGTGTATGTGACGCTCGGCATTTTCCTGCTGCTGGCCGCCCGTGACCCCTCGGCAAATCGCAGCCTCATCGCTTTCACCGCATGGTCGAGCCTTGCCCACGCTGCGCTGATGGCGTTCCAGGCATTGCACAATCTCATCGCACGCGGAGAGTTGATCGGCGTGGCTGTGCTCGTCATCATCGGCATCTCACTAATCATGCTGGCACCGCGAAAGATCACGCCCCCGACACTCTCATCCTGACTTAGTTCTCAACGGATACAACTCATTCTTGCCCCTCGGTCACACTCAGGCACAACCTGGTCTGCTTCTAACAGCCTGGCCGGTTTGTTTACACTCAAAACCCCCTGGCCGGGGTCAATGTGGAATGGAGATTTTTCAACA